>NZ_JBFUHQ010000001.1:0-1036421 GCF_056402315.1 Pseudoxanthomonas sp. P4_B2
CGGCTGCACGCCTACAGCCCAAACGATTACCTGCACCTTGAACGCAGGCGCGGCCATTGGCACGCACACCTTCGTCTATACGGCGACAGTCGACGCGGCGGCGACCACTTCGGTCAGCAACAGCGTGACCACGAATACCGGCAGTTGCGTCTCCTGCACCACGACCAACCCCGTTCTACCCAGAATCACGGTCAACAAGTCCGTGAACCCGGGCAGCGGCACGGCAGTGTCGGTCGGCGACACGCTGACCTATACGCTGACCGTGGACGTCGCCAACGCGGCCACCACCGCCAACGTGGAGCTGACCGACGTGTTGGGCGCCGGCCTCACCATCGGCACCGTACCTGCCGGCTGCACGCCTTCGGCTCAAACCATCATCTGCACCTTGAATGCAGGCGCGGCCATCGGCCAACACACCTTCGTCTATACGGCGACGGTCGATGCGACAGCGACCACCTCGGTCAGCAACAGCGTGACCACGAACACCGGCAACTGCGTCTCCTGCACCACGACCAACCCCGTTCTACCCAGAATCACGGTCAACAAGTCCGTTAACCCGGGCAGCGGTACGGCGGTCTCAGTGGGCGACACACTGACCTATACGCTCACCGTGGATGTGGCCAACGCGGTCACGGCGGTCGATGAGGTGTTGGAAGACACGCTGGGCGCCGGCCTGACAGTCAACGCCGGCAGCTTGCCTGCAAACTGCCCATCGGCCGGGCAGAGGGTCACCTGCACCCTGGGCGCGGGAGCGGCCATCGGCACGCACACCTTTGTCTACACGGCGACAGTCGACGCGGCGGCGACCACCTCGGTCAGCAACAGTGTGACCACGAATACCGGCAACTGCGTCTCCTGCACCACGACCAATCCGGTCACGCCAACGGTCACGGTCAGCAAGTCCGTGAACCCCGGCAGCGGCACGGCAGTATCGGTCGGCGACACGCTGACCTACACACTGACGGTAAACATCGCCAACGCCCCCACGACAGCCAACGTGGAGTTGGCCGACGTGCTGGGCACCGGTCTGACCGTAGTCGCAGGTAGCCTGCCAGCCAGCTGCACGCCTTCGGGCCAAACAATCACCTGTGCGCTGGTTCCCAGCCCGATCGGCACCTACACGTTCGTCTACGCCGCCACGGTCGGTACGAACGCGACCGCGTCGGTCAGCAACAGCGTGACCACGAATACCGGCAACTGCGTCTCCTGCACTACGAACAATCCGGTCGATCCGTCGATCACGGTCAACAAGTCCGTGAATCCGGGCAGCGGCACGGCGGTGTCGGTCGGCGACACGTTGACCTACACGCTGACGGTGAACGTGGCCAATGCAGCCACGACCGCGGCCGAGGTGCTGACCGACGTGCTCGGAACTGGCCTGACGGTCGTCGCCGGCAGCTTGCCCGTGGGCTGCACGCTTTCGGTCCAAACGATCACCTGCACGCTGAATCCCAGCCCGATCGGCATCTATACGTTCGTCTACGCCGCCACGGTGAGTGCGAACGCGACTACCTCGGTCAGCAACAACGTATCGCCCAGCAGCGGCGTTTGCGGAACCTGCACCACGACCAATCCGATTCTGCCCAGAGTGACGGTCAACAAGTCCGTGAACCCGGGCAGCGGCACGGCAGTGTCGGTCGGCGACACGCTGACCTATACGTTGACCGTTGACGTCGCCAACGCGGCCACCACCGCCAACGTGACGCTGACCGACGTGCTGGGCACTGGCCTGACTGTGATCGCCGGCAGCTTGCCCACCGGCTGCACGCCTTCGGGTCAGACGATCATCTGTACGCTGGATCCCAGTCCGATCGGCAGCTACACCTTCGTCTACGCCGCCACGGTCGGTGCGAACGCGACGACCTCGGTCAGCAACAGCGTTAGCACGAACACCGGCAACTGCGTCTCCTGCGCCACGACCAATCCGGTCGATCCGTCGATCACGGTCAACAAGTCCGTGAACCCGGGCAGCGGCACCGCCGTATCGGTGGGCGACACGCTGACCTACACGCTCACCGTGGATGTGGCCAATGCGACCACGACGGCGGCAGAAGTGCTGACCGACACGCTTGGAACGGGTCTCACAGTCGGCACCTTGCCTGCCGGCTGCACGCCTACAGCCCAAACGATTACCTGCACCTTGAACGCAGGCGCGGCCATTGGCACGCACACCTTCGTCTATACGGCGACAGTCGACGCGGCGGCGACCACTTCGGTCAGCAACAGCGTGACCACGAATACCGGCAGTTGCGTCTCCTGCACCACGACCAACCCCGTTCTACCCAGAATCACGGTCAACAAGTCCGTGAACCCGGGCAGCGGCACGGCAGTGTCGGTGGGCGACACACTGACTTATACGCTCACTGTGGACGTCGCCAACGCTGCGACTACTGCCAACGTGGAGCTGACCGACGTGCTCGGTACTGGCCTCACCATCGGCACCGTACCCGCCGGCTGCACGCCTTCGGCTCAAACCATCATCTGCACCTTGAATACAGGTGCGGCTATCGGCCAACACACCTTCGTCTATACGGCGACGGTCGATGCGACAGCGACCACCTCGGTCAGCAACAGCGTGACCACGAACACCGGCAGTTGCGTCTCCTGCACCACGACCAACCCCGTTCTACCCAGAATCACGGTCAACAAGTCCGTGAATCCGGGCAGCGGCACGGCAGTCTCAGTGGGCGACACACTGACCTATACGCTCACCGTGGATGTGGCCAACGCGGTCACGGCGGTGGCAGAAGTGCTGACCGACACGCTTGGAACGGGTCTCACGCTCGGCACCTTGCCTGCCGGCTGCACGCCTTCGGCCCAAACGATCACCTGCACGCTGAACGCAGGTGCGGCCATCGGCCAACACACCTTTGTCTACACGACGACGGTCGATGCGGCTGCGACCACCTCGGTCAGCAACAACGTGATCACGAGTACCGGCAGTTGCGTCTCCTGCACCACGACCAACCCGATTTTGCCCCGAGTGACGGTCAATAAGTCCGTGAACCCGGGCAGTGGCACCGCCGTATCGGTCGGCGACACGCTGAGATACACGCTGACGGTCAATGTCGCTAATGCGGCCACGACGGTGGCAGAAGTGCTGACCGATACGCTTGGAACAGGCCTCAATGTCGGCACTTTGCCCGCCGGCTGTACGGCGACCGGACAGGTAATCACCTGCAGCCTGCCTGCAAGTACTCCCATCGGCACCTACACCTTCGCCTATACGGCGACGATCGATGCCACGGCGACCACCTCGGTCAGCAACAGCGTGACCACGAATACCGGCAACTGCGTCTCCTGTACGACCACCAATCCGCTCACACCGACGATCACGGTCAACAAGTCGGTGAACCCCGGCAGCGGCACGGCGGTCTCGGTCGGCGACACGCTGACCTACACGCTCACCATGAATGTAGCCAACGCGGCCACGACGGTGGCAGAAGTGCTGACCGATACGCTTGGAGCGGGCCTCAATGTCGGCACTTTGCCTGCCGGCTGCACGGCGACCGGGCAGGTAATCACCTGCAGCCTGCCGGCAAGTACTGCCATCGGCACTTACACCTTCATCTACACGGCGACGGTCGACGCCACTGCGACCACCTCGGTCGACAACAACGTGGTGCCCAGTACCGGCACCTGCACCACATGCTCAACCACCAATCCGGTCACGCCTACGCTGACGGTGAGCAAGTCCGTGAATCCGGCCAGCGGTACCGCTGTGTCGGTTGGCGCCACACTGACCTATACGCTGACGGTCAACGTCGCCAATGCCGCCACGGTCGCTCCAGAAGTATTGACCGACACGCTGGGCGCCGGCCTCGTCGTCGGCACCGTGCCGGCGGGCTGCACGACGGCCGGGCAAGTGATTACCTGCACGCTCGCAACGGGAGCGGCTATCGGTACGCACACTTTCATCTATACCGCGACGATCGACGCCGCTGCGACCACCTCGGTCAGCAACAGCGTGACCACGAGCACCGGCAACTGCGCCTCCTGCACCACCACCAATCCCATCGTGCCGCGGGTGACGGTGAACAAGACCGCCGATCCGGTCAGCGGCGAGACAGTAGAGGCGAACGACATCGTCACCTATACAGTGACGGTAACGGTGGCTAATTCCGCGACCATCGCAGCGGTGTCGCTGACCGACACCTTGAGTGCGGGGCAGACGCTTCTGCCCGCTTCGATCCAACTCCCGGCCGGCGGTGCCTGCAATGCCGTCGCCAGCGGACTTGAATGCAGTCTCGCGGCGGGCAACACGCCCGGCAGCTACGCCTTCGTCTATCAGGTACGAGTGGACGCAGGCGCGACCGGCACCATTGGCAACCGTGTCGTCGCGTCTGGCGGCGGCGGCGAACCCGATTGCCAGAGCTGCAGCACCGAACATCGCGTCGCCGAACCCATTATCGACGTGACCAAGTCGGCCGATCCCGGTGGCGGCGCGATCCTGCATGTGGGCGATACGATCCAATACACGCTGACAGCGAACGTGGCCCAGGCCGCGACCACATCGGACTTGATCCTCGACGATACGCCGAGCGCCGGCTTGACCCTGGGCGCATTGCCGGCAGGCTGCACCCTCAACGGCGTTGGGCTGCGTTGCGTATTGCCGAGCGGCTCCACGCCAGGGACCTATACCTTCACCTATCCCGCGACGATCAACGCCAACACCGGCGCTACGGTGAACAACGTCGTGCTCGCCAATGGCGGCGGCGGCCAGCAAAACCCCCCGTCCTGCTCCACCTGCAGCATCGAACACCAGGTCGCCGACGCCTCGCAACTGCGCGTGGTCAAGACCAGCAGCGTGCGCGAGGCGCGGATCGGCGATCTGGTCCGTTACACGGTGACGGTCGAGAACGTCGGTTCGACCAATGTTCACGATGCCGATCTTGTCGATACGCCGCCGGCCGGGTTCACCTATGTCGACGGTTCGCTATCGGTCACCGATGGCGACAACGCCGCCACGGCCAGCGGCTACAACCCGATCCGGTTCGAAGGCCTGGATATCGATGCCGGCCAATCGGCGACCCTGGTCTATCTGATGCGGATCGGCGCCGGCGTGCGGCCGGGCGTGCTGATCAACCAGGCGCAGACCTATTCCAACGGAGGCACGTCGATCTCGAACGTGGCCACCGCGGAGCTGACGCTGGCGGCCGATCCGCTGACCGACGACAGCCTGATCCTGGGTACGGTATTCGACGACCGCGACGGCGACGGCTGGCAGGACAACGCCGCGCTGACCGGCGTGCGCATCCAGGGCGGCTTCGACGGCTCTGCTTACGTGCCGGGCTCGACCACGATCGACTGCGGCGACGGGCCGCAACCAGTAGCCGACGCCAGCGCGCCGCTGCTGCACGGCATCGCATTGGGCGACATCGGCGCGCGTCAGTCGCTCGCCGATCCGGCGCAGCGCCGGCAGATCGTGCTGCGTCAGCGCCTGAGCCGCCCCGATTTCACCGGCGATTTCGTGCTCAGCAGCAAACAAGGCGTGACCTTGCGCATGGACGCCACGGGTGCGACCACGCTCGCCACCGAAGGCGAAGCGGCCAAAGGCCTCAACGCCGCTACGCCGCAAGTCGAACGCCACATCGCTCAGGGCGAGGGCGGCTACGTGGTGGATTACGTCATCCGCAACGCCGGCATCGACGAACGCGGCATACCGGGCGTACGCATCGCCTCGGTCGACGGCCTGTTGGTCGAGACCGATCAGTTCGGCCGCTATCACCTGGCCGGCATCCCAGGCGGCGCGTGGGAACGCGGGCGCAACTTCATCCTCAAGGCCGATCCGTCGACGCTGCCGCCAGGCACGCAGATCACCACCGACAATCCGCTGGTCCGCCGCATCACACCGGGCTTGCCGGTGCGGTTCGACTTCGGCGCCAAGTTGCCGGTCGCGCTGATCCAGGGCGGTGAACGCAAGGTCGAACTGGAGTTGGGCGAAGTGATCTTCGCCGCCGGCAGCGCGCAGATACGTGAACGTTATCTGCCGACGATCGAGCAGATCGCCGCCAAGCTCGCCCAATACCAAGGTGGTGAGGTGGTGGTCAGCGCCGACGGCGAAAGCGAGAGTCTGGCTTTCGATCGCGCAACTGCAGTGAGGACCGCGCTATTGGCCAAGCTGCCTTCGGAGACGGCGAACGCGCTGAGCGTGAGCGTGCGCACGACGGTCAACGATGCGAAGAGCCTAATCGCGGGCGTGGGCCAGGGCGGGCCACGACTGGGCATGGTGTTGTTCGATACCGATCGCGAGACGATCCGGCCGGAGTTCGCACCCTTGCTCGATCGCATCGCCGCCTATCTGGAAACGGCACGCGGCGGCACGGTGTCGGTCGTGGGTCATGCCGATGTGCGTGGTGCGGACAGCTACAACCTGGCGTTGGGGATGCGGCGGGCCAAAGCGGTATACGAGGCGATCGCCCAACGATTGAGCCCGGAGGTGCGCAGTCAGGTGCGCGTGGAGCGCGTGGAATTGGAATCCAGCAACGGCCCGGCCCCTGCCGGCAGCAGCAAGTGAGGGGGCGGACCATGACCATCAAAATGAAGCTACTCGATTACACCTTGATCGGCCTGCTCGCGAGCATGCCGCCGCTGGTCCTTGCGCAAGAAGCGCAGGCCCCGACGGACTGCACCGGCGACGAGTGCAGTTCCGAAGAGGGCCTGCTGTTCCGGCTACGCACGCTGGGCGAACGCAATCCGGTGGTAGCGGGAGATGCCGCATCGTCAGCGGTGCTGCAGCCGGACCGCCGTGTCGATGTCGACATGGCCGCGCCGGGCAGGGCGACCGTGGCGGGCCAGTTCAATCTGCAACTCGACAACGGCGGCGTGATCTGGGCCACCGAGGATCCAGCGCTGAGCCAGCCGGAGCTGTCGATTTCCGCGCCCGGCTTCGCGGCGTTCGATGGTCGCTCTATCGTCAAGCCTGTGCAGTTCTACGTCCGCAGCAATTACTCGTCCTTCATCGAACGATATGAGTTGAAGGTCTATCGCGCCGTCGATAACGACCTGGTCGAACCGCTGGCAACGGTGCCGGTCGATGTGGCGGCCGTCGCCAATGCGGACTGGGACGGCGCGATGTTGTCCAAGTACCGCTTCCGCGCCGGCGACGAACTGGTCTACGTGCTGCGTGCCTACGACAAGGAAGGCCATTTCGACGAGACCCAGCCGCGCAAGCTGCAGCTGGTGACACCGGAAGAGGCCGACCGCGGCGGACGGCAAGTGCGCGACAGCGTCGAGAAGACGCTCGGCACCGCGCTGACCGTGGATCAGGCGCAGAGTCAGGAACTGATCGACGACGCCTTCTCCGGCAACGGTCTGCGTCAGCAGAACATCCCGATCTACGGGTCGCGCATCCGCGTTCAGGGCCGCAATCTGCCGCCCGGCTACACGTTGTCGATTAACGGCGACAGCTATCCGGTCGACCTGGAGCGTAAGTTCGTCGCCGAATATCTGATGCCGGTGGGCCGGCATGATTTCGAGATCGCATTGAGCGGCGGTAGCGACGGCCTGGGCGGCGAGCCCGCGAACGATCCGCAGGGCATCCACCACACATTGAGCGTGGACGTCACCGGCCGCTACTTTTTCGGCGTCGGTCTGGCCGACGTGACGGTGTGGCAGAACAAGATCGGCGGTTCGGTGGATGCATTCACCGGCGACAGCCGCTACGCCGACGACGTGATCAGCGACGGCCGCTTGGCGTTCTACGGCAAGGCCAAGATCAAGGGCAAATACCTGATCACCGCCCAGGCCGACACCACCGAACGCGACCTGGAACATCTGTTCGACGGTTTCGGCCAGGCCGAGCCGCAGGATATCTTCCGTCGCCTGGATCCGGACCTGTATTACCCGGTCTACGGCGACGATTCGACGACCTATCGCGACGTCGACACCATGGGCCGCTTCTATGTGCGCGCCGATTGGGACAAGAATCAGGCGTTGTGGGGCAATTTCAATACCGGTATCACCGGCACCGAATACGGCCAGTACGTGCGTTCGTTGTACGGCGCCGCATTCAATTGGCGCTCGCGCCGCGGCAACGCCTGGGGCGATCCGGGCACCGAAGTACGCGCATTCGGTTCCGAGGCACAGACCGCGCCCGGCCACAGCGAATTCATCGGCACCGGCGGCAGCCTGTATTACCTCAAGCACACCGATCTGCTGCCTGGCTCGGATGTCGTGGTGCTGGAGATCCGCGATGCCGCTACCGGCCGCATCGAGAACAGGGTGACGCTGCAGCGCGGCGCCGACTACGAGATCGACGAATTGCAGGGCCGTGTCCTACTGACGCGGCCGTTGGCCATGCTGACCCGCGAAAACCTGCGCAGCATCTCGCGCGACACGCCACTGGACGGTTACGAGCAGCGTCTGATCGCGGACTACGAGTGGGTGCCGTCGGACTTCGACGCCGACGAGGTCACCGCCGGCGTTCGCGGCAAGCATTGGTTCGGCGATCATCTCGGCGTAGGCGCGACCTACATCGACGAGAACCGCGCAGGTGAGGACTACACCCTGGCCGCGGGCGACATCACCTTGCAAGCCGGCCGCGGCACGTACTTGAAGGCCGAGTACAGCCAGACCGAATCGTTCAGCGCGCCGGTGTTCTTCTCCGACAACGGCGGCTTCACCTTCACCCAGCTCAACCCGGTCGGACCGCGCGAAGGCGAGGCGAAAGCGGTCGAGGCGCGGGTCAACTTCCGCGAGCTCGGCTGGACCGAACAAGACTGGTCGGCCGGCGCCTGGTGGCGCAGAGTCGGCGCGGGTTATTCGGTCAGCCGTTTCGATAATGGCCTGGACGTGGAAGAGCAGGGCGTTGAACTGCTCGGCCAATTCACCACCAGTCTGGGCCTGTATGCCCGCTACAGCCAAGCCGAGCGCGGTGGCGAGTCGCTGGATCAGACGCAGATCACCGGCGAATGGCGCGCCACCGATTCGGCCACCCTTACCGCCGAGTTGCGCCGCATCGAAGAAAAGCGGCTGGCGGGCGATGCGTCAGGCACGCTGGCGGCGTTGCGCTATTCGCAAAAGATCGGTACCTCGCTGGACCTGTACGGTACCGCCCAGTTCACCGTGGACGATGATGGCGGCAGCTATGCCGACAACGACGCGTACACCGTAGGCGGCAAGTACCTATTCGGTGACCTGTCGACGGTCGGCGCGGAGGTCACCCATGGCGACCGCGGCGATGCCGCGCAGGTCAACGCCGAATACCGACTCAACCCCGAGCATTCGGTGTACGGCAGTTACACCTATTCGACCGACAGCACCCAATACGATTCGTTATTCAACCCCAGCCGTCAGAACGGTTGGACTCTGGGCCAGCGCTGGCGGCTGTCCAACCAGGTCAACCTGTTCAACGAAAGCCAGTTCCTCAAGACCCGGCAGGAATCCGGTCTGGCGCATACCTTCGGCATGGACTTCTATCCGTCGCAAGGTTGGAACCTGGGCTTCACGCTGTCCGATGGCGAGTTGATCAACAGCGAAGGCGGCGAAGTCGATCGCCGCGCAATCAGTCTCAGCGGCGGCCGCACTTCGCCGGACACCGACTGGCAGAGCAAGTTGGAGTGGCGTCGCGACAGCGGTTTCGAACGCCGCCAGCAGTGGGTCAGCACCAACCGTCTGCTGCACAAGATCAACGAGAGCTGGCGCATTGCGGCGCGCTTCAATTATTCCGACACCGACGACGAGATCGACCCGACCGCCGGCGCCAAGTTCATCGAAGGCAATTTCGGCTTCGCCTGGCGTCCGTGGAACAGCACGCGCTGGGGCATGTTCGGCCGCTATACCTATCTTTACGATCTGTCCACGCTGGGACAGGTCAACGGCACCACCTACGACCAGAAGTCGCAGATCCTGTCGCTGGAAGGCGTATACAAGCTGGACCAGCATTGGGAATTCGCCGGCAAGCTGGCGCGGCGCGAGGGTGAGGTTCGTTTCGGCCGCGGCATCGGTCCCTGGTTCGATTCCGGTAGCACCTTCGCTTCGGGCCAGATCCGTTACGAACTGCGCACGCAGTGGCATGCGCTGGCCGAATACCGTTGGCTGGATGTGAAAGACGGTGGCACGCGCAGCGGTTATCTGGTCGGTCTGGACCGCGATATCAACAAGAATTTCCGCGTAGGCGTGGGCTATAACTTCACCGATTTCAGCGATGACCTCACCGACTTCGATTACGACCACAAGGGCTGGTTCCTGAATATCGTGGGCTCGTACTGATGCGTGTTTGGGACAAGGAAATGATCAGCGATATGAAAACGAAACTCGTAGCCGCAGCCTCGTGCGCCGTAGTCCTTGTCATGGCGCTATGGAGCGGCAGCGCGCAGGCGCAGATCGCATTCCGCGAAACCTTCGGTGCGGGGGTCAATGCCACTCTGCCGACCGCGCAGAGCACCGCCGACGGCAACTGGCTCAGCGGTGCCTGCTTGAACGGACAGATCGTCGCCACCGGGGGCGACTCAGCCTCCGACGGCGCCGCGTCGTCGCGTTACCTGTACCACAACACCGCAACCTGCGCCTACACCGCGGGCCAGGCGGCTTGGCGCACCGTCTCCGCGATTACCGTGGAGCCGAACAAGAGCTATGTGTTCTCGTACTGGACCATGGTGGTCAATCAGGTCAGCGATCCGATCCTGAGCCAAGTAGTCACCCCCAATGCTGGCGGTGGGATCACTGTGGTCGGCACCATTACTCCTGGCTATCCAGGGACCAACAACACTTGGATCCGGCGTCAGATGGTCTTCACCACGAACGCTGCCACCACCTCGGTCAACCTGCGCATCAACAACGGCAACACGCTCTCCGCCGGCAACGACTTCGGCATCGACGATGTGATGCTGGCGCCGATGCCGACGGTGACGCTGACCAAGACCACTCAAAATGGTGCGGGCGGCGCATTCGACTTCACGCTCACCAACACGGTGCGCACCGCGGCCACGGTCACGACCGCCGCGGCCGGAACGCCTACCGTGGTGGACGGCGACGCCAACTTGACCGTCACCGACTTCACCGCTTCAGCCCTCGGCGTGGCCATCACTATCAACGAATCCACGTTGCCGACTCTTTGGTCGTTCGGATCGGCCAGCTGCACCAACTCCGCCGGCGCCACCGTCGGAACGCTGAGCGGTCGGCAGATCACCATTCCAGCGGCTGCGGTGGTGGCGGGAGAGGCGTTCGAATGCGCCTACGTCAACAGGACCCAGCCCAGCTTCGGCACCTGCACTTCCACCATGTATCTTGGCGTGGGCGGTCCGACTCAGCTCCATAGCATCAACACCAGTACCAACCCGCTTACCTATCCTGCGATAGGTTCGCCATATTCTCCTGCCTACAACGCGATGGGTTACGACCCCGCAAGCAATTACATTTTCGCGACGATATGGGACACCGCCACCAGTAGCTACCGCCTGCTGCGCATCGCCAGCAACGGTGTTGTAGAGGACACCGGCGCCATTGCGGGCGGCGGGATCAATGCCAGCGGAACAGGAATAGCTTCGGGCGAGGTGGGCGCGGACGGCTTCTATTACATCAAGGACAACGCCACCATCAATCAGCTGTGGCGGGTCGATCTCAGCACCCGGACCTCCACCCTGATCACGCTCAACCAAGCCATCGCGTCGGCGGATCTCGCCTGGTACAACGGTCGGCTTTACGCCCAGGACAACGTAACCGGCCTGCTCAACGCCATCAATCCGACGACCGGAGCAGTAACCGCGATCGGGCCTTCGGGATTCATAGGGGCTACCGACGCTTTTGGTTCGATGATGGGGGCCAGCAATGGTGTTTTCGGCCGTCGCAATAGCGGCGGGTTCTACAAGTTCGACACCACGACCGGTCAGGCCACCTTGATCTCCGATGCGCCGGCGGGCGCCGGCGACGGCGCCAAGTGCGTTACCACGCCGGTGGAGTTCGCGGTCGATCTGGCGATCACCAAGACCGACGGCAGCAACATCTATACGCCCGGCAACAACGTCAGCTACACCATCGTGGTCAGCAACAATGGCCCTTTCGGCGTGCAGAACGCGCAGGTGACCGACCCGTTGCCCACCGGCATCACCACCGCCAATTGGACTTGCGGCAGTGCTACCGGTGGCGGCACCTGCGGCGTGCCCAATGGCACCGGCGCGATCAATACCACCGCCAACTTGCCGGCGAACAGTTCGGTGACCTACAGTCTGACGCTGTTCGTGCCCTCGACGTTCTCCGGCAACCTGACCAATGCCGCGACAGTGACGGCGCCGAGCGGCTCGCCCGATGCCAATACCGCCAACAATACGGCCAGCGATACCGATACCCAGTTCCCGCTGCCCCCGGGCAATGTCGCCACCATCAGCTGCATCAGCGGCGGCGCGATGTTCAACACCGCTTACGACGGGGCCGGTGGCAGGAAGACTTCGGGCGCGGACAACTACTGGCAGGTCGCGCTGACCACCACGCCAGTCACCGGCGCGCCGCCGGCGGGACTGACCTACGCGGCTGCACAGGTCGCCACCGCGCCGCCGGCTTCTTACGTCGTCTCGCCTTACGGCAACGCGAACTGGATCTCGAATGCAGCCAATGCGCTCCATCCCGGCCCGGGCAACTACGACGTCTTCTACCGCTTTCAGTTCAACATCGCACCCGGCGTAAATCCGGCGATCATGGCGCTGGACATGCAGTTCTACGCCGACAATTCGGTGTTCGAAGTGTGGGTGAACGGCAATGCGCAAGGCGTGCATTCGAATTACGGCGCCGCCGATCCTTACTTCTACGCCGGTTTCGTGGCCGGCGGCCAGGCCGCGGGCGTTCTGAATGGACCTTGGCTGAGCGGACTCAACGAGATCGTCGTGCACGTCAAGTCCGGCCCCGGCGCGCAAGCGTTTCTGGCGCAAGTGCTGCCGCCTGCGGCGGTGTGCGCGCCGGCTACGATTGCCCTAAACAAGACGTCGCGATTCGTCACGGGTGGTCCGTTCGGCTTCGGTCTGATCAATACCAGCCAGGCCACCGGCACGGTCAGCACCGCGACTGCCGATGTTCCGAACCAGGTCGACGGAAACACTGCCACTGCCGGCACCACCGAACCTTTCAGCGTCGTCACCTTCGGCAGTGACGTGGTTATCACCGAATCGTCCTTGCCGACGGGGTGGAACCTCACCGACGCCACCTGCACTTCAGGCGGCGTCGCGATAGGCGGCCGCGCGGGCAGTGCGTACACCATCCCGGGCGGCGCGATCGACAGCAGCGCCGAGAGCTTCGAATGCACGTTCACCAACACGCCAACGGTGGATCTTCGCATCGACAAGTCCGTTGCGGCGGCTACGGTGCGGAGCGGCGGCAAGGTGACGTACACGCTCACCGTCAGCAACGATGGTCCGGGTCCCGGCGATGGCGCCGTGATTAGGGATCCGGCGATTGCCGGCGTGGACTGCAGTGCCGGTCCGCCTCCGCAAGAGCCGGTGCCGCTGACTTGCGGCAGCGCCACCGGCGGCGCAATCTGTCCGGCGTCGCCCACAGTGTCGGATTTGCAGAACACGGGTTTGACTATTCCGCTCCTACCCGCCGGTGGTTCGCTGCAATTGACCTTGATCTGCACGGTGACCGCCAGCGGCCAACCTTGATCATGCTGCGGTCGAGCACCGACCGCACTGTGACGTCTTCCACAGGAGTAGGAAGCGCTCGTTTCTCGATCCTGCAGTCGAGTTCGCGCTCGCGCTTGCCCTGAAATCCAATGGGGCGACGCCCGGCCGGACACGGGCTCCCACGGCAAAAACAAAAAAGGGCTTCCAGCACGGGAAACCCTTTTATTTCAATACATTGGATGCCACCAAAATGGTGGCCGGGGAGGGAATCGAACCCCCGACACAGGGATTTTCAATCCCTTGCTCTACCGACTGAGCTACCCGGCCACTGCACCCGCGGCCAAGCCGAAGTGAAGGGCGGCATGATACGCGGGGCAGGGGCTGCGCGGCAAGCCGCCCGTGCGCTGAACATGCGGCGGGAGGGTGGGTTTTGCTTCAACTTCAAGCGCGCATCATTGCGGCGAATCCCTCCGCAACTTGGAGCAAAGCATGAAACGCACGTTCTTATTGCTGGCGCTGACGCTGTCGCTCGGGGCCTGCAGCACGACCCGGATGACCAATGCCGAAACCTTGACCCTGTACAAGTCCCATGCCGGCGCACCGGTCAAGGACTTCCAATATTTCGGCCATATCAGCGGCTGGAGCCCATTGGGCGACAGCGCGTTGACGGTCTGGACCAAGCCGAATCAGGCCTATCTGTTGGAACTCTACGGCCCCTGCACCGACCTGGACTTCGCCCCCGCGATCAGCATGAGCAACATGGCGGGCAGGGTTTCGGCGCGCTTCGACAACGTGTACGTGCACGGCGGCGGCGCCAGCAGCATCCGCCTTCCCTGCCGGATCGAGACCATCCGTCCGCTGGATGTGAAAGCACTCAAGCAGGCGCAGAAGGAATTGCGCGAAGCGCAAATGGTGGAACGGGAGGCGGCGAGCAGTTGATCAAAGCCCCTCTCCCAACGGGAGAGGGGTTGGGGTGAGGGTGCGGCGAAGTCCGCATGTTTGTACGACATAGACTCCGCCGTACCCTCATCCGCCCCCGTATCAAGTACGGGGCAGGCTCTTCGGGCACCTTCTCCCGACGGGAGAAGGGTTTATGCCTCAGGCACGTAGCCTGCCGGCTTTTCCGCATCCCCCGAGAACAGGAATTTCTCCAGTTCCGCCTCCAGGAACGCGCGATGCTTGGGGTCGCGCGGCGATAGGCGGTTCTCGTTGATCAGCATGGTCTGGTGCGCCAGCCACGTCGCCCAGGCGGACTTGCCGATATGCGCGTAAATGCGCTGTCCCAGTTCGCCGGGATAAGGAACGAAATCCAGACCCTCTGTCTCACGCTTTTCGTATTCGCAGAAAATGGTTCTTGGCATGGCCGTCCCTTATTTTTCGAGTAAGCCGCCGAGCAGCTTGCGGATGGGCGCGGGCAACCCCAACGAAACGAGGTCGGTACGCGCCACCCAGCGCAGATCGTCATTGTCGCGCACCGCATCGCGCGCGGCGAGCGCCTGCCAGCGCAGCGGATGCATGCGCAGGCGGTAGTGGGTGAAGGTGTGGGGGATTTCCGCCAGCGCTTCGGCGTGGTCGTAGTCGCCCCGCAGATGCGTCGAGAACCAGGCGCGCGCCTGTTCGTGGGTTTCCGCTTCCGGCAACGACCATAACGAAGCCCAGATGCCGGTT
Source organism: Pseudoxanthomonas sp. P4_B2 (assembly GCF_056402315.1). Lineage (NCBI taxonomy): Bacteria > Pseudomonadati > Pseudomonadota > Gammaproteobacteria > Lysobacterales > Lysobacteraceae > Pseudoxanthomonas > Pseudoxanthomonas sp. P4_B2. Next base: position 15,219 of record NZ_JBFUHQ010000001.1, read on the forward strand.
GGTGGGCGTCGCTGCAAGAGGATCTCGCCTGCCGCGTTCTCGGCAAGCAGGACCAGCGCCGCCCGTTCCGGCAATGGCTTGCCGGGGCGGGAAGTGGGAAGTTCCTCGACGCGCCCCTCGTTCAACGCAACGCAATCGCTGTGCAACGCGCAGAGCATGCAGGCCGGGTTCTGGCGCGTGCACAGGGTTGCGCCGAAGTCCATCTGCGCCTGGGTGTAGTCGGCCATGCGAGATGGAGACAGGGGTGTTCCGGGGAGGTGCGCCTGCGCGAATGCCCACAGTTCTTTTTCCACCGCCGGCGCATTCGGCCAGCCGGCGATGCCGTGGAAACGGGTGAGTACACGCTTCACGTTGCCGTCCAGGATCGCGAAGCGATCGCCCCACGCCTGGGCCAGGATCGCGCCGGCGGTGCTTCGGCCGATGCCGGGCAAGGCCAGCAGCGCGTCGTAGTCGCGCGGCAGATCGCCGCCGTGTAGTTCGACGCAGCGGCGCGCGGCGAGGTGCAGATTGCGTGCGCGGGCGTAGTAACCCAGCCCCGACCATTGCGCCAGCACTTCGTCCAGCGATGCCTTCGCCAGATCGGGCAGAGTGGGAAACACGCCGACGAAACGCTCGAAGTAGGGCATCACCGTCTTCACCTGCGTCTGCTGCAGCATGATTTCCCCCAGCCAAACGCGGTAAGGCGTGCGCGGATGCTGCCAGGGAAGGTCGTGGCGGCCGGAATGGTCGAACCAGTCCAGCAGCCGCTGCGCGAACGTGTCGGGCGCGGCGCTCATTCCGATGCCTGGGATGCAGGAATTTCGGGATCTTCCATTTGCAGTTCGACGCCTTCCAGCACCGCGCCCGAGACCTCCAGTCTGGGCGCCTTCAACGTGCCGGTGAGGGGAGGAAGTGGGGAACCCTTAACGCCGGCCTCGCTCCAGTCCATTACTTCGAACAAGCGGAAGCGTCCGTCGAATACCGTCTGGTCGCGACGCAGCTGCAGCGCGGCGATCCCCGACAGATCGCTGGCGCCGCTGTAATCCAAAGTAAAGGGAAGCGGCGAGCCGGATTGCCCCAGCGGCGGCGGCAGCGCCGGCCATTCGGCTGGCCAGCCCGCCAGGTTGCCGTCGAGATCGATGCGCAGTTTGTCGTCGAGGGAAACACCGCCCACCGCATCCAATGTCGGCATCGCAGTCTTGCCACGCAGCGACACGCCGGCCGGTTGCAAGGTGATGGCTTTGTCGCTGAACACGAGCGGTCCGGCCAGGCCCAATGCGAACGAGAGCGAAGTTTCGCCGGAGACATAGCGCGATCTGGCGCCGAGCACGGCGTTGTCCAGGTGGATACCTTTTTCGTCGCGTAGCGTTGCCGACAGTCTGATCTGCGAAGGCAATCGCCACTGGGCGCTTTCGAGCGCGACTTCGCCGACAACTCCCACGCCTGCGCCGAAGCCAGGCAGCGTCAGGGTTGCGTGCACATCGGCCGGCACGCGCAGATTGCCGCCCAGATAGTGGCCACGCAGATGCGCGTGCAACGGCTGGCCGGGCGTTAACGACGGCAAGTCGGCGTTCACGGCTTCGATCTTCCAATCCTCGCCCACAATCTGTCCGCGTACGATCCCGATTCCGCGGGAGAGCGTGGGAATCCGCGTTTCGGTGGACGGGCGTTTCGCTTGCCAGCGCTGGAATGCGGCCATGTCCAGGATCGGCGCATCCAGCTCCAGCCGGCGAGCGGTGAGATCGCTGCCTCGTGCGCGCAGCGTGGACCACGGCACCGAAATGAAAATACGTTCGGCAGTGAGCAAAGGTGTCTTCGCACCAGGTTCGCGCGCAGTGACGTTGCGCACGATCAATTGAGGCGTGCCCCGCAGGCGATATTCGCCGACGCCGGTGGCGCTGATTTCCAGGCCCAGGGCTTTGCCGGTCTGGTCGAGGATGGCGGCGGTGACAACGTCGGGGCGGGACAGCCAGCGCAACAGCAGGGCGGCGATCAATATCAGCGCCGCGATTGCCAATAGCACGATCTTGCGACGCCTAGTCACGCAGACTTGCCCATGCGTTCGATCACCCGGTGGCATTCATTCTGTTGCAACTCATGAACTCCGTTCGTGGTGAGCGCTGAGCCTGTCGAAGCATCGAAGATCCCATTCAAGGCGAGCCTGTCGAACCACGCCTTTCCCGGCAAAGTCAAAATAGTTGCAACCTGAAGGATTCCCGCCAAGAGCGTGGTTCGACAAGCTCACCACGAACGGCTTCTAAATACCTGACGGCATGTTCACGTGCCGAGCGCTTCCGGCAACAACGCATCGACGAAGGCTTCGGCATCGAACACGCGCAAGTCCTCCGAGCGCTCGCCGATGCCGGCATAGCGGATCGGGATGCCGAACTCGCGCGCCAGCGCGAACACCACGCCGCCCTTGGCGGTGCCGTCCAGCTTGGTCACCACCAGTCCGGTGACGCCGACGGCGGCATGGAACTGACGCAGCTGCGACAACGCGTTCTGACCGGTGGTGCCGTCGATGACCATCAGCACTTCGTGCGGCGCGGTGGGGTCGAGTTTGCCCAGCACGCGACGAATCTTGCCTAATTCGGCCATCAATCCCTGTTGCGTGTGCAGGCGCCCGGCGGTATCGGCGATCAGCACTTCGATGCCGCGTGCCTTGGCGGCCTGCAAGGCATCGAACGCCACCGACGCCGCGTCGGCGTCTTGGCCCTGTGCGATCACCGGCACGCCGTTGCGTTCGCCCCAGGTCTGCAGCTGCGCCACCGCAGCGGCGCGGAAGGTGTCGCCCGCGGCCAACATCAGGCTATGGCCCTGTTCCTTGAAGCGGCGCGCCAGCTTGCCGATGGTGGTGGTCTTGCCCACGCCGTTGACGCCGACCGTGAGCACGACGAAGGGTTGGGAGGCGCGATCGATCTGCAACGGCAGCGCCACCGGGGCCAGCATCGCGATCAGTTCCGCGCGCAGGGCCTTGAGCAGGGCCTGCGCGTCGCTGAATTCCCGCGCCTTCATGCGTTTGCGCAGACTTTCGACCAAGGCTGAAGTTGCAGGCACGCCGACGTCGGCCGTAAGCAGCGCCGTCTCGATTTCGTCCAGCAGGTCGTCGTCCAGCTTGGGATTGCGGGAAAACAACCCGCCCAGGCCACGTGCGAAGCCGCTGCCGCGCAGGCGTTCGCGCCATCCCGGTTTACCGGCCGGCGCGGGGGGCGGCTGGTTGGCTTCGGCAGGCGCGGAGGCAGGGAGCGCCGAAGCCGGAATTGCGGCGATGGTTGGCGGTTCGAGGGCGGTTTCGGCGACCACGGCCGGATCGGCGGGTACGCTTTCCGCGGCGGCTTCCGGGAACGTTGCGGCTAGCTCTTCCAGGCTGTATCGGCGCGTGGCGTCGGTCTCAGGCGGGGTTTCGGAGCCGGAGGCGGGCTTCTTGCGACGGAAAAAACTGACCATTGCTCGGGGATATCGGAGAATGCGCACATGCTAGCACCGGCACCCGGATGCCCCCGATGAAACCCGCTTCCCACTCCCGCAAAGATCAGGCCGAGGCCGGCAAGATCCGCATCATCGGCGGCCGCTGGCGCGGCACGCGCCTGCCGGTATCCGTCAGTCCTGGTCTGCGTCCCAGCAGCGACCGTGCGCGCGAAACCCTGTTCAACTGGTTGATACCGGTGCTGCCGGGTGCGCGGGTCATCGATGTTTTCGCCGGCACCGGCGCGCTGGGCCTGGAAGCGGTGTCCCGGGGCGCGACACGCGCCGTGCTGGTGGAACGCGACGCGGTCCTTGCCCAGGCGCTGCGCGAGACGGTCACGCGTCTGTCGGCGCAGGAGTCTGTCGAAGTGGTGCAGAGCGACGCGTTGGCCTGGCTTGCGCGACAGCCGGCGGCTTCATTCGACCTGGCTTTCGTCGATCCGCCCTTCAGCGCGGATCTGTGGCAGGCGACCCTGGAGGCCCTGCTGCCGACCTTGGCGCCTGAGGCCTGGGTATACCTCGAATCGCCCCACGATCAGGCGCCGGCGTTGCCGCCGCAATGGGGGCTGCATCGCGAAGGCCGCACCCGCGAGGTGCGCTTCGCCCTCTACCGCGCACCCGACCGGCGCGGCGCTGATACACTGAATGGCAACGTTTCCGTGGCGGTTCCTGAATGACTGTGGCACGCACCCGCATCGCGGTTTATCCCGGCACGTTCGACCCCATCACCAATGGCCATATCGACCTGATCGATCGTGCCGCCCCCCTGTTCGAACGGCTGATCATCGGCGTCGCCGAGAGCCCGGGCAAAGGTCCGGCGCTGCCGCTCGAACTGCGGGTAAGGCTGGCGCGCGAAGCTGTCGCCCACCATCCGCATGTGGACGTGCGCGGCTTCAATTCGCTGCTCGCGCATTTCGTCAATGAAGTCGGCGGCGGTGTGTTGTTGCGGGGCCTGCGCGCGGTTTCCGACTTCGAATACGAGTTCCAGCTGGCCAGCATGAACCGCCACCTGATTCCGGAAGTGGAAACGCTGTTCCTGACCCCGGCCGAGCAATATGGCTTCATTTCGTCCTCGCTGGTGCGCGAAATCTCGCGGTTGGGCGGGGATGTTTCCGGTTTCGTGCCGCAGGCCGTGGCCGTGGCGCTGCAGGAACAATGGCAGCTCAAGACTGCGGGTTGATCCATGCCGTACCATTCATCGCAAGACTTATCTGGAGGGGAAGAAACCATGAAGATCGCTACACGACTGTTGCTCGCCGCCTGCCTCGTATTGACGTTCGCCGCCTGCAAGAAGCAGGAAGCCGCAGCGCCGGTCGAAGCCGCCCCGCTCACCGCACCCGCCACCGCCGACGATGCTGCCTGGAAGGCGTACCTGCAGGATGTGGTTTCCCGCAACATGGGCGACATCACCAATAGCCCGTTCGTCTACTACCTGACCAGCCAGAGCAATCCTAAGTTCGAAGCCGACTACAAGGGCCAGCTGGACCAGGTCAGCAATGCCCTGGCGCGCGGCATCGTCGGCGGCAACCTGATCGCGTTCGGTTCGCCCGAGTCGGCCAAGATGGCCGACATCGCGGTGGCCGGATTCAAGGCCGTGCCGCCGGACACCATGAAGAAGGTCAAGATCATCTTCATCGGCCAGGCCGCCGACAGCGAGCGGGTCAAGGCCGCGGTCACCGCCACTGGCGCCGACTACGTTTTCGTAGAAGCTAAATGATCTCCGCGGGGCGTGGTCGCGATACGGCCACGCCCTCCGGATGACTGGGATTTTCGGAATCAACAAAGCAGCGTCCTTGAGCCTTCAACCGAAATGTCACTGAAGATCAACGAGCTGTGCGTGAATTGCGACGTGTGCGAGCCCGCCTGCCCCAATCAGGCCATCGCCATGGGCGAAACCATCTATGTGATCGATCCGGCGCGATGCACCGAATGCGTCGGTCACTTCGACGAGCCCCAGTGCGTGGTCGTCTGCCCGGTGGAGTGCATCGATCCCGATCCGGCGTATCCTGAGAGTGAGGAGGATCTGCTGGCGAAGCTGCGCCGGCTTCAACAGGAGCAGGCATGAAGCCCTATCGACCCTTCACTGATCAACTTTCTACCGATCGACTCTCTACCGAGCGATTCTCCACCCGTCTTCTTTTAGCGCTCGTCCTTTCGCTGGCGCCGGTATTCGCGCTGGCCCTGTCGCCCCAGGCGCAGCCGCAAACCGCAGCGGCCGCGACGCATCCTCCCGGCGCCGCCATCGCTTCGGGCCACAAGCTGGCGACCGAAGCGGGTCTGCAGATCCTGGCCGAAGGCGGCAATGCTTTCGACGCCGCAGTGGCGGTTTCCTCCACTCTCTCGGTGGTGGAGCCGATCAGTTCCGGCCTGGGAGGCGGTGGCTTCTTCCTGTTGCATGATGCCAAAACCGGCAAGGACGTGATGCTGGATGCGCGCGAGTACGCGCCCGAATCGGCTACGCCTGAGGAATTCCTGGACAAGAACGGCGAGCTGGACCGCGACCGTTCGGTGAACGGTCCCTGGTCGGCCGGAATTCCCGGCTTGCCTGCGGCGCTGGTCGAACTGGCAGGCAAGCATGGACGGTTGCCGCTGCAGGTTTCGCTGGCGCCCGCCATCCGCATCGCCAAAGAGGGTTTCCCGGTTTATGCACGCATGGCCAAGGGCTATGCCTCCCGCCGCGAAGTCATGGAGCGCTATCCCGGCACGCGCGAGGTCTACCTGCGCAACGGCAAGCCCATCCAGGAGGGCGACATCTTCCGCCAGCCGGAGCTCGCGCACACGTTCGAACTGCTGGCGGCGAAGGGGTTCGATGGTTTCTATCGCGGCGAAACGGCGAAGAAGCTGTTGAAGGGCGTGAACCAGGCCGGCGGTCGCTGGACGGCGAGGGAACTGGCGGCCTATCAGGTCAAAGAACGCACGCCCATTTCCTTCGAGTATCGCGGTTGGAAGATCACTACGGCGCCGCCACCGTCTTCCGGCGGTATCGCGCTGGTCGAAATGCTGCAGATCCTCGAGCCATGGGATCTGCAGAAGCTCGACGAGGCGCATCGCACGCACCTGGTCGTCGAGGCGATGCGCCGCGCCTATCGCGATCGCACCTTCTTCCTGGGCGATCCGGATTTCGTCGACATCCCGCAAGAAGTGCTGACCAGCCGCGACTACGCGCAGGGCCTACGCGCCACCATCCATCCAGACAAGGCCACGCCCAGCGACCTGCTGTCCGGGAAGCCGACGCCGCTGGAAGACGAAGAGACCACGCACTTTTCCATCATCGATGCCGAAGGCAACCGCGTCGGTGGTACGCAGACGGTGAACCTGCTTTACGGTTCGGGGCTCATTCCCTCCGGTACCGGCGTGCTGCTCAACGATGAAATGGACGACTTCGCGCTGAAGCCCGGCACGCCGAACGCATTCGGCGTGATGGGCTACGAGGCCAATGCGCCCAAACCCGGCAAGCGCATGCTCAGTTCGATGACGCCGACCTTCATGGAATCGCCCGAAAAAGTCGCCGTGCTGGGCACGCCGGGCGGCAGCCGCATCATCACCATGGTCCTGCTGGGCATCCTGGGGTACGACGCCGGCTTGTCGGCGCAGCAGGTGGCCGCGTTGCCGCGCTATCACCACCAGTGGCTGCCCGATGTGATCTCGGCCGAAAGCGGCGCTTTCACGCCGCAGGTCGCCGAAGCGCTGAAGCAGATGGGGCACCAGGTCGATCTGCCGGGCGATGCGGCCACGGGCGGGCGCGGCTCCAGCCATGTCTGGGGCAACCTGCAGACGGTGATGTGGGACCGCAGGGACAATACGCTCTCGGGCGGCGCCGATCCGCGCAATCCGGTGGGCGAGGCGAAGGTTGAACTGAAGCCTTCGCCTTGAAGGCAGCGGTCGATTGCATCCGGGTCATCGGCGATAGAATCCCCGGCGATCCACCCATCCATTGGCAGGAGTTCCGCGTGGCGGACAACGAGAAAAAGCCAGTCGTCACCCATTTGCCTGCCATCCTGACGGGCAGCGCGGCCTTGCTTGCGGCGCTGACCACGGTCTATGTGAACATCCGCAGTGACCTGAAGGATGAGCCTGCGACGCCGGCTCCGGTGGTAGCGACCGCCAATCCCGTGGAACCTGTCGCGCCTGCCCTTCCACAGCAACTGCAGTTACGTTTGCAGCGCATCGCGGTGCAGCAAGACGGCGCAGTGGGAACCGCGGACTGGCGCTTTTCCATCGAAGCGGATGGGCAGCCCCTGTACGCGTTCCAGCAGGATTCGATGACGTCCGAAGGTGGCCGCAACATCGTGGTGGTCGGCGAGGATCGCGATGCCAGTGCAGATCTCGAACTGGCGTCCGGCAAACGCATTCCCATCACCATCAAGGGTTGGCGTGGCGGCTGGTTTAAGAAGGCCGGCGAACCCACGGTAACCGGACAAGGCTGGGTGAGCTCGGCAGGTGTGCTGGCGCCTATCGCTGTCAAAGCAGACGACGAAAGCAAGGGTGCTTTCACTTTCTATTTCTCGGCCGTACCCGAGAAGGATTAGCGCCTACACGATGGCTGTAGGAGCGACGCGAGTCGCGAAGCCGGTACGATCTCCTACAAGGGCGGGAGTACAATGGGTTTATGAAGCTCTGGTCCCTGCTCGGCAATTCGCAGAAACTCGATGGCGGCGCGATGTTCGGCAACGCCCCGCGCGCCATATGGGAGAAGTGGTCGCCGCCGGACGAGGAAAACCGCATCTCGCTGGCATGCCGCGCGCTGCTGGCCAGTCCGCTCAACGGCAAGACCGTACTGTTCGAAACAGGCATCGGCGCGTTCTTCGAACCGAAGCTGCGCGAACGCTACGGCGTGCAGGAGCCGCAGCATGTGCTGCTGGAGTCGCTGGCTGCCGCCGGTTTCGGTCACCAGGATGTGGATGTCGTCGTGCTGAGCCATTTGCACTTCGACCACGCGGGCGGCTTGCTAGCGCCATGGGCGGAGGGCAGGGCGCCCGAACTGCTTTTCCCCCACGCGACCTATGTAGTCGGCGCACAACACTGGCAACGCGCCTTGCATCCTCATCCACGCGATCGGGCCAGTTTCATTCCCGAACTGCCAGCCTTGTTGCAGGCTAGTGGACGGCTGGAAATCGTGGAAGGCGAGCACTCGCAAGTGTTGGGCAAGAGCGTACGCTTCAGTTACAGCGACGGACACACGCCTGGACTGATGCTGGCGGAAATCGTTGGGCCGGAAATTGTCGATGGCCAGGCCCATGGCGGCGTGGTGTTCTGCGCAGATCTGATTCCGGGTCGGTCCTGGGTGCATGTGCCCATCACCATGGGCTACGACCGCAATGCGGAACTGCTGATCGACGAGAAACGCGCCTTCCTGGAAGACAAGCTGGCGCGCAATGTGCATCTGTTCTTCACCCACGACACGCAATGCGCGCTGGCGCAGGTGACGCGGGATGAGAAGGGTAGGTTTGGCACGACCCACGAAGTGGCCGAACTACACGCAAGGCCGTTGGCCGCTTGATGCTTCCCTTCTCCCTCCGGGAGAAGGTGGCGCGAAGCGACGGATGAGGGCGGGAGAACGACTCGCCGGTAAGTTTCGCTACAAGCTGATTTTCCATTCCCTCATCCGCCCTTCGGGCACCTTCTCCCGAAGGAGAAGGGAAAAGCATCACCCAATCCGAGTCCCAAAAATCCGATCGCCCGCATCGCCAAGACCAGGCAAGATGTAACCACGTTCATTGAGCCGATCGTCGATCGCCGCGGTGTAGATCTCCACATCCGGATGCGCCTTTTCCAAAGCCGCCAGACCTTCCGGCGCGGCGACCAGGAAGATGCCCTTGATGCGCCGGCAACCCGCGCGTTTGAGCATGTCGATGGTGGCGATAAGCGTGCCGCCGGTGGCCAGCATCGGGTCCAGGATCAGCGCATCGCGTTCCTCCAGACGACCGGTCAGCCGTTCGAAGTAGGGCACCGGTTGCAAGGTCTCTTCATCGCGCTGCAGGCCGACCACGCTGACACGCGCGGTGGGAATCAGGGCCAGCACGCCCGGCAGCATGCCCAGGCCCGCGCGCAGGATCGGCACCAGAGTGATCTTGGCGCCGGCGATCTTCTGCACCTGCACGTCGCCGGCCCATCCGGCCATCGTTTCGGGTTCGGTTTCCAGGTCCGCCGTGGCCTCATAAGCCAGCAGCGTGCCCAGTTCGGTCACCAGTTCGCGGAAATCCTTGGTATTGAGGCTGGCGTTGCGCAGCAAGCCGATCTTGTGACGGACCAGCGGATGGCGGACTTCGACGATTTTCATGATGGAGGTTATCGGCAAGGAAGATAAGCCAGTCTGCCTCAAGCCTCACGCACTGTCGAAACGCACTGTCCAAACCAGAGCGTGGGAGCGCCGTCCCGGCGCGAGCTTTTGCTTTACAGCATGCCGCCAACGGCATGCTGCCAACAAAAGCTCGTGGCTGGAAGCCGCTCCCACGCCGGGCGATCAGAACGCCCAGCGCATGACCAGCTGATAGCTCGGGCCGGCCTCTTCCGATTCCAACTCGTATTCGTCGTAGTCGCGGTCGATCTGGTCGGCCTCGTTGTCGAACTTGTGGAAGATTTCGTCTTTCGACGCGTCCAACAGGTTGGCTGCGCTCAGCCGCACCGAGAGCGTCTTGCCGAAGCGCTTCTCGACGAACACTTCCAGATCGTCGCCGTACTTGACCGTCACTTCCTCGGCCAGCACGCGGCTGAAGGCATCGCCCTGCTTGCGGTAGGTCGCACCGAAGCTGGCCGCCCACGACGGCAGGTCCTGGATGAAGCCGATGTTGTAGACGCTCCTGGCCTGGTCGTTGAAGCGGCGCTCGCCGATGAAGTCGGTGACCTTGCTGTTGAGGTAGGAGTAGTTCAAGAACACGCCGGTGTTCGGCAGGCCCAGCGCAGTCAGCGGCGTGGAAAGGTCGAATTCGACGCCATACACTTTGCCGTCGCCGACGTTGGCCGAGGTGAACAGCCAGCTTTCCGGTTCGAACTCGAAATCGTCCTCGGTCGAGCCCGGGTTCCCCTCGAGGAATTCCTCAAGGTCCTCTTCGTAGGTGTCCTGCGCGTCTTCGCTCCATTCGCCGGTATTGACCAGTTCGATCAGATTCTTCACGTCGCGGTAGAAGAAGTTCACGCCTATCACGCCGTGCTTGCCGAGGCGGTGTTCGAAGCCCAGGTCGATGCCGTTGGCGGTTTCCTGTTCGAGCTGCGGATTGCCGATGTAGTCGTTGTCGCCGTATTCGCCGTCCAGCAGCGCTGGGATCAGCTCGTTGAAGTTCGGGCGCTTGACGCTCTTGGCCAGCGACAGGCTGATGCGGTCGGCGTCGGTCAGGTCCCACTTCAGGTGCAGCGACGGCAGCAGTTCGTTGTAGTCCTTGTTGGCGGCGCCTTCGACTTCGTCGTCCTCGCTGTAGCGGATATCCGACTTGGTGGTTTCGTAGCGCAGGCCGGCTTCCCACGAGAACACCTCACCCTTTCCCGAGAGCATGAGGTAGGGGTCGACACGGGTTTCCTCGATCAACGAGCCGATGGTGCCGTCCAGTTCGTAGACCACCGGGTCGCCTTCCTCTTCGCCTTCCCACTCGTAGTTGGTGTAGACGATGTCGCGTTTCTTTCTGCGGTAATCCACGCCGAACTCAAGTTCGGCGCTGCCCGCGGGGCGCTTGTGCGCGATCTTAAAGCTGGTCTCGGTGTCGTCGGCTTCCACGGCCGAGGCCTCGGCTTCGGAGGCATCCCATTCGCCATTGACGTATTCGTGCGACTCCTCGCGCTCGGCGCTGTTGTCCTCGAACTTGGCGTAGTCGAGGTCGAATTCGGTGGTGCCACCGGCCATGTCGAACTTGTACTCGGCGCCGATACCCCAGTTCTTCTGGTCGATGGGATTGAAGCCGGGCACGTTGGCCTCGATCACATCCTCGTCGTCGTACTCGATCTCGTGCGAGATCTCCTTAACGTCGCGGTCGGTCTTGACGTAGAAGCCGTCGATGCTGAAGCGTCCGGTCTCGCCGACGTCGGCGGTATAGGAGAGGTTAGCCGAGTAGTCGCGGCCGTCCTTCACTTCGGTCTGGTCCTCGAAGCTAACCAACTCTTCCATCGACGGATCCGAGTAGCGGTCCGAACGCTTGATCTTGGCGCGGTAGCGGTCCTGCACGTTGATACCAGCGAGGAGGCGGCCACCCAGGGCTTCGCCGCTGGTCACGGCACCGAAGGTGGGATTCACTTCGCCGTCGTACCAACGGGTCAAGCCGATGCGCAGGTAGCTGCCATCGAACGCGTAGGCGTCGCGCAGCACGATGTTGATCGCGCCGGCTATGGCGTCGCCGCTGCGGTTGGCGCTGGTGCTACGCAGAATTTCGATGTGGTCGACCATTTCCGCCGGGATGCGGTCCACCCAGAACGAGCGGTCGTCGCCGGCACCCGGCACTTTTTTGCCGTTGATCAGCACCTGGGTGTAGCCGGCGGCCATGCCGCGCATCATCACGCCGTCGAATTCCATGATGTCGGAACCGACGAAGGTCACGCCAGGCAAGCGCTTGAGCATATCGCCGACGGTGGATGGCTCGAAGCGCTGGAAATATTCGAGGTCATAAGACAACACCGGCGCGGTGTCGTCGGTGCGGTTGCGATAGGCGATCTCGCCTTGCACCACGATCGTGTCCAACTGCTTGGCTTCGCTGGCGCCATCGGGCGTCTGCGGCTCGGTCTGCGCAATCGCAATGGCCGGTATCGACGCGAACATCGCGCACGCCAAGGCCTGCGACAGGCTCGCCGCCAGGAGGTTCTTCTTCATTGCCACGCTTCCCCGTGAAGTTAATCCGCATGTTCTACGGGAGGGTTGTGGCGAAAATATGACGCGGGCGTCGCGAGCGATACGGCTGATTGCAGTTTCGTTTCCGATTCGCGCATGCCGCGAATCGGGCGACGATTGTCATCGCGGCGACACATGGCGCGAAGGGCGCAAAAAAAAGCCGGGCGAGCCCGGCTTTACTGGAACACGAGAGTCGCGCCAACGCAGCGCGATTCGATTAGGCGCTTATGCGGCTGCGGCCTGTTCGGCGCGTGGACCTTCGCGCAATGCCTGTCCGACCATGCCGACCAGCAGATCCAGCTCGTCGGAAGTCATGGCGAAGTGCGGAGTGAAGCGCAGCGAGTTGGCGCCGCCGTGGATCACGTTGAGGCCGCGTTCGCGCAGCCATTCCTCGGTGGAGCCGGCGCCGTAGCATTTGAACTGCGGCGCGAGCTCGCACGAGAACAGTAGGCCGGTACCCTGGACCTTGGTGATCAGGCCGCCGAGTTCGGATTTCAGCTTTTCCAGTTTCTCGATGGCTTCCGCGCCGCGATTGCGGATGTTCTCGCGCAGCTGCGGGGTGAGCAGGTTCAGCACGGCGCAGGCCACGTCCAGCGCGCGCGGGTTGCTGGTCATGGTGTTGCCGTACACGCCCTTGCGGTACAGGCCGGCCGCACGCTCGTTCACGGCCAGCACGGACAACGGATATTGCGCGGCGTTCAGCGCCTTGGAATAGGTTTCCATATCCGGCGCGTCCAGGCCTTCGAAGCCCGGGTAGTCGACGATGGAGAGCACGCCATGCGCGCGCAGGCCGGCCTGGATGGAATCGACCAGCAGCAGGCTGCCGTGGCTGCGGGTCAGTTCGCGCGCCACGGCGTAGAACGCCGGCGGCAGCGAGCGGCCGGGGTCGCCTTCGCCCATCACTGGCTCCAGAAACACGGCCTCGACGAACCAGCCTTTGCTCTCCGCATCGGCGAATACGCGCTTGAGCGCTTCGGCGTCATAGGGGTCGACCGCGATCACCGAATCCTCGTTGCGATAGCTGGCCAGATATTGCTGATAAGCCTTGCGCGAGGAATCCGAGTACAGCGCGGGGCGCTCGGTGCGGCCGTGGAAACTGCCTTTCACCACCACGCGCTTGATGATGCGGCCGGCGTACTTGGCGCCCGCATCGGTCTGCAGTTTGGTGTTGATGTCGGCGATACGTGCGGCCAGGCCAACGGATTCGGAACCGGAATTCAGGCACAGGAACTTGGCGAACGGGCAACCGCCGCGGGTGCGTCCTATTTCCTTGCGCAGGGCGCGGTCGAAGCGCAGCTGCGACAGGCTGGGGGTCATGATGTTGGCCATCACCTGCGGCTTGGACATGGCTTCCAAGACCGCTTCGGGCGTGTGGCCGAAGCCGATCATCCCGTAGCCGCCTGCGTCGTACAGCACCGCGCCATTGATGGTGACGATCCAGGGACCGCGGGCGGCGAGGGCGACATAGGGATTGATCGCGTCTTCAGAATAGAAGTTGACGTAGCCGCCTTGCACGGCGCGCAGCTGCGCGTCTTCGTCCAGGGCGAACAGGTCGGCGAACTCATCGCGCAGAGTTTCGTGTTCGGCGGCAGCGGCCGTAACCGCCGCTTCCAGCTCCGGATGCGATTTGGCCAGGCGCAGCAAGGTGGCGTCGTCCAGACCGGTGGTCATGCGTGTACCCGTGTGAGCGCGCAGCGGGGCGAGTTTTTCGATCAGGGTCATGGCGCTCTCCATAATATTTGGCGGCAAGCGGATCATTATCGGGATAATTTCGTCGTTTGATAGTGATGATTCGACTGATTCATGATAATTTTCGTCTAATCGACGAAAATCCAAACCCCCATGACCAAGATCACCCCTGCCGACCAGTTGCTGCTTTCCCTGCTGCGCGAAAACGCTCGCGCCTCCACTGCAGATATCGCCCGCCGGCTCGGGCTCTCGCGCACCACCGTACAAAGCCGGATCGACCGCCTGGAGCGCCAGGGCGTGATCAGCGGTTATGCAGTGCGCTTGGCCGACGAATACGAACACGGCCAGATCCGCGGCCACATCATGATCGCGGTGCAGCCCAAGCAGATGGTGGCCGTGACCAAGGCATTGCGGGCCATGCCGGAGTTGCGCCTGCTGCATTCGGTGACCGGCTCCTACGACCTGATCGCCTTGGGCGTGGTGCCGACCATGGCCGAAATGGACGTGCTGACCGACCGCATCGGCGAAATCGATGGCGTTGAGCGCACCACCTCGGCGTTGATCCTTTCCACCAAGTTCGAGCGCTAGGCTCACGTACAATGCGCGGCCTTCCAGGGCCCATCACGTTGAAGAAATCCGATTTCCACTACGAACTTCCGCCTGAGCTGATTGCGCAGGAGCCGCTGGCCGAGCGTTCCGCCAGCCGTCTGCTGGTGGTGCCGCCGGATGGCGCGCCGTTTGCGGATCGGCAAGTACGCGATCTTCCGCAATTGCTGCGCAAGGGCGATCTGCTGGTGTTCAACGATACGCGTGTGATTCCGGCGCGGCTGTTCGGGCAGAAGGAAAGCGGCGGACGGGTGGAAATTTTGATCGAGCGCCTTTTGCCGGACAACCGGGCGCGCGCGCAGATCGGCGCCAGCAAGTCGCCCAAGCCGGGCGGCCGCATTGCGTTGGATGCGGGCGGCGAAGCGGAAGTGTTGGGACGCGACGGCGAGTTCTACCAGCTGCGCTTCCACGTGAACGATGGGCTGGAAAGCTGGCTGCTGAAGTCTGGCCGCCTACCGCTGCCGCCGTATATCCACCGCGATCCCGGGATCGACGACGACGAACGCTACCAGACCGTGTTCGCGCGCGAACTCGGCGCGGTGGCCGCGCCGACCGCCGGCCTGCATTTCGACGATGCGTTGCTGCAAACGTTGCGCGAACAAGGCATCGAATTCGGCCACGTCACCCTGCACGTGGGCGCGGGCACCTTCCAGCCCGTGCGCGTGGACGACGTGCGCGAGCATCGCATGCACAGCGAATGGTTGAACGTGGGCGCTGCGCTGGTCGAGCAGGTGCGCGCAACGCGCGCGCGCGGTGGGCGAGTTATCGCCGTGGGCACAACGGTGGTGCGCGCGCTGGAATCGGCCTCACGCGTGACTCAAGCCGGCGACGGGCAGTTGCAGCCATTCGCCGGGGAAACGCAAATCTTCATTTTCCCGGGCTACCGCATCCGCAGCGTAGACGCCATGCTGACCAACTTTCATTTGCCGGAAAGCACGCTGTTGATGCTGGTGTCGGCTTTCGCGGGCAAGAATCGGGTGTTTACGGCTTACGAGCATGCGGTGCGCGAGCAATACCGGTTCTTTTCCTATGGGGATGCGATGTTGCTGTTTCCGGAAGCGTCGGAATGATGGGCGCGCGCGTGCAAGCTCAGTCGTCATCCCAGCGCAAGCTGGGATCCATCTTGACTTTGGAGCCATACGTGAAGAGCAAGATCAAAATGGATCCCAGCTTGCGCTGGGATGACGTCGCTGGAGTTTCGTTGCCGCGAGATATTTCCTCTATGAGCCGCCCCGCATGAGTCGCATGTCGTTCGAACTGCTGGGCACCGACGGCACGCCCCGCCGCGGGCGTCTGACTTTCCCGCGCGGCACCGTGGAAACGCCCGCGTTCATGCCGGTCGGCACTTATGGTTCGGTGAAAGGAATCCTTCCCGAGCATATCGAGGAGCTCGGTGCTGAGATCATTCTCGGCAACACCTTCCACTTGTACCTGCGCCCCGGTCTGGAGGTCATCGCCAAGCACCAAGGCCTGCACAGCTTCGCACGTTGGAACAAACCTATCCTCACCGATTCGGGCGGGTTTCAGGTGTTCTCGCTGGCGCATCAGCGCAAGATCACCGAGCAGGGCGTCACCTTCAATTCGCCGGTGGACGGCAGCAAGGTGTTCCTGGGCCCGGAAGAAAGCATGCGCATCCAGAAGACGCTGGATTCGGACATCGTGATGATCTTCGACGAGTGCACGCCGTATCCGGCCACGGAAGAAGTCGCCTCGCGTTCGATGGAGTTGAGCTTGCGCTGGGCATTGCGCAGCAAGAACGCGCATGAAGGCAACGATGCGGCGCTGTTCGGCATCGTGCAGGGGGGAGTGCATCCGGAACTGCGCACGCGGTCGGCGGATGGGCTGCAGGAGATCGGCTTCGACGGCTACGCCATCGGCGGTCTGGCGGTCGGCGAGCCGGAGCACGAACGCAACGCCATGCTGGAACACATGCACCCGCTGCTGCCCTCCGACCGTCCGCGCTATCTGATGGGCGTGGGCCGACCCGAGGATCTGGTGGAAGCGGTGGCGCGCGGCGTGGACATGTTCGACTGCGTCATGCCCACCCGCAATGCGCGCAACGGCCATTACTTCACTTCCACCGGCACGGTGCGCATCCGCAACGCGAAGTACGAGCAGGACCTGGACCCGATCGAGCCGGGTTGCGGCTGCTATGCCTGCCGCAACGGTTTCACCCGGGCCTATCTACGCCACCTGGACCGCTGCAACGAGATGCTGGCGCCCATGCTGGGCACCCTGCACAACCTCTGGTACTACCAGAAGCTGATGGCGGGCATGCGCGAGGCGATCGAGCAGAGGCGTTTCGAGGCGTTCCGGGCGTCGTTCTACGCGGCGCGGGGGTAGTGCTTTTCCCTTCTCCCACCGGGAGAAGGTGGCGCGAAGCGCCGGATGAGGGAGGAGAAATTCAGGCCCACGGGAACTTGCGCTACGACCTGAAAATCCATTCCCTCATCCGCCCTTTGGGCACCTTCTCCCAGGGGGAGAAGGAAAAACAGCGGAACCTTCCGCCAATCGAAAGGTCTTTTCCCTGTCAACAGGGGACTTTCCAGCGATTTCGGCCCATTTCCATACTTGCGGGGACGCCGGCCCGCCCCCATGGCATAATTCCCGGCTGTTTTCGGCCTTATCGGATTACCTGATGAACCTGCTCGATTTCCTTATTCCCACCGCCCATGCCCAGGCCGCAGGCGCTGCTCCCGCCGGTGGTGGATTCGGCATGCTGCTGTTTCCGATCATCCTGATCGCGGTGATGTATTTCCTGATGATCCGCCCGCAGATGAAGCGCGCCAAGGAACACCGCGGCATGCTGGACAAGCTGTCCAAGGGCGATGAAGTCATCACCTCGGGCGGCATCGCCGGCACCGTGACCGACATCGGCGACAACTTCGTCACCGTCGAAGTGGCCGACAACGTGCGCGTGCGCGTGCAGAAGGCTGCGGTCGGCAACGTGCTGCCCAAGGGCACGCTCAAGTCC
This sequence comes from Pseudoxanthomonas sp. P4_B2, assembly GCF_056402315.1. NCBI lineage: Bacteria > Pseudomonadati > Pseudomonadota > Gammaproteobacteria > Lysobacterales > Lysobacteraceae > Pseudoxanthomonas > Pseudoxanthomonas sp. P4_B2. The sequence continues at coordinate 32,741 of NZ_JBFUHQ010000001.1, forward strand.
GCCTGATCGGCTTCGGCAACCCGGATGCCGCCGAAGGCGACGTCCGGGCGGCCATGAAGATCCGACGCAAATCCCCGGGTATCGCCTTGCTCCGCCCGGGCTACGGTCTACGTTCTCTGGAACTCCCCGATGCTTGAATTTTCGCGCTGGAAATACATCGCTATCCTGCTGGTCGTGCTGTTGAGCGTGCTGTACGCGCTCCCCAACATCTACCCCTCCGATCCTTCGGTGCAGATCACGGCCAATCGCGGTTTCGCGATCGACGACGCCTTGAACCAGCGCATACAGGCCTCCCTGAAGAAAGCGGGCGTCGCCGCCAAATCGCTGGACAAGGAAAAAGACAGCCTGCTGGTGCGCATGCCCAGCCTGGACGCGCAGACCAAGGCCAACGACGCGCTGCGTACGGACCTGGGCGATGACTACATCGTGGCCCTGAATCTGGCTTCGACAGTACCGGACTGGATGGGCGACTTCGGCGCGCGTCCCATGGTCCGCGGTCTGGACCTGCAGGGCGGCGTGCATTTCGTGATGCAGGTCGACCAGAAGGCGGCGCTGGACAAGCGCGTGGACGCCTACGCCGAGGACATGCGCGTCACCCTGCGCGACAAGCGCGTGCGCTACGAATCGGTCGAGCGTCGCGCCGATAACAGCATCGTGGTGACCCTGGCTGCGGGCGAGAATGCGGAGAAGGCGCGTACCGCGCTGGCAGGCAGCGCCGCCAACGCCAGTGCGGCTTCGGTGGGCCCGGCACTGACCTATCTGATCGACGGCAACCGCATCAATGTGACCCTGCCGCAAAGCGAGCTGCAGCAGATTTCCGGCGATGCGATCGAGCAGAACATCGCCACCTTGCGCAATCGCGTCAACGAACTCGGCGTGGCCGAACCCATCATCCAACGCCAGGGCGAGGATCGCGTGGTGGTGCAGCTGCCCGGCGTACAGGACACCGCTGCGGCCAAGCGCCTGATCGGCGCCACCGCGACGCTTGAATTCCATTCGGTCATCGACGGCAACGCGCAGGACGCGCTGGCCAGCGGCAACGTGCCGCCTGAGGCGCGCATCTATTATCTGCGCGATTCGGCCGGTCCCGACGGCAAGCCGACGCCGGTGCTGCTGAGCAAACGCGTACTCGCTTCCGGCGACCAGATGGTCACCGCCAGCACCGGCACCGACCAGAACGGCTTGCCTGCGGTCAACATCACGCTCAATGCCGCCGCCGGCCAGCGCATGTTCGACTTCACCAGCGCCAACGTCGGCAAGCTGATGTCGGTCGTCTACATCGAACGCATCCCGCAAGTCACCATCGTCGACGGCAAGGAAGTGCGCTCGACCAAAGTGAGCGAAGAAGCGCTTGCGCCGACGCGCATCGCGGGCGTCTTCGGCAAGAACTTCCAGACAACCGGCCTGGAGAAGACCGAAGCCGAGAACCTGGCCAAGCTGCTGCGCGCAGGTTCGCTGGCCGCGCCAATGGATTTCATCGAAGAACGCGTAGTCGGCCCCAGCCTGGGCGCCGAAAACGTCGAGCGCGGCACCAAGGCGGTGATGTTCTCGTTCCTGTTCGCGCTGGCGTTCTTCCTCATCTACTACCGCATGTTCGGCCTGATCACCTGCGTGGCGCTGCTGCTCAACTTGTTGATGGTGGTGGCGGTGATGTCGCTGTTCGGCGCCACCATGACCTTGCCGGGCTTCGCGGGACTTGCACTATCCATAGGCATGTCGGTGGACGCCAACGTGCTGATCAACGAGCGAATACGCGAAGAACTGCGTGCCGGGGTACCGCCCCAGGCGGCCATCGCCACCGGTTACGACAAGGCCTCCGGCACCATCTTCGACTCCAACATGACCGCGCTGCTGGCCGGTGTGGCCCTGTATGCGTTCGGCACCGGACCGTTGAAAGGCTTCGCCATCACCATGATCGTGGGCATCCTGACCTCCGTCTTCACCGCCGTGACCGTATCGCGCGGCATCGCCACCTTGATCTACGGCCGTCGCCGCAAGCTCAAGTCGCTGGCCATCTAAGGGGACCCGACATGAAACTTTTCCCGTTGCACCTCATCCCCAACGACACCAACTTCAACTTCATGCGTTTGCGCTGGGTCTCGCTGACCGTCGCGCTGGTGCTGGCGGCGGTGGCGGTGGGCGCCATCGCCTTCAAGGGTTTCAATTACGCGCTGGACTTCACCGGCGGCACGGTGGTGGAAGTACGCTTCGACCGGCCTGCCGACGTCGATGGCGTGCGCGAACGGCTCAACGCCGCAGGCTTCACCAGCGCGCAAGTGCAGACTTTCGGTACGGGCAAGGATCTGCTGATCCGTTTGCAGCCGCGTGCGGGCCAGACCAGTTCCGGCAACGACAACACCACGGTGCGGGAAGTGCTGGCTGCGGCCTCCACGCCGGACAATGCCGCCAAGATGTTGCGTAACGAGTTCGTCGGGCCGCAGGTCGGCAAGGAGCTGGCGCTCAACGGTCTGTATGCGCTGATCTTCGTGGTAGTGGGCTTCTTGATCTATATCTCGTTCCGCTTCGAATGGAAATTCGCGGTGGCGGCCATCTTCACCACGCTGCACGACGTTCTGATCGTGGCCGGCTTCTTCGCCCTGACCGGGCGCGAATTCGACCTGACCGTACTGGCCGGCCTGTTGTCGGTGATGGGCTTCTCGATCAACGACACCATCGTGGTGTTCGACCGCGTGCGCGAGAATTTCCGCAGCCTGCGCGCCGAGCCGATCGAGATCCTCAACCGTTCGGTCAACCAGACGCTGTCGCGCACCATCATCACCTCGTTCGTGGCGTTCCTTACCGTACTGGCGCTGTACCTCTACGGTGGCGGCTCGCTGGAAGGCATGGCGATCTCGCAGATGCTGGGCATCGTGATCGGCACGATCTCGTCGATCTTCGTGGCCTGCCCGTTGCTGACCATCTGGTTCCTGAAGGTCACCAAGCAGGATCTGTTGCCGAAGGCGCGCGAAGAGGCGGCGCTGGCCCGCCGGCCTTAGGCGCTGCAGGCACCACAAAGGAAAAAGGTCGCGAAAATCGCGGCCTTTTTTTTGAGCGGATGTGGATGTAGGAACGGGCCCTGCCCGCGACGCTTTTCCTTCGGTTGATGCAAAAGCTTCGCGGGCAGGGCCCGCTCCTACGCAGATGACATCAATTGAAGCTCGCGGCGTAGCCCGAGGACACGATGGTCTTCTGCAGCGCTTCGCAGACCTTGATGTTGCCCGCCACGATCTGGTGGCCCTTGGCGCCCTGGAAATCCATGCGCGCGATGCTGGCGCCGCGGTAGTCGCAAACCTTGCCGCCCGCCTCGCGCACCAGCAGCACACCGGCGGCGATATCCCAGGCTTTCACGCCGGCTTCGAAATAGGCGTCGCTGCGGCCGCAGGCCACATAAGCCAGATCCAGCGCGGCAGAACCGGTGCGGCGCACATCCTCGGCCTGCACCAGCAGTTCACGCACGCATTCCAGCTGCGCGCCGGCGCGGGCGCGTTCGCGCGGCGCGAAGCCGGTGCCGATGGTGGCGCCAGCCAGATCCTTGCGGTCGGTGACGCGGATGCGGCGTTCGTTGAGCTGGGCGCCGCTGCCGCGGCTGGCGGTGAACAGTTCGTTGCGCAGCGGATCGAAGATCACCGCGTCGGTGGGCTCGCCATTGTCGACCAGGGCGATCGAGACGCAGTAGTGCGGGAAACCGCGCAGGTAGTTGCTGGTGCCATCCAGCGGATCGATGACCCAGGTGTAGCGCCCGTTCTTGCCGGCTTGGCCGCCGCTTTCCTCACCCAGCACCGAATAATCGGGATAGGCGCGCTTGAGTTCCTTGATGACGGCCTTTTCGGCGTCGGCATCCACTTCGCTGGCGTAGTCCAGGCGTTCCTTTTCCACCACGTTCAGGCTGTCGAGCTTGTTGATATTGCGCAACAGGACGTTGCCCCCGGAACGCGCGGCCTTGACCATGATGGTGATGACAGGATTCAACATGGGTAACGGACCTCGGGCGGACTGGCAGGGCAGACGGGTGGGGCAGAACGAATGGTTAAAGAGCAGCACGGCGCGTAGACCGGCGCGCGCAGTTTAACATCTGTGCCCACGAACACTCCTCCACACCCATGAACATTCCCGCCGAATCGAAAGAATCGCTCCCGGAAACCGCCGCCAGCCGTATCCGCATCGTGCTGGTCGGTACCCAACACCCCGGCAATATCGGCGCGGCGGCACGCGCGCTGAAGACCATGGGACTTTCGAAACTGGTGCTGGTGGCACCCGAGCAGTACCCGGCGGATGAGGCTTTTCGCCGGGCCGCCGGCGCCGATGACCTGCTGGCTTCGGCCAGTGTGGTGGCCACCCTGGCCGAGGCCGTGGCCGATTGCAGGTTCGTGCTGGGCTGCACCGCGCGCAGCCGGCGGGTCGCGTTGGAGGAACTGCACCCCCGGGTGGCGGGCGAACGGGTGGTGGAAATCGCCAGCCGGGACGAGACGGCGCTGGTCTTCGGCCGTGAGCGCACTGGACTGAGCAACGAGGAGCTGCAACTCTGCCACGCGTCGGTGCACATCCCCGCCAATCCCGAGTACAGCTCGCTCAACCTGGCCGCGGCCGTGCAGGTGCTGACCTACGAAGTGCGGGTGGCATTGCTTGCAGCGGGAGAAGTGGCCCCCGTAGCCGTCGAAGAAAGCCACGAGACGCCAGCGAATCATGCGCAACTGGAGGGATTTTTCGCCCAGTTGGGGGAAACCCTCGACGACATCGATTTCCACAAGGGCCGGGCCCCGGAATCGGCCATGCGCAAGCTGCGGCGCCTGTTCCTGCGCTCCAATCTGAACGAGCAGGAGGTACGGCTGTTGCGCGGCATCCTGGCCGACGCGCAGCGCATGGCACGACTGGCCGGAGAGGGTCGGCGCTGATTGGCGCGGATTGGCGCTGAATTGCTTACTACCCGTCAAGGGAGCTTTCGGCTAGTCTCGCACCTGTCGTTGATGCGAGCCCTGACGTTGCGTATAGCCTGGTTTGGTCTTGCCCTCCTGTTGATGCATGCCCCCGCCACGGCAGCGCCGGCGGTGCCGTCCCCCTCCGACGGCGGCAATGTACTGGTCATCGGGCGCATCAGCGACGATCCCAAGGCCCATTACGAGCAACTCAAACCCCTGCTGGATTACGTGGTGCCGCGCATGCGCGACGTCGGCATCACCGAAGGCCGCATCCTGATGGCGCGCGACGCCCAGCAGATGACCAGTTACCTGCGCCGCGGGCGTGTGGACTGGGTCACCGAGACCGCCGGTACCGCGATGCAGCTGCAGAAGCGCGCCGGGGCCAAACCCTTGCTGTTGACCGAGCGCGGCGGAGTGAGCCGTTACCACTCGGTGTTCTTCGTGCGCAAGGACAGCGGGATCGATTCGCTGGCCGACCTGAAAGGCCGCAGCATCGCCTTCCAGAGCACCGCTTCGACCAGTTCCTATATCGTTCCTGCTTCGACCCTGCTGGATCGTGGCCTGCACATGGAGATACTGCTGTCGCCGATGGACAGGCCTACACCGGATTCGGTGGGCTACGTTTTCGCGCGCTCAGAACTCAACATCGCTGCGTGGGTGCATAAACGCCTGGTCGATGCCGGCGTGTTCAGCAGCCTGGATTGGGAAGACGAGCGACGGATGCCGGCGGCGTTCCGTCCCGACATGAAGGTCATCTACCAGACCCCGGATTATCCGCGCGCGCTGGAGATGGTGCGCGGCAACCTCGACCCCAAGGTTGAGGCGCGCCTGCGCGAAGTGCTGTTGCAGGCGGCCAACGATCCCGACGCGCGCGAAGCCATGACCCTGTTCTTCCGAACCACGCGGTTCATGCCGGTCGACTCGGTTTCGCAACAGGGCCTGGATCGTCTGCGCGATGGCGCCGCCCGCGTGCGCGAGCAAGTCGAGTGAGTCTGCGTTTCGGATTGCAGGCGCGATTCCTGGTGGCGATGGGAATCACCCTGGCGGTGGTGTTCGCCTTGATCGCCGTGCTGCTGCAGCGGCAGACGATGATGCAGCGGGAAGTGGACGTACTGGGCCGCGAAGCCATGCAGAGCATGGCCGCCGATGCGCTCAACCGCCGCGGCGAAGCCATGGTGGAACAGCTGGCCGATTCCTTGACCAATCCGCTGTACTTCTCCGATCTGGACACGATCGGCACCACCGTGCGCGCCGCCGCCCGCCAGCCCGATGTCGCCTACGTGCTGGTGTACGACGCGCGCGGCAACATCGTCCACGACGGCTCTTACGACATCGCCGCCTATGGGCAGCCGATGACCGATCCGCTGGCCCACGCCGCAGTTTCTTCTCCGCGTCTGCTCGCCCAATGGTCGCAGCAGGTATTGGATGTGTCCGAAGGCATCAGTATCGGAAACGAGCGCATCGGAGGCGTGCGCGTAGGCTATTCGCTGTCCGAAATACGCGCCAGCGAGGAACGCGCCGCCAAGAACCTCAACAACCGTCTGGTCGAGTTGGGCCGGCGCCACATGGGCTGGATCGTATTGTTGTTGGCCGCATTGGCTGCGGTATGCGTGGGCATCGCTTGGTACGCGCAACGCACGCTGGTGAAACCGATCAGACAGTTGGCAGAGGCCGCGCACGCCATCGGCGTCGGCAACTACGACGCGAAACAATTGTCCAGCGATCGCCAGGACGAAGTGGGCGATCTGGTGCGCGCTTTCAGCAGCATGAACGACAGCATCGCCCGCCACGACCGCGACGTGCGGCGTATGGCCTATACCGACGCGCTGACCGGGCTGACCAACCGTCTCGCGTTCCGGGAAAGCCTGGACCATCGGCTGATGATGCTGCGTGGCGCCGGCCGCCAGCTGGCCTTGCTGTTCGCCGACATCGACGACTTCAAGCGCGTCAACGACACTTTGGGACACGAAGCCGGCGACGACGTACTGGTGCAGTTCGCCAACCGCATCCGCGACGCAGTGGAACGTATGGGTGGCGACGATTCGCTGCTGGCGCGTTTCGGCGGCGACGAGTTCGTGATCCTGATTCAGAACGGCGACGTGCGCGCGGTGGCCACGCAGTTGGCCGAAGCGTTGGTGAAGGAGCTCGGGCAGCCGCTGGTGGTGGAGGGCCGACAGGTATTCCTGGGCACGTCCATCGGCATCACGCTGTTTCCGGAGGACGCTTCCGGCGCCACTTCGTTGATGAAGAACGGCGACATCGCCATGTACCAGGCCAAGGTCGCGGGCAAGAATTGTTACCGCTTCTACAGCCGCGCCATGGACCAGGCGGTTGAGCGCCGCGTACACATGGAACAGGAACTGCGTGGCGCATGGGAGCGCGGCGAGCTAAGCCTGGTCTATCAGCCGATCTTCCGTCTGATGGATCAGCGCATCGTCGGCGCCGAGGCGTTGCTGCGCTGGCAGCACCCGGAAATGGGAGCGGTCGCTCCTTCGGTCTTCATCGATGTGGCCGAGCAGAGTGGCTTGATCGAAAGCATCGGTCCACGGGTACTGCGCGCCGCCTGTGCTGCTGCGGCCCATTGGACCGCGCATAGCAATTCGGAGGAGGCGCCGTTCGTCGCGGTCAACGTCTCTCCGCGGCAGCTGCGCAGTGGAGATTTGCCGGAGGAGGTCGCCTCCTCCCTGCGCGACACTGGCTTGCCGGCTTCGCGCCTGCACCTGGAGCTGACCGAGACCGCGGTGATCGGCGATGAGGCCCATGCCAGCGCATTGCTTGCGAAGCTGCACCGCACCGGCGTGAAGGTATGGCTGGACGATTTCGGCACCGGCTTCTCCGGCCTCAGCCACTTGCGCCGCGTCCCCGTGGACGGGGTGAAGATCGATCGCAGCTTCATCGCCGATATGCAGCGCGATCCCGACGATCTGGCGCTGACCACGGCCATCATCGCCATGGCGCATTCGCTGGGCATCACGGTGGTGGCCGAGGGGGTCGAGAAGGAAGCGCAATTCGATATCCTGCGCGATCGCGGTTGCGACCTGGCGCAGGGTTACTGGCTGGGCCATCCGATGAGCGCGGCCGAGTTCGAGCACTTGCTCATCTGAGCCGAACAACAAAGCCGCGGAGGTGGGAGCGGCGTCCCGCCGCGAGCTCTTACCCTCAAGTCATAGGAGCTCGCGGCGGGACGCCGCTCCCACTTCAGAACCAGCCGTCGACCATGTGCACCAGCATCTGTACCAGGTTGCCGGAGACGAAACCGAACACCACCACCGCGACCCCGCCGGCCAGCCAGGCGACCAGCATCAGCACGCCGTCGCGCTCCAGCAATGCGAACACGAACAGCAACAGCAGCACGCCGAACACGTAGTTGGTGAAGGGGATGGGCAGCGACAGCAACAGGCCCAGCAACACCAGCAGCAGGCCTGTGAAAGCGCCGGCGATGGGATGGTCCAGCACGATTTCCATACGTGGGCGCACCAGCTTCTCCAGCCAGCCCAGCCATCGCGACATGATGTCCCGGAAACGTGCCATCGATCTTCGGTGCGGACCACGCCGGGCCAAAAAGCCGGGCAGCCATGGCTTGCGCAAACCGAGCAGCAATTGCGCGCCGACCAGCATCACCAGGGGTCCGCTGACCGCACCCGCTACGCCGGGAATAGGCAGGAAAGCCGGCAGTATGCCTACGAACAGCAACATGCCGAAGGCGGTTTGACGCAGGCCCGAAAGCAGGTCGCCCAGACGAAGATGGTCATTGGGATCGCCCGACGCGAACTCATCCAACACTGCGCGGGTGCTGACATGCTCCTTGCCGGCCGCTCCCGGCGTAGCGCCGGATTCAGACGCTGGTTTCGTCATCGTCTTCTTCCGGCAGCCTCTGCACCAGCAGCTTGTCTATGCGCGCGCCGTCCAGGTCCACGACCTCGATACGCCAGCCCGCCCAATCCAGATGTTCGCCGACATGCGGAATGCGGCCGAACTGTTCGATCACCAGGCCGGCGATGGTGTTGTAGTCGGCCTCGTCGCCATCGGGCAGCGCCACGCCGCCCAGCAGTTCGCGCAAGTCGTCGTTGGGCAGCGACCCATCGACCAGCAGCGAGCCGTCGTCGCGCACGACCACCAGCGCATCATCGTCGCTGTTCTCGGACGCCTGCAGCCTACCGACCACCGCGCCCATCAGGTCGCTGAGCGTCACCAGGCCCTGGATCTCGCCGTATTCGTCGACCACCAGCGCCAACGATTGCTGTTCCTCGCGCAGGATTTCCAGCAGCTTCATCGCATGGGTGGATTCGGACACGAACAGCGGTTCTCGCAGGTTCTGGAAGATTTCCGGCGAACGTTCGGCGAAACGGTCCAGCAACGATTTCACTTCCAGGATCCCGACCACATCCTGGTCGTTGCCGCGATAGACGGGGAAACGCGAGAACTGCGACTGGCGCATGGTGTCGATGTTGGCGTCGTAACTGGCCGCCTGGTCCAGCCAGACGATTCTCTTGCGCGGCGTCATCAGGCTGTCGGCGGTGCGGTCGCCCAGGCGCAGCACCCGATTGACCATGTTGCGCTCGTCCACGTCGATCACGCCCTGGGCGTGGCCTTCGCTGACCAACAAGCGGATCTCTTCTTCGCTAACCGCATTGCGGTCGCCGTCGCGGATGCCGAGCATGCGCAATACCAAGCGGTTGATCGCGCCCAGCACGAACACGATCGGGCGCGCGATACGCGACAGCCAGTCCAGAGGGATAGCGACCACGGCAGCGATGTTCTCGGCGTTGGTCAGGGCCAGACGCTTGGGAATGAGTTCGCCGAAAATCACCGAGCCGGCGGTGATCAGGGTGACCGCGGTACCGAAGCCGATTTTCCCCGCGTATTCGCCGGCGTTCGGCCAGATCCCAACCAGCCATCCGGCAACCAGGGCCCCAATCGCATCGCTGCCCAACGAGCCAGCAAGCACGCCGATCAGGGTGATGCCCACCTGCACGGTGGACAGCAGATTGTCGGGATGCTCGGCCAGGGCCAGCGCCACCCGCGCGCCGCGGCTTTCCTGTGCCATCTGTTTCAGGCGCAGCTTGCGCGAGGTCATCAGCGCCATCTCCGACAGGGCGAAGAAGCCATTCAGAACGATCAGGCCGGCAACGATCAGCAGTTCAAGCATGCGGGCGCTTCCGGCCGGGGCAGGCTTCTGCGGGGCCACGCAGCGCGGGGGAGCGGCATGCGGGGGAGGGGGAGGTAGGGTCGTCTTCCATAAAGTGCGCCTGGGCGCGGAGCGGAGTCTAGCAAACCGGCCCGTCGCTTTGCCTGACAGACAGGGGAATCGACTGCCAGCGGCTTGCCGGTACGGGCTCTGATCGCCACTCGTGGTCACGAAACCGTCATAATTCCGCCCGGTTGCCGTCCCTCCCGTGACGGCGGGGTGCGCTACCAATGTTCTCGCTGCAGACCATCTTCGGCTCCGGCCAGCAGTTCTATTCCCTGCTCGACGACTCGGCGCAGGCCGCTTACGACAGCACCAAAGCCCTGCACAGCATGATGAAGACCGCCGACCGGCAGCCGGCGCTGGATGCCTTCAAGCTGGCCCGGCAGCGGGAGAGGGCGGCCTCGGACAAGATCGGCAAGGCCCTGGTGGACAGCTTCATCACCCCGATCGAACGCGAGGACATCGAAGCCCTGGGGTCGGCGCTGTACAAAATTCCCAAGCAGGTCGAGAAATTCGCCGACCGCTATTCCCTGGCGACCAAGCACCTGGAAAACATAGATTTCGCGCCTCGCGCTGCGATGCTGGAGCAGGCAGCCTCGGTGGTGGTGGAAATGGTCCACGACCTGCAGAAGATGAACATCGATCGCATGACCGCGCTCAACGAGAAGCTGCGCGCGCTGGAGAACGAGGCCGACCGGCTGATGCTGGAGCTGTATCGCGACATCTATTCCGGCCGCCTGGACAACCTGCAGATGTTCCTGCTGAAGGAGTTCTTCGAGATTTTGGAGAAGGCCATCGACCGTTGCCGGGAAGCCGGAGTAGCGGCGTACCAGATCGTGTTGAAGAACAGCTAGGACCCGCGCCCCATGCTGACCCTGGTCCTGGTCGTGATCCTGACGGCGCTCATCTTCGAGTTCATCAACGGTTTCCACGACACCGCCAACTCCATCGCCACGGTAGTGGCCACCAAGGTGCTGACGCCCGGCCAGGCGATCATCCTCGCCGCCAGTACCAATCTCATCGGCGCCTTCATGGGCACCGCGGTCGCCAAGACCATCGCCTCGGGCCTGGTCGATACCGATGTGGTCAACGTGACTTCGCAGGTGCTGATCTGCACGCTGCTCGGCGCGATCATCTGGAACCTGATCACCTGGTGGCGCGGATTGCCGTCTTCTTCTTCGCACGCACTGATCGGCGGGCTGTGCGGCGCCGCATTGGCCGCTTCGCAGAACAATTGGACCGCACTGATCTGGTCCAAGGCGGGCGACGGCGACTGGAGCAGCAACAAAGGTCTGTTGTGGAAAGTCGTCTTTCCCATGATCACCTCGCCGCTGGCGGGATTCCTGCTAGGCGTCGCCATCATCTCCCTGCTGTACCTGATCATCGCAGGGATGATGAAAGCCGGCGGCCCGTTTGCGCGCATGGCTAAGCCGCGCTGGGTCAACGCTTTCTTCGGCAAGGCGCAGTTGGTATCGGCCGCTTACATGGGCTTCGCGCATGGCCGCCAGGATGCGCAGAAGACGATGGGCATCATCGCCTTGTCGATCTTCGGTGCGCAGTCGGCCGGCATACTCGACAACCTGCCCGCCTGGCTTGCCTTCCTGCATCCGGACGGCGGCAAGGACGACATCGACAGCTGGGTGATCGCCACCTGCGCCTTGGTCATGGCCGCAGGTACCGCCGCGGGCGGTTGGCGCATCATCAAGACGCTGGGCCACAAGATGGTCAAGCTGCAGACCATCGACGGCTTCGCCGCAGAGACCGCGTCGGCGACGATCCTGGTCACGGCGGCGCACTTCGGCATGCCGGTTTCCACGACGCACAGCATTTCCACCGCCATCATGGGCGTGGGCTTCGCCAAGAATCCGCGCAAGCTCAAGCTGGGTGTGATCGAGCGGATCGTGTGGGCATGGATACTGACCATTCCCGCGGCCGGCGGCATTGCCTACGGTTTGTTCAAGTTGGTTAAGGCATTGGGCTGGGCTTGAGATTTTCCTTCTCCCACCGGGAGAAGGTGGCGCGAAGCGACGGATGAGGGCACGGCAATTACTCGCCACTCAATCTTCCATTACAAGCTGACAATCCATTCCCTCATCCGCCCTTCGGGCACCTTCTCCCAGCGGGAGAAGGAAAATCAGAGCAGATCGCCTTCCGCCGACAACGCGCGTTCCATACTGTCGCCCAGCCCGCCGATTTCCAGCACCATGCGATCCACTTCCGATGGAGTCAGGCCTTCGTAAGGGCGGTTCTCGCATAGCTGCAGGTAGGGCACGCCATCCAGGTCGCCGACGGCCAGATAACCCACGCTGCTCTGCCAGTTGAAACCCAATGCGCGCCGCGCATCGATGCCCGTGATCGGTGCGAGCACCGTGCTCACGCGCAGGTAGCCGCGCTCGTCGTCGTTGCCCAGTTCGGACAGGAAGATCGCCTGGTGCCGGTTGCCGCTGTCCAGCGAAAGTTCCACGCAGGCCACATAGGGTTCGTGCATGGTGACCTTGTAGCCGGATTTGGTCAGATGGCTGCGGATCTGCTCGAAATTCTGCATATCGTGCTCCTTTGCATCGCGGCCGTTATGCTAATGCCTCATGGCCGACAAGTCTCCCGTCGAACGCATCCTCGCCGCAATACGCGCGATTCCGCGCGGGCAGGTGGCCGGCTATGGCGAGGTCGCGCATCGCGCAGGATTGCCGGGTCGGGCGCGTCTCGCCGCGAAAGTGCTGAGCGAAAACACGGATCCGAAACTTCCCTGGCATCGCGTATTGCGATCGGACGGAAGGATCGCATTGCCGGAAGGTTCGCAAGGGTACCGGGAACAATGCCAGCGCCTGCGCGCCGAGGGTGTGATGGTGGTCAAGGGACGGGTGCGCGGTCTCAAGGCGGCGCGCACGGTGGACGAGCAGGTGTGGGGGCCGCCTGGATAAACGGCGCTCAGGCCACGCGCTTGCGCAACCATGCCGCCACGCTCAAACGCTCGCGCGTCGCGGGCAGTACTTCGTGTTCGATCCCGCTCAGAAAAACAACGCTGGTCCCCGCATGGGGCAGTACGTCGATAGCGCCTTGCGGCAGGTGCAGGCGCAGCGCGCCGCCGTGCTCGGGTAGCCAGTCCTCATTGAGATAGCTGACCATCGACAACACGCGCGCATCGCTATCCTGGAACTGGTCGCGATGGCGATGGTAGGAGGCCCCAGTCGGATAGCAGGCGAAATGCGCTTCCTCTTCCTCCAAGCCCAGGAACAGGCGCCGATTCATCGCCACGCGCAAGCTGCGCAGCGCAGCGAGATAAGCGGTGGCCGCGGTGCCCGAATCGGCGTCCATCCATCGCGTATCGTCGCCGCGAATGGCGATGCGCAGATGGTGGCTGCGACCATGCCCCACTTCCGCCGGACGCAGGGCGTCGGTTGCCTGCAGTCGCCTTAACTCGACGCGCAGTCCCGAAGTGCCGGACGCACTGGGAAATCCGAGTAGTAGGCAAGCACCATGTTGATCCAGGGCCTCGGCGAGCGCGGCTGGGTCACGCAGGACCGCCGCGGGCAGGGAAGGCATGCCGGTATGATAGGCCTCAGGCAACCAGAGAAGCGTGATGTTCCCAAGAATTCCCCCGATCACCCAGGGATTGATCATCGCCAACGTGATCGTATTCCTGCTGCAGCAGCTGCTTGGCGACCCTGCGATGGCGTCGATGATGCTTTGGCCGCTGGGTCCGAACGGATTGGACTTGTTTTCGGCCGCCTATGAATTCAAGCCCTGGCAGCTGCTGACCTACGGTTTCATGCATGGCAGTTTTATGCACTTGCTGTTCAACATGCTGGCGCTGTACATGTTCGGTGCACCATTGGAATACACCTGGGGCAACCGGCGTTTCCTGACCTATTTCCTGGTGTGCGTTGCCGGAGCAGGCGTGTTGCAGCTGATAGTGGGCTGGTGGACCGTGTCTCAAGGTGGCGTTCCGTACCCTACGGTCGGCGCATCGGGCGGTGTATTCGGCGTACTGCTGGCCTATGGCATGTTGTTCCCCAACCAGCGCGTCATGCTGCTGTTCCCGCCGATTCCCATGAAGGCGCGCACTTTGGTGATCGTCTACGGCGCCATCGAACTGATGTTGGGGTTCACCGGATGGCAGCCCGGAGTGGCGCACTTCGCGCATCTGGGCGGCATGCTGTTCGGTTGGCTGCTGATCCGCTATTGGCGCGGGCAGCCGCCATTCAATAAACGCCGGCCGCCGGGGCCGCGGATCGTACGCTGACCGGAAACGAAAAGGCGCGGATATCCGCGCCTTTTTTATACCCGTTGAACTAGTGCAGGCAGCCGCAACGGTCATGACTAAAGATTTCGATAGCGGCGCAAATACCTATCGGTTGTGATGGCAGCCCAATTGAAGCTAAAGGTGCCTGCCGTGCCGCAACAACATTCTTTTACGTGGCGATTGGCCGCGACAGCTGTCGGGATAATGTTTTGGGCCGTGAGTCCGAAATGCACCGCCTCGGACCATCTCGACACACGCACCGTGATCGATGACCCGCGGGCCGACATCGGAGACCTTTACGCCTGGATATCCTCCGATGGCAGGCGCTTGAACCTGGTGATGGCCATCGTGGGTCACAGCTTTTCGGACAAGCTGAGTTATACCTTTCACGTCGACAGCGGCGAGCGATTCGGTCAGACGATCGTGAATACGGACATCGTGTGTCGATTTCCTGCGGCAAGGAAGGTCGAGTGCGATGTCGGCAATATCGATCATGCGAGCGGCGATGCCGGCGAGCCAGGGGGAATCGAAGGTCGCAAGGCGCGATTCCGCGTGTTCGCCGGATTGCGCGACGATCCGTTCTTCAACAACGTGAAGGGCGCTCGTGACGCCTATCAGGTGGCGGCCGCCGGTTTGAAGCGCGGCGCCGCCGTGGATGCGGCCAAGTGTCCGACCTTCGACAAGGCGACCTCGCAAATGTTGCTGGACAAATGGCGCCACACCGAGGGCGGGCCGGCGCAGGACTTCCTGGATGGATGGACGCCGGCGTCTCTGGTGATTTCGGTCGATCTGGATGCGATCGACGAGGGAGGCCGCATGCTTGCGGTCTGGGGGACCACATCGACGGCGCAGCGACAGCTCGATCGCATGGGCAGACCACTGACCGGCAATGCGTTGCTGGCGCCATTGGCCGCGGACGAAGTGAGCGACGCGCTCAAGGAGCAGTACAACGCCGGTACGCGCGCGGAATGGGCGAAACTGGCCCCGGTCATCCAGGAAACCCTAGGGCTGTACGATGGCTTCGATGGCGTCTGCGGTAACCAGTTACTGGCGGATCGGTCGAAGGAACCGGCGATGCGCTATCGCGCGATGGCCGAGCTACTAGCCGACGATCGGCTGTGGGTGAACAGCGCGTCGCGAATCTGCACGCAGTTCTTCGCCGTGGAACTCGCGCACCTGGACGGCAAGGCGGAACTGCGAGACGACTGCGGCGGCCGGACGCCGACTCAGGACGCGGTGGACGTGTATCGCTCGTTGCTGGTCAACGGCACCACGTCCGGCGTCGAGGATGGCGTCGACCGGGATGCGCGACAGCATTCCACGGTCGAATTTCCCTTCCTGGCGGCTCCTTCGGCCGCTGCCTACAAAGGACATTGAATAGGCTGGTCCTCCCGTAAACACAACGCGCTCGCGCATCCGGTAGGCTAGCGGCATCGCCATGCAGGGCCGCACGTCCATTCCGATGTCTGATTTCGAAGTCAATGGTCTGCTCGACACCGGTATCGTCGCGGTGAAGGACGTGCGTTGCCTTGGTACCTGCCGTCATCGCAGCGCGGAGGAATGCGCTGCGTCGACGCATCTGGTGTTCCCGTATCGCGGCGTCTACATGCGGCATGTCGGCGAGGATCAGTCGGTAGCCGACGCCAACCACGTGCTGTTTTTCAACTCGGGCGAGGGCTATCAGGTCAGTCATCCGGTCACCGGCGGCGACGACAGTCTGGTGCTGGCGGTGTCGCAGCCGTTGCTCCGCGAACTTGTCCCGGCTGCGCTGGTCGTCAAGCGCGATGAGTTCGGCTTCCGCGGACAATCCCTGCGTATCGATCCACGCGCACAGGCGCTAGTCGCATTGCTGAGGCACAGTCTTCGAAGCGGCAGCATCGAACCGCTGGAAGCCGAAAGCCTGGCGCTGACCCTCGTGTGCCGCAGCCTGGGACCGCGCACCACGCACGAGAAGAGCGCGACCCATGCGCGGCAACGATTGGTGGATCGGGTCAAGGTGTTGCTGGCCAGCGACCTGACCCGGCGTTGGAGCTTGGCGGAAATCGCCGCGGAGATCGGCGGATCGGCGGTCTATCTGACCCAGACCTTCCAGCAGGTCGAAGGCGTGCCGCTCTACCGTTACCACTTGCGCTTGCGCCTGGCGCGGGCACTCGACCTGGTTACCGGTTACGACGATATGTCGGCCTTAGCGCTGGACCTGGGCTTCTCCAGTCACAGCCACTTCGCCGCTGCGTTCAAGCAGGCCTATGGGCGTTCGCCGACTGCATTCAGGCAGTCCGCATTGACGAAAAGTCTGTAGCTGCCCAACTCTGTTGCCGCAAACCGAAAACACCTAAAGATTTCGACAGCCGCCATCCCGAACGGATGGTTTCCTATGCATGCCCGATTCGCGGGTATGTTTTGGAGAGTGTCATGGCTGAGAAAACCTGTGCCGCATGCGATTGCGAGCTGGACGAGAACCTCATCACGGTCACCATAGGCGGCCGCACCGTAGAGGTGTGTTGCGAGGAATGCGCCGAGAAATTGCGCGAGGCCGGAGCGCAGGCGTGATGGAAGAGAGCATCCTTGCGCGAACCCTGACCCGGCGGAATTTTCTTGCCGCGACCACGAGCGCACTCGCGTTCGGTGCGCTGACCGGTTGCGCGTCGTCCCTCGCGGGCGACGCGCGGTCTTCCTCGCGCTTGGATGCAGGCGCGTTCCACAGTGCCCGACGCTACGCGAAGACGAGCCACGGAAACATCGCCTACGTCGAACGAGGCGCCGGACCCGCCGCTTTGTTTCTGCACGGATTTCCGTTGAACGGTTTTCAATGGCGCGGTGCGCTGGAGCGTCTGTCGCCCTACCGTCGCTGTATCGCGCCGGATTTTCTGGGTATGGGCTACACCCAGGTAGCCGAAGGACAAAGTTGCGCACCCGAAGCGCAGGTAGAGATGTTGTTGGCGCTGCTCGATGCGCTTTCGGTGGACAGTGTCGATGTGGTCGCCAACGACAGCGGCGGGGCAGTGGCGCAACTGCTGGTGGCGCAACACGGCCATCGCGTGCGTACGCTGCTGCTCACCAATTGCGACGTCGAGCACGACAGTCCGCCACCCGCGCTGCTGCCGGTGATCGAACTGGCCAAAGAAGGCAGGTTCGTGGACGAATGGCTGGGCAAGTGGCATGCGGACACGGCGCTGGCGCGTTCGCCAGACGGTATCGGCGGCATGTGCTACGCCGATCCGGCCAATCCCACCGACGAGGCGATCGACACTTATTTCGGGCCATTGCTGAGCACGCAGCGACGCATGGACAACGCACATGCCTACGCCGTCGCGCTGGAACGTAATGCGCTGGCGGGCATCGGGCCGGCGCTCAGGCGCTGCAAGGTGCCGACCCGGATCGTGTGGGGCATGGGCGACACGATTTTTTCGAAGAAGAGTCCTCGCGATCTCGACCACGCGTTCGGTCATTCGCGCGGGGTCAGATTGCTCGAAGGCAGCAAGCTGTTCTGGCCGGAAGAGCGCCCGGATGTGATCGCCGAGGAAGCGCAGCGATTATGGAACGCATGGGTACCCACTAACGCAAGGACATTCAGATGAGCAGCAATCGTACCGTCGCGGTGTATGGCGCTTATGGACATACCGCCCGCTTCGTCGTTGCCGAGTTGTGCGGACATGGATGGAGCCCGGTCCTGTCTGGACGCGACGCGGACAAGCTGGCTGCGTTGGGCAAGGTGTTCCCCGACTTGGAAAAGCGGCTGGCATCGGTCGAAGATCCGGCCTCGCTCGATCGCGCATTCGAAGGCGCTGTGGCGGTCATCAACTGCGCCGGTCCTTTTTTGGATACAGCGGTACCAGTGATCGAAGCGGCGTTGCGCGCGCGCATCCACTATTTGGATGTATGCGCCGAGCAACGAGCCGCGCTCGAGGTGTTCGAACGTTTCGCCGACGCCGCGAAAGTGGCAGGGGTGACGGTCATGCCAGCGATGGCGTTCTATGGCGGCTTGACGGATCTGCTGGCGACTGCCGCACTTGGCGACTGGCCGGACGCCGATGCAATCGATATCGCAGTCGCGCTGGACAGTTGGCATCCCACGACCGGCACTCGACGGACCGGCGAGCGCAACCACTATCGGCGTCTGGTGATCGCAGGCGGCAAGCTAGAGCCGCTCGCCGATCCGCCGCCCTCGCGTGAATGGATGTTTCCCATGCCATTCGGAACGCAAGAGGTAGTCGCCGTTCCGTTGGCCGAGATCGTCACCATCTCGCATCACGTGCGCAGCACCGAAGTGCATTCGTACATGAATCTCGCGCCACTCAGGGATCTGCGCGATCCGCACACACCGACTCCGGTGCCAACCGACGTACACGGACGGTCCTCGCAAATCTTCGCAGTCGATGCAAGGGTGCGCAGAAGTGGCCGGACGCGTCGCGCCACGGTTCACGGACGCGACATCTACGCGGTCACCGCGCCTCTGGTGGTGGAGGCGATGCGGCGCATAGTCGATGGACGCAGCAAGGCGACCGGAGTCGTCGCGGCTGGAGAAGCCTTCGATGCAGAGGACTTCCTCGAATCGCTGCCGGCGTTGCGTTTTGCTTTCGCGGATGCATGACCATCGCCCGAAACGCGACCGCGACCCACGGGCTACTCAGCATGCCCGGATATCGACACACAAGAAAAAGGCGCGGATGTCCGCGCCTCTTTCTTTACTCAACCAGCGATATTCAACGCCAAAGCTTGATCTGATCCGCGTCGCTGCGGCGCATCGGCTGACCGGCCTTGCAGCTGAAGGATTCGCCGAAGGCGGGCTGATTGGTCAGCGGGCCGTTGCTGCGCCATTGGCCGGGGGCGTGCACGTCGGTGGCGATGCGCTGCGCCGCTTCGGCGGTCGAAATCTGCTGCGCCCACAGTTCCGACCAGCTGCGGAACAGCGTCTGCTTGGCGCCCAGGTTGGGCGCAAGCTGGGCATTGGTGAACGCGTCCCAGGCCAGTTCCACACCGGCCAGGTCGGCCAGGTTCTCGTCCTGCGTCAGCGTGCCGTTGACCTTGGCGTTGCTCGAAGCAGGGTAGGGGTAGCCGTTGTATTGCGCCGCCACGCGCGAGCCGATCCCGTTCCAAGCCGTCACATCGGCAGGCGTCCACCAGTCGCGCAGTTCGCCATTGGCATCGATCATGCGGCCGCGAATGTCGAAGCCACGATTCAGCTCATGCCCAACTAGGGCGCCATAGGACCCGTACAACGCCGAATCGCCACGATTGACATCGAAGACCGGCGCCTGCAACACGGCGGCCGTCACGATCAGACGGTTCTGCGCCAGGTCGTAGGCCAGCGCGGGCTGCTGCGGCAGCACGTCCCAGCGGCGGTCCGCGTTGCCTTTGCCTATCCGCTTCATCTCTTCGCGGTGGCGCCAAGTCGAAGCGATGAGGATGTTGCTGCCGAAGCTGCCGCGGCCCATCGGCTGCACGCTGTAATCCAGGTCGCGGCGCGGAGTTCCGATTTCGATCTTCAGCTTCTCGATCTTGGACTTGGCTTCGGCTTTCGCCGAAGCGCTCATCCAGGCGTTGCGTTCGATGCCGCGTGCCAACGCCTCGCGTACGTTCTGGGCGATGGACTCCGCCTTGCCCTTACTGCTGGAGGGCAAATAGCGTCCCGCATACTCGCGGCCCAACATGGGGCCCGCGGCGGTGTTGATGGCGTTGAGTACCTGTTGCCAGCGCGGAGCCGGTGCGGCTTCGCCCTTCAGCACACGCCCGCGGAATTCGAAGTTCGCGTCGCGGTAAGGTTTGGCCAGGTAGGGGGCCATGGCGTCGCCCACTTGCCAACGCAGATAGATCTTCCACTGGTCCGGCTTCAGGCTGCCGATCAGGGTGTTGAGTTCGGCGAACAAGGCCGGATTGACCAGCGAAACGGTGTCGTCGTTGACGCCCTGGGCCTTGAGGAAGGCGTCCAGCTGCAGGTTGCGGTACTGCTTGCCCAGATCCTTGGTCGCGACCGGCAGGTAGTTGGACAGTGGATTGCTCAGCTCCTGAAACGGCTTGGAAGCGCGCGCGATCCGGGTTTCCAGATCGATCACCGCGTTGGCTTCGGTGTCCAGCTTTTCGGGCTTGGTGCCGGTCAGGGCCAGGATCTGTTTCACGTAGTTCTTGTAACGGCCCAGCAGTTCGCGCGTGTCGGCGTCGGTACGGGTGTAGTACGCCGGGTCGGGCAGGCCCAGGCCACCTTGCGAGAAATAGCCGATGTGGCGGTCCAGCGCCTTCAGGTCCACGTCCGGGCTGAAGTTGAAGGCGACCGGGATGCCGATCTGGTGCAGCGCGGCAATGGCGGCGGGTACGTCCTTGGATTTCTTGATGCCGCTGATGCGGTCCAGCAACGGGGCGATGGGCTTGGCGCCATCGGCCTCAACGGCCGCTTCGTCCAGGCCGCTGGCCCAGAAATCCCCCAGCAGCTTCTGCACATTGCCTTGCGGCGTCTGCATGGCGGCGTCCAGCAGCTGGCGCTGTTGCTGCTGGCTGCGCTCCAGTAGCTGCCCCAGCGCGGTCAGCGAGCCTGCGCCAGGGGGCAACGGATTGGTCTTGAGCCATTCGGCGTTGGCGCTGGAGTAGAAATCGGTGCATTCGGCACTGACCGTAGGCGCCCTGGGTGCTTTCTTTTTCTTCTTGGCGGCCTGGGCATCGGTAACGCCGAGTGCGGCCACCAGGGCGAAGGCGAGCAGGGTGGGCTTGCTGAGAGCATTGCGCAGTGGCGGCATCAGGGATTTCCGTGTCGGTGAATGCCGTGGATTCTAGCAAGCGCCGGCGCCGTACCCATGAACATGTCCGGTAAAAGCGAGGCCCCGCAAACGGGCCCGTCAAACTGGCCCCGCCAAAGCGAAGGCCCGGACGATGCCGGGCCTTCGGGTCTTGCGTGGAACGCTGGGGTTTACCAGATCACGACTTTCTGGCCGTCGGCACGCACCATCGGGTCGCCGGCCTTGCACGAGAACGCGGCGGCGAACGCGGGCATGTTGGACGGGGCGCCGATGGCGCGGAAGTTGGCCGGCGCGTGCGGGTCGGTCTTCAGGCGCACGGTCAGTTCTTCCGGAGTGAAGTTGCGGCGCCACACCGTGGCCCAGTTGAGGAAGAAGCGCTGGTCACGGGTCAGGCCGTCGGTCTTCGGATCGGGTGAACCGTCGGTGGCCTTCTTCATGGCGTCATAGGCGGTGGCGATGCCGCCCAGGTCGGCGATGTTTTCGCCCAGGGTCAGGTTGCCGTTGACCTTGGTGCCATTGGCGTCGTAACCGTTGAACTGGCTGACCAGCTTGCCGGTACCGGCCTGGAACGCCTTCTTGTCGGCCGGCGTCCACCAGTCCTCGAAGTTGCCGGTCGGCCCGAACTGTGCACCCTGATCGTCGTAGCCGTGGGTCATTTCGTGGCCGATCACCGCACCGATGCCGCCGTAATTCATTTCGTCGGTGGCCTTGGCGTCGAAGAACGGCGGCTGCAGAATCGCGGCCGGGAACACGATCTCGTTCTGCAGCGGGTTGTAATAGGCATTGACGGTCTGCGGGCTCATGCCCCATTCGGTCTTGTCCACCGGTTTGCCGACCTTGCCCAGGTTCCACTTGTAGTTGAACTCGGTGGCGGCGATCACGTTGCCGATGTAACTGTCGCGACTGGTCGACAGGCCGGTCCATTCACGCCACTTGTCGGGGTAGCCGATCTTGGGAGTGAAGGTTTCCCACTTGGCGATGGCCTTCTTCTTGGTCTCGTCGCTCATCCAGGCCAGGTTCTCGATGCGGGCCTTGAGCGCGGTACGCAGATTGCCCACCAGCGTTTCCATCTTGGCCTTGGATTCGGCCGGGAAGGCGACCTTCACGTACATCTGGCCCAGCGCTTCGCCGGCCTGATCTTCGACGGTGCCCAGCACGCGCTTCCAGCGCGGCTTGATTTCCTTCTGTCCGCGCAAAGTCTTGGCGTAGAAGTCGAAGTTTTCGTTGGCGAAGGCATCGCTCAGGTACGGCGAAGCGCCATCGATGGTGTGGAAGCGCAGGTAGCTGCGCCAGGTGGCCGGGGCGGTATCGTCCAGCATCTTGCTGACTTCCTGGTGGAAGGCGGGAATGGCCAGCGAGAATTTCTCTTGCGGCGCCACGCCCTGCGATTCGAAGAATTTGGTCCACGAGAAATTGGGCGTCAGCTTGTCGGCGTCTGCCAGCGTGACCGGGTTGTAGTACAGCGAGACATCGCGCGACAGCTCTTCGCTGGATTTGGAGACCTTAGCCAGGCGTGTCTCGAACGCGATCACGGCCTTAGCCTGTTCGGCCGCATCGGCGGCGGCTACGCCGGACAATTCCAGCACCTTGGCGATGTGCGCCTGATAGGCGTCCAGTTTGGCCTTGTTCTCGGGCTTGATGTAGTACTCGCGGTCCGGCAGACCCAGGCCACCCTGCGAGGCGTAGGCCATGTTGACCGCGGAGTTCTTGAAGTCGGCTTGGGCGCCGAAACCAAACAGACCATTCTGGCCCTTGGCCGCGTTGCTCTGGATGTAGGCGACGATCGCGTTCTTGTCGTTCAGGCCGTCGATGGCGGTCAGTTCACCCTTGATCGGGTCGATGCCCTGGGCATTGATCTTGGCTTCGTCCATGCCGGTCGACCACAGATCGCCGACGATCTTTTCTACGCCGGTGGCGTTCTTGTCGGCGGCAGCCTGTTCGGCCAACTGCTGCTGGGCGGCGGTGGAGCGCTCGGCCAGCATTTCGAAGGCGCCCCAACTGGTGCGGTCGCTCGGGATGGCGTTGGCGGCGAGCCACTTGCCGTTCACGTAGCCGCCAAAGTCCGCACAGGCGTTCTTGCTGGTGTCCAGGTCGCTGACCAGGAAGCGGTTGACCGGCGGCAGCTTGGATTCGTCCAGCTTCAGCGCAGCGGGTTCGGACGTGGCGGCGGAAGTGCCGGCGGCGGGCGCCGCGGCCTCTTCCTTCTTGCCGCAGGCGGCCAGGGCCACGCTCACGGCCACGGACAACAACAGGATCTGGGGTTTACGAATCACAGACTACTCCGGCCCCGAAAGGGCATAGATAAGGAAAAACCCCCTCTAGGGGGCGTGCGCGGACTCTACGCCTGCAGTCGCTCCACTGAGGGTGTCGAAGGTCATGCAGCGGTCATAAT
This sequence comes from Pseudoxanthomonas sp. P4_B2, assembly GCF_056402315.1. Lineage (NCBI taxonomy): Bacteria > Pseudomonadati > Pseudomonadota > Gammaproteobacteria > Lysobacterales > Lysobacteraceae > Pseudoxanthomonas > Pseudoxanthomonas sp. P4_B2. Next base: position 56,211 of record NZ_JBFUHQ010000001.1, read on the forward strand.
TATTCCTTCACATCAGGCACTTGCCGGTTAGGACTTGCCGGGCGCGTGCTAGGGTTCGGGCGGCACGGAAAGCGTGTCTAACAGGGAGCGGGCGATGCAGGTCGAATTCCATGGCGCCGCGGGCGAAGTCACCGGCTCCATGCATCTGGTGGTGGCCGCCGGCAAGCGCATCCTGCTCGACTGCGGAATGATGCAGGGCAGCCGCGAAGCCGAGGCCCGCAACACCGACCCTTTTCCATTCGAACCCAGGCAGCTCGACGCGTTGGTGATCAGCCACGCGCACATCGACCATATCGGGCGCGTGCCGCTGCTGGTCAAGCGCGGTTTCGCCGGGCCGATCTTCATCCAGCAAGCCGGCGGCGAGCTGATGCCGGTGATGCTGCTGGATTCGGCATCGCTAGCCGAATCCGACGCCGAACGCGCGAACCGAAAGCTGCGCCCCGGCGACACCGAAGTAGTGCCGCTGTACACGCGCGAAGATGTGGAACGGGCCATGCGCCAGCTGCAGCCGATGCCGTACGGCACGCGCCGCGAGATTCTGCCGGGTGTTGAGATAGCGTTCCGCGATGCGGGACATATCCTGGGTTCTTCCATCACCGAACTGTGGGCGGACGGAAAGAAATTAGTATTTTCCGGCGACCTCGGCCCGAACGGCACGCCGATCCTGAGGGACCCTGAAACCATCGGCGAAGCGGATCTGGTGTTGATGGAATCCACCTATGGCGACCGCAACCATCGCGACCGCCTGGACACCATCCACGAACTGGGCGAAATATTCGCCCAAGCCTGGCAAGAAGGCGGCAACGTGCTGATTCCCGCGTTCGCAGTGGGCCGCAGCCAGGAGTTGCTGTACTGGTTCGCCCGGCATTGGGACGACTGGCAGCTGTCGCGATGGAAGATCTTTCTGGACAGCCCGATGGCGGCGAAAGTCGTTTCGATCTACGAGCGCCACACCGACCTATTCGACGCCGATGCGCAACAGGTATGGAAGGGAAAGCCCAATCCGTTCCAACTACCCAACCTGCGCATCACCGAGAGCGCGCAGGATTCGATGGCCATCAACGAGGTGCAAGGCGGTGCGATCATCATCGCCGGTTCCGGCATGGCCAATGGCGGACGCATTCTGCATCACCTCAAGCACAACCTGGGCCGCGCCAGCACGCACTTGGTGTTCGTCGGTTATCAGGCCGAAGGCACGCTGGGCAGGCGTTTGGTCGACGGCGCTCAATGGGCGCGCATCCATGGCCGCGATTACCGGGTGAATGCGCAACGGCATACGGTGGGCGGACTGTCCGCGCATGCCGACCAGCGTGGCCTGATGGCATGGTACGGCGGCTTTGCGGCGCATCCGCCGCTGGTGCTGGTGCATGGCGAAGACAAGGCGCGCGAAGCCCTGGCGGGCGAGATCGGTGAACGCGACGGCGTCCAAGTGCGACTGGCGAGGCCGGGCATGGTGTTGCCGGTCTAGTGGTTGCGACCGCGGGTCGTTTCAGCCCTGCGCAAAACCCCGTTCGCCGGTGTGGCTGAAGCTGCGGTTGCGGCCGGCCTGCTTGGCCTTATAGAGCGCATTGTCGGCAAGCTCGAACACATCCGCCGCGGTTTCCTCTTCCCTCTGGCTGGTGTGGATGCCGATGCTGGCGGTGAACGGCGGTAAAGGCACGTGGTTGCCGCAGCGCGAGGACAGGTTTGCCAAGTCCACATGGATGGTCGTGGCGATGGCGGCGGCGGCCTGCGGCGTGGTTTCGGGCAGCAGCACGGCGAATTCATCGCCACCCAGGCGCGCGACCAAATCGCGCGGCCGGCGCGCGCGGCCACGCAAGATAGTGGACAATTCGCGCAGCACTTCGTCGCCGGCCGGATGTCCCAGACCGTCGTTCAATTTCTTGAAGTGATCCACGTCCAGCAGCAGCAGCGAAAGCGGCTGGCCGCTGCGCCGCGACAAGCGCAATTCCTGCTCCAGGTACTCATCGAACTTGATCCGATTGGCCAGGCCGGTCAGCGAATCGGACTGGGCTTGCTGGCGCGTGCGTCGCAGCATGCGCAGAATCCGCATCAAAGCGCCAACACCCAGGACCAACAAGGCGGACATCGGCGGATACCACACGTGGCCGAATCGCAGCAGCAACCACGAAAGCAACGGCACCGCCAGTAGGCCCACAAGGATCGGCCGCCAGAGTTGGCGCAGGCCCGGCATTCCGAACAACAGGAGCGGCAATATCACCAGCAGTATAGAAATGCTGATCTGCGCGGCCATGGACAACGGCACCACGGCCTGTTGGCGTATCAGCATGTTCAGCGCATTGGCCTGGTAGTCCACGCCAGACAAGCGTGGCTCGGTGGCGTACCGGCCCGGCGTGGCCAGTTCGTCGCCCATGCCGGCAGCGGTCACCCCCACCAGCACCCAATGCCCGCGCAGCAGCGAGCTGGGCACGCGTCCTTTCACCACGTCCACGTACGAAACGCTCTGGAATCCGTTCGGCGGATTGATGTAAGGCACCAGCACCTGGTAATCGCGCACCCAGCGATGCGGCGAAGCTTCCTGCAGGTCAGCGTCGCGCCGCCCCGGCAGCTCGGCGCTGGGATTGGGGTCGGCGTCATTTCCGATCTGGCTCAAGGCCAGCGCCAACGATGGCCAATGCGGCGAGCCCAAGCCCGCGCGCAGGAACATGCTGCGCGCCACGCCATCGTTGTCCAATGCCATGTCCACATGGCCCAGCGAAGCGGCCGACGAGGCGAATTCCGGAATCGGCATCAATTCCACGGAGAGGCCGTTGAGGCGCTCGGCTTCGGCATAGACCGGCAGCACCACCTTGCCGCTCTTGTTCAATGCCTGCGCAAGCAGGGCGTCGCCTTCGGGGTCGAACAGGGCCGGCTCGGACAGCAGGATGTCCATGGCGATGCCGCGCACGCCTGCCGTGTTGAGACGCGCCACCAAGTCGGCGTGGGTGCGTCGCGACCAAGGCCAACGCCCCAGTTCGGCGAGGCTTTTTTCGTCTATCGCCACCACCAGGATACGGTCGTCGGCGACAGGCGAGGGAGCCAGCGTGTCGTACATCCAGGCATCGGCGCGCCAGGTCACAGCGAACAGATGCAGCAGAGTCACCACGGATGCCGCAGCCAGTGCGACAAGCACACGGGACTTGATCCGGGTCAGCTGCGGGCGGGAGGCTTTCATAGCGACAGTAGTATCCACAACATGCCGCCGCTGGCGATGACCTTGCACAGGCCGCAGGGTATTTCTACCCGCTGCGCCGGCGGGAATGGGCCTTCGAAGCCATCGCTGCCGATAGCCTGGGCACGCAGGTACCAAGTGCCCGCGCGGAGTTTGGGCAGGGTGATCTGCGGTCGATCCACGACCTCATCGACGCGCGGATCGTGGAAATCCGGCGAACGCGATAGTTGGAAACGATAGTGCTGGCCCACTTCGCCGGCTCGCCAGCGGAAGGTCACGCTGCGCGAGTCGCTGCTTTCGTTGTTGATTTCGCCTGCTTCCGGCAATGGCCGCAAAGCGAACGCGACCGGGTCGCTGAAAAGTCCTCGCCGGCCATCGCTAGCATCGCTGGCGATGCGCCAGTAGTAGTCGCCCGCAGGCAGCGCCTGCGGCACGCGCAAGGAGGTGGACTTTTCCTGGGTGGAAACCACTGGGTTTTCGAACGCCGCATTGTCGGCCAGTTCAAAACGGTAACCCGCCACGTCGGCGACGTCGGCCCAACGGAAATCGGGTTGCGCTTGCCGCACGGTGCTGCCGGCTGCTGGCTCAAGCACGAAAGGGGGCTCTGGTAATATCTCCAGAGTGAAACGGGTGCTGGCATCGCGACCTTCCAGGCCTTGCGCATCGATCCCACGCACCCGCACAAAATATTGCCCGTCTGCCAGCAGGGGCAGGCTGGCCTGGGCATCGCGGGTTTCCAGATCGGCCAGCAGCGTGTCGAAGGTGGCCGTATCGCTGGCTTGCACGCGATAACGGTGAGCCCGGTCCAGTGGCGGCCATTGCAGTTCCGTACGCGCCGCGTTCGATATCGCGGGAATGCCGGAGAGGTCCGGCGGCGGTAGCAACGGCACGGCACGGATCGGCGCTGTCTGCCCGGCCGCGACCAAGGTGCCATAGCCGCGCTCGACGAGCGTATTGCCGGAGCGGGAATCTGCGCTGACGGCCACGCTGCCTTCGATCACCTCGGTCTGCGTGCGGACTTCTTCCGCGCTCACACGAAAGCGCGTGCCGCGTACGGCGGAACTGGCGCTGGGGGTGTCCACAATGAAGCTGGGAGACGCGCCGCGCGCGGGAGTCACGCTGTTGGTGATGCGGCCGCGCTGCAGCCGCAGGCGGGTATCGACCATGCCGCTCTTGCCGTAACGGCTCATGCGGTCCAGACGCAGCTCGCTTCCTCCCTGCAACAGCAATCTTGTGCCGTCGGCGAACTGCAGGGTCAAGGTGGCGTCCCGGACGGTGCGCAGCAGCGAGCCGATGCCAAGCTCCATGCCTTCGGTCACCATGGCCTCGGTTTTTCCGTTGCCGCTGACGGTGGCTTCACCGCGTACCGCCACCACCCGTGCGCGTGCCGGTTGCAGATGCAACCAGGCCACCGGGAAACGGATCGTGGAGCCGGGCGGCACTTGGTAGGGATTGGCGATGCGGTTGTGGACTTGCAGCCTCTGCCAGGGAATGCCTGGTTTGAGGTATTCGCTGGCAAGGTCCCAGACAGTGTCGCCAGGGCGAACACGGTAGCTCCAGTCTTCGGCATAGGCGATCGGCGCCCCCATCAGCAACAACAGCAGTATCAGGCACCTGGCCATCCTCCGGCTGCGGCCCTTGCCGGAATAGTCGATATTGAAGCTAGCCGCCATGCCCTTATGTGCCGATGCCCCCAGTTCGCAGATTATATGTGACTGAACTGACATTAAGTGGCCCGACTCGCGGCAGCGCTTCGCGTTGTGCGGATCATTTTCGGGGATGATTCACGCATACCGGCGATTGACGCCGAGGGAGCGAGGAATGGCCGCAGCGCCGAACAAACGCGATGTCCTGCTGGTGGGGGGTGGCCATAATGGCCTGGTTTGTGCCGCCTATCTGGCCAAGGCCGGGTTGAAGGTCACCGTGCTGGAACGCCGATCGGTGGTAGGCGGAGCGGCCGTGACCGAGGAATTCCACCCCGGCTTCCGCAATTCGGTAGCGTCCTACACGGTGTCGCTGCTGCAGCCCAAGGTCATCGCGGATCTGGATCTGCATGGACACGGATTGGAGGTCGTGCAGCGCAAGCGCAGCAATTTCCTGCCATTGCCCGACGGCCAATACTTGTTGACCGGAGGCGGCGAGACGCTCGAGCAGGTGGCCAAGTTCTCCCAGCGTGATGCCGAACGCCTGCCCGAATACGAACGCCGCCTGGACGCCATCGCCGACGTGCTGCGCGCGCTGGCCATGCAACCGCCGCCCAACGTCACCGATGGCGGTTGGTGGAAAGCGTTGCCCGAATTGATGCGCGCCGGGCGCTTGGGCAAACAGCTGCATGCGTTGGACGAAACCCTGCGTCAGGAATTGCTGGATCTGTTCACCATCTCCGCGGGCGAATACCTGGATCGCTGGTTCGAGAGCACGCCCATCAAAGCCGTGCTGGGCTTCGACGGCATCGTCGGCAACTACGCCAGTCCGTATACGCCGGGATCGGCTTACGTATTGCTGCATCACGTATTCGGCGAAGTGAACGGCGTGAAAGGGGCGTGGGGCCATGCCATCGGCGGCATGGGCGCGATCACCCAGGCGATGGCGAAGGCGGCCGTGGCCGCCGGCGTGGAAATCCGCACCGATGCCGGTGTGCGCGAAGTGCTGGTCGAGCAAGTCGACGGGAAGTCGGGCCGGGCCGTCGGCGTGCTCACCGAATCCGGCGAAACCCTGCGCGCGCGCGCGGTGGTCGCCAACGTCAATCCGAAGCTGCTATACGAGCGTCTGATGTCGCCGGCTGCGGTGCCTGCGCCGACCCGCGAACGCATGGCTAACTGGCGTTGCGGTTCCGGCACCCTGCGTATGAACGTGGCCTTGTCGCACTTGCCGGATTTCACTGCATTGCCGGGCGAAGGCGACCACCTCACCGCCGGCATCATCATGGCGCCGGACCTCGACTACATGGATCGCGCCTATCTGGATGCGCGCGCGCACGGCTGGTCGCGCGAGCCCATCGTCGAGATGCTGATTCCTTCCACGCTCGACAGCACATTGGCGCCGGCCGGACAGCACGTCGCCAGCCTGTTCTGTCAACAGGTGCAGCCGGAACTGTCCGATGGCCGCAGTTGGGACGATCATCGCGACGAAGTCGCCGACCTGATGATCGCAACGGTCGACAAATACGCGCCGGGTTTCAAGGAGTCGGTACTGGGAAGGCAGGTACTGACGCCGATGGATCTGGAGCGCGTCTTCGGCTTGATCGGCGGCGACATCTTCCATGGCGCGCTGTCGCTCAACCAGTTATTCAGCGCCAGGCCAATGGTGGGCCAGGCGGACTATCGCGGCGCCGTTCCCGGCCTGTATCTCTGCGGAGCCGGCACCCATCCCGGCGGCGGCGTGACCGGAGCGCCCGGACACAATGCGGCGAAGGTGGTCATCGCAGACCTTCGCTGATCGCTCCTGGCGACGTACGTGAGCAGGGTGGGCAACCGAGTGCCCACCCTGCGTCGGGTCAGCCCTTCTTGCTCGCGATCCAGCGGTCGACCTTCGCTTCCAGCACGTCCAACGGAACCGAACCGTCCTTCAGCACTTCTGCGTGGAATTCGCGGATGTCGAACTTGCTGCCCAATTCCTTTTCCGCCTTCGCGCGCACCTGCTTGATCTTCAACTCGCCGATTTTGTAGGCCAGCGCTTGCGCAGGCCAGGCGATGTAACGCTCGGCTTCGGCGGTGGCTTGCGTTTCGCTTTCGGCCGAATTGTCCAGCATGTACTTGATCACCTGTTCGCGGGTCCAGCCTTTGCTGTGCAGGCCGGTATCGGTGACCAGGCGGATCGCGCGCCACAGTTCGTTCTGCAGGTAGCCGAAGTAGTCATAGGGAGTCTCGTAGACGCCCAGCGACTTGCCCAGCGATTCGGAATACAGGCCCCAGCCCTCGATGAAGGCGGTTTCGCCGCCGAAGCGGCGGAACGCCGGCACTCCGCTGAGTTCCTGCTGCAGGGCGAGCTGGAAGTGATGCCCCGGGATCGCTTCGTGCAGATAGAGGTCTTCTGCATCCCAGGTCTTGCGGGTCGGCAGATCGTAAGTGTTGACGTAGAAGATGCCGGGACGGCTACCGTCCTCGCTGGGGCTCTGGTATTCGCCGCCGGCCGCGGATTTGGCGCGGAACTCCTCCACCGGGCGGATCTCGAACGGCGCCTTGGGCGTCAACGAGAACTGCTCGGGAATGCGCTTGTTGATCCTGGCTTCCAGCGCGCGGTAGTAGGCGAGCAGGGCGGGCTCATCTTTGAAGCTGAAGCGCGGGTCTGTCTGCATGAACTTGAAGAAATCCTGCAGCGAACCCTTGAAGCCGGTTTCGGCCATGAGCTTGCGGATCTCGCCGTGGATGCGCGCTACTTCGTTCAAACCGAGCTGGTGGATTTCCGCCGGGCTCATGTCGGTGGTGGTGGTGTTGCGGGCGTTGTAGGCGTACCACGCCTGGCCTTCCGGAAGCTTGTCCAGGCCCACGCTGTCGCGCGTGGCGGGCAGGTATTCGTCGTTGATGAAGGCGCGCAGCTCGCGGTAGGCGGGCACCAGCTGGTCGGCGATCATCGTGCGGTAGGCGGCGGTGAGGCGCTGCTTGTCGGCGGCGCTGAAATCGGCGGGCAGAGTCTTGATCGGTCCCCAGAACAGCGTTTCTTCAGGCTTGTCCTTGATCAGCGCATCCAGTTGCGGGATGACCTTGACCATCAGCGCGCGCGGCTGCACCACACCGGCTTTCATTCCCGCGCGCATGTTGGCGATGTCGGTATCGAACAACTGCGGCAGCTTGTTGCCGCGCGCCAGCCAGTTGTCATAATCCTTGACCGTCTTGAACGGCTGCGCGCTGGTGCCCGCCCCCAGCATCACCGCGTAGCTGGCGATGCTGGCCATCTGGTTGATCGGCATCATCCAGTCGGGAAAGCGCTCGCCTTCGAGTGAATTCTTCGAATCGCGCACGAAGATCTCGTAACTCAGCAGATCCTGGCCGCTCAGACCGTCGCTGCCCACGCCTTCGATGGTCTTCAGCCAGCGCTCGGTGAATTCGTGCTGCTGGCGGCGATATTCGGCCGAACCGAAATCGGGCAGCAGATCGTTGTAGCGGTTGTCGCCCTGGAAGGTGGCCTGGATCGGATTGAGTTTCAGCACCTCTTCCCAGTATTCGGCATACAGCTTGGTCAGTCGCGCGCCCTTGGCCTCGGAGACCTGGGTGGCCGCGGTCGGCGCCTTCTTAGCGGCTTCGGCTAGCGGCGCTGCGGTCAGCAGGACGGCGGCGGTGGCAAGTGCGAGCAGGCTGGGCAACAAACGATTCATCGGCAAGGCTCCGGAAGGTGGTAGCCCGCGAGAGTGCCGCAAGCGCGAGGCCGGGACCAGCGACAAAAGTCACGGATGGACCCGTCGGATCAATCCGCCGCGGCTTCCTCGCGCAGTTCCTGCTCGCGCGCGGCACCCAGGTAGGTGCGGATGCCGCGCCGCATCAGATAAAGCAGTGGGATCAACGCGATCGCCGCCAGCATCTTGTAGGCGTAGTTGACTGTGCTCACCGCCAGGAATAGCGAGGTCGGCCACTTCTGCGGTCCCAGCACGAAGGCGATGTACAGGACCACGAAACTGTCGACCAGCTGCGACACCGCGGTGGAACCGGTAGCGCGCAACCACACATGTTTCTCGCCGGTGACGTTGCGGATGCGGTGGAATACGGCGACGTCGATCAACTGCCCCAAAAGGAAGGCGACGATCGAGCCGGCGATCGTCCACATGCCCTGGCCGAAAATGGCGGCAAATGCCTTCTGATAGTCCGGCACGCCCTGCGACTGCGCAGCCGTTACCCACCATCCGGCCGGGGCCAGCGCAATGGCGGCGAAGGCGAACAGGAAGCCGTAAACGATCAACGCCACCGCCACCCAGGAAATGAACTTCACTCCGCGCCTGCCGAAGAATTCGTTGATGGTGTCGGTGAGGATGAACACCATCGGCCATAGCAGAGTGCCGGCGGTGAAACTCAGCGAACCCTTCTGCCCGAACAGATTCCATTCGAACGGCGCGATGCCCAGCGTGTCTTCCAGCGCGAAGATCTTGACGCCGATGAATTCGGCCAGCACCGCATTGACGCAGAAGAACGCGGCAAGTGCGATGAACAGCCTTACCGCGCGGTCGTCGAGCGTGCGGGACCGATTCATTCGGCCTCCCTTGGATACCGGCCTTGCGTATTGCGCATCGGCAGCGGAATTCCTTTCAGCTCCAGGTGGTTCTCGAAGGCTTCCTCGTGCGCCGGCGCCCATCCATCGTGGTTGTTCTGAAAGCAGCTCTTGCACACGGTCAACTCGTAACCAGGGATCTTTTGGTAGCCGTGCACGCCGGCGCCTGCTTTGCATCTGATGCCGCAGATATCGCAAGGAAAGGTCAGTACGTGTGCCTGGCGCATTTACTAACCTCTCTGCGGTCTAAAGAACTACCAGAATCAAACAGAAGCCGTCGGTGTCGGCGGCGGGTTTACTGGCGGATCCCGTGGTTTGTCTATGTCTCGCGTAAATGGCACCGTCTCAGGGCTCACCGCCCCGCCGGAGATGATGAAGCTCATGGCCTGGTCCACGGTCCAGTCGGTGGGCGTGAGCATTTCGATCGGTACGATTTCCAGATAGCCGGAAGTCGGATTGGGCGTGGTCGGCACGTACACGGCGGCGAGCTCGCGGCCGGTGCCTTCTTCTTTGAGGATGCGCGTCACCAGGCCAACCGATTTCATTTCCTTATGCGGAAAATCCACCAGCACCACACGCTGCGTGTTGCCCGGTTTGGTCTGCAGGATGTCCAGCAACTGCCGCGCGCTGGTGTAGATGGTGCTGGCCAGTGGGATGCGCAGGATCAACAGTTCGAACCAACCCAGCATGCGTTGCCCGATCACGCGCCGGGTCAGCACGCCGACCGCCAGGATCACGAACAGCGTCGCCACCAGCGCGATGCCGGCCTGCACCCATTGCGCGTTGAACCACCACATGTAATCGGGGAAGGAAGCGGCGATCTGGTGCGATAGCGGCTCCACCAGCGGCCTGCTGATGTCCGACAGCAGCACGAACACGAACTTCACCACCACCCACGTCAACCAGATGGGCAACAGGGTCAGCAGGCCGGTCAGGAAGAGCTTCTGCAGGGAGGGGCGGGGCGTGGGGGTATCGTTGGGCATGGCCGCATTGTAGCGGTGGGTGAGAGTGGGCGCTGGTCGTTGGTCGTTGTCCGATCCTTGCCGTCATCTCTCTATATCGTCATTCCCGCGTAGGCGGGAATGACTAAATAATTTTTGCCGCGATCGTCAAGCAGGCCAGCGCCCCTTTGCTTAACGATGCCTCGGCTTCAACCGCACGTAGATCTGCTTGCGAACGCGTGCGACCACGTCGCCTTGCGCGTCGATTATTTCGACTGGGAACCAGCGCAGGTATTTCTCGCCGCCCGCGGTCGCGGCGCGGATTTCGTCCAGGGCGCTGTCTTCCACGTTGAACTCGGCGTGCACGGTGCCCTTGCCAGGTTTGACGAACTCGATCTCCGCGGCTTTGTCCCAGACGATGTAGTCGTTGCCCAAGCATTCCTTGATCGGGATCATCCAGAACGGATCGGTCATGGCGAACAAGTTGCCGCCGAAATGCGTGCCGACGTAGTTGCGGTTCCAGGGGCGCATGCGCATTTCGACGCGGACATGGCGCCAGTCGGCGGAGAAGCGAGTGACATGGATGCCGCTGGCCACGAAGGGCGGCCAGAGATTGAAGATCAGGCGCAGGGTGGAGGGCTTCACGGGGTGGCTCGGTGGGGACCGGGTGGAACACTACCATACGATTGGGTATGGAGAGTCGGCGAGCGTCACCCCGAAGGACGCCATTCTCAAAAAAGGCCATCTCACGAGGACGAGGACGTCGCCCCAAGGAACGTCATCCCGGCGAATGCCGGGATCCATGTATCACTTCTCGCACAGATGGGTCCCGGCATTCGCCGGGATGACGGTCGTTGTTTTTTTCTTGGGCTGCGCGTTGACTGCGTACTGCTTGCCAAGCGCGTTGCCCTTAGAACAGCAGCGAAGACATCTTCCGTCGGTACTGGCCTACCAGGCTCTCGTCCTCGACCACGCGGAAGGCGTCGATAAGCGTCTTCTTCGGCAGTCCGTCCTCGTAGCCGCGGTCGCGCCGCAGCATTTCCAGAAACTGCTCCAGCGCGGCCTGTTCCTTGCCGCCCAGCAACTGCTGCGCGCCGAGCAGGTGGCGTGCGCGCAGGTCGTTCGGATTGGATGCGATTGCCGCTTCCAGCACTTCCGCTGGCGGGGCGTCCTTCAGTAGCGCGGCGAAGCTCAGTCGCGAGCGTGCGCGAATCGCACGGTCGTCGGTGGCTAAGTTGGTAGGCAGGGCATCGAGCAGGGCTTCGGCTTCGGTGGCTGCGCCGGTCTTGAGCAAGGCCAAGGCAAGATCGAGCTTGAGTTCGGCCTTGTCGGGCTCAGTCTCGATCGCCTTGCGCAGGGCTACCACTTGCGCATGCGGGTCCGCAGGCGCGACTTCTTCCGCAACAGGTTCTTCGTTGGCGGCCTGGCCGGGCTCGACCCCGTGCTGTTTCAGGAATTCACGCAGCTGGCCTTCCGGCACCGCCCCGGGGAAGCCGTCAACGATCTGTCCACCCTTGACCAGGAACACGGTCGGCACCGAACGGATCTGGAAAGCCGCGGCGATCTCCTGTTCCTTGTCCACATCGACCTTGGCCAGCCGGAAAGCGCCGTTGTATTCGCCAGCAAGCTTTTCCAGAGTCGGTCCCAGGGTCTTGCAGGGTCCGCACCAGGTCGCCCAGAAGTCGACCAGCACGGGAGTCTGCAGGGATTTCTGCAGGACTTCGGCTTCGAAGGTTTCGGTGGTGGCGTCGAAGACGTGGGCTTGGTCGGACATAGCGGGACTCATTGAAAAATCTGCGGGAGACATGGTGCCAGCTGGAACAGTAAACAAGTTCGTGTAAAAAAGACTGGACATGCACCTTTATGAATGTAATGTATAGCTTACATATAGTCACCTGTGGATTACGTGATGACCGCTCAGGGTCGATGGCTAATTGGAGTTTTATTGGTGGGCGCTGCGGCGTTGTGGCTGCTACTTGCCGGCCCCGCTCAACTCTTTGGATTCGATGGCGGGCAGGCCGGATGCTGAAGCTGCAGTGGGCCAGACCGTTCGTGATCGCTGATCTATGGGTATTCGCGTTGATGTGGGGATGGCTGCGCGAATACGCGGCAACGGCGCTGATCTACTGGCGCGACCATCGATGACCGGCACGCCGCTCGCCAACGAAATACGCCGCTTGCGTTTCGAACATGGCGAGATGACCCAGGAAGCGCTGGCGCAGGCCTGCGGAGTGACGCGCCAGACGATCATCGCGCTGGAGGCGGGGAAATATTCGCCATCGCTGGAACTGGCTTTCCGCATAGCGCGCGCATTCGGTGTTGATGTACAGGAGGTGTTTCGATGGAAGGTGGAATGAGCCGCGCAACGCGCTTCGCGGGCATCGTCGGCGCCGTGTTGTTCGCTGCGGCGGTGGCCGGATTCGGCGCGGCGCTGGACGGCTATCTACAGTCGCAGCATCCGGTGGCGCTTTTGGGCGCCAGGGATTTTCCGCATGCGCTCGCCTTCAACCTGCTGGCTTTCGTGGTCCCGGGAATGCTGGCAGGCGTAGTAGCGATGACGTTGCGCCATCGTTTGCCTGCAGATGCGGGCTGGGTATCGCGCATCGGCGCGCAACTGGTGTTCCTTTCGGCGCTGGCGTTCATCGCCATGGGTCTGCTGCCGCTCGACGCCAACGATCTGGAGAACGAAACCAGCCGTCTGCACGGCACGGCGTGGATGCTGTGGACCGTGGCTTTCTTCCCTGGCGCGGCGCTATTGGCGTTTGGATTGTGGCGCGATCGCCAGTGGTCGCGGTTCGCGCGTCTTAGCTTGGCTGCGGCGCTGGGCGTGCTAATTGCCGCGTTCGTGCAAACCGACGCGATTCCCGCCGGCGTTGCGCAGAGAATCGCATTCGCAGTCTGGTTCGCGTGGCTGGCGTACGCAGGCGTCTCACGAAGACGTTACTGACCCTCCGAAAAAAATGGAGGCGGTACGTGGGAGCGGCGTCCCGCCGCGAGCTCCTGCTCCTGCATGTGCGGCCTGCCAAAGCAAATGCTCGCGGCGAGACGCCGCTCCCACGGCGATAGGTTTCGTCAGTGACGGCGCTGGCGTTGCGGCTACTCGGCGTCGGGTTTCCGGTACACCACACCGTCCTTCATCACGAAATCCACCTTCATCACGTTGTTGATGTCGGCTACGGGATCGCCCGGCATGGCGATGATGTCGGCTCGCTTGCCGGTTTCGATCACGCCCTGGTCATCCACGCCGAGCACGCTGGCCGCATGCACGGTCGCCGCCTGCAGCGCGTAGGACGCGGGAATTCCCGCTTCGACCATGTAAAGAAATTCGCGCGCATTGTCGCCGTGCGGGCCCACGCCCATGTCGGTGCCGAAAGCGATCTTCACGCCGCTCTTGTAGGCCTTGCCGGCGGTCTGCTGGATCTGCGCGCCGATGCGGATCGCCTTGGGCCGCACGATCTCCGGGAAGTAACCGTCGATCTTGGCCTTGTCGGCGACGAAACGTCCCGCATAGATGGTGGGCACGTACCAGGTGCCTTTCTGCTTCATCAGCGACATGACTTCGTCGGTCATCTCGGTGCCGTGCTCGATGCTGGTGACGCCGCCCAATACCGCACGCTTCATGCCTTCGGCGCCGTGCGCGTGCGCGGCGACCTTGTAGCCGTAGTCGTTGGCGGTGTCGACGATGGCGCGCACTTCTTCCACGGTGAACTGCGGCGCATCGGCCGATTTCGCGTAGCTGAGAACGCCGCCGGTGGCGGTGATCTTGATCACGTCGCTGCCGTCCTTGTAGCGCTGGCGCACGGCCTGGCGCGCGTCGTCGACGGAATTGATCACGCCTTCAGTCGGGCCGGGCGGGCCCAGCAGGTGCTCCAGCTCGCTGTTGAAGCCGTTGCTGGGGTCGGCATGGCCGCCGGTGGTGGCGATGGATTTGCCGGCCGCATAAATACGCGGGCCCTTCACCAGGCCTTGGTTCACGGCATCCCGCAGATGCGGGCTCACCTCGCCGCCCAGATCGCGCACGCTGGTGAAGCCGGCCATCAGGGTCTTATCCGCATAACCGACCGACCGGAAAGCATAGTCGGTGGGATCCAGGCGGAAGCCTTCGGAATAGCTTTGCGGGCTGGACTGCGAGCCCAAGTGCACGTGCAGGTCGGTCCAGCCGGGCATGCAGGTACGGCCGGCGAGGACGATGGATTCGGTGCCGTCCGCTAGTTTGGCGCGCCCCGGCACCACGGAGTCGATCTTGCCGTCGCGCACGACGATGGTGTGTTCGCCCAGCATCTTCCCGCTGCGGGCATCGAACAGGCGCTCGCAGTGCAAGGCCTGTGCAGGCCTGGTATCCGGAGAGGGAGCGACGGAAGGGGATTCGGCGGCGGTTGCGGCCTGGCTGGCCAGGGCGAACAGGAAAAAGGGCTTCAGGCGCATGACGGGCTCCAGGAAAGGTCGGCCATCATAGCCATCGGCATGGCGATGCTTGGTGCACTGCGGTACGCTTCGCAGCTTGATTTCAGCGCCGAAGTCCGCCCACGCATGTCAGTTTCCGCCGAACCCGCCGTCCACGATCCCAAATCCGTCGAAACCGCCGCCCAGTCCTTCTGGGACCGGAATCGCGCGTTCGAGGTCGACGAAACCTCCGACAAGCCCAAGTTCTACTGCCTGTCGATGCTGCCGTATCCGTCGGGCGCGCTGCACATGGGTCACGTGCGCAACTACACCATCGGCGACGTGATCAGCCGCTACCAGCGCATGGCCGGCAAAAACGTGCTGCAGCCGATGGGCTGGGATGCGTTCGGCTTGCCCGCCGAGAACGCGGCGATCAAGAACCATACCGCCCCGGCCAAGTGGACCTACGCCAACATCGAACACATGCGCAGCCAGCTGAAGTCGCTGGGTTACGCGATCGACTGGTCGCGCGAGTTCGCCACCTGCCGTCCCGACTACTATGTGCACGAGCAGCGCATGTTCGTGCGCCTGCTGCGCAAGGGCATCGCCTATCGCAAGAATTCGGTGGTCAACTGGGATCCGGTGGATCAAACCGTACTGGCCAACGAGCAGGTCATCGACGGCCGTGGCTGGCGTTCCGGCGCCATTGTGGAAAAGCGCGAAATTCCGCAATGGTTCCTGCGCATCACCGATTACGCGCAGGAACTGCTGGACGGACTGGACAACCTGCCGGGCTGGCCGGATTCGGTCAAGACCATGCAGCGCAACTGGATCGGCCGCTCGGAAGGGCTGGAGATCAAGTTCGCAGTGGAAGGACACGAGTCGCTGACTGTGTTCACCACGCGACCAGACACGCTGATGGGCGTGACATTCGTTTCCATTGCCGGCGAACATCCGCTGGCGCTGAAAGCTGCCGCTTCCAACCCGCAATTGGCCGCTTTCCTGGACGAGTTGAAGCATGGCGGCGTGTCCGAAGCCGAGCTGGAGACGCAGGAAAAGCGCGGCATGGACACCGGCCTGCGCGCGGTGCACCCGGTCACCGGCGACAAAGTGCCGGTGTGGGTGGCCAACTTCGTGCTGATGGGCTACGGCACCGGCGCAGTGATGGCGGTACCTGGCCATGACGAGCGCGATTTCGAATTCGCGCACAAATACCGGCTACCTATCCAGCAGGTGATCGCGCTGAAGTCGCCGAAGAGCGAAATCGAACAGAGCTACGATCCGAACACCTGGCACGACTGGTACGGCGACAAGACCCGCGCCGACCTGGAGCTGGTGAACTCCGGCGAGTTCGACGGCCTGGGTTATCGCGGCGCCTTCGAGGCGCTGGCGGAGCGGTTCGAGCGTCAGGGTCGCGGCCAGCGCCGCATCAATTACCGCCTGCGCGACTGGGGCGTGTCGCGCCAGCGCTACTGGGGTTGCCCGATTCCCGTCATTTATTGCGACAAGTGCGGCGCGGTGCCGGTGCCGGAATCGCAATTGCCGGTGGTGCTGCCCGAAGACGTGACCCTGGACGGGGTGAAATCTCCGATCAAAGCCGATCCGGAATGGCGCAAGACCACCTGCCCGGAATGCGGCGGCGCCGCCGAGCGCGAAACCGACACCTTCGACACCTTCATGGAATCCAGCTGGTATTACGCGCGCTACACCTCGCCCGGCGCCAAGGACATGGTCGACAAGCGCGGCAACTACTGGCTGCCGGTCGACCAGTACATCGGCGGAATCGAGCACGCGATCCTGCACCTGATGTATTTCCGTTTCTATCACAAGCTCCTGCGCGATGCGCGGCTGGTGGACAGCGACGAGCCGGCGACCAATCTGCTGTGCCAGGGCATGGTCATCGCCGATACCTATTACCGCGAATCGGCGACGGGCAGCCGGGAATGGATCAATCCCGCCGACGTGGAAGTGCAGCGCGATGAACGCGGCCGCGTCACCGGCGCCGCCCTGATCGCCGACGGCCAGCCGGTGTCGATCGGCGGCAGCGAGAAGATGTCCAAGTCCAAGAACAATGGCGTGGATCCGCAGGCGATGGTGGACAAGTACGGCGCCGACACCGTGCGCCTGTTCTCCATGTTCGCCGCGCCACCCGAACAATCGCTGGAGTGGAACGAAGCCGGTGTGGAAGGCATGTCGCGCTTCCTGCGTCGCCTGTGGGCGCAGGTGCAGAAGCATGTGGCGTCGGGCGCGGCCCTGGCTCCAGACCTGGCCGCCTTGTCCGCGGAACAGAAAGCGCTGCGCCGCAAGACCCACGAGACTATCGACAAGGTCGCCGGCGACTACGGCCGCCGCCATAGTTTCAATACCGCGATCGCGGCGGTGATGGAACTGTCCAATGCGCTGAACAAGTTCGACGATGCCAGCGACAACGGCCGCGTCATTCGCCAGGAAGCGCTTGAATCGGCAGTGTTGCTGCTCAATCCCATCACGCCCCATACCAGCCACGCACTGTGGCAGGCCCTGGGCCATGAGGAGACGTTGCTGGAGAACCTGCCGTTCCCGCAAGCCGACACCTCGGCGCTGGTGCGCGACCAGCTGACGCTGGCGGTGCAGGTCAACGGCAAGCTGCGCGGGACCATCGAGGTGGCCACGGATCTGCCGCGCGAGCAGATCGAGGCGCTGGCTAAGGCCGAACCCAATACCGCCAAGTTCATGCAGGGCCTGGAAGTGCGTAAGGTGATCATCGTGCCGGGCAAGATCGTCAATATCGTGGCGGCATGAGCGGAGCGGACGATATTCACCTGCCATCCGGGTTGGCTATTGCCGCCCATGGCGGGCTCGTCCAGACTTCGCCCATGATCAGAACCCCTGCGTCACCTGTCTTGCGCCTGCTGACGGCCTTCGTGCTCGTCCTGGGTCTATCCGCTTGCGGCTTCCATCTGCGCAACAAGATCGCCTTGCCGGCCGATCTGGGTCCGGTGCGGGTCACCTCGACCACGCAGTACAGTCCCTTGGCCGAAGCGGTGGCCGTGGGCCTGCGTCATGCTGGTGCAGTACCAGCGGAAGTGGACGCCAAGAACGTCGCGAGCCTGGAAATCCTTTCTGAGCGTTGGGGCGACTTGCCCATCGCTATGGACGATCGGGGCCGGGCGCAGGAATTCAGCCTGCGCTACGCCGCGGTTTTCGTGTTCCGACGTGCCGATGGCAGCGAACTGGTGCCCCAACAGGTGGTCGAACTGTCCCGCGATTATGTCGCGCCGCCCGAAAACGTCACCGGCACTACGACCGAGCGCGAGATCCTGGCTGACGAACTACGTCGTGAAATGGCCGCTTCCATCCTGCGCCGTATCGATGGCGTGATCCAGGGCGGCGCACAGGGCCAGAAACCCGCGCCCTGATGGAACTGACCCCGGAACGGCTGGTCGCACTGCCCGATGACGCAGCGCTGCATCCGGTCTATCTGATCGCCGGGCCCGAAATGCTGCGTGTGCTGGAAGCGGCCGATGCCGTGCGCCAGCGCGCGCGTGCTCAGGGGATAGGCGAGCGCGAAGTCTTCGATGCCGACGGCCGCGATTTCGATTGGAGCACGCTCGAAGCCACCTTCAATGCGCCCAGCTTGTTCAGCGCACGACGTCTGGTGGAAGTACGTTTGCCCACCGGCAAGCCCGGCAAGGACGGGGCCGAAGCCATCGCCGCGTTCTGCGCGAATCCGCCGCCCGATGTAGTCCTGCTGATCACGGCCGGCGAATGGAGCAAGGCCCACCACGGCAAATGGACCGATGCGATCTCCAGAATCGGAATGCTGGCCATCGCCTGGGCGATCAAGCCGCATGAGCTCGCCGGCTGGGTCGAGAGCCGGTTGCGCGCCAAGGGGCTGCGTGCCGATCGCGACGCGGTGCAGATCTTGGTAGAACGCGTGGAAGGCAACCTGCTGGCGGCTGCGCAGGAGATAGACAAGCTGGTCTTGCTGGCCGACGGCGATACGCTGGATGCGGAAAAGATGGAAGCGTTGGTCGCCGATGCCGCGCGCTACGACGTATTCCGCCTGACCGATGCCGTATTGGGCGGCCAGGGACCGCAGGTGTCGCGCATGCTCGCCGGCCTGCGTGCCGAAGGCGATGTGGTCGCCGGTCTGATGCCCATGGTGGTCAAGGAATTGCTGCGCACTGCCGCATTGGCGCGTGCACAGGCGCGCGGCGCCAATCTGGCTTCGGAAATGAAAGCGCAAGGAATCTGGGAAACCAAGCAGGCGCCGTTCAAGCGTGCATTGCAGCGTCATCCCAATCCCGCCCGCTGGGATCGTTTCGCCGCCGAAGCTTCGCGGATAGATCGCATCGCCAAGGGCCGCGCCGACGGCGATGCCTGGGTGGCGTTGGAGCGCCTGCTACTGGCTATCGCCGAAGCCAGGGCGGTGCGTCTGCTGGTGGCGTGAGGAGCACTCCGCAGCCTCGACGCTCGTCATCCCAGCGGAAGCTGGGATCCATCTTGATCTTGCCTCAACCGTGAGACTTCAAAGAAAAAGCAAAGTAAGGCAAAGTCAAAATGGATCCCAGCTTGACCAGCCATTCGGCTGTTGAAAGCCGCTGGGATGACGGTAGTGGGTTTGTACGGTTTTTCTAGTCACTCCTTTCCCAAACTCATTGCGACTCCATGCTGAAACTCTTCTACGGAGGCACCTTCGATCCCGTTCACAACGGGCATCTGGCCATCGCGCGCGCTGCGCGCGATGAACTGGATTGCACGGTGCGCCTGATGCCTGCGGCGGACCCGCCGCATCGCGCGCCGCCCGGTGCCGATGCGGGGAAACGCGCGAAGATGCTGGAGCTGGCCGTGGCGGATCAGCCGGGATTGCGGGTCGACCGGCGCGAGCTGCAACGCGAGGGTCGCTCCTACACCATCGATACTTTGCGCGAACTGCGAGCGGAATTCGGCCCCGCGATGCCCATCGCCCTGCTGATCGGCGCCGACAGTTTCATCGGCCTGCCGACCTGGCGCGAATGGCGGGCCTTGTTCGATTTCGTCCATTTCGTAGTGGCGCCGCGTCTCGGCAGCCCCTTGGACGGTGAATTGCCGGGCGAACTGACGGCGTTCGTCGAGGGGCGATGGACGGATTCCTCCTTGGGGCTGAAAACCGTGCCGGCAGGCCGGTTATTCCTGCTGGGCCAGCCGCTATATCCAGAATCGGCCAGCGACATACGTCGCCGGATCGCCCAGAACCAGGCCTGGCAAGGGCTGGTAGCGCCTGCGGTCGCTGATTTCATCGCTCGGCACCATTTGTATTCACGGCCGGCACCCGGGCCCAGTCCGCTATAATTCGCGGTAATCCCAGGAGCTTCCAAGCCTTTGTCCAGCCAAGCACAAGTCATCAAGACCCGTCTGCCCAATCCGCCGCCCTCAGTCCCGGTCCTGCTCGCCACCGTGCATGCGGCGCTCGAAGAACTCAAAGCCAAAGACGTAGTGGAAATCGACGTGCGCGGCAAGTCCAGCGTCGCCGACTACATGGTGATCGCCTCGGGCACGTCCACCCGCCACGTCAAATCCAGTGCCGACGAAGTGGTCAAGTTCGCCAAGAAGCTCGATGTGATGCCGCTGGGCGTGGAAGGCGAGCGCGAAGCCGAATGGGTGCTGGTGGACCTGGGCGACGTCATCGTCCATGTGATGCTGCCGCGCGTGCGCGAGTTCTACGCGCTGGAGCGCCTGTGGACTGTGGGCGACCAGCCGCCGGATGACCACGAAACCTCGGATGAAGATCGGCTCTGACAAGTCCGTGTCTTTTCCGGAATGAAAGCCAGGCTCATCGCCACCGGCGAACGCGCACCCGTATGGGTCGCCCAAGGATTTTCCGAATACCAAAAGCGCCTGTCGCACTGGCTGCCGCTGGAGCTGGTGGAGATCGAACCCGGCCTGCGTGGCAAGGGCCGCGATGCGCAGCGCGCCATCGAAGATGAAGGCAAGCGCGTGCTGGCGGCACTACCGAAGGGCGCGCACTTGGTGGCGCTGGAAGTCACCGGCAAACCTTATTCGTCTGAGCAACTGGCCCAGCGCATGGAGCACTGGCGCGGGCAAGGCCGCGATCTGGCCTTCCTGATCGGCGGCCCGGAAGGGCACGCCCCGGAGGTGCTCGCCGCCGCCAATGAAACCTGGTCGCTGGGGCCGCTGACCTTGCCGCACATGCTGGCGCGCCTGCTGGTCGCCGAACAGCTCTATCGCGCCGCCGCGATGCTGGCCAACCATCCCTACCATCGCGCCTGACGGCACTGGCTCTCGTCCGCGTTTGCGGAAGGGAGCCCATGACGCTTACTGCATCGAGAACACCACCGGCACCTTGCCGTAGGCCTGCACGGCCTTGCCGTCGCGCATCGCCGGCTGGAACAGCCAGTGCTTCAGCACGTGCTCGCGTGCGCTGCGGTCGAGATTGCGATTGCCGCTGCTCTCCAGCACGGCGACATCCAGCGGTCGGCCATCGATATCCACCAGCACCTTCAAAAGGACCGTGCCGCCGATTCCCGCGCGGGCTTCCGGGCGAGGATAGGGCGGTGCGGTCGCTGTCACGTACGCCAGGTTGCCCACGGACACCGGTCCGGTGACCTCGGGACCTGGATCGACTACGGGGCCAGGATCGGCGGTGGTGGAATTGGTGGTCGCAACGGTGCCGCCCTCCACGATCACTGCAGAGTCTTGCTGTGGAACCGCCTTCTTTTCCGGTTTGGTGGTGGTCGCCCGAGGTATGACCGGTTTGGTGGTCTTGTCGACGATTTCCTCTTCGACGATGGTCTTCTTCGGCGGCATGAAGATGATGCCGGGGTTCTTCTCGGTACTGATCTGCAGCGGCGGGGTGGCCATCGGAATCAGCAGCAGCAGGAACGCAAACGCATGCACCGCGATAGCAGCCGCGATGGCCAGAATGCGGGACAGCTCGGGACGGGTTTCGGAATCCAGCGGTAATGTGCGAACCATGATCCACCTCCATATCGGGTATGCGAGAGGAATAACGTCTGGACACCGCCCGTGGGGTTAACCGGGCTGCCGTGCCGCAATCCGACAATGCGCCGGCTCCTAGCGGCTTGCAATAGGTCTTCGACCATTGGCTAAGGCGGTCGAGTGAGCAAGAGCTCTGGGTGGGATTCCCGGTGGGAGCGGCGTCCCGCCGCGAGCTTTTGCTTGGGCAATCGGAGCAGAGGGCGCAGAACCAAAAAGCTCGCAGCGAGACGCCGCTCCCACTCCTGCCAGCGCCGCTACGAAAACGGCGCCTCGCGGCGCCGTTTTTTGATCGGCTAGCTTCGTTCTATTTGCCCAGTTCGAATACCACGTCCAGATTGACCGACAGCTTGGTCTCGCCCGGCGAAACCTGGGTATCCATCTCGGCCTTGCCGCGGGCCATGGCCATCATCGGCATGGGCGGCTGGAAACCGCCGCCACCGCCTTCGGAAATGCTCACAATCCGACGCACTCGCAGGCCCAGCGACTTGGCGTAGGTCTCGGCGCGGGCCTGGGCCTTTTTCAGCGCGGCCATGCGGGCTTCGTCGTAGACCGGTTCCGGCTGGTCGATCTCGAAGCTGGGTCCGTTGATTTGGTTGCTGCCCTGCGCGGCCAGGGCGTCCAGCACCTTGCCCAGCTTGGCGATATCGCGGACTTTCAGATTGACCGTATTGCTGGCCTGGAAGCCAGTGATCTTCGGCGCCTCGTTCTCCACATACCGGTATTGCGGGCTCAGATTGATGCCGCTGGTCTGGATGTCCTTGTCGGCGATGCCCGCCGCCTTGATGGCCTCCATGACCTTGGCCATCTGCTCGGCGTTCTGTCGCATGGCGGCGTTGCCGTCCACCGCTTGGGTCACCACGCCTGCGGATAGGGTCGCCACATCCGGTACGCGCGAGGCTTCCGCGTTGGCGGAGACGGAGAGCAGGGTGCCATCGGTGGGAACCGCATAGCCGGCGGCGTTCTGGGCGTGGGCGGTCATGGTGGTGGCTCCGAGGGCGAGGGACAGGGCGAGCAGCAGCGGACGTAACGGATGGGTGCGCATTGAATTCTCCTTGGGGAATGCGGGCATTGCAGCCATGCAAAAGTGCGGGCTAGGGTGTTCGGGTAAGGATGAACGCGTTGTGAGCCAAGTCGGGGTTCCGCACGGCGCACCGGCTTGAGCGACCATTCAGTCAGCATGCGCAGGGTATCCTGACAACATGTTGTATCTCGCTTCGAAATCGCCCCGCCGGGCAGAGCTGCTGGCCCGTCTGGGGTTGGATTTTGGCGTGCTCGACCTGGACATCCCCGAACACCGCCAGCCCAACGAACCCGCTGAGGAATACGTGCGTCGTGTCGCCCGGGAGAAGGCCGGCGCCGGTCTGTTGACGGTCATGTCGGTGCCCCAGGCCCTGGTGCTAGGGGCCGATACCGAAGTGATCCTGGATGACGAAGTGTTCGGCAAGCCACGCGATGCCGCCGATGCCGCGGCCATGCTGCGGCGACTGTCCGGGCGTACCCATCAGGCGGTGACGGCGGTTTCGCTGGTCAGCGCGGGTCGCGAAGCGCAGGCGGTCTCGGTCTCGGAAGTATCGTTCGCCGAGCTGGGGGAAGACGAGATCGCCGCCTACGTCGCCACCGGCCAGGCCGACGGCAAGGCCGGCGCTTACGGCATCCAGGGCGCGGCGGAGCGATTCGTGCGGCATCTGTCCGGCAGTTATTCGGGGGTGATGGGTTTGCCGTTATTCGAGACATCGCGGTTGTTGAAATCGTTCGGGGTGCAGTGATGTCCGAAGAAATACTGGTCAACGTCACTCCGCGCGAGACCCGTGTGGCGGTGGTCGAAAACGGCATGTTGCAGGAACTGCACATCGAGCGCGGCTGGCGCCGCGGGGTGGTCGGCAATATCTACAAGGGCAAGGTGCAGCGGGTGATGCCGGGCATGCAAGCGGCATTCGTCGACGTGGGCCTGGACCGCGCCGCGTTCCTGCACGCCAACGATGTCGTTCGGACGGTGCCGGCGACCAACGGCGACGAAATGGAAGTACCGCCGGCGCCGGCCACCGCCACGCCCATCGTCGAGCTTCTGCGCGACGGTCAGGACATCGTGGTGCAGGTGGTCAAAGACCCCATCGGCAGCAAGGGCGCGCGCCTGACCACGCAGATCAGCATCCCTTCCCGCTACATGGTGCTGTTGCCGCAGTCCAAGGTGATCGGCGTTTCCGCGCGGATCGAGGACGAAGCCGAGCGCCTGCGCCTGAAGACACTGGTCGGCGAGCTGGCGGCCACCCATGGCGGACACGGTTATATCGTGCGTACCAACGCCGAGGGCCAGACCCAGGAGGCGCTGGCCGAGGACATCGCTTACCTGTCGCGGGTGTGGGCGCTGGTGGAGCAGCGCAGCCGCGAAGCGGCGATGGGCGCCTGCATTTACGAAGATCTGACCCTACCGTTGCGCGCGGTGCGCGACTTGATGCGGCGCGACGTGGAAAAGGTGAAGGTGGATTCGCGCGAAACCTGCGACCGTCTGCAGGCGTTCGCCGCCAAGTACATGCCAGTGCTGGCCGAACGCATCGAACACTATGCCGGCGAGCGACCGATCTTCGATCTGTACGGTGTGGAAGACGAAATTGGTCGTGCCCTGGAAAAGGAAGTGCCGCTGAAATCCGGCGGCTACCTGGTGATTGACCAGACCGAGGCGATGACCACCATCGACGTCAACACCGGATCCTTCCTGGGCCAGCGCAATCTGGAAGAAACGGTTTACCGCACCAACCTGGAAGCGGCGCAATCGGTGGCCCGGCAGCTGCGCCTGCGCAACCTGGGCGGCATCATCATCATCGACTTCATCGACATGGACGATCCGGAACACCGCCGTCAGGTGCTGCGCACGCTGGAGAAGGCGCTGTCGCGCGATCATGCCAAGACCACGGTGTACGAATTCTCGCCGCTGGGCCTAGTGGAGATGACGCGCAAGCGCACCATCGAAAGCCTCGAGCGCCAGTTGTCCGAGTCCTGCCACGAGTGCGGCGGACGCGGCACGGTGAAGACGGCGGAGACGGTCACTTACGAGATCTTCCGCGAGATCACCCGCGCCGTGCGCCAGTTCGAAGCGGCACGGCTGTTGGTGATCGCTTCGCCCAAAGTGGTCGCACGCATCACCGAAGAGGAATCGCCGGCGGTAGCGGAACTGGAGGAATTTCTAGGTAAGTCGATCCGATTCCAAGCCGATGAACAATATTTGCAGGAGCAGTTCGATGTGGTGCTGCTCTAAGGCTGTGAATGGAGAATGTAGAATGGAGAATGGGGTCGCGTCTTTCCCATTCCCTATCCCCCATTCCCTATTCTCAGCGCGCGAGGCGGGTTGATGCCCACTCCGCTGCGTCGCCGTCTGCGGCTTGCGCGTCGTGGCGTCCTCTACGTCGCGGCTGGTGTACTGGTGTGCATGGCGCTGGTGCTCGGCGTCGCCAGTCAGGTGCTGCCGCTGGCGGAAAGGCATCCGGAAAAGATCGCGGCATGGCTGAGCGCGCGTGCCGGCCGATCGGTGGCGTTCGACCATGTCACTACCGAGTGGACGCGTCGTGGCCCGTTATTGCGACTGGATGGCTTGCGGCTGGGCGAAGGCGACACCGCAGTACGCATCGGCGAGGCGGAAGTGCTGGTGTCGATGTACGCGGGACTGTTGCCGGGCCGCTCTTTTACCGAGCTTCGCCTACGTGGATTGTCCCTGACCCTGCAGCGTGCCGCCGACGGCAAGTGGTCGGTGCTCGGTTTGCCCGGTCAGGGGACCGCCGGTGATCCGCTGAAGAATCTCGAAGGCTTGGGCGAGTTGCAGGTGATCGATGGCAAGTTGTCGGTACTGGCGCCGACGCTGGGCTGGAATTTGCAATTGCCGAAGATCGATTTGCGCCTGCGCGTGGATGGCGACCGCGTGCGCGCGGGCACGCGCGCCTGGGTACGCATGGACGGCGCTCCGGTGCAGGTTGCGTTCGATTTCGACCGTCGTAGCGGCGACGGCCGCGCCTACCTCGATGCGCATGCGGTGGATATGGCAGGGTGGGGTTCCTTGCTCAGCTACGCGGGGGTAACGGCCGAATCCGGTACCGGTCGGGTGCAGGGCTGGGTGGAGTTGCGCAAGCGACGCGTGGTTCTGGCTACTTCGGAAATGAAACTGCAACGCGTCGCTTTGCGTGGCACGGCCCTAACGGGAA
The DNA here is from genome assembly GCF_056402315.1 of Pseudoxanthomonas sp. P4_B2. Taxonomy (NCBI): domain Bacteria; kingdom Pseudomonadati; phylum Pseudomonadota; class Gammaproteobacteria; order Lysobacterales; family Lysobacteraceae; genus Pseudoxanthomonas; species Pseudoxanthomonas sp. P4_B2. The sequence continues at coordinate 82,076 of NZ_JBFUHQ010000001.1, forward strand.
ACGGCAGTGTGCCGCGCACGCGTTTCGACCGGGTAGAGGGCCGAGTGCGTTGGCGTTTGAGCCGCAATGGCTGGCGCTTCGACGCGCCGCAGCTGCTGGTGGGCGATCAGCAGGCGCCGCAAAAGCTGGATGGGTTGGTTCTCGCCGGTGGCCGCGAGTACGCCTTGCTGGCCAATCAGATCGATGCTGCCCCCCTGTTTTCGCTAATGGGGCTGAGCGACCGCGTCGATCCCGGCCTGCGGCGATGGCTGTCGCAAGCCAAACCCGGCGCCCGGTTGGCGCGCGTGAGCGTGAGCGGAAGCCGCACAGCGGGCATGCGCGCGCAAGGGCGGCTGGAGGGCATCAGTTTCTTGGCGATAGGCCACTCGCCCGGCATCAACGGGCTAGCCGGCGAATTCGTCGGCGATGAGCAGGGATTCGCATTGAAGCTGGACCCCACGATACCCTTGCGCTTCGACTGGCCCACCGGTTTTGGCGTGGTCCACGAAGCGACGTTGAATGGCTCCCTGATGGGGTGGCGCGAGGGAGCGGGTTGGCGAGTGGGTACTTCGTCGTTACGTATCCGGGGCAAGGATTTCGGCGCCCAGATGCGCGGCGGCTTGTGGTTCCAGGGCGACGGAACCCGGCCGTGGATCGACATCGCCGCCGATATCGACGAAACGCCGGTATTCGCCGCGAAGGGATTCTGGATTCACGACAAGATGTCCAAGGCCGCGGTGGACTGGCTCAATCGCGCGCTGGTGGGCGGCAAGGTGCATAACGGACGCGCAATCGTGTCCGGCGACCTCGACGATTGGCCGTTCACCCGCAACAACGGACGCTTCGAAGCGGTGGCGCGCATCGAGGGCGGGCAATTCAAATTCCAGCCCGACTGGCCGGCGATGGATCATGTGAGTGCGGATATCTCCTTTATCGGCAACGGCTTCTCGATTGAAGGGCAAGGTGCGCTGGCCGGCGTGCGTGTCGACGAATTCAAAGCCGGCATTCCCGAGTTCTCCAAGGCAGAGCTGTCGGTCAGCGCTCGCGGCGGTTCCGACGCGGCGCAGATGCTGGCGATGTTGCGGCAGTCGCCGCTGCAGAAGAAGTACGGCGACACATTGACCAGTCTGACCGCCAGCGGCCCCGCACGGGCCAGCTACGACATGCTGCTGCCCTTGCATGCGCAGAGCAAGGCGGCAAGGAAAACCCGCGGTACGGTCGAACTATCCGGCGCGCGTCTGTCCGACAAGCGCTGGAACCTGGCTTTCGAGGATGTGCGCGGCAAGGCCGATTTCGATGACGGGGGATTCGCTGCCGAAAAGCTCGCGGTCAGGCAGAAAGCGCAATCGGGCGTGCTTCAGTCGGGCGTGCTTCAATCGAGCGTGCTTCAATCGAGCGTGTCCCAGCCCGGCCAGCTTTCCCTGCGCGCCGGCAGCGGAGTCCGCAACACGCAGCACGCTTTCGAAGCGGAGCTGTCGGCAATCCTGTCGGCGTCCGAACTGTTGGATCGCGCGCCCGAGATCGCCTGGCTCAGGCCTTACGTGGAAGGGCGTTCGCAATGGACAGTCGGGGTGACCTTGCCGCAGGGTGGGGCATCGAATACGCCCAGCAGTTTGAATCTGCATTCGGATCTGGTGGGTACTACGCTCAAGCTTCCCGCGCCGCTGGACAAGCCGGCATTTCTGGCGCTGCCGACCACGGTGCAGACATCGATGCCGATGGGCGCTGGCAACATCGATGTCGCCTTCGGAAAACTGCTGGCCTTAAGGGCACGCGGCGACGGGCGGCAGAGTGGTGTGCGCGTGATGCTGGGGAGCAGCACGGTGACCGAGGCGGCTCCCGCCTCCGGTCTGATCGCCAGCGGCCGTACTACCGTCCTGGACGCGATCGAGTGGATCGCGCTCGCCAATAACGGCAGAGGCGGTAGTGGCAGCGGCAACAACCTGCCCCTGCGCCGCATCGACGTCAGCGCTGACCGGTTGCTGCTGTTGGGCTCGGCGTTTCCGAACACGCGCCTGCAAGTGGTGCCTACCGGCAACGCTCTGGCCGTGACGCTAGCGGGTCCGGCGCTTGCCGGATCCGTGCTGGTGCCGGATGCCAAGGGCGCGCCGATCACCGGCAAGCTCGCACGCCTGTATTGGCGTGCGGCCGAGAATAAACCGGGCACGGCGAGCGCTGCGGTCGCGGGCGGCGAGCCTTTCGATCCCGCCGCCATTCCCTCGCAGCATTTGGATATCGACGATCTGCGCTTCGGCGATGCGCAACTGGGCAGCGCGCAATTGCGCACCCAGCAGACCGCCGCCGGCATGCGCATACAACAGCTGGCGTTGCGTTCGCCCAAGCAGAAGATCGATGTGCAGGGGGATTGGCTGGGCCGCGGTGCGGCGGCGCGCACACAGCTGACCGCCGATATCGAAAGCCAGGACCTGGGCGACCTACTCGACGATCTCGGATTCAAGGGCCGGGTCGGCGGAGGCTCGGGCAAGGTGAAATTCGATGCGAACTGGTCCGGTAGTCCGGCTGCGTTCTCGCTGTCGACGATACAGGGCAGCCTGCATATCGCCGCGCGCAACGGCCAGTTGCTGGAAGTCGAGCCAGGCGCGGGCCGGGTACTCGGACTACTCAGCCTGACCCAGCTGCCCCGACGGATGATGCTGGACTTCCGCGATTTCTTCTCCAAGGGCTTCGCCTTCAACCGCATCGACGGCAACGTGCGCTTCGGCGCTGGCGTCGCGCGCAGCGAGGACATGGTGATGGACGGTCCTGCCGCGCAGATCAACATCCGCGGCAGCACAGACCTGCGCGCACAACGCTTCGACCAGACCATCGAAGTACTGCCTAAGTCCGGAAATCTGCTGACGGTGGTGGGCGCGGTGGCCGGCGGCCCTCTAGGCGCCGCGATCGGCGCGGCCGCCAACGCCGTTCTAAAAAAACCGCTGGGCGAGATCGGCGCCAAGACCTACCGCGTGACCGGCCCGTGGAAAGATCCCAAGGTGGAAGTCATCACCCGTGAGCAGTCTCGAGTCGAGGCGGTCGGGGTTGCGAAGGTTGCTGGAGCGCCGTGATGCGGGTTTTTCCTTCTCCCACCAGGAGAAGGTGCCCGTAGGGCGGATGAGGGAGTGGGAAGTCGGCTTGTAGCGAAACTCACCGGCGAGTAGTTCTGCTGCCCTCATCCGTCGCTTCGCGCCACCTTCTCCCGGTGGGGAAGGAAAAGACCGCTTGCCTTTACCAACTTCTGCCCCAAACTAAATTTCTATGACCAATTCCTCCCTGGCTCTAGCCGAAACCCGCCTCCTCCTCCCCGCCGGTCTCGACCAGCAAGGTCTGCATCGTACCTTCGGCACCTTGCTCGGCCCCGGCATCGATTTCGGCGACCTGTATTTCCAGCATTCCCGTCGCGAAAGTTGGACGGTCGAAGATGGCATCGTCAAGGACGGGGCGCATTCCATCGACCAAGGCGTGGGCGTGCGCGCGATCTCCGGCGAGAAGACCGGCTTCGCCTATTCCGACGACATCAATCCGCAGGCGCTGTTGAGCGCGGCGGGCTCCGCGCGCGCCATCGCGCGCGACGGCAGTTCGCATTCGCCGCATGCGCTGGTGCGTGGCGGCGGCAGAGCGCTGTACTCAAGTGACGATCCCATCGACGCGCTCGACAACGACGCCAAGGTGGAAGCACTGCGTATCGTCGACAAACTTCTCCGCGCCGCCGACCCGCGCGTGCAGCAGGTTACGGTGAGCCTGGCCGGCGGCGTCGACACGGTGCTGGTGGCGCGCAGCGACGGCGTGCTGGCTGCGGACGTGCGCCCACTGGTGCGTATGAATATCCAGGTGATCGTGGAACAGAATGGCCGCCGCGAATCCGGCTATGCCGGTTTCGGTGGGCGTTATTCGTACGCGGAGCTGTTCGACGGCGGCAAGCCGGGGCAATTCGCGCGCGAGGCGCTGCGCCAGGCACTGGTCAATCTGGAAGCCGTGGATGCGCCTGCCGGGATGATGCCGGTGGTGCTGGGTTCGGGCTGGCCGGGCGTGCTGCTGCACGAAGCGGTCGGTCACGGGTTGGAGGGAGACTTCAACCGCAAGGGCACTTCGACCTACGCGGGCCGCATGGGTCAGCGCGTCGCCTCGCCGGGCGTGACCATCGTCGATGACGGTACTTTGCCGGGCCGCCGCGGTTCCCTGAATATCGACGACGAAGGTACGCAGACCAATTGCACGACACTGATCGAGGACGGCGTGCTGGTCGGCTACATGCAGGACACGCTCAATGCACGCCTGATGGGCGTTGCGCCCACCGGCAACGGCCGCCGCGAATCCTTCGCGCATCTGCCGATGCCGCGTATGACCAATACCTACATGCTGGCCGGGCAGCACGATCCGCAGGAGATGATCCGCTCGGTGAAGAAAGGGCTGTACGCGGTGAATTTCGGCGGCGGCCAGGTCGATATCACCAGCGGAAAATACGTGTTCTCGGCCACCGAGGCCTACCTGATCGAAGACGGAAAGATCACCGCACCGGTCAAGGGTGCGACCCTGATCGGCAACGGTCCGGAGACCATGCAGAAAGTGAAGATGATCGGCCACGACCTGGCGCTGGATGCCGGCGTGGGCGTGTGCGGCAAGGATGGGCAGAGCGTGCCGGTGGGTGTGGGCCAGCCTTCGTTGTTGATCGAAGGCATCACCGTGGGTGGGACGCGCGCTGGGTGAGCGCGCGACCCGACTCAGTCTTGCGAATCGTCCTCGTCCCCTTCTTCAGGCTGCGCCAGCAGCTCGCGCAATTCGCGGAACAGCTCGCGGAACGCATGCGGCGGCTTGTTCTTCAGCCGTTCTTCGCTCGCGTTGCGAACCAGCTGACGCAGGTGCTGGCGATCGGCTGTCGGATATTCGGTCAGCAGTTCGCCCAGGGCGACATCGCCATCTTCCAGCAAACGCGCGCGCCAGGTTTCCACTTTATGCAGGATCGCCGTCTCGCGCCGCGCCGCGTCGCCACCCACTTCCATGGCATCGCGGATCGCATCCAGCGTCTCGTCGCTTTCCCGCCGCATTTGCTTGGCGAGGAATTGCAATTGCCGCTTGTGCGCGATGTGCGAGGTGATCCGCTGGGTGTCGTAGATGTGTTCCAGCAGATCTTCCGGAATAGGCAACTTGGCCAGGTGCGCCGGCGCCAGCGCCACCAACTTCTCGCCCAGACTACGGATGTCCAGTGCTTCGCGCCGTTGTTCGCTGCGGCTGGGCCCAAGGAATTCGCCGGTCTCCGGGTCAGTTCCACGCATGAGTGATTCTCCAAAACTTTGCTACAGGATAAGCCATTGAACGCAATCGCCGATTTTTCCGCCGACGACAGCCTGGTGCGCCTGGACGCGCTGGAGAGCCTTTCTCGGCGCCTGCTGGATCGCGCCCGCGCTTCGGGCGCCACCCAGGCCGAGGTCAGCTGCAGCGAGGACCGCGGCCTCAATGTCAACGTGCGCATGGGTGCGGTGGAAACCGTGGAATCCACTCGTGACCGCAGCATCGGCGTCACCGTGTACTTCGGCCAGCGCAAGGGCAGCGCCAGCACTGCCGATCTGCGCGAGGAAAGCCTGGACGCCACGGTGGCGCAGGCCTGCGCCATCGCGCGCTACACCGAGCACGACGAAGCCGCAGGACTGGCCGACGCCGCGCTGATGGCTACCGACTTCCCGGATCTGGACGCCTGGCATCCCTGGGCGCTGGATGCGGATCACGCGGTCGATCTGGCCTTGGCCTGCGAAGCGGCGGGGCGGGAATTCGACCCGCGCATCGCCAATTCCGACGGCGCTTCGGTGGGCAGCGGCGAAAGCATCTCCATCTACGCAAATTCGCACGGATTCTTCGGGCACGACCGCAGCACCCAGCATTCCCTCGGTTGCGCGCTGATCGCGGGCGTAGGAGAGGACATGCAGCGCGATGGCTGGTACAGCAGCGCGCTGGCGCGCGACGATCTGGAAGCGCCCGTCGCGATCGGCCGCCACGCCGCCGAGCGCACCCTCGCGCGCATGGCGCCGCGTTCGGTGCCTACCGGCGAATATCCGGTGCTGTTCGCGGCGGAAGTCGCGCGCTCGCTGATCGGTCATTTGCTGGGCGCGGTTTCTGGCGGCGCACTTTACCGTCGCGCCAGCTTTTTGCTGGACCATGCCGGCAAGCGGATTTTCCCGGACTGGTTTTCCATCGAAGAACAGCCATTGCTGCGCCGCGGCCTGCGCTCGGCCGCGTTCGATGCCGAAGGCGTGGCCACGCGCGAGGAACCGCTGGTGCGCGGCGGCGTGTTGCAGCGGTATGTGCTGGGCAGCTATTCGGCGCGCAAGCTGGGCCTGCAGACCACGGCCAATGCGGGCGGCGTGCACAACCTCAAGGTCGCCGCCAATGCGGGTGGTTTTGAGGAATTGGTCACAGGTATGCCACGCGGCCTGCTGGTCACCGAATTGATGGGACAGGGCGTGAATGCGGTGACCGGAGACTATTCGCGCGGTGCCGCCGGATTCTGGATAGAGAATGGAGCCATCGCATATCCAGTGGACGGCATTACCATCGCTGGTAACCTCAAGGACGTGTTCGCTGGGATCGAGGCGGTGGGCAACGACGTCGATCCGCGCTCCCATATCAGCGTCGGTTCGGTGCTGGTGGGCAAGATGACGGTGGCAGGCGGGGAATAAAACCCGCAGTTCGCCATCCGGGCGCGTCGCGTCGCGTTTCCCATGGAGCGCGTGTAGGGGCTTCTCGCGGCGCGGTGGGACGCATCCGTCGCTGGCGGCGATTGACGTATCCTAGACACAGGCGGCCTGTGGCCGTAGTGTCGCACCGGCTAGCCTGCCTATCGCCACCCACAAACACTTACGCAAGGGGAAGACGCAATGAGTGAATTCGATAACGTGACCGCCGCGCCACCACCGCCGTCGGGCGCAGCACCCCAGGAAGATCGTACTCTTGCGCTGATCGCGCATTTGCTCGGCATCATTTCCTGGTTTGTGGGGCCTCTTATCATCTGGCTAATCAGCAAGGACAATCCTGCGAAGAGCTTCGTGACGGACCAGTCAAAGGAAGCGCTCAACTTCCAGATCACCATCACCATTGCATTCGTGGTGGCGTTCATCCTCGCGGCCGTCACCCTGGGCCTGTTGTTCTTCCTGCCGGCGCTGGTCGGCATCGCCAACCTGGTGTTCTGCATTCTGGGCGGCATCAAGGCCAACAACGGTGAAGCCTATCGTTACCCGTTCGCGTTGCGCCTGATCAAGTAATTCCGCAGCACGATCGCTTGCGAAGGCCCGGCCAGTCCGGGCCTTCGTCGTTTGCGGTGCCAGATACTGCGAAGTTTCCAGAACCAAGCGTGGGAGCGGTGTCCCGCCGCGAGCTTTTGATTTCTGTTTTATGCAAGTCGCAAGAACACAAGCTGGCAAAACTCGCGGCGGGACGCCGCTCCCACAATGGGGATGGTCGCTCCGATGCGCTGCGGAAGCCTTCAGGGCGTCGTCTTAATGCGTGCGGTGAATCGCCAATTTCCCCAGCGCCCACAGCGCGGTGGCGTGTTCGCGGAAAGGCGCTAGTGCATCGTGCATGACCATGTCCAGCTCGACCAGCTTGGCTTTCGCGCCCTCCATACCCAGCAATGCGGGATAGGTCGATTTGGCCTGCGCTGCATCCTTACCGCTGGTCTTGCCCAGTTGCTGCGAGTTCGACTCCACGTCCAGGATGTCGTCGCGCACTTGGAAAGCCAGGCCCAGCGCGTCGGCGAAAGTATCCAGCAACTTGAGCGTTCCTTCATCGATGCTGCCGCCCATCGCCCCCATGCGCACGGAGGCTCGGATCAGCGCGCCGGTCTTGAGGCGGTGCATGCGCTCCAGATCCGCGAGCGTCTGCATCTGCCCGGTGGCGTCGACATCCAGGGCCTGACCGCCGCACATGCCGCCTACTCCGGCAGCGCCACTTAACGCGCGCAGCCAGGACACGCGTAGTTCCGAGGCAACCGGCGCTTCGGCCAGCATCTCGAATGCCAGCGACTGCAAGGCGTCGCCCGCCAGAATCGCGGTGGCTTCGTCGAAGGCGACGTGGACGGTGGGACGGCCGCGCCGCAATGCGTCGTCGTCCATCGCCGGCAGGTCGTCGTGCACCAGCGAATAAGCGTGGATCAGTTCTACCGCCGCAGCAGGCGTGTCCAGCCAGCGTTCGTCCGTGCCGAACACCGCCCCGGTGGCGTAGACCAGCATGGGGCGTATTCGCTTGCCTCCGCCCAGCACCGCGTGGCGCATGGCCGCATGCAAGCGCTGCGGAGGCAGCGAAGCAGAAGGCAGGGCGTGGCCGAGTGCGGTTTCGACGCGTTGGGCCCAGCGGATGAACGGTGCGTCAGTTTCCATCAGGCAGCGGCGCAAAGGGTTCGGCCGCGTCGGGCTGTTCCGGATCGCTGAGCAGGCGCACACGCAATTCCGCCTGTTCCAATGCGGCCTGGCAACGGCGATAGAGACCCACCCCGCGCTCGTAGGCGGCCAGCGACTCTTCCAGGCTCATTTCGCCTTGTTCCATTTTTTCCACCAGAAGTTCCAGTTCGTCCAGCGACTGTTCGAAATGGGCGATCGGCGAAGCTTCGGGGGAGGGTTTGCGTGGCATGGGGGAAGTTTGGGGACGCGGGGGGGATAGGTCAATGCACGCCGTTCATGCCTGGCGCGCCCAATGCAGGCGGGCGCCCGATTCGCGCAACCACGCATCGAAACCGGCGGAATAAGCCAAGTCAGCGACCGCCACCAGCTCGCCCGCGCCATTCGACAGCAGCGGCAGGGCTTCGCGCTCCCAGGGCGGCACTCCGAGCTCCTGCAATACGTTCTTGAGCGTGTGCGAGTGTACGCGGCCGGGCAGGGCGATGCGCTCGCCGCCTTGGCGCGCGAACACGCGCAGGGGCGACGGAAACGAGGCGGCGCCCTGCAATTGAAGAAGATCGCCTCCCGGAAGCGGCAGCGGCGCCTGCCCGCTCCACCCGACGCTCCATTCGACCGGCAACGGTTCCCGCCGCCTTTGCGCGTGCAGCAGGTCGCGCCAACGCTCGATCACTCCATCGCGCCATTCGAACTTGGCGCGGGCATCCGCACGCGCCGGCAGCAGGTCGGTCTCTATCTGCCCAATGCCTTCACCGGGTAGCGGCGGCAAGCCGAGCTCGTCGATCCAGCGACGCAACGCGCGCGCGCGTCGCGGCGCCGGCAGCTCCAGTAACGCATGCACCGAAAGCGAACGCGGATCGCTCGTGCGTGCCATTGCCAACGCCAGCGCATCCTCATGCCCCAGCAATTCGACGGCGTCCGCGCTCAGTATGGCGCTGCGCGTGAAAGCGCCATCGGCCTGCGGCCAGCGTTCGCGCAACAGCGGCAGGACGCGCTGGCGGAGGAAATTGCGGTCGTGGCGGAGGTCTTCATTACTGGGGTCTTCCAGCCAACCCAGGCCGTGCTGCTCCGCGTAGGCGAGCAGGTCGCTGCGCGGCGTTTCCAGCAACGGACGCCAGTGCCAGCCCATGGCGAATTTCCGCCACGGCCGCATCGCAGCCAGTCCATCCGGTCCCGATCCACGCAGCGCACGCAGCAGGAAGGTTTCGGCCTGGTCGTCGCGATGGTGCGCGGTGATCAGCACTTCGCCTTGCTTCAGCGCGCTTTCGAAGGCGGCGTAACGCGCCTTGCGGGCGGCGGCTTCCAGTCCCTCGCCGCCGTCGCGGTCCACTTCTACATTGAGAACGGTCAGTGCCACGCCAAGCGAATCGCAAAACACCGCGCATCGCATCGCCCATTCATCGGCGACGGATTGCAGGCCGTGATGCACGTGCATGGCGCGCAGTCCCTGTTGGCGAACCAGCGGATCCTGCGACAGCGCATGCAGCAGCACAGTGGAATCCAGCCCGCCGCTGAGCCCTACCAGAAAGGGCGCGGGACGCCCGGGGCGCAAGGCATCGCGAAGGACTGCAGTGGTGTCGACGGCGGTCATGTGCGCATGCTAGCGGTTGCGTTGGCGGCGTGCTGCGAACGATCATCGGCCGCAGTGACCCGGACGACTCAGCGCAAGCTCGCCAGCTCGCGTTTGGCCGCGTCGATCCACTCGCGTTGTTCACGCTGGTAGTACTTGGGTGCGGCGGCAGAGCGAGTCAGTATCTCGTTGAATACTTCCTTCGCCTTTTTCGGATCGCCGCTGCGCACCAGCAGCGAACCGTAGCGCGCCCGCGCTTCCTCTCCCGGATATCCCTGCACGACATTCTCGTATTCGTGCAGTGCGGCCGACATATCGCCGCTGGCTTCGACCGTGCGTGCGTAGAGCAGATGCCCGTCCTTCGACCGGTAGTCGGGATTGGCCGCGATCAGCGCATCCAGCGTTTGCCGAGCCTGTTGCGCTTGGCCCAGACCGAACTGTGCCTTCGCCAGCCCCATCATCGTCTCCGGGTCGGTTTCGTAAAGACCCTTTAGAGCACCCTTATAAAGTTCGGCCGCCTGCTGGAAGTCGCCGCTCACCAGGCTTTCCTCAGCCAGGCGACGCCGGTTGGCCTGCGTATCGGAAAGTCCGAACTGACGGCTGGCGTGGCGTTTTTCGCGTTCGGGATCGATCTTCGCGGCGACCTTGCGCACCACGCGCCTGGCGCCCGGATCGTTGCGCATTCCGGGCAGGATCTCGGCGAAGAAATAGATCGCCACCGCGATATACGAGAACACCAGCAGGATGAAGATCCAGTACATCGGTCGGCCGGTGCGGATCACGTGCACGCAGCAGGCGATCTGGAGGACGATGGAGAGAAGGAGTATTGGGCTCATGGGTCGGTCGAATGTGATCGGATAAGTGCCGTGCGTATTTTACGGTGCGAAGCCGTGGCCATGTCCGGTCGGTCGCAAGAACGGGTGTGGACGGACCCGGCCGCCGTCGGGCATCCTTCCCCGATACGACAGGGGAAGTCATGACGAAGTTCAGACGCTGGGTTGCCAGGTTCCTGATGGTTTTGGCGATTGCGATACCGCTGGGGGCGATTGCTCTCTATGTCATCAATCCGTTCGGTGCGAATTCCTACGACCCGCGTCAGCGGATCATCGGCTACTCGCCATACCGCGTTCCTGCGAGGTCAATGGCGCCAACGGTCAATCCAGGCCAGATCGTAATCGTGCGTGCCGGCTACTATCGCAGGCACCAACCGCTGCGTGGAGAGATTGTCGTTTTCCTTCACGAGGGAGATGGCAACTCATGGATAAAGCGCGTGGTCGGTTTGCCTGGCGAAAGCATCGCCATTGAGGACGGAGTCGTTCGCATCGATGGCCGCGAGCTGGTCGAAAGCTACGTGGCTCCGGAGAATGCAACTACCGAGTACTCCCGCGAAATGGCGTCGATCGAAGTACCGCAGGACTCTTATTTCCTGCTAGGAGACAATCGCGACAACAGCGAGGACGCCCGCATATTCGGCGCGACCAAGCGAGAGGCCCTGAGTGGCAGGGTCGTGTTCACCATGAAGTGAGTCACGCCCCATCGCTCACGCTCAAGCCGCTTCGTACGCGCCGTAACCGCGCAGCCGCTGGTACCGCTGTTTCAACAACTCATCCATCGGCAATTGCTCCAACGCATCCAGTTCGTTGAGCAGCACGGCCTTCAATCGCGTGGCCATCTGCCGTGGATTGCGGTGCGCGCCGCCGATGGGTTCGCGCACGACCTTGTCCACCAGGCCGAGCGAGAGTAGGCGCTTGGCGGTGATGCCGAGTTGTTCGGCGGCATCCTTGGCCTTGTCGGCGGACTTCCACAGGATCGATGCGCAGCCTTCCGGCGAGATCACCGAATAAGTGCCGTACTCCAGCATCAGTGTGCGGTCGCCCACGCCGATGGCGAGCGCGCCGCCGGAACCGCCTTCGCCGATCACCGTGCAGATGATCGGCACTTTCAGTTCCGCCATTTCCATCAAGTTGCGGGCGATGGCCTCGGACTGGCCGCGTTCCTCCGCGCCCACGCCGGGATAGGCGCCCGGAGTGTCGATGAAGGTCAACAACGGCAGCTTGAAGCGCTCGGCCAGCTTCATCAACCGCAGCGCCTTGCGATAGCCCTCGGGGCGCGGCATGCCGAAGTTGCGTGCGATCTTGCTCTTGGTGTCGCGGCCTTTCTGATGGCCGATGATGACCACGCTGCGCCCATCGATGCGTCCTAGCCCGCCGACGATGGCGGCGTCATCGGCGAAGGCGCGGTCGCCGGCCAGTTCCTGGAATTCATCGCAGAACACGCGGATGTAATCCAGCGTGTACGGCCGTGCCGGATGCCGGGCCAGTTGCGAGACCTGCCAGGGCGTCAGGTCGCGGAAGATCTGGGCGGTGCGGACGCGGAGTTTGTCCTGCAGCGCATGCACTTCGGCATCGACGTTGACCGCCGGACCAGCGCTGGCGCTGCGCAGGTCCTGGATCTTGGATTCCAGGTCGGCGATGGGCTGTTCGAAATCCAGGTAATTCGGGTTCATTTATGGACTGCGGACCGGAAAGGAGGGGAGTTTAGCCGAAGCGGGGCGAGGAACCCGTACGGGTGGGTAGGGCGAGGGCTTTTCCTTCTCCCACCGGCGCCCGTAGGGTGTGCAAGGCTGAGAAGGTGCCCGAAGGGCGAATGAGGGCGTGACAATCCCGCCCACGGCAACTATCCGTCAATCTGAAAACCCACGCCCTCATCCGTCGCTTCGCGCCACCTTCTCAGCCTTGCACACCCTACGGGCGCCGGAGGGAGAAGGAAAAGCTCAGTTCGCCCAAGGCCTTGAGATAGCGACCTTGACCGTGCGCACACCTGGATGGGCCCGCAGCGCGTCCAGCAGCTCCGTGTCCACACGCACCGACTTGGGACCGTTCAAATCCAGTACGCCTGCCACGCCGCGTTCGCCGGATTTCAGCAACAGGTCCAGACGCAGAGGCGTCGCTCCGGGGCGATGCTTGGCCAGCAAGGCATCGATGCGATCCCATAGACCCGGTACCCGCATGTCCAACCGTAGCGACAAGCGCTGGGCATGGTTGGCGCAAAGCTGCGCGTAGTCCCAGCACTGGCGAACACGCAGGCTGAAGCCGCCGCTGAACTCATCCTCGCGCAGGCCACCTTGGATCACCAAGATGCGGTCGCGGGTCAGCAGGGGCGCCATTTGCGTGTAAGCCTCGGAAAATACGCTGCACTCGATGCGACCGCGGCCGTCCTCCAACTGCACGAAAACCTGGCTGTCGCCCTTGCGTCGCAGCGCGACCACTTGGCCGGCAATGACCACGCCGACTTCGGGGCGCCAGCCCTTCTTCTCGCTTTGAGGCGCGCCGCTCCACAGCTTGTCGAGCTCGCCGAGATCCGTGCCGACCAAAGCGCGCAGGTCATCGCGGTACGGATCCAGCGGATGGCCGCTGAGATAGTGGCCCAGCGTTTCGCGCTCGCCTGTGAGTTTCTGCGAAAGCGGCCACTCGTCCACTTCGGTCAGCAGCACTTCCAACGCGGGCGCCGCGTCGCCACCGCCGAACAGCGACACTTGTCCGGCATCGCGCTCTTTCGCAAGTTGGTCGGTGGCTTTCACCACTTCCGGAAGTTGCAGCATCAGCGAGGCGCGGTTCTTGCCCAGTGCATCCAGCGCGCCCGCATTAACCAGGGCTTCTAATGCGCGGCGATTGAGTTTCGACGAGTCCACGCGCTTGCAGAAATCCAGCAGATCGCGGAAACCGCCGCCGCGTGCGCGCTCGGCGGAAATGGCTTCGCAAGCGCCGCGGCCCACGCCCTTGATCGCGCCCAGCCCGTAGCGCACGGTGCGCGCGTCGTTGGCCACGAACATGTATTCCGACGCATTGACTTCCGGCGGCAGCACGTCGAGCTTCAACATGCGGCACTCGTCCAGGAAGCCGACCACCTTGTCGGTGTTGTCCATGTCCGAGGACAGCACGGCCGCCATGAATTCGGCGGGGTAATGCGTTTTCAGCCACGCAGTCTGGTACGACACCAGCGCATAGGCGGCGGCGTGCGACTTGTTGAAGCCGTAGCCGGCGAACTTCTCCATCAGGTCGAAGATGGAATCGGCTTTGCGGCCGTCGATATCGTTCTTGCCGGCGCCTTCGCGGAAGATTTCGCGATGCTTGGCCATTTCCGCCGGGTTTTTCTTGCCCATCGCGCGACGCAGCAGATCCGCGCCGCCCAGCGAGTAGCCGCCGACGATCTGGGCCATGTGCATGACCTGTTCCTGGTACACCATGATGCCGTAGGTGTCGCGCAGCACCGCTTCCACGCGCACGTCCGGGTACTCGATGTCCTGGCGTCCGTGTTTGCGCTCGATGAAGTCCGGGATCAGGTCCATGGGGCCGGGACGATACAGCGATACCAGCGCGATCAAGTCCTCGAAACGGTCGGGCTTGGCACGCTTCAGCAGCTCGCGCATGCCGCGCGATTCGAACTGAAACACCGCGCCGGCCTCGCCGCTGGCGAACAGATCGTAGGTCGCTTTGTCGTCCAGCGGCAGCGTGGAAATATCCAGCGCATCCTTGCCTTCGGACGTGCGACGCACGTTGATGGCCTTGACCGCCCAGTCGATGATGGTGAGCGTGCGCAGACCCAGGAAGTCGAACTTGACCAGGCCCACCGCTTCCACATCGTCCTTGTCGAACTGAGTGACCGGCGAACGGCCCAGGCCGTGACCATCGTGTTCGGCGAACAGCGGGCAGAAATCGGAGAGCGGCGAAGGCGCGATCACCACGCCGCCGGCGTGCTTGCCGGCATTGCGGGTCAGGTCTTCCAACTGGCGCGCGAGATCGAGCAGGTCGCGCACATCGTCTTCGTCGCGATAGCGGTCAATTAGCTCCTGCGAGGCCATCGCGCCGCTGCCTTCGCCCATCGCATCGGCAAGGGTGATGCCCAAGGTCATGGGGATCAGCTTAGCCACGCTGTCGACGAAGCCGTACGGGAAACCGAGCACGCGCCCCGTATCGCGTACCACGGCCTTAGCAGCCATGGTGCCGTAAGTGATGATCTGGCTGACGCGGTCGCGGCCGTATTTGGCCGCCACGTAGTCTATGACTTCGTCGCGGCGGTCCATGCAGAAGTCGATGTCGAAGTCGGGCATCGACACGCGTTCGGGGTTGAGGAAGCGCTCGAACAGCAGGTCGTAGGGAATCGGATCCAAGTCGGTGATGCCCAGCGCCCAGGCCACTAGCGAACCCGCACCGGAACCGCGGCCCGGCCCGACGGGAATGCCGTGGTCCTTGGCCCAGTTGATGAAGTCGGCCACGATCAGAAAGTAGCCGGGGAATCCCATGCGGACGATGACGTCCAACTCCAGGTCCAGGCGCGCGCGATAGCTTTCTTCGGTGTGCCCAGCAGCCAGCGGGTTCTTCAACAGGCGTTTGTCCAGACCGGCGTGCGACTGGCTGCGGATCCAACTGTCGAGCGTTTCGTTGCTGGGCACCGGATACGCGGGCAATGCGTACTGGCCCAGCGTCAGTTCAAGATTGCAGCGCTGGGCCAGCGCGTAGGTGTTGTCGATCGCGTCGGGTATGTCCGCGAACAACGCCGCCATTTCATCGGGCGATTTCAGGTACTGCTCGGGGCTGTACTCGCGCGGACGCTTGGGATCGTCCAGCACGCGGCCGGTGGAAATGCACACGCGCGCTTCATGCGCGTCGTAGCCTTCGCGGTCGAGGAAACGCACATCGTTGCTGGCGATAACCGGAAGTCCGCGCGCGGCGGCGGCGTGCAAGGCGAAGGCGTTGAACGCGTCTTCGCCCTCGCGCTGGGTACGGGTGATTTCGAGATGCAGGTTTTCGCCGAAGCTGCGCTGCAGATCGGCGAGGTGCTGTTCGGCATGTTCGTGGCGTCCGCCAGCGGCGAGCCGTCCTGCATAACTATGGCGGCCGGCGATGGCGAACAGGCCTTCGCAGTCCTCGCGCAGCCATTCGGGCGTGATCGCCACGCCGTCCAGGTGGTGGCCTTCCATCCAGGCGCGAGTGAGCAGGCGCGACAGCGACAGGTAGCCGGTGTGGTCGCGACAGAGCAAGGTGAGCTGCCAGGGGCTTTCCTTGCCGTCGACGATGCTGAGGTCGGCGCCCGCGATGGGTTTGATGCCCACCGATTCGGCGGCTTTGTAGAACTTGACCAGCGCGAACAGATTGTTGCGGTCGGTCACCGCCAACGCCGGCAGCTTCATTTCCACCGCGCGACTCAGCAGATTGGGCCGTTTGGCCTTGTCCGGGCGCGCCTCGTCGGGCTTTTCGGGCACGCGGATGGTCGAATCCGCGAGCGAGAATTCGGTGTGCAGGTGGAGGTGGATGAAGCGGGAAGACATACCGCTAGCAGGGTAGCGGGAGGGGTGGGGTGGAACAAGGCTTGACAGGTGGGCGTCGACGCTTCGCCCTTGTCGTGTCAGGCCCCGAAGCGTCTGGCTGTCGCTGGTCTGGGCTCACGGCGTGGCCGCTGCCACTCCAGCGGCGCGATTTCCTGCTGACCGGTCCGGCGATAGAGCAGATAACGCGCGATTTCCTCGGCCAGCGTCGCCCAGGCGCATTCGCTGGCGCAACCCTTGCCGGCGGCGCTGACCAGTATCTGCAGCAGCTGGTCGCGCACAACGGGCGCGCATGACCAGCGGCGATCGGCCAGCATCGACCTCAGCAGTTGCAGGCGATCATCATCCTGGTCCTGGCCTGACGTGCGCCGATGTTCGGGTCGGCGCGTATTGGCCGACAGGTATGCGATGGACATGACGAATCCCTCTGCTTGATTCCGCTGGCCGCCCCACGCTTGCTGGGGGCGGCCAGGAACAGGAATTTCAAAGTGCCGCATTGCTTGCTCAGTGGACGCGGAAGAGTCCGGCGACATTCGGCACATAGCTGCTGGTGCGTACGCGACGCTGGTGTTCGCGCAACCCGGCCTCGGCGCGGCGTGCGACTTCCCAGTCTTTCCGGTCGAAACGGAACGTCTCTATCTCCTTCTGGTGCAGACGCGCTTCTATCAGCCGCAGGCGGCAGAAGTCCTGATAGCTCAGTACTTCGCCCGCCAGTCGCGGCCAGGCGGCTTCGACGACGATGGCGTCGTCCAACTGGCCTACCTGCGGGATCCAGTCGGGGATGAGGTCGTTGTGTCCGTTGAGGTAGTCCAGTACGGCGCCGGCCGGCGCGACGACCTCATTGGCGGGCTGCCAGCCGTAGTCGGCGAGCATGCTCGCCAGCGACTCGGCCTGGGCGAGCCGCTGGCGGATGCAGGTGGGGATGGACTGCGAGCCGCAGGAATCGGCCAACAGGCGCGCTGCGGTTACGACCTGGTCGCAATCCAGCGGGGTCCGGTCGTCGGTCAGCGTGAAGAGCAGGTGATTGAACCGTTCCATGTCCAAAGTGCTGAGACGGAAGCTCCCGATCCGGCGGCGGCGGCTAGGGCGGTTGGGGGTGGTACCGGACAACAGCACCTGTGGCAGGGATTCGATGTGATTGGCGTTGGTGGACATGATGGGTCTCCGGTAATGGATGCTGGGAAAGGCACCTGGTTGGGTGCGTGGTCAGCTTCCGCCGGGTCGGTGGGTGGGTCATGATGCGGATACGAAGCTTCCGCCAGCTTTTCAGCTGGATTGCGAGGTTTCCATGAGGAATTGCAGTGGAGTCCGATTCGGGCACTAACGCAGGTACTCAGGGGGCAGAGCGATACCGCTTCGGCGACATCGTCGTGGATGCGGTCGCGTACACGATCAGCCGCAACGGTCAATCGGTGGCGGTGGAACCCAAGGCCTTTTCCGTACTGCTGGTACTGTTGCGCCGCGCGGGCCAGCTGGTTTCCCGGGACGAATTGCTGGATGCCGTATGGGGGCATCGCCATGTCACCCCGGGTGTCCTGACCCGCGCGATCGCACAGCTGCGCAATGCGCTGGAAGACCACGCGGAAGAACCGCGCTATATCCTGACCCAGCACGCGGTCGGTTACCGGTTTATCGGCAATCTCGTCGACGATCCGCCGGTGCTGCAAGAGACGCCGATCGAGCCTCCAGTACAGAGGGAGCATTCGGGTGTTTCCGGCACTGAGCCTGCCTCCTCCGTGGAGATGGACCGACCCGATGCGATTCCGATTCCTTCCTCCGGCCAGAGCTGGTGGAAATCTCCGCTCCCATGGTTGCTGACTGCAGCGCTTTCGCTCGCGTGGCTAATCCGCGACCGCATACCGGAACAGCCCACGCCCGCACAAGCTTCCATTGCGGTCATGCCTTTCACGAACCTTGGAAGCAACAAGGAAGACGACTATTTCGCCGAAGGCCTGGCGGTGGAAATGCATGATGCCCTTGCCGGTGTGGAGGGGCTCAAGGTCGCCGCGCAGATATCGTCGGCGGTGGCCACTGCGCAGGGTTCCGACGTGAAGTCGCTCGGCAGGAACCTGGGGGTAGCCACCGTGCTTTACGCCAGCGTGCGTCGCGAAGGGGAACGTGTGCGCATCAATGCACGCCTGTCCGACACCTCCACGGGTTACACCCTGTGGAGTCACAGCTACGACCGTCGGCTTTCGGATGTGTTCGCCACCCAGGTCGAGATCGCCAACGAAGTCGTGCAATCCCTGATGGACGTGCTTCCCCAGCAGCGCGAAGCGATCGAGAAACGGCTGACGCCGACCAGGAGCGCCGCCGCGTTCGATGCCTATCTGCGTGGGGTGGCGCAATTGCTGCGGCCTGCTGTCGGTGGCGACGCGCGGAACGCGGTCGCTTTCTTCAACCAGGCGTTGTCGGCTGATCGAAAGTTCTCTCGTGCGCAGGCGGGAATCTGCCGGGCCGAAGTCGCCGATTTCATCGACCGCCACGATGCAGCTGCCTTCGGTCGCGCGCAGACGAGCTGCGAACGGGCGCGCGGAATGGATCCGGGATTGGGCGAAGTCAATCTCGCCCTGGCCGAGTTGCACCATGCCGATGGCGAGTATGGGAAGGCGGTCGAATACTTCACCAAGGCGGAGTCGGATCCGGCCAGCCGCCCCGCGGCCTACGTCGGCATCGCCATCGTGCATGCCGAGCAGGGGCGGGAGGCGCGGGCGCTGGATTATTTCAACCGCGCGTTGGCGCTGCGCCCAGGCAATGCCCGCATCCATGCCCAGATCGGCTACCAACATTTCCTGGCGGGGCGCCTGCCCGAAGCCATCGCCTCCTATCGCAAGGCGGTCGAGCTACAACCCGACGACGTGGATCTGTGGAGTTATCTCGGTGGCGTGTATTTGACCGCAGGGAGGGTTCCCGAAGCGGCGGACGCGCTGAAGCGGTCCATTGCCATAAAGCCCAGCTATGCGGCGTTGACCAACCTCGGCGAGATCGAATACTTGTCCGGCCGCTATGCCGAAGCCGTGCAACTGCAACGGCGCGCAGTGCAGCTGGATCCGTCGGATCACACGACCTGGGGCAACCTGGGGCAGGCGCTGCTGGCCGACCCGGCCACCGCAGAGCAGGCGCCTGCGGCGTTCCGTGAGGCGACCAGTCGCGCACAACGCTATATCGAGATCAAGACCGACGACGCCAAGGTCGTTGCGGCGCTGGCCTGGTATCGCGCCAATCTGGGCCAATTGTCGTTGGCACGGCAACTGATCGTCCGCTCCGAGGCGCTAGGCGGCGAGCCTGGCGAAGTGGCGTTGTTCAATGCACAGACTTTAGCCCTCCTAGGTGAGTTCGATCAGGCGCGTCGCCGCGTCGCCGCCGCCCGTGCCGCCGGCATCGTCGAATACCGGATCAACGGAAATGCCGCTCTTGGCCGCGTTGTCGCTGTTGCCGGCACTGCGGATACAAGCAAGACCCGAGTACCCGCCCCGAGCACCCGCAACGGGCTCACACCAGGAGAACGAGATGGCCATCGAAAATGAAATCGCGCATGAGCAACTGGTTCAAATCCCGCTGGAGGGCGGAAAATTCATCGACATCCGAATCTCGATCGCTTCCGTCCCGAAGGTAGGACCCGGGCCGAGGCCGGGCCTGACGGACATGCTGCTGATGCGGCGAATCGACGAAAATCAGGCGCTGATCATCAGCGCGGAACTGAAGCAAGGCGAGGCCGCTGCCATCGTGGTGGGCGGTGGAGGGCCGCCGACAGGAGGCAACTAGCGGTGGAGGGCTTGGCGCACCGGCGCGAAGCTGCGCCGGTGTTGCGGACAGGGGCCGTGCTCGGTCAGGGCGGACAGATGCGAGGGCGTGGCGTAGCCCTTGTGGGCGGCGAAGCCGTAGGCGGGGAATTCATCGTGCATGGCGACCATCAAACGATCCCGGGTGACCTTGGCCAGGATCGAAGCGGCCATGATCGAGCGATCCAGGCGGTCCCCACCCACCAGAGCTTCGGCGCGGCACGGCAATCCCTTCGGCAATGCGTTGCCGTCGATGCGCGCCAATCCTGCGACGTGGGCCACACCCTCCACTGCAAGCCGCATGCCCAGCATGGTGGCCTGGTAGATGTTCAGCCGATCGATCTCGTCGGCTTCCACCAGCACAACGTGCCAAGCGAGCGCGCGTTCGATGATGCGCGAGCACAGCGTTTCGCGCCGCGCCGCATCGAGTAGCTTGGAATCGTCCAGTCCGTTGATGCGCGGGCGGGCAGGGTCGAAGACCACCGCCGCGACCGCTACGGGACCGGCAAGCGGCCCGCGACCGGCTTCGTCCACGCCGGCGATGAGCAAGGGGCCGACGACGCCAAGCGCCGCAGGAAAATCGAGCGGGTGCTGCTTCACGGCCTAGCGTCCTTCGGCAACAACCCCGCGATGGCGTCGGCCGCGCGCGCCGAGGCATCCTGGCGCAGCGTTTCGTGCAGCTCGCGATAACGCGGTTGCAGCGCGCCGGTGATTTCGGGATGCTGGAACTGGTTCAACACGGCCGCCGCCAGATTCTGCGGCGTGCACTCGTCCTGCATCAGTTCCGGCGCCACGTCAGTCCCGGCCAGCACGTTGGGAAGCGCATAGCGCTCCACTTTAAGCATGCCGAACGCTTTGACGATGCGGTAGGTTAAAGGCGCCACTTTATAGCCGACCACCATCGCGCGCTTGGCCAACATCGCTTCCAAAGTGGCGGTGCCGGAGGCCAGCAACACCACATCGGCCGCCACCATCGCCTCGCGTGCGCGGCCATCGGTCAGCATCGGGGGCACAGGGAATCCGGTTTCGGCGATCAACGGTCGCAGCGCGTCCCGGCAAGCGGCATTCGCGGCGGGCACCACGATCTGCAAATACGGAACGGATTCGGAAACGATCCGCGCGGCTTCCAGGAAGACCTTGCCGAGCCGCCCGATCTCCCCCAGCCGGCTACCAGGCAGCACCGCCAATACCGGTGTGTAGGCATGCAGGCCTAGCGACTCGCGCGCTGCGGCCTGATCGGGCTCGATTGGCATCTCGTCAGCCATCGGGTGGCCAACGAAACGCGCATCGATGCCGTGGCGCGCGTAGATCGGCGGTTCCATCGGAAACAGGCACAACACCAGATCCGCACTGGTGCCGATCTTCTCCGCTCTTTTTTCGCGCCAGGCCCATACCGAAGGACTGACGTAATGCACGGTGCGCACGTCGCGCTGCTTGAGCCAGCGTTCCACGCCCAGATTGAAGTCCGGCGCATCGATGCCGATGAAAACGTCGGGATTCCATGCCAGCGCGCGTTCGCGGAACCGGCGTCGCAGCTTGAGCAGACGCGGCAAGTGGCGCAGCACTTCGGAAAGACCCATCACCGCCAATTCGCCTGCGTCATGCCAGATGTCGCAGCCTGACCGGCGCATCGCATCGCCGCCGATGCCCGCGAATTCGGCGTCGGGAAAGCGCTTGCGCAGTTGTTCGATCAATCCCGCGCCCAATGCGTCGCCGGAAGTCTCGCCCGCGACCAGCACGATGCGCTTGGGACGCAGTGCGGCGTTCCGGAGCGTTTCGGGCGAAGCGGCCAGATCGGACAGGGTCGGCGACCGTTCGCCCGCTGCCGTGGAAACGCCTTGCCGCCAGCCGCTCATCGCAACAGGGGCCGTTCGCCGCTTTCGATGAAATCCAACAGCGCGCGCACGTCCGCGCTGTCGCGCGCCTGTTCGGCCAGTTGTTGCTTGGCTTCGGCCAGCGGCAAGCCCGCGATGTATAGAGTGCGATAAGCGCGTTTGATCGCGCTGATGCGGGCGGCATCGAAACCGCGGCGCTTAAGGCCTTCGCTGTTGATGCCGCGCGGGCGGCCCTGGGCCTCGGTCGCCACCATGGTGTAGGGCGGCACGTCGCCGCTAATCAACACACCCATGCCGAGGAAGGCATGGGCGCCGATCCGGCAGAACTGGTGCACGCCGGCGAAGCCGCTCATGATCACCCAGTCGCCGATCTGCACATGGCCGGCCAAAGTGGAGTTGTTGGAAAACACGCAGAAGTTGCCGATCTTGCAGTCATGCGCGACGTGCGTGTAGGCCAGCAGCCAGTTGTCGTCGCCGATACGGGTGACCCCGCCGCCGTCGCCGGTGCCGCGGTTGACGGTGACGAACTCACGGATGGTGTTGCGGTCGCCGATGACCAGTTCCGTACGCTCGCCCTTGAATTTCTTGTCTTGCGGATCGCCGCCTATCGCCGCATGGCCGATGATGTGGTTGTCGCGCCCGAGTCGGGTGGCGCCGGTGATGCTGCTATGCGGCCCGATCACGCAACCGTCACCTATTTCCACGTCGGCGCCGATACTGGTGAACGCACCGATGCGAACGCCCGCGCCCAGCCTGGCGGCCGGGTCGATCGATGCGCTGGGGTGAATAAGCGTCTCGCCAGCGGCCATGGTCAGCCTCGATCCTCTGCGCACAGCACTTCGGCCGATGCCACTTCCTGGCCATCCACTCGGGCGATGCCCTCGTACAGCGCCATGTTTCTGATCAAGCGCTTAAGGGTGACGTCTAGATCCAGGCGATCGCCGGGCACGACCATTTTCTTGAAGCGGGCGTTGTCCACCTTGACCATGTAGAACATGCGGCCGGCGGTCTGGCCATCGTGCGAAAGTTGGGTCAGCAGCCCGCCGGCCTGCGCTAAGGCCTCGATAATCAGCACGCCCGGCATGATCGGCTTGCCGGGGAAGTGGCCGGTAAAGAAGGGTTCGTTCTGGGTAATATTCTTGTAGGCCAGGATGCGCTTATCGCGCTCCAATTCCACCACCCGGTCCACCAGCAGGAACGGGTAGCGATGCGGCAGCAGTTTCTGGATACCGGCGGCATCGAGGGGGAGTTGGAAGGATTGGGTCATGTTCATTCCTTGTCGGTGGACAGGATGCGACGGGCCAGCGCATCGAGTTGCTTGAAACGTGCGGCGTTCTTCCGCCAGCTTCGGTTGTCGGTTAATGGCGTGCCCGAGGAGTATTCGCCCGGTTCGCGGATCGAATGGGTGACCAGCGACATCGCGGTGATCGTCACCTTGTCGCATATTTCCAAATGCCCCAGAACGCCGGCGGCACCGCCGATCAGGCAGTAGCGGCCGATCTTGGCGCTGCCAGCTGCTGCGCTGCAGCCAGCCATCGCCGTATGCGCCCCGATATACACGTTGTGTCCGATCTGGATCTGGTTGTCCAGGCGCACGTCTTCCTCCAGCACGGTGTCGCCCAGCGCGCCGCGATCGATGCAGGTGTTGGCTCCGATTTCGCAATCGTCGCCGATCACTACGCCGCCCAGTTGCGGCACCTTGATCCAGTGGCCAGCGTCCATGGCCAGACCGAAGCCATCGGCGCCCAGTACCGCGCCGGGGTGGATGCGCACGCGTCGTCCCAGACGCACTCGCGTCACCAGGGTCACGCGCGCGATCAGCTCGCTGCCTGCGCCGACCTCGCAATCCTCGCCGATCACGCAGCCGGGCCCGATCACGCAGCCCTCGCCGATGGAGCTATTGGCGCCGATTACCACGAAAGGACCGATATGCACGCCGTCCGCGATTCGCGCAGCGGGATCGATTACCGCCGACGGATGGACGCTGGCATCGCGAACCGGCTGGCGGTCGAACAACGCGGCGATTTTGGCGAAAGTGGTGTACGGATCGCGGGCGATCAGCACGGTGCCGGGAGCTGCGGCGGCGTCTTCCTCGCGCAGCACCACGACGGAGGCATTGCTTGTCGACAGTTGGTTGCGATAACGCGGATTGGCGAGAAAGGTCAGCTGGCCTTCGCCCGCGCCAGCAAGGGTGCCTACACCACGTATGGGCAGGCCGCCATTGCCGCGCAAGGCCAGGGCGTAGCGTTCGGCGATCTCGTCGGCAGTGATGCTGAAGGTGTCCACTGGGCGCAGTTTAACGTCTTGGGCGTGGCCGCGTAGAAGAAAGGCCCGGGGTTGCCCGGGCCTTGAGGGGATGCAGCGTCGGCGCAGCGGTCTTCAGAACGCGCCGCCGAAGGTGAACTGCAGGCGCTCGATCTCGTCGTCGTCTTCCTTGCGCAGCGGGAACGCGTAGCTGATCGAGATCGGTCCGACCGGCGCGCGCCACAGCAGGGAAATGCCAGTGGAGGCGCGCAGTTCGCCCGCGTCGAAGCTGTCGGTATCGGCGAACACGTTGCCGAAATCCACGAACGCCGAGACGCGAGCGGCCTTGGAATCGAACAGCTTAGGGAAATACATTTCCAGCGAGCCGGTAGTCTTCAGCGCGCCACCCAACGGCTGGCCCCTGAAGCCGCTGGTGGTTTCAGAGCGCGGTCCCAAAGTGTTGTCGCGGAAGCCGCGTACCGAGCGCACGCCGCCGGCATAGAAATTCTCGAAGAAAGGCAAGCCCGAGGCGGTAAGCACGGCCGTCTCCACGGTACCGGGCGCGCACTCCGCGCCCGACGCCTTGGTTTGCGGGTCGCTGGGACGGACCGCGCAAAGGCGCCGTACGCTATCGCTGCCGTAACTGTCGCCGTAACCCAGTTCGGCGCGGGTGTTCAACACCAGCGACGGACTGAGCGGCCAGTACTTGGAGAACTCGTAATTGAGCTTGTAGTACTCCACCGTGGAACCCGGCAGGGTGATCTCGGTGGAGATCCGCTGGTAGGTGCCGCGGGTAGGCATGAAATAGTCGTTGCGCGTATCGCGCGCCCAGCCCAGTTCGGTGCGCCAGGCATGGAAAGTGCGCGATCCGACGGCATCGATGTAATCGATGATCGAGTCGGGCGTGGAGCCGCGGAAGGTCAGGATTTCGTTGGTATCGACGCCGAACAACAGCGAAACGGTGTCGTTCTCGGTGATCGGCAAGCCCAATACGCCTTGCGCAGCGGCGCTGGTGGTCGAGTACTGCGCGGTATTGAAGCTGGAGTAATCGAACTCGCGCCACCACAGGTTGTAGCCCAACGACATGCCTTCATCGGTGAAGAAGGGATTGACGAAGGAGAACGAATAGCGCTGCAGGTAGTCGCTGCGTTGCGCTTCCACCGAGACCCGGTTGCCGCCGCCGAGGAAGTTGTTCTGCGACAGCTGGATCGAGGTGGTCAGGCCTGACAACTGCGAGTAACCCAGGCCGAACACGAAGCTGCCCGAAGTGGTTTCCTTGACGTTGAAGACCACATCCACTTCGTCGTTGCTGCCGGGCACCGGCGGCGTTTCCACCTCGACGGTCTCGAAATAGCCCAGGCGCTGCAGACGGATCTTGGAACGGTCGATGGCGGCCTGCGAATACCAGCTGCCTTCGAACTGGCGCATTTCGCGGCGCAGCACTTCATCGGCAGAGCGCGTATTGCCCTTGAACACGATGCGGCGCACATTCACGCGCGGACCGGGAACGACCTGCAGGTTGATGGCTACGGTGCGGTTCTCGCGATCCACTGTGGGAATCGGATTGACCTGCGAAAACGCGTAACCGATGTTGCCCAGCGTGGAGGTGATGGCGTCGGAGGTGTATTCGAGGATCGCGCGCGAGAAAATCTGGTCTTTTTTCACCAACACCAGTTTCTCGATGTCTTCCACCGGCAAAACGGTGTCGCCTGTGACCTTTACGTCGGACACTTTGTACTGCTCGCCCTCGGTGATGCCGGCGGTGATGTACATGTCCCGCTTATCGGAACTGATCGCCACCTGGGTGGAGTCCAGCGCGAAATCCACGTAGCCGCGGTCGAGGTAATAGGAGTTCAGCTTCTCCATATCGCCCGAGAGCTTTTCCCTCGAGTACTGGTCGTCGCGGCGGTACCAGGATAGCCAGTTGCTTTCCTTCGACTCCCAGTTGTCCAGGATGTCCTTGTTCTCGAACTTCTCGGTGCCGATCAGGTTGACGTGGCGGATCTTGGCGGCCTTGCCTTCCTTGACGGTGATGGTGACGTCGACGCGGTTGCGGTCCAGCTTGGCCACGGTCGGGTTGATCTCGACGTTGTACTTGCCGCGGTTGTTGTATTGCTTGGTCAGTTCCTGGGTGACGCGGTCCAGGGCCAAGCGGTCGAAGGTTTCGCCTTCGGCCAGGCCGATCTCCTGCAGTCCCTTGGTCAGGTCTTCGGTCTTGATGTCCTTGTTGCCGACCAGGGTCAATTTGTTGATCGCCGGACGCTCGGTCACGGTGATCACCAGGATGTCGCCCTGGCGGTCGAATTTGACGTCTTCGAAGAAGCCGGTCTTGTACAGCCTGCGGATCCCTTCGCCGATCTTGGTCGAGTCGACCGTGTCGCCGCGCTCGATCGGCAGGTAGGTCAGCACCGTGCCGGTGGAGATGCGCTGCAAGCCATCGATGCGGATATCGGTGGCGGTGAACGCCTCCGTGCTGGCGACCGCGGCCGGGCCGGGTTCCGTCGTCTGCGCCCATGCCGGCAAGGCGATGGCCGAAGCCAGGGCGAGGGCGAGCAGGCGGCGGGTGGGGAGTCGCGTCATCATCACATCCGATAAGGTAGGTGCGGGTGTTGCCTGCATGTGTGCAGGGGATTGCCGGAATGCTGCCGGCGGCAAAGCCAGGGAAAAGCGGGCCGGAAAAAACCGGGGAAGCAAGGCCATCAAGTCACCAGGCGGAAAATGTCGTTGTAGAACGCCAGACCCATCAGGCTCGCCAGCATGGCCAGACCCACATATTGCCCGGTGGCCATGGCGCGCTCGCTCAGCGGACTGCCTTTGACCAACTCTATAAGGTAATACAGCAGGTGCCCGCCGTCCAAGACCGGGATAGGCATCAGGTTGATGATGGCCAGGCTAAGCGACAGCAAAGCCAGGAAATACAGGAACCAGTCCACTCCGCGCTTGGCCGTCGCATTGGCCACCTGGGCGATGGTGATGGGGCCGGAGATGTTCTTGATGGACGCCTGACCCGTCAGCATGCGGCGAATCATGCCCAGCGAGCCGGAAGCCAGCTTGCCGGTTTCCCTGAATGCGGCGGGGATCGCCGCGAATGGGCCGAATTGCTGTTTGGCGTCGTAGGCCGCGGGTTTGAGCTGGGTCGGGGGGTCAATGCCCAGGGTCCAATATTCCTTGCCTGAGTCTGGGTCGCGCCACCAGACAGGCTTGATGTCGAGCGCCAGGCGTTCGCCGTTTCGCTCTACCTCGATCATGGCGACGCCGCCCTTGGTCCCCAGCTTCTGCACCAGCGGCGAAATGTCGCCGAAGCTGCGCACCGGGTCGCCATCGACAGCGGTGATCAGGTCATCCGCGACCAGTACCTTGGATGCAGGCGATCCGGGCTTGGTCGTTTTGACGAGAGCCGGGGCCAGCTGGTGTTGCCAGGCGAAGCCGGCAAGTCCAGCCACGTTCTCTTGGTCGAAGCCGGGTGGCAAGTCCGAAAGGGAAAGGCTGCGGGTGTGCTCCACGCCCAGCCGATCGGAAACCACGATCTGCGGGTCATGGCGGTCCATCGCCGCGGTGGTCATGGCCTGCAGCGCGTCGCCCCAAGTGTTGATAGTCTGGCCATCGACCGCCTGGATCCTATCCCCGGCCACGAATCCAGCCTTGGCAGCCAAGCCGCGCGCCTGACCGACCGTGGCGCTGTAGTCCTGCCGCCCGATCACGAACATCGCCCAAAGCAGCGCAACGCACAGCACCAGGTTGGCGATGGGTCCTGCCGCCACGATGGCGATGCGTTGTAACACCGGCTTGCGGTTGAAGGCCTGCGGCAGTTCGGAAGCGGGCACGTCGCCCTCGGCTTCGTCCAGCATCTTCACATAGCCGCCCAGCGGAATAGCGGCGATGGCGAACTCGGTTCCATGGCGGTCGCGGCGCAACCACAGCGGCTTGCCGAAGCCCACCGAGAAGCGCAGCACCTTTACGCCGCAGCGCTTGGCTACCCAGTAATGACCGAATTCATGGAACGTCACCAGGACGCCCAGGGCCACGATCATCCACCAGATTGAGCCAACGATGTCACTCATACGGGGAGGATGTGGCCTGTGATTGCGCTAGCTGTGAGACGGCATGTTCGGTGAGACGGCGTGCCTGCGCATCCGTTGCCAGCAGCGCTTCCAGCGACTCGGCCGGGGCGGCGGGCAACCGGGCGAGAGCGTCCTCGACCAGCGCGGGAATGGCTAGGAAACCGATTCGGCCCTGAAGAAAGGCTGAAACAGCGACTTCGTTCGCAGCGTTCAGCACGGCCGGAGCGGTGCCGCCGGCTTCCAGCGCCTGCCAAGCCAGGCGCAGACAGGGAAATGCGTCAGTGTCGGGCGCTTCGAAATCCAGCCGGCCCTGGGCCAGCAGGTCCAGTCCAGCCACGCCCGATTCGATCCGTTGCGGCCAGCCCAGGCCGACCGCCAGCGAGGTGCGCATGTCGGGCAGGCCTAGCTGGGCTAGTGTGGAACCATCCACGAATTCCACCAGCGAATGCACCAGGCTTTGCGGATGCACCAGCACGCCCAGCTTTTCGCCCGGAATATCGAATAGATGATGGGCTTCTATCAGTTCCAAGCCCTTGTTCATCAGAGTGGCCGAATCGACCGAGATCTTTGGGCCCATCGACCATTTCGGATGGGCAATGGCCTGTTCGCGCGTGACCGAGGCCAGCGAATCGCGGCTGCGTCCCCGAAAAGGCCCGCCCGATGCGGTGAGCACGATGCGCCGCACATCGCCCTGAGTCTGGCGTGAACGCAGACATTGGAAGACGGCGTTGTGTTCGCTGTCGATCGGGATGATTTCGGCATTTGCGCCGTTCGCCGCGGCCATCAGCAGCTCCCCGGCCAGCACCAGCGACTCCTTGTTGGCCAGCAACAGTCGCTTGCCTGCGCGTGCCGCGGCCAGGGTGGACCGCAGACCGGCCGCGCCGACGATCGCAGCAATTACCGTATCGCAAGCATCGCCCGCAACCAGGGCTTCAAGCGCGGCTTCTCCGGCATGCGCCTGGGTGGCCAATCCGGCATCGCGCAAACCGTCGCGCAGCGCGGCGAAACGGGATTCGTCGGCGATGACCGCGTGGGCGGGACGGTGGGTAGCGCAAAGCGCGAGCAGTGCGTCCACCTGAGTACCTGCGCTCAGCACCGAAGTCCGCAATCGGTCGGGATGGCGCGCAATCACGTCCAGCGCCGAAGCGCCGATCGAGCCAGTGGCTCCCAATACCGCAATGGTGCGTACAGACGTCATGTCAGAAGCCGGACAGTTCCTTGCCCAGCGCGAAGATCGGCAGCGCCGCCAGCACGCCGTCGAGGCGGTCTAGAATGCCGCCGTGCCCGGGAATCAGATTGCCTGAATCCTTGGCGCCGACATGCCGCTTCAGCAAGCTCTCGAACAAATCGCCCACTACCGAGAACAATACGGTGACGGTGGCCACCATGACGAACGCCGGAACTTGTGGCGGGGTCAGCCCGGCGAACGCTGCGAACAGCAACCCCGCCGCGATGCCGGCGAACAATCCGCCCACCAAGCCTTCGATGGTTTTATTGGGGCTGATGCGCGGAGCCAGCTTGCGGCTTCCAAACAGTCTGCCGCCGAAGTGGCGGCCTGCGAAATAGGCGCCGCTGTCCGCGGCCCACACGATGACCAAGGCCGCAAGCAGCCAGAGATGGCCGCGCAGGTTGTCGACGCTGTCGGCGGCAGGCGTTTGGAAGTTGTCGGAGTGGATCAGGCAAAGCGCGCACCAGGCGGGGATCACCGCCAGCGTGCCGGCGGCCAGCTTGAAGACCCGGGCATAGGTTTCATGGTCGGACGCGAAATTGAAGAACCGCAGCCACAACAAGGACAGCAACCACCAGCCGACGCCGGCCAGGACGACGATCTGGAACAGCGCCGGGGAAAGTCCGGAACCGGTACGCGAAGCCCACAGCAGCAACACCATCAACATCAGGTTCGCGATGAGCAGCAAGGTGCGCGACAAGGTGTCGTCGATTTCCGCGAGCTTGAACCACTCCCACAGCCCGATCAGGAACACCAGCGCCACCACCGCGGACAACCATTGTGTGGGCAGGAACAGGATCGCGGCGATGGCGACCGGCGCCATGACCAGAGCGGCGATGATTCGAGTTCTGGTCATGCGGGTGAATTCTCCGGTGCAGCGTCGGCTACTTGCGCGCTGGTCAGGCCAAAGCGGCGTTCGCGCCGCGCATAGTCGTCTATCGCCAGCTGCAGGGTGGCGGCATCCAGTTCTGGCCACAGCAGTTCGGTGAACCAGAGCTCGGTATAGGCCAGCTGCCATAGCAGGAAATTGCTGATGCGCTGGTCGCCGCCGGTACGGATGAAAAGATCGGGCGGCGGCAGGTCGGCCAGCGCCATTTTCGAAGCGATCGCCGCTTCGTCGATGTCCTCCGCGCGCAACCGGCCCGCAGCGACCTCGACCGCCAGCGCGCGCGCGGCCAGGGCGATGTCCTGCCGGCCGCCATAACTGGCCGCGATCACCAGGTCCAGACGGCTATTGGCGCGGGTCTGGTTCTCGGCGGCATCCATCCGTTCGCGGATGCCGGCGGAAAAGCGTTCGCGTTCGCCGATGAAGCGGATGCGCACGCCGCGGCGGTCCAGTTCCTCCACTTCGCGATCCAGCGCATTCATGAAAAGCTTCATCAGTGCGCCGACTTCTTCCTGCGGCCGCCCCCAGTTTTCGCTGGAGAAGGCGAACAGGGTCAGTGCGCGCACACCGCGTTCGAGGCAGAAATCGATGCAAACGTTGACCGCACGCGCGCCGGCGCGATGGCCGATGATGCGCGGACGCCGACGACGCTCCGCCCAACGCCCGTTGCCGTCCATGATGACGGCGAGGTGACGCGGAACGGAGGCGGATGTGGGCGGCATGGCAGTCATCGGATATTCGACTGCATTAAACGGACATCAGTTCCTGCTCTTTCGCTTTCACCACCTCATCGACATCCTTGATCGCCTTGTCGGTGAGCTTCTGGATATCGTCCTGGTTCTGGCGTTCCTCGTCCTCGGTGATCTGTTTTTCCTTCAACAGGTCCTTGATCTGCTGATTGGCGTCACGACGGATGTTGCGGATGGCGATCTTGGCGTTCTCGCCTTCGCCATGCACATGCTTGGACAGGTCGCGGCGGCGTTCTTCGGTCAACGCCGGGATATTGATGCGGATCACCGTGCCGGCGGTGTTCGGGGTCAGGCCCAGGTCCGAGGCCAGGATCGCCTTCTCTACCGCCGAGACCATCTGCTTTTCCCACGGGCTGATCGTGAGCGAACGCGCATCGGTCACCGTCACGCTGGCGACCTGGGTCAGCGGCATGTCGGAACCGTAGTAGTTGACCTTCAGATGATCGACCAGCGCGGTA
Source organism: Pseudoxanthomonas sp. P4_B2 (assembly GCF_056402315.1). Classification (NCBI taxonomy): domain Bacteria; kingdom Pseudomonadati; phylum Pseudomonadota; class Gammaproteobacteria; order Lysobacterales; family Lysobacteraceae; genus Pseudoxanthomonas; species Pseudoxanthomonas sp. P4_B2. Next base: position 113,571 of record NZ_JBFUHQ010000001.1, read on the forward strand.
GTGGCGCGCCCGGTGCGCAGCTTGGTCAGGTCGTGACGCAGCGCCTCGATGCTCTTGGCCATGCGCGCCTGCGCGTCTTTCTTGATTTCGTTGAGCATCGCCGGATTCCATAGCAGTTTCTACGAACCCCTGATTATACGGGGTTTGCCTGCTGGACCGGTTGGGGACCCCAGGCGGCCGGGCTGCTGCGCTCAATGCGAATGATGCGGCGCGGCATCATGCAGGTCGTGCCCGCAGGCCATGCCGCGTTCGATCTGCAGGGTGGCGTGGTTGATGCCGAAACGGTGGTCCAGCGCATGCGTGGTGGCATCGATGAAAGCGTCGTGGTCCTGGTCTTCCGGACGCACCAGATGCGCGGTAAGGGCGATCTCGTTCGCGCCCAGCGGCCAGATGTGCAGGTGATGGACCGCCTGCACGCCGGGTTGGGACGAGAGGAAGGCTTGCACTTCCGACTGGTCGATATTGGCGGGCACCGCGTCCATGGCCGCATTGAAGCTGTCGCGCAGCAGGCCAAAGGTGCCGACCGCAATCACCACGCCCACCAGCAGGGCGATGGCAGGATCCAGCCAAGTCCATCCGAACGCCATCATGCCAGCGCCCGCCAACACTGCAGCCAGCGAGACCGCCGCATCGGCGATCAGATGCAGGAATGCGCCGCGCTTGTTCAGGTCATGCCCATGCCCGTCGCGCAGCAACCAGGCTGCGCCCAGATTCACGAAGATGCCTATTCCCGCAACCACCATGACTGGCAGGGCGGGAATGGAAGGCGGCGCGCTGAAACGCCGGATGGCCTCCCAGCCCAGGGCGCCGGAGAACACCATCAAGAGGATGGAATTGGCCAGCGGCGACAACAAGGTCGCGCGGCGCCATCCATAGGTGTGGCTGTGCGTGGGGGGACGCTGCGCCAGTTTGGCCGCCGCCCAGGCCAGGCCCAAGCCGAGGACGTCGCCCAGGTTATGTAGGGCATCGGAAAGCAGGGCCAGCGAATTGGTGTGGAAACCGTAACCAGCTTCCAGAGCCGTATAGGCCAGATTGATGAGGACGGCCCAGCCGAAGGCTTGGGTAGCGGAACCGTGGGAGTGAGTATGTGCCATGCGCGATAGGGTGGCCAATGCGGCTCGGTGGACACAATTACATCGGGAGTCGGCCGTTGCCTCCCCCTTTTTCAAAGGGGGCAAAGCAAAACATTCCCAGCTCCCGGTTCCAGCTCAGCTACGGCCCTTCACCAGCGTGCCAATGTTCTCACCACGCAGGATTCGCATCAGGTTGCCCGGCACCGACAGGTCGTAGATGCGTAGGGGCACATCGCTGTCACGGCACAGAGCGAAGGCGGCGGTATCCATAACCTGCAGGTCGCGGCTCAGGACCTCGTCATAGGTCAACTGGTCGAAGCGCACCGCATCTGGAAACTTGCCCGGGTCGCGGTCGTATACGCCGTCGACCTTGGTGGCTTTCAACAGCAAATCGGCGCCGATCTCGATCGCGCGCAAGGCCGCGCCCGAGTCGGTGGTAAAGAAGGGATTGCCGGTACCGGCGGCGAAGATCGCGATGCGACCCTTCTCCAGATGGCGCACGGCGCGGCGGCGAATATAGTCCTCGCACACGTCGTTGATCTTCAATGCGCTCATCACCCGCACGCGCGCGCCGAGTTTTTCCAGCGCATCCTGCATGGCCAGGGCGTTGATCACCGTGGCCAGCATGCCCATTTGGTCGCCAGTGACCCGGTCCATGCCGCTGGCGGCCAGGCCGGCGCCGCGGAAGATGTTGCCGCCGCCGATCACCAAGCCGATCTCGGCGCCCGCTTCGCGCGCCTCGATGATCTCGCGGGCGATGCGCCCGATCACCGCTGGATCGATTCCATAGTCTTCGGCCCCCATCAAAGCCTCGCCGGAAAGTTTCAGCAGAATGCGGCGATAGGCGAGGGGAGCGGTCATGGATATCTCTGGGCGTGGGGTGTCGGCACGCTCATTCTAGCCGAGCGCATGCCCATCGTCAGTTCGGGGTTCGTATACCGCATAGAGTTTGCGTGCGGGTTCCAAGACCTCCCATATGCCTTCGAAACCGGCGGGGATGACGAAACTATCGCCCGCCCCCAGCGTGGTCTCGCTGCCGTCGTCGCCGATCAGGCGCACGCACCCGGCCAGCAAATGGCAGAACTCGTGCTCGGAATAGCTAACGCGCCATGCGCCCATTCCGCCTTCCCAAATGCCGCAATGGAAGGCGTTGCCCGCATCCGAGTAGGCATTGGCGATCATCTGCATCGGCGCGCCCGTGACTACGCGTTCGCGGGCCACGGGTTCCGGCGTGCTGCCCGTGGCGTCGTGCGAAATGCGGGTGATGCCGACCATGGCGAAACTCCAAGATAGGAAGGACTTATTATGGCGACCGCGGCGAATCGTCGCCCGTCCATCATCAAGGAGTCGATATGAGTGTACGTACCCTGCAGGAGTTTCTGGCGTCGTCGAAGGAGAAGGACGTCAGCAGCGATGCTTTCGAACTGGAAAGCGCGCACATGCTCGAGGTGCGCCTCAACGGCATGGTTTGGGCCAAGGCCGGATCCATGGTGGCGCGCAAGGGCAACGTGAAATTCACCCGCCAGGGCATCATGGAGCAGGGTCTGGGCAACCTGTTAAAGAAGATGGTCAGCGGCGAAGGCATGCAGCTGATGAAGGTGGAAGGCGAAGGCCGCGTGTATCTGGCCGATGCTGGCAAGAAGATCACCCTGTTGCGTCTCTCCGGCGAAGCCATTTTCGTTAACGGCAACGATGTGCTGGCGGTCGAGTCGGGCATCGAAAGCAAGATCACCATGATGCGCAAGGTGGCCGGCATGCTCTCCGGTGGTCTCTTTAACGTGCGTCTGAGCGGCAACGGCATCGTCGCCATCACTTCGCATTACGAACCGTTGACCCTGCCGGTTAGTGCTCAGACCGGCCCGGTATTCACCGATCCCAATGCCACGGTCGCCTGGTCTGGTGGCCTGACTCCGGAAATCGTCACCGACATTTCCCTCGGCACGCTGCTTGGCCGCGGGTCCGGCGAAAGCGTCCAGCTGAAGTTCGCGGGCGAGGGTTGGGTGGTGGTGCAGCCTTATGAAGAGGTGGTGTTCCAGGCCAAGGAGTGAGTCTGGCGTAAAGCGTCGTCGCATCGAAGGGATCCAAGCCGCGGCCCGCCGCGGCTTTTTTTGTTGCGTTCTGAAACGGATTTTTGCACCAAGATGGGGAAATTGTTCGCGCATCGAACAATGGGCTATCGCCAGAAATAGTCAATCAGAATAGCAAGATGAGAAAAGTTCCCATCAAAAATGTGATTAGAGTCTCAGTATTGCAAAAGCATTGCGTAACCTAATCTCAACATTTGATTAACCTGCTATTAAGACAGATGACCAAGTCATATGACGAAAGTCATGGTTATCTGGGGGGCGGCCGTTCGGCTGCTTACGTGACATCAACCTAATAGCGGGGAATCACAGTGTCCAAACGCACCTTCAATCGCGCTCTTCGTCGAAGCGCTCTTACCGTCGCGCTCGGGGTCTGTTTCAACTCCACGATCTACGCCCAGTCCAACACCTCCGGCGCGGTGTTCGGCCAGGCTACCGCCGGGGAAAAGGTTCTCGTCGAGAACCCCTCCACCGGTTTCAGTCGCGAAATTTCGGTTGGCGCCGACGGGGCCTATCGCGTCCCGTCCCTCGCACCCGGAACCTACCGCGTCACCCTGCAACGCGCAGATGGAACGACGGCAACGCGCGAAGTCTCCGTGAACGTCGGTACCGGCACCTCGGTGAACTTCACTTCGGCCAGCGGCGGCGACAGCGCCACCACGCTTGACCGGGTAACCGTCACGGCGGCCTCGGTGGTCAATCCCATCGACGTTTCCTCGGTCGAATCCACCACCATCCTGACTTCCGCCCAGTTGGCGAAGATCCCGGTTCCACGCGACACCACGTCGGTAGCATTGCTGGCTCCGGGCACGGTCCGTGGCGACGGCGCCTTCGGCAACCTGGCCTCCTTCGGCGGTTCGTCCGTCGCCGAGAACCAGTACTACATCAACGGCTTCAACATCACCAACTCGTTCCGAAGCCTGAATTTCTCCAAGGTGCCGTTCGAGGCGATCGCCGAACAGCAGATCAAGACCGGCGGTTACGGCGCGGAATTCGGCCGTTCGCTGGGCGGCGTGGTCAACCAGATCACCAAGCGCGGCACCAACGAGTTCAAGGCCGGCGCCAATGTGTTCTGGTCGCCGAAGGCGCTGCGCGAGGATGTCAAAGACATCAAATACTCCAACCCCTTGGAAGCGAGCACCTTCGGTACCTTGAATGAAGATAACAGCAAGGATACGCGGGACGAGCTCATCAGCGCCGTATGGGCGGGAGGTGCGCTGATACAGGATCGTCTGTTCGCTTACGCGCTGCTGTCGTACGGAACGACCGATACAAAAACCTGGGGCAACGTAGACGCGTTCACCAATCGCGACAGTACGATCAAGAATCCAACCTGGCTGACCAAGTTCGACTGGAATATCAACGACAACAACAAACTCGAACTCACTGCTTTCTCGGACAAGCAGGAAACCGAGACCAAGGTGTACGCCAACACGGTCGGAGAACTGGACCGCACCGCTTACGCCGGAACGCTGTTCGACGACCAAGGCGGCGAAAACGTCGTCCTTAAGTACACGGGCTATCTGACCGACAACTTCACTCTGACCGCGCTGTATGGCCACGGTGAGTTTGAACGTTCCCAGAAACTGAAGAATCCCGACGGCTCGACCGTTTCCTACAATGGCGACATCACCACCGCGTACACCACCAGCATCACGGGTACCACGGCGCTGGGCGGTTGTCCGGTGATCCTGGATGTGCGCCCGGGCTATCGCAAGGACATCACCGGTGCTTACGGCAGCTTCTGCAACCTGACCGATGGCGCACTCCTGCAGGCCGAGAACAATAAAGATACCCGCGACCAATACCGTATCGATGCGGAGTGGGTTCTCGGTCCGCACCAGTTACGCTTCGGTGTAGACATCGACAACTATGAATCGGTCGCAGGTGAAGCCAACGTAGGCGGCTGGCTGTGGCGCTATTCCACCAACAATGGACCTGATGGAAAGCCGAATACGAACGACGAGTTCGACGTGGTGCGTCGACAGACCACCGCTCGCGGCACCACTATCGAAGTCAAGCAGCGCGCCTACTACATCGAGGACAGCTGGAGCATCACCGACAACTTCCTCGCCTACTTGGGCGCACGCTGGGATACCTTCGAAAATCTGGGCGCCAATGGCCAGGCCTTCGTCAAGATCGAAAACCAGTTCGGTCCTCGTCTCGGCTTTTCCTGGGACGTGAACGGCGATTCAACGCTGAAGATCTACGGCAACGCAGGCCGCTATGCGCTGCCGTTGACGCCCAGCGTGGCTGTCCGCGGTTCCAGCGCCTCGATCTACCAGCGCAGCAACAACAATCGTTTCTCGGGGGTGGATCCCGTCACTGGTGCGCCTATCCTGACCGGTCCGTTGAGACCCCTCGGTTTGATCAATGGTGAAGACGGCAACGCCCACGATCCGAACACCATCGCCGCTAAAAATTTGGACCCGATGTACCAGGATGAGTTCATCCTCGGTTTCCAAAGCGCCTGGACCGATCACCTCAACTTCGGCGCGCGTGCTATTTATCGCAAGCTGAAAGCAGCCATTGACGACAACTGCGATTACACCGCAATCACCGACTTGGCCGCTGCGGATGGGCTGCCCCCACCCGTTGTGCCCAATCCGGGCTTTCCATACTGCCGCCTGTTCAATCCGGGCCAGGACGCAGTGCTGGTTACCGATCTCTACGGCGACGGCAACTACACCACCTACACGGTCGAAGGCGCGCGCTTGAGCCCGCCGGCCAAGCGCTCCTACAAAGCATTGGAACTGTTCCTGGATGGCAGCTGGGACAAGTTCTTCTTCCAGGCTTCGTACACGCTGGGTTACAACAAGGGCAACACCGAAGGCGGCGTGAAGTCCGACATCGGCCAGGGCGACACCAACACCACGCAGGATTTCGACTACCGCGAGCTGACCGTCGATACCTACGGTTATCTGCCCAATGATCGTCGCCACGCGTTGAAGGTTTTCGGCAACTACGACTTCAGCGATGAATGGTCGGTCGGTGGCAACCTTCTCGTCCAGACCGGTCGTCCCATCAACTGCCTGGGCGTCCTCGACCAGAATCCGCTTCTCCCCGAACCCGCGGGGACGGACGTTGATGGCGACGGCATTCTGGGGGAAAGCAACTATGCGCCGCATCCTTACGGTTCGGGCTTCATGCGTTGCAGCAATTCGCCGGATGGCGCTTCGAACGACACGACGGTATCCGCGGTTCCGCGCGGTACGGCGGGTCGCCTGCCAACGACGACGACTTTCGACTTGAACGTGGCATGGAGGCCGGCTTTCGCGCCGGGTCTGCAGTTCAAGATGGATGTCTTCAACGTCTTCAACTCGCAGAAGGTGACGGCCGTGAGCGAAGTGGCGGAAGATTCGGCAACGGGCAACCCGTTGAGCACCTATATGCTGCCCCGTTCGTATCAGGCTCCGCGGTCGTTCCGCTTCATGGTTCAGTACGATTTCTGATAGATAACAGTAACGAGTGAATCTCTCTCATCGGCCGCCTTCGGGCGGCCGCTTTTTTTGCCGCCTGAGCCGCCCATCCATGGGTGCAGCGGATATGCTTGCCACAAGTCCGTAACCAAATCCTGTCAATGAATGAAGCGCTGTCGATCCATTGGAACGAGGCACGCCGCCACGAGGCGGCGGGAGACATCGCCGCCGCCAAGGACGCCTACGAGGCCATGCTGGCGATAGAGCCGATGCAAGTGGTGCCGCTGCTGCGCCTTTCCCGTTTTGCACAAGTGGCCGATCAATACGTTGCCGCACATGCCTATGCGATGCAGGCCGGTCGGGTCATTTCCGCCACGCGAACAGGCAAGGACGTGGGATTCGTCACCTTGCGCCTGCTGTCGTTCGCTGAAGATAGAGAAGTGGCACGGTTGATCCTGTCGCTCGATTGGGCCGACCCCGAGGTAATGAAGCAAGCTCCCGTGCTCGCACAGCACTTATGGCTGGTGGGAAAGCACGCCGAGGCGCTGGAGTTCCTGACGCAGGCCGGCAAGAAGGTGCGCCCCAATGCCCTGCTTAGCCACACCCGCGCCAACGTGCTGCGCTCGTTGGGCAGATTGCGCGAAGCCACCGAGCACTACGAGTACGCGCTTCAGTTGAGTCCGCACGACCCGCATGTGCACAGGACGCTGGCCTACCACCAGGCAGCGCGGCCGGCAGGCTCGCGCGTGCAGCGCATCAGCGTGGCGTTGACCCATCATCCCGCCGGCTCACTGGAACAGGCGCACTTGCTCCACGCGTTGTTCAAGGAACTGGACGACCTGGGCGAAATCCAAGGCGCCTGGAACGCGCTGCAGGAGGGCGCCACGATCGTTCGCCACAAGCTGCGCCACGACCGACAGACGGAGGCACGTCAGTTCGAGCGATTGTCGCGACAAGACCTTCCGGTTTCCGAGCCCCGCCCCGATGCGCTGGAAGGCCAGCCGACACCGATCTTCATCGTAGGCATGCCACGTACCGGCACGACGCTGCTGGACCGGATTCTCGGCAACCATCCGGACGTCATTTCGGTTGGGGAGCGCAACGATTTCGACGCGGCGATCAGCGAGGCATCCGATCACTTCTACCAGGGCGGTTTGCAGGAATCGGAGTGGCAGAAGCTACAGGGCATGAACTACGCCATGGCCGGCCAGCTCTACGTCGATCGGGTGGCGTCACTGTCGGGCGGAAGTCATTTCTTCATCGACAAGAACCCGCAGAATTTCTTCAATATCGGCCTCATCCTGCGCGCTTTGCCTCACGCACGCATCCTGTGCCTGCAGCGGGATCCCATGGACGCCTGTTTCTCCAACCTCAAGGAGATATTCGAAGGCGGCGCCTATCCCTACAGCTATGCGCTGGAGGACCTGGCGGCACACCATCAGGGATTCACGGCGCTCTTGCGGCACTGGCGGTCCATTGCGCCTGACTCGGTGCACGCCGTCCGCTATGAGGCGCTGGTCCGTGAAGGCAGCGATACCTTGAGCGAGATATTGGAGTTCTGTGGACTGGAGCCGGTGCCGGGTATGTTGGATATCACGGCCAACTCCGCGCCGGTATCCACGGCCAGCAGTTCTCAAGTCAGATCGCCTATCCATGACCGCAGCATCGGCGCTTGGAAACGGTACGCGGCGCAGTTAGAACCGTTGCGGACCTTGCTGGAATCGGAATCGGGCGCGGCGACGTCGACATGAGTGCGAAGCCTATCCCAGCGCGCGTGGCGGAACTGTCGGCTACCGCGCAATCCCATGCCGTGGCGCGCGACTTCGAGCGTGCGGCTGCCTGCTACCAACAAGCGCTGGCGTTATCGCCTGGCGATCCGGACTTGCTGTTGCAGCTGTCCTATATGGAATCCTTGGCGGGCCACTATCGCGCAGCGCATGCATACGCACTGCAAGCCGGCGCCGCGCAAATCCCCCAGCGGCCGGAAGTAGTGAAGGAGCTTCTGGCACGCTTGCGGACCTTCAACGAGGTCCCCGTCATGTCCGCCTGCATCCGGCGTTTGCTGCCGATGTCGCGCATTCCGATTCCCATGTTGATCACCATCGCCGCGCAGCTGACTTATGCCGGCCTGCCCGGAGAGGCTATCGCTTTTCTCGATGAAGCCAGGCGCGGCGACCCGGACTATCCGCCGACCTTGCTTTCACGTGCGCATGTGCTGATGTTCCTGGGCAGATTCGAGGAGGCTGGGCAAGATCTCGCGCGCGTGCTCAAGCGCGCGCCGCATCTGGCGCAAGGTTACTGGTTGCAATCGCAAGTGCGCCGGCAGCTCGCGGACGACAACCACGTCAACCAGATACGCGCTCAATTGCAGGCGCCACAGCGCTCGCCGCAGGATCAGGCCTTGCTCGCTTTCGCCCTGCACAAAGAGCTCGATGACCTGGGCCGGCATGACGAAGCTTGGGACGCGCTGCAGCAGGGTTGCGCCAGCAAGCGGTCGTTGTTGCGCTACGACAAAGCGCAGACCACGCGTATGTTCGACGCGTTGCGGCGCTTCGAGCCGCGGATCGAAGTGCCGCCGCATTCCGATCCGCGCGCGGCGACGCCGGTTTTCATCCTGGGCATGCATCGTTCGGGGACCACGCTGCTGGAGCAGTTGCTTGACGGCCATTCCGACGTGGCGGGCCTGGGCGAGCTATACGATTTCACCAGTGCGATGCGCTACGCGACCGACCACCATTGCGCGGGCGTCATGGATGCGACGATTGCCGAGCGTGCGTTGGAAGTGGATTTCGGCGAGGTAGGGGAGCGTTACCTGGGTGGCACGGCATGGCGGCTGCGCGGGGAAGGGCACTTCATCGACAAGCTGCCCTCCAACTTCCTCAACCTCGGTTTCATCTGCGAGGCGCTGCCAGGAGCGAAGATCCTGCACATGGTCCGCGATCCCATGGAAACTTGCTTTTCCAACCTGCGTGAGCTGTTCTCCGACGCCAATCCCTACAGTTACGACCAGCTCGAGCTGGCGGACTTCTTCGGCGAATATCGCCGGCTGATGGTGCATTGGCATGCGCGCTACCGGGGACGGATCCTCGATGTCGATTACGCACGTTTGACCCGCGAACCCGAGAGTGAGATCCGGCGGGTCTGCGAGTTCATCGGGATAACTTTCGAACCTTCGATGCTGGAGCTGCAGTCACGCACGCGCGGTATCGTCACCGCCAGCGCCGTGCAGGTGCGCGGAGGAATCCAGGTACGGGAGACGCCAAAATGGCGCGCTTATGAGGCCTGGTTGCAACCCTTGCGGCATCGACTGGGCGAATGAGCCCGGCGTTGGCTTGGCGCGTAGAGGCAAGCATAAAGAAAAAGCCCGCAATCGCTTGCGGGCTTTTCTGATTCGCGTGTAGCGAAGCGGATCAGGCCAGACCGGCCTGCTTCATCACTTCGGCGGCGTAATCTTCCACCACCTTCTCGATGCCTTCGCCGACGGCCAGGCGCTGGAAACCGACCACTTCGGCGCCGGCGGCCTTCAGCACGGCTTCGACGTTCTGGTTGGTGTCCAGCACGTAAGGCTGGCCGTACAGGGTCACTTCGTTGACGATCTTGGCGATCTTGCCGCCGATGATCTTCTCGAGGATGTCGGCCGGCTTGGCCTTGTCCTTGTCGGTCATCTTGGCCAGTTCGATTTCCTTTTCCTTGGCCACGAACTCGGCCGGCACGTCGCTCGCCTTGACGTAGGGCGGGTTCATCGCCGCCACGTGCATGGCCAGGCCGCGCGCCAGTTCGGCATCGCCGCCCTTCAATTCGACCAGCACGCCGATACGGCCGCCGTGTACATATGCAGCGACGTTGTTGGCGCTATCCACGCGGGCCAGACGACGGATCAAGATGTTCTCACCGAGCTTGGCGATCGCAGCGGCGCGTGATTCCTCCACGGTCCCACCGGAAGCGACCTTGGCCGCCTTCAGCGCTTCGGCATCGGCGGCGCCGGAAGACAGCGCGGCCTGGGCTACCGAGTCGGCGAAGGTCAGGAAGTTGGTGTCCTTGGCGACAAAGTCGGTTTCGGAGTTGATTTCGACCAACACGGCCTTGCCGTCGGCCTGCGCCACGGCGATGCGGCCTTCGGCGGCGACACGGTCGGCCTTCTTATCGGCCTTGGCCAGGCCCTGCTTGCGCAGCCACTCGGCGGAGACGTCGATGTCGCCGCTATTTTCGGTGAGCGCCTTCTTGCACTCCATCATGCCGGCGCCGGTGCGCTCGCGCAGTTCCTTGACCAGGGAAGCTGTGATTTCCACGGAATTACCTCGATATGCGTAGGGCGGGCCCAGGCCCGCCGTTATGAAATAGCCGGCCAATTCGAAGCCGGCCATCGTTGAAACAATGGCGAGCCGGGCCCGCCTATGTGTAGATGCAGCCGCGCATCGTGGCGCGGCTGCATTGCGCCGTGATTACTCGGCGGCTTCTTTGTCGGTCGCTTCGTTCTCGGCGACTTCTGCCTCGGCGCGGGCCAGACCTTCGGCGGCGGGAGCTGCCTTCTTGGCCGGCGCGCGGCCGCGCGGACCCTTGTTGGCCGGCTTGCCATCGGCGCCCAGCTCGACGAACTCTTCTTCGCGCACGGAGGCGGAATTGGGAGCGGCGGCCTTGCCTTCCAGCACGGCGTCGGCAGCGGCGCGAGCGTACAGCTGCACGGCGCGGATGGCGTCGTCGTTGCCCGGGATCGGGTAGTCGACCAGGGCCGGATCGTAGTTGCTGTCGACCACGGCGATCACCGGGATGCCGAGCTTCTTGGCTTCCTTAATGGCGATGTCTTCATGGCCGATGTCGATCACGAACAGCGCATCGGGCAGGCGATTCATATCCTTGATGCCGCCCAGCGATGCGAACAGCTTCTCGCGCTCGCGGCGCAGGCCCAGCACTTCGTGCTTGACCAGCTTGTCGAAGGTGCCGTCGGTTTCGCCGGCTTCCAGTTCCTTCAGGCGCGCCACCGACTTCTTCACCGTGGCGAAGTTGGTCAGGGTGCCGCCCAGCCAGCGCTGGGTCATGTACGGCTGGCCGCTACGGATGGCTTCTTCCTTCATCGGCTCGCGCGCACTGCGCTTGGTGCCGAGGAACAAGACGATACCGCGCCTCTGGGCGATGCCCGAGATGAAGTTCATCGCGTCGGCGAACAGCGGAACGGTCTTCTCGAGGTTGATGATGTGGATCTTGCCGCGGGCGCCGAAGATGTACGGAGCCATCTTGGGGTTCCAATAGCGGGTCTGGTGGCCGAAATGGACGCCGGCTTCCAGCATCTGGCGCATGGTGACTTGGGGCATTGCGATAACTCCTGATAAGGAACCGGCCGCCGGTTTTGGGTAATGGCGGGCTGCCTGTGAGGGCAAATGGTTCCGGGGTTGGGCCTCCCTGCGGCTTCCGTGTCCGAACCCCTTGATTCCAAAGGAATCTTGAGGCACCCCGGCACGGGCTGTGGCAGCAGGTGTGTATTTGCCGGTGTCGCCCGGCATGGGCGGTCTTGCGGGTCGGGCCCGACAAAGCCGCGGAATTATAGCCTGCGGGCGTGTTTGGCCGCAAACGCAGGAAATAGGGCTTGGCAGCCGTGCTTCCTAGGCGTCCGAAGCGGCGGGCTCAGTACCCTCAGTAGGTCACGGTGACGGTAATGATGTCGCTGTAGCTGCCGGACGGCACCGTCTGCGGGGCCGGTACGCGCCCGTAGACCGTCAGCGATTGCGCTGTGCCGGTTCCGGTGCCCGGGATGGTGTCGGTATTGATCGTATTGCCCCAACGGATGGTGCGTCCTGGATTGGTATAGAGCTCGTAGGCGACGTAGTTGCTGGTCGCCCCGAGCCGCATGCGCCGGACGTTGCCGCTCGGGTTCTGGCCATTGTTGAGGCCGACATTCCAGGCAGTACGCCCGGTGCAAGTCATGCCGATCGTCGAGATTTGATCGGTATTGGTAGTGATCAGACCGGGAATGCTGCCGAAATCCAGGTCGGTGGTGGTATAGGCGCGGCAATTCGAGGGCACTGTGGCCGACGCGGTGAATGGAAACGTGCTCGCGACGCCGACGCTACCGCCCGAGGCGCAGGAGGCCGGATAGGTAGCAGGGGAAAGTGTGTTTTCGTCGTATCGGTATTCGATCGATGTGTGGATGCCGGAAAACACGTTGCTATAGATGCCTGCGACAAAAATCTGGCTGGGAACCCGACCGTAGATCGTGAACGTTTGCATTTGGCTACCACCCAGCACCGGCACCGAATAGTCGAAGTCGCTGAGCAGGGGATTCGGTACGGTCGGGCTACCGCGAAATCCCCAGATCTGACTCCGCGCCGCATCGGTGTACAACTGGAACTGCAGGGAATCGCTGGTGGCGTTGAGCATCCTGCGCGGGGTGAAGTTGCCACCGCCGCTGAGTCCGTCGCGGATGTTCAGGCACATTCTGACTTTGGCGTTGCCCAGCACGATCAAGCCGCCCGTGGTGCAGGTCACGGTGAAGGTGGCGGAGACATCCGTCGTGCCGGTGACCGATACGGTGCCGAAGGCGACATTGGGCGCGGTCGCAGTGCAGGTCGTCGTCGCCTTCGCGGTTGAGATGCACGCCGCGCATGCAGCCAACAGCAAGACCAGCAGCAACAGGCGGGCGCAAAGCTGGCTCATGGCGACGACTCCTTGATGCAGATCAACGGCCCGATGCGCGGAATGTTATTACTGATGGCGGGGTAATCGAAGCTTGAGACGCAGACGCCTTCCGGCATCCGCACGCGCAGCACGTTATGCGTGTCTAGCGCGTCCAGATAAATTTCGCCGTCATAGCCGATCGAACTTGCAGCATCGCTCGCGCCATTTACACCGACGCTGCTGCCGAGCGGCAGCGGCTCGCCGGAAGTGTCGTGCAGCACCACCGTCGCCGCATGCACCGGAGTGATGCCAAAACGTACCCGGGTACCGGAGCGTTGACGGGGTGTCGCCAGCAACTCGACCTGATCGATACGCATGTTCACGGGCAGGTCCATCGGATCGATCGACAGCTTGTTGCGCTGCCAGGACTGCAGCGGCGTGACCAGCAGCATGCCACGGGCGTCGGTGTAGCCGATTGGGCGGTTTTCCAGTTGCACCGGCACTCCTGCGATCCCGTCGGTAGACACTACCGCGAAGGCGTCGCCGATATTGCGCGCGGCGAACGGATGTCCGCCCATCCAGACCAGACTGCCGCTGGCGCTGGCATAGCCGTAACTCTCACTGCCGTAGCTCGCAACGCCCGCACCATAGCGGCCCGCATTATTGAACCAGCCCACTTCGGCTAGACCGCCGGCTCCGTCATCGCCGTCGCGCACCTGAAGGCGCCAGCCGTACCCGCCACGATCGCCGTCGCCGGGAACAGGACGTGAGATATCCACGGTGCCATTGTCTCGGTCGCCGTTGCGTTGCAGGGAAGTATTGAGTTGCCGGTCGCCGTCCAACGCCACCGCGACGCTCAAATACAGACTGCGGTCGCTGCGGCGGTCCGGATTTTGGTTGAACGACAAATTGGCCGACCAACCGCTGGCGAAGCTTTGCGACCAATAAGCGCCGACATAGCGGCTCATCTCGGTTTCCGGGTACTGCAGTCGGAGGTAGCTCAGGCTGAGGTTGCCCAATCGACGCAGGGTTATGCCTGCCAAACCGCGCTCGCTGATGCGTGCCGGCAAGGGTCCATACAGCGATGCGATGTCCCGATACTCATCGCTGGTCCGCTGGCTGTCGATCGAGAAGTTGAAACGACCGCTATTCCAGTTGTAGCCAATGGCTGTCTGTGATCCGCGCAGGCCGTCGAGCGTGCTACGCGCGTGAGCGGCGCTGACGACCCCGGCGCGCCCTAATATCCACAAACCGCCGGCGCCGGCATTGACCAATCCGCCGCCGCCTTCGGCGTGGGTTTCCAAGGTGAATCGGTCGCTGACGCCGTAACGTAGATTGCCGCTGGCGACCGGATCGTTGGCGTACGAAAAAGAACGCAGGCCATAGTCTTCACGGACCATGCCGGCGCTCAACGACCAGTCCGACAGGCCCTTGGCCAGCAGTTGCTGGGTGGCGTAGAAAGGAAAGTTCAAGGTGCGGACACGGCCGAACGCGTCGGTAACGACAATCTGCGCATTACCCATGCCGCTGACGCCCGGCACAGTGGCCAACTGGAAGGGTCCGGCCGGAACTTCGCCGCTGTATTGCCTGATGCCATTCACATACAGATCAACCGCCGAAGGTACGGCTACTTCGCCCAGAAACGCAGGCAGCGGTGTGGTGATCCGGTAGGGCTGCAAGCTGAAGTTTCGTCCGATCTGAACGCCGCCCAAGCGTACCGCGCGGGTCCAGTTGAGGAATCCGCTGAAGGTGTCGCCGACGGTAAGGCTTGTCGCCGATTCTGGGAACGATAACTGCCAGTTACTGTCGAGCCGCACGGTTTCTCCGCGCCAGCCATCATCGTGGCCATTGCCGTCATCGATGCGGTAGGCGCGCGTCACCGCCGTGTTGCTGAAGACGCCCGCGCCGATGCCGAAAATACGCAACTCCGCCGTCGCCGTGAGGTTGCTCGCATTGCTCTGGTGGCTGGCGTAGAGATCGTAATTCAGCAACGCCCCGGGAGAAGCGCTGGCTCGTGTGCTGGCGCGCATCGGGGCGTTCAGCATCGTGGTTTCCAGCGCCAGCAGCGACAGCGGCGCGTCCAGGCTAACCCGCTGCAACGCGGCGTCGTAGCGAACCACCAATCCGGGCAGACTTTCCAGCGAAACGATTTCTTCGGGATTCCGTGCGGGGAGGGCGAAGCCCAACTGCCGCAAGGTTTCCACGCTGGCCAGCAGTTTCCCATCACGCAGCAGGAAACGCGCCAGGCGACCGGATCCAGTCTGGTTCAAGGTGACTTCTAGATAGAGCTCCTGGCCATCGGCGGTATCCGCAGAAGGCGCGGCTTCGGCAAGTAGGGCAAGCTCTTGGTCGGCGGCCACGGCTTCGGCTGCCATCGTAGCGCCTGCCACAAGGATGGTCGCCAAGAACAAGGCGTCAGTGCGCACCTGGAACCAGTGGCAACGACTGTTCGACAGGCCTACTGTTTATCCTCGCCTTGAAGGCGCCGCCCGCGAAGCGAGAAACGGGTGATTTCAGCGACCAGCGCATACGCTGCCCGGGGAGGACATAACCGACAAGTCCTGGAATGACGACGTCCTGCTTGTCGGAGGCCTCGGTAAAGACCAGATCCGCGATCTGCGCATGCTCGCTGCCATTGTTTTCGATTTCGATCGCGGCTAAGCCGTCTTCCCCTTCGACCAATCGCGTGCGCAGCGCGGGTGCGATGGGTGTCGTCGTTTCCGGCAAAATGAAAACAGGTACCGAATAGCGCAGGACGAACTGTAGTCCCTGTTGTTCCTTATTGGGCGCGGGCAGTTCGTCGACGATCACCCGATAGCTCGTTTCCGAGGCCGGAGGAATAGGCTTCGTGCGTACCAGACGCACCAGTTGGCGTTCGCCGGCAGGGAGGGTCTGCATGGGAGGACTGATCACCAGATCGCGTGTCGGCTCCAGCAGCTCCTTGCCGTTCGCCTGGGTCCAGCGGAATACGCGCAGTTGTACCTGTACCGGAGCATCGCCGCTGTTGCTCAGCCACAGGCCATCGGCGTTCTGCTGCGCCTGCAAGGTCAATGAAGTGGGTGCGACCTGGAGGCTGGCGGCGCCGGCCGGGCTCGCGGACGCCAGAAGCGTGGCAAAAAAAATCGCAGCCCGACAACGATCACCTGGGCTGCGATGCTTAGTCATGCTGTATCCGCTCAATAGGTAATGGTGGCGGTGACAGTATCAAGGTATGAGCCGGCGCCAGCGCTGTTGGCGCTGGGGTCCGCCACACGGCCGTAGACCGGGTATGGCTGGTTCAGGCCGGTGCCTGTGCCGGCAAGGGTATTGGTGCCGGTAGTGCTGCCCCATATCAGCGAGCGGCCGGCATCGCGATACAACTGGTAGGCGACGAAATTGTTGGTCAGTACGGCGGCGTCGATGTTCTTCATGCGGCGGGTGGTGACGTCGTTCGCGGTGCCGGCATTGACGCCCGCGTTGAGGGCGATGGTGTAAGGCGTCAGCGGGGTGCAATTGGCGGTCACACTGCCTTGCGCATCCGTATTGGCGGTGGCGGTGGAAGCCACCGATCCGAAATCGACGTCGGTCGCGGCCGCGGCCGTGATCGTGCAGGCTTTGAGGATGATGATCTTGACGTTGAAAGTAGTGGTGTCGGCAGCGAAAGCCGGGGTTACGCCAGCGGCGACCAGGGCGGAGGTAAGCAGGGCGGATTTGAGGAAGTTCATTGGGTTTGTAACTCCGGCAAGTTATCGAGCGATTGGTGAAAACGCCGGCTCGGTTGCCGGATAAGGGGTAATAAGCAGAATGCGTGCCAACTTCTGCAAGACGCCTGACCCAATCAAAGTGCGATCCTACTTGTACTGCCATCGCGGGCCAGCCAGCGGTGATTCACGTCTGAAATTGCGGTTCGGACAGATAAAATCTGCAGGATTTGTCACTATTTGACTAAGTCCCAGTCATTTTCGCCCCGCGTGGTCGGACTCGCTTCGGCCACTTCGTGCCGCCGGTTCTCCGCCCGGCGATCCGTGCCCCATTCAGGCATGCGGTGAAATCGGCGATAATCCAGACATGGCCATTACCCTCAAAACCCCCGAAGACATCGAGCACATGCGCGTCGCCGGCCGTCTGGCCGCCGAAGTGCTCCAGGTTGTCGCCCCGTACGTGAAACCTGGCGTGACCACCGCCGAACTGGACCGGGTCTGCCACGACCATATCGTCAACGTACAGCACGCCATTCCGGCCAATGTCGGCTACGGCGGCGGCCACGGACGCATCCCATTCCCGTTCACGGTCTGCACCTCGGTCAATAACGTCATCTGCCATGGCATGCCCAGCGAGGGCAAAGTCCTGAAGGATGGCGATACCGTCAACATCGATGTCACCGTGATCAAGGACGGCTGGCATGGCGACACCAGCCGCATGTACTACGTGGGTACCCCTTCGGTCATGGCCAAACGGTTGGTGGAAACCACCCGCGAAGCCATGTTCCGCGGCATACGCACGGTCAAGCCCGGTGCCACGCTTGGGGATGTCGGGCACGCCATCCAGGAATACGCCGAATCGCAGCGCTTCAGCGTGGTGCGCGAGTATTGCGGTCACGGCATCGGTAAGGTCTACCACGACGAACCGCAGGTGCTGCACTATGGCCGGCCCGGCGATGGCGTGGTGCTCAAGCCCGGCATGACCTTCACCATCGAGCCGATGATCAACGAGGGCACGCGCTACACGCGGCTGTTGCCCGACGGCTGGACCGTGGTCACCAAAGATCGCAAGCTCTCCGCGCAATGGGAACACACCGTGGCGGTGACCGAGGACGGCGTGGAGATACTGACCCGGGTACCGGGCGACGACAACGATCTGTGAGCACCACGGCTACCGCGAAAGAGACTGGGACGCGGCCGCCGGATAGCGAAAGCGATGTCGCGTGGTCGGCGCGCGCGCGCGCAACGCTGAACGCTTCAGATGCCAAACTTGCGAAGCGTTTTGATCAGGGCGACGAGGTCGACCGCCTGGTCGCGTTGCGCGCAAGGGCAGCCGATCATCTTCTGAAGGAAGCCTGGACGCGTTGTATCCCCGCTGACGTACCGCTGGCCTTGTTCGCAGTCGGCGGCTACGGACGCGGCGAGCTCTTTCCGCAATCCGATATCGATCTATTGGTACTTGCCGATACCGAAGCCCAGCAAGCGCAGCACGCTTCGCTGTCCCGTTTCTTCGCGATGCTTTGGGATGCCGGTTTGCCGGTCAGCCATGCGGTACGTTCGCTCGCTCAGTGCACCGAAGCCGCTTCCGACCAAACCGTACTCACCGCACTGATCGAATGGCGTGCGCTATGCGCCGATGCAGCGGCGCAGGCGACGCTGGCGGCGGCGATTTCCCCGCAGCAGGTGTGGCCGCCGCGCGATTTCTTCGTAGCCAAGCGCGAAGAGCAGCGCATGCGCCACGCGCGCTTCGGCGACACCTCGGAGAACCTCGAGCCCAACATCAAGGACGGTCCGGGCGGCTTGCGCGATCTGCACACCTTGGGCTGGATGGCGCTGCGCACTTTTGGCGTGCGCGAACTGGAGCCGCTGATCGGCCTGAGTCATGTCGGTCCCGACGAAGCCGCCGCGCTGGCACGCGAACGCCGCGCGCTCGGACGCCTGCGCTACGGCCTGCATCTGGTTGCAGGTCGCCCGGAAGAGCGCCTGCGCTTCGACTACCAGAAGACCCTGGCCGAACGCCTGGGTTTCGCCGACGACGAGGAAACCTTGGGCGTCGAGAAGATGATGCAGGGTTTCTACCGCAGCGCGGCCATCGTGCGTCGCGTCAGCGACCGCCTGCTGCAGCGATTCGAAGAACAGTTCGACGGCGAAGCGCTGCCCGAGCCGCTGGACGATTTTTTTGCGTTGCGCCGCGGTTATCTGGCCGCCCGCGATCCGGCCTGGCCGCAGGCCGACATCTCCCAGGTATTCGCGCTCTTCGCCATGTGGGCGGCGCATCCGGAAGTAAGAGGACTACACTCGCGCACTGCCCGCGCGTTGGCGGAATCGCTGACCCGGTTGCCTGCGTTCGAAGTCGCCACCGCTGCCCAGTGCGCCGATTTCATGGCTTTGCTGCGCGCGCCGCGCGCAGTCGAAACGCTGACCCGCATGGCGCGGCTCGGGGTGCTCGGACAATGGATCCCGGCCTTCGCGCGAGTGTCGGGACGCATGCAGTTCGACCTGTTCCACGTCTACACGGTCGATCAGCACACGCTGATGGTGCTGCGTAATATCGCCGCGTTCTCGTCGGGCCGCGCCGACGAGCGTTTCTCCATTGCCCATGAAGTCTGGCCTCGGTTGCGCAAACCGGAGCTGTTGCTGCTCGCCGGTCTTTTCCACGATATCGCCAAGGGCCGTGGCGGCGACCACTCCGAACTCGGTGCCGTCGATGCGCGCGAATTCTGCGCGGCGCACCGGATCAGCGAAGGCGACACCTCGCTGATCGCCTGGCTGGTGGAACAGCATCTGCGCATGTCGATCACCGCGCAGAAGCAGGACATCTCCGACGCGGAGGTGATCCACCGTTTCGCCACGCTGGTTGGAGACCGCGAACGCCTGGACTATCTGTATCTGCTGACCTGCGCCGATATCGCCGGCACCAGCCCAAAATTGTGGAATGCGTGGAAGGACCGATTGCTCGCCGACCTGTACTTCGCCACGCGCCGGGTATTGCGCGAAGGGCTCGAACAACCGGTAGCGGCCGATGCACGGATGGAAGAGGCGCGCGAATCGGCACGTGCGCTGATGGCGGTGCAGGGTTTCGACGCGGCTACTGCGGACGCTTTGTTCGCGATCATGCCGGAGGAAGGCTTCCTGCGTTTCCGTCCCGAACAGATCGCTTGGCAGGCCAGCGCGCTTCGCAACGTGGCTCCCGGCGAAACCCGGGTGCGTGCGCGCCGTATCGCCGACGACGGCAACGCGCTGGAAGTCTTCGTGCATTCGCCGGATCGCAGCGGTTTGTTCGCGGCCATCCTGGCGACGCTGGATCGCATGGGTTTCGGCATCCATCAGGCGCGCGTACTCGACGGTCCGCATGGCACCATCTTCGATACTTTCGAAGTGCTGCCTGCGGACAGCTACGCCAGTTCTGATCCGGCGGAGGTCGAAGCCGGCCTCGGCAACGCGCTGGACGGTCCGCTGGAAAAGGTGCGTACTTCTCGCCGCGCGGTGCCGCGACAGCTCAAGCATTTCCGCTTCGCTCCGAAGATCGAGTTCGGAGCCACGCCCGATGGGCGTCGCACTTTGCTGAGTCTGGTAGCGCCCGATCGTCCTGGTCTGCTCTCGGATGTGGCCCAGGTGCTACGCGCGCAGCGACTCAACGTGCACGACGCGCGTATCGCCACTTTCGGCGAGCGGGCCGAGGACTTGTTCCAGATCACCGACGCGAATGGCGAGCCGCTCGACGACCAGACCCAGCAGGCCCTGCGCGATGCGTTGCGCGCCAGCTTCGAAAACCTACCTTGATCGAGAAAGACAGGAAGCAGATGACCAAGCAGATCCATGACGACGCAACACTGAGAACTCTCATCGACGACGCGTTCGAACGTCGCGCCGATCTGGCCGCGGGCGAGATCGAAACCTCCGTGAAGCCAGCGGTGGAGCAGGTGATCGGCGGCCTGGAGTCAGGCGTTTTCCGCGTCGCCGAGCCGGGCGACGGCGGCAAATGGAAGGTCAACGAGTGGCTGAAGAAAGCGGTGCTGCTGTACTTCCGCGTCAACGACATGGCGGTGATCGACGCGCAGCCGGCGCCGTTCTGGGACAAGGTTGAGTCTCGCTTCGCCGGCTACGATGCGGCTCGTTTTCGCGATGCGGGCGTACGGGTCGTACCGGGCGCGGTGGCCCGACGCGGGACGTTCATCGGCAAGGACGTGGTGCTGATGCCGAGCTTCGTCAACATTGGCGCGCACGTCGGCGAGGGCACCATGGTCGATACCTGGGCCACCGTGGGTTCGTGCGCGCAGATCGGCAAGCACTGCCATTTGTCCGGCGGCGTCGGCATCGGCGGCGTGCTGGAACCCTTGCAGGCTTCCCCCACCATCATCGAGGATCACTGCTTCGTCGGTGCGCGTTCGGAAGTGGTGGAGGGCGTGGTTGTCGGCCATCACAGCGTGATCGGCATGGGTGTGTTCTTGGGCCAGTCGACGCGAATCTACAACCGCGCTACCCGTGAAGTCTCTTACGGCTATGTGCCGCCGGGGAGTGTGGTGGTGTCTGGATCGTTGCCGGCCGAGGACGGTTCGCATTCGCTGTACTGTGCGGTGATCGTTAAGCAAGTCGATGAGAGGACGCGTTCCAAGACTTCGATCAACGAGTTGCTGCGCGGGTTGGCGGACTAGGTTTTTCCCTTCTCCCATCGGGAGAAGGTGGCGCGGAGCGCCGGATGAGGGTACGGCGGAATCTGCAGCGCCTGAACCGACGAAGGCTCCACCGCACCCTCACCCAAGCCCCTCTCCCGATGGGAGAGGGGCTCGAATCAAGTACGGAAGAATTTCTATGGCGACGACGCTTTACGGCCTGAAAAACTGCGACACCTGCAAGAAAGCCACCAAGTGGCTGGATCGCTTCGGCGTGGCGTATTCGTTCGTCGACTACCGCGACGATAAGCGCACCCCGGAGACCCTGCTGGAATGGTCGAAGCAAGCTGGCGGCTGGGATGCGCTGATCAACAAATCCTCGACCACATGGCGTCAACTGCCCGAAAGCCGTAAGACGCCGGGGTCCGACGCTGAATGGAAGCTGTTGCTGCGGGAATACCCGCAGTTGATCCGCCGCCCCGTGGTAGTTACGGAGGATGGGACGATGACGCAAGGGTTCAGCGATAATGGTTTCAAGCAGCGCTTCGGTATCGGTAAATGACCGACGTTCTTGCGCTGACCAGCGAGTTGATCCGTCGAAGCTCGGTGACGCCGCGCGATGAGGGTTGCCAGGATCTGATCGCTGCGCGATTGCAGCTTGCCGGTTTCGCCTGCGAACGCCTGCGCTTTGGCGAAGTAGACAATCTGTGGGCCACCCATGGCAGCGGATCGCCAGTGCTCGTGCTGCTCGGCCACACCGACGTGGTGCCGTCTGGGCCGGTCGAGGATTGGGCCAGCGATCCGTTTCAGCCGACGATCCGCGATGGCGTGTTGTACGGTCGTGGCGCGGCGGACATGAAGGGCAGCGTGGCCGCCTTCGTGATCGCGCTGGAACAGTTCGCCGCCGCCCATCCCGACCACGCAGGCACGGTGGCCTTGTTGCTGACTTCCGACGAGGAGGGCGACGCCATCGATGGTGTTCGCCGTGTGGCTGAGGCTTTTCGCGAGCGCAAGCAGGTCATCGACTGGTGCATTACCGGCGAGCCGTCCTCCACTCGTAAACTCGGCGATCTGTTGCGCGTGGGCAGGCGTGGCACCCTTTCCGCAACGCTGACGGTGAAAGGCGTGCAAGGCCACGTCGCTTACCCGGACAAGGCGCGCAATCCCATCCACCAGGCATTGCCCGCGCTGGCGGAACTCGCCGCGCGCCGCTGGGACGATGGCTACGAAACCTTCCCGCCGACCAGTCTGCAGATTTCCAACTTCAATGCCGGCACCGGCGCCAACAACGTGATTCCGGGCGAAGCCAAGATCCTGTTCAACCTGCGCTACAACCCGAATTGGAATGCGGCGCAGCTGGAAACCGAGATCGGTGCCGTGCTCGACAAACATGGCCTTGAGTACGACATGCACTGGCACCGGGGCGGCGAACCTTTCTACACGCCCGAAGGCCGCCTGCGTGCCGTCGCGCGCGAGGTGTTAGGTGAGTTCGCGGGCGCCGCTCCGGAGGAAAGTACCGCCGGAGGCACTTCCGACGCGCGATTCATCGCGCCGCTGGGCGCCCAGTGCATCGAGGTCGGCCCGGTCAACGCCAGCATCCACAAGGTGGACGAGAACGTCTCCGTTGCCGATCTGGAGGCGTTGCCCGCGTTGTACCGGCAGCTGATCGAGCGATTGTTGCTGTCGTAACCAATCCAATCTAGAGCAAGACGCTTGCCAGCCACCCCTCAAACCGGTTAGTTTCGATCCATGCCTTGTTCCGCCGCTACCACCCGCACCAATTCCAACCGCCGCAATATTGCGCGGACGAATAATCGTGCGCGGCCAATGCGGGTCTGCGACTAGGCGAAGAGGAACAAGCCGAATCAACAGGAAACCCGCATCGTGAGATGCGGGTTTTTTACTTTCCACCTTTCAAAAACAGACCCCACGGAGTTCCACATGTGTTCCATCTTCGGTATTTTCGGCCTGCAATCGGGCGACGACCTGCAAGGCTTGCGACGGCAAGCCTTGGAACTTTCGCAACGCCAGCGCCATCGCGGTCCCGACTGGAGCGGCGTCTATACCGACGAAAGCGCGATCCTGGTGCACGAGCGCCTGGCCATCGTGGATCCGGCTGGCGGCTCGCAACCGCTGCGGTCGGCCGACGGCGAACTGGCATTGGCGGTGAACGGCGAGATCTACAACCATCGCGAACTGAAGAAGGAATTGGAGCAGCCGTACGAGTTCCTGACCGGTTCGGACTGCGAAGTCATCAATGCGCTGTATCGCGAGGACGAACCCGCATCCTTCCTCAACCGGCTCAATGGCATCTTCGCGTTCGCGTTGTGGGACAAGGTCGCGGGCCGCGCGCTGATCGCGCGCGACCCGATGGGCGTGTGTCCGCTGTACTGGGGCCACGATCGCGAAGGCCGTCTGTGCGTGGCTTCGGAGATGAAAGCGATCAGCGGCCTGTGCGCCGACGTGACGCAGTTCCCGCCGGGCCACTACTACGACAGCAAGACCGGCGAACTCACCCGTTACTACCTCAAGCCCTGGCGCGATTACGATGCGACGCAGGGCGTGGAAGTGTCGAAACAGGAGTTGCGAGAAGCTTTCGAGCGCGCCGTGCATCGTCAGCTGATGACCGATGTTCCCTATGGTGTGCTGTTGTCCGGCGGGTTGGATTCGTCGCTGGTAGCGGCGGTCGCGGCACGTTACGCACGCCATCGCATCGAGGAAGACGACAAGGCCGAAGCATGGTGGCCGCGCCTGCATTCCTTCGCCATCGGCTTGAAGGGTTCGCCGGACCTGGCGGCGGCGGAAGTCGCGGCGGCGGCTCTGGGCACCGTGCATCACGGCTTCGAATATACCTTCGAGGAAGGGCTGGATGCGTTGCCGGAAGTGATCCGCCATATCGAGACCTACGACGTCACCACCATCCGCGCGTCCACGCCGATGTACCTGCTGGCGCGGCGGATCAAGGCGATGGGCGTGAAAATGGTGCTGTCGGGCGAAGGTTCCGACGAGATCTTCGGCGGCTACCTGTACTTCCACAAGGCGCCGAACGCGCGCGAATTCCATGAAGAGCTGGTGCGCAAACTGGATGCGCTCTACAACTACGATTGCCTGCGCGCCAACAAGTCGATGATGGCTTGGGGCGTGGAGCCGCGGGTGCCGTTCCTGGACGTGGAATTCATGGACGTGGCGATGAGGATGGATGCGCAGGCGAAGATGGTCGACAAGAGCGGGGCCGGGACGCGGCGCATGGAGAAAGCGGTGTTGCGCGAGGCTTTCGAAGGCTATCTTCCGGACTCGATCCTATGGCGGCAGAAGGAGCAGTTCAGCGACGGCGTGGGCTACGGCTGGATCGATGGATTGAAGGCGCATGCCGAGGCGCAGGTCAGCGATCGCGAACTGGCCGCCGCGGCCAAGCGCTTTCCGATCAATTCGCCGTTAACCAAGGAGGCTTACTACTACCGCAGCTTGTTCGAGGAATTCTATCCCGGCCCTGCGGCGGCGGAGACGGTGCCAGGAGGCAAGTCGATCGCCTGTTCGTCGCCTGCGGCCATCGCATGGGATGCGAGCTTCGCCAGTGCTGCGGATCCTTCCGGCCGGGCGATTGCAGGGGTGCATAACGCGGCGCTGTGAGGCTTTCCTTCTCCCTTCGGGCGCCGGTGGGAGAAGGAACAGCGCTACGGCTTCAACCTCAGCGTGTACTCAGCCTTCCCCGGCAGGAACGGAGTCGGCCGTCCATGCACCCAGTCTTCATGCCCTGCGCCCCAGAACGGCGATAGCGGATTGCCGCTCTGGCCGCCCGGCATATGGATGATGCCGTCGGCTTCATGGCCGGGCGATACCACCATGCGCTCGCTGGCACCGAATGAGGGGCCTTGCACGCGCGGCATCGCGCCGTCGCCGTGCAGTGGGTCTGCGGGCATGCACAGCGTGGGCTTGAGCATCGCGGGCAAGGCGTTGGCCAGCGGATGGCAGATTTTCGCGGTGTTGCGTTCGCCCCAGGTGCGTTGTTCCAGCGGCCCTTGCGCGGACAGGTCGTCGTGGACCTGGCGTGCTGCGTCTTCCAGCAACGCCTCCCAACTGGTGAAGCGGCGCGACAACAGGTTAGCGGGGCGCTCGGTCAGCAAGGGCCAGACCACGCCCTCCAGCTGAGGCAGGTCGGGCATGATGAAATCTTCGCCAAGCGCGGCCTGTGCGGGGGCGGTCAAACCGTCGGCGATGCGGGCATGCACGGCCAGCCGCCAGGCACGGACTATGCGGTAACTGACCGAATCGGTGCTGGCGCGTCCTTCCCAGTGATCCGCAGCCTTGGCCAACGCGCCCAGTGCCGGGGTTTTGTCGCGTTCGCTCTCTTTTTGGAGCAAGGCCCACCAGCGCTGCAGGAACACCGCGCGGTCGTCCAACTGGATCGCCAGCAGATCTTTTTCAGAGAAGCGATCGCGGGAAAAAAGATCGTCGCGAATCTGCTTGGCCCGCGCGCCCAGTGCGTAGCCCCCATCGCCGGCAAGCTTCAAGCCCGCCTCGTCCATGGTGCGGTTGTTGGCGGTCCACAAGCGATTGGAAGGCGGGTCGATCAAGCGCGGGGAGGCCGCAGCGTCCGTCATCCATGGCGAGCAGGTGGCTGGCGCGCCGGCGACGCCGGCATCGGCTCGAGTGGCGGTAGTGGAAATGGGCATGCCGGGAAGGACGACATGCTGTTCGGGCGTTGTGGCCAGACAGCCAGGATCGCGTTTCGGGAATCCACCGATCACACGCCAGCCGATGTGGCCGCTGGAATCGGCCACGGTGAAATTCTGTGCGGGAATGCCCGAAGCGTCCGCGACGGAAAACGCACCGGCGATATTGCGGGCGACGGCGAGGTCGGTGAACGAAACCCGCAGCGACCCCGGCAACTGCGGTGTCCAGCGCAGCGCCAGAGCGGTGCCGTTTTTCGATTCGTGCAATATCGGACCCCAGGCCGTCTCGCGGACCACGAAATCGACAGGCGCCGCACCGGCGAGCTTGATGCTTTCGTGAAAATCCGTGCGCTCCATGCAGCCTTGTGTGCCCGCCCGGCACGCCGGCAGTTCGGCCCAATCGGCCCAGTCGCCGTAACTGTTGGTGAAACCCCAGGCAACATGGCCGTTGCTGCCGACCACGACTGCTGGGAAGCCGGGCAGCGTGAACCCAGAGATATCCACTTTGCCGCCGGACGCACGGGCGTCCGGATAACGCAAGCGTGCGCGGAACCAGATATTGGGCGCGCGCAGGCCGAGGTGCATGTCGTCGGCGACGATGGCGCGGCCATCGGCGGTCAGTGCGCCCGCCACGGCCCAGTTATTACTGCCCGGCGTACCTTTTTCGGCCAACGGAACCAGATCTTTGGTTGCCGGCATGGGCAGCTTGGTCAAATCGACGGCATCGGCGCCGGGCAGTACGGCATTGCCGCGCGAGTCGCCGAACAAAGGGGCATCCCATTCGGTGCCGTCATGGGTCAGCAACGCGTACAGCGCGGGCGGAACCGTGTTCTTTATTCTCCATAGCGCCAGCTCCCGTGTGTTCTGCGAATCCTGTAGGTCGAAGTACATCGCATAGGCGGTCAAGGCGGAATCGGCCAGCTCCCAGCGTCGCGGCTGCTGGCGCAGCAGCAGATACGGCCATGGTCTGACCGTCAGGCCGTCCAGGCCGGCATTCACGCCATCGGTATATGCCTGCAGTTGCGCACGCTTGTCGCCGGCGAAGTCGTCCAGGTTGGCCATCACCCGTGCACGCATGCGATGCACGCGGCGCTCCTTGTCCAGCTTCAGTGCAATGGGTCCGAACAACTCCGAAAGCTCGCCGGCCGAAGTGCGGCGCATCAGGTCCATCTCGAAATAGCGTTCCTGTGCGTGCACGTATCCCAATGCGCGCGCCATGTCGGTTTCGTTGGCGGCATCGATGGTGACCACGCCCAGCGCGTCGCGCTGGATGCTGACCGGTGCGGTCAGACCGGGGAGCGCAAGTTCGCCCTTGAGCTTCGGCAGGCTGCCGTGCAGCAACCACCAGCCGATGGCGAAGACGAGAACGACAAGCACGAGCAAGAGCAGAGCGATACGCTTCAGCCAACGGATCATGCGGTTTCCCCGGTATGCGTGGCCCCATTGTAGGAGCGGCACGTGTCACGACCAAGTACGCCGGTTATTACGGATTCCGCTCGAAGCGATAGGCCACGGTCGCCAGCCGGGTTACCCCCTCGGCGACGAATCCCGGTTGCGCAGCCAGGATGTCGCGGCGCTCAAGGAGTTCGATGCGCCAATGGCCGATATACAACGCCCGCACTTCTTCTTCATTGACCGAGAACGGCGGCCCCTCCTTTTCTTGCTGGGGATACTCCAGCGTGATCATCAGGCCGCGACACCCGGCCGGCAGGCGCGCGTAGAGTTCGCTGGCGTAGCGTCGCCTCAACTCGGGCGGCAATGCGATCAGCGCCGCTCGATCGAACACGCTCTCGCAATCGGAGAGCAGATCCGCATCGAGCGCGAAAGCATCGCCGCAGATGAGTTCCACTCCACCCGCGAGGTGATGCACGCCATAACGGGATTCGCGGAGCGTCGGCGTCAGTCCGTGTTCCTCGAAGAACTGCTCGACTGCGATCTGCGACAGCTCAACTCCCAATACTCGATGTCCTTGCGCGGCCAGCCACGACATATCCAGGGTCTTGCCGGCCAGAGGAACGAATACCCGACTTCTCGCAGGTAGCGCCAACGTCGGCCAGTATTCCCGCAGCAGCGGCGTCACTTCGTCCTGGTGGAAACCGATCCGGCCTTCCTGCCAGCGCTGCTGCCAGAAATCGTGCTCCATCACTCCACCTCCGTTCGCTCCTACGGAACTCCTGGATTGTCGTTACTCGACGGCCAGACCGTCTACCTTTTGCCAACCTCGCGGCAACAAACCGCCACGAGAAGCCCGCGCACCGACGTACTCGTCAAGATCCTTGAACGACAGTGTCATCGTGCGCTGTCCGCTCTTCACCAGCAGCGTGCCGCCCGGCGACACCGCCGCGACGGCGACCACGCGTTCGGTACCCAGCTTGGCTTTCGGTATCTCGATGATCTTGTTGCCTTTGCCTTTGTCGAGTTCCGGCAGATCCGATAGGGCGAAGGCGAGCAGATGCCCGGCACTGGTGACGGCGACGATGCGATCGGCCGATGGATTGGCGGTCTGCGCCGGCTGCAACACTCTTGCGCCAGTGGAAAGGTTCAGCATCACCTTGCCGGCCTTCTGGCGGCCGGTGAGATTCTCGAAGCGGGTGACGAAACCGTAACCGTGCGAGGAGGCCAGTACGAAACGCGAATCGTTGTCGCCCGTCGCCAAGGCCACGAACGAGGCGCCGGAAGCGGGCGAGAAGCGGCCTGTGAGCGGCTCGCCGTTGCCGCGCGCCGAGGGCAGCGTATGCGTGGCGGTGGAATAGCTGCGGCCTTCCGAGTCGAGGAAGGCCACCTGCTGCGTGCTGCGGCCGCGCACCGCGGCCATCAGACTGTCGCCATCGCGATAGGACATGCCGGCGGCATCCACATCATGGCCTTTGGCCGCGCGGATCCAGCCTTTCTCCGACAGCACCACGGTCATCGGTTCGCTGGCGACCAGTTCGGTCTCGTCCAGCGCCTGCGCCGCTTCGCGCGCGATCAGCGGAGAACGGCGCGCGTCGCCGAACTTCTTCGCGTCGGCCAGCAGTTCGTCCTTGATCAGCTTCTTCAGCTTGGCCTTGGAGGCGAGGGTGGACATCAGGCGGTCGCGTTCGGCGTCCAGTTCGTCCTGTTCGCCACGGATCTTCATTTCCTCCAGGCGCGCCAGTTGCTTCAGGCGCGTGTCGAGGATGTAGTCGGCCTGTTCCTCGCTCAACTGGAAGCGCGCGATCAAGGCAGCGCGGGGCTCGTCTTCGGTGCGGATGATGTGGATTACTTCATCCAAATTGAGGAAGGCGACCAGCAAGCCTTCCAACAGGTGCAGGCGGCGCTCGACCTTCTCCAGTCGGTGGTTGAGGCGACGAGTGACCGTATCGGTACGGAACACCAGCCACTCGGTGAGCAGGGTGCGCAGGTTCTTGACCTGCGGACGGCCGTCCAAACCGATGATGTTGAGATTGACGCGGTAGCTTTTCTCCAGATCGGTGGTGGCGAACAGGTGGCCCATCAGTTGTTCGGCATCGACCCGGTTGGAGCGGGTGATCAGATTCACGCGCACCGGATTGAGATGGTCGGATTCGTCGCGGATATCTTCTAGCCACGGCAGTTTCTTGGCGCGCATCTGCGCGGCGATCTGCTCGATCACCTTCGACGGCGATACCTGATAGGGCAGCGCGTTGATGACGATGTTCTGGCCTTCCTTGAGGAAGGTGGCGCGGGCGCGTACGCTGCCGTTGCCGGTCTCGTAGATCGCGCGCAGGTCGGCGACCGGGGTGATGATCTCGGCGCTGGTCGGATAGTCCGGACCGCGCACGTGTTCGCACAGGTCGGCGACCGTGGCTTGCGGGTCGTCTAGCAGACGGATGCAGGCGCTGACGATTTCGTTGAGGTTGTGCGGCGGCACATCGGTGGCCATGCCGACGGCGATGCCGGTAGTGCCGTTCAACAGCAAGTGCGGCAACCGCGCCGGCATCCAGGTCGGTTCCTGCAGGGTGCCGTCGAAGTTGGGCGTCCAGTCCACGGTGCCCTGGCCCAGTTCCCCCAACAGCACTTCGGCGATGGGGGTCAGTTTGGATTCGGTGTAGCGCATCGCCGCGAACGACTTGGGATCGTCAGGCGAGCCGAAGTTGCCCTGGCCCTCGATCAACGGATAGCGGTACGAGAAGGGCTGCGCCATCAGCACCAGCGCTTCGTAGCAGGCGCTGTCGCCGTGGGGATGGAACTTGCCGATCACATCGCCCACAGTGCGTGCGGATTTCTTGGGCTTGGCGGTGGCATTGAGGCCCAGCTCGCTCATGGCGTAGATGATGCGTCGTTGCACCGGCTTCAGGCCGTCGCCGATGAAAGGCAGGGCGCGGTCCAGGACCACATACATCGAATAGTCGAGATAGGCGCGTTCGGCGTATTCGCGCAGGGGGATCTGTTCGAAGCCGTGGAAGGTGGGGCGGATGGTTTCGGTCATTGTTCCGGTGCAATCGGTGAATCGTGACGATGATTCTACCCGTCGCGCCGCAGGCTCAAGACGCCCCAAAAGCAAAAACCCCCGCTTGCGCGAGGGTTTTGCTTTTTACCTTGGTGCCCAGAAGAGGACTCGAACCTCCACGAAGTTGCCCCCGCTAGCACCTGAAGCTAGTGCGTCTACCAATTCCGCCACCTGGGCAGGTGCAGGGCGCGCATTCTCCGGATTGCGCGGTGGTATGTCAACGGATGCCTGCGCGATCACGGCCCGTATTCAGTCGGGGTGTAACATGGCGGCATGACGAAGAAGCCAACGAAAGGCGGGTCCAAGCCCGCGACGGGCAAGCCCGGCAAGCAGGGCGAAAGAGCAAAAAAAGCGGGCGCTGCGCCCAAATCGAAGCTGCCACCGTGGATGCCGGACCTGCCGGCAGGCAAACCCGCATCGGCAAGGAAAGGCCCTCCCCCCGTCTCCAGGCAACCCCGTCCGCCGCAACGCGGGCAGCGTGGCGACTTCCGCGACGACCCGCACGCGGCGCGCGAAGCGGAACGTTACGCCGATCCCATCGCCAGTCGCGAAGCCATCCTGGCCGAGTTGGCTGCCGCCGAAGGGCCGCAGACCGCTGAAGACCTGGCGGCCAGCCTCGGGCTGACCGCGCCCGACCGTTTCGATGCGCTGGGCAAGCGCCTGGGCGCCATGGTCCGCGATGGCCAGTTGCTGCAGAACCGCCGCGGCGGATTCGCCCCGGCCAAGCAGATGGACCTGATTCCTGGCGTGGTTATCGCCAATCCCAATGGATTCGGCTTCCTCAGACCGGATGAAGGGACCGGCGACGACCTATTCCTGCCGCCCAACGAAATGCGCAAGGTCATGCACGGCGACCGGGCGATGGCCTGCGTCACCGGCATCGATCGCAGCGGCCGCCGCGAAGGCAGCATCGTGGAAGTGCTGGAACGGCGCCTGTCGCGCCTGATCGGCCGCTTCACCCTGGAAGCCGGCATGAGCTACCTGGTTCCCGACGACAAACGCGTGCAGCGCAACGTGCTGATCCCACCGGACCAGCGTGGCGATGCAGTGGATGGCCAACTGGTCGTCGCCGAGTTGACCCAGACGCCGGACGCGCGGCGTCCCCCGATGGGCCGCATCGTCGCGGTGCTGGGCGACAAGCTGACGCCTTCGCTAGTGGTGGAAGCGGCCATCCACGGGCATGAGATCCCACACGAGTTCCCGCAGCAAGTGCTGGATCAGGCCGCCGCTGTGCCGCTGGTGGTGGAAGAGAAGATGGTGGCCGGGCGCGTGGACCTGCGCGACATGCCGTTGGTGACCATCGACGGCGCCGACGCCAAGGATTTCGACGACGCGGTGTATTGCGAGAGCAATCGCCAGGGGTTGCGTATCAAGAATCGCCAGGGATACCGCCTGGTGGTCGCCATCGCCGACGTCTCGTACTACGTGCAACCCGGCACGCCGCTGGACGAGGAAGCGCAGAAGCGCGCGACCTCGGTGTACTTCCCCGGATTCGTCGTGCCGATGCTGCCGGAGACGCTTTCCAACGGAATCTGTTCGCTGAACCCCAAGGTCGACCGCATGTGTTTCGTCTGCGATATGCAGGTGAACAACGAGGGCGAAGTCACCCAATCCCGGTTCTACGAGGCAGTGATGCGCTCGCATGCGCGCCTGACCTACGACCAGGTCTGGAATGCGGTCGGCGAGAACGACGCGGAAGCGCGCGATTCCATCGGCGCGCAACTTCCCCAGGTCGAACGCCTGTACGAGCTTTACCACCTGCTGGCCAAGGCGCGCGAGAAGCGCGGCGCGATCGAGTTCGAGACCTCCGAAGTGCGTTTCGAGCTGGATAATCGCGGCGAAGTCACCCAGGCCGGGATGCTGCTGCGCAACGATGCGCACAAGCTGATCGAGGAATGCATGATCGCGGCCAACGTGGAAGCGGCGAAGTATCTGCTGGGCGCGCATATTCCCGCACCGTATCGCGTGCACGACCGGCCGCCGGAATCCAAGTACGCCGACCTGCTGGAGTTCCTGAAGGAATTCAAGCTGAGCCTGCCGCCGTGGGCCAAAGTGCAACCGCGCGATTTCACCCAACTTCTGAAGAAAATCCGCGAGCGTCCCGATGTAGCGTTGCTGGAGTCGGTGGTGCTGCGCAGCCAGAGCCTGGCCGTGTACACGCCCGCCAATGCCGGGCACTTCGGCTTGGCGCTGGAGGCTTATGCGCACTTCACTTCGCCGATCCGCCGCTATCCGGACCTGCTGGTGCATCGTGCGATCAAGTACGCGCTGACCGGCGGCAAACCGGCGAAGTTCCTCTATTCCGAACACCAGATGGCGGCCTTGTCGCTGCAATGTTCGGAGCGCGCGCGCCGTGCCGACGAGGCCGAGCGCGAGGTCGATGAACGCTATCGCGCCGCCTGGATGGAACAGCACGTGGGCGGGCAGTTCGATGGCGTGATCAGCGGGGTGACCAGCTTCGGCCTGTTCGTGGAGTTGAAGGATTCCAAGGTCAACGGTCTGGTCCACGTGACTCAGCTGCCGCACGACTATTACCACTTCGACCCGATCCGCAAGACGCTATCCGGCGAGCGCCGCGGCATGTCGTTCCGTCTCGGGGACGCGGTGCGCATCGTGGTGCTGAAGGCCAGCCTGGAAGAACGCAAGATCGACTTCAAGCTGGCCGAAGAGAAACAGGTGCAGGGATTGCCGCCACGTGGGCAGCCGGCGAAGCGGAAGAAAGAGAAGTATTGACGTTGCTTCCTTCTCCATCGGGAGAAGGTGGCGCGTAGCGCCGGATGAGGGAATGGGAATGACTTGTCGGTGAAAGTTCGCTGTCGCTGATAATCCACTCCCTCATCCGCCCTCCCCTCAGCTGCCTGACGGCAGCTTCGACCTTCTCCCAGTGGGAGAAGGGAATCAAAAGACAAGAGCCTCATGAGCAAGCAGAATCAATGGATCGCCGGCATCAACGCGGTGGCTTCGGCCATCGAGAACGATGCCGACAATGTGCGAGAAATATTGCTGGAAGCCGGCAGCAAGAATTCGCGCATCACCGAGATCGAAGAGAATGCACGCCGCAAGGGCATCGAAGTGCGCCGCGTCACCCAACAGGCGCTGGATGGCGTCGGCGGCTCGGTCCGTCATCAGGGTGTGGTCGCGCGCTATGCCGCGGCGAAAACCTGGGACGAGGGCGAACTGGCCGGTTTGATCGAAGCCGCCGAGGGTAGGGCGCTGGTGCTGGTGCTCGATGGCGTGCAGGACCCGCACAACCTCGGCGCCTGCCTGCGCAGCGCGGCGGCGGCAGGCGCGACCGCGGTGGTGATCCCCAAGGACAAGTCCGCGCCGGTGAACGCGACCGTACGCAAGACTTCCGCCGGTGCGGCCGATCGCCTGCCGGTATTCCCGGTCACCAATCTGGCGCGCTGCCTGCGCGACCTGCAGCAGCTCGGTGTGTGGATCTACGGCCTGGCCGGCGAAGCGGAAGCGTCGCTCTACGACACCGATTTGCGCGGCAATGTGGCTCTAGTGTTGGGCGGCGAGGGCGACGGCATGCGTAGGCTTACGCGCGAGCATTGCGACGGGCTGGTGAAAATTCCGATGCCCGGAGACATCGAGAGTCTCAATGTCTCCGTTGCCGCGGGCGTGACTTTGTTCGAGGCCGTACGCCAACGCAAGTAGGAGCGAGCGCATGCTGGTGAAGCGTAGGGAAATTTTCGCGTTCGGCCGATTCGCGGCTTTCGCGGCATTGGCTTTTCTTTCCACCACTTCGACCTTCGCGCAAGCCCAGCAACGCACCCGCGCTCGCGACCTTGGCGTCGCTCCTGGCATCTTCGCCCCCGGCAAACTCAACGCCATCACCGACGTGGCCGGCGTGCGTGTGGGGCAGGTGACCTTGCAGGAAGGCGACAAGGTGCGCACCGGCGTGACCGCAATTCTTCCGCATGGCGACAACCTTTATCGTTCGCGCGTACCGGCGGCGCTGCATGTCGGCAACGGATTCGGAAAGTTCGCCGGCAGCACGCAGCTCAACGAGTTGGGCGAGCTGGAAACGCCCATCCTCCTTACCTGCACGCTGTGCGTGTGGAAAGCGGCCGACGCCATGGCGGCATGGATGCTCGAGCAGCCGGACATGCAACAGGTGCGGTCCATCAATCCCGTGGTCGGCGAAACCAACGACGGTGGATTGAACGACATCCGCTCCCGGCCGGTCACCGCGAAGGCGGTACGCGATGCGCTGGAAGGCGCGCGTGGCGGACCCGTAGAGGAGGGCAGCGTGGGCGCGGGCACCGGTACGGTGGCCTTCGGGTGGAAGGGCGGCATCGGTACGTCGTCGCGGGTGTTGCCCACGTCACTGGGCGGCTGGACGGTGGGCGTGCTGGTGCAGAGCAACTTCGGCGGTGTGTTGCAAGTGGCCGGTGCACCGGTCGGTCGCGAACTCGGCCGTTATTCCTTCCAGAATGCCGTCGCTTCGCAAACGACGCCGGTATCGCCGTTCGCTGCCGGCCCTGCCGACGATCGCGGCGACGGTTCGGTGATCATCATCATCGCCACCGACGCGCCGATAGGCGACCGCAACCTGACGCGTGTGGCTTCGCGCGCGATGATGGGGCTTGGCCGCACCGGAAGTTCAGCTTCGAACGGCAGCGGCGACTATGCGCTCGCTTTTTCGACCGCAGCTTCCGTGCGCCGTCCATTCGACGCGCCGCGGCATACCACCACCGAGCTTGCGAACGAAGAAATGAGCGCCGTTTTCCAGGCCAGCGTCGATGCGGTGGAGGAAGCGGTCTACAACTCGCTGTTCATGGCGACGACGGTCTCCGGCAACGGTCAGACGGTCGAGGCGATTCCGCTCGATCGGGTACGGGAAATCCTGGAAAAGTACGGAATACGCGCGCCCTAGTTTTCATGAGGCGTTTCCCGCAGCGCAGATCGATTCCTTACTCGGGTAGCAACGGAGCCACCTGCAGCGAAACACGCTTACTTCCGCCTGCGACCCATTGCGTGCCCATCTCGGTGAAACCATAACGGGCGTGGAACTTCTGCGAAACGGGATTGGGAGGTTCGACATCGAACTCGCAAGCGATCTGACCGATACCTTGCTGTCTCGCATAGGCGAACAAGTCGTCGTATAGCGCCTGTCCCAGCCGTTT
This sequence comes from Pseudoxanthomonas sp. P4_B2, assembly GCF_056402315.1. NCBI lineage: Bacteria > Pseudomonadati > Pseudomonadota > Gammaproteobacteria > Lysobacterales > Lysobacteraceae > Pseudoxanthomonas > Pseudoxanthomonas sp. P4_B2. The sequence continues at coordinate 149,304 of NZ_JBFUHQ010000001.1, forward strand.
GCCCTGCTGCGTCGATGCGATCACGATGCGGTCGACATAGAGGAAGCTGTCCAGGCGTTCGGAAAACCATCCGTAGTTGGGGTTGGGATAGTCCGCGCCTTCGCGCAACGCCAGCAAGAAAGCGACCACTTCGCCGTCCAGCTCGATGACCCGGTGATAAGCGCTTTGCGTGTCGAGATGGGTCAGGCGCGCCAGATCCATGGGGCTGGTGAAATGGACCGCTTCCTGGTTCAAAGCCAGGATGCTGTCGAAGTCGCCTTTGTTGGCGTTGCGGATCATGGCTGCGTGGCGGGTTTCGGCCACGCATTGGCGATCTTGCAGAACAGCCGTGCGGTCTGTTCGGTATCGTAGACCGCCGAATGCGCGTCGTCCGCATTCCATTCCATGCCCGCAGCCTGCACTGCACGGGCCAGCACGGTCTGGCCGTAGGCCATGCCGGCCATGGTGACCGTGTCGAAGACGCTGAAGGGGTGGAATGGATTGCGCTTGTGCCCGGAACGCGCCACCGCGGCATTAAGGAAATTCAGGTCGAAGTGCGCGTTGTGCCCGACCAGTATCGCTCGCTGGCAACCATGCTTCTTCATCGCCGCGCGCACCGGCGCGAACACATGCTCCAGCGCTTCCTTCTCGGGCTTGGCCAGACGGAACGGGTGATCCAGCACGATGCCGGTGATCTCCAGCGATTTCGGGTCGATGTCGGTACCGGGCGCAGGAATCAGATGGGCGCTGGCAGTCTCGCCCAGGGCGAACGCACCGTTTTCATCCAGATCGATCGGCACCACCGCGATTTCCAGCAGCGCGTGGCGATTCCAGTCGAAGCCGCCGGTTTCCACGTCCACGACCACGGGCAGGTAGCCGCGGAAACGGCGGGACATGGGGCTGATCGGCAATGGTTCGTCTGGGCTCGTCATCGGTGCAAGCGTAGCAGAGCCCGCAAGCGGTCTTCCGCTGCCGTTACGGAGCGGCGCCCAGAATCGTACCTTCTTCGTGCATGCGCACCAGCATGGCGTGGCCTTGCTCGACGAAAGCGGGCAGAGCCTGCCCCGGACCCGATCCGGGGTCGGTGGCGCCGGCTTCCCCGGCCAGTTGTTCGAGCGCCAAACGGCCGCTGCGCTCGCCCGCGCGCAGGATTTCGATCAGGCGATACACCAGCGGCGAGATTTCCGCGAAGCGGATGTCGTACTGCGCATCGCGTCTTACCAGCAGCAGCGTTGGCGCTTCGGGCGGCGCCTCGGGTTGGTAGTCCGGACCGATATGCTGCACCGGCCAGACATAGGCCAGGGACCAGGCGAGCGGCGACAGCACCGGAATGCCGGCGAGCAGATCGCCGTTCGCATCGTGGGCAGGAAGCTCGTCGTCGGCGATCTGCAGACCCAGCTCCACCCATTCGTAGTGCGCCAGTTCCGCCAGCCAGGCCGGATCGTCGGTGCCGTGTTCCGCACGCTCCTGCAGGAAACGGATGAACTCGCGCCCTATTTCCGCGAATAGCGGCGTGCGGCTGCGGTGCCGTGCGTAGAACTCGCGCACCAGCGGTCGCCAGCGTTGCTCGCCCAGGGTCTTGCGGATGACGGGGAAGTTGCCGGACAGCAGTCCTTCGATGTTGTTGAAGAACAACTCCCGATAGATCGACAGGCGGCGATCCTCCAGGCCGGCAGGCGGCGCATGGGTAGCGGGGTCGCGCAGGTGCGCGGCCAGCTCGAATTGCTGTTGCCGCAGCGTTTCAGCCATGGGCGGAAAGCGGCACTTGAAGAGCGGCAGCGCGCTGCAGGTCGCGGATGCGCTCCACTTCGGCCAGCAACACCGGCATCGCCGGGAAGTTGAAGTCGCGTTCCAGCAGCGTCGGATGTACGCCATGCAGGCGATAAGCGCTCTGCAGCAGCGACCAGACGTCTTCCTTGACCGCCGCGCCGTGGGTGTCGACCTTCAGGTCGTCCGCTTCGTCGTAGTGGCCGGCGATATGGTACGAAGCGATGCGCGCGGTCGGCATGCGCGTCAGGAAATCGTGTGCGTCGTAGCCATGATTGATGGCGTTGACATAGATATTGTTGACGTCCAGCAACAGGTCGCAGTCGGCTTCGGCCAACACTGCGTTGACGAAATCCACTTCGTCCATGGCCCGGTAGGGTGCGGCGTAGTAGGAGACGTTCTCTACCGCGATGCGGCGGCCCAGCACGTCCTGCACGCGGCGGATGCGCGCGGCGACGTGGCGTACGGCCTCCTCGGTGAAGGGGATCGGCATCAAATCGTAGAGATGGCCGTCGTCGGTGCAATAGCTGAGGTGTTCGCTGTAAAGAGCGACCTGGTGGCGGTCCAGGAAGCGACGCACGCGCGCCAAGAAAGTCTCATCCAGCGGCGCAACGCCACCAAGCGAGAGGGAAAGTCCATGGCAGGTAAGCGGAGTGCGTGCCGACAATTGCTCCAGCGCCGCACCGTACTTGCCGCCGATGCCGATCCAGTTGTCCGGGGCGCATTCGAGGAAATCGAATGCGCCCGCGGGCGCTTCCTGCAGCGCGCCCAGCAGGGCGCGCCGCAGGCCTATTCCAGCACTGGCAGCGGACAGGGTCGCTTTCATCCGATCAGCGCAGGCGATCAGTGCTGGCGAAAATCAGATGCTGCCGCCGCACTTGCCTTCGCCGCACTTACCTTCGGCATGCTCGGCCTTGGCGTCGGTCTTCTTCTTGTCCGCGCCGCACTTACCTTCGCCGCATTTGCCTTCCGAATGGGCTTTGTGTTCGGCCGCATCGATGAAGCCGTCTTTATTGGTGTCGATGCCGTCGAACTTGTCGGCCTTGTCGGCGTGGGCGGCGGTGAACTCGGCGCGCGAGACCTTGCCGTCCTTGTCGGTATCCACCTTCTCCATGCCGCACTTGCCTTCGCCGCACTTGCCTTCGGCGGCCTTTTCGCCAGCATCGGCGGCGGTAGCCGACAACAGGTAACCCTGGGCCAACGGCTGCATGGCGAACGCGGAAGCCGACAGCGCCAGTCCACCGACGAGAGCGGCGGAGAGGGCGAGAGAAACGGGTTTCTGATTGGACTTGCTCATGGCATTGCTCCTGGGGATGCGGGTTGGCCGCGGGTTGTGGTGGAAGTGTAGCGGTGAAGGGTTGGTGGTCTGTGTGCACTGCGGCAACCCGGGGTTTGCGCAATCGGTTGGCCGAGCTGGCACAGGGGCGGATGCGGTGCTCATGGGGAACCCGCAGGCATTAGATATTCGCGGGTCAACACGCGTGCCCGGTGCAAGCGGGATTTGGCCGCCTCCCGGTTCAGTCCCAGGCGTTGCGCCAGTTCCTCGATGGAATAGCCTTCCAGGTCACGCAACAGGATGACCTCGCGGTAGTGCGGGGGCAGCGACTCCAATGCCGCGGCAACGTCGTGGCGCAGTTCCACCGGCTCGAAGCTGCAGGTGGGCTGGATATCCTCGGTGATCGCATCTCCGGTCAGCATGCGTAACCCGCGTTTCAGGCGGTTGCACTCGCGCTTGACGATGCGGAACAACCAGGAGGCGAAGGATTCCAGCACGCGCAAATCGCCGATCCGGCGCGAGACCAGGATCATGCTTTCCTGCACCGCATCCTCGGTGTCGTTGATATTGCAATGGTATTCGGCGTAACGGCGCAGATTCTGCCGCGACAAAACCAATACGCGCTGCAAAGCAGCAAGATCGCCGGCACGGGCGGCGGCCAGATCGTCGGTATTGGCGAATGCGCTGTTCATTTCCTCTCCGTGACTGGAGCATGCCGCCGTCGCGCCATGCCTGACAGTGACAAAAGAGAGGGGTAGGGCGGGAAAGGGTTCGCCGTCCCCTGTTCTGGTTATTCCTGATTCATGCTGCCGGCGCTGTCAGACCGCGCCGGTGGTGCTGGTGTCGTCGCGCTTGTCGCGCGGCGGCAGGGGCTGGTCGCCATGCACCAGGAACCAGATGTTCTCGGCGATGTTGGTGGCGTGGTCGCCGATGCGCTCCAGGTTCTTGGCCATGAACAGCAAGTGCGTGCATGGAGTGATGTTGCGCGCATCCTCCATCATGTAGGTCAAAAGTTCGCGGAACAGGGCGGTGTACTGCGCATCCAGTTCCGCATCCCGTGCGCGCACCATCAAGGCGCGGTCCGCGTCGCCTTCGCGATAGGCCTCTAGGACGTCGCTGACCTGGCGCGCGGCCAGCCGGCCCAATGCGCGCAGGTTGGTGGTGTGGGGAACAGGGGGCGACACGTTCAGCGCGATGGAGCGCTTGGCCACATTGGCCGCGTAGTCGCCGATGCGCTCGATGTCGGAAGGAATGCGCAGGCCCGCCAGGATCTCACGCAGGTCGCGCGCCATCGGTCCGCGCAGCGCCAGTTGCATGACGTCGTGGCTGATCTTGGCTTCCAGTTTGTCGATCTCGACGTCGTTGGCGATGATCCGCTGCGCGGCGCGGTCGTCGCGGCGTTCGACCACGTCCAGCGCGGCCTCCAACTGGGCGACGGCCATCCCGCCCATGTGCAGGATCTCGCCGACCAGGCGGCGCTGTTCTTCGTCGTAGCTCTTGACGATGTGTTCGTGCGGTTGAGTGCTCATGATGATTCCTGGCTGTGCATCGAATTCGTAGGCAGAGGTTCTTATCCGAATCTGCCGGTGATGTAGTCCTCGGTCTGCTGCTTCTTCGGACTGGAGAAGATGTTGGCGGTCACATCGTGTTCGATCAGGTCGCCCAGGTACATGAAAGCGGTGTAATCGGAAACGCGCGCGGCCTGCTGCATGTTGTGGGTGACGATGGCGATGGTGTAGTCCTTCTTCAGCTCCTCCACCAACTGCTCGATGCGGCTGGTCGAAATCGGATCCAGCGCGGAAGTCGGTTCGTCCAGCAGCAGCACGTCGGGCTTCAGCGCGACCGCGCGCGCGATGCACAGGCGCTGCTGCTGTCCGCCGGAAAGGCCCAGCGCGCTTTGGCCCAGCTTGTCCTTCACCTCGCCCCACAACGCGCCCTGGTTGAGCGCGTGTTCGACGCGGTCGTTCATGTCGGCTTTGGAGATGTTTTCGTGGTGGCGGATGGCATAGGCGATGTTTTCGTAGATGGTCATCGGGAACGGCACCGGCTTCTGGAAGACCATGCCCACCTTGCTGCGCAGACGGTTCATCGGGTACTTGGCGTCGAGGATATTCTCGCCGTCGAGGATCACTTCGCCTTTCGCCGTCATCTTCGGGTACAGCGCGTAGATGCGGTTGAAGATGCGCAGCAGGGTCGACTTGCCGCAGCCCGAGGGACCGATCAGCGCGGTCACGCGCTTTTCCGGAATCTCCAGGTTGATGCTTTTCAGCGCATGGAATTTGTCGTAGTAGAAATCCAACCCCTTGGCCTCCAGCTTCACCGGTGAAGGCGGGATCGCACCGCGGTCCGTGGTCACCGTGGTGATCCGCTGGATGGAATCGTTGCGTTGAACGTCGTTCATGGCCGGGTCCGAAAAGAGATTAGTCATTGGAGATTTTGTTGCGCAGCAAAATGCCGCGCGCACTCAGGCTGATGAGGAGTACGAATACGGTCAGGACCAATGCGCCGGCCCAGGCCAGCGTCTGCCAGGATTCGTAAGGACTGCCTGCGAACTGGTTCATCACCACCGGCACGCTGGCTATCGGCTGCAGCACGTTGGAATTCCAGTACTGGCTGCCGAAGGCGGTGAACAGCAGCGGGGCGGTTTCGCCGCTGATGCGCGCCAGGGCCAGCAGGATGCCGGTGACGATGCCGGCCGAGGCGCTGCGGTACAGCACCTGCACGATCACCTTCCACTGCGGCACGCCCAGCGACAGCGCCGCTTCGCGCATTTGCGAGGGCACCAGGCGCAGCATTTCGTCGGTGGTGCGCACCACCACTGGCAATACGATGAATGCCAGTGCCAGCGCGCCGGCCAGCGCAGAGAAGCCGCCGCCGAACTGCATGATGAAGAGCGTGTACACGAACAGGCCCAGCACGATCGACGGTGCCGACAGCAGGATGTCGTTGACGAAACGCACGATGGTGCCAGCCTTGCGCGCATTGCCGTATTCGGCCAGCCAGGTACCGGCCAGCACGCCCAGCGGCGTGCCGATCGCGATCGCAAGTCCGCACATCACCGCGCTGCCGAAGAAAGCGTTGGCCAGACCGCCTTCCTGCATCGGCGGCGGAGTCATCTGCGTGAACAGATTGACGTTGATGCCGGAAATGCCCTTTGCGATCAGGGTCCACAGGATCCAGGCGAGGAAGAACAGGCCGAACAGCGCGGTGGCGCAGGACAGCACCAGCGCGATTACGTTGACGATGCTGCGGCGGCGGTAAAGACCGGCGGCGGCTTTGTTCGTACTCATCAGTTGCCCTCCTTGCGCGAGAGTTGCATCAGCATGTAGCGCGCTATCGCCAGCACGATGAAGGTGACGATGAACAGCACGAAGCCCAGCAGCAGCAGCGCGGACCGGTAGGTTTCGGTGGCTTCGCCGAAGTCGTTGGCGATCAAGGCGGCGATGGTAGTGCCCGGCTCCAGCAGTGAAGCGGAAAGGCTGACCGTATTGCCGATGACGAAGGCCACGGCCATGGTCTCGCCGAGCGCACGGCCCAGGCCCAGGAAGATGCCGCCGATCACCGCCGAGCGCGTGTAAGGCAGCACGATGTCCCAGCTGACTTCCCATTTGGTCGAACCCAGCGCGTAGGCCGATTCCTTCAATCGCTGGGGCACGGTCAGGAATACTTCGCGCATCACCGAGCTGATGAAGGGAATGACCATGATCGCCAGCACGAAACCGGCGGTCAGCACGCCGATGCCCAGCGGCGGGCCGCGAAAGAACACGCCGATATAGGGAATGGTGCCGATATGGTCGTTGAGCCAGGGCGTGCCGTATTCGGTCATCACCGGCACCAGCACGAACAGGCCCCACATGCCGTAGATGATGGAAGGAATGCCGGCCAGCAGTTCGATGGCCGTGCCTACCGGACCGCGCAACCAGCGCGGGGCGACCTCGGTGAGGAAGAAAGCGATGCCGAAACTGACTGGTACCGCGATCAGCATCGCGATCACGGCGGTGACGATGGTGCCGTAGATCGGCGCCAGCGCACCGTACTTGTTCTCGACCGGGTTCCATTCCGACGAATAGAAGAAGCTCAAGCCTTCCGTCTCTAGTACTTCGCGTCCGCCCCACAGCATGGACAGGGCGGCGGTGGCTAGCGCCACCAGCACGAAGGCTACGGTGGCGGTCAGCACCCAGCGGAAAATGCGGTCGTTGCGCGTATCGCGCGAGTCGCGGGTACTGGAAGCGGGGATCGGGGCGGAAATAGCGTTCATGGATTCCTTAGTGCTCGTCATTCCCGCGTAGGCGGGAACCCAGTGACTTTGCTTTTTGCCGGACAGAAGCCAAGTCGCTGGATCCCCGCCTTCGCGGGGATGACGAGTTGGCAAAGCCGCGTTTCACGCGGGCCAACTCGTCATTTGAACTCGCTGGCCCAATACGCCTCGATCTGTTTCACCAGTTCAGGCGGCAGCGGCACGTAATGCAGTTCGCTGGCCTGCGCCTGTCCGTTCTCGAAGGCCCATTTGAAGAAAGCCCGCGTGTCGGCGCTGCGCTTGGCGTCCTTCGGCTGCTTGTACATCAGCATGAAGTTGGTGGCGGTGATCGGCCATGCATTCGCACCAGGCGCATTAGTGATGACCAGGTTGAAGTCCTTGGCGTTGGCCCAGTCGGCGCTGGCGGCCGCGGCGGCGAACGTTTCCGCATTCGGCTGCACGTAGTTGCCGGCGGCGTTCTGCAGCGAGGCGTAGGGCATCTGGTTCTGCAAGGCGTAGGCCAGTTCCACGTAACCGATCGAACCTTTGATCTGCTTCACGTACGAGGCCACGCCTTCGTTGCCCTTGCCGCCCACGCCGCCCGGCCATTGCACCGAGGTGCCTTCGCCGACCTTGGTCTTCCATTCCGGGCTGACCTTGGACAGATAGTTGGAGAAGTTGAAGGTGGTGCCCGAACCGTCCGAGCGATGCACGATGCTGATCTTGCCGGCCGGCAGAGCCACGCCCGGATTGGCGCCTGCGATGGCCGTGTCGTTCCAGGTCGTGATCTTGCCCAGGAAGATATCGGCCAACAGCGCCCCGGTCAGCTTCAGTTGGCCGGGCTGCAGGCCTTCCACATTGATCACTGGAACCACACCGCCAATGGCCGACGGGAATTGGCCCAGGCCCGACTGCGCCAGCTCTTCAGGAGAAAGCGGCTTGTCGGTGGAGCCGAAATCCACGGTGCCGGCTTTGATCTGGGCGATGCCGCCGCCGGAACCGATGGACTGGTAATTGACCTTGGCGCCGGTGGCGGCGTTGTAGTCGGCCGACCATTTGGAGACCAGCGGATAGATGAAGGACGCGCCCGCGCCGGAGATCTCGGCTGCATTGGGGTTGGCTGCCGCGCCGGCAGTGGGGGCGCCGGCTTCGGGCGCGCCGGTGGTCGGCGCTGCCTTGTCCGAAGGCTTGCAGGCCGCCAGGACCAGGGCGACGGAAAGAGTGAGCAGGGCGATACGTGCCGGCTTCAGGTTCATGGTGGTGACTCCGTATGACGACGGTGCCGACGATATCGCCAGCAGGTACGTCATGAAATGATGTTTTTGTTACAGGCGTATGACGCCGTATTTGTGCGGCTCGTCACCCGTATGGGCAGGGGGTCTTCGCGATGCAGGCATGTCTGGTGACGCCAACGCTTACCGCTTTTGCGCGGATTGAGCGTCGGATATTTTGAGTGGTCGCGCCGTTCGGAATCCCAAGATGGCGTCTTTTCGATGCGGAAGACAGAAAAAGGGCGCGGACTTCGCGGTCCGCGCCCTTCGAACGACCTTGGGGGGAGAGAGACCCGTCGTTCAATACGCCATGTTCTGCGACCAGTAGGTTTCGATCTGCTGCACCAGCGCGGCCGGCAGCGGGACATAACCCAGGGCCTTGGCCTGGGCATCGCCGCTCTTGTAGACCCAGCGGAAGAATTCCTTGGCGCCCTTGGCGCCGGCGGCGTTCTTGGGCTGCTTGTACATCAGGATGAAATTGGTGGCGGTGATCGGCCAGGAATCGGCGCCCGGGGCATTGGTCATCACCAGGTAGAAGTCCTTGGAAGAGCCCCACTCAGCGCTGTTCGCGGCGGCCTGGAAGCTGTCGTCGCTGGGCACGATGAAATTGCCGGCGGAGTTCTTCATGCGCGAATAGGCCATCTTGTTCTGCAGCGCGTAAGACAGCTCGACGTAGCCGATGCCGCCCTTGATCTGCTTGACGTAAGCGGCCACGCCCTCGTTGCCCTTGCCGCCGATACCCACCGGCCATTTAACCGAAGTGCCTTCGCCGACCTTGGTCTTCCATTCGCTGTTGACCTTGGACAGGTAGTTGACGAAGTTGAAGGTGGTGCCCGAACCGTCCGAGCGGTGCACGACGGTGATCTTGGTGTCGGGCAGCTGCACGCCGCCGTTCAGGGCGACGATGGCCGGATCGTTCCACTTGGTGATCTTGCCCAGGAAGATGTTGCCCAGGGTTTCGCCGTCCAGCTTCAGCGCACCGGCAGCGACGCCGGGCACGTTGAACACCGGCACGATGCCGCCGATCACCGACGGGAACTGCGCCAGGCCGAACTTGGCCAGCTCATCGGGCTTCAACGGCGCATCGGAGGAGCCGAAATCGACCGTGCCGGCCTTGATCTGGGCGATGCCGCCGCCGGAGCCGATGGACTGGTAGTTGACCTGCTTGCCGGAGGATTTCTTGTAGTCGGCCGACCACTTGGACATGGCCGGATACACGAACGAGGCGCCGGCGCCGGTGACGTCGGCGGCCATTGCACTGGTCGAGAATGCCGCCGCGAGGGCCAGCACCGCGACGCGGGATTTGAGGGAGTTGAACACGGATGGCTCCTGGAAGTGGGTACGCACGGCTAGGCAGCCGTTGGCGGGCATTTCACGACGTTTGTGTGACAGCGGGATGTCGTGAATGCGACAGAAAAATGACGAACGAGCGGGCATTTAATTTGCCCCAAAGAAGAAGCGCGGCTTTCGCCGCGCTTCGTTTGCTGCCTTAAACAGCCAGAGCTATTACCAGTAGAACTGAACGCGTGCTTCGAGGATGTTCGGATTGTCGTCGACAACCCGGCGGAAGCCCACGGCGTTGTTGTACTTCTCCTGTTCGACCATCACATAGTTCAGCATGAACTTGAAGTTGGAGCGCCAGTACCAGTTCACGCCCACGGTCCAAGAGTCCATCTTGCCGCCCAGGACACCGGAGACGATCGGCGCCGCGGTCGGAGTCGCGCCCGGAGCCACGCCACCGTCGTTCAGATCCAGGGTGTCGTAACGCAGACCGACCTGCCACAGGCCCTTGTTCGGATCGTCCGGAAGGTTGGTGACCGGCACGCCGGACTTGTAGCCCCAAGTTTCGCCGGAGATGTTCCACAAGCCGGAGACATAGAAGCCGTCGCCGCTGAAATCATCGAAGCCGCCGTAACGCTGCACGTCGGTCTTCATGTACTCGGCCTGCACCTTGAACGGCCCGGTGACCCAAAGCGCTTCGGCGCCGAGATTGCTGACGCGGTCGCTGTTGCGCAGGCCGGTGCTTCCCGTATCCACATAACGAATGGGCGTCAGGTCGGCCAACGGACGGGCGCGCAGACGAAGGAAATCGGCGTCGGTGTCCCTATCCAGATACGATAAGCCGAAGTGCAGGATGTTGCCGGTTTCGTTGATCGGCGCCCAGTAGCCGCGCAGGGCGTAACCACTGCCATGTTCGCGGTTGCGGGTCAGTTCGCGGCCGAAATAGCTGGCGGTCAAGGCCCAGTTGGTGTCGCCGTAGTTGTACTGAAAGCCGACGCGGCGCGGCGTGCCCAGGCTGTTGGTGATGGAGGATTTGGCGATGAAGTCATTGTTCTTGGTGCTGGACAGTTCTTCCATCGACGCGCCCGGCTGCTTGAACTGACCCACCTGGATGAAATGGTTGGCGTTGTTGCCGAACTTGTACTTGACGTTCGCGTCCAGGAACTTGTCGTCCTTGGCGTCGTAACCCAGCACCCATTCGATATTGCCCGGACCCTTGCCCTTGAGCACCAGTTCGGCGCGGCGTAGTTCGTTGTCCGAATCGTCGCCGTCCGGCAGATCGCCGTTGTAATTGGTGAAATCGTTGTCGAAGTAGTCGTAGTCGGCCTGCACCAGACCTTCGAAGGAGACTTCCGAACCGCCGATCACGTCGATGGCGATTTCGGCGTGCGCGGCGGGAGCGGCCAACGCCGCAAGCAGGGCGAGGGACAGAGTGGAACGCGACAGTTTCATGGGAAAGCCCTTCGGGCGTGGGAAGATGCCGCGCAGGCTAGTCCGTGAACTTTGCGTTATTGTGACAAAGCTGTCTTATTTCGTTGTCGTGACACTTTTAGTTTGCGGCGCCTCGCTCGATAGATGAGAAGCGACCCGCGCGCGACCTCTCTCCCTCTGAATTATCCGGCGTCCTTGCGCAAGGCAGCGGCGGGCTTGTAAAGGCTAATAATTCAATTATCATGGAAGTATGGAAATAAAATCCGCAGTCCTGAACCTCGCCGCTCTGGCGCAGCAGTCCCGTCTCGCCATATTTCGTTATCTGGTGCGGCTAGGCCCGTCGGGAGCCACTCCGGGCGACATGATCACGGGTTTGGAGATGAGCGCCTCCACTTTGTCGTTCCACCTCAAAACGCTGATGCATGCGGGCTTGATCGACGCCGACCAAGTCGGCCGCAGCATCACTTATCGCGCGAATTTCGAGGCCATACAGGGCCTGATGGACTACCTGACCGAGAACTGCTGTGCGGGCGATCCATCGCAATGCAGGCCAGCGGTCGGGAAAACGGCGCGCAAGCGCGGCGCCTGATATCCGCATTCCTCCTTCCAGATTCCGGGAAGCCCATGACTATCAAACAACCGCGGAACCAGCATGGAGCACAATCCGATCGACATCGTCATCTATCACAACCCGGACTGCGGTACGTCGCGCAACACCTTGGCGATGATCCGTAACGCCGGTATCGAGCCGCATGTCGTGGAATATCTAAAGACGCCACCCAGCCGCGCGCTGCTCGCCACGTTGATCGAACGCATGGGCATACCGATCCGCGAACTGATCCGCGAAAAAGGCACGCCATATCGCGAACTCGGACTGGACGACCCGTCGCTGGGCGATGAAGCGCTGCTCGATACCATGCTCGCGCATCCCGTCCTGATCAATCGACCCATCGTGGTCTCGCCATTGGGCGTGGCGCTGTGCCGTCCTTCCGAACGGGTGCTGGACCTGTTGCCGCTACCGCAGCGCGGCGCCTTCGCCAAGGAAGACGGAGAGCAAGTGGTGGATGCACAAGGGCATCTCATACGCGGCACGGAGTAACCATGTTCGTTCCCGCGCAGCCGCATCCATCTTACTTATTGATGGGGTGTCCATATTTCCCGAACTCCGCTTTGGCGGCGGTTCGCGTTCGACAGGAATCGATCCGATGAACCTGATGCATTCCACTATTACGCGAGCTCGCCTGCGCTTGCTCGAGAACCCCGGCGCATTTCCCGCATTGCAGCGAGAGCACTTGGTGCCTCTGTGGCGTGAGGGCGACCCAGGCCATGCGCCGCGAATTCTGCTGCTTTATGGATCGTTGCGCGAACGCTCGTTCTCGCGGTTGGCGACCGAGGAAGCCGCGCGGATTCTACAGTCGCTGGGTGCCGAAACCCGCATCTTCGATCCCGTCGATTTGCCGTTCCCCGATCAGGTGAAGGGCGACGACCATCCGGCGGTGCATGAATTGCGCGAACTGTCGTTGTGGTCGGAAGGACAGGTATGGTGCAGCCCGGAGCGCCATGGCCAGATCACCGGTCTGATGAAGGCGCAGATCGACCAGTTGCCTTTGTCCATGGGTGCGATACGCCCCACCCAGGGACGCACGCTGGCGGTGATGCAGGTTTCGGGCGGCTCGCAGTCCTTCAACGCAGTCAACACGCTGCGTATCCTGGGACGGTGGATGCGCATGTTCACTATTCCCAACCAGTCCAGCGTAGCCAAGGCCTGGCAAGAATTCGACGAAAGCGGGCGCATGCGTCCCTCGGCCTATTACGACCGTATCGTCGATGTGATGGAGGAACTAATGCGCTTCACCTTGCTGCTGCGCCCGCATGCGGCTGCGCTGACGGATCGCTACTCGGAGCGCAAGGAGAGCGCAAAGACCATCGCGGCGCAATTCGCGGAGTCCGCAAGCAAGGCCTGATCGGGCGGTCCGGAACCTCTAGCCTGCCTCTCCGGGAGTCTTGTCCTTGAATCGGCACAGATCCCGGATCACACAGTTGGGGCAATCGGGCTTGCGTGCCTTGCACACATAGCGACCGTGCAGAATCAGCCGGCCCGCGACGGTAGATAGGCGCTGAGTTAGCGAGGCCGCGCCGGCGGCAGGCGATTCCACCGCATCAGGCGACGGTTTTGTCCTTGAACCGGCACAGGTCGCGGATGATGCACTGCGGGCAGTCGGGCTTGCGCGCCTTGCATACATAGCGACCGTGCAGAATCAGCCAATGATGCGCGTCCTGCTTGTAGTCCTCTGGCACTACCTTCATCAGCTTGTCTTCGACCGCACGCACGTCCTTGCCGGGGGCGAGTCCGGTGCGGTTGCAGACGCGGAAGATATGCGTGTCGACCGCGATGGTGGCTTCGCCGAAGGCGGTGTTCATCACTACATTGGCGGTTTTTCGGCCCACGCCGGGCAGAGCTTCGAGCGCGGCCCGGTCGCGGGGCACTTCACCGTCGTGTTGCTCCACCAGAATGCGACAGGTGGCGATGACGTTCTTGGCTTTGGCGTTGAACAGGCCGATGGTGGCGATGTAAGGCTTCAGGCCATCTTCGCCCAGCGCGAGAATGGCCGCGGGCGTATTGGCGACCGGATAGAGCTTTCGCGTGGCCTTGTTGACGCCTACGTCGGTGGCTTGCGCGGACAGGATCACCGCTACCAGCAGTTCGAACGGCGTGGTGTAGGCCAGCTCGGTGGTGGGATGGGGATTGAGCTCGGCCAGTCGCGAGAATAGTTCGCGCACTTCGTCGGGTTTCAACGTCCTGCTGCGTTTTTGCGTGGCATTCATGGCTTGCCGCGCTCCGCGGCTTTCGCCTTGGCACGCGCGAGGATCGCGGCGGCGGCCGGAGGCAACGCGCTCTTCTTCTCTATGGCGGGAGCCGCACGCCTGGCATCGCGTTCGGCGGCGCGTTTGGCGAGACGCGCATTGCGCGCCCGATAGCGATCGCGTGCCGCCCACGCGCTCCGCAGTTTTCGCTGGGCTTCGACCAGCCGGGTCGCCAGCACCCGGTCGCAGGCCGGGCAGGGGACGAAATCCATCAAGCCGGCCTCTATCGCGGCATCGACGTCATCGGCCTGCAGATATTCCACAAGCCGGACTGCGCGTGCGCAATCGTGTGCCGCATTGGTGTCGGAGGCTCCTGGAGTCACTCAGCGTCCGTTGAAAACCGGCTTACGGCGTTCCAGAAACGCACGCGTGCCTTCGCGCATATCGTCGGTAGAGAACATCAGACCGAATTGCGCGGTCTCGTATTGCAGACCCTCTTCGATGGCGCATTCGCCGCCCACGTTCACCGCATCGAGGGTCCCACGTAGCGCCAGCGGCGCTGCGTGCGCGAGCTGTTCTGCGATCTTGAGCGTTTCGGCTTCCAGGTCGGCCGCAGCGACTACGCGGTTGACGATGCCCAGCTGCAACGCACGCGCGGCATCGACGGGTATGCCGAGCAGGCAGAGCTCCAGCGTGGCGGCGCGTCCCGCCAGGCGCAGCAGACGCTGGGTGCCGCCGAACCCGGGGATCAGACCCAGGTTGATTTCAGGCTGCCCGAGCTTGGCGGTATCGGCCGCGATCCGCAGATGGCAGGCCATGGCCAGCTCCAGCCCCCCGCCCAGTGCAAATCCATTCACCATTGCGATGACCGGCTTGGGCATGGTCTCGATCCGGCGCATCAGGCGCTGGCCACGCAGCGAAAAATCACGCCCCTCGGTGGGCCGTAGGTCCGACATTTCGGCGATATCCGCCCCGGCGACGAACGCCTTCGGGCCAGCCCCCGTCAGCACCAGCACCCTTGTGCCAGGATCTTCGGCGGCTTCGTTGAAGGCGGCATACAGGGCGTCCAGGGTGGCCCCGTTGAGCGCATTGAGCTTGTCGGGACGGTTGACGGTAATGCGGCGAATGCCGGCCTGCACGTCGGTGGTCACGCTGGTGGTAGGGGGGGAGTCGGTCATGGTCGCTGTTGGTAGGGAGAGGAATCAGGCGGAACTTCGGGCCTGGGAGGGGGTCACAGGCCCTGTCGTCACTGGCGGTTAAGCCCCCCGACGGCTATCCTAGCGCGTCCTACTGGGGCGGTTCGACCGCCCCATTCCATAACTGGAGGTTTGTTGATAATGAAGTTGCGTTTGCTCGCCGCCACCCTTGCGGCCATGACTTTGGTAGCCGGCTCCGCCTTCGCGCAAACCACGCCGGCGCCCGACAAAAATGCACTGAGCTACGCGCTCGGTTACGACCTGGGCCGCAACCTTGTCGAAAGCGGCGAAGCCGTCGACATCAATACGGTCATCAAGGCCTTGCAGGAAGGCTATGGCAAGAAGGAGCCCACCGTTCCGGTTGCGCAGCTGCGTACCGCGGTGGAAACCATGCAGAAGCGCCAGATGGAAAAAGCGAAGGTCGCGTTCGACAAGGCTTCGGCCGAGAACAAGACCAAGAGCGACGCCTTCTTGGCCCAGAACAAGAGCAAGGCCGGCGTGCAGAGCTTGCCGGGTGGCATCCAGTACCGCGTGATCGAAGCGGGCAGCGGCGCCAAGCCGACCCAGGCCAGCAACATCACCATGCAGTACAAGGGTTCGCTCAGCGACGGCCGTACCTTCGTCGATACCTTCAGCCCGCAGCAAGGGCAGACCACGGCACCGGCTCCGATGGCGATCAAGGTCAGCGATATCCCGCTGACGGGTCTGCGCGAAGCCATCTTGCAGATGCCCACCGGTGCGCGCTGGGAAGTGGTGCTGCCTGCCGACAAGGCCTACGGCAATACGCCGCAGTCGCCGGTCGGTCCGAACCAGGCCGTTGTTTTCGAAGTCAAGTTGGTCAGCGTCAAGTGACGCAATGGCCCCTGCGCGCAAGCGCAGGGCTTTGCCATTGCGTCATCCCCGCGAAGGCGGGGATCCACGTACGCAGATTGTGAAGTTCGGTTACGCCGGCCCAGTGCCGGCGTAGCTTTTTTCTGAAGTGCTGTTTTTTGTTCCGGGCAATGCGCGCTCTGCAGGCGGTATGCTTCGGTTGGTGTCCGATTCCATGAATTCCGCTTACCGCGCCGTGCTCAGCCCGTGCATCGGCGTTTGTACCCTGGCTGACGACGGGCTGTGCCAAGGTTGTCTACGGACGACCGCAGAGATTGCCCGTTGGTCGCAAATGAACGATGACGAACGCCTGCGTTTGATGGAGTCGGTCCTGCCCGGACGCGAGCAGTCGCGCGCGGGTTTCGAATCGCTGCTGCGCGAGCGCGAGGCTTTGCTGGGGGCCTTGCACCCGTTGACCGCTATGCCGACGCGGGAAGGGTGGAACCACGAGGAACTGGTCGATCTGCTGCCTCCGGGGCCGCCGGTCGAATCGGCGGTGCTGGCGGGGCTGGTGCCGCGCAAGCACGGCACCCAGGTCCTGCTCACCCGCCGCACCGATGGCCTGCGCCACCATGGCGGACAGGTCAGTTTCCCAGGCGGTCGCATAGAAGCCAGCGATCTCAACCCGATCGCGGCGGCGATACGCGAAAGCAACGAAGAGATCGCGCTCACCGCCAAGCAGATATCCCCGCTCGGATTCCTCGATCCTTTCACCACCATCAGCGGTTTCCGGGTGATGCCGGTGGTGGCGGTGATCGATCCAGCCTACGTCGCGGTGCCCAATCCGGACGAAGTGGCGGACGTGTTCGAAGTGCCATTGGATTTCCTGATGGCGCCGGAAAACCTGCGCCGGGTGGAAGTGGACTACCGCGGACGCCGCCGTGCAGTCCTGGAATACGACTGGCCGGGCCAGCGCATCTGGGGCGCGACCGCGGCGATGCTGTTCAACCTGCGCGAACGATTGGCGGGCATCGCATGAAATGGACCACCCTGGTCGAGCCGCAGTCCTTGGCCGCCGAACTCGACAACGCCGACCTGCGCATCGTCGATGCGCGATTCTCGCTCACCGACTCGGCGCTGCGTCGCGACGGTTACGAGCGATCGCATATTCTGCGTGCCGTGTATGCCGATCTCAATCAGGACCTTTCGGACCTGCGCAAGACCGGACAGGGCAGACATCCGTTGCCGGAAGAGGAAGATTTCACCTGCAAGCTCGGTCAATGGGGTATTGGGCCCCATCATCAAGTCGTGGTTTACGACGCGGGCGATGGCAGCATGGCGGCAGCGCGATTCTGGTGGCTGCTGAAATTGCTGGGGCACGAGCGCGTCGCGGTACTGAACGGTGGGCTGAGCGCTTGGCGCGCCGGCCAGCTGCCGGAAACCAGCGAAACCACCCGCGTCGATGAAGTCGCAGTGTATCCCGCGCGATTCGATCGCACCGCGATCGCCGATGCCGAGGAAGTGCTGTCGCGCCAGGGCGAGCCTGCGGGCTGGCTGTTCGATGTTCGCGCCGCAGAGCGCTTTCGTGGCGAGGTGGAGCCTTTGGATCCAGTCGCCGGCCATGTCGCCGGTGCGTTGAACTATCCGTTTTCGCAGAGTTTGCACGATGGCGGCTTCAAATCATCCGCCGAACTCCATGGCCAGCTTGCGCCGATGCTTTCCGGACGCGACCCGGAAGAAGTCGTGGTGATGTGCGGCTCGGGCGTCACCGCCTGCCATCTGTTGTTGGCGATGGAGCACGCCGGCCTGCACGGCGCGCGGGTCTACGCGGGCTCCTGGAGCGGCTGGATCAGCGATCCGTCGCGGCCGATAGCTACCGGTGCGTAGGTCGGGGCTACGCCCCCGACGCACGGAAATCGTCTTCCCCGAGTCGGGGACGTAGCCCCGACCTATTTGCCCAGCTTCGCCACCAGCGCCTGCAAGGCCGTCTGTGTATCCGGCGAATACCAAGCCTCGATGAAACGGTCCATCTGGATATTGTCGGCGTGCAGCGCCGCCGCCAGGTCGGCGCGGGCGATGCTGCGGGTCTGCAGCATCGGATGCGTGGGTAGCTGCAATAACCGTTGCAACCAGGCCACTGCGCGTGGCACTACTTCGTTGCCGGCGACCAGTTCGTCGATCAGGCCGATCTCCAAGGCGCGATCCGCGGGCACTAGTTCGCCGGCCACCAGCAGGCGCTCGGCGCGGTAGATGCCGACCACTCTGCGCAGCAGTTGCTGGATGCCCTCCGGCGCCACCAGTCCGACCTGGGTTTCATTGAGGCCTATGGCGAACGGCCGCGCGGGGTCGGGGCTGCGCGCCATGATCCGGTAGTCGCAGCACAGGGCCAGCACGCAGCCGCCAGCGGGGGAGTGCCCGGTCAACGCGGCCACCACCGGCACCCGCGATTCGGCCAGCGTGCGGGCCACGCCGAAGAAGGCGTGCCAGCTGTCCAGCAGGGCATGCCGGTCCTCGCCATGCGACATCAGATGCGGCACGTCCAGGCCGGCTGAAAATACCTTCTCGTTGCCGGACAGGACGATGCCGTGTACGCCTTCGGCCACTGCCGTATTCAACGCCAAGATCAGCGCCCGGCACAGATCGGTATTGAGCGCGTTGACCGGCGCGCGCGCCAGACGGATCTCGCGGATCGCGCCGTGAGCGATGATTTCGACAAGTGCGGTCATTCACTTTCTCCGGTGGGCTCGGCGGATATCATAAGCGCATGGACAAAAGACATCATTCCAAGCGGGTGCTCGCGAAGTGGGCCTTGACACTGTTGCTGGCTGCCGGCGCGTTGCAGGCCAGCGCGAAAGAGTGCGTGCCTGCGATGAAAGAGGGTTGGGTGCGGCTGCCGCCCGCGGCCATGCCGATGATGGCCGGGTTCGGCCGCATCGCCAATCCCTGTCCGATGCCGGCGGTGATCGTGTCGGCCAGCAGCCCGGCCTTCGGCGAAGTGTCTATCCACGAGACCCGCAACGTGGACGGCGTCAACCGGATGCGCGAGCTCGAGCAATTGCGGATCGCGCCCGACGATTCGGCAACGCTCAAGCCGGGTGGACTGCATCTGATGCTGATGCAGCCACGCGCGCCGTTGAAGGAAGGCAGCAAGGTGGTGGTTAGTTTCAAGCTGCAGGACGGGCGGGAGATTCTGTCCGAGCTGGTGGTGCGGAAGCCGGCGCCCTGACGATGCTTCCCTTCTCCTTCGGGAGAAGGTGCCCGAAGGGCGGATGAGGGAATGGATCGTCCGTTTGTAATGAAAGTTTGAAGGCCCGAGAATTTCCACTCCCTCATCCGGCGCTGCGCGCCACCTTCTCCCATTGGGAGAAGGGAAACATCAGGCCAGCGCAGCCTTTATTGCTTCCGGCAACGGCACACTCTGTCCAGTCCGCGTATTGATCCACACCATCACCACGTTACCGTCCGAATACAGCACGGACGCATCAGCCGACGACAGCATCCGATGGCCCATGGTCAGGCTGCTGTTGCCGATTTTTTCGACGAATAACTCCACTACGATCTCGTTCGGCCATTCGATCGGCTGCCGGTAGTTGAGGTTGCTCGCCACCAGCACCGGAGCGATGCGGTCGGTCAGCGACACGCCGGGGATGCCGGCAAGCCATTGCACCCGCGCTTCTTCCAAATAACGGAGGTATTGCGCGTTGTTGACATGGTTGAACGCATCCATGTCGCCCCAGCGCACACTGACGACCACGCGCGCGACCAAGTCGCGCGAGGGGTCAATCGGATCCGTCACTTGGCGGCCTTCTTTTTCACCGCGGTTTTCTTCGCCGCGCTCGCCGCCGCCTTAGCATCCTTCGCAATCTGCTTGAGCACCGATTTGCGCTGCGGCAATACGGCGGGCTTGGCCATGGCAGCCGGTTTCTCGCCCTTGGCCGCCTTCGATTTCGGCAACAATTTAGACAGAAAATGGCCCGTGTACGAAACAGGATTGGCCGCGATCTGTTCGGGCGTGCCGGTGGCCAGAATCTGTCCGCCGCGATGGCCGCCTTCTGGACCCAGGTCCACTACCCAGTCGGCGGTCTTGATCACATCCAGGTTATGTTCGATCACCACGATGGTGTTGCCGTCGTCGCGCAGTTTGTGCAGCACCGCCAGCAGGTGCTCGATGTCATGGAAGTGCAGGCCGGTGGTCGGCTCGTCCAGGATGTAGAGCGTGCGTCCGGTATCGCGACGCGACAGTTCCTTGGACAGCTTCACGCGTTGCGCCTCACCGCCGGACAGCGTGGTCGCGCTCTGCCCCAGCTTGATATAGCTCAGGCCCACATCGATCAGGGTTTCCAGCTTGCGAGCGAGCGCGGGCACCGGCTCGAACAGCTTCAGCGCGTCCTCGACCGTCATCTCCAGGATGTCGCTGATGTTGTGGCCTTTGTAGGTGATCTCCAGCGTCTCGCGGTTGTAGCGCTTGCCGTGGCAAACGTCGCAGGGCACGTACACGTCAGGGAGGAAGTGCATTTCGACCTTGATCAGGCCGTCGCCCTGGCAGGCTTCGCAACGGCCGCCGCGCACATTGAAGCTGAAACGTCCCGGCGAATAACCACGCGCGCGCGATTCGGGTACCTGCGCGAACAGCTCGCGCAGAGGAGTGAACAAGCCGGTGTAGGTGGCCGGGTTGGATCGCGGCGTGCGTCCGATCGGCGACTGATCGATGTCCACGACCTTGTCGAACAAGTCCAGGCCTTCCACTTCGCGATACGGCGCCGGTTTGTGCGAAGCGCCGTTGATCTCGTTGGCCGCCAGCGTGTACAGCGTGTCGTTGATGAGCGTGGATTTGCCGGAGCCCGATACGCCGGTAATGCAGGTGAACAGGCCTGCGGCGATATCCAGGTCCACATCCTTCAGATTGTTGCCGCTGGCGCCGCGCAGGTGCAGGGTCATCTTCGGGTTCGGCTTGTGGCGCAAGGTCGGGATTTCGATCCTGCGCTTGCCCGATAGGAATTGGCCGGTCAGTGAGCGCGGCGCTTTCAGAATATCGGCGAGCTGTCCCTCGGCCACGATTTCGCCGCCATGCACGCCGGCATACGGACCGATGTCGAGGATGTAGTCGGCGGCGCGGATCGCGTCCTCGTCGTGTTCCACCACGATCACCGTATTGCCCAGGTCGCGCAGACGCGTCAGCGTGCCCAGCAGGCGTTCGTTGTCGCGCTGGTGCAGGCCGATGCTGGGCTCGTCCAGTACGTACATCACACCCACCAGGCCGGCGCCGATCTGCGATGCCAGGCGGATGCGTTGCGCCTCGCCGCCGGACAGTGTGTCGGCCTTGCGTTCCAGAGTGAGGTAATCGAGTCCGACATCGACCAGGAAACCGAGGCGTTCGCCGATTTCCTTGACGATCTTGGTCGCGATCTCGCCGCGCCAGCCGGGCAGCGAAAGTCCGTGGAAGAACGCAAGCGCTTCGTCGATCGGCAGTACCACCAGTTCCGGCAGCGCCCTATCGGCTACGAACACATTGCGCGCCGATTTATTGAGCCGTGCACCGCCGCAGTCGGGGCAGGGTTGGTCGCTGATGTATTTGGCCAGTTCCTCGCGCACCGCGGCCGATTCGGTTTCGCGGTAACGTCGATCCAGGTTCGGCACGATGCCTTCGAACTTGTGCTTGCGCTGGTTGCGCCCGCCGGAATCGGTCAGATAGGTGAAGGTGATCAGCTCACTGCCGCTGCCGTACAGCACGGCCTGGCGCACGCTTTCCGGCAGCGACTGCCATGGCGCATCCACGTCGAACTGGTAATGCTTGGCCAGCGAAGCGATCAATTGGAAGTAGTAGGCGTTGCGCCGGTCCCACCCGCGCACCGCGCCGGCGGACAGCGAGAGTTCCGGATGCACCACCACGCGCGCCGGATCGAAAAACTGGGCGACGCCCAGCCCATCGCAAGTCGGGCAGGCGCCGACCGGCGAGTTAAACGAGAACAGGCGCGGTTCCAGCTCCGGCAGCGAGTAGTCGCAAACCGGGCAGCTGTACTTGGACGAAAACAGCAGCGGTGCGGTTTCGGCGTTGTCCAGCGACTGCACCGAGGCCATGCCGTCGCCGAGTTTCAATGCGGTCTCGAAACTTTCGGCCAGGCGCTGCTTGATGTCCTCGCGCGGCTTGAAGCGGTCGATCACCGCCTCGATGGTGTGCTTCTGGCGCAATGCGAGTGCGGGCACCGCGTCGATCTCATAGAGCTCGCCATCCACTCGCACGCGAACATAACCCTGAGCGCGCAGCTGGTCGAAGACCTGGGCGTGTTCGCCTTTGCGTTCGCGGATCACCGGCGCCAGCATCATGTAGCGCTGATCCCCATCCAGGGCGAGCACCTGGTCCACCATCTGGCTGACGGTCTGCGCCTCCAGCGGATAGCCGTGGTCCGGGCAGCGCGGCAGGCCCACGCGTGCATACAGCAGGCGCAGATAGTCGTAGATCTCGGTGATCGTGCCGACGGTGGAGCGGGGGTTGTGCGAGGTCGATTTTTGCTCGATCGAGATCGCCGGCGACAACCCCTCGATATGGTCGACGTCGGGCTTCTCCATCACGCTCAGGAATTGGCGCGCGTAGGCCGACAGCGATTCCACGTAACGGCGCTGTCCTTCGGCGTAAATGGTGTCGAAGGCCAGCGACGACTTGCCCGACCCGGACAGGCCGGTGATCACGATCAGCTTGTCTCGCGGCAGGTCGAGATCGATGTTTTTGAGGTTGTGCGTCCGCGCGCCGCGAATGCGGATGAAGTCCATAGCCATC
The DNA here is from genome assembly GCF_056402315.1 of Pseudoxanthomonas sp. P4_B2. NCBI lineage: Bacteria > Pseudomonadati > Pseudomonadota > Gammaproteobacteria > Lysobacterales > Lysobacteraceae > Pseudoxanthomonas > Pseudoxanthomonas sp. P4_B2. Next base: position 172,132 of record NZ_JBFUHQ010000001.1, read on the forward strand.
GGGTGGGGGTCCGTGAAGCCAACAGGGGAGCGTAGCGGCTTCACGATATGGGGGCAAATGGCAGAATTGCCAATGGCGTCGGGCCGACGCCTTCACAATGGAAAAGGGGCGCAAAAGCGCCCCCTCAGTGACAACGGAACCGGTCAGCGGCTATTCGATCACCGCGAACTCCATACGGCGGTTCCGGGCCCTGCCTTCCTCGGTGGCGTTTTCGGCGATCGGCTTGTCCTGGCCGTAACCCTTGCCGGACAGCATCGCACCGTCCACGCCCAGTTCCACCAGCTTGGCGGTCACCGCATTGGCGCGGTCCAGCGACAGATGCATGTTGGCCGACGCATCGCCGGTGTTGTCGGTGTGGCCGCCCACTTCGATGCGGGTGCCGGCAGGCGCCAGCTTGATCGCCTCGGCGGCCTTGGTCAGGGTTTCCAGGCTGTCGCGAGTGATGGTCGCCGAGTCCGTATCGAAATAGATGCTGGACAGGTTGAGTGCCTTGACCAGGTCATCGGCCGATGCGCCTGGCTTGAGCGCAGCGAAAGCGGCCAGCGCCTTGTCCCACAGGCCGGTGATTTCGAAACCGCTAAACGCGGAGCGGAGCTTTTGCGACAGGACGAAACGCTCGGCCTCCGGAAGTGCGGAAGTATCGATATAGACCCTGTCGCCGTCGAAGCCGAGCTTGGCGCCGCTGGCTTTCAGGTCGGGCAGCAAGGCGATCAGCTTGTCCAACCATCCCGCTGGCGTAGTATTGGCGTCGACCGTAATATCGCCGTCGACGTTGCCTGTGCCGAAAGTCGCGGTAATGGCATCCATCAGCTTGGATTTTTCGGCGTCGCTTGCGACCTGGCCGCTAATCGTGGCCTTTCCGCCCACATTCTCAAAGCCGAAACGCGGGTTGGCCTGGGCCGCAGGAGCAGTGATTTGCACCGGCATGTCAGCTGTTTCCGCCGGTGGGGTCGCAGCCTCCTTCTTGCAACCTTTGAAGAACAGGAAGGCGCCGACCAGCGCCGCAGCCAACAACAGCCACATCAACAGCTTGCCCAGTCCTCTGCCTGATTTCTCGACAGCATGAGCGGTGGCATCGGCGGCGTTGCCCATGGCGCGTGCACCTCCAGCGACCGCTCCGCTTACCGCAGCGGCTCCCGTTGTCAGTGCACCCCAACCGAAATTGCCAAGATCACCGAGCCAATGACTCACGCCGACCACCCAGCTTTTCAGGGTTTCCGGGATACCGGCCGGGGCCTTGCCGCCTACCGTCAGTTCGTTGACCAGTTTGGGCAGCAGACCGCTGATGGCACTGGCAGTAAGCAATCTGTCCACTCCCAGTTTGCCGGCGATCGCGCTAAGCAAGGGAGCCCCGAACACGCTTTCCACCTGGCCCGGGCTGATGGATTCGTTGCTACCGGTGCCGATCCAGGACTGGACCAGGCTGCCAAGGCCTTTTTGATAGAACAGGCTGGCAAATCCGGCGAATCCGCCACGCTTGCTGTCGAAAATCAAGGCGATGAGCACCCCCATCAATTGCCGGGCCTTGTCGGTGCTGAGACCAAAACGCTCCGCTACGTCATGTACGAGGTTGTCCAATGTTTCTGTGTTCACGTGTGATTCCCCTGTAATCCCATAAGGTTAATGTGACAACAATCACTCTAAGTATGTGATTGCATTGGAATTATGGCTGTTCCGATGCGTAATTTCGGATACCAACTGGCGAGGCGCCCCTGCGTTCGGCATCAGCGGGCTATTTGACGGTAAGTCATTGGAAGTCTTACAATTCCGCTTCTGTCCGCCCTCGATGGCGGCAGGGTCAATAAAATAACTACAGAAGGAAACACCCATGTACGCAGTTCTAGTCACCGGCGGTAAGCAATACCGCGTGATGACGGGCGAGACGATTCGCGTCGAGAAGCTCACGACCGAAGCCGGCCAGGAAATCAAGTTCGATCAGATCCTGATGCTGGGCGACGGCGAGGGCGTCAAGCTCGGCGACGCGCTGAAAGGCGCCTCCGTCACCGCTACCGTCAAGTCCCATGGTCGCGCCGACAAGGTGCGCATCATCAAGTTCCGCCGCCGCAAGCACCACAAGAAACAGATGGGTCACCGGCAGCATTACACCGAAATCGAAATCACCGGCATCGCCGGTGGTGACAGTAAGTAAGGAGATAAGTCATGGCACATAAAAAGGGCGTAGGCTCCTCGCGCAACGGCCGCGACTCCAATCCGAAGATGCTGGGCGTCAAGATTTATGGCGGCCAGGCGATCGACGCCGGCAACATCATCGTGCGTCAGCGCGGCACCGAGTTCCATCCGGGCCCCGGCGTCGGCCTGGGTCGCGACCACACGCTGTTTGCGTTGGTCGACGGCAAGGTCGAGTTCTCGGTCAAGGGCGCCAAAAAGCGCCGCACCGTGAGCGTCGTCGCCGAGGCGTAAGTCTTCGCGTCAACGAGCGAATGGCCCCGCCGCGTGCGGGGCTTTTCGTTTCTCTTCCGGCAATCGTCAAATCAAAACGCGGGCGTATTAGTAAGATCGTCATCCCAGCGAAAGTTGGGATCCATTTTGACTTTGTTCTGGATCCGCAGGCGCAAGGCCACATCAAGATCAAGATGGATCCCAGCTTGACCAGCCATTCGGCTGTTGAAAGCCGCTGGGATGACGATGCTGAAGATATCTAGCTGTTCCTAAACCAACTTCCCGAATCAAATCTTATGAAACTCGTAGACGAAGCAGAAATAGATGTCATAGCCGGCAATGGCGGCGATGGCTGCATCGGCTTCCGTCGCGAGAAGTTCATTCCACTCGGTGGTCCCGATGGCGGCGACGGCGGTACTGGCGGCAGCGTGTGGATCGAGGCCGATGAGAACATCAGCACCCTGGTCGACTTCCGCCACCAGCGCATCTTCAAAGCCCAGCGCGGCGAGAACGGCATGGGCCAGCAGCGCTACGGCAAGGGCGGCGACGACCTGGTGATCAGCGTGCCGGTGGGTACCGCCATCACCAACGTCGGCACCGACGAGCTGATCGGCGATCTGACCCAGCATGGCGATCGGCTGCTGGTGGCCAAGGGCGGCAAGGGCGGCCTGGGCAACATGCACTTCAAGAGTTCGGTGACGCGCTCGCCGCGCCGGGCCACGCCAGGCGATGAAGGTGAGGCGCGCACCCTGAAAATGGAGCTCAAACTGCTGGCCGACGTTGGCCTGCTGGGCTTCCCCAACGCCGGCAAGAGCACTTTCATCCGTGCGGTATCGGCTGCCACTCCGAAGGTCGCCGATTACCCGTTCACCACCCTCTACCCGAATCTGGGCGTGGTCAGCGTGGAGGCGCACCGCAGCTTCGTGATCGCCGATATTCCCGGCCTGATCCAGGGCGCGGCCGATGGTGCCGGGCTGGGGGCGCTGTTCCTGCGCCATCTGCAGCGTACCCGCCTGCTGCTGCACCTGGTGGACATGGCGCCGATGGAGGGTGGGGTGGAAATCTCGCCGGCCGAGCAGGTGCGTGCGATCGAACACGAACTGGAACGGCACGATCCGGAGCTGTTGCAGAAGCCGCGCTGGCTGGTGCTGAACAAGGCCGACCTGATGTTCGAGGACGAAGCCGCGACCCGCGCCGCCGAAGTGATCGCCGAGCTAGGCTGGACCCAGCCCTGGTATGTGACGTCGGCGGTGTCGCGCGAAGGCACCTGGCCGATCATGAAGGACGTGATGGCGTTCTTCGACCGCCTCAAAGAGGACGAACAGGAAGCGCGCGATGCCGGCTGATCCGGCCGTCGTCTTCCGGGCAACAAAAAACCCGGCGAATGCCGGGTTTTTTCGTGCTGCCGCCGGGCCGATGGCCCGGAGCAGGGGCACGGCATCAGGCGGCTTGCAGGGCCTTGATGCGGGCGGTCAGGCGGCTCTTATGGCGAGCGGCCTTGTTCTTGTGGATCAGGCCGCGCGAGCTGAAGCGGTCCAGGATCGGCTGAGCCACGGCGAAGGCAGCCTGGGCGCCTGCGGCGTCGTTGGCGTCCAGCGCCTTGAGCACTTTCTTGACGGCGGTGCGCAGCATCGAACGCTGGCCGGTGTTGCGCATGTTGCGCACGACGGCCTGCTTGGCGCGCTTCTTGGCGGACTTGATATTTGCCACGGTGGGTATCCTAGGAAATCGTTGGGTGGAGCGGTAATGGGCGGAATGCGGAAAAACGAACGCGAAATTATGGGGGATTCAAGGACTTGGGTCAAGCAGGCTCTGGAAGGAGCGGCCGGATGAGTCCTCCCCGGATGCTGAAGGGACTGGTCTCTTTCAGCAGCATGACGATGATCTCCCGGGTGCTGGGCCTGGTCCGGGATCAGGCCATCAACTATTCATTCGGGGCCAACGCGACCACCGATGCTTTCTGGGTGGCTTTTCGCATCCCCAATTTCATGCGCCGGCTATTCGCCGAGGGCTCTTTCTCCACGGCCTTCGTGCCGGTTTTCACGGAGGTGAAGGAAACCCGACCCCACGCCGACCTGAAGGAGCTGATCTCCCGCGTCTCCGGGACTCTGGGCGGCATCCTGCTGCTGGTGACGGCGCTGGGCCTGATCTTTACGCCCGAAGTGGCCGCCCTGTTCAATCCGCGGGCCGCGATCAACCCCGAGAAATTCGGGCTGACGGTCGACCTGTTGCGACTGACCTTCCCCTTTCTGCTGTTCGTTTCGCTGACCGCGCTGTCGGGCGGGGCGCTAAACAGTTTCCATCGGTTCGCATTGCCGGCCCTGACCCCGGTCATCCTCAATCTCTGCATGATCGTCGGCGCGCTGTGGCTGGCCCCGCGGATGCAGGTGCCGATTCTGGCGATGGGGTGGGCGGTACTGGCAGCAGGTGTGTTGCAGCTCTTGTTCCAGCTGCCGGCCCTGCGCGGGCTGGATCTGCTGACCTTGCCGCGTTGGGGCTGGAAGAACGCCGACGTACGCAAGGTCATGAAATTGATGGTGCCCACCTTGTTCGGCTCGTCGGTGGCGCAGATCAACCTGCTGCTGGATACGCTGATCGCCGCCTACCTGATCGACGGATCGCAAAGCTGGCTTTCCCAAGCGGACCGGTTTCTGGAGCTGCCATTGGGAATATTTGGCGTTGCCCTCGGCACCGTGATCCTGCCGGCGCTGGCGCGGCATCACGTGAAGACCGACAAGGCAGGATTTTCCAACGCGCTGGATTGGGGCCTGCGGACCACGCTGATCATCGCGGTCCCCGCCATGTTGGGCTTGATGCTGCTGGCGGAACCCTTGGTGGCGACCCTGTTTCAGTACGGCAAGTTCACCGCTTTTCATACGAAAATGACCGCGCTTTCCGTGTTCGGACTGAGTTTCGGACTGCCGGCCTTCGCGCTGGTGAAAGTGGTGCTCCCCGCGTTCTATGCCCGCCAGGACACGCGCACGCCGGTGCGCGCCGGCGTGATTTCGCTGATCGCCAACATGGTTCTGAACGTGCTCTTCCTGGCGATCCTCTACAAGCTGTGGGTTCCGCAACACGTGCAGGAACAGGGTGTCTTCGTTGCGCTGGCGACGGTACCCGGACTGCATCTGGCGCTGGGTCTTGCCAGTGCATTGGCCAGCTATCTCAACCTGGCGATGCTCTGGTATTGGCTGCGACGAGACGGCGTTTATCAGCGACAGCCGGGCTGGGGAAAGTATCTGATCCGCCTGATCCTTGCCTGCGCGGCGATGGCGGGTGTGCTGCTGGCGGGCCTGCATTGGGTTCCGGATTTCACCGTCATGGACAAATGGCACCGCATCGGTTGGCTGGCTGCGCTGGTTTGCGGCGGCGGTGCGGTGTATCTGATCGGCTTGGTGGCGCTGGGTTTCCGTCCCCATGACCTGCGCGAGCACTGATATGGGCGGCATTGAGTTGCGGGCTCCCGGCTATACTTCATGGTGATGAGCAGGCTGTTTCGTGACGTCGATGGTGGGGCGTTGTTCCCGCACGGTAGCGTGGTCTGCATCGGCGCCTTCGACGGTCTGCACCTGGGCCATCGGGCGCTGGTGCGCCACGCCGTTGCGCGTGCCCGGGATTTGGCGCTGCCGGCGGTGGCGCTGAGCTTCGAGCCGCTGCCACGCGAGTTCTTTTCCCGCGACCTGCCGCCGCCGCGCCTGACTCTGGCGCGCGGCAAATACCAAGGTCTGCGTGCCTTGGGCGCGGACAGCGTTGGCCTGTTGCGCTTCGATGCGCAGCTCTCGGCCATGGACGCCGAGGAATTCGTACGCAAGCTGTTGATCGGGCGGCTGGGAGTGCGCGAAGTCTGGATCGGCCCGGATTTCCGCTTCGGCCACCGGCGCGGCGGCGACCTTCCACTGTTGGAACGGATGGGCCGGGAGCTCGGCTTCTCCGCCGGTGCGATCGAACCCGTGCTGCTGCAGGGCGAACGCGTTTCCAGCACCCGCATCCGCGAAGCCCTGCGCAGCGGCGATTTCACCGATGCCTCGCGCCTGCTGGGCCGCGCGTATTCGATCGGCGGGCGCGTGGTGCGCGGCAAGCAACTTGGCCGCACGTTGGGTTTTCCCACCGCCAACCTGCGCTTCCCGAAAGTGCCGGCGCTTTCCGGCATCTACGCGACCTGGGTGCATGGAGTGGGCGAACGTCCGCATGCCTCGGTGTCGAGTTTCGGAACGCGTCCCACCGTCGACGGCATCGAACCTCTTCTGGAAGCGCATTTGTTCGATTTCGACGGCGACCTGTACGGCCGCCATATAGAAGTCGAATTCGTCGCCAAGCTGCGCGACGAATTGAAATTCCCCGATCTGTCCTCGTTGACCGAGCAGATGCAACGCGACGCCGGAACCGCGCGCCGCCTCCTTTCCGAACAACGACTACGAGCGACCGCGTGACCCAGGATTACAAAGCAACGCTGCATCTGCCCGCCACCGAATTCCCGATGCGCGGCGACCTGCCCAAACGCGAACCGCAAACGCTGGCGCGCTGGGAGGCCGAGGGTCTATATGCGCAGTTGCGCGCCAACGCTAAGGGCCGCCCGCTGTTCGTGCTGCACGACGGCCCGCCCTACGCCAACGGCGCCATCCACTTGGGTCATGCGGTCAACAAGATCCTCAAGGACATCATCGTCAAGTCCAAGTACGTGGCGGGTTTCGATGCGCCATACGTGCCGGGCTGGGATTGCCACGGTCTTCCTATCGAGATCGCCGTGGAGAAAAAGCACGGCAAGGTCGGCGTGAAACTCGACGCCGCGCAGTTCCGCGAGAAATGCCGCGAATTCGCCAACGAGCAGATCGATATCCAGCGACGCGATTTCAAGCGCTTGGGCGTGATCGGCGATTGGGAAAATCCCTATCTCACCCTCAACTTCAGGTTCGAGGCCGACGAAATCCGTGCGCTGGCCAAGATCGTGGCCAACGGCCACCTGCTGCGCGGCGCCAAGCCGGTGCACTGGTGCTTCGACTGCGGCTCTGCGCTGGCCGAGGCGGAGATCGAATATCAGGATAAGGTTTCGCCGGCGGTGGACATCGCCTACACCGTGCGCGATGCGAAAGCCTTGGCCGCCGCGTTCGACGTGACCGTGCCGGAAGGCGTGGAAGTGGCGGTGCCGATCTGGACCACCACGCCATGGACGATTCCCGCTTCGCTGGCGGTGTCGCTGGGTCCGGACCTGGACTACGCGCTGGTCGAAGGGCCGGCGCATAACGGCCAGCGGCGTTGGCTGGTGGTTGCCGAAGCGCTCGCTGCGCGCGCGCTGCAGCGTTACGGCGTCGACGATCTGGTGGCGCACGCGCATGCCAAGGGCAGTGCGCTGGAAGGCGTGGTGCTGAAGCATCCTTTCTACGAAGAGCGTGAGATCCCGGTCATTCTCGGCGATCACGTATCCGCCGAAGACGGCACCGGTGCGGTGCACACCGCTCCCGGCCATGGTCAGGAAGACTTCGTGGTCGGGCAGAAATACGGCTTGATCGAAAAGTACACCGCCGCGCAGATGAATCCAGTGGATGGGCGCGGCGTGTACCTGCCATCGACACCGCCGGCCGGCGAGCTTGTGCTCGCGGGAATGCATATCTGGAAGGCCAACGACGCCATCGTCGACGCTCTGCGCGAAAGCGGTGCGCTGCTCGCCTTCCACAAACTGGAGCACAGCTATCCGCATTGCTGGCGCCATCGCACGCCAGTGGTGTTCCGGGCTACACCGCAATGGTTCATCTCCATGGAACAGGCGCATCTGCGCCGCGATGCGCTAGCTGCGATCAAGCACGTGAAGTGGTATCCCGCCTGGGGAGAGGCACGCATCGCCGGTATGGTGGAAGGCCGTCCCGATTGGTGCATCAGCCGTCAGCGCACTTGGGGCGTGCCGATCACTTTGTTCGTGCACCGCGAAACCGGCGAGCCGCATCCGCGCACGGTGGAACTGATGCGCGCGGTGGCCGACAAGGTAGAGCAGGGCGGCGTGGACGTTTGGTACGCGCTGGACGCGGTCGAGCTGTTGGGCGAAGAAGCCAAAGATTACGAGAAGACGACCGACATCCTGGATGTATGGTTCGATTCCGGGATCACTCATGAAGGCGTGCTGCTGGAGCGCGGTTTCGGCAAACCCGCCGATCTGTACTTAGAAGGTTCCGACCAGCATCGCGGCTGGTTCCAGTCTTCGCTGCTCACCGGTGTGGCCATCGACAAGCATGCGCCCTACCGGCAATGTCTGACCCACGGCTTCACCGTGGACGAGAACGGCCGCAAGATGTCCAAGTCCCTGGGCAACGGCATCGAGCCGCAGGACATCATGAAGACGCTCGGTGCGGACATCCTGCGCCTGTGGATCGGCTCGGCCGATTACAGCAACGAGATGTCGCTGTCGCAGGAAATCCTCAAGCGCAACGCCGACGCTTACCGCCGCCTGCGCAACACCGCGCGTTTCCTGCTCAGCAATCTCGATGGATTCGATCCCGCGCGAGACTTGGTGCGGCCCGCCGATATGGTGGCGCTGGACCGCTGGGTAGTGCATCGCGCCTTCGAAGTTCAGCAGAAGATCGTCGCGGCCTACGAACGCTACGACTTCGCTGAGATCGTGCAAACCCTGCTCAATTTCTGCAGCGTCGATCTGGGTTCGTTGTATCTGGACGTCACCAAGGACCGCCTGTACACCATGCGGGAGGATTCGCGCGGAAGACGCTCTGCGCAGACCGCGATGTTCCATATCCTGGAGGCGTTCACGCGCTGGATCGCGCCGATCCTCAGCTTCACCGCCGACGAAATATGGAGCTTCCTGCCCGGCGAGCGCGTCGCCAACGTGCTGTTCGCCACTTGGTACCAGGGCCTATCGCCGTTACCAGCCGATGCGCCGTTGTCGGCCGAAGATTTCGACAAGCTGCTGGCGCTGCGCGAGCAGATGGCCAAGGTGCTTGAACCGATGCGCGCCAATGGGGTGATCGGTGCGGCGCTGGATGCGGAAATCACGGTGTCGGCGAGCGCGGAAACAGCCGCGAAGTGGCAGCCGCTTGCGGAGGAACTCCGCTTCCTGTTCATCAGCGGCGATGTCGCCGTCTCGGCAGTCAATGCGGATGAAGTGTTCGTGCTGGCCCAACCCAGCAGCAAGTCCAAGTGCGTGCGCTGCTGGCACCATCGCACCGACGTGGGCGTGAACGCGGCGCACCCGGAGTTGTGCGGCCGCTGCGTCTCCAATATCGAAGGCCCGGGCGAAGACAGGAAGTGGTTCTGATGCATTTCCCTTCTCCCACCGGGAGAAGGTGGCGCGAAGCGCCGGATGAGGGCGTGGAAATTCCAACCCTCGGAAACTATCTGCGAACCGAAAATCCACGCCCTCATCCGCCCCTTCGGGGCACCTTCTCCCGGTGGGAGAAGGAAACAAAAGCAAGGCTCGCCCCATCATGAAAACTATTCCAAAACCCAACGCTCTGACCTGGCTGATCCTCTCAGCCGTGGTCATCGTGCTCGATCAGATGAGCAAGGCATGGGTGCTGGCCAAGCTGCCCGAATACACCGCAATCCCGGTGATCGAAGGCTTCTGGAACTGGTACCGCACCTACAACACCGGGGCGGCGTTCAGCTTCCTGAGCGATGCGGGCGGCTGGCAGATCTGGTTCTTCACGATCCTAGCGGTCGCCATCAGCGGCCTGCTGGGGTTCTGGCTGTCGCGCACGGCGCGCGGCGATTGGCGCCAGGCGGCGCCTTATGCGCTGGTGATCGGCGGGGCGCTGGGCAATGTCATCGACCGCCTGATCCACGGACACGTCGTCGATTTCATTCAGTGGCATTGGCGCGAGCACTACTGGCCGGCCTTCAACTTGGCTGATTCGGCCATCGTCGCAGGCGCCATCGGTATCGCTCTGTTCGGTCTGCTTTCCGGCAAGCCCGCCGACGGCAAGCGCAAGGCCAAAGGTTCATAATCACGCCATGGACATCCTCCTCGCTAATCCTAGGGGCTTCTGCGCCGGCGTCGACCGCGCCATCGAGATCGTCAAGCGCGCCATCGAAACTCTGGGCGCGCCGATCTACGTCCGCCATGAAGTGGTCCACAACCGCTTCGTGGTGGAAGATCTGCGCAATCGCGGCGCGGTATTCGTGGAAGAGCTCGATGAAGTGCCCGATGACGCCACGGTGATCTTCAGCGCGCACGGCGTATCGCAGGCGGTGCGCGCGGAGGCCGCTTCACGCGGGCTCAAGATCTTCGACGCCACCTGTCCACTGGTGACCAAAGTCCATTTCGAAGTCGCGCGCCATTGCCGCGCCGGCCGCGACGTAGTGCTGATCGGCCATGCAGGCCATCCGGAAGTGGAAGGCACGATGGGCCAGTGGAACGCAGAGTCCGGGGCAGGGCGGATCTACCTAGTGGAAGACCTGGAAGGGGTAGCCGCCCTACAAGTGGGGCAGCCGCAGAACCTGGCCTATACCACCCAGACCACGCTGTCGGTGGACGACACCCGCGGCATCATCGAGGCGCTGCAGGCCCGATTCCCGGAGATGCAAGGTCCGCGTCACGACGACATCTGCTACGCCACCCAGAACCGCCAGGACGCCGTGCGCGAATTGGCCGCGCGTTGCGATCTGATGTTGGTGGTGGGTTCGCCCAACAGTTCCAATTCCAACCGCTTGCGCGAGCTGGCCGAGCGCGAAGGGGTGGAAGCCTACCTGATCGACGGAGCCGCTGAGATCGAGCCGTCGTGGGTGGCGGGCAAGTCTCGCATCGGGGTGACCGCGGGCGCTTCCGCCCCCGACGTGCTGGTGCAGGGCGTGATCGAGCGCTTGCGCGAGCTGGGTGCCAGCGGCGTGGCCGAGCTGGACGGCGAGCCGGAAAGCATGGTTTTCGCCCTGCCCAAGGAACTCCGCCTGCAACTAGTGAATTGACCTAACCCCTTGCCGCGCCTAGAATTCGCGTCCACGCCGGAATAGCTCAGTTGGTAGAGCGCGTCATTCGTAATGATGAGGTCGTAGGTTCGATTCCTATTTCCGGCACCACCTCAGGAAAACCCTTAAAAATAAGCGGTTTCTGAGCAGCCTCCCCAAGCTGGGAGGATATCTTGGTAGGACACCTAAGATGCCGCCCGGTGGAGTTCCGAGCGGCAAATGTCGCACTTACTTGTCGCTTACTTGCGGCGTATCAGGAAAGCGAAACAGCCACCGTTCTTCCGGTAGACCTGCTTTCCCGTACGGTAGTGCCGGAAGGACGCGCAAAACACCCACGCGAATCCCGGTGGTGCAGGAAATGGAGGATTGCCCATTTCTTCTGTACTCCCATGGTTGGGAGACCCACTTGACACCAGCAGACTAGCGACCCAAAGTTGCGCCGCCAGCGCTCACCTGCTTGGCCTCCCTACCGACGGATCTTGTGTCTCGGGAGATTTCTAGGCCGGCATCAGTGACAGCTGGTGCCGGCTTTCTTGCTCAGGACAGTCCGTCGTCCTCCTCGTCATCTGCGTAGATCAGATCGATCTGGCGCTTGATGAGTTTCTTGTCCGCCAGGAACAGCGGATTTGGGATCTCCAAATACGCGCGACGCCCCCCGCCGAGCCTGATCGGTATGCGATCCAGTGTCCCCGAGGAGACCGGAAAATTCGTGCTCGCGGGCGGGATTTGGGGACGGCGATGTGGCTCGTCGGCCGGCAGGATTGAATCTGGCTGAACTTCGTCTTGCAGCTCAGGTGCTTCCTCTCTATGGGTGGATTCGTAGTACCGCGCGAACGTGACCGAGCTTTTGAATGTTTTGGCGGTATCGTCGGCGGTTTGGGGGGTAAAGCCGAGTTGGATCAGGCGGTATCGCAGCGCGGCGTCGGACGGAAGGTGCTCCTTGTACTCATCCAGAAGCTGCGCGTAGATTTTTGGCTCGCGCAACCACTTCCTCATCAGTTGGCGCTTGGTGTTGTCATCGGGTGTGAACAAAAACGTCTCGATGTCAGGCGAGGCGGCTAGGTCGCCCTTGTTGTTACCCACGAGTAGCGTGAACGATTTGATTGCCCCCATCGTTCGGAGAGCCGCGCCATTGTTGGCACCGCTGTAGCCAAGGTGTTTCGCTACGAGCTCGTTCGGAATCGAGTGTTTCCCCTCTTTGTCGTAGATCAGCTTTGCCTTCTTCACGGCGTCCTCAAGGCTGATCAGAGGGGCGCGCGGACTTCTTGCGATTTTGGCCATGGGACTGTGCTCCGGTTGATGGGATCAGTCTGGGAGGCCGCAATGAGCTGGTCAATAGCTAAAGGTTAAGGCGTAAAAGTTTAGCGTTTGAAGTTTAAAATAAACAAACACTATGAAAAACAAATAGATATAGGAAGTTATAAGATCGAATTAATATGAATGAAAGATTAACCAAATTATGTAAACGCGGTGTTGATTCGAGTTTCGCGTGAACTGGTGTGTCATCTGCCGTTTAGCGTTAAAAATCCGAACGGCAATCGATCCGTGGTTCTTTCGCCAGATCCCTCTTACCCCTTACCCATGCTCATCGTACAAATTAGGGTGTACCGAAAAGGCCTTCAAAGTCGGTAATCGAAGACAGCGGTTATGGCGGGGAATGGATAAACACCGCCATTCTCTTCCACCTGGAAGAGGACATCGACGGATCTTGCGCTTTGGTTCTGCACCATCAAGGGCTAACTCCTGCATTGGACTGTTATAGCGACTGTCAGTCGGGCTGGGACCATCACCTGCAGAACATCCGTATCAAGGCCGAGGCGGCAAGCAACACGCGAACCTAGGCCCGCGCCGAGTTGAGCCGCCACGAACTATCGTTGCCATGCCTATCTGGGAGGGCGATGCAAGCCATTGGCAGCGAGCATTCCATCGATCCGGGATGCGACATAGATATCGTCTTCCTGGTCAACGGCCTGCTTCTCTATCTCCCCCGCACTATCGGTAAATAGACGCCAGAAGTCCGAGTCCAGGCCGTGTTGGGCCAGCATCTCGGGCAGCCTGAGTTCGAGCGAGTCGCACATCGTTTGCAGGTCGGGCCGGCTCATGATTTCCCTCGTGTTGTGCCACCAATCGCGCGCATGAGTAAGGAGGGCGCCGGATCACTCGCTGAAAACGTTCCTTCGAGCGCCTTGTCCTAGTGGACTATCCATGGCATCCGAGAAACAATCCGTGAAAACGCAACGCGGGAATATTGACAGCTGTTTCACCGCTTTCGCGTCGGCATGATCAATTGCGAATCTGCAGCGAGACTTGACCGCTGTCGTCCGCATCAAGAAAAGCAGCCACGCGACTGCCCACTTTTCGGAACACCAGGTCCACACGGTGCTCACCCACCGTAAGACCGGAAATGGCGACATCCTGGATACCTTGCGGAAGTTCGGGACGATGCACATGGATTGTTTGCGAGCCGCCATCGATCTCCACGCCCAAACACGCTTGCAGAAGCATTAGCCCGGATCCCGCTGCCCAGGCCTGCGGCAGGCACGCGATGGGATAGGCCACGGGCGGTGCGCCCTGCGTCCGCGCGAAGCCGCAGAACAGCTCCGGGACCCGCATGTCGAAATGGACCGCGGCCTCGAATGCCCCGCGCAACAGCCGGTTGGCGGCGCCGCGCACGCCCTGACGCGCCATACCGAAGGCGCATAAGGCGGAATCGTGCGGCCACACCGATCCGTTGTGGTAGGAGATGGGGTTGAAGCGCGATTCGCCACGCGCCACCGTGCGTACACCCCAACCCGAAAAAAAAGCAGGCGACATCAGCTGTTCGGCAACGCTTGCGGCCCGTTCTGGAGACGGCAATCCGACGAAAAGCAGATGGCCCGCATTGCTGGTGCGCACGGCGCATAGCTCGCCCGCGCCGTCCAAGGCCATACCGTAATAACCGGCATCCTCCATCCAGAACAGGTTTTCCACGGCGATGCGCAGTTCGTCTGCACGCTGGCTCCATCGCTCGGCGGCATCGGGGTCCCAACGTTCGCCCAGCTCGGCCATGGTTCGCAAAGCGGCATAGACGTAGCCTTGCACCTCCACCAACGCGATCGGGCCCTCAGCAAGACGGCCATCGGCATGAAAGACGGAATCGCCGCTGTCTTTCCAACCCTGGTTCGCTAAACCCAGATCGGTGCCGCGTGCATAGACGAGGAAGCCATTCCGGTCCGAGTCGCAAACGCGCTCTATCCAATCGGTAGCCGCCCGCAATGCGGGCCAGAGTGACTCGATGGTTTCCACATCGCCGGTGCGCCGCATATAAGCCCCGGCCAGCGCGATAAAAAGCGGCGTGGTATCGACGCCACCGTAGTAGAGGCCGAAAGGAAGCTCCTTCAGTGCGGACATCTCGCCCTTTCGCGTCTCGTGCAGGATTTTGCCGGGCGCCGCGTCCAGAAAAGGCGAGTCTTCCTTCGCCTGGTGCTGAGCCAGGAAGCTGAGCACCCCTTTGGCGAGCGCGGGGTCCAGCCAGAGGGTTTGTAGCGCAGTGACTACCGCATCGCGTCCGAACGGGGTGGAGAACCAGGGAATTCCGGCATAGGGATAAGGACCTGTTTCCAACTCGCTGGTGAGCAGGGCCAGATCGGAGCGGGAACGGCGCATCCACTGGTCGAATAGCGGACCGCCGCTGGCTACACGCGCGCCGCGCCGCTGCCGCCGTCGCATTCGCCGTCGTGCGGTCGAAGCTTCGTTGCGATACCGCTCGCGCGTCGGCGTGTCTTCCGGCGTCGCGCCTATTTCGATGTACAACTCGTCGCTGCCGCCCGGATCCAGCGCCACCATCAGTTCCAGCAAGCCAGGTTCCAGAAACCGCGGCGTACGCGAAAAAAGCACCGACGAGGTGCGCACGACGCGATCGAGGCCCTCGTAGCGGAAACCATATCCCCAGTCGCCGGTCTCGGATTCGAATAGACGTCCGCGCGCGGAACGCTTGCTGCCGCGTACTTCGAACATGTCCACGAAATCCGCAGCCAACTTGAATCGCAAAGGCAGGCGCGCGGGCCGGGCTCCGTAATTGACGCAGGTGATACGTTCGAATATGCGTTCCTTGCACAAGAACCGGCTGCGGGTCAGATGAATCAGGCCTTCAGGCGCGCCCATTTCATCGATCGCCGACAACGCGCGATTGGTCATATGAGCGACGAACAGCACATTGTCCTGGGTGACCGCTGCGCTGAGCAACGCCGGTTCCTGGTCGCCTAGCAGCAACTGGTAGGTCGACAGGATGCGTGTGTCCTGTATGAAGAAGCCCTCGCTGAGGGACACGACGTTGCCCAGGCTGTTGGCGACCAGGAAGCTGTCGCCGTCCTTCAACACGTAGCGCGTCTGCAGCGCGGCGTCGTTGGTGGATTCCATGGCGTCAGGCCTTCTTCAAGATCGGTTGTTCCTCCGTCAGGCGCAGGTACAGCGATTCGTAGTGGGCCACCATGTGCGATGCATCGAAACGCCGCTCGAAGCAGGCGCGTATGTGGCGACGGTCGTAAGCGCGCACCTCAGCCACCGCAGCCACGGCTTCCTCTATGCCGCTTACTACACGGCCGCTAACTCCGTCATCTATGACTTCCGGTACAGCCCCTTCGCGCCAGGCCACCACCGGCGTACCGCAAGCCATCGCTTCGATCATGACCAGCCCGAACGGTTCGGGCCAGTCGATCGGGAACAGCAAGGCCGCGGCGTTGCCGAGGAATTCGCTCTTCTGAGAGTCGTCTATCTCGCCGATGAATTCCACATCTGCGCCTTCGAGCATCGGCGCAATGGTCTGGTGAAAATACCGCTGGTCTCCGTCGCCCACTTTCGCCGCGATCTTCAGCGGCATGCCGATTCTTCGCGCGATCTCTATGGCACGATCGGGTCGCTTCTCGGCTGAGAGGCGTCCCAGGAAGGCAAGGTAGTCGCAGCTAGGTCGTGACGGAGGAGTGCACAAACCAGGCGGTAACCCGTGGTGAATCGTTTCGGACCAGTTGGCCCATGGCATGGGTTTGCGCTGGTTGTCGGAAATGGAAACCAAGGGGTAACCGGACCAGCGTCGGTAGACCTGTGCCAGGTCCTGTTTATCTTGGCGGCCATGCAGGGTGGTGACGGTTTTGTGCGCCACCGTTTCGAATATGGGAAAGGGAAGCAAGTCGATATGGAAGTGCAGCACGTCGAAATCGTCGGCGCGTTGACGAATGCTTTGCAGCATCGACAAATGCGCCGCAAGTATCGATTTTTGCGGTGCCGGATCCAGGCGTAGCGCCTTTTCCCTGAAACTGGTCAGATTGGCGGAGGTGGTCGAATCCCCCGAAGCGAACAGCGTCACCTGGTGTCCACGTTCCACCAGCGCCTCGGTCAAGTACGACACAACGCGTTCCGTACCGCCGTACAGACGCGGCGGTACCGATTCAAGCAAAGGCGCGACCTGCGCGATCCTCATGGGTTCTCCTTGTGATGCCCTCAGATGTTGATGGCGTTTTTCGTCGCTAGCTGCGCGTCGCCAACGCTGGCTAAAGCCAATTTGCGAGGTGGCGCATCGTCTTCCCCTGCCGTCGGCTGTGCTTCGGCGGTGACGTTTGCGCTGCGAAGAGCGGGCCGACGAAGGCGTTCGAGGAAATCAGACGCCCAGCGATTGATGTTGTTCCGCCGCAGGTTGTCCATCATCGATTCCCAGCGTTGTCGCCGTTCGGAAGCAGGCATCGAAACGGCGGTATCGATGGCGTCCGCTACATCGTCCACGTCGTGCGGATTGACCAGCAACGCCGCGGGCATCGCGTCGGCGGCGCCCGCCATCCGGGACAGCACGAGCACACCGGGATCGGATGGATCCTGGGACGCGACGTATTCCTTGGCCACCAGGTTCATGCCGTCGCGGAGCGGCGTCACCAGTGCCAGGTCGGCTGCGCGATAGAAGCCGGTAAGGACGCTATGCGGGTAGCTGTGATTGACGTATCGAATCGGCGTCCAGTCCGGACGGGCATGGAGGCCATTGATGTGGCCAGCCAGGCCCTCCAGTTCTTTCCTCAATGTCTGATACTCGGGCACCGCTTCGCGCGTCGTAGGCGCGATCTGCAAGTAGGTCAACGGCTCACGGCGCGCCTTCCTGTGTTCCAAATGACGTGCGAACGCGCGGAAACGTTCCGGCAGTCCCTTGGAGTAGTCGAGACGATCGACTCCTATGGCCAGCCGCTTGCCGGAAAGGCTGGCCTTCAGTTCGTCTGCTGCCGATATCGCTGCCGGAGCGGCGGCGGCCTGCGCCACAGCTTGGGCATCGATGCCAATCGGGAATGTGGCTAACTCGCAAGGAGTGTGATTCTTGCCGATAGCTTCCAGGTAGCCGCGAAGGTTCTCCATGTCTCCAACGGTCTGCAGGCCGACCAGATCGTAATCCGCGAGGAGACCCAATAGTTCCTCATGGCCAGGAAGCATGGACAGCACGTCCCACGATGGCATCGGGATATGCAAAAAGAAGCCAATGCGCTGAGCGACGCCCAGCTTGCGCATTTCATGCGCCAGCGGGATCAGGTGGTAGTCATGAACCCAAACTACGTCGTCCGGCCGCAGTTCCTGCGCAAGTACATGGGCAAAGCGCTTGTTGACGTCACGATAGCCCTCATAGGCCTCGCGCCGGTAGTCCACCAGATCGACCCGATAGTGGAATAGTGGCCACAAGGTGCGGTTGGCGAAGTGATGGTAGTAGGCGTTGAAATCGGGTTTCGGAATGTCCAGCGTGCAATAGCGGATGCCTTCGCCTATGTGAATATGGGGCGGCCCTTCGCCGTACTTCCCGCTCCAACCGACCCATACCCCACGCTGTTCGCGCAGGACAGTCTGCAGCGCGGTGGCCAGGCCTCCGATCTGCATGCCGCCCGGTTGGGCTACGCGGTTGGATACTACGAACAATCTTCCCACACCATTTCTCCTAGGCAATCTGTTCCGCAAACCGGGCTTCATGCTCTGCCAGCCATGCCAGCACGGCGTCGACGTCCGGCAACCAGAAGCGGGCGGACGTTTCCCGCGGCGCACCTACAAGCACGCTGATCCCACGCATCGCATTGACCGCGGCAAAACCAGGCTCGTCCGCGGGATCGTCGCCCACGAACACCGGACGTCTTCCTGCGAACGGTGGGTCGATCATGAAATGGCGAATCGCCTCGCCTTTGTCGATGCCGGCCGGCCTGATCTCGATCCCGTGCTGCCCGCGGTGCAGGCGGTGTGAAGGCAGGGCCTTCTCGACTTCTTCAGCAAGAGAGGTCAGTGCCGACGCAGCGTCGGGTGCCGCGCGCCAGTGCAGATAAAGACAAGGGCCGTTATGCTCGATGCTGGCGCCCGGGAAACGAGCAACCAAATCGTTGGCCTGTTGCGCATAGCTCAAGAGCGCGTCGTCGTCCCATTCCGGGGTTCGATAGCTTCCGGCCGCGGTCCGGCGCTGAACCCCATGCAGGCCTGCTAGCCATGCGAATTCAAGCGGATGCAGCAACGCATCAAGCGAAGCGATACTGCGGCCGCTTACCAGAGCCACCGCACCATCCAGGTGCGCAGAAAGGCTTGCCAGGAGACGCCGCAACGCGTCGTCGAACTTTACGCCGTCCGCCCGCTCGATATGCGGCACGAGGGTTCCGTCAACATCTAGAAACAGGGCCCAATTGCGGCTTATCGAGGGGGGAGTTCGAGAGCCATCATCGTTATCCATGATGCCCATGTTAAAGAAACGCATGTAATCGATTTGTGCACTGCGGTGTACGGGAAGTTAGCGATCTGTTATTCGCTCACGCGAAATCCCGCAAATTCAGTAGAAAACTCGCGGAGCTGATTTGTCCGCACACAAGATAATTAGCCGCAAATAACTGAGAAAAGCACAGAGAAATCCGGCGGTGGCTTCATTGATGTTGTTTGCCGCTCTGGTGGCGCCAGAAGGATCTGGCCGCAATCGAAACCGCCGGAGGTTCCACACTCTGAGATCGACATGAACTCTACGGCCCACGCCCAAAGACGTGGGCTCGTGAATTCACGGGCTATTCCTTGGCCTGCAGTTTTCTCGCTTCCTCAAGGTGCATCACGACATGGTCGCGCGTTTCCATCAGGTGGTCCTTGACCGGTCCAGTTGAGGCGAGGCTCAACAGGCGCCCGTCTATCAGCGCCAGCGCCTCGGTATGCCCGCTGACCATGGCATCCACGTATGCGGTTTCGTACTCCTTGCCATTCTTCTGGCCGAGCATGTCCAGATCGCTCTTGCCCTTGTCCTTCATCGCCTGCACTTCGGGTGTGGAAGCTAGGCTTCCCAGGGTTTTGGTCTTGGCCAGATTATCGCCATGCTCCTTTTCCATCATTTTCGCGTACGCCAGCACCGGTGCAGATACGTTCTTGCTCTGTGCCTGCTGCGCGGCGGTAACTTCATGCTCGTTGAGTGCGGCCAGCAGTCCGAGCGCGAGCGAATCGTCCTTCGTGCTTTCGGCGGCCGCTGGTTCCGGGGTGGCTGGCGGCGCCGAAGCATCGGGAGCAGGAGTGGTGGGTGTTGCAGCGCTGGGTTCGGGAGTGGGCTGGTTCTCGGGAAGGTCGCGGCGATCACAACCACTGGCGATCGCGAGCACCAATAGGGTGCCGATGACAGGTAGCGTCCTCATGAGACTGACTCCAGGAAACCTAGCAGGGCGCCAACCATCGCAGCAATCATGTAAATGGCGCGCAAAGCGTAGGACGCCTCAAGCACACAGGGTTTTCACCTTGGATGGATATGAAGAACAGCATTCATCCGGCATTGCGCATTTCCGGAATGATGGGTTCGTGACGACGGCGAATCGATCAATGCACCACTTATGCTGTGCGGAAGCTGACGAAGCGAGCCAGAATGAAATCACCATCATTTAACTTCAGCTTGACAGTCACTTGATTGCGGCTGCGAGAGGATCAGAAACCCCAGCCGAAGGATAGATCAGTGAAAGTCAAAACCGTAATGACGCAGAATCCCGTCGTCGCCGCCAGATCCACCTACCTGAGTGAAGTGGCTCGCAAGATGCTGGACAACGACGTCGGTGAAATCCCGATCGTCCATGGCGACAAGCCGATCGGCGTCGTTACCGATCGAGACATCGTGATTCGTCTCGTGGCGCATGGACAGGATCCCAAGCAAGTGCGCGCAGAAGATTGCATGACGAGTCCGGCCATAACCATCGACCAGGACGCGGATTTGAAGGATTGCGCAGAGCTGATGGCCAGAGAAAAGGTCCGCCGCATACCGATCGTCGATGCGCAAGGGCGTTTGTGCGGCATAGTCGCGTTGGCCGATCTGGAGCGCAGAACGGATACCCGTTCAATGAAAGTCGAGGTTTTCCGGCACGTTTCACAGCCTCATTAAACTGCCTCGCTTACTACTACAGGCCGGGATCCTCAAGGATCTCGGCCCGTATTTCTAGTTCTGTAAAAATTCAGGGAAATTTAAGGCAGGGGAAATTTTAAGAAGGCTCAGTGCCGGGGAGGAAACGCCCGGCAACTGAGCCTCCTACCGGATTTCCACTTCGGGCATTAGCCATTGCTCATCCGGCGTGCGTAGCTTAGCGAAAGATGCGTTACCGCGTAGTCAATATCGCATGATGAGTAAGGTAGGCGAGTGATCATTTTTATATCTGCGATAGACAGGATAAAAATTAATTAGCAAGTCGCCTACTTGCTGGTGGGACTGACAGTCAACTTGGACTCGACTTTTGTTACACCCTTGATGCCACGCGCTACGCTCACGGCCTTATCCGCCTCTGCTTTCGATTTGACGCTACCGTTAAGCGTCACTACGCCGTCCTTCGTATCCACGTCGATATCGGTACCGGCGACGCCATCCGTAGCCAATAGGTCCGCTTTCACTTTTGTAGTGATCCAACTATCGGTTATCGCTTCGCCGGCTTCCGTCGCGGGCCGATCCTGTTCCGACTTCGGTGTCGCTCCCTGAGCGAATGCGGCAGAAGCCGAAAGAGACAAGGCGAGAAGCGATAGGGTCAATGTGGATTTACGATTCATTTGGGCACCTCCTGGGGCACCTTCTCTGGGAGGTCAGACCATATTCCTCGTTTGGGAAAACTCGCGTGAAAAAACATGCGGCATTACGTGTTTTCGCGCCTGTTCTCGGCTTGTAAAACGTAAAGAATTAACGTGACTCATATGCTCGTTGGTGGGATGGCAGGCAATTTCGTTTTCCATGCCGGCATGCGTCAAATGCTGATTCGTTGAATTGAGGTGATGGCCCAGTAACGCCAGCTTCACTTGAGTGCAACTGGCGCCAAGCCAGTATCCGTAGCGATAAGAGCATTAAGAGGAGGAGACGACATGAACAGCCGCGCGGAATATGGCGCAGACGATCCGCGGCAGCACACACGCAAGATCAAGGAGATGTTGCATGGTTCCATGCAGCATATTCGGGAGGACGTTACCAAAGTAAATGACCCCAAGGCCCAGGCGTTATTCGAGACTTCTGCCGAAGTACTCGGCGGATTGATCACGGTCTATGAGCATTTCGAGCAGCGAAACGAAGCTGCCTGGAGATAAAGTTCATGGCGTCACGGTGTCGCGAATAAACATTCTGGTGAGACTCAATGAAATGAATTTTCTCAAAGCGGTAACGCAACATGCGTCGAAACACCCGACTTCCTGACGGTTTCGAATGGAGCGCATCCGATGCGCTTAGCTGCAGTGACGGCAATGTCTTTTTAGTGCATAACGAACTCGACATTGCCGTGGTGAGGCGGATGGGAAATGGATGGATAGCGATCATCGATTCTGATTATTGTTGTTCGGCCGCCAATTCCTGCATCGTGCCCAGCCTGTGGAAAGGCCAGTGCTGGATTGCGGCATGGTTAAGGCGGGATGCCGCTGCCGTGAGCGTTCTCGTCAAGTACCGGCACCTGCGCGGTAGTTCGTCGGATAAGCGATCGGATAAACAGCCGCTATCGCTCCACTGAACTGCCTTTCCTGACGCGCCAGAATGGCCGCACGACACAGCATAGGTAGACGCCGTTGGCTGCCAAACGCCTGAAGATCGCAACCTTCAATGTCAACGGCATACGTTCGCGGCTGCCCCACCTGCTGGCCTGGCTGGACAAAGAAAAGCCAGATGTCGCTTGCCTGCAGGAACTGAAAGCCATCGACGAGGGATTTCCCATCGCCGAGATTCACGATGCCGGTTATGGCGCGCTCTGGAAAGGGCAACGCTCGTGGAACGGCGTGGCCGTGCTTGCCAGGGACGTGGATCCGGTAATGAGCCGAGATGTCCTTCCAGGCGATCCCGGCGACGACCACAGCCGCTACCTAGAAGTGGTCACCCACGGCATCGTAGTGGCCTGCCTTTACCTCCCCAACGGAAATCCGCAGCCAGGGCCGAAATTCGACTACAAGCTCCGTTGGTTCGACCGCCTGATCAAGCATGCCGCGAAGTTGTACAAGAGCGGCTTTCCGGTCGTGCTTGCAGGTGATTTCAATGTCGTCCCTACCGACTTCGATATCTACGATCCGCGCTCCTGGTTGAAGGATGCGCTGCTGCAACCCGAAAGTCGTGCGCGCTACGCGAAACTGTTACGACAGGGATGGACCGATACGCTGCGCGAGTGCCATCCGGAAGAACGCATCTACACGTTCTGGGATTATTTCCGCCAGCATTGGCAGCGCAATGCGGGTCTGCGCATCGATCATCTGCTGTTGAACCAAGTGCTTGCGCCGCGGCTCAGCGATGCGGGCGTGGACCGCTGGGTGAGGGACCTGCCCAAAGCCAGCGACCATGCGCCTGCTTGGGTCCGACTCGCACCGATCCCGAAGACCAGAATCACGCCCGCAGTAGGGCAGAAGCACGGGAAGCGAAACGGCGCGACGCCGAAGCCACGCGGCTAGCGCCAGAAGACGCGCAGGCCATCGGCTCCGAATATGGGATCCGCTGCCGGTACAGGCACCTTGGCCACGGCTTTTTCGGTGGTTTCACGCTCGCTTTCCAGACCCGTGCGCATATCGGGCTCGCGGCCTTCCGGATAGGCTCCTACCACCTGAAAACCATCGGCTTCGCGCAATTTACGGTGGGCGACGCCCGCCGGTATGACCAATACATCGCCGGCGCGCAGATTCACTTCCGGGCCATGTTCGCCACCGAGCTGAAGAAGGGCTTTTCCCGAGAATGCGCCGAGCACTTCATGCGTATTGCTATGGAAATGGTGGAACGGATAAACGCTCCATCGCCAGGCGTCAGTCCAGCCGTTGTCCGCGAATCGCTTTTCCAACCATTGCGCGCCGGCGTCGTCGCGTTGCGAAAAAACGCCGCGATAGACCAGCGCCGGGTTGGTGTTGTTGGGGATGGCGCCGTCGGGCGCCAGGCGGATTACCTCGGTCGCAGGACGCGATTCGGTGGGCTTCTCCACCACGTGCGAACGCAGCATGGCAACACCTCCGTGGAAGGCTTCTCGTATTAAGGTTTCCTATTCTAGAGCGGCCCTTGTTCACGGGCCGTATAGTTGGATGCCCGGCATCCGGCCCCATGTAGATTCCTGGCGAGCGGCCCCTAGCTCCGCAACTCATAATCTTCCGACTTCCCGATGCCTCTCGACACCTTCCATCCTGCCGTTGCCAACTGGTTCCACCGGACCTTCGGTGCGCCCACGCAGGCGCAGGCCGAAGCGTGGCCGCAAATTAGGGCAGGCCGGAACACTTTGGTGGCTGCGCCTACGGGCTCGGGCAAGACGCTCACGGCTTTCCTGGCAGCGCTGGACGAACTGGTGCGCACAGGATTGCAGCCGGAGGGTCTGGCAGACGAAACGGTCGTCCTCTACATCTCGCCTCTGAAGGCGCTTTCGAACGATATCAAGCTGAATCTGGACGCGCCGCTGGCGGGAATCCGGCAGGAACTCGCGGCCTTGGGCCTGGCGGACGTGGATATCCGCACGGCGGTGCGCACCGGCGATACGCCGCAAAAGGAACGCCAGCAGAGTCTGAAAAAACCGCCGCATATTCTGGTCACCACGCCGGAATCGCTTTACGTGCTGCTGGGGTCGGCCTCGGGCCGCGCCATGCTATCTACCACGCGCACAGTGATCGTGGATGAAATCCACGCTGTGGCCGCAAGCAAGCGCGGCAGCCATCTTTCGCTGTCCCTGGAGCGCCTGCAGGCGCTCTGCGCCGCGCCGCTGATACGCATCGGGCTCTCGGCGACGCAAAAGCCGATCGATGAGGTGGCGCGTTTCCTGGTCGGCTGCGGCCCCGCGTCCAACGGCACCATCGATTGCGCAGTGGTCGACATCGGCTACGCCAAGCAGCGCGATCTGGCGCTGGAAATTCCGCCTACGCCACTGGCGGCGGTCATGTCCAACGATCAATGGGAACAGGTCTACCTGCGTGTAGCCGAATTGGTGCGCGCGCATCGCACCACCCTGGTTTTCGTCAATACGCGACGCATGGCCGAACGTGCGGCCCGCCACCTGGGCGAGTTATTGGGCAAGCAGTCCGTCGCGGCCCATCATGGAAGTCTGGCCAAGGAAGCGCGGCTGGACGCCGAGCAACGACTCAAGCGCGGAGATCTGAAGGTGCTGGTGGCCACCGCATCGCTGGAGCTGGGTCTGGATATCGGCGATGTCGACCTAGTCTGCCAATTGGGTTCGCCGCGCTCCATCGCCACGTTCCTGCAACGTGCCGGACGCTCAGGGCATGCGGTCGGAGGAATACCCAAGGCGCGGTTGTTCCCCCAATCCCGCGACGAACTGCTCGAATGCGCGGCATTGCTGGACTGCGTCGCCAGGAGAGAACTCGACGCGCTGCACGTGCAGCCGGCGCCGCTCGATGTGCTGGCGCAGCAGATCGTCGCCGAAGTCGCATGCGCAGAATGGGACGAGGACGAGCTTTTCGCATTGTTGCGACGCGCGTGGCCGTATGCGCGCTTGAAGCGCGAAGACTACGACGCGGTGGTGCGGATGCTGTCCGAAGGTTTCACTACCCGGCGCGGCCCGCGGGCGGGTTACGTGCATCGCGATGCCGTCCATCGCCGCCTGCGCGAGCGCAAGGGCGCGCGGATGACCGCCTTGATGTCGGGCGGCACTATCCCCGAGACCGGCGATTACGCGGTGCTGTTGGAACCGCAGGCGCTCAATATCGGCACCGTAAATGAAGACTTCGCGGTGGAGAGTTTGAGCGGCGACATTTTCCAGCTCGGAAACGCCAGCTACCGGATCCTGCGGATCGAACCGGGCCGCGTGCGCGTGGAGGACGCGCAGGGCGCGCCGCCCAATATTCCGTTCTGGCTGGGCGAAGCGCCCGGCCGTACCGACGAATTGTCCTTCGGCGTTTCGCGTTTGCGCGCGGCGGTCGCAGATGTGATCGTGGCGTCCGGTCCGGACGCCGCGTGCGATTGGCTGTTGCGGCAAGTGGGGCTGCAGAGGGACGCGGCGGAGCAGATCGTGGATTATCTGGCACGCGCGCAGGCCGCGCTCGGTGCGTTGCCTACGCAGACACGCATCGTGATGGAGCGGTTTTTCGACGAATCCGGCGGCACCCAACTGGTGATCCATTCGCCTTATGGCAGTCGCCTCAATCGAGCCTGGGGGCTGGCGCTGCGCAAGCGCTTCTGCCGCAAGTTCAATTTCGAACTGCAAGCCGCAGCGACCGAAGACGCGATCGTGCTGTCGCTATCCACCAGCCATAGCTTTCCGCTGCAGGATGTGGAGCAGTACCTGAAGTCGGCCTCGGCGCTCGAGGTCTTGGTGCAGGCGTTGCTGGACGCGCCGTTGTTCGGAGTGCGCTGGCGATGGAATGCGACTACGGCCTTGGCGCTGCCGCGTTTCCAAGGCGGCAAGAAAGTCCCGCCGCAACTGCAACGCATGAAATCGGAAGACCTGCTGGCGACGGTTTTCCCCGACCAGGTGGCATGCGCGGAGAACCTGGCTGGCGAGCGGGAAATTCCGGAGCATCCGCTGGTGGCGCAAACCCTGTGGGATTGCCTGTACGACGCGATGGATGCCGATGGCTGGTTGAACCTGCTGCGCCGCATCGAATCCGGAGAGGTCGAGGTGCTGGCCAGAGATCTGCCGGCGCCTTCGCCGCTGGCGGCCGAAGCGCTGAATGCGCGCCCTTATGCCTACCTGGACGACGCGCCGCTGGAAGAACGCAGAACGCAGGCGGTGCAGAGCCGCCGTTACGCCGATCCGGAAAGCGCCGCGGACATCGGCCAGCTCGATGCCGATGCCATAGCAGCGGTCAGGCACGAGGCTTGGCCCGAGGCACGCAATGCGGACGAAATGCACGAAGCCCTGGGCGGTCTTGGAGTGATCACGGAAGCCGAAGCTTGCGCGGCACCCGATTGGCAGCAGTGGTTGCAGGCGCTGGCGGCCGATGGCCGTGCCACTCGGCTCGAGTTGCGCGGCATCGGTTGCTGGGTAGCGACGGAACGGTTCCCACAGGCGGCCGCCGTCTACCCTGAGGCCGTCGCGCATCCGCCGCTGGAGGTGCCGCGCGAATACGCCGAAACGCTTTGGACTGGTGAAGAGGCGATGCGCGAACTGCTGCGTTCCCGTCTCTCCGGTCTGGGTCCGATGCGCGCGCATGAGCTCGCCGCTCAGCTGCAGGTGCCGCTTGCGGAGGTCGAAATCGCATTGCTCGGCCTTCAGAACGAAGGCTATGTACTGCAGGGAAACTTCACCCCAGGTTCCGAGGAGATCGAATGGTGCGAACGGCACTTGCTCGCCCGCATCCATAGATACACCCTCAAACGCCTGCGCCAGGAAATAGAACCGGTGGAGCCGCGCGATTTCGCGCGATTCCTGTTCGACTGGCAACACCTGAGCGCCGCTACTCGCGTCAATGGACCGGAAGCGCTGTCGGTGGTGCTCGGCCAACTGGAAGGGTATGAGGCCCCGGCAGCCAGTTGGGAAGCCGAACTGCTGTCGGCCAGGGTCCAGGATTATTCCATCGCCTGGCTCGATGATCTTTGCACCTCCGGACGTACCTTGTGGGCGCGGCTGCGACCGAACGCTTCCGAAGGCGGAAGCGCAAGCGCTTCGCTGCGCTCCACGCCGCTACTCTTGTTGCCGCGCCGCACCGCATCGCTTTGGCGTCAGCTAGCGCCGACGCCTGGGGACGATGCGGGCATGAGTTCGCGCGCCAGCAAGGTCGTCGAATGGCTGGCCGCCAGCGGAGCCTCTTTTTTCGACGAACTCGCCGAAGGCGCGCACCTGTTGCAGACGGAACTGGAAGACGCACTGGCCGAATTGGTGGCACGCGGCCGCGTTCACTGCGACAGCTACGCCGGCTTGCGTGCATTGCTGGTGCCTGCTTCGAAGCGTGCTCCTACTTCCTCCAGACGACGGCGCCATTCGCTATTCGGTATCCAGGATGCCGGGCGCTGGGCGCTGGTACGCCAACCGAATACCGATCCGGGTGCGAAGAAATCGCCGGAAGCGGTCGAACACGTGGCCCGCACTCTGCTGCGCCGATACGGTGTGGTGTGCTGGCGAATGCTCGAACGCGAAGCGGCTTGGCTTCCCCCTTGGCGCGAACTGGCTCGTATCTATCATCGGCTGGAAGCGCGCGGCGAGATACGCGGCGGCCGCTTCATCGCAGGGTTGTCAGGAGAGCAGTTCGCTCTGCCTGAAGCGCTGGGACTGTTGCGGCAAGTGAGGCGCCGGCCACCCGACGGGCAACTGGTGCGCGTTTCCGCCGCCGATCCGGCCAATCTGCTCGGCACCGTGCTGGCTGGAGCGAAGATTCCCCGGCTGCCTGGATCCAGCGTGCTCTATCGGGACGGAATCGCGATCGCGGCCAATGCCGGCGGACAGACGCAGTGGCTGGTTGCGCTGGATGCGCAAGAGCGGCGCCAGGCCACGGATGCATTGGTGCAACGCACCGTCTGGAAGCCGACGGTATCGGCTGAAACCGCGGCCTAGCGACTCCTCCATCAGCGACTGCGGACGGTCAAAACAGCGTGAAGATATCCGCAAGCATCCGATGATAAAAAGCGTGCTTCCTTTTTATTGCAGCGGAGATCAAGTATGGAAACCCAGGAACTGCATCGGGGCCGTCTGATTGACCACATCCAATTGGTCGTACGGGATCTTACCGCCAGCCAGAAATTCTACGAAGCCGTGTTCGATGTCCTGAAGATTCCGATGGCAGGCACCGGCGACGACTATTTCTGGGCGGACGAATTGTTCGTATCGACTGCCGATAGCAAAGCTGCGCAGGGAATATTGACGGGACGCCATCACTTGGCATTCCAGGCGCAGGACAAGGCCATGGTCGATGCCTTCCACAAGGCGGCGCTCGCCAATGGCGGCAAGGACAATGGCGCACCCGGATTCCGCGAATATCATCCGGGCTACTACGGGGCCTTCGTTCTGGATCCGGACGGAAACAACATCGAAGCCGTTTATCACGGTGAGGCCAAGCGCAGTGCGCCATCGGTGAAAGTGACTTTTTGAAACGAAGGAGTGGCGTCGTCGCCTTGGGTCCTGACGCCTAAGTCACCAGCGGCAGGCGACTGCGGTTGGCTCGATTGTTTCTAAGCGTCCGCTGGGCCGCTGAAGATGTCGTGTTTCCTCAACATCGATTCCAGTCGATCGAACACATAGTCGAAATCTTCCGCATGGGCCTCGGCAAGAATGATCTCGGCATGGCTGGTCCAGATGTTCTGCCGTGTAAGTGGTTCTGCGCCCGCGATCAGCATCGGCACCTCAGCCTCCAAAGCGGCTACCAATGCGTCCAATTCGGAGCGGGTCTTGTAAGGCATCGCTGGATCATATACCTCGCCTTCTGTCACGGTCTTGAGGCGGAGAGACAGGTGATTTGAGTCTGGTGCGACGGAATATCCTCCCCGTCTCGCCTAATGCGACCGAAAGGTGTACAAATGTACACCTATGGACACCCTCCCTCCCAAACGCGCCGCCGTGCTGGCCTTCCTCCGCGATCAGGTGGAGGGGCAAGGCCGGGCACCCAGCTTGGCCGAGATCGCGGACGAATTCGGCTTCGCTTCGCGCAATGCGGCCCAGAAACACGTCCAAGCCCTGGTCGCCGATGGCTTGATCGAATTGGCTCCGGGCCAGAAACGCGGCATTCGCTTGGTCGGCGGGCGCGGGCCAGGCCAATTGGTATCGCTGCCGGTGTTGGGCCGGGTGGCGGCCGGTTCCCCGATCGGCGCCGACATCGGTTTGGATCAGCAACTGTGGCTGGACCGTACTCTGTTTTCGCTCACTCCGGACTATCTGTTGAAAGTGCAGGGCGACTCCATGGTCGACGACGGAATTCTCGACGGCGACCTGGTCGGCGTGCACCGCACCAGCGAAGCGCGCAACGGCCAAGTGGTGGTGGCGCGCGTGGATGGCGAGATCACCATCAAACGTTTCGAACGCGGCCGCAAGAACATCCGGCTGCTGCCGCGCAATCCCGCGCACGCTCCCATTGTGGTGGAACCGCATCAGGATTTCGCCATCGAAGGCGTCTACTGCGGACTGGTCAGGCAGGGCTGATGGGCGCGGTCGTTGCACTGGAAACCTTGCTCGCCGCGCAGACCTTGTGGCGAGCCGGCCGCACCGCCACCCTCGCTGCGGAAGGCGAAAGCACCGGTCATGCGCCGCTCGATGCGTTGCTGCCGCAAGGTGGCTGGCCGCGCCGCGCGCTGACCGAGCTGCTGCTGCCCGCCGATGGCGTGGGCGAACTGGAACTGCTGTTCCCCACCTTGGCGCGCATGACCCAGGCTGGCGGTACCGTGGTGGTGGTGGCGCCGCCGTACATTCCCTACGCACCGGCGTGGCAGGCAGCCGGTATAGAGCTGGCGCATCTGGAAATCGTGGAAGCGCAGCCGCGGGATGCCTTGTGGGCGTTCGAGCAATGCCTGCGCAGCGGCACCTGCGCTGCTGTGCTCGGCTGGCCGCGCAATGCCGATGCGCAATCGCTGCGCCGTCTGCAGGTGGCGGCCGACAGCGGCGACTGCCTGGGTTTCGCTTTCCGCGATCGCAAACATCTCGCCAACCCTTCGCCTGCCGCATTGCGTCTCGAGCAAGCGAGTGGCGCTTGGCATGTGCGCAAGTGCCGTGGCGGACAACTGCCTTCGCGCAATTTCGCGCTGGCGACGCATTGAGCCGCGCGCATGTTGTGGGCCTGCATACTGCTGCCGCAGCTGGCGCTGGATTCTGTCCTCCGGCGTTTGCCTGATCCGCAACGACCGCTAGCGCTGGTCACCGGTCCGGCGCATCTGCGCAGCCTGTATGCGGTCAACGCATCGGCGGCGGAGGCAGGGCTGTCTCCGGGCATGCGTCTGTCCGCCGCGCATGCGTTGCTGGCCGACATGGCCGCGGTGGAACACGACACGCAGGCCGAAGCGCGCTGGCATCGTTTTCTTGCCGCGTGGGCCTATCGCCACAGTTCGCT
This sequence comes from Pseudoxanthomonas sp. P4_B2, assembly GCF_056402315.1. NCBI lineage: Bacteria > Pseudomonadati > Pseudomonadota > Gammaproteobacteria > Lysobacterales > Lysobacteraceae > Pseudoxanthomonas > Pseudoxanthomonas sp. P4_B2. The sequence continues at coordinate 202,822 of NZ_JBFUHQ010000001.1, forward strand.
GGTCAGCGCGCAGTGGCCCGGCTGCGTGGTGCTAGAAGCGCGCGCCAGTTTCCAGTTACTGGGGCCCTGGCCGCGTTTCGAAGCGCGGCTGCGCGAGGAACTGACCGCGCTGGGCTTCGCCCATCGCATCGCTCTGGCGCCGACGCCGCGCGCGGCACGCGTGCTGGCGGGACTGCGCGATGGCATGGCGGTGACCTCCGCGCCCGCGATGCGGGAAATCCTGGCGAAAGTGCCGATACGCCGCGCCGCGCTACCCGATGACGCCGGCGAACGCCTGCATCGCATGGGCGTGCGCGACCTGCATGCGCTGCGTTCGCTGCCGCGCGACAGTCTGCGTCGTCGCTTCGGCCTCGAACTGCTCTCGCATGTGGACCGCTTGTATGGTGAAGCCGACGATCCGCTGGACTGCTACGCGCCGCCGGACCATTTCGACAGCCGCGTGGAGTTGGGCTACGAAGTCGAGCACCATCCGCCGTTGCTGTTCCCGCTGCGTCGCCTGATCGGCGACCTGTGCACCTATCTGTCCATCCGCGATGGCGGCGTGCAGCGCTTCGTGCTGCGGCTGGAGCATGAAGGAACGAAGCAGGAGGGCACGCACACCGATGTCGAAGTGGGGTTGCTTGCGGCTGAACGCGAACCGGCCATGCTGTTCGAACTCACCCGCAACCGGCTGGAGCGCGTGTCGATTCCGAAACCGGTGGTGGCGATGCGCCTGCTGGCGCGCGAACTGCCACCGTTCGTGCCGGCCTCGCGCGATTTGTTCGACACGCGTGCGCAACAAACCCTGCCATGGCCGCAGCTGCGCGAACGCTTGCGTGCGCGATTGGGCGACGAAGCCGTGTATCGCGTCGCACCGGCCGGCGATCCACGGCCGGAACGTGCCTGGCGTCGCGACGACGGCAGACCTACCATCGAACCGGTACTGCCGCCCCGCCCCGCGTGGCTGCTGCCGCACCCGGTGCCGTTGCGCGGACATGGACTACGCATCGTTTCCGGGCCGGAGCGTCTGGAAAGCGGCTGGTGGGATGGCGAGGACGCACGTCGCGACTATTACGTATTGGAAACCGCGCAGGGTCAGCGCGCTTGGGCGTTCGCGCCGGTCGGCGAGCGCGAAGGCTGGATGCTGCATGGATGGTTCGCGTGAAGTTCGTCCACCTGCCACTGGAAGCGGCCAACGATCCGGGCGATCCGTTGCCTGCGTACGCCGAGTTGCATTGCCTGTCGGATTTTTCGTTCCTGCGCGGCGCCTCCAGTGCCGAAGCGCTGTTCACTCGCGCCGCGCAATGCGACTACGAAGCATTGGCCATCACCGATGAGTGCTCGCTGGCCGGCATCGTGCGTGCGCTGGTGGCTTCGGAAGTGACCGGCGTCAAGCTGATCGTCGGCAGCGAGTTCGAACTGGAAGACGGTTTGCGGCTGGTATTGCTGGTGCAGACCCAGCAGGGCTATACCCATCTGTGCCAGCTGATCACGAAAGCCCGCCGTGCTGCTGGAAAAGGCGAGTACCTGATCACTCGCGCCGATTTCGAAGCCCACGCCAGCGCGGAGGGCGTGCCGGGAATCTTCGCCTTGTGGTTGCCCGGACGCAGTCCCGAGATAGAGCAGGGCGCCTGGGTATGCGACGCCTTCGGCGAACGCGCTTATCTGGCGGTGGAGTTGCATCGCGATCGCGACGATGCGCAACGTTTGCATGAATTGCTCGCATTATCGGTGTGCCTGTCTTTGCCTGCGGTGGCGACTGGCGATGTGCATATGGATACGCGGCGCATGCGCTTATTGCAGGACACGATGACTGCGATCCGTCAGGGCACGACCCTGGCTGAAGCCGGCGCGCATCTGTTCCGCAACGGCGAACGCCATCTGCGCAGCCGCCGTGCCTTGGGCAATATCCATCCGCACGCCTTGCTGGAAACTGCGGTAGGCATCGCCCGGCAATGCACTTTCAATCTGCGGGAGCTGAATTATGTTTATCCCGCCGAACTGGTGCCCTACGGCGTAACGCCTGCCAGCCATTTGCGTGCGCTGACCCTGGCAGGCATGCGGGAGCGCTGGCCGCAGGGGGCACCCGCAAATGTGATCAAAACCATCGAAGGCGAGCTGGCCCTGATCGCCAAGCTCAAATACGAAGCCTTCTTCCTCACCGTCGAGGATATCGTCCGCCACGCACGCAGCCTGGGAATCCTTTGCCAGGGGCGCGGTTCGTCCGCCAACTCCTCGGTCTGTTACGCGCTTGGCATCACTTCGGTTAATCCGGAAGAGAGCCGTCTGCTGATGGCGCGCTTCCTGTCGGAGGAGCGCAACGAGCCACCGGACATCGACGTGGATTTCGAGCACGAGCGCCGCGAGGAAGTGCTGCAGTACGTCTACAACAAGTACGGGCGCGAACGCACCGCACTGGCCGCCACCGTGATCCGTTACCGCGGGCGCAGCGCGCTGCGCGATGTGGCCAAGGCCTTCGGCCTGCCGCCGGACCAGATCACGCTGCTATCCGGCTGCTACGGCTGGGGCAATGGCGAAACACCGATGGATCAGCGACTGCGCGAAGCAGGGTTCGATCCGGAGAATCCTCTGATCCTGCGCGTGCTGGCCCTGACCGAAGCCTTGCACGGGCATCCGCGTCACCTTTCGCAGCACGTGGGCGGTTTCGTGATCTCCGATACGCCGTTGTGGAATCTGGTGCCGGTGGAGAACGCCGCCATGGCCGACCGCACCATCATCCAGTGGGACAAGGAAGATCTGGAGGAAATGAAGCTGCTCAAGGTCGATTGTCTGGCCTTGGGCATGCTGACTTGCCTGCGCAAGGCATTCGATCTGGTGAAGCAGCACCGCGGCTATGAATTGGCCCTGGCCAACGTGGCGCCAGACGACCAGCCCACCTACGACATGATCCAGCTCGCCGATACGGTGGGCGTATTCCAGATCGAATCTCGCGCGCAGATGAGCATGCTGCCGCGGCTCAAGCCAAATTCCTTCTTCGATCTGGTGGTGGAAGTGGCGATCGTGCGGCCCGGACCGATCCAGGGCGGCATGGTGCATCCGTATCTGCGCCGGCGCATGGGTGATGAGAAACCTGATTATCCCTCGGAGGGCGTCAGGGACATCCTCGAGTCCACGCTGGGCATCCCTCTGTTCCAGGAGCAGGTAATGGAATTGGTGATACACGCCGGCTATACCCCCAGTGAAGCGGACAACCTGCGCCGCTCGATGGCGGCCTGGGGCCAGGGCGGCGACATGGAGCCGCACCGGGCCCGCATCCGCCAACTGATGGAGGGCAGGGGCTACACCTCGGATTTCATCGACCAGATCTTCGAACAGATCAAAGGTTTCGGTTCCTACGGTTTCCCGCAGAGCCATGCTGCGTCCTTCGCCAAACTCGTCTATGTCAGCTGCTGGCTGAAATGCCATGAACCTGCTGCGTTCGCCTGTGCGCTGCTGAATTCGCAGCCGATGGGCTTCTATCCCGCAAGCCAGATCGTGCAGGATGCACGGCGCGGCCGGGCAGCGCGTGCTGCGGTAGAGTTTCTGCCGGTAGACGTGGTCTGCAGCGATTACGACAACACATTGGTGGGCGGATCTTTTCGTATCGAGGCAGCTGCGGGCAAGCAACCGGCAATCCGATTGGGATTCCGCCAAATCAGCGGACTGTCCGAGCAAGCGGCTCTGGCCATCATGGCCGCGCGCCAGCGGCAGCCATTCCACGACATCGCCGACCTGTGCCTGCGCGCGAACCTGGACGACAAGGCACGCAATGCATTAGCCGAAGCAGGTGCTTTGCAAAGCCTGGCGGGAAATCGCAATCAGGCGCGCTGGATCGTCGCCGGCATCGAGCGCCAGTACCCGCTGTTGCCCGGCAGTCCGGAGGAGAGGCCGATCGAATTTCCGGCACCGGCCATGGGCGAGGAAGTGCTCTCCGACTACCGTGCGCTCGGCCTGACTCTGCAGGCGCACCCGCTTTCATTGTTGCGCGAGAAGTTGCGTGCGCGCCGATTGCTGGGTTCGCGCGATTTGATCGACAAACGCCACGGTAGCAGCGTGCATGCGGTTGGGCTGGTGACCAACCGCCAGCGTCCGCAGACTGCGAGCGGCACCATCTTCGTGACCCTGGAAGACGAGCACGGGATGGTCAACGTGGTGGTCTGGGAGCATGTGGCCCAGCGACGGCGTAAAGCGTTGCTGGGCGCCAGCCTGCTGGCGGTGCGTGGGCGCTGGGAACAGGTCGACGGTGTGGCCCATCTCATCGCCCAGGACATGCAGGATCTCAGCGAAATGCTGGGAGGCCTGCGCACCACTTCGCGGGATTTCCACTGATGTCCGCCGCCGCGTTCTCACTGGATCTTTTCGCCGGAGCGATGACGCAGCTGGTGGACGACGCGCAAGGCGGCATCCGCTATTGGCCCGGGTTCGTCGACGCCGCGCTGGCGCAGGAATGGTTCGCCACTTTGCATGCGAACGCCACATGGACGCATCTGCAACGGCCCATGTACGATCGCGTGGTGGATGTGCCGCGGCTGTTGGCGTCGTACCGCATCGAAGCGTTTCCGTCGGAACTGCCTTTGGCGGATATGCTGGCGCGCGTACAGGCCGTCGTGTCTGCGCCGTACAACGGCGTTGGCATGAATCTCTATCGCGACGGCAACGACAGTGTGGCCATGCACAGCGACAAGTCGCACCTGTTGCTGGCGCCGCAACCCATCGCGCTGGTTTCGCTGGGCGACCCGCGCCGCATGTTGATCCGCGCTAAGGTCGGCAATCGCCGGACGCTGGCCGTGGATCTGGAGCCCGGCAGTCTGTTATGCATGAGTTACGCGTCGCAGGCGACCCACGAGCACGGCATTCCCAAGACCAAGAAGCCGCAAGGGCCGCGCATCAGTGCGGTCTTTCGCGTTCGACCCTACGAATGACCCATTCGCGCATCACTCTCCCGGAGAACGGACATCGCGAGCGCGCGATGCTGGGGTCACCGCTTTGCGGCCCAGCGCCGGATCATCGGTGAAAATCGCATCGATTCCGGCGGCGATATAGCGCTGCATCTCGCACACCGAGCCGGCTTCGTTGCGCTCTGCCGCTCCGCCACCGTCTTTGAATTCAGAACCGAGAAAATGGTTCTCCGGCCGGAACGTATAAACAACGACTTTCAATCCTTCCGCATGCGCGTCGTCGACCAGGGCGCTTCGTGCTTCTTGCGCGTCGCTCCGCAAGTCCACATTCTTTATCGAAACTCCGATGGCATCGGCATAACCTGCGATCTCGCGCAGGCCGCTGGGTCTCATCATGTCGGCAAAGGTCGTGCGCTGTCTGGAAACGACCGCATCGTAGGGACGTCCATCCTTTTCGCCCAGCAGCTGCAAGAGTTCGATATTGGCGTGCGCGGCCCCGATCTTATCGCGCAGGTATCGCAGGTTGCCGGTTTCGAAGGATTGGATGATCACTGGCGCGCTTCGCGTGTAGGCATGCGCCGCTAGTGTCGCCAGCAACTTGTCCTCCATGGACAGGCCCAGGCTTGCGAAATAGCTTGGGTGTTTGATCTCGGGAACGATGCCGATCGTGCGCCCATGCTTCGACGATTCACTGGCGACCAGTTCGATGATCTCGTCCAGGGTGACGATACCGAACTGATTGTCATAGGCGATCGACCGCAACTGCGGTAGCCGTTCGCGTGCGCGCAGCGTGCGCAGTTCGGCCAGCGTGAAGTCTTCCGTGAACCAGCCGTCGGTCTTTTCGCCATCGATGGACTTGCGGGTTCTGCGCAAGGCGAATTCCGGGTGATCGGCGATATCGGTCGTACCGCTGATCTCGTTCTCGTGCCGGGCGACCAGGAAACCGTCCTTGGTGCTCACCAAATCCGGCTCGATCGCATCGGCTCCGTCCTCTATCGCCTTGGCGTAGGCGGCCAGCGTATGTTCGGGGCGCAGCGCACTGGCGCCGCGATGGGCAATGACGGAAACCTGGGGGGTGTCGCGGGGCATGATGGCGCCTTGGCTCGAAATCGCACGTTTTCAACGGCCATCCAAGACGGAATGCCCGGCGCTGGCTTTATAGCAGTGGAATATCCTTTTCCTCGCTGGGAAGTCCCAATTGGATTCGGTCGTCCTTTATCTGGGTCGGCATTGGCGATCGCTCGATACCGTGCTCTCGCAGCCAGTGCTGGCACTTCCGCTGCCATTCAATCATATGTGGTTTGACTGGCAACCAGTAGATTTCATCTACTACAGGCATGCGATATCTTTGTTTAGAGCCCTTTTGTGTTTCGGTAGTGCGAGTAGGATCAGCGCCATGCTGAAGCAGCCAATAGGCCTGTTCAAAGTTGCCAAAACTCGAATACCAGGCGACTGCCGTGTTGTAGCTTTCGGGAACATAGAGGCCTTCATTTATATTGGCGCCATGCTCGATCAGCATCTTCACATTGGGCCATTGGTCCTGCAGTGTGGCCACGTAGATCAGGGGCTCGCCATTGGAGTTGTGAGTGTTGGGATCGCCACCGTAATCGAGCAGCATGGCCAAATAACGCGAATCTGCATCGCCAGCAGCAAAGACCAGCGCATTGTTGCGTTGTTGCCCGCTGGTGCGTCGCGAATCGATGCGGCGCGCATTAGGGTTGGCGCCGTTGTCCAGCAGTAATTTCAAACCTGGCAGATTCTTATTGAACACAGGCCAAGCCACCATGGGCATGGCGCTCTCGTCGAAGATCACATCCGGATTGACGCCTTCCTGCTTGATCAGCCGCTGGACCTCGGCGGCATCGTTGCGATCAACCGCCTCGGCCAGTTCCAGCGCCTTGCCCTGAAAGTAGTTACTGGCAGGAAAGCCCGCAGTGGCGGGTTCGCGTGCGGGCTGCGCATGGCAGGCAGTCAGGCATGTCGATAACACCAGCGCGATAACAATGTTACCGAAAGCGGACATGCATCCATTCTTGGACATCCTTTATCTCCCTTGGTAAATGTGACATCACAAACTATGTTTTCCGCAGCCTGTGCGATTGACATCAGCGATGCGCAATGGCAGGTTGAACAGCGTTGATTGCCGTGTCAACCCAAGGCAAGGAGCCGAGTATGACTACGCCCACCGTTACTGTCGGGCCAGTACTTCCGTCCCAGGATCCGCGGACGTTGGAAGAAAAAATACTGCAGATGCAGCAGCGCGACGAATTTCTTTCGGAAATGCGAGCGCAGGCGGCACGTTCTGGCGACTCGAAGATCGCGGCTGAAGCTAACGCGTTGGAGCGGCAATACCATGTGCGGGACGTGGCCGGGCTGGCCGATGACGTGTACGAATCGGCCGCCCATCGACCTTCGTCGCAATCTGGCTGGATACGTGCAAGCGAACATCCGGACTTGCTGCGCCAAGCGGGAGTCAACTGGACCGATCAGCAGATAAAACAGTATTTGCAGCCCGACGATTCCAACTTTCGTGCTGAGATTTATCTTCCCGACCGTAAGGTTTACGGGGCAGATGTAAAGCCCGTGGTCTGCTACAAGGGTTCCAATGGGGCCGTGGTAGCGCACGATAATGCTGGTAAGCAGGTTGCCCGTGAATCGGCGTCGGAAGACTGGGTGAACAACGGCCTTCAGGGCGCTGGCCTGGAAAGCGACTATTACAACAGGGCTATGCGGCTTGCCAACGATCTAAAGAACTCCCCGTTGGGCAAAGAATTTGAAATTGCAGGTCATTCCTTAGGCGGCGGCTTAGCGTCTTCCGCCTCAGCCATTACTGGCGTCCCCGCCATTACCTTCAATTCCTCTGGTCTGAACCCCATCACGGCACAACGTTTTGCCGATAAGCAAGGCCTCTCGGTTTTTGACACGGACAAGACAATCACCGCCTACCAAGTCAAAGGCGAAGTGCTGACTGACGGTCAGGCCCTGATTGGCCGCATGGACGCATTGCAACGGATGCAGATGGGTGCGGTCGCCACCATGGCTGCCGATGTTTCGCGTTTGCCGGAAGCTCGGCAGCTGATGGTCAACAAGTTGGGCGAGCTTCTGCCGCATAGCAAACAGGCCCAGCAGGACGCGCTGGGTTTGGTCGACTACCTCGCCGAGCATTCCGGAAACAAGACTCTCAAGCAGGTGCCCACGGCAGCCGGGCAGGTACAACCGGTGCTTGAAGCCAAAATGCGAGATACGCAAGGCAATCTGATTGATCGCCCCAAAGAACCGGCGCTCAGCGAAGTGGCCAAGGACGCAGGACCGCTGCTCAACGTGCTGAGTGGGGCCGTAGCAGGGGCATATGTGGGGAAAAAGGCGGGAGAGGGCATCGCTACTGCCGGCAAGGTTACCGACGTCGCCTTGGACACCGTGGGCGATGGCTATCGGGTAGGCGGCAAAATCACCGGCCAAGCCGTTGAGGCGGGGGCGCAGACCTTCGGCAAGATATCGGGGTTGCAAGTGCGCGGCGGCGGCGAAGTGGTCGCGCAGGTGCGCGTGGCAAGCGGATACCTGGAGGCCGCGGTACCCATGACGCAATGCGTGACCCAGCGCTGGGGTAATGAAACCAGCAATGCGCTGTTGCGAGCCGCAAGCCACCTGCCTTTCGCCGACAAGATCGCACCGGGCCTGCGCCAGGAAGCGGACCGGCGCGATCAGGCCACGGAGGCGTACTGCGATCTCAAGACCGCACAGGCAAGAGGGGCGCTGGACCACGCAGGACGTGATGCGAATAGCATCCGGCAAACCGCAGGCCAGGGCGCGCAGTTGCTGGAACAGGCCGCCAACCAGGCCGGCGCGAATTTGCGCAAGTCCGCCGAACAAACCGGCGCGACGATCGACCAGGCGTTCGATCAGGCCGGACGTGGGGTGCGCAACCTGACTGGACACGCGCCGACAGCATTGGCCGCAACGGGAGCCGGATTGGGTACCGTCGTTGCCGCGGAAGCCACTTACCTTGGGCCTAACGGCCTGATGAACGCCTGGCAGACACGGGCTGTCATCAAGCACGCGCCGGGCGCGGGCAATGAAGCGACCCAGCGGCATTTGATGACAGAAACGGTAATCCCGAGCCTGGATGCACGGACGCAATCGCTCGAGCACGCCGCGGTCAAGCAACTGATGCAACCGGCGCCAGCTCGGGAATCCAGCGGGCATGTTCCGGCAAAGGATCCGCAATCTACGGCGCCGAGCCCTTCGCTACGTACCGGCGCCCTGCTCAACGATCCAAGCCACCCGGACCACTCGCTGTTTCGCGATGCGGCGCGCGGTATCCATGCCATCGACGCCAAGCACAACCGCGTTTCCGATCTGCGCAGCGACCAGCTGGGCGGTCATCTGGCCGTGGCGGCCAAGGAACAGGGCTTGCGCGGCATCGATCACGTGGTCATGAGCGGCGATGCCAAGCTCACCTTCGCCGTGCAAGGGCGTCTGGACGATCCCGCCCACCGCCGCGCCAGCGTGGACACCCTGCAGGGCCTGAATACCCCGCTGGCCCAGAGCACGCAGCAGATGGCCGAAGCGAACGCCCGTGCCGAACAGATACGGAATTCGGCCCCGGCACAGCAGCAGGAACCAGAAGTCGCCACCCGGGCCACCCTGCGGATGGCTTGAGGGAGCGAAATGCGGGCGCGACGTTGCCCGCGCGAGTCTCGCCCTGCGCGATGGCACCCGTCTATCCTGTGCGCTGGTTCGCCGAACGAAAACATCATGGCCAAGAGCAAGACCGCCTACGTCTGCAGTGAATGCGGCGCCGAACACAACAAATGGCAGGGCCAGTGCGCCGAATGCGGGGCGTGGAATACCTTGTCCGAGATCGTGCTGGAATCGGCTACCGCCACACCTACCGCGTCGCGGCGCAGCGGCTGGGCCGGCAAGCTGGAAACGCCGAAGATCACCGCGCTCAAGGACGTGCGCAGCAGCGAAGAAGCACGCGTTTCGACGGGCATAGGTGAATTCGACCGCGTGCTGGGCGGCGGTCTGGTCGAAGGTGCTGTGGTGCTGGTGGGCGGCGATCCAGGTATCGGCAAGTCGACGCTGTTGTTGCAGGCGATGGCGAAGATGTCGCTGAGCTTGCCCTCGCTCTACGTCACCGGCGAGGAATCGTTGGCGCAGGTGGCGGGCCGTGCCTTACGCCTGGGACTGCCGATGGATGGATTACAGGCATTAGCCGAAACCGGAATAGAGAAAATCCTGGACCACGCAGTCGCGGCGCAGCCGAAGGTCATCGTCGCCGATTCCGTGCAGACGCTCTGGACCGACTCGTTGACCGCAGCACCCGGTTCGGTAAGCCAGGTGCGCGAAAGCGCGGCGCGACTGGTCCGCTACGCCAAGGAAACCGGCACCGCCGTGTTCCTGATCGGCCACGTCACCAAGGAGGGCGGTATTGCTGGCCCGCGCGTGCTGGAGCATATGGTGGATGCGGTGCTGTATTTCGAGGGCGAGAGCGGCAGCCGCTTCCGCGTGTTGCGCGCGTTCAAAAACCGCTTTGGCGCCGTCAACGAGTTGGGCGTATTCGCGATGGGCGAGAAAGGCTTGAAGGAAGTGCCTAATCCTTCGGCGATCTTCCTGTCCGGCGGCAGTACCCAGCAGCCCGGTAGCTGCGTGATGGTTACCCGCGAGGGTACGCGTCCGTTGCTGGTGGAAGTGCAGGCGCTGGTAGATTCGTCGCCGCTGTCCAACCCGCGCCGTGTCGCGGTAGGGCTGGAACAGAACCGGCTGGCGATGCTGTTGGCGGTGCTGCACCGCCACGGCGGCATCGTCACCAGCGACCAGGACGTGTTCGTCAACGTGGTCGGCGGCATTCGCGTGCAGGAGACTGCGGCCGACCTGCCGGTACTGCTAGCGGTGCTGTCGTCGCTGCGCGACAAGCCGTTGCCGGAGAAGACAATTGCCTTCGGCGAAGTGGGTTTGTCGGGGGAAATCCGTCCGATTCCCAATGGAGAGGAACGGTTGCGCGAAGCGGCCACTCATGGATTCAAGCGGGCGATCGTGGCGAAGGGCAATGCGCCAAAGTCCGGTGCATTCAAGGCGATGGAGGTGATCGGGGTCGAACGATTGTCCGATGCATTAGAAGCCGCATCCGAATAAGCCTTTGTAGGAGCGACGCGAGTCGCGAAACTCGTAGGGGTCGGGCGGTCTTAGGGCTTCGCGACTCGCCTCGCCCCTACAATCTGTCAATGCCCGCCTGCTGCCGCACCGCCGGCCACCTTCGCCGCAAACGGCGGTTTGGCGAACCACACGAACAGGATCACCACCAGGAACAAGATGCCGAGCAGGTGGAAGACCTCGTTGAAGCCGATCTGTGTGGCTTGCTGCGAAATCATCTGGTTCAGCACCACCGCGCCGCGTTGCACATCGCCGTTGCCCAGCGTCTGTACCGTCTGTAGGGTGGCGGGATCGTAGGCGGAAATATGTTCGGTGAGCTGGGCATGGTGCACCGTGGTGCGCTGGCTCCACGCCCAAGTCGTTAGCGAGGCGGCGAAGCTGCCGCCCAAGGTGCGCACGAACGTGGCGAGCCCCGAGCCCGCTGCTATCTCATGCGGTTCCAGATCCGACAGCAATATCGTCAGCACCGGCATGAAGAACAAAGCCACGCCCAGCCCCTGCACCAGCTGCACCATCGCTACGCGCTCGAAATCGACATCCAGGTTGAAACCGGAACGGAAGAAGCTGGTGAACGCCATCACCATGAAGGCGAATGTCGCCAGCCAGCGCAGATCGAATCTGGTCGCGTACTTGCCCACGAACGGCGTCAACAAAACCGGAAGAATACCGATCGGCGCGCTGGCGAAGCCGGCCCAGATCGCCGTGTAGCCCAGATTGCGCTGCAGCCACAGCGGCACCAGCAGGCCCACCGCGAAGAACGCCGCGTACGCCATCACCATTGCGATCGTTCCCGCCGCGAAGTTGCGATGACGGAACAGGCGCAAGTTGACGATCGGATCCTTGTCGGTGAGTTCCCAGATGACGAACACCGTCAGCGCGACCGCTGCGATAACGGACAGGGCGACGATCTTGGTGGAATTGAACCAGTCTTCGTCGTTGCCCAGGTCCAGCAGGATCTGCAGCGCGCCTACGCCGAGCACCAACATCGACAGGCCCATGTAATCCATCTTCGGGCGTTCGAGTTTTTCTGGACGGCCCTTGAGCTGCCTGCCGACCACCATGCTGGCGAATATGCCGATGGGAATGTTGATGAAGAAGATCCATTCCCAGCTGTAGTTGTCGGTGATCCAGCCACCGAGGATGGGGCCGGCGATGGGCGCGACCACCGTTACCATCGCCAGCAGAGCGATGGCCTGTCCGCGTTTTTGCGGCGGATAGATGGAGATCAGCAACGCTTGGGTGACCGGATACATCGGGCCGCAGACGAAACCCTGCAGCGCGCGCGCCGCCACCAGCAAACCCATGCTGTTGGCCAGCCCGCACAGCAGCGAGGCGATCACGAAGGCCAAGGTCGCCCACATGAACAGTTTGCGCTCGCCGAAGCGCCTAGCCATGAAGCCGGTCAGCGGCAACGCGATCGCATTGCTCACCGCGAACGAGGTGATGACCCATGTGGCTTGATTGGAACTGGCACCCAGGTTGCCGGAGATAGTCGGCAACGAAACGTTGGCGATAGTCGTGTCCAGCACCTGCATGAACGATGCGAGCGTGAGCCCGAGCGTGGTCAGTGCGAGGTTCGGCGGTGCGAAGGGCTTGGCGGCGGGTGCCGGCGCCGCCGGCAGCTCCGCGCCATCTGCTGTGATGATGGCCATGACAGGATCAGTTGCGTGCGGAAGCGGGCAGGTTCCGTTCGATGATCTGCGTGATCATTGCGTCGGCGTCGTTCAACTGCTTCTGATAGGCCAGCGTGGTCAGTACCGGTTTCACGATCTTGCGTGCAACGGCCAGCGATGGGCCGTCCTGATTGCGCACGGCGACGTCCACGCTCATGCTCAGGCCGAGGCGCAGGGGATGTTCGGCCAACTGCTTCGGATCCAGTTCTATGCGCACCGGCACGCGCTGCACGATTTTGATCCAGTTACCACTGGCGTTCTGCGCCGGCAGCAGCGAAAACGCGCTGCCGGTACCGAGCCCCAGGCTGGCCACCTTGCCGTTGTATTCCACATCGCCGCCGTAAAGGTCCGAATGCACTTCCACCGGCTGGCCGATGCGCATATGGCCGAGCTGGGTTTCCTTGAAATTGGCTTCCACCCATACCTGCTCCAGCGGCACGATGGTCATCAAGGTCGCGCCGGGCTGCACGCGCTGGCCCAATTGCACTTGGCGCTTGGCGACGTAACCGGATACCGGGGCGACTATCGCCGAGCGCTGCAGATTCAGATAAGCCTGGCGAAGTTGCGAGGCGGCCACCTGCACCTGCGGTTGCTTGACGAGCGTCGTTGCATCGACCAGCGCGCGGCTGCGCGACAGTTCGCCGCGCGAACCGCTCAGCGCGGCTTCGGCCGAAGCCAGTAGGTCGCGCGCGTGGGCCAGTTCCTCGCTGGAAACCGCGCCACTGGCGACCAGCCCGCTGCGACGGCTGACGTCAGCGCGTGCCTGCGCCACCGCGACTTCGCGCGCGCGGATTTGCGCTTGCCCCGTATCCACGGTGCTGTAAAAGCCGCGCACTTGGCGAACGGTGCCGGCGAGATTGGCGACGGACTGGTCGTAAGCGACTTGTGCGTCATTGGCATCCAGATGCACCAGCGCCTGGCCGGCTTCCACCTTCATGCCATCGTCCGCATCGATGCTGATCACCGTGCCGCTGGTCTGCGGCACGATGCTGACCACGTTGCCTTGCACGTAAGCGTCGTCGGTGTCCTGGTGCCAGCGTGCGTAAAGGAAGTAGTACGCCAACCAGGCGATGCCGCCGATTATCACGGCCGCTGCGACGATCGACAGGGCGCGCCTGCGCTTGCCGTTCTTCGGCGCAGCGGCAGCGGGAGTGGAAGCTTCTGGATTGATCTGGGAAGTCATGGGGAGACCACGGTGTTGGCAATGGGGGTATTGGGTTGTTGCAGGACCAGGCCGCCGCCGAGCGCGCGGTCAAGGTCCACAGCGGCATTCAATCGCTGCGCTTGAAGCATGGCGATCTGCTGGTCCAGCTGCAGTAGCGGACGCTGCGCCGACAGCACGTCGAGTTGCGTGCCAAGACCGGCGCGATAACGCGATTGCGCCAGATCCCAGGCGGATTGCGCGGCAGCGCGTGCGCGCTTGGATGCATCGATCTGATGTTCCAGCGATCGCGCCGCCTGTAGTGCATCGGTGACCTCATGCAACGCGCCCACCAAGGTTTGGTTGTAGTTGGCGACGGCCAGGTCGTAATCGGCATCGCTGGCATCCAACTGTCCGCGCAGGCGCTCACTGTCGAAGATCGGCAGGCTGATCGCCGGGCCGCCGAGGCCGAGCAGCGCATCGCTGCTGAAAAGATCCGACAGTCCGCCGGATGCAAGACCAACGATCGCGCTCAAGTTGATGCTGGGTTTGAAGGACGCCTTGCTAGCGTCGATGCCGCGACTCGCGGCTTCCACGCGCCAGCGCGCCGCGACGACATCAGGGCGATGGCCCAGAAGCTCGCTCGGCAGCACGTCGGGAACGCCCGGGGTGCCCGCGTGCAGTACTTGCGGGCGTGCGATATCCAGACCGCGATCCGGGCCCTGGCCTATCAGCGCGGCGATCGCGGTGCGCGCGGCATCGATCTGTTGCTGCGCGGCCTGTGCCTGTTGTTCGGCGCTGGCGATCGTGCTTTCCGCTTGCCGAAGCTGCAGTTGGTTGTCCAGGCCGGCTTTCACGCGCTGCTGGCCGAGGTTGCGCAGATGCGTCGCGCGGTTGTGTTCGTCGTTCGCCACGTCCAACGCGGCGTAGGCCTGCGCCAAGCTCACGTAAGCGCGCGCGATGTTGGAAGACAGCGTCAGGCGCGCGGCCTGCGCATCGACTTCCGCGGCCTTGGCTTGGCCCACGGCTGCTTCCCACTGCGCGCGTTTGCCGCCCCACAGATCCAGATCGTATTTGAAGTTGAGCATCAACACGGTGGTGCCCAGGTAGGACCCGCCTTCCGGCGGCGGCAACAAGGTTTCCGGCAGCTGCACGCCGGAATACTGTCCGCTGGCGGTCACTGTGGGCTTGCGTGTGGCATCGGCCAAGCCGGCCTGCGCTTGAGCCTTACGCAGGCGCGCATCGGCGGCGTCCAGCGATGGATTGCCTTGCAGCGCTTCGTCGATGAGCGCATCGAGTTGCGCATCGCCAAGCGCCGTCCACCAATCCTGGTGCGGGAAATCGGCGGCGCTCAGTTTGAACTCGGCAAGGCTGTGGGCGGAGGACAAGGCTTCGCCGTCCAGCGCGCGTACTTTCGGCTCCAGTCCGCGGGTGCTGGCGCAACCGGCCAGCAACAGGCCGAGGGCCAATGCGGAAAACGCCGGCTTCAGGCCGCGCATAGAGAAGGGGATACGCATGGGATCAATCGTCGTTGGCGATAGGGGGCGTGAGGTTCTGCAAAACCTGATTCAGCAGACGGAACAGCTGTTCGCGTTCGCCGTCGTCCATGCCCTGTACGGCACGGGCACGGACGCGCTCGCCGCAGTGCTCGATGTCGGACCAGATGGCTTGGCCCGCATCGGTCAGCACGATGTGGAGCGCGCGGCGGTCGTTGGGGTCGGCGATGCGCCGCAGCAGGCCACGGGTTTCCAGCTTGTCCAGCAGGCGCGTCATGGCGCCCGGATTGACCTGCGCCCAACGGGCCAGATCGGTAACCCCGTCGGACGAATCCATGGCCAGACGCTTGATGGTCACGAATTGGCTATAGGTGAGGTCATGGCCGGCGGCGGCCATTTCGCGGGCCATTTCGGCCCACATGGCGTCGCGGACCTGCCGGAAAAGCATGCCCATGTTGGCTTCGGGGAAGGAAGAGGGGCTCATGGCGCGCAAATATCCTAGCCTATGCAATATTTGTCAAGGCAAATATTGTTTCAGCAATGAAATGCTGCGTCGCGGTTAGTCGCCGTTATGGCTATAGCCGCATTCCAAGCCAGATAACGGTTTCGGTGGAAAAACGCACGACAGGCGTGATCAACGAAGGCCAGAACCTTCCGGCTTCCATCAGCCGTTTTCCGTGATCGTGGTGCTCGCGTTCTTCCTCGACGATATCGAGGACGGTCGCATAAGCCTCGGGGTCGCGGTCTTTCAATATCAGCAGTTGCTTTTCGAGATGTCCAAGCACCACGCTCTCGACTGCAAAAGTGGTGGCTGCGATCGCTTGCCGTCCCAGCAATCCGGTAATGAAACCCAGCAAATAACCGGCCACTCCGCACAGCAGGTAACTTCTGCATCGACAAACCGCGCGCGACTGCAGGCGACTCCAGAACAAGGCGCGATGGCGTTGTTCGTGCGCGATGAATTCGCGGAGCGTGGCGGTCAGTTCTGGGGCGGTGACACGGGAAACCAGAATCTGCGCGCGATAAATGTTCACGGCACCATGTTCGCCCGCATGATCGACCTTGAGGATACGGTCGCCAAGGGCTTGGATCATGTGCGGTCTAGCACCAGCTCCAGCACGAACTTACTGCCGAAGAACGCCAGCAGCAACAACGCCATAGCCACCAACGTCCAGCGCACGGCCTTTCCGCCGCGCCAGCCATAGCGCCAGCGGCCGACCAGCAGAGCACCGAACGCCAGCCACGACAGCACGCTGAGCACGGTCTTGTGCACCAGGTGCTGGGCGAACAGGTTCTCCACGAACAGCATGCCGGTAAGAAGGGTCGCGGTCAGCAGGATGAAGCCGACGGTGATGGTGCGGAACAGGAGTTCCTCCAGTTCCGTCAGCGGCGGCAGGGCGCGCAGCCAGGCATGGAATTCGCGCCGTCGCAGCGCCCGTTCCTGCGCCCACAGCATCACCGCCAGCAGCGCAGCGATCGCCAGCGTCGCGTAAGCCAGCAACGCCAGCCAAGCGTGCAACTGCAGACGCCAGTCCAGGCCGCGCGAAGGCTCATGGCCGTAGGCGTGATAGACGAATAACAACAGCGCGGCCAGCGGGAACGAGAGCACGCCCAGTCCGGCCATACGTCCCTGGGCTCCCACCATCGTGGTCATCGCGGCCATGCCCAGGCTGACCAGCGAAAGGGCCGCGAAGAAATGCATGTCCGGGCCGCCTGGGGTGCGCCACGCCACCACCAGGTGGTAGGCGCCATGCAGCAGCACCGCGCCGAGCGCCGGCCACAGCCAACTGCGGCTCGCGGCGACCTTGTCTTGCGCGACCGCCCGCACCAGCAGGCCGGTAGCGGCGAGATAGAAGGCGATGGCGGCGAAGGAAATCCACATGCCCGCAGTTTGGCATAGCGCGCCCTATCCGAGAACCGTTCTCGATTGGCGCCTGTCCTGTCCGGCGTGCCGGTATACTTCGCTCTCATTTCGTCACGGTTTTCCCCCGCATGTTCGAGTCTCTCACCCAGCGTCTTTCCGGCACCATCGAGCGCCTGCGCGGCCGTGGCCGTCTGAGCGAGGAAAACATCCGCGAAGCCACCCGCGAAGTGCGCATCGCGCTGCTCGAAGCCGACGTGGCGCTGCCGGTCGTGCAGGCCTTGATCGAACGCATCAAGGTGCGCGCGGTCGGCCAGGAAGTACTGAAGAGCCTCACCCCCGGCCAGGCGCTGATCAAGATCGTGCGCGACGAACTGACCGCGGTCATGGGCTCGGCCGCGACCGACCTCAACCTCAACGTGCCGGCGCCAGCCGTGATTTTGATGGCCGGCCTGCAGGGCGCGGGCAAGACCACCACCGTGGCCAAGCTCGCCAAGCACCTGAAGGAAAAGCGCAAGAAAAAAGTGATGGTGGTCAGCGCCGACGTCTACCGTCCGGCCGCCATCGAACAGCTGAAGACGCTGGCGCAGCAGGTAGACGTGCTGTTTTTCCCGTCGGACGCCTCGCAAAAGCCGGTCGACATCGTGCGCGCCGCCATCGACGACGCGCGCAAGTCGTTCGCCGATGTGCTGATCGTCGATACCGCCGGCCGCCTGGCCATCGACGAAGCGATGATGGCCGAGATCAAGGCCCTGCACGCGGCGGTGAATCCGGTCGAGACGCTGTTCGTGGTCGATTCGATGACCGGCCAGGATGCGGCCACCACCGCCAAGGCCTTCTCCGAAGCGCTGCCGCTCACCGGCGTGGTGCTGACCAAGACCGATGGCGATGCGCGTGGCGGCGCGGCCTTGTCGGTGCGCTACGTGACGGGCAAGCCGATCAAGTTCATCGGCGTGGGCGAGAAGCCCGACGGTCTGGATATCTTCCATCCCGACCGCGTCGCCAGCCGTATCCTCGACATGGGCGACGTGCTGTCGCTGGTGGAGCAGGTCGAACAGAACGTCGATCAGGAAAAAGCCGCCAAGCTCGCGGCCAAGGTAGCCAAGGGCAAGAAGTTCGACCTCAACGACATGCGCGACCAGCTTGAGCAGATGCAGAACATGGGCGGCATCAGCGGCTTGATGGACAAGCTGCCGGGTATGGGCCAGGTGCCGGACAGCGTGAAGCAGCAGGTCACCGGCAAGGAAGTGCCGCGCATGGTCGCCATCATCGGTTCCATGACCAAGAAGGAACGCCGCAATCCCGCGCTGCTCAACGGCTCGCGCCGTGCACGCATCGCGCGCGGTTCCGGCACCACGCCGGCCGACGTCAACCGCCTGCTCAAGCAGTACCAGCAGATGGAAAAGATGATGGGCAAGCTGGCCGGTGGCGGCATGAAGGGCCTGATGCGCGGGATGAAGGGAATGATGGGCGCGCGCGGCGGCGGTATGCCGTTCCGTTGATTCACTGCGTTTGGCTGCAAGTCGGCAACTTCGAATAAATGAAGTCGTCGTTCCCGCGAAGGCGGGAATCCAGTGACTTTAGTTGTAAGTCGAAAGGCGCTGGGTCCCCGCCTTCGCGGGGATGACGGCAAAATTTTTATGTCGCTGTCACTTCGGGATCGACATGCACGCAGCTTTCCTCAACGGATTACCAGCCACCGCGGACGACCTGCGCGCCCTCGCACTGATCAACTACGGCCACTACAGCTCCATGCAGGTACGTAATGGAGCAGTGCAGGGACTCGAGTTGCACGAACGGCGTCTGCAGGCCGGAACGCGGGAGCTGTTCGACAGCGCCCTGGACTTCGCGAAGGTTCGGGAGCAAATGCGCGCCGCGGTTGCCGCAACCCCGGATTGCACGCTGCGCGCGACCGTGTTTTCGCCAGGTTTCGACTATCGCAATCCGGCGGGAAGTTTCGCCACCGAAGTGCTGATCTCGCTTTCTCCTCCGGCGCGGGCGTCCACGCACGCCGTGAAAGTGAAATCGTTCGAATTCCAACGCCCTTTGCCGCACGTCAAACACGTAGGCACCTTCCCCTTGTTCCACTATCGGAGACTGGCGTTGGCGCAGGGTTACGACGATGCCTTGTTCGCCGATCCCGAAGGCAGGATCTCCGAAGGCTCGGTATGGAACCTGGGACTTTGGGACGGGGAACAGGTGGTTTGGCCCGAAGCCCCAGCACTGCGGGGAACCTCGGAGCAGCTGTTACAGGCAGGGTTGCGCGAGTTCGGCGTAGCTCAGCTGATACGTAAGGTTCGTCTGGCCGACTTAGCTTCCTTCAAGGCCGCCTTTACCAGTAATGCCAGTGGGTTCCAGATGATCGCAAGTGTCGATGAGACCGGCTTCTCTGCCGCGCCGGAACTGGCGGCGATGCTGACCAAGGCCTTGGAAACCCAGATCTGGGAGGCCTTGTAGAGCCGAGTAAGCTCGGCTCAGGCCGGCCCGACAGTCTGAGCAGCCGAGCGAGCTCGGCTCTACAGTTAAGTGATGGGCGGGGTTTCCTTCCGCAATTCAATGGCTTAGAATTGTCGGTTCACCGCGCCGCAATGGCGACTGGGCAACATAGGAAAGCATCACAATGGTCAAGATTCGCCTTACCCGTGGCGGCGCCAAGAAGCGTCCCTTCTACCACATCATCGTCACCGACTCGCGCAGCGCGCGCGACGGCCGCAATATCGAACGCCTGGGTTACTACAACCCCGTTGCCGCGGGCAACGAGAAGCGTATCGAGCTGGACACCGCACGTGTCGACCATTGGGTCGGCCAGGGCGCGCAGATGACCGACAAGGTTCGCAACCTGTACAAGGAAGCGGGCAAGGTCGCGGCGCAGGCTTCGGCCTGATCCTGCAGGACGGCGCGTCGAGCGCCGTCCCTCTACTTATGAGCGATAACGAACGTCGGATCCTGCTGGGCAGGATAGTCGGCGCCTTCGGCATACGCGGGCAAATCAAGATCGAATCCTGGACGGAGCCGCGCGATGCGATCTTCCGTTACCAGCCATGGATCCTGGTCGATGCCGCGGGCAGCGAGCGCGAATTCAGCGGGGCGCGCGGTAAAGAGTCCGGTAAGCACTTGGTCGCGACGTTCCCCGAGGTGACCGATCGCGATGTGGTGGAAACCATGCGCGGCACGGACATCTACGTGCCGCGTTCGGCTTTGCCGCCGCCGAAAGCGGGCGAATTCTATTGGGTCGATCTGGAAGGTTTCCGCGTGGTCACCGTGGACGGCGTCGATTTCGGCACCGTGTCGCATCTATTCTCCACCGGTTCCAACGATGTGCTGTCGATACGCGGCGACCGCGAGCGCATGGTGCCTTTCGTCGAACCGGATTTCGTGAAGTCCGTGGATTTCGAGGCCGGGCTGATCACCGTGGATTGGGATCCGGATTTTTAACTCCCTGCTCTGCGAAGGCAGGGGAGGGGTTATGCGCTTACTGGTAATGTACCGGCCCCGACTCAACCCCCTCCCAACCTCCCCCTGCTGTCGCAAGGGGAGGGGTAAAAGCACATGCGCATAGACGTGGTCAGCCTATTTCCCGAATTCATCGCCCAATGCGCGGGTTTCGGTGTGGTCGGCCGGGCGCAGGAGCGCGCGCTGCTTTCGTTGCACGGCTGGAATCCCCGCGACTACGCCGAAGGCGGGTACCGGCGGGTGGACGACCGTCCGTTCGGTGGCGGCCCCGGCATGGTGATGATGATCGAACCCTTACAGGCCTGCCTGGCGGCAACGCGGGCCGCCGATCCGGTCGCGGGGCCGGTCATTTACCTGACGCCGCAGGGCGCACCGCTTACCCAGGCGAAAGTACGGCAACTGGCGGCGCTGCCGCGGCTGATCCTATTGTGCGGCCGCTACGAAGGCGTCGACGAGCGTCTGGTCGCGGCGGAGGTGGACGAGGAGATCTCCATCGGCGACTACGTGCTGTCCGGCGGCGAGCTGGGCGCGGCAGTGATCATCGACGCGGTGGCACGGCTGCAGGAGGGCGCCTTGAACGACGCCGAATCCGCCATCCAGGACAGTTTCGAGAACGATGGGCTGCTGGACTGCCCGCATTACACCCATCCCGCCAGTCATGCCCTGGGCGAAGTGCCGGCGGTCCTGCGTTCCGGCGACCATGCCGCCATCTCCCGCTGGCGCCGGCAGCAAGCGCTGGGCCGGACCTGGCTCAGGCGTCCGGAGTTGCTGGATGAGGCGGCCCTGTCCAAGGCGGACCGGGCGCTGTTGGAGGCCTTCCGGGAGCAGGAACGGAAGTCGGGCCCAAAATCCGGCTAAGCCCGCGCATTACAAGGAAAATTCGGGTAATATGGCCGGCTCTTGGCCGTTCCACGCCTCGAACCCACAATAATATCGTGCAGCACAATCCGGTGACTGCATCAGTTTCCAGTTGTCGAACGACACGCCCACGACACTCATACGGTGCCACCATGACTAAGCTCAACATGAACATCCTGGCTGATTTCGAAGCCGCCCAAATCAAGCGCGAACTGCCCGCCTTCGGCCCCGGTGACACCATCGTCGTCAACGTGAAGGTCAAGGAAGGCAACCGCGAGCGCGTCCAGGCCTATGAAGGCGTGGTCATCGGCAAGAAGAACGCCGGCCTCAACTCGGCCTTCACCGTGCGCAAGATCTCGCACGGCTTCGGCGTCGAGCGTGTGTTCCAGACCCACAGCGCCACCATCGATTCGGTCGAAGTGAAGCGCCGCGGCAAGGTCCGCGCCGGCAAGCTGTACTACCTGCGCGACCTGGAAGGCAAGGCTGCCCGCATCAAGGAAGACCTGGCCGCCGGCCAGCAGGCCAAGGCCGCCAAGCTGGCCGCTGCTGCTTCCGCCGAATAAGTTCCGGACCAAACCGGTTCCGCGACGGCCACCTTCGGGTGGCCGTTTGCGTTATGGCGTTGCGTGTCCTGTCTGGTTGGTTGACCATTGCGGTGGTCGGTCGGATCTTTCGCAAATCAAGCGGGTGTGCCGTGCTTGAACGCAATGCAAAAAATCGTCTGCTATCCCTCGCCGTCGTTTGCATCTGCATCTGCGTGTCGAACGGATCGATAGCCGCCACTTCGCCGAGCCGACACGTCGCCCTTGATGGGTTGTCGCCTCTGGCTTCTGCTTCCGAGCTCACTGCGCGACTTCTTACCCCAATCACGCAGGACCGCATCGCCAGATTCCGCCAGAAGGTCGGCTTCAGTTTGAAGGACCAGACCATTGAGCCCGGCGAGGAACCTTTCGAATTGTTCGTGCCCGAACCGGGCCCAGACGGCAAGTACGGACTGATGGTTTTTGTCTGGCCAGCCGACGACATCCAGGTGCCCGGCGATTGGTGGAAGGTATTCCGCGACAGGCACATGATTTATGTCGCGTCGCGCAGATCGAGCAATACCGAGAACATCTTCGACCGGCGCGTGCCGTTGGCGTTGCATGGCTACGAGTATGTGCGCAGTAGGTATAGCGTGGATCCGGAGCGGGTATATATCGGTGGTTTCTCCGGAGGTTCGCGGACGGCGCAGCGCGTGGCGATGGCGTACCCGGATGTTTTCCGTGGCGCGTTCTTGGTGGGCGGCAGCGATACGCTGGGGGGCGACAGCGGCTTCACCCTGCCTTCCGAGAAGCTTTCGCGCCTGCTGCAAAAACGGACTCGCTTCGTGTTTTCCACGGGGGGCGACGATTCGGTCAATCGAGCGAAGGATGCACGCACGAGAAAAAATCTGGAGGCGCTATGCATGCAATGGGTTCGAGTAGTACCCCAGAATGGCGTCGAGCACTGGGTTCCCAACGGGCGTGGTTTCATTCGCGTGCTGAATGAATTGGAGCGGGCTATCCCGCAAAATGCGGACGCCGAAGCTTGCGATGAGAACTTGCGCAAAGTTATCGATGACGGGTTGGCTTCGGTGAAGCAGAAGCTCGACGGCGGCGATCTGAAAACGGCCGGAGAGCTCCTGGGGCAGCTTGATGCTCAGTACGGAGGAATGGCCGCACCGAGCAGCGTAGCGCTTGCCCGGTCTATCGCCGAGAAAATGGATCTGTACCGTTTGCCCTAAGAGCGGGCGGGACGCGACCTGGAAAGCAAGGCTGCCCGCATCAAGGAAGATCCGACCGCCGGCCAGCAGCCAAGGCCGCCCAGCTGGCCGCCGGTGCTTGAATGAATGGTTAGACCTTATCCAGCGGAAAGGTCTCTAGCTGTACGTCAAACGCTTCAATCATCCAGCGCGCCTGCATGCCGGGCGGGCCAGCCCATTCGATCTCGTGGATCACGTTGCCCTGATCGCTAAGTCGGATCTCGCTGTACCGCCAGTCAAAGTGACCTGCTGCGGAGCGGGGGTTGCTCATGGCGTAGGAGAAGACCTGCGGGTAGAACAGCTCTATGAATCGATCGTGGTAAGCGCCTAATAGGCGAATCCGAAGGCTCAATGACCGAATCTCTTGACGCTCGCCCTCTGAAGGTTCCTCGAACTTCGCCCACTCTAGCCAGCCGTCGTGAGGGCATCGAGGATCGGATGCGTTGAGCAATAAGCCGGATGAGGCAAGGGTGTAGGCGGCCGTCGGAAATCTTGCCTGGTTCTGCTCCAGATACTCAGCATATCGCCGGAAAGGTACGTTTGGGTCGCCGTCTGTATCCAACTGTTCAGAGAGTACGTACATAAGGTCTAACGCCTGAATTAAGCCGCCTTGCTGCGGGTTCGGCTTGAATGAATTATTAGGCGGCACCTTGGATACTAGGAAAGCGTCGCCTTAGTGGCTTGGAAATCACCTGCCAGTCATCCTCATACACAATCGTGCCTGGCTCAGAGGTCCTTACTACCTCAACATGAAACCCGTGCTGGTCAAGAAGATTCTTTAGCCGCCACATCTGTTTGATAGCTTCAGTTGCCGCTGGCTTGAACCAAGAGATCGCGCGTCGGTTCTCAGGCTCTTCAAGTATTTTTGGAACAAACAGGTGCTCGTTAAACCATAGTAAAGCGGAGCGCAGATCGTCATGCTCTGCAACTGTCAGATCAAACTCATCCCGGACTGCGTGCGCCGCAACAAGCACGCCAGTCCTACGTCCGGAGTCAGTGTCAGTACTCAGTATTTCAAATCGAATTAGCACGAGTTGTGTAGTGACGCCTAATGCCTGAATTAAGCCGACCCGCGAAGCGGGTTCGGCTTGAATGAATTGTTAGGCCTCATTTCCAGACCTTCCACCATGATTTGCTGCGTTGTAGCTGCAGCAGTGGGACGTTCTCTGGCTCAAGTAGCGATTCATCCACATAGCCTTCCAGTTGATAGCCGAAGAATGCTGCCAATACAGCTTCACCTAGCTCCAGTGGGTGAAATGGAAATGGATAGCTACTTGGATCCTCTGACGGGTCGAGTGCTGGATGTTGCCCAGCCCAATAGGGTTCTTCGAAATTTAGCCTGGGTCCAATATCTTCAAGCACCCCACTGTCTGGCGAGAGGCTTAGTGCGCGTACGAGCTTGCCGTCTGACCAGTGCGCAAAAGCGAGCCAATCGACAGCGCTATGCATTGCATGCAGGTAGATGTTTCGATATGGCGAATTCTCTAAGAAGAGTTTTGGCAGACGTGATGGATAGTCAATCCCAAATTCTGATGCAGCGACTACCGCAACATTCGGAAAAGACCCAACAATTATCTGATCGTCGTCTGGGCAGGTGTACGACAAATCGCTTTGACCGGATATCTTTAGTGTTCCCTTCGGGAAAAGACGCTTGGCTAAAGCGAGAGATTTCTCTTGGTCAAGATCGGTGGCGGTGCGAAGGAGATGAGATGGGTCAGAGTCTGCGTATACGAGCATCCATGTTTTTGCGCCCACATGTCCTCCGTAAGTTTAAGATGAGGCCTAACTATCGTTTATACGGCAACCACACCGTGATAACGGATAATAGCCCGCTTTTACGGCATCATTCTCCAGTGACCGAATCAGCAGCCCCCTCCATCCGCCTGGACATCTGGCTCTGGGCCGCGCGCTTCTTCAAGACACGCAGCCTGGCCAAGCAGGCAGTGGAAACCGGGAAAGTGGAGGCGGGCGGGCAGCGCGCGAAGCCGTCGCGAATGGTGCGGGTCGGCGACGGGTTGAAGATATCGCGTGGCGAGGAGCACTTCGAAATCCAGGTGCTGGCGCTCAGTGAGCAGCGCGGGCCGGCCAGTGTTGCGCAGACGTTGTATGCGGAAAGCGAGGCCTCGCGCGCGCAACGCGAACAGGCACGTGCGCAACGTGCTGCCGAGCGCAACGGTTATCGCGCGCCGGAGCACAAACCCGACAAGCGTGCGCGACGGTTGATACAGGCGTTGGGGGATTTGGACGCGTTGTAGCTGCGAAGGCTTTTCTCCTCTCCCCTTGTGGCGCCCGAAGGGTGTGCAGGGCTGAGAGGATGGCCGAAGGCCGGGAGAGGGGGATAGCGCAACAAAAAACGCCGGCATCACTGCCGGCGTTTTCGTGTAACTGGAAGTAGCAGGCTCAGCGCTTGCCACCCAGCAAACCGCCGCCGATCTTCAACAGATCGCCCAGCCCCAATTGGCCGTCGCCATCCTGGTCCAGCACCGCACCCAGCAACCCGCCGCCCAGGCCGCCCTGCTGCTGGGCCACCTGGCGTTCCTGGCCCAGCACCTGGCTGAGGACATTCGGATTGGCCTGGGACTGGCCCTGACCCATGAAGCGCTGAGCGAGGAACGACAGGACGATCGGGGCCAGGATCTTCATCAACATCGCGGCCTTGTCGCCGCCCAGGCCAGTCGCCTGTCCGAGACTGGCTTCGGCGCGCGGCTGCGCACCCCCGAAGATATGCCCAAGGATCGCCGCGCCGTCGGTCTGCCGGCTGGGAGCCGAACCACCACCCAGCACCGCGCCAAGTACGCTGCCCAGATCCAGACCGGCGTGGTCCTTCTGCAGCGCGCCGAACAAGGCTTCGGCACCCTGCGGTTCGGCCGCATTTTTGCCCAATGCGCCCAGCAGCAGTGGCAATGCCGCGCTGATGGCGCTGGCGGTCTGCATCTGGCCGGTGCCTAGTTGCTGGGAAACCTGCTGCAACGGTACGCCCTGCAATTGCTGGAACAGTTCTTCGGCGAGGCTGTTGGTGCTCATGGTCGGCGTCCTCCAGGACGTGGGGATGGAGCGGGCAGCCATGCTATCCCTATTCGGAGTAGGGCTGTACTCACATTTGCGTGCGTGGCGCAGAGCGCAACGGCTCCCACAGAAAAGGGCGTGAAAACACGCCCTTTCTGACTGCTACTTCTGCGGCGCCCCGGATCAGGCCAGGTCGAAACGATCCAGGTTCATCACCTTGGTCCAAGCGGCCACGAAATCGCCGATGAACTTCTCGCTCGCATCGGCGCTGGCGTAGACCTCGGCGAATGCGCGCAGCTGGGAGTGCGAGCCGAAGATCAGATCGACGCGGGTCGCCGTCCACTTCACCTTGTCGGTCTTGTCGTAGCCCTCGAACAGGTTCTCGGCATCGGTGACCGGCTTCCACTCGGTGCCCATCTCCAGCAGGTTCACGAAGAAGTCGTTGCTCAGCTGGCCCGGCCGAGCGGTGAAGATGCCGTGTCGGCTCTGGCCTACGTTGGTGTCGAGCACACGCATCCCTCCAACGAGCGCCGTCATCTCCGGTCCGGTGAGCTTGAGCTGTTGCGCCTTGTCGATCAGAAGCGACTCCGGTGGGACCTTGGTGCGACCCTTCAGGTAGTTGCGGAAACCATCGGCAAAGGGCTCGAGCACGGCGAACGACTCGACATCGGTCTGCTCTTGCGTGGCGTCCGTGCGGCCTGGCGCGACGGGTACGGTGACGGAATGGCCGGCATCCTTCGCCGCCTTCTCGACGCCTGCAGCGCCCGCCAGCACGATCAGGTCGGCCAGCGAGATCTTCTTGCCACCGGACTGCGCGCCATTGAATTCCTTCTGGATGCCCTCGAGCGTCACCAGCACCTTCGCAAGTTGCGCGGGTTCATTGGCTTCCCAGTCCTTCTGCGGCGCCAGGCGGATGCGCGCGCCATTGGCGCCGCCACGTTTGTCCGAGCCGCGGAAGGACGAGGCCGAAGCCCACGCGGTCGAAACCAACTGCGACACACTCAGACCGGATGCGAGCACCTTCTGCTTGAGTGCGGCAACGTCCTTGTCGTCCACCAGCGGATGGTCGACGGCGGGCACCGGATCCTGCCAGATGAGTTCTTCCTTGGGCACTTCGGGCCCGAGGTAGCGCGCACGCGGCCCCATGTCGCGATGGGTCAGCTTGAACCATGCACGCGCAAAGGCGTCGGCGAACTGGTCTGGATTTTCAAAGAAGCGCCGCGAGATCTTCTCGTACGCCGGATCCAGGCGCAGCGACAGGTCAGTGGTGAGCATGGTCGGGCGACGCTTCTTCGACGGATCGTGGGCATCGGGGATGATCTCGCCGGCGTCCTTCGCGACCCACTGGTTCGCACCGGCAGGACTCTTGGTGAGCTCCCACTCGAAGCCGAACAGGTTCTCGAAGAAGTTATTGCTGAACTTGGTGGGCGTGGTGGTCCAGGTGACTTCCAGGCCGCTGGTGATGGCATCGCCCGCATGCCCGGTGCCGTGCGTGCTGCGCCAGCCCAGACCCTGCGCGGTGATGTCGTCGCCCTCGGGTTCCTTGCCGACGTGATGCGTCTCGCCAGCACCGTGGGTCTTGCCGAAACTGTGGCCGCCGGCGATCAAGGCAACGGTCTCTTCATCATCCATCGCCATGCGCGCGAAGGTCTCGCGGATGTCGCGCGCGGCGGCGATCGGGTCGGGATTGCCGTCCGGGCCTTCCGGGTTGACGTAGATCAGGCCCATCTGCACCGCGCCGAGCGGACCTTCCAGCTCACGGTCGCCGGAGTAGCGGCTGTTCTCCTTGTCGCTGGTCGCCACCCATTCGCCTTCCGGGCCCCAATACACGTCGTGGTCGGGTTCCCAGGTATCCGCGCGCCCGCCACCGAAACCGAAGGTCTTGAAGCCCATCGTCTCCAGCGCGACGTTGCCGGCCAGGATCATCAGGTCGGCCCAGGAGATCTTGCGGCCGTACTTCTGCTTCACCGGCCACAGCAGGCGGCGGGCTTTGTCCAGGTTGCCGTTGTCGGGCCAGCTATTGAGCGGTGCGAAGCGCTGCTGGCCGCGGCCGCCGCCGCCGCGCCCGTCGGCGATGCGGTAGGTGCCGGCGCTATGCCAGGCCATGCGGATCATCAAGGGGCCGTAATGGCCGAAGTCCGCGGGCCACCAGTCCTGCGAATCGGTCATCACCTTGGCGATGTCGTCCTTCAGCGCTTTGTAGTCGACGCTGTTGAATTCCTTCGCGTAGTCGAAACCCTGGCCCATCGGATCGGACTTGGACGAGTGCTGGTGCAGTAGCTCCACGGCGAGTTGATTCGGCCACCAGTCGCGGTTCGAACGTCCGCCGCCGGATGTGTGATTGAAGGGGCACTTCGCTTCGGTAGACATGGTTCTTTACCTCTGGCCGTTGGGTTTTTGGTTTGGGATGCTTTTTGAAGTGCGAACACCGAGATGCGATCGCTCATGCGATCACGTTCCGGCGCTGGTGCGCAGGTTCCATGTGAACACGGTGAATACGCGAAGCCCGTGACGGGCTGGCTGCAAATCGGCGTTCGGCGACGCCTTCGGACGCTGCAAGAAGAGTGGGTGGCCAACTTTTCCTGCGGAGCGTGCATATGGCTTACGTCCTGGTTGACGTTGGCGATGAGCCAGCAGAGTAGCCAATGCAAGCGATCAATGAAAATCGCTTTTTGCAAATGCTTTGATAGGGTAGTTCAATGGTGCGATGCGCAATAGTAGGTCGGGACTACGCCTCCGACGTACGTGGTGCTTGATGTCCCGTGCGTCGGGGGCGTAGCCCCGACCTACAGCAGCGATTTGAGCCGGTACAGCGCTTCCAGCGCTTGCTTGGGGGTCAACTCGTCGGGATCCAGCGCAGCCAGCGCCTCCTGTGCCACTGAAGATGCGGGTGCGAACAAGCCAAATTGCTGCGGTTGATCGAGGGCCTGCGGCGCCATCTGCGCGGCGTGGCTTTCGCTGCCGCGTTGCTCGAGTTCGGCCAGCCGGCGGCGGGCCTGCTGCACCGTGGTTTTCGGCAAGCCGGCCAATGCAGCGACCTGCAGACCGAAGCTGCGGTCGGCAGGACCGTCCTTGACCGCATGCATGAACACCAACGATTCGCCGCCGTTTTTATCGTGATGCTCCACCGCGTCCAGATGCACGTTGGCGATACCGCTGCCGGGCTCGGCCAGCGCGGTGAGTTCGAAATAGTGCGTGGCGAACAGGGTGTAACAGCGATTGATTGCCGCCAGGTGGCGCGCGACCGCATCGGCCAGCGCGAGTCCGTCGTAGGTCGAGGTGCCGCGGCCGATCTCGTCCATCAGCACCAGCGATTGCGGGGTAGCGTGATGCAGGATGTAACTGGTCTCGGCCATTTCCACCATGAAGGTGGATTGTCCGCGTGCCAGATCGTCGCCGGCGCCGATACGGGTAAGGATGCGATCGGTCGGTCCTATCAGCGCACGCGCGGCCGGCACGAAGCTGCCGATATGCGCCAGCAGCACGATCAGCGCGTTCTGGCGCATGTAGGTGCTCTTGCCGCCCATGTTGGGGCCGGTGATGATCAGCATGCGGCGCCCGTCCTCATGGGCATCCCCGTCAAGCACCAGGTCGTTGGGCTCGAATGGCTCCTCGCGTACCGCTTCCACCACCGGGTGGCGGCCGCGCTCGATGCGCAGGCCCGGTTCTTCGCGCAATTCGGGTTGCGACCAATCCAGGGCCTGCGCGCGTTCGCTGAAGCCGGCCAGCACGTCGAGTTCGCTTAGCGCCGAGGCACAGCGTTTCAGCGGCTCGAGCACTCCGCCCAGCGCGTCCAGCAATTGCTCGTACAGCAGCTTTTCCCGCGACAGCGAACGCTCGCGCGCCGACAGCACCTTGTCTTCGAAGGATTTGAGTTCCTCGGTGATGTAGCGCTCGGCGTTGCTCAGAGTCTGCCGGCGGGTGTAATGCACCGGCGCGCGTTCGGACAGCGCCTTACTGATTTCGATGTAGTAACCATGCACGCGGTTGTAGCCGACCTTGAGCGAATTGATGCCGCTGCTTTCGCGCTCGCGCGTTTCCAAATCGATCAGGAACTGGTCGGCGTGGGTGCTGAGGCGGCGCAATTCGTCCAGTTCGGCATCGTAGTCGGCGGCGATCACGCCGCCGTCGCTGAGTTTCATCGGCGGCTGTTCGGCGATGGACGCGGCCAGCAGATGCGCGGTATCGGCGTGTTCCCCCAGTTCGGCGGAAAGCGCTAGCAGCCGGGGAGAGTCGAGCGAAGCGAGCGCATCGCGGATACCAGGCAACATGGCCAGGCCGTCGCGCAGCGTCGACAGATCGCGCGGGCGCGCCGAACGCAGCGCCACGCGGGTGAGGATGCGTTCGATATCGCCCAATGCGCGGAAGCGCTCGCGCAACGCATCGTCGGCGCGGCTTTCGATCAGCGTCGCTACGGCCTGGTGGCGTTCGCCCAGTACCTGGCGATCGCGCAGCGGGCGGTGCAGCCAGCGCCGCAGCAGGCGTCCGCCCATCGGGCTGATGGTGGAATCCAGTACGCCTAACAAGGTGTGTTTGGTGTCGCCATCGACACGCGTGTCCAGTTCTAGGTGCCGGCGCGTGGCCGCATTCATGGCGATCGCATCGCCCGCCGATTCCACCGCGATCGCGGTCAGATGCGGCAGGCGCTGCTTCTGGGTTTCTTCCACATAGCCGAGCAGGGCGCCTGCGGCGGCGGTCGCCAGCGGGCGGTCGTCGATACCGAAACCACTGAGGTCATGCAGCCGGAAGAATTGCAGCAACTGACGGCGTCCGCTGTCGGCGTCGAACAGCCAAGGCGCGCGCCGGCGCAGACCCGTGCGCGTGGCCAGGAACGCGGGCCAGCCTTCCTCGTCGGGAATCAGCAACTCCGCTGGCTCCAGGCGTGAGAGTTCGGCCTCGAGCGCATCGGCGCTGTCGACTTCATTGACCAGGAAACGACCCCCGGCCAAGTCGGCCCAAGCCAGTCCATAACCACCGCCTTTAGATGACGTGCCCCCGCGCGAAACCGCCATCAGCAAGGTATCGCGGCGCTCGTTCAACAGCGCTTCGTCGGTCACCGTGCCCGGGGTGACGATGCGCACCACTTTGCGTTCCACCAGGCCCTTGGCCAGGGCGGGATCGCCGATCTGTTCGCAGATCGCCACCGATTCGCCCAGCGCTACCAGCCGCGCCAGATACCCTTCGTAGGCATGCACCGGTACGCCGGCCATGGGAATAGGGGCACCGGCCGAACTGCCGCGCTGGGTCAGGGTAATGTCCAACAGACGCGCGGCTTTGCGCGCATCGTCGTAGAACAGCTCATAGAAGTCGCCCATGCGGAACAGCAGCAGCAGGTCCGGATACTCCGCCTTGGCGGCGAAGAATTGCTTCATGAGCGGGGTGTGGGTGAGGGTCGCCGGATCGCTCACGGTCGGGAGCTAACAATCAAGGTCGAGGCCGGAGCTGCGGGGTGGGGAGGGAAGTCTAGCGGTCTGCGGGCAGGCCCGCGAATGCATTGAAGACGCTCAGGCCATCCCGATTGGTGGAGCTTGGTATGGGTGCACTGCAAAATGCCGAATAGTGAAGATAGTGTTAAGTTCGGGAAGTGACGTGGGGAAACGTCCGCCATCACAGATTTTGGGGGCTCAGAACAGAACACCGCTTTACACACTTGCAATTCGATGACCCTGGGAGGGGACAACAATGGTCGTTGCAAAACCGCAGCACAAGATGCTGGCAGTCGCTGTATTCACAGCGCTTTTCGCCGTATCGCAGGCGCAGGCCCAACAGGCCACACCGCCGCCGGGTACCGACGAGGAACCCACCACGCTGGCCACCATGACGGTGACCGCGCAGAAGCGCGAAGAAGCGATGCAAGACGTGCCGATTTCGGTCACCGCCTTGCCCGAGCAGCTGTTGCAAGACACAGGCGTGCGCGACATCAAGGATCTGCAGGTCCTGGTTCCGGGCCTGACCGTGACCAGCACCCAGAGCGAAGCCCTGACCACCGCGCGTATCCGCGGCATCGGCACGGTAGGCGACAACGCCGGCCTGGAATCTTCGGTCGGTGTGGTCATCGATGGCGTCTACCGCGCTCGTAACGGCGTCGGCTTCGGCGACCTGGGCGAGCTCGAGCGAGTGGAAGTGCTGAAGGGTCCGCAGGGCACGGTGTTCGGCAAGAACACCTCGGCCGGCGTGATCAATATCATCACCCGTCGCCCCAGCTATTCGCAGAGCGCCGAGGGCGAGATCACCGTCGGTAACTACGGCGCCATCGGCGTGTCCGCTTCCTACAACGATGCGCTGTCCGACAATGCCGCCTTCCGCATCTACGCCACCAAGCGCAAGCGCGACGGTTTCCTGGATGTCGAAACCTCGCGCGGACCGCGCACGCTGGACGAGGACGGCGATCAGAATTTCCATTCGGTGCGCGCCCAGCTCCTGCTCGAGCCCACCGATACCCTGGACATCAATTTCATCGGCGATTTCACCAGCCGCGAGGAGAACTGCTGCTCGGCCGTGCAGACGGTGGTCGGCGCGACCGGCGCTATCATCAATGGCGTGGGAGGGGCGGGATCCATTCCGACGGTCGCCGATCCGTTCGCGCGCATCGCCCACAGCAATCGCAGCACCGAACAGGACATGAAGGACAAGGGAGTGTCGGCCGAAGTGAACTGGGAATCGCCCTGGTTCGGCGGCGCGACCCTGACTTCGATCACCGCAAAGCGCGACTGGCAGTCGATCAATGCGCTGGACTTCGATTACACCGGCGCCGACCTGCTGTACCGGAACGCGAACGAAAACGAATCGCTGACCCGGTTCGAAACCTTCAGCCAGGAATTCCGCCTGACCGGAGCCACCGACAGCGTCGACTGGATGGTCGGTGCGTTCTACGCCGATGAAGACCTGACCCGCCACGATTCCTACAGCATCGGCATCGGGTACGAGCCCTTCCTGTCCACGGCCTTGCTGGCGCGGATCAATCCGGCCCTGGCGGCATCGCCGACCGCGCCGCTGTTCCTGTCGCAGACCACTGGCCGGGCCTTCGGCACCACGTTCGCGCCGGGCCTGGGTGCGCTCGATCATTACGACCAGAACGCCAAGAGCCTGGCGCTGTTCACCAACAACACCTGGCACGCGACTGAGGCGCTCGACCTGACCCTGGGTCTGCGCTACACCCGGGAAAAGAAAACCCTGGACTCGGTCTACTCCAACCCGAACGGCGCGCCGGCCTGTGCGTCGTACTTCGGTCCTACCGGCGCGCCCAGTGCGGCGGCGATCGGCCGTATCGCGACCGCGTTGACCACCCGCGGCATTCCGTTCGCCTCCTTGCCGGCCGCGCAGCAGCAAGCGCTGATCGGCAACATTATCGGCTTCAGCTGCCTGCCCTGGGCCAACGCGCTGCACAACGGCCGTTCGACCCAGCAGGAGCGTGAAGAGAAGGAATGGTCCGGCACGCTCAAGGCGGCCTACCGTTGGAACGAGAACGTGATGACCTACGTCTCGGCCGCGCGCGGCTACAAGGGCGGCGGCTTCAACCTCGATCGGGTGCAGACTTCCAATGGGCTGTCCAGCGGCGGGCAGGGCATCATTCCCGTCAACGACACTTCGTTCGAAGGCGAATTCGTCGACAGCTACGAGCTAGGAGCCAAGACCACGTGGCTGGACGGTAACCTGCTGCTGAACGCGACCTTGTTCCATCAGACCTACGACGACTTCCAGCTCAACAGCTTCCTGGGCACCAGCTTCGTAGTCCGCTCGATTCCCAAGGTCACCTCGCGCGGCGTGGATACCGAAATCCTGTGGCAGCCGAGCAAGGGTCTGATGCTGCAGGGCGGTCTGATGTACGCCGACACCTTCTACGGGGATGAGCGGCCCACGCCCGATTTCGTGGCGCCGGACGGCGCGCTGTACAAGTTGCCCGGCAACAAGACCAGCTTCGCACCGGAGTGGTCGGGCACCGCATCGGCTACCTATGAGTGGGACTTCGGTGCAAGCCTGGTCGGCCGCTTCAACGTTGGCGCCAAGTACACCTCGGAGTTCAATACAGGTTCCGATCTGGACGTGGAGAAGATCCAGGACGCCTACACCGTCGTCAACGCACGCTTCGGCATCGGCGCCAAGAGCAAGCGCTGGATGCTTGAGTTCTGGGGCCTGAACATCTTCGACGAAGAGTATGTGCAAGTGGGTTTCGACGGTCCGCTGCAGACCGCCAGCCCAACTCCGAACGATCCGCGCAACACCTACAACGCCTTCTTGGGCGCTCCACGCACCTATGGCGTAACCTTCCGCATCCAGTACTGATCGCAAGGTTCGGAACCGACGGCCCGTCACGAAAGTGGCGGGCCGTTTTATTTGCCATGGCGCCTATGGCAGACAAAGGGATGCTTTTCCGATACAACGGCAGCGCCGTCACTTCGCGAAACCTATCGATGTCCGTCCCCACCGACCACGATCTGCATGCGCTCGCAGAAAGCCTGGGCGCGCGCCTGCGCGATACCCACCATCGCCTGGTTACTGCGGAGAGCTGCACCGGCGGCTGGATCGCCAAGGCGGTAACCGATATCGCCGGTTCGTCGGATTGGTTCGATAGCGGCATGGCCGCCTACAGCTACGAGGCCAAGCAGGCGCTGCTGGGCGTGCGTGCGGAGACGTTGGAAGTCCACGGCGCGGTCAGCCGGGAGACCGTGATCGAAATGGTGTCCGGCGCTCTGGTGAATTCGGGCGCCAGCATCGCCGTAGCGGTCACCGGTATCGCCGGGCCGGGTGGCGGCAGCGAAGGCAAGCCGGTGGGCACCGTGTGGATCGGCTGGAAGCGCCGTGGCGGCTATGCGCGGGCCGAGGTCTTCCATTTCGATGGCGACCGCGAGGCGGTGCGCAGGCAGACGGTGGCGGCGGCGCTACGTGGGTTGGATGCGCTAGCGGGCTGATGATTGCCCTGGGAGTACTGGGAGGCTCGAGATCAATCGACCGAGTACTCAGATCAGGATACAAATTAGTTGCTTTCCAGATTTGTTAGTAGTATTACTACTAACCATGAATCTGACCGACACCCAGCAAGCCATTCTCGCCATGATCGCCGAGCGCATCGGTGCCGATGGCGTGCCGCCTTCCCAGGCCGAGATCGCCAAGGCCTTCGGTTTCAGTGGGGTCCGGGCCGCCCAGTATCACATCGAGGCGCTTGAGGCCGCCGGCGCTATCCGCCGGGTCCCCGGGCAAGCGCGTGGCATTCGCCTGGTCCACGACGACACCGACATTCCTGTGCCCGAAGCCGTCCTTCCCGATAACGCGCTCCGTTTGCCGGTGCTGGGACGAGTGGCGGCCGGCCTGCCGATCGGCGCCGATATCCGTTCGGACGATTTCGTGCTGCTGGATCGCGCCTTTTTCGCTCCCGCACCGGACTATCTGCTGAAAGTGCAGGGCGATTCGATGCGCGACGAAGGCATCTTCGACGGCGATCTGATCGGTGTGCATCGCACCCCGGACGCGCGTTCGGGCCAGATCGTGGTCGCCCGCATCGACGACGAAATCACCGTCAAGCTCCTGAAAATCGGCAAAGACCGCATCCGTCTGCTGCCGCGCAATCCCGACTATTCGCCGATCGAGGTCATGCCCGACCAGGACTTCGCTATCGAAGGCTTGTACTGCGGGCTGGTGCGTCCTAACCGTTGATGCCTCGACCGTCCCGTCATTCGTCCACTGAAAAGGGTTTTTTTATCAAACAGGAAATTTCCGACACGTCTTCAAGCCGTTGTCCGCTAGTCCCAGTCCGCGTTGCAAAGTTAATTTCGATCACGGCAAATCGCGTCGCAACCTGTGCGACCCATGGCCGCTAAATTGCCCTCAACCCGACAAACCACCAAGGACACCACCATGGACGAGAACAAAAAGCGCGCACTTTCCGCTGCCCTGACCCAGATCGAACGCCAGTTCGGCAAGGGCTCGGTGATGCGCATGGGCGACCAGATCATCGAAGCCGTCGAAACCATTCCCACCGGTTCGCTGATGCTCGATATCGCTCTGGGGATCGGCGGCCTGCCCAAGGGTCGCGTGGTGGAAATCTACGGTCCCGAATCCTCCGGCAAGACCACCTTGGCGTTGCAGACCATCGCGCAGTGTCAGAAACGCGGCGGCACCGCAGCTTTCATCGATGCCGAGCATGCGCTGGATCCGATCTATGCCGCCAAGCTGGGCGTCAACGTGGACGATCTGCTGCTGTCGCAGCCCGATACCGGCGAACAAGCGCTGGAAATCTGCGACATGCTGGTGCGCTCCAACGCGGTGGACATGGTCGTCATCGACTCGGTCGCGGCGCTGACGCCAAAGGCTGAAATCGAGGGCGAAATGGGCGACCAGCTGCCCGGCCTGCAGGCCCGGTTGATGAGCCAGGCCCTGCGCAAGCTGACCGGCAATATCAAGCGTTCCAATTGCATGGTGTTGTTCATCAATCAGCTGCGCATGAAGATCGGCGCGATGATGCCCGGCCAGAGTCCGGAAGTGACCACCGGCGGCAACGCGCTGAAGTTCTACGCCTCCGTGCGCCTGGATATCCGCCGCATCGGCGCGATCAAGAAGGGCGACGAGATCATCGGCAACCAGACCAAGATCAAGGTGGTGAAAAACAAGCTGGCGCCGCCGTTCAAGCAGGTCATCACCGAGATCCTGTACGGCGAAGGCATCAGCCGCGAAGGCGAACTCATCGACATGGGCGTGGAAGCCAAATTGGTGGACAAGGCGGGCGCCTGGTACAGCTATGGCGACGAGCGCATCGGCCAGGGCAAGGACAATTCGCGTCAGTACCTGAAGGACAATCCGCAGGTCGCGACTCGTCTGGAAGGCGAATTACGCGACAAGTTCCAGCCGACCGAGGTGAAGCCTGACGAGGTCGACGAAGACGCAGAAATTTGATCGGGATTGGCGCAAGGAAGCGCCGCTTTTTCGATCAGGAGTGAGTCGACGTGTCGGAAGAAGATGCCGCTGCTCTAGATGCGGATGCTCTAGATACCAATGCTCTCCCCAGTTCCCGCAAGCGCAAGCAGCGGGAACTGACGCCCACCCAGCGTGCCTTGGCACTGCTGGTGCGAAGGGAACACTCGCGCAAGGAACTGGCGCGCAAGCTGGCCGAGCGCGGGATCGAGAGCGAGGCCGCATCGGTTGCGATTGAAAGGCTGACAGGCGATGGCTGGCAGAGCGATGCGCGCTTTGCCGAAATGCTGGTGCGTACCCGAGCCGCCCATGGACAGGGCCCCATCCGTATCCGGGCCGAATTGGGTACCCATGGGCTAGATCGCGACATCATCGACACCGCCATGGAGGCCTTCGGCGGTGACTGGCGTCAGGCGGCGCAGGATCTGGCCCGCCGCCGTTTTGGTCCGGATCTGGCTTCAGCCGACCCGGCGCAGCGTCGCAAGGCCGCCGATTTCCTGTACCGACGCGGCTTCGATGGCGACACGGTCAGGTTGGCCTTGCATGGCGACCCGGAGGACTGAACCGCTCTGGCCTGTTAACCTTTGCGGATTGGGTTGTCTGCTCCAGCATGCGTCCGCATCTTGTCGGTATCGCGGCACTTCAGACGTGCCCGCCCGCCAAATGCCCAGCCAGATGACTACTCCCAAGCTCAGTAGCAGCCAGATCCGCAACGATTTCCTCGAATTCTTCCGTGGCAAGGGCCATACCATCGTGCCGTCCGCGCCATTGGTGCCTGGCAACGATCCCACCTTGCTGTTCACCAACTCGGGCATGGTCCAGTTCAAGGATGTGTTCCTGGGAGCGGAGAAGCGCAGCTACGTGCGCGCAGCCGATGTACAGCGCTGTCTGCGCGCCGGCGGCAAACACAACGACCTGGATCAGGTCGGCTATACCGCTCGTCACCACACTTTCTTCGAGATGCTGGGCAACTGGTCCTTCGGCGACTATTTCAAGAAGGACGCGATTGCCTGGGCCTGGGAGCTGCTGACCGAGGTCTGGAAACTGCCCAAGGAACGCCTGCTGGTCACGGTCTACCACACCGATGACGAGGCCTATGAGCTGTGGAACAAGATGGTCGGCCTCCCCGCCGAACGCATCGTCCGCATCGGGGACAACAAGGGTGCGCCTTACGCTTCCGATAATTTCTGGCAGATGGCCGACACCGGTCCGTGCGGTCCCTGCACCGAAATCTTCTACGACCATGGCGAACATATCGCCGGCGGCCCGCCGGGCTCGCCGGACGAGGACGGCGACCGTTTCATCGAGATCTGGAACCTGGTGTTCATGCAGTTCGACCGCCAACCTGATGGCACGCTGGTAGCGCTCCCGGCGCCTTGCGTGGATACCGGGATGGGCATGGAGCGCCTGGCCGCGATCCTGCAGCACGTCCACACCAACTACGAAATCGACATCTTCCAGGCGCTGATCGGCAAGGCTTCGGAGTTGACTGGCACTGTGGATCTGGAGAACAAGTCGCTGCGTGTGATTGCCGACCACATCCGCGCTTGCTCGTTCCTGATCGTCGACGGCGTGCTGCCCTCCAACGAAGGCCGCGGCTACGTGCTGCGCCGGATCATTCGCCGCGCGCTGCGCCACGGCTGGATGCTGGGCGTGCGCCAGCCGTTCTTCAACAAGATGGTGCCGACGCTGATCGCATTGATGGGCGAGGCCTATCCGGAGCTGTCGGCGGCGCGGGATCTAGTGGAGCGTGCGTTGAAGGCCGAGGAAGAGCGTTTCGCCGAGACCTTGGATTCGGGCATGCGGATCTTCGATGACGTGGCTTCGCGCGCCAAGGAAGTGATTCCGGGCGCCGACGCTTTCCGCCTGTATGACACCTACGGTTTCCCGGTCGACTTGACCGCCGACATCGCGCGCGAGCGCGGGCTGTCGGTCGATATGCAGGGCTTCGATGCGGCGATGGAACAGCAACGCGATACCGCGCGCGCAGCAGGCAAGTTCTCTTCCGGTTCGGGTTTGCCTGCAGAGCTTGTGGCGAAGTTGAAGCCGACCGAATTCCTGGGCTACGAAGCATTGGATGCCGGCGGCCTGGTAGTGGCTGCGCTGCTTAAGGAAGGACGCCCGGTCGATTCCGTCAGCTCTGGCGAGGAGGCCGTGGTGATCCTCGATCGCACGCCTTTCTACGCCGAATCCGGCGGCCAGGTCGGCGACACCGGGGTGCTGGCCGAGCAGGGCGTCAAGTTCGAAGTGGGCGACACGCTGAAATACGCTGGTCAGTTCCATGGCCATGTCGGCAGGGTTGCGGCCGGCAGCCTGAAGGTCGGCGACCATGTGCTGGGTTCGGTGGATGCGCCGCGCCGCGCGGCAGTCATCCTCAATCATTCCGCCACGCATCTGCTGCACGCAGCTCTGCGGGAGTTGCTGGGCACCCATGTGCAGCAGAAAGGCTCGCTGGTGGCGCCGGACAGGCTGCGCTTCGACTTCTCGCATTTCCAACCGGTGACCGCGGCCGAATTGGCCGAGATCGAACGCCGCGTCAATGCGGAGATCCGCGCCAACCACGCGGCCGAGGTGCACAACATGGGCATGCAGGAAGCCCTGGATTTCGGCGCCATGGCCTTGTTCGGCGAGAAGTACGGCGAGCACGTGCGGGTGCTGAAGATGGGCAGTTATTCGACCGAACTCTGCGGCGGCACGCATGTCGGCCGGACGGGCGATATCGGCCTGTTCAAGATCGGAAGCGAGGGCGGCGTGTCGTCGGGCGTGCGTCGTATCGAAGCGGTGACCGGGCAGGGCGCACTCGATCTGGTTTCCGCGGAAGAGCAACGCCTGCAGGAAGCGGCGGCCCTGCTGGGCGGCAGTGCAGGCGAGGTGGTCGACAAGGTACGGCAGCTGACCGAGCGTCAGAAAAAGCTGGAGCGTGAGCTGGAAGGCCTGAAGGCCAAGGCAGCCTCCGGCGCCACCGCGGATCTGGCGGGCTCGGCGGTGGAGATCGAAGGCGTTCGCGTGCTGGCCGCAAGGCTGGAAGGATTCGATGCCAAGGCACTGCGAGAAGCCATGGACCGGCTCAAGCAACAACTGGGCGATGCGGTCATCGTCCTAGCGGGTACGGCCCAAGGCAAGGCTTCGCTGGTGGCGGGCGTGAATGGCTCCGCAACAGGCCGGGTCAAGGCAGGGGAACTGCTGGCGCATATCGCTAGTCAGACCGGGGGCAAGGGCGGCGGCCGCCCGGATCTCGCCCAGGGTGGTGGCGAGGACGGGCCCGCCCTTGCCTCGGCACTAGCAGACGTTCCGGCATGGGTAGCCCAACGGATACGGCCCTGAATCCATGAAACATGAGCTTGCGGGCCGGACTGGCCGGCCGTTACCATGTTTCACGTTTATGAATGTATCAGGAAGCGTTTATGCCTCCGTTAAGGCTAAAACGTCCTCCCGGCACTACTCTTGCCGGACTAAGGAGACAAAGTAATGTTGATTTTGACTCGCCGAGTTGGCGAAACCTTGATGATCGGCGATTCGGTCACCGTGACCGTGCTGGGCGTCAAGGGCAATCAGGTGCGCATTGGTATCACTGCGCCCAAGGATGTGGCTGTGCACCGTGAAGAAATTTATCAGCGCATCCAACGCGGTGAAGAAGCTAACGCGCCCGCGCAACCCGCAGAAACCAGCTCTTCGAGCTGACGATTTCGTTTGCCGTCATCGCAGTCAGCCGGTATCCTAAACGGCTGAGGCGACGCACTGCTGTTCGCTTCGAAATCCCGGAGAGTTGCCCGAGCGGCTGAAGGGGCTCCCCTGCTAAGGGAGTATAGGGTCAAAAGCCTTATCGAGGGTTCGAATCCCTCACTCTCCGCCACTAGCAAAAAAGCCCTGATTTTCAGGGTTTTTTTGTGCCTGCGGCTCGCGGTCGGCAACGTCGGGAAACGATGCCCCGAGATGCGGATACGGAACTGGCCGGCCCGGGTTCCGCGCAGGCCAACAAAAAAGCCAGCGAGGTTGCCCGCTGGCTTTTTTGTTTTTAATGGTGCGCCCGGAGAGATTCGAACTCCCGACCGCCTGGTTCGTAGCCAGGTACTCTATCCAACTGAGCTACGGGCGCATTAGAAGCGGAATTTTGCACGAACTGAATTAAGCCGTCAATCATCGGTGTCGATAGCGGGATTTCGGAGAGGTTGGTCGATCGACCGCTTGACCGTCGTCGTATCCGCCAATGCCTCGATTTGCGGCTATTTTTGCGGCTATTGAGGAGCCTTGGTGTTGGGAATGTGCGCCAGGTCCGCCCGGGCGGCGTTTTTGCCGGTGTTTTTTAGCGACGTGTTCACGCTGAAATGTGGACAATGAAAGGGCAGGGGATCAACGGCGCCATGGCGCTGGGGGTTAAAAGCAAATGCAATGTTTGAGAAGGTTTTTGTGTCTGGCAGGTCTGCTGGCGATGATTCCTGCTGCCGCTTCGGCCGCAACCTACACCGTAGGACCCGCGGGATCGGGCCGCCAGTACACGCAACTGTCAGCTGTATTCACCAGCAACAACCTGGCTGCAGGCGATATCGTCGAGGTGGACGGTAGCGCCACCTATTCCGGCGGGATCGTGGTGGGCGATGACGATGGCGGTACGGAAGCCAATCCGGTCATCATCCGCTGGCGCCGTACCGCCGGTACTACGCGTCCGGTATTGCAGGGCGGCACGCACACGATCAAATTCGAACAATCGAACCACATCGTGTTCGAAGGCTTCGAGGTTCGGGGTGGTACGACCACCTGTGTGTTCAGCGAAGCGCACAACGTGACCGTCCGCGATGCCTATATCCACGACTGCCCCTCGCACGGAATATTGGCGGCCGATCAGAATTCGGGCGCGTTCACCCTGGAATACAGCGAAATAGCCAATTCCGGCCAGGGCGATACCCGTCATGCGATCTACATGCAGTCGGACGAGGTGGCCTTCCCCGATACCGTGTTTCGCATGCGCTACAACTATGTGCATGACGCCACAGGCGGCGTGCTAGTGCGCGTACGCCATCAAAGGGCCGAGATCTATTACAACTGGATCGAGGGCTCCAACCTGCACGAGATCGAGTTGATAGGACCCGATTGCGAAACGCAGAAGCCCGCATGGACTGCCGACCTTCGGCGAGAGGATGCGGATGTGGTGGGCAACGTGATCATCCACAATTCCAGCAGTCGTTCCGGCAACGCAG
This sequence comes from Pseudoxanthomonas sp. P4_B2, assembly GCF_056402315.1. Taxonomy (NCBI): domain Bacteria; kingdom Pseudomonadati; phylum Pseudomonadota; class Gammaproteobacteria; order Lysobacterales; family Lysobacteraceae; genus Pseudoxanthomonas; species Pseudoxanthomonas sp. P4_B2. The sequence continues at coordinate 245,220 of NZ_JBFUHQ010000001.1, forward strand.
TGCGCATCGGCGGAGATCTGGAAGGCCGCAATCAGGGCAGAACCCGACTGGCCAACAACACGATTCTTTTCGATCGCGCCGGCGCGGCTAATGCGGTGCTGGTGCAGCTTGGCCAGGGATCGTTGGAGATGCACAACAACGTGGTCTACCAGCCGTCCGGATCTCCCGCGATCGTGCGGGAAAATCCGGCCAGCGACGTCTCGGTGCCAACCTGCGGCCCGCAAAGCCGGGAGCCGTGGTCGGGAGGCCGCAAGGTCGCCGGCAGCAATAACTGGGTGCAGACCTCGGCCAGCCTGGTGCCCACGGAGTGGACGGGAACCTTGCGTGGCGCCGATCCGCTGTTGACCAATTTCGCCCAGCGCTCGCTGCGGCCGGCGGCAGGAAGCCCGCTAATCAATGCCGGCAACAATGCGCCGGTGACCCCTGCCGCGTTTCCTTTCCCGACCCCGCTGGTACTGGCCGCCTCCGACCCGCCACTGCGGGAAAAAATGGCGATCGGCGCGGAAAAGCCGCGTCTCGCGTTGGGGGGAGTCATCGATATAGGCGCTCTGGAACAGTTCGAGTCGAGTGGATCTACCCCCATCCGCGTCAATGGCTCGCAGCCGTTGATTCCACCTAGAGGGCAGGCCTCCTCTGCCGTGCCGGCCCAATCGTCCTCGCCGGCGCAATCATCGTCCTCGGAACCACAGGCGCCTGCCCTTCGTGGCGATCAAGGAAGACCGATCTGGCGTCAATCTCCGGCCAGGCGTTACCGGCGCTTTGTGGTGGACTAGCGACGGCCAGGCAGGCGCGCTGCCGCCGCCTCTAGATGACGAATCCAGCCGCTTCGAAGCGGCTGGATTCGTTTTGGACAGGCCGATAGGACTTCCCTGGTGGGGCCCGCCAGTAAGCAGACTCAAGCTGTGGCCGGATCGCTGCTTCCGTGGCGTTGTACTGGATAGCCCACCCACAGGTGGGTGAGCGCTGGATTGGCGGCCTCATGTAGGAGGGTCGGGATTGCCGGCGCTGGACGGTACGCCACAGGGGAAAGAGATGCGTCGTTCGATGACATTACGTGGAAGCGGCAGGGCTCCGGGTGATAAACGCCTGCCTCGTCGCCAGGAAAGGTCCTGCGCGCCAGCCGTGGGAAGCGACCGATGAAATCCGCCAACGCAAGCCGCAAGGCACGCGCCGTGCGGTTCCTATGGCTAGCCGAAATGCTGGCCTTGATCCTGGCGGTCATGATCGCGGCCTGGATCCGCTTCCACGGCGATCCGGAAAGCCACATCATTTTTTCCCAGCAGGCGCCTTTGCGCGCGGTGCTGGTGGCGCTTTTCATCACCGGCGCGATGGCCGCGTTCGGCATGTACCAGGTGCATGTCCGCCACAATCGGCTGGACTTCATGTTGCGGGCGACGCTGTCGTTCGCTTTCGGCGGCATCGCTCTGGTGGTCCTGTACTACCTGCTTCCCCTGACCTACATCGGCCGTGGCGTGTTGGCCATGTCGCTGGCGATGGGGTTGGCAGGTGTGATCTTGGTACGAGTGATCTCGGTGCATGTGATTCGCGCCGACGCACTGCGCCAGCGGATCCTGGTATTTGGCGCGGGTAAGAACGCGGAGTTGATCAACAGCCGCATGCGTCGACAATCGGACCGCCGTTCGTTCGTCGTGGTCGGCTTCGTAGCGGTGCCGGGTCAAGCGGTCTTGGTCAGCAAGGATCTGCAGGAGATGCCTGAAAACGGCTTGCACGAGTTGGCCGAACGCCTGCAGATCGATGAGCTAGTGATCGCCCCCGACGAACGCCGCGGTGGGCTTCCCATGGAAGACATGCTCACCTGCGTGCAGCGCGGCATATCGGTCATCGACATCTCCACTTTTTTCGAGCGCGAAGCGGGCATGGTGCAGCTCAACGTGGTGGATCCGTCTTGGCTCGTATTCTCCGGCGGCTTCGACTATTCCACGCCGCGCAGATTAAGCAAACGGTTCTTCGACCTGATCGCCGCCAGCGTATTGTTGTTGATGGCGTGGCCGGTGATGCTGCTGGTCGCGCTGGCGGTGCGCCTGGAATCCGAAGGCCCGATTCTCTATAGCCAGACGCGTGTCGGCCAACGCGGCCAGAATTTCACTCTGACCAAGTTCCGCAGCATGCGCGCGGATGCGGAAAAGGATGGCGTGGCGCGTTGGGCCAGCAAAGACGACGACCGCAGCACACGAGTGGGGAAATTCATCCGCTTGACCCGCCTAGACGAATTGCCGCAGTTGTTCGCGGTGCTGCGCGGCGACATGAGCTTCGTCGGACCGCGGCCGGAGCGTCCGCATTTCGTCAACCTGTTGTCCGATGAAATCCGCTACTACGGCGTACGCCATTGCGTGAAGCCAGGCCTCACCGGCTGGGCGCAATTGCGCTATCCGTACGGCGCGTCCGTGCAGGATGCGGAGGAAAAACTGAAGTTCGACCTGTTCTACGTCAAGAACCATGGCTTGGTATTCGACCTGATGATCCTGCTGCAAACGGTGGAAGTAGTGATGTTCGGGCGCGGCGCGCGCTGATCGGCGGCAGCAGGCGCAGGGCGTTTACTTCAGCCTGGAAGCAGGCCGCGAACGGCGCGACGCAAGCCGAAAGGAACCAGCCTCAGCAGATCGCCGCGCAAGGCGCGATCCGGTGTCAGACGCCATGCCCGTATCGCCAGGCTCCATCCATCCCGCCAGCGCTTGCGGATCAGCATTCCGCGCGCGTTACGCGCGTAGGTGGCGGCTAGCGCGCGACGCAACTCTGTTTCATCGACCACTCCTTTGGCGTTCTCGACGGCGCGCTCCACAACGCGCACGTAATCGTCGTAAGTAGTGGACTCGGCGGACAAGCCGTCATGGCCACGCATGGCGCGAACCAGCGAAGCTTCCACTACGCCGATCCGCCAGCGTTGCGCCACGCGCAAATGGAAATCGATGTCCTCGGCGGTGCGCAGGCCGGTATCGAAACCGCCCACATCGGCAACGACTTCCCGACGCAGCAAGGCCGAAGCGGGGGCGAGGGCGGGGTTATGGATGATCCAACGCAGAATCCAGCCGTCTTCGGGAATCGTGTCGCGGCGACGGAACACGTCGATCAAGCGGTGGTCGCTATCCACGCGCTCCACATCGCAAAGCACCATGCCGAAATCCGGATGCGCTTCCATCCACTCGAGTTGCCGCGCGGTCTTCTCGGGCAGCCATTCGTCGTCGCTGTCCAGCAACGCGAAATACCGGCCCTGCGCGATGGACATGCCGTGATTGCGCGCCGCCGAGACTCCTGCGTTGGTCTGCCAAACGTAGCGGATGCGGTCGCCGTAGCGTTCGCGCAGATGCGCTTCCGTGCCATCCGTGGAGCCGTCGTCCACCACCACGATTTCATCGACGCCCCAGGTCTGGGAAAGCACCGAATCTATCGCGCGGACCACCAGCTCGCGCCGGTTGTATGTGGGTATAATCGCGGAAACTTCGATCGCTGGCGCCATGAAGGATCTCTCCAAGAAACTGCTTTACGCCAGCGGTCTGCTGGGCCTCTACCACCGCCTGCGCAATGCCGGCAGTCTAACCGTGGTGATGTTCCACCGCACGTTGAGTCCGGAAGATCCGCGCTGGCGGACCTGCGATCCCGATTACACCTTGTCCATCGCGCATCTTTCCGAGTCGCTGGCGTTCTTCAAACGGCATTACAACGTCGTTTCGCTGCAACAGGTGGTGGACGCGCGTCGTTCGGGCGCGGCCTTGCCCTCGCATGCGCTGTTGATCACGTTCGACGACGGTTGGTCCGACAATGCCGACTATGCGTTGCCGGAGCTGCGACGCGCGGGTCTGCCGGGCCTGATGTTCGTGGTGGCCGATGCGGTGGGAACGCAACAACCCTTCTTCCAAGAGCGCCTGATCTCGGCCTGGCGTCGCGGGCTCTTGCGCGTTGATGAATTGGCGCTTGCGATGGCGCCTATGCTGGCCGAAGCCTGGACGCCGGAAGACGAGTCGATGGCGTCGCTGCGCAAAGCCATCGCCCGTCTCGAAAAGCTCGACGCGGAGCAGCGGAGCGAAATATTGGCTCCTTATCTGCCTGCGCTCGATGACGGCCTCCGGCATATGGTGGACGCGAGCGAACTGCATCGGTTGCAGGCAGGCGGAATCGCGCTTGGCCTGCATGGCAAGACCCACACGCCGATGACGGCGGCGGCGGATGTGGATGCGGAATTGGGAGGTGCGCGCGAAGAGCTCGCCCGCCATCTCGGTCAGTCCGCTCCCACCGCCGAATCGATGTCGTTTCCGCATGGCGCCCATACGCCGGAGATCGCCGAGCGCGCCCGCCGTGCCGGCTACGAACTGGTATTCACTAGCGTGCCGGTGCTCAATCCGGTCGCGCCGCAACCAAGCTGGTTGTTGGGGCGGACGGGCTACGAAACCGACACGGTGGTCGATACGAAGGGCAGGTTTCGTCCCGACTGGCTGGCGCTTTATCTGTTCCGCAGAGAGACGAGGCGCCTGGCCTGACGCGCGAGCGATAGCGGCGCCTATACGCATCGCGCGGAATTCCCCGGCGCGGAAATTCGTCGGACTACTCGTCTTCATCCGCGGATGTCAGGAACAGATCCATCGTCTGCAGATCCGGTTTTTCCTCACGGCTCCAGCGGCCGAAGACAGGTCGGCGGCCGCGTTCGACGAAGCCGCAACGCTTCCAGCTGTCGATACGCGATGCGTCGGATGCGATTTCCATGGACACGGAAGCGTGGCCGGCCTCGCGCGCGGCGCATAACATCGCCAGCAGATGAGGTTCGCTCATGCGGCCATGGCCTTCGTTGGACCAGAAATCGCGCACATGCAAAGTGTTGCCTTCCACCTGTGTAGCGAACCAAGCCTGCAGGCCCGCATCGCCGGGCGCAGTGAGCGATAGATAGCGCGTCCGCATTAGCGGGGAATCGTCGAATCGCCATTTGCAATGCGCGCTGTCCCGAATGGCGAGCAAGCCATCGCCTTTTTCGGAATTCCGCCACAAAGCGTCCATCGCGGCATCCGCCCGGCCTGACCATGCGTAATTCAGCCTTGGCCCGAAAGCGCGCTTGAGCCGGTCCTTCGCCGAAAACACCAGGTCCGCCAACGCGCCCAAGGGATAAGCAAGCCAGCCGGGAAGTCTGCTGCGCAGGTACTTGGCATGGCGCAACACGTGCGCATGACGCACGATGTCGGCGAACCTTTGGTAACCGATACGCTTGAATACCGCTGCTGCTTTTGGGTTGGGGAAGCCGTACAGCAGGTCCAGCTGTTGCCGGCCGGCCTGGATCAATCCCTGCTGCAGGATGAGGGCCGGGCCCAGCGAGCGGTGCGCCGGCACCACCGTAAGATCCACCAGCACGCCGGCGCGTATTTCCTTGCCTTGCCACAGCAGGCGGCGCCGACCTGCACAGGCTGTACCGATATCGGTACCGTCGGGGGTGTACTGCAACAGCTGCAGCACTGGCCGTCCGTACGGGCAGCCCAGGTAGAACCATTCGTACTTCGCCGCGATGCGATCTTCCTGTCCCAGGTTGCCGTGCCAGATCGACAGAACAGTATCGCGATCGCGCAAGGCATCGCCATCGCGGGTGACATATTGCGGCGGCGGCGACAGGGAATTCATCGCGCCTAGTCGAGCTCGATGACCGGACTCATCAGTACCGGAGCCTGATGCAGGTAACGGGTCGTGCGGCGTTTGTTGCGAATGTCCTCATACACCGCCTGCGCTTGCGTTTCGCTGATCTTGAGCGCAGCGGCCAGACCGCTTGCGGGTACCTCATGGTTGAGCGCCCACAGGGCGACATCCATTTGCTGATAGGGCAGGGCGAAGTAGAACTCGTCCTGACCCTGACTGAGGCTGTAGGTGTCGGTGGTGGGAATGGCGGCGCAGACGCGCTCGGGCAGACCCAGGTGGCGGGCCATGCCGTACACCTGCGATTTGTATAAGTGCGCGATGGGCTTGACGTCAGCGGAACCATCGCCGTTCTTGACGAAGAAACCCTGGTCGTATTCCACCCGGTTGGGCGTACCCACCACGCCGTAGTTCAGGCGATCGGCGTGGAAGTATTCCAGGGTCTTGCGGATGCGCTGCTTGAAATTGGTGGCAGCCACGATCGTCAGGTAGTCCTGCAGCGGCAGCTCGCGTTCGACCATCGCGCCCTCGGGAGACTGCGCGATCAGGCGGAAGCGGTTGATGCGGCCTTCGGTTCCGCCATCGATCACGATCTTGAACTTCCAGCCTTCCCCGTATTCCGGCAATGCGTGCCGCACCGCCGCGTCGCGCGCCGTGTAGCAGCCGATCGCGGCCAGGGCGGGCGCGATATCGACCGTCTCGGTGCGCACGCCAAGATGCTTGGCCAGGATATGGGCGCGTGCGGCGCTGTCGTCGGAAGAGTCCTGTTCGGGCAGAATCAAGGTGAAGACGCGCTCAGACCCCAGCGCGCGTACCGCTAGGGCGGCGCTGACCGAACTGTCGATGCCGCCGGAGATGGCCACGACCAAACCGCGGCGATGCAGTTGTCGCGCGGTCACTTCGCGCAGTTTCGCAGCGATGCGGTCGGCTTCGGCTTCGTAGTCGATATCGAGCGTAGTGGCGTCGAGAGTGGTCATGTTGTGCTCTGTAGTTCCATCAGTTGGACGCGCCGGACCTTGCCGGAAGCGGTGCGCGGCAGGGCGTCGACGAAGGCGACGTGTTTGGGGATCTTGTAGGGAGCCAGCCGGGCGCGGCAATGCGCCTTGATCCGTTCTTCGGCGCGCGGCGGCAGGTCGCTGGCGACGACGAAAGCCTTGATGACTTGGCCCAGGATTTCGTCGTCCACACCGACCACGGCCACTTCGGTTACGCCCGGCATTTCGGCGATGACTTCTTCCACGTCGGTCGGGTGCACCCGGTGCGCGCCGGTCTTGATCATGTCGCTGCGGCGGCCATGTAGGAACAGGTAGCCGTCCCCGTCCAGGTAACCGACGTCGCCGGTGCGCAGCCAGCCTTCGGCGAGCACGCTGGCGGTGGCGGCCGCATTTTCCCAGTATCCCTGCATCACGTTGGGGCCTTGCACCCACACTTCGCCGCTGTCGTCGGCGTCGGCCGGGCTGCCGTCTTCATGCAGGATCTTCCAGTGCAGGCCTTGCACGGGAATACCCACCGAGCCCAGTTTTTCGTCCAGCTTTTCCGGCGGCAGCCAGCTGATGCGCGAAGTCGCCTCGGTCTGCCCGTACATCACGAACAATCGCGGAGTGGGCAGTGCAGCGCGCAGACGATGGGTGAGCTGCGGCGACATCGCTCCGCCCGCCTGGGTCAGGTAACGCAGGGAAGAGAAATCGTAGTCGCCCAAAGCGGTGTGCTGGAGCAGGAGCGCATAGGTCGAAGGCACGCCGGAAAAACCGGTGGCGCGTTCCTGCGCAAGCGCTTGCAGCACCAGGTGCGGGAACAGCAGGTTGGGCGCCAGCACCACGCAGGCGCCGCTAATGAGATGGGTGTGCAGTACCGAGGCGCCATAGGCGTAATAGAACGGGAGCACGCTGAGTACGCGGTCTTCCGGTCCCAGCTCCAGATAGTTCACCACCGCTTCCGCGTTCGCAGCCAGATTGGCGTGGCTGAGCATTACGCCTTTCGGTGCGCCGGTGGTGCCGGAGGTGTAGAGGATCAGCGCCGTATCGCCGTCGTGGATATGCTGAGGTTCGAGCGCGTCGTTCTCGGTCGGCAGCGGACATAACGGCTCGCTCTCCGCAAGCGCCGTGCGCCCCCCGCTGTATCCGATCTCCTCCAGCGCCAATTCCGCATCGCGATGGCCTTGCTCATAGACCACATGACTGGCGCCGCTATGCTGCAACCAGGGCGCGAAGTCGCGCGCGCGCGCTTGCACGTTCAATGGCACCACGATGGCGCCGGCCAGCCAGCCTCCGTAGCAGGCCACCGCGGCCTCAATCCGGTTGGGCAACAGTAACGCCAGGCGTTGGCCCTTGGCCAGTCCTTGCTCGTGCAGATGCACGGCGAACGCCTGCGCCTGCCGCCAGAATTGGCCGTAGTCGATTCTGCGCGCGCCATCCACCATAGCGATGCGCTGCGGTGTCTGGCCTGCAATGAGGGCGACGCGGCCTGGTAGTCCGTTCACGCAGGGCCTGCCGGTCAAACGGCGAGTTTGCGGCGGACGAATTCGTCGACGGTTTGGATCGAATCGAAATTCGCCGGGATCATTTCATCCGGCACGATGGTCAGTTTGAACTCGTCTTCCAGGAAGAAGATCAGCTCGTGGATGCCCGTCGAATCGATGATGCCCCCGCGGATCAGCGAGTCCTGATCGCCCAGTGCCGATTCATCGTCCGAGAACAGGAAATTCTCCAGTATGAATTTCTTGATCTGTTGTTTCTGTTGCATGCGGATCCCCCAATCTCCCTTGGTGCTATCAACATGAACGCGGCTTTGGCCTGTTACCGGCCAGTGCGCGGGCCGCTAACGCGGGATTCCGGCGCCGCCCCGCCGTTGGGAGCCGGTGCTAACATCCGGACATCACCTGCGTTTCCACGGAGTCGTTGCCATGCGCATTCTGGCTGTCCTCCTGCTGCTCGGCCTGTCGGCTTGCGGCGACAAGGAGCCCGTTTCCCCCGCCGCGCAGCCGCGCACGGTGCAAGCCGCACCTACTGCGTACGAGTCCGAAAAGGGCCGCTATGCGGTGACCGAACTGGTCGCCGGCCTCGAGCATCCCTGGGGGCTGGCCTTCCTGCCGAGTGGCGACATGCTGGTCACCGAAAGGCCGGGCCGCCTGCGCCGCATTTCTCTGACCAGCATGTCCCAGGCGGGGCAGGTGTCGGCACCAATCACGGGACTGCCGGACTTCTTCGTCGATGGTCAGGCCGGCCTGCTGGACGTGGCCGTCTCGCCGACTTTCGCCAGCGACAATCTGGTTTATCTGTCCTATGCCGAACCCAATCTGCGCGGCAACAAGGCCGGCACCGCGGTGGTGCGGGGCCGGTTGCAAGGCGGCGCGTTGCAGGACACGCAAGTGGTCTATCGCCAGGAACCGAAACTTTCGCACGGCACTCATGTGGGTTCGCGCTTGGTCTTCGACGATGCCGGGCATCTGTTCGTCACTCAGGGCGACAACCGTGTAGCTGCCGCTGCAGCGCAGGAGTTGGACAAGCTACAGGGCAAGCTGGTGCGGATATGGCCGGACGGGCGCATCCCCGACGACAATCCTTTCGTCAAGCGTGCCGGCGCAAGACCGGAAATCTGGTCGTACGGTCACCGCAACATGCAAGGCGCCGCGCTGCATCCGGCGACGCGGCAGATATGGACCAGCGAACATGGCCCAATGGGCGGCGACGAACTCAACATTCCGCAAGCCGGACGCAACTATGGCTGGCCGGTCATCACCCACGGGAAGGATTACAGCGGCGAGCCGGTGCCGGGATCGGTCGGCAAATCGGCGCCGGGCATGGAGCAACCGCATCATGTGTGGGCGGTATCGCCGGGACTCAGCGGCATGGCGTTCTATACGGGCGATCTGTTTCCGCAATGGAAGGGCAATTTGTTTCTAGGTTCGCTGGCGCAAAGCGAACTGATTCGTCTGGAATTGGACGGCGATAAAGTGATGCATGAAGAGCGGTTGCTCGACACGCTGAAGCAGCGCATTCGCGATGTGCGGCAGGGGCCGGAGGGAGCGCTTTATGTGCTGACGGATGAGGCGGATGGCAAGTTGTTGCGGATTACGCCGGCGGTTCGTTAGCGCACATCGCTATTGACGGGAATGGTCGAGATCGCGCACGCACAAGTGTGATAAATCTCTCGATATTGCGATTCGCTTGAATTCGACATCGGCTGGGGCTATACAGCAGCTGGGGTTCGCTGCATGTGGCTGCTGAGGACAGGTGGTTTGGAGTCATCATCATCATGATGATGACTAGCCTATTGCCTGGGCAAGTCAGGATGCGCTGGACGGGAAGACAGGGGTAGGGTTCCCCTCGACGAATGTTATCGCCAGGGCAGATATAAAGAGTTGCGGCGCTATGCCGTTGGGGTTGGCCTCATCAGGGAATCCGGCTCAGGCCGAAAAGGGAAGGGAAAAATGGGGCACAGGGGAATCGCCAGAATTTGGTCGGCGGGGATATCGGCCGGGAAACCTATCGTAATGGGCGCATTGTTTGCGTCCCTGATGGTTTCATCGTTCGGCGTGCAGTCGCGCACCTTGCCATTTGAGGAATACTCAAAGCGGATCACCAGCGCGTCGACGGTGTCGCCCCTGACGATGGAGCTGTTCGGTGAACAGATCAGTCTCTACAACGGCTCGACGGAATTTAGCGCGACCGATATCGAGATTCCCGGCAACAACAAGCTGGGTGTCGGATTGAGCCGAAGCCTACGCATCGAATCTCTGGCCGAATTCACGCAGAAGTTCGGAGGCTTTGGCAGCTGGGATTTGGACGTGCCCTACATCAAGGGATCCTACCTCGACAATTGGGGCAGCTTCAGTGCGCCCTCCGGCCGCTGTTCCTGGTTCGCTCCGCCGCCCGATTGGGGCGAAATCAAGACCAAGGATTACTGGTCTGGCGCCAAGCTCCATCTGCCGGGCCAGGGCGACCAGGACATCCTGCGAATCGACAACCACGGCGGCCTGTTCCCGAAAATGCAGGCGCCGAGCGATGGATACACCTATCGGCTCGGCACTAAGGATTTTCACCGCATTCGCTGCAAGGCGACGACGGCCAATGGCTTCCCGGGCGAAGGATTCATCGTCGTCACGACAGACGGTACGACGATGACGTTCGATGTGGGCATCACTCGCAACGGCGGCACCATCGGCAAGCCAGTGAGTTACGGCAATTACGCGGATGCGGACCGCACCGATGTGTACCTGTTGGTCAGCAGCATTGTCGACAGACATGGCAATAGCGTCAACTACAACTGGAGCGGTGGGAAGCTGCAATCCATCACCAGCAGCGACGGCCGCTCAATCTCGCTGACCTGGAGCGGCAGCGTTATCGCCTCGGCGACCGCAAATGGACGCACCTGGACGTACGAGTACAACGCGGGAACCTTGTCGCGCGTGGGGCTGCCGGATGGATCCGCTTGGGCGTACGACACGTTGAACGCGCCGGGGCGGATCACCTCGCCGTTCTGGGCTGGCATTGACGCGTCCGATCCAGGCTGCACGGAGCCGCCTGAGGGCGCCGCCTCAGGCTGGATCACCATGACCCATCCGTCAGGCGCGCAAGGGCGGTTCGATTTCCAGGCAATGCGGCACCGCAGGACCGGCGTGCCGACGCATTCCTGTTACCTCGTCTACTCCGATCCCGAAGGAATCGAGTTCAGCCGTTATGAACTCGCTACCCCTGACTACTTCGATGTGCTCTCACTGACCTCGAAGCAGATCACTGGCCCGGGTGTGCCGAGTATGACCTGGTTGTACTCCTATGAAATCGCCAATGAGGGACGGGTCGAGATGGCCATGAGCCAGCCTCTGCCTTGCACTACCTGCCAGGCGGACAAGAAGGTCAGGGTCACGGGTCCAGACGGCGCAATCATGGAGTACCGGTTCGGCACCCTTTATGAGGGTAATGACGGTCTTTTACTCGGAACTAACAGGCGCAACGGATCGGAAGCGATCGTCCGCAGTGAGCAGAACGTCTACATCACGCAAGCCGAAGCCCAGTCGATGCCGTTCCCGGAGGTCTATGGCTACAACCTCGCGGCGGACGATGGGTCAACGTCCAAGATCCGGCCGATTAAAACGACGACCATCACTCAGGATGGAGCGACGTTCAATAGCCAGACCAATAGCTTCGACAGTTTCGCTCGTCCTCTTTCGGTGGCGAAGTGGTCCGGCGGCATGGCATCCAACTACAGTAAGACCGACGGCACCGAATACCACGACCACTTGGGCAAGTGGATACTGGGGCAGATCAGTCGCAGCACTACCAATGGCATCGAGACTTCACGCACGGTCTTCGACACCGACACTGCCTTGCCTTTGCAAAGCTATAGCTTTGGCAAGCTGCAGCAGACCCTGGCCTACAACGCCGATGGCACCGTGGTCACGGTCAAGGACGGCAACAACAATCTCACCACCTTGACCAACTGGTACCGCGGTGTCCCACGCAATATCCAGTATGCCGACAACACCACTAAATCAGCCGTAGTCAACGACAGTGGCTGGATTACTGCCGTCACCGACGAGAACGTTTTTTCCACCGGCTATGGCTACGATGCCATGGGCCGCCTGGCCAGCATCGTTTATCCCACGGATGACAGCACGGTTTGGAACACCACCACGATCACATTCGAACAACGGCCAATAGGCGCTTATGGCCTGCCAGCAGGACATTGGCGCAGCTGGAAGCGGACCGGGAATAACTGGAGTTTCACTTATTACGATGCGTTGTGGCGTCCTGTCATGGAGGAGCACTATGACGCAGGCGATGTAGCTTCCACTTTGTCGCAAAGTGTCAAGCATTATGACGTTGGTGGACGCCTTGCATTTCAATCCTATCCGGCTAACAACGTCAGCGACTTTCAGACCGCGGCCCAAGGCGTACGCACCGACTACGACGCTCTGGATCGGGTAACGGCCGTCAAGCAGGATTCTGAACTCGGACAACTGACCACCACAACGGAATATCTCCCCGGGTTCCAAACTCGAGTTACTAATCCACGCAATCAACAGACGACGAATGGATATCAGGCTTACGACATCCCCAGTTACGACCTGCTGCGCTGGAGTGTGCAGCCCGAAGGAAAAGTAATTGAAGTCTACCGGCACCCGCAGCTGGGTGCGCCAGAAGAGCTTAGACAAAGAAGCAACGACGGCACGTTGATGCAATCTAGGTTCTACGTGTATGACCAGTACAGACAACTGTGTAAGACAGTTGAACCTGAAACTGGCGCTACCATCATGGATTACGACGGTGCAGGAAATTTGCAATGGAGCGCTGCGGGTACAGGGCTGACCAGTAGGGGCGGCTGCGACACCATCGCCGGTCGCGATTCGGGTAGGAAAGTCACGCGTTATTACGATACGCGTAATCGCCTCACGCAGCTGCTGTTTCCTGACGGGATGGGCAACCAGACATGGACTTACACGCCTGACGGTTTTCCTGCCACGATTCTTACCTTCAATAACAACATGAGTGTTAACACCGGAGAACAGGTAGGAAATACATATTCCTATAACAAACGCAGACTGTTGACTGGCGAGACTGTCGGTCAACTCAATTGGTATACCTGGCCTCTTGTATATGACTACGACGCTAACGGTTCGCTTAAGTCCCAAACATTTCCTGATGGGGCTTCCAAGGTCCTGTATGCACCTAACGCCCTGGGGCAGGCCACCTCTGTTTCAGATATAGCGGGAAATGTGTACGCTGCCGGCGTTCAGTACTATCCGAATGGCGCAGTAAAGCAGTTCACGTATGGCAATGGAGTCCAGCACTCGATGCAGCAGAACACGCGGCAGCTTCCTGCTCGGGCGACTGACAGTGGCATCATCGACTTCACTTTTTCTTACGACCCCAACGGCAACACCACCGCGATTCGTGACGTCAATGCGCCGCCCAATGCCTATTCTGGCAACAGAGACCTGGTGTACGACGGACTTGATCGCCTAACGTCGGCGCATTTGCACTGGCAGCAGGTGGATACGTTCGGTTACGACGCACTGGATAACATTGTTGCAAAATCGCATTTCAACGGATCGACCACTGTCAATCATCAGTACGTTTACGACGTTCGCAATCAACTCGCGAACATCAAAGATGCGAGCACGTCGGCAACGGTGGTCGGGCTGGGTTACGATGAGCAAGGCAATGTCCGAAACCGGAATGGACAGAACTACGCTTTCGACTACGGCAACCGTCTCAGGGAGGTCTCCGGAAAGGAGTACTACCGATACGATGGAATGGGCCGGCGGGTCATGGCTTGGGAGCCCGCCACCAACAGCATCTTTTCACAGTACACGCAGTCGGGGCAGATCCCTTACCAAGAGGACTATCGTAAGGGTGTGATTCTTTATAACTTGTATCTGGCGGGCAGTCTGGTGGCTGTAAGGGAGAAAACTCTGTCGACTGGTGCTGTTGTCACTAAATATCAGCACACAGATCCGCTGGGTAGCCCCGTGGCGGTAACGGATCAGAGCGCCACGGTTATCGACCGGACACTATGGGAGCCCTATGGCGCGGCGATCAACAAGCCGGCGTACGATGGCATCGGTTATACCGGTCACGTGATGGATAGCGCCACGGGGCTGACTTATATGCAGCAGCGCTATTACGACCCCGGCATCGGAAGGTTCCTCAGCGTTGATCCGGTCACCGCCGATGGCGGTACTGGTGGCAACTTCAATCGCTATTGGTATGCCAACAACAGCCCGTATCGGTTTACTGATCCCGATGGGCGTCAGTCGTTTGGAAACAACGAAGGGCCCGTCCACTCAGTGGATGAATTTGTTGACCGCGCATGGAGTGACATTAAAGGCAGTTTTAATACGCCGGCCCAGGCGATCGCCGCAGATGCTGCCTATGTCGTTGGTGTCGCAACAGGAAACCAAGAGCTTCAAAACACTGCAATCGATGGCATGCGGCAAAACGTCACTACAGAGGATGGCCTCAATGCTGCGATGATGCTGGTCTCGCCACGGGGCGCTCGGGGACTTGAGTCTCGTGGCTATCGTGCAGCCGCCGGCGAGAGAACCTTTCAAGGATATGTTGGAGGAGCAGTCAAAGGTGGTAACCCAACCGTAGGGCGCGGAGGACAAGACATTGCCAGGTATCGAGCAAGCGGCCACGGTGCAACTGGTGCGACGGTTACCCCTCAAAATGTGCGGAACGTTGCGCCTGATGGCGCAGTGCGCTATGGAAGTTCCGGTAAGGGAGGCGGCGACAGGAGTCCCACTAATCGTGACGTCAAAGAGTTGTATCGTGCGAGAGAAGCACAAACAGGCACGCACATACGGACGAGGGGTGGGCGATGACTTATCAAGTAGGTATCGGGATTCCTGCTGCATTGATATCCGACAGCCGTCTGGTCCTTGATGAAGCTGCGTCTCAAAACGGTTATGAGATCGAATTCGGCATAGGAGCATTCTGGGCAGAGCTTCAGGAGAGCATCGCGAAAATTGCTCAAGACTTCGATTGGGAAGTCGGGCTCATTCGTGGCGAAGGAAACAGAGCGGACTCACTGTTGGCTGAAGAACTTGCAGGATATATCCGAGGCGGACCAGAGCCGAGGTTCTTCCAGTTCTTGTTAGACATGAACTCGAGTTTGCCCAGCGTTGACCGTTACTGCATTTTTTTTGCGGACGAGTGGCGTCCCGATGTGCCTGTCCGGGTGGCAGATGGCAGGGTGAGTGACCTGATCGGATTCCTCAGAGCCTTCAAAGACTGGGAAGGCTATCGCCAGAATCCCAGCGGCCGCCTGCAGCAAGGGGATCATGACGTTCCCTTGTTCTTCATTCTCAAATAAGAGCCGTAGGGTGGGCTTCAGCCCATCGCTCTTCATTCCGACGCTATCGCTATCTGATGCATGGCAGTGGTGGGCCAAGGCTCACCTTACGCTGGTTTACGAGCAATAAAATCCACGCTGGTAATGCACAACTTCTCCGGCGTCAGCTGTGCGAATCGTGAATCCACCTTCATTGCCGCCAATTGCTCCATGCGATTAGCACGCGCAGTCGAAGTATCCAGCTCTATCGCGAATCCCAGTGCAGCCGCGCCCTCCACGAACTCATGCGCCCGCATCCGGTTCTGATACAGGAAAGCATTGTTCCACAGCTTCCACGCCCGATCCGAATACCGCAGATAGTTGAGCTGGTGGATCTTGCCGTCCACGTACGAATAGTGATCGCCGCAGTTGACCGAATGGAACATGATTCCTCCCGGCGACAGGATGCGCATCGACTCGCGATACATCGCCGTGATCGCCTCCGGCGGCACGTGTTCCAGCACGCTGTTGGAGAACACCACGTCCACCTCGCCATCGGCCAGCGCCGTGGCGGTCGCATCGGCAGGCGCCGAATACAGAATCCTGCCGCCGGTGGCCTCGCTCAGATCCGCACCCGCATCCACAGCCGTCGCCAGCATCTGATAGCGCGTCTGCACTTCGGAAAAGTCGCTGCCGCTGTCCTCAGCGATGACATCGAGGAAACCGCCCAGCTCCTTCACCGCCGCCCGCACCAGATCACCCTGCAAATGCCGGTTGAGATCGTAGGTGGTGATGCGCCGCGCACCGGCCAGATATAGAGCGAACGGAAACGTCGGATACCAGCCCGTGCCGATCTCGAAGAAATGGCTGCTGGAAATGACCACGCCCGCATCGCGCAAATGCCGGACCATGATCTGCCAGTCCTCCACCTTGACCGTCAGTTCCCTGTGGAAATTCTGCAGCCCGCCGAAACGGCGTTGCAGCCGGTAGTGCAGCGCCTCGCCGCCGGGCAGCGGGCCCAGCGCCTTCTGGATCAGCCCCTTGATTCGCCAGTGCATCTCAGTCCCCCAATGCCGGGTGCATATTGCGTGGTCGCCTCTTGATCATGCGAGCGCGGCGTCGACGGAGGTCGATCGCGCGCTTGCCGCCTGCTGGCGCGCCTCGGCGGTCTGACGATGTACCAGCATCGTGGACAGGATGCCCACGAAAGCCTGGTTGTCGGCGAAACCGGTGGCGCGTCCCTGCCGGCACTTCTCCACCAACCTGCCTACCGATACCGGATCGAAATAGCCGGCGGCGCGAATGCTGTCGGTGCCCATTAGCTCGGCCACATAATCCAGCGGCTGCCCGTCGAAGAAGAAACTCTGACTGTCGGGCGAACGATAAGGCTGCTTGGTCCGTTGCAAGATTTCCTCTGGCAGCAGGTCGGCCAAGGCGCGGCGCAGAATGTATTTTTCCGTCATGCCACGTATCTTGAAACTGGGCGGAAGCCTATTGGCGAATTCGATGACCCGATGATCCAGATAAGGCACGCGCCCCTCGATGGAACTGGCCATGGCCACGCGGTCGCCCTGCGAAGACAGCAGATAACCGGCCAGCAGCGATTTCGCTTCCACGTACTGGTCGCGCGCCAGGCCGCTCCACGACGAGATTTCCGCAGGCAGCGTGCGCTCGTAAGCGTCCAGCGGATTCCAGTCGCCGATGCCGGCGCGCAATTCCGGCGAAAGGAACGAAAGCGCGCGCTGCGAGGTGGCCCAGCGCGGCGTATGCGCGAAGATCGGGCGTTGCAGGTGTTCCATGCCCTGGCCGAAGAACGATTGCGCGAACGCCGGATTGCGCACCGGCGAATTTTCCAGATAGCCGTAAAGACGCTGCAGCAGCAGCGGACGCAGGCGTGAATCCGGCTGGCGCGCCCAGAAGCGGCGGATCTTAGCTTCTTTGAACAGATCGTAGCCGCCGAATACTTCGTCCGCGCCTTCGCCGGTCAGCACCACCTTGTAGCCTTGCTCGCGTACGCTGCCGGCCAGCAGCATCAGCGGCACCGGGGCAGTGCGCAGCACGGGCGTTTCGGTATGCCGGATCAGGCGCGGAAAAGCGTCGCCGATATCGCGGCGCGTGCAATGCAGCGTGGTGTGGTCGGTGCCCAGGTGCCGCACCATGGCCATCTGGTGTTCGCTTTCGTCGAACTCGCCATCTTCGAACGCGACCGAGAACGTGCGCACCGGTGTCTGTGTGAAGCCGCGGATCATGGCCACGATGCCGGACGAATCCAGCCCGCCGCTCAGGTACGCGCCCACCGGCACATCGGCGCGTAGTTGCAGGCGTATCGCATCCACCAGCAGTTCGCGCAGTTCGGCAGTGGCCGCTTCAATGCTTTTCGGGTAACGCGAAGGCGAGGTCTCGGCGGCGCTGGGGAACGTCCAGTCCCAGTACTGCGTCATCGTCTCGCGCCCGTCGCGTTCGATGCTGAGCAGGCAGCCGGGCGGCAGGCTGTGCACGCCTTGGTAGAGCGTGCCGGGATCGACCGCCGACCAATAGGTCAAGGTCTGCGCCAGGCCCAGCGGATCCAGCGTGGCGCATTCGGGCAGCACGGCCAGCAGCGCTTTGACTTCCGAAGCGAACCAGACCCGGCCGCCGCTGCGTGCATGGAACAGCGGCCGAATACCAGCGCGGTCGCGCGCCAACACCAGGCGCTGGCGTTGCGCGTCCCATAGGGCGATGGCGAACTGGCCGTTGAGGTGTTGCACGAAATCGTCGCCGTAGCGGTCGTACAGGTGCACGATCACTTCGGTATCGGACTGCGTGTAGAAACGGTGCCCCGAGGCTTCCAGCGACTGGCGCAGTTCGATGTAGTTGAAGATCTCTCCGTTGAACACCGTCCACACATCGCGGCGCGGGTTGTGGATGGGCTGGTCGCCCGTTGCCAGGTCGATGATGGACAGGCGCGCGTGCGCCAGGCCGATTCCCGGTTCGGCGTGAAAGCCATAGCCGTCGGGCCCGCGATGGGCCAGGGTATGGATCATGCGTTCCAGCGCCGGGCGTGCCGCCTCGGCCGTGACATCCGGTCCGCTGAAACCTGCAATTCCGCACATCGGTTCTGGTGCTCCTTGGTCGACGACAGTGTAGGCGCGCTCAGCGGGCGTGCGCGGCACTGACGGGAAGGCTGGTTCGCGATTCGTGCAGGGCCTGCTCACAAGCCTCAAGCGTGTCTTCGGCGACCTGACGCCAGTTGCGCGAGAACTTGCGTGCCAATGCGGCTTCGTCCCAGCGGCGATCCAGCGCCTGCGCCAGGCCGGCGGCCAGCGCAGCGGCATCGCGCGCCGGCACCAGAATTCCGGAATCGGCATCGACTACCTCGGGAATGCCGCCCACCGGCGTGGCGACTACGGGTCGGCCGCAGGCCAGGGCTTCCACCAATACATTGGGATGGCCTTCGGAATAGCTGGGTAAGGTCACCAGGTTGGAGGCGGCCATCCAGCGCGCGACTTCCGCGGGCGGTTGCGCTCCCGCCAGCGTCACTTGCAGCGAAGGATCGCCCGCCAGGCGCGATGCGATTTCTTCGCGCATCGGCCCTTCGCCAACCAGCACCAGACGCAGGCGCGGGCGCACGACGGAAAGCGTGCGATAGGCCTCCAATAATTCGCGCAGGCCTTTTTCGGCTACCAACCGGCCGACATAGGTCACCACTTCGGCATCGGTCGCGGCGATACCTAACTGGGCACGCGCGGCGTCGCGATCGGCGGGGTGGAAGAGTGAAGCGTCGCAGCCGTTGGGAATGGTGCGGATGCGCGCCGGCTCGGCACCGTAGTTTTCGACGGCCACCCGTCCCAGATCTTCGCTGACCACCAGCAGGCGTTGCGCGGCGCGTACCACGGGCCGCGTCAGTCCGCGGCTGATCGCATCGCGGACGCGCAGGTCGGAGCCACGCGCGCCGGCCACCAGCGGCAGGCCTGCTTTGCGCGCAGCCTGCATCGCGCCGTACGCGTCGGGGTAAAGCCAGTAGGACAGCACCAGATCCGGAGCGAAAGCCTTGAGGGGAGCATGCAGGGCGCGCGCGCAAGACCCGCCGTTGAACGGACGCGTCAATGCAGGCAGGGCCGGATAGCGCACGTATTGCACATCGCAGCCTTCCACCGTGTGCGTATCGTCGGAGGTACGGAACAGGTAGCTGCGCGGTTGCGCCCAACGCGGGTAGCTGGCGACTGGACTGACCACGCGCACCGTGGCCAGACGCGAGAGTTCGCGAATGGTCTGATACACAGGGCGGCCGCGGTTCGGTTCGCCGGCGATGGGGAACTGCGAAGTGACGATCAGCAGACGCATGGGCGAGCGGTCCGCACAGCGGGAAGCGGAGACGGGCGTTGGCCGAGAAATCCGCCAGACTGCGTTTTCACTGCCATACAGTGATCCTTAGTAGGAGGGCCAAGATGCATAAAGAAGCGTCACCGTCCTCTCGTGTGGTTGAGCTGGATGCCTTGCGGGGAATCGCAGCGCTGGCCGTCGTGGCCTTCCATTACACAACGCAATATGGGCAGCAATACGGTCATACGACGCCGCTCGGGTTCGGCTTTCCGCCGGGCAACTATGGCGTGAACCTGTTCTTCCTGATCAGCGGTTTCGTGATCTTCATGACCCTGGAGCGCACGCGCACCGCGATGGATTTCGTGGTCTCGCGTTTCTCCCGTCTGTATCCCGCCTACTGGGCCGCGATGGCCCTCACCGCCATCTTCGTCTACCTGCTGGGCATGCCGGAGCAGCGCCTGTCGTTGCGCGATCTTCTGCTCAACCTGACGATGGTGCAGCAGATCCTCGGAGGCGAACATCTGGACGGCTCGTATTGGACCCTGCAGGTGGAACTGTTCTTCTATGCGCAGATGCTGCTGTGGTTCGCGCTGGGCCAGCTCAAACGCATCCACGTGATCATTCTGCTGTGGCTGGGGCTGGCGATGGGCTACGGCGAAGTGGTGCAGCACCGCATGCACTTCTCCTATCTGGCCCGCGAGTTGCTGATCCTGCGGCACATACCGTTCTTCGCACTGGGCATCCTGTTCTACCGTCTGCATACGCGGCCGCAGGAAAACCGGTTGAACTACGCGATGATGGGTTTGTGCCTGGTGGCGATAGCCGTCGCCAACCCCCTTGTATTCCTGTGGGTGGGGCTCGCCTGTTGCGGAATTTTCCTGTTGTTCGTGAACAACCTGCTTTCATGGCTGCGCGGCGCGTTTTTTGTCTTCCTGGGCAGCATTTCCTACTCGTTGTATTTGCTGCACCAGGCGATAGGTTTCGCCTTGATCCACGATCTGGAGCGGCGGGGCGTGCCGAGTGTCCTGGCGTGCCTGCTGACGCTGGCCATCGTGCTGACGCTGGCCAGTGCGTTGACCTTCGTCGTGGAACGGCCCGCGATGCGGAAGATCCGCTCGTGGTGGCGGACGAACGGTCTGCAACTGAAATCGGCATGATTCACGCGCTGCGCGGGACCCGATCGGAAACATGCGCACTCCTTCGCGGGGAAGGTGGTTGAGCGACAATCACCAGATCGTTTCCTCTGCCGCCTGGAGCATCGGCGCCGGCTTGCTGGGTCGTGCGTTGGGACTGGTGGCCACCTTGATTGTCGCGCGGCATCTGAGCCCCGACATAGTGGGCGAGGTGGCGGTGGCCACCATCATCGCCCTGACCGGAAACTGGATATCGGCTTGGGGCTGCGGTCAGTACGTGATCGTGCACGGCGGTCAGGGCCGGCCGGCGATCTTCGCCGCCTCGCTGGTGTACCTGTCGTTCGGCGTGCTGGTCCTGGCGGGGCTGTGGTTGGCTACACCTGCCATTTCCCACCTGCTTTCCGCTCCGCAACTGGCCAACTACCTGCCGGGCGCGCTGCTGGGCATGGCGATCCGCCGGGTGGGCGCCATTCCGGACAAGCTGCTGGCCCGCGAACTGCGTTTCAGGCGCATCGCGATCGCTACCGGAGTGGGAGATATCGTCTACGCGCTGGTCGCCATTGTTCTGGTCAGTGCCACGGCGTTGGGTGGGCAGTCGATGATCGTCGCTTTCATAGTGCAATCCTGCGTGATCACCGCGATTCTGATTGCGGGTACCGGACTGCGCAGTTGGTTGGGTCCGGCGCCGGTCACCGCGCAACGATTGAGGCACATTTTCCGTTTTGGCGCGCCGGTGACCGCCGAGATCACCTTGAGCGAGGGCGCGCGCTACTGGGACAAGCCGCTGATGATGCGCGCGCTGGGCGCGGAGGCCGCCGGCACCTACAGCCTGGCTTTCAGCCTTGCGCACCTGCCAGCGTTGTTCGTGGGCGGGCATGTGGGCAACGTATTGATGCCGGCCATCGTGCGTGCGCAGCCGGCGCAGCGCGCCCCCATGATCGTACGTGCGCTTGCGCTCACCGCCGTGGTGCTGTGTCCGATGGCGTTCGGCCTGGCCAGTTGCGCACAGACCCTGGTCGAGGCGCTGCTGCCGCCAGCGTGGGCGCAAGTGGCGCCTTTGCTCAGCGTGATGGCGGTGACTTCGGTGCTGGGGGCGGGCAGTTTCATGCTGGCCTCGTTTCTCGCCGCGCTGGGGCGGAATTTCGCCCTGGTGCGCATCGAAGCGATCTCGATCGCGACGCTGGTGGCGGCACTGATGTTTCTGTCGCGTTGGGGCGTGGTGGCGGCTTCGTTCGCGGTGGGAATCGCGTTGATCGTGCAGTTCGTGCTTTCGGCATCGGCCTGCCACCGGCATGGACTGTCGTTGCGGAGGCTGGGCGGACCGCTGCTTCGTGTGCTGGCGGCTTGTGTGGCGATGGTCGTGGGCGTGCTGTCACTGCGCTGGCAGCTTGCCCCGCATCTGCAAGGAAGGGAGATGGTCCTGCTCGCGTGCGAAATCGCGATGGGTATCGCGGTGTACGTGGCTTATATGTATGCATTCGGCCGCGGCCTGCTGCAGGATGTGCTGCGCCTGCTGAGCGCGTCGGGGAAGTCGGAACTGCAGCAGGTATCGGCCAATTTCAAACCCGCCAAGGCCCTCAATGATTGAGCAGGCATGATTGAGCACGCATGATCGAGTTCAACGCCATCGTTCTGTTGGGTCGCGACCCCGGTTTCGTGCGCGAAGCGGCGCTGATGCCCGACCAACGTTTCATCGAGTTACGCGTGGAAGATGCCGAACGCATTTCTCGGGAAGACCGGCGTTACGGTCGGCGCGGCGACATGAACCGTATCCTCGCCCGTTTCGGTCACGGCCTGCGGCTGTTCGCGGTGGAGGAAGAACAGGGGCTGGTGGCCTGGTTCTGGGTCGCGCACGCCTGCCCGCGCTACTTCGACGAAATGTGCTGGCGGGTGGATCTCGAAGCGACCCATGTATGGGCACGCGATGCGTTCGTGGCACCCGAGCGCCGCGGCCGGCGGCTGCTGACCGCGATGATGGACCTGGCCGGCACATTGGATGAGCGACCCATGCGCTACCTGTCCGACGTCAGCGCATCGAACTGGGTATCGTTGCGCGCGCACAGGGCGTTGGGTTTCGAGCGATTGGCCACGGTGCGTTCGCTTGCGTTGGGCAAGCGCCTGCTGATCCGCAGTCGTCCGCCTGCGTGCATACCGAAACCTGGTGCGATCCGGCCCGAGCGTCGGGTGTTGTGGCTCAGCCCGGAAGAACAGGAATGGCACCGGGCGCATATCGCCTAGCAAACCTCCGAACCGCCGTCATCCCAGCGAAAGCTGGGATCCATCTTGATCTTGCTCTCGATCTTGCGCTGCTCCGCTTCTGCCTCCTCCCTTGCGCGCAGCGCAGGGGAGGATTGAGGAGGGGTGCTTTTGACCTTGATCTTGCTTTGGTCTTTACCTTTCGCGCTTTGCGCGAGTCACTTTTCTTTGAACGGCAAAGAAAAGTAACCAAAAGAAAGCCGCCCTACGGCGCGCCCGGCGATGGAACCGCCGGGTCCGCAAGCAGACCGGGAATTTCCGTAAGGCGCTTCCTGCGCCTCCGGAAACGGCGCACATCCCTGTGCGCCGCCCCTTCGGGGTTTATCCCGCCCCGCTTGCCGCGCCTCACGGGGAATTTTTTTGAAGCAGAACTACGCCGCGCTCACAGATCGTTTGGTTTCAGCGATCTCTGTCCAGCCGGTAGGCCACAGGGCGGATCAAGCGCGCAGTGCGCATCGCACGTCGACCCAGGCGGGTCACCGCCAGCGTACCGGTGATCATGGTGTCGCGGTGCGGCAGCAACTCCGAAAGATAGGAGTCTTCCTGCGCCTGGCTGTCGAAGACGGCGACTTGTGGCCACGCAGAAGGAACCGCTGCGGACAGGAAGACTTCGTTCAAGCGGCCGGGACTGCAGGCGGCGAAATTCGGATGCCAGCCGGTCTTGAAGCCGTTCAGGGTATCGCCCAGCAGCAGATTGCTGGTGGAGGCGATGACCTTGCCATCGCACAGGGTTTCGGCGAATACCGCGCCCTGGATCTGATCGAAGCGCTGGATCATTTCACGGAAGAATCCGGCCTGCGAAGGAGAGGCCAGCAATGAAGTGCCCGCGGTTCCCTTCCACCCCGCGTGTTCCAGTTGCAGATGGGTTTCCATGGCATCGGCCACGTTCGTGTCAGCCAGAGTGATCCGGAAAGCGGCAGTGCCGCGTTCCTCCAGGCGTCGCTTGCGCCGCCGCAGATCGCGGTCCATCACGATTACGCCCAGCGCATGCTCCTGTGTTGGCGGATGCAGCCGCAGCACCGGCCGCTGGAATCGGTGCTGTTCGAACCAGCCACCGCGTCCGTCGTCCAGCAGTCCGCGCAGGGAGGCTAAAACCGGGCACTCCGCCAGCAGATTGTGGAAGCCGATCGCATGGAGCTGTTTGCTCTTGCCATGCAGATCGGCCAGTAGGGACTGGGCCACGGACTCGGATTCGCCTGGTGCGTACAACAGGCCCGAGCGGAAGGTATGCAGGGTGCGATAACTTGTCAGGTGCGACACAGGCACGAACAGATTGGGACGCTCCCGAGTAAAGCAGCCCACACCGATCAGCTTGCGGGAACCCAGCTGCTGGCGTTCTATCAAGGCCACCTGGGGCGGCGTGCGGGGGGTCAGCCAGCGCGCCGCCGGCAGGACGAACTGCGGCATGGCGAACGGATTGGCGCGCGGCATCGTCTGGCCGAGTTCGGTCCATGCCGAAAGCGTCGCCGCATCGATGTCCTGCAACGGCAGCCAGCGCACGGCGATGGTCATGATTCCTGCGCCTCGCCCTTCAACCGCCACCACGCGCGCCGCAGCGATGAGGCCCAGCCGTTGCGGTCCAGGGAAAGCCAGACCATCTTGTTCTCGGCCATGCCCAGAGTGCGTTTGTACGCGGAGTCGCCGGCCATCAATTCGAAACGCGCCATGCCGCTGGCCAACGCGTGCTCCACGGTGCGGGTCAGCAGCAACAGCCCGGGACTACCGGAGTCGCCGAAACGCCTGTAGTCGATGCCGGCCTGGTAGAAGTACAAGGTGTCGCGCCAAGCCAGGTTGTAGACGTAACCCACGACATGGTCGCCAGCGTTTACGCGGATCAGTTGCGCGCCTTCGGCGTCGCTGGATTGGGCGATAAGATGTTCGTGGAAGCGTAAGATGCGCGGGTTGCCGAACGCGCCGCGATCCTGTTCTTCCTCGCTCCAGTGGGACTCGTGCAGCTGCACCATCGCCTGGAAGAAAGCGATTTTCTCCTCAATGGTGGCGGCGATGGTGACGCACAGCTCGCCGAAGCCGGCCTGCAGTTTGCGCGCGGTCCTGCGAACCGCGCCGCGCGCCTTGCTGCTGAGTACCGTCGGCAGATAGTCGTTGCCGCCGTCGCGCAGTTCGGCCAGGTCGATGTAATGCGCGGCGCGTTTGCGCGAGCGCATGGCCATGCCGAGAGAGCGGACTCTTTCGAAGGGGACGTCGTCAGCCGCCATGCCGGGCAGGTACAGCGTCAACCAACGTTTGTCGTTGTGGGCCAGGTGGTCCAGTACGGCCGCAAGCGCTTCGCGTTCGTGTCCGTCTTCGCAGATCAGGCCGTTGTATTCGATGGTCAGGCTGTCCAGCACCTTGTCGCCCACTTCGTGCAGGCGCAGGTGCAACGGGCCCAGACCAAAGAAGCGTCTGCGCTGAGTGAAAATTCCCAAAGCGATCGTTCGCGTGCCTTGCGACACGCTCAACAGGCGGGCATAGCGCAAAGGAGAGATCAGCGCCAGCCAAGGGCCGATCCAGCGCCAGCTGATGAAGAAGCTACAGCGCGAACGCCGTTCCAGTTCCTGCCAGCGCGCGCCCAGTTCTTCCAGAGGAGGCAAAGGTTCCAGGCGAACCTGGTAAGAGGGGCTCACGGAATCCGCAAGCGATTGCGTGCGCATGGTCAGGGCGCGTACGGGTCAGCCGAAAGTGGCATCCATTCCTCTCCTTGCCCCGATCCGGGGCGACCATTCCAGCGTCTCACGCGCCGCATGGGTATCGAAATTGGCCAGTGGCCGCAGCGATCGCACGCGGTACCGCGTTAGCGGAACCTCGCGGCGCAGCAGCTTGCCCAGCAGTTCCACGCCAAAACCCAGCCCCATGAAGATCCAGGTGGGCACGCGCACCAGCTTGAGTTCGCTGCCCAATTTCCGGCGGCAATGGTCCAGGTATTCCTGCTGGGTGACCGGCTGCGTGTCGACCACGTTGAATACGCCACCGACCGCTTTGGCTGCGACCGCCGCCTGCTGCAGGGCATCGACCACGTCGTCCAGATAAACCACCGGAATGGTCTGCGCGCCGCTGCCAATCGCAACCCAGCGCCCCGCCAGCGCGATCACGCCGTTCGGCGTCACCCGCTCCGCACCGGGGCCGAAGATCTGGCCGGGGCGCAGGATCACCGCCTGCAATCCGTGCTCGCGAATCGCGTTCTGCATGAGCCGCTCGGCCGCGAGCTTGGTCTGGGTGTAAGCGCCTCGCAGCCCGGGACGCGGTTCGAGCGCGGAAGCTTCGGTCATCACCCCTTGCGGATCGCGTCCGGCATGATCGAACACACTCATCGAACTCACGTAGACCAAGCGCTGCGGACGGCTGACGAGGCAGGCCTCCACGATATTGCGGGTTCCCCAAGTGGTGCCGGCTTCGAAGTCGCGCGCGCTGCCGCGCATCGCCGCGCCCACGTGGTACACGATCGGCGCACCGGCCACGACATGAGCCACCATGCGCGGGTCGCCCAAGTCTCCCACCACCATCTGCACACCGTCGTCGCTGGCATAGGCCGCAATGGGCCGGCGAACCAGCACGCGCACGCGCTGTCCCTGTTCGCGCAATCGCGCGACCAGCTTGCGTCCCAGGAAGCCCGCGGCGCCGGTCACCAAGGCGTCCACTGGGGCCAGGGCGGTGTATCGGTCTTCCAGGCCTTGTAGGCGCAAGCGGTCCGGTTCGGCGCACACCGGTTCCAGCAGTTTGGCGATACGCAGGGCGTCTTCACCGCCGAACGGCGGCGGCGCATGGTCGCGCGCGGCTTTCGCGAATTCCTGCGCGCCGCGTTGGATGCCGGG
Organism: Pseudoxanthomonas sp. P4_B2; assembly: GCF_056402315.1. NCBI lineage: Bacteria > Pseudomonadati > Pseudomonadota > Gammaproteobacteria > Lysobacterales > Lysobacteraceae > Pseudoxanthomonas > Pseudoxanthomonas sp. P4_B2. The sequence goes on from NZ_JBFUHQ010000001.1 coordinate 272,119, forward strand.
CGAAGGCTTGAGCATGCCGGTGGCGAAGCGGACCACGTTCCAGGGAATCCGGAACACGTCCTTCATCGCGCTTATCCAGGCATTGACCATGATGCCGATGAACTTGGGGCCCGGCAGCACTCGATGGATGCGGCAGGTCTGCAGAAAGCGATCGACCTCGATGGTGCCGCGCGTGCCGCGTACGAAAACGCGGTTTTCCATCGGGCGCGCATTCCACGACAGCAGCAATCGTCCAACGCCCTTGCTGGTGCGCGCCTGCGCCTGCCACTCGTCGAAATGCAGGTTGGGATCGGTGCCGCGCGCTTGATATTGCACTTGCAGGTCGGTGACCGGACCCAGGAAAGCTTCGATGGTGTACAGCCCGTGCACGCCCAGATCGCGGAACGGGTACGAGCCCTGGGTGACGGAGCCGGGCAACGGGCCACCGGCATAGGCGGGATATTCGGAATTGCGCACGATATCCACCGACACCAGTTCGCCGATCGAACCCTTGCGCGCGGCATCCAGCGCCTGCAGCAAAACCGGGTCGTAGAGGTCGGAATGATTCACGCCGAGTACTAGGTTCTTCTCGCGCGCTTTGTCGATCATCGTTTCGCAATCGGCGACCGAATCGGCCATCGGCTTTTCGACCAGCACATGGCAGCCCATCGCCAGCGCCGCCAGGGTGATGGAGGCGTGCGAGGACGGAGGCGTGAGTACGTGCACCGCCTGCGGCTTGGCGGGCGCCAGCTCGGCCAGCGAAGCGGCCACCAGCGGCACGCCATGGCGTGCCGCCAGCGCGCTTGCCGCCTCCAGGTTGGTGTCGCAGATGCCCACCACCTCGACGAAGTCCAGGGCTTTCAGTGCGGAGAGGTGGTGGCCAGCGACGTAGCCGGCGCCGACGAGGGCGACGCGCAGCTTTTGGGAAGGATCAATGCTCATGGAGTACCGGGTTGAAACTAGAAGGGGGAAATTTATTCGATAGCGAGTGTTTGGCGGCCAGTTTTTGAGCGACGGCATCCAGCACCCCCTCGACCCGGTGGTCCCAGGTCTGGTCGGCTACCGATGCGATGCGCTGTGCAGCCGCTTGTGGAGTGTCGTTGGTCAGCGCGCTATCGAGCGCCGCCAGGAAGCCATCGCGGTCGTCGGCGATGCTGACCCACTCGGCGAACTTTTCGATCTCCGCATTGCGCACGCTGACTACGGGTTTGCCGGTAGCCAGGTATTCGCGCAATTTCAGCGGATTGGCGTTGGCGACCTGCCGGTTGAGGCGATAGGGAATGATGGCGGCGTCGAATGCCTTGGCCCAACCGGGCAAATCCTGGTACGGCTGCGCGCCGGTGAAATGCACGTTGGGCAGGGCGCGGAGTTCGCTCACATCGACCGCGGCGTGCCCGACCAGCAGGAACGACCACTGCGGACGCTGCGTGGCCAACCAAGCGATCAATTCCAGATCTATCCATTCGTGTATCGAGCCTATGTAGCCGATCACGGGATGGGGAAGGTCGCGCGCGATGGCGGGTACTTCAGTGTCGTCGTCTTGTGCGCGCCCGAACAACGCCGCGTCCACGCCATGCGGCGCGAACAAGGTGGAAGGATTCAGCGCGCGCTTGCTTTCCAGCAACGCGGGCGGCGCCACGAACAGTAAGTCTGCGCACCGGCTGAGGGCTTCGTCGCGCTGCGCGATCAGGACCATGTCCACGCCCGGGTGCGCGGCGTAATCGTCGATGCAATAGAACACGCACAGCTCTTCGTCCAGCTGCCCGGCCAGAAAGCCGGGATGCGGCACCACAAACCAGGAGATGCGACGCGTGATTCCCGCATGATGCAGCGCCCGCCGCACGGCCCAGCGGCTGAAGCGTCGGTTGAAGGCTTCCACCCCGGGGATGCGCCGGAACGGCAGCTGCGGCACGGTGCAGCGCCAGAATCCTTCGCGTATCAGTTCCGGAACTTGCAGCGCCGCGCGCAACTTGCGCAGTGCGCGCTTGAAGTCGCGTCCGTTGGCGCTGGGCGCGCGCATGCCGGGCGAATCGACGTACAGCACGGGTAAGACCCGTGCCAGCCGCTCGGCCACGTGATGGCTGCTGGTGCGGTTCTCGGCATTCCAGTCGTTGCCGAAGTAGACGATGCCCACTCCCCGCAGCGGCGTGCCCAGTTCACTCATCGCATCCACTCATCGCGTTCACTCATCGCACCACCAGCCCACCAGCCAGGACGTGCCGCCGTGGTAAATCCAGTCTTTGTGTAGGCCCGGTATGGCGTCCAGATGCGGACCGATGCGGCCGCTGGCAGGCGCGAAGAACGTCACTAGGCCGCAGCGCCCCAACTGGCGCATGCGTTGCAGGGTCGCGGCTGGATCGCTGAGGTAGTAGAGCACCTCGCAGGCGGTGACCAGATCGAACCGTTGTGGCTGGTTTTCCCAAGGCAAATTGAATAGGTCGGTCGCGGCGAAATGCGCGGAGGGAAGGCGCAGGCGCGCGCGCTCGATCGCGTGCGCGCTGACGTCGATGCCATATTGTTCGTCGCTCAGGTGCACGAGGTATTCGGTCTGGTGGCCTTCGCCGCAGCCGATTTCGAGCAACGAGCCGACATGGCCGAAATTCTTTTCGATGATGCGGTTGGTGGCCTGGAAGCGGGACTGCTCCAGTTCCGAGTCCATATTCCAGGGATCCTCGACGTTATAGGCGAGGTCCAGCCGGGAGTGGTTGTCGCTGCCGCCGACACCACGCAGGGCGTACTTCATCCACAGACGTCTCTGCGCTTTTTTCAGCAGTCTGGCGGTGCCAGCGAACATCGTTTTTTCCCCTGTATTTCAACATTTGCGCAGCGTCCCGGACGGGGGTTGCGCACTGTCGGTGGGGCTGGCGCTCCGCACCCGCAATGGATGCAAGGGCGAGCTGTACCAATCCACCACCTTTCCGCAATCGAACAGGATCCAGGAAGGGCCGTATTCCCAACGTTGCTCATGGGAGTTGAATGGCTCGCCCTGTATCCGCCTTACCTGTTTGCCGTCCATGCCGAGGGCCAGCAGCTTTTCCAACACCGGCCGTTGCAGATCCTGCTTTGGCGCATCGGTCGGCTCCACGGCAGCGGACAGGGTGGTGGCGGGTTCTTGGATGGAAAGTCCATAGAGCACCAGTCCTAGCAACGCTACCAACAAGACATAACGCCAATAGGAAGGCGATCCGGACAATGGAGGGGAATCGTGCATCGGTGCGTCGTTGGACGCGAACGACGCGCGGTCGGGCATTTCGATGGGAGTAACCCGGACCGCGCCGGGCAGACGTCCGTGGGCGCGCTGGAATTCGATCGCGGCCGCATACAGACGGTTCAAGCGTTGTAACCGGGAAATATCGGAGGAATTGTCAGGATGATCGGGATGCAACTGGGCAACGCGTCGACGATAGGCGCGTTTGAAGTCGGCCATACTGCACTCGGCATCCAGCCCCAACTCATCGTAAAGCGCAACGAAGTCGGTATCTTCCGCCATACATGCGAACCTTTGTCCATGTTCCCCACGGTTATCCTACAGTGGACAGGGTTGTGGGCGCAGGTGCAATCTGGGGCAAATGAGGTTGAGCGCGCAGGGGTGCGCGGGGCGGTCCAGGGCTCGGGGATAAGTCGATCGCTCACACACAAACCGGGTTGTCCATTCCGGTGACGCAGAACAGGGGAGCTCTATGACCTTATCGTCGCGCGCCGGAAGGCGCCAGATACTGGCCCGTCGAAGCCATGCGGCGGGCCTGTTACCCATGTTGCGGCAGCTGCGGTCGGCGTTGCGGCACGATCTGCGCATACTGGCCTATCATCGCGTGTTGGAGTCGGCGGACCCGGACGGGTTCAGTTTCGACACCGAGCTGATAAGCGCCACGGGCGAACAATTCCGCGAACAAATGCGGTCGATCAAGCGCGATTTCCACCCGATGCGCTTCGACCAGGTGCTGTCCTGTATCGACGCCAATCGCCGTTTACCCAAGGGTGCGATCCTGGTGACCTTCGATGACGGTTACGACGACAATTATCGGATCGCGTACCCCATTCTCCGCGAGCTCGGTATGTCGGCCATGTTCTTCGTTTCCACTGGCCACATCGATTCGGGCATGCCTTATGCCTACGATTGGCTGGTGCACATGACCTGCACCACGACGGCGCCGAAGTTGCTCGCACCCGAGCTGGGCGTCGATTGGGACATACCCGATACGCTCGCCGAGCGGCGTGCGCTGGCCGCCCAGTTGCTGGATCAGTTGAAAGGCTTGAACGATGCCGGCCAGGAAGCGCTCATCTCGCGGTTGGAGCGGGAGTGGGCCATCCCGCGCGATGCCGGTCATCCGGACTGCCGGCCCATGAGCTGGGAGCAGTTGCGGGAAATGCACGAAGGCGGCATGGAGATCGGTTCGCATGGCGTGGGTCACCGCATGCTGGCCAAACTGCCCAAGGATCAAATGAACGACGAGGTGAACGGGTCCAAGCGCACGCTCGAGCGCGAACTTGGGGCTCCGGTGCATGTGCTTTCCTATCCGGTAGGAGGACCGGATGCCTTCGACACCGAAACGGTCGAAGTCGTGCGCTCCGCGGGTTTCCGCATGGCCTGCAGCTACATGGCGGGCACCAGCGCTGTCGAGCCGGGTTCGCGGTACTGCATGCGCAGGCTACCGGTGGAAAGCGAAATGGATGGCGCGTGGTTCAGCGCCATGGTCGCTTTGCCCGAGGTGTTCAGTTATTCGTCGCGTTTGCGAACAGGTTGATCGGAGCTACAGGGGAAAATGTTCTTCTTCATGATGGTGTACCTGGTCCTGGTGATTATCCGGCCCCAGGATTATCCGGCGGTAGTCGACTCGCCGGGTCCGCCCTGGCAGCCGATCGCGCTGATCCTGGCCGCAGTGTTCTGGCTGTTCTCCGCGCGCAAGTCGTTCGCGGCGCCGCAATACTTGCTGTTGCCGGTGTTTTTGCTGGTGGCGATGATTTCCAAGGTGGTCAATGGCTGGACCGGAGGGGCGCTATTCGTGTTCGCGCTGTTCGCACCGGTGATCCTGGCGTTCGTGCTGCTGTCCAACGCAGCCGATACGCGCAACCGTCTGCGCATCACCATGGCCGTATTCGCCGCCTGCGGCGCGGTGCTGGCCGTGCATGGCATCGAACAGTCGGTGACCGGCATCGGCTGGACCGGCGTCGAGATGTCGCAGGAGACCCGCATCCAGTATGTGGGCATCTTCAACGACCCTAACGATCTGGGCATGCTGTTCGTGATGTGCCTGCCGATGGCCTTTTATCTGGGCAGCCGAGGCGGCTTGCTAGGATTGCGCCGGCTGTTCTGGTGGACTGGCGCGGGGCTGCTGATCTACGGCATCTTCCTCACCAATTCGCGCGGAACGCTGCTGGCAATGGTGGCGATTCTGGGGGTGTACGTCTGGCAGAAGCGCGGGCTAGTGACTGCGGGCGTGCTGGCCGTCGGCGCACTGAGCGGGATGATGGCCATGCCTTCGCGCATGCAGGAACTCGATTCTTCCGAGGCGTCCGCGGCGGGGCGCATCGATTCCTGGTACGAAGGCATCCAGATGTTCATCAGCGACCCGTTGTTCGGCGTGGGCGCTGGCGGCTACACGGACGTCAACCCGCTGACGGCGCACAATTCCTTCGTGCTGGTGCTGGCTGAGATGGGGATCATCGGCTTCACCATCTGGCTGGCCATCGCCGGCTACAGCTTCCGGATGACGCTGTCGGTGCTCAAGCGCGGCGACGAGGTGATGGACGACGTGCCGGCCGAAGTGCCCGACGACGTCGTGGTGGCCGGCTGGCGCGACGACCGGGCGTTGACCCTGACCCTGTTGCTGTCATTGGTCGGTTACTTCGTCTCGGCATTCTTCCTGAGCCGCAGTTACGTGATCATCCTTTATCTGCTGGTGGCGTTGATCGTGGCCAACTACGTGCGCCTGCGCGAAACCTATTCCAGCCTTCCGGTGTTCAGCCTGGACAAGGACCTGGTGCGCTGGCCCGTCTACGCGGTGCTATGGGTAATCGGACTCTACATCATGGTGAAGGTGCTGCTGGCTACGGTATGAACACGCGCGCCCACACCCTTCGCAACACGTTCTTCTCCTCGGTGGGCCTGTACACCGAGTACGTGCTCGGCATGCTTACGTCGATCATCATCGCCCGCCATCTGGGTCCGGACGAGTACGGCGCCTACAGCCTGGTCATCTGGCTGGTGGCGCTGGGCGTGGCCACGACCAATTCGGGCACCGCCAGCGCGGCGATCAAGTTCGTGGCCGAACTGCGCGGTTCCGGCCAGGCCGAGATGATTCCGACCCTGTTGGATTACCTGCGTCGCGCGCAACGCATTTTTCTGCTGTTCGTTCTGCTGGCAGGCGCGGCGGTGTTCCTGTTCGCCGGCGATCACGTCGCGCCGGGCATGAACCACTTGATGCTGTTGGGATTCCTGGTGGTATCGGTGGCGCTGCGCGCGTCCTACATGTTCAACATCGGCGTGGCCAAGGGTTTCGAGAATTTCCGCGCCACCGCCATCGTCTCGTTGGTATCGACGCCGATTAATCTGGGCCTGGTGATCGCGGCCATGTTCTTCGACGCCAGCGTGGAATGGCTGCTGGCGGTGTTCGTGATTTCGGGTCTGGTGTTCTACGGCGTTTCTTTTCGCCAGATCAAACCGCTGGTGCCGGACCGGGTCCCCGGCATCAAGATTCCCGACGTCCTGATGTCCAGGATACGCCGGCACATGGGATGGACAGCGCTCACGGTGTCGGTCGGTTTTTTGGCCGCCAGCGAAGTGGAGGTGTTGTTCCTCACCCTGTACGCCGACAGCCACGACGCGGGCCAGTTCAAGGTCGCCTACCAGCTCGCGATCGGCGCGGCTGCGCTAGTGCCCGGCGTGTTCGGAGCGTTGCTGCTGCCGATGATGGCCAATGCGCTGAGTCATGGGCGCGAGGTCGCGGGTCGACGGTTCGTCGCAAGCACCGGTTACTTGGCATTGCTGGCGATGCCGTTGATCGCCTTCGGCGCAGTATTTTCCGGCGCGGTGATCCATCTGCTCTACGGCAACGCCTATCTGGCGGCAGGCCCGGTGTTCGCGGTATGCCTTGCGGGCGCGGCCATCACCACCATGACCCAGGGCGGATCCAGTCTGCTGGTCAGCGCCGACCGCCAACGCAGCATCCTCATGCTGGTGATCGGCTGCGCCCTGCTCAAGGTGTTGCTCGATGCGGTGCTGATCATGCACTTCGGGCTGACCGGGGCGGTCGCCGCCTATGGTTTGGTGGCGTTGATCAACGCCGCGGCGATGATGGCCTTGGCGATCCGTGTCAGCCACGCCACGCCGGATTGGGGACGCATGTCGCGTATCGCGTTGGCGGCCGCGATCGCGGCCCTGGTCGCGTTGCCGCTGCGTGGACAACTGCTGCCTTGGGCCCAGGTCGTGTTTGGAGGGCTGCTATTGGGGGCGGCATATCTGGCGTCGACAATGCTGCTCGGCTGCTGGAGCCGCGGCGACATAGAGCATCTGCAGCAGCTGTATCAACGTTTCGTTCCGGGGAAACGGCGCATGGGGACATGGCTGCTGGAGAGGGCCCACGACCGGGCGCCGGGGGAAAGCATGCCATGAGCGGCTTCTACGAACCCCTGTTCCGACGCGTGCTGTTCCCGATATACGAATCGGGGTTGCGTCGCCGCAAGACGCTGGATTACCTGCGCGAATACGAGCGCGGCCAGTGGCGTACGCTCGAGGAAACCGAAGCGCTGCAATGGCGCAAGCTGCAGGATCTGATCCGGCATTGCTGGGAGCAGGTGCCTTACTACCGTGAGCAATGGCAAACGCTGGGTATCGCCGCGCCGGCGGACATCGCCAGCCCCGCCGATTATGCGCGCCTGCCTGTGCTCAACAAGCCGGAAATCCGTGCGAATTTCGACAAGCTCATCGCCCCTGCCTATCGCGACGGAATGCTCTACAAGACCACCGGCGGGTCCACCGGCGAGCCTTTGCGTTTCGGCTACACCCGCGAGAGTTACGAACGGCGCCTTTCCATCATGTGGCGGGGCTACGGCTGGGCCGGCGCGCGTCTTGGGCAGCGCACGCTATATCTGTGGGGTACGTCGATCGGCGCGCAGAAGCGGAAGGATCGCCTCTACCATGCGGGTTTCAACCGATACATGCTCAACGCTTTCGAGATGAGCGAAGCGCGCATGGCCGAGTATGCCGACGCCATGGATCGCTTCCGTCCCGAAACCATCGTGTCCTATGTGGCACCGATCGTGAAGATGGCCGAATGGCTGATCGCCAACGGCAGGCGCATTCATCGGCCGCAACGGATCCTGGGCGCGGCGGAAACCCTGCATGAAAGCCAGCGCCGGATCATCGAGCAGGCGTTCAGTTGTCCTGCCTATAACACCTACGGCTGCCGCGAATTCATGCTGATCGCCGCCGAATGCGAGCATCGCGGCGGTCTACACGTCAACGCCGACCACCTGAAGGTAGAGCTGGGTGCCGTCAACGGCGAGAGCCAGGACGATTCGGGTCCGCGCGACATCATCGTTACCGATCTGCACAACTACGGTATGCCGCTCTTGCGTTATGCCAATGGCGATCTCGCTACCGCAGGCGCACAGGCCTGCGCTTGCGGGCGCGGCCTGCCGCTGCTTGCCAGTGTGGACGGGCGCAAGCTGGATGCGCTGCGTACCCGTGACGGACGTTTCGTCCCCGGCGAGTACATCGTCTACGCTTTCCTGTACGCGACGGGCATCAAGCGTTATCAAGTGGTACAGAAGCAGCTGGACACGTTCGAGATCCGCATCGTGCGGGACCGCGATTTCGAACCCTCCGCCATCGACTTGGTGCGTCGCGAACTGCTCAAGGTGGTGGGCGATAGCGTCGCTCTCAACTTCGAGTTCGTCGATGAAATTCCATTGACGCAGACCGGCAAGCTGCGGGTCACCATCTCGGAGCTGTCATGAACGGAACGGCGCGCCTGAGCATCACCCACTTCGTCGAAAACATGGAGCGCGGTGGCCTGGAACGGGCGGTGATCGACCTGATCGGCGCACAGCGCGAAGCGGGCCACGAGTGCCGATTGGTCTGCCTGTTCGACCGCGGCCCGCTGGCCGACGAACTGTCCGCCAGTGGCGTCAGCGTCGAAACCTGCAACAAACGCAAAGGCGCCGACTTCCGGGCGCTGCGACGCGCGCGGGATTTGTTGCGGGGCGGCGGTGTATTGCATACCCATAATGCCGCGGCCCATTATCACGCGGTGCTGGCGTCGTTGGGATTGCCGCTGCAGCGGGTGATCAATACCCGACACGGCATGGGCGAAAGCAATCCGCGTAGCCGGCGCGAATGGCTTTATCGCCGTTCCATGTCGAGGACGGATTATGCGGTAGCGGTGTGCGAAACCGCGCGCCGGCACCTGCAGAACAGCGGGGTTTCGCCTCGTTCGGCGTTGCTGGCCATTCCAAACGGCATACGCACCGAAGGATTCCGGGCCGCGGATCATGCGGTACGCGCATGGTTAAGGAGCGAGTTGGCGCTTCCGCCGGAAAGCCAGCTCGTCGGAACGGTGGGCCGGCTTGAGCCGGTGAAGGACCAGGCCAATCTGATCCGCGCTTTCCGGCAAGTACGTCTCAGCGTGCCCAACGCGGCGCTGGTGCTGGTCGGCGATGGCGGGCTGCGGTTGGAATTGGAGGCGATCGCCGCGGCCGAAGGAGTCGCCGAAGCGACCCGGTTTCTGGGCGATCGCGGGGATGTGCCGCAGCTGCTGCAGGGACTGGACGTATTCGCTTTGTCCTCGATCAGCGAGGGGTATTCCATTGCGCTGCTTGAAGCCTGCGCCGCCGAACTGCCCATAGTGGCCACCGACGTGGGCGGCAACGGCGAAATCGTGCGTGATCGAGTCAACGGTCTGCTGGTACCGGCCCGGGATGCGGATGCGCTCGCCGCGGCCGTGGTCGAGATGCTGTTGTCGCCTGATCGTGCGAAGGCCATGGGTCGGGCAGGGCGCGAATGGGTCACCCACGAAGGTTCGTTCCGGACGATGGCCGCCCGCTACGAGGCGCTCTATCGCGATCAGGCTTGGCGCCCAGGGAGCGAGGTATGAACCGTAAATCGCCCGCCCGCCCGCGTCTTCTTCCGTGTAGTCCATATCCTCTGCTCGGACCCTGCACGCTCCCACTGCAACCTTTGCCATTACCAACCACATGACGCCCCGGCCCAGAAAACTCAGGATCCTCCGCTGGTTGCCCAGCTCGCTGGTGACCACGACGGGTTCGCGTGCGCGTCGCAGCCTGTATCTGACCTTCGACGATGGTCCGCATCCCGAGCACACCGCTCCGCTGCTCGATCTGCTGGCGAGGCATGAAGCAAAAGCCAGTTTTTTCCTGATCGGCCGCCAGATCGAAGCGAACCCGGAACTGGCGCGCCGCATCGCCGGGGAAGGACACACGCTGGGCAACCATTCGTTCACCCATCCCCATTTCGACAAGTTATCGTTGTCCGCGCAACTCGATGAAGTCACCCGCACCGATGCGCTGCTGAGCGGTATCGACGGTCAGCCGCGACACAGTTTCCGGCCGCCGCGCGGGGTGATGCCGCCGCGCATGCTGGCCAACTTCTTCCGTCGACGCCGCCGTGCGACTTACTGGTCTTATGACAGCCTGGATTACAGTCGCCGCCCGGCGGTCGAGCTGATCGAGATCATCCGTCGGCATCCGGTACGGCCGGGGGATATCCTGCTGATGCACGACGACAGCACGCTTTCGCTGGAGATGCTTACCCTCCTGATTCCGGAGTGGAAGGCGCAAGGTTTTGCCCTGGAAGCGTTGCCCGCGGAAGTCTGACCCGCCGATTACCGAAAACCGGTTTGAGACTCGGGACTGGCCTGCGCGGAGCGCTTATGCCGTTGGATTGTCATGTAACGACAGTAGCCGCACTGCGACAGGTAAGGGGGAATCTTGGGCATTCTGCAATGGGTGGCGATAGCGGCCGTCTTGGCCGGCGTCACCGCGGCTTTCGTGGTCTGGCGTCTGCTGCGCGCGCGCAACATGGAAATCTGGATCGGCAGCTATCTGCGTCGTCCTATCCCGCGAGTGGCCGACCGGCCGGTGCATGTGATGTTCTGTTTCGTCGATCACTTCGAGCCGATGTGGCATGGCGCGGATCTCGAAACCCAGCGCGCGCGCGTGGATCGCTGGTGCCGGGATTACCGGACGCTCGCCTCGGCGCATCGCGACGCCGATGGCCGCCCTCCGCAGCACAGCTTCTTCTATCCGGAGGAGGAATACGCCGAGGAACACCTCGACAAGATCGCCGCGCTTTGCGCCGACGGTTACGGCGAGCTGGAAATCCACCTGCATCACGACAACGATACCGAAGCGAACTTCCGCGAAAGCATCAGCCGCTTCTGCAAGACGCTGCACGAGCGCCACGGCGCGTTGTCGCGCGATCCGGCGACCGGCGAGCTGAGCTTCGGCTTCATCCATGGCAACTGGTGCCTGGACAACTCGCGCGGCGATGGACGCTGGTGCGGCCTCAACAACGAACTCATCCTGCTGCGGGAGCTGGGGTGCTACGCGGACTTCACATTGCCATCCGCTCCCAGCGATACCCAGACCCGCACCATCAATTCCATCTATTACGCCACCGATGATCCGCAGCATCCGAAATCGCATGACGACGGCGTGGCGGTGCATGTGGGCGGCAGCGCGACCGGCGATCTTATGATCGTACAGGGACCTCTCGGTTTGAACTGGCGAGAACGCAAGGCCGGTGTGATCCCGCGCATAGAGAACGCCGACGTACGCCGCGGCTGTCCGCCGACCCCGCAGCGCGTCGACGACTGGGTGCGCACCGGCGTGCATGTCGAAGGCAAGCCGGAATGGGTATTCGTGAAAGTGCATACCCACGGCACCCAGGAAACCGACATGGACACGTTGCTGGGGCCTGCGACCGATGCCATGCATGCGCATCTGGAGCGCGCGTACAACGATGGCGAGCGCTACGTGCTGCATTACGTCAGCGCGCGCGAGGTCTACAACATCATAAAGGCGGCCGAGGCTGGCAAAGAGGGCGACCCGAACGCCTATCGCGACTTCATTCTGCCGCCTCCGAAGTCCTCGTGGGCGGGCTCCGCACGAAACTCCGAACAAAACTCCGCGCGAGTCGCCGCATGACCACGGCCACCTCCCTGCAATCCGCCGACGGCGCCGACCGCCCCGCAGAACTGCTGGTGAGCGTGATCATGCCCGTATTCAATGCGGAACCGACGTTGCGGAAATCGGTGGAGTCGGTGCTGCGACAGACGCTGACCAACCTCGAACTCGTCTTGGTCGATGATTGTTCGCGCGATGGATCGGAGCGGATCATGCGCGAATACGCCGGCAAGGATCGGCGCGTGAAAATCGTCAGCCAACCGGCGAACGCGGGCGTGGCCGAAGCCCGCAACGCGGGATTGCGTGCGGCATCGGGCAGCCATGTGGCCTTTCTGGATAGCGACGATTGGTGGGACCCGCGCAAACTCGAATTACAGCTGGCGCAAATGCAGGAAAGCGGCGCGCTGGTTTCCTACGCCGGTTACCAGCGCGTCGCCGAAGACGGCCATCTGCTGTCTTGCGTAGAGCCTCCTGCTGAGATCGCTTATGGCGACATGCTGAAGAGCAACCACATCGGCAACCTCACAGGAGTCTACGATCGCCGTCTGGGCGATGTGCCTTTCGTGCGCATGGGCCACGAAGACTACGTATTCTGGCTGGATCGCGTTCGCCGTGCGGGCCATGCCGTGCGCGTGCGTCATGAAGGTCCGCTAGCCTATTACCTAGTGCGCAACGGTTCGGTTTCTTCCAACAAACTGCGGGCCGCGCGGTGGCAGTGGCGGGTCTATCGCGAGTCCGAGCATCTCACTCTCTGGCAGGCAGCCTGGTACATGTTCCACTACGTCAAGCACGCGCTTTCGAAGCGCGGTCTGGCGGCGGTTTGACCGGTCCCGATTTGCCTAGCCTCGAAACGAAAATGCCGACTGTAGTGAGCAGGCGGCATCCTTGTTTCTTTCAATAGAGACTGGCTAGCGAGCTTCCCGTCGCGCGGCAGGCTCAGATCTCGGAAAGTTCCACCAGATAACCGGCGGTGCCGCCGGTCACGTCGATACGGTAGCGCGCGCCGTCCTCGACATATTTGCCCGTGCTGAAGTTGCTGTTGATGGTGGCGTTGGCTGGTTCCAGCACGCGCACCCGCAGGCGTCCCGCGGTTGCCTCGCGGCTATTGACCAGGGTCGGCAGCACCGGCGTATTGACCTGGAACGTGGCCGTGGTGCCAGCGGTTATCGCGAAGGTGTCGCGTACAGTCAGCTTGCGGGCGGCGAAAGTGAACTGGCGTCCCCACGAAGTCACCGCCGTGTTGTCGCAGAAGGCAGGCGTCAGGTTGGCGTTGGCGGTGAAGTCGCCGCCGCTCGCACCCGGAGTTACCGTCATGGTGGAGATCTTGGTGGTCGATTCGCACTGGCGCGCCACGGCGCCGTTGCGAACGAAGCGCACCAAGTTGTGCACATCGGTTCCCTGATTGATGCCGCTGTGGCTCCAGATGTTGGCGGTGACGGCCAGCCAGTCGCGCGAGAACAGAGTAAACGACCCTTGGTCCTGGTGCGCATGGCTCTCGTTATACGGACCGGCCACGATCGCTACCCACATCGCGTTGGTGTCCCAACCCGTGCGGGCGAACAGATGCCCGACGCCCGTGGCGTGATAGACCAGATTGGAGGGAGGGGTGGCGACGGTGCCGGCCGGCAGCAGGTCGTAGCGGAAGTTGAAGCCCGAATTCATCTGGGTGCCTGGCAGCACCACGCCGCTGCTGTTCTTCATCATGATGTTGCTCAACCACCACGTGGCGGCGCGCTGCGCGGCATCGCCGTTGGCGGTCTGTCTCGCTTCCAAAACCAGCCGGCGATGGTAGTCGTACAGCTCGGGGATGGAATTGCGCGACTGGTCGCCGATGGGCGCGAACCGGTCCATGGTCGGCACAGTGGCGTTGATCCAGTAGTAGATGCTGTCGGTCGCATGCGTGCTGGTGTTGGCCAGGTCCGAGCCGGTGGCGTCGCGCCACAGGTGGTACAGCGAGAACAGGCGCATCTGCGCGGTCCCGTAACCGGTGCCTTCGCTGCTGCCGCCACCCGGCAGCCTGGCGAAATACGCCTGCAGCGCAGGCAGGCGGCGATTGCGCAGTTCGGCCATCCAGGTGGGATTGCTGGTCGCAAGCGCCCAGTACATGGTCGCCTCGAGGAAACTGTAGTGGTAATTGTTGCCGGGGTTGTCCACCGACCAGCCCGTCCAAGGCGCCGAACGGCTACCCCAGCGCGCGCTGCCGTAGTTCCAGATATTCCATACCGACTGCTCCGCATACGCCGACCAGCGCGTCCGCTGCGCGCCGGTGATGAACGCCGAACAGGTAACCAGCGTCATCGACAGGTCCGAGATCATCGGGCCGACTTCGAGATAGGAATCTCCGGCGACTTCCGGATTGCTGCCGGCCGCGATGGCGGCCTCGGCATCGGCAACCTGCCTCTCGACCATGTTCACGGCCAATGTGCAGTATTTAGTCTCAGGCGAAAGCTGATACATCATCGCCGCTTCGCTCGCGGCGAAGGCGTATCCGGGGCTGCCGTTCACGGCTGAGTCCACCCAGCCTTTGAAGCGCGTATACGCAGCGGAATTGAGATTCACATAGCGGCGCACGGAGGGCAGCTGAATCAGGCGGGGCAGCGAAGAGTTGGCCATCTGCGGACCAGTGCTTCCGCCACTCATGACGGGAGTTGCCGGTGCAGTCGTCGTCGTGGGTATGGACGCGACGGGTTGGTTCGGCGTTGAGGAGCCGGTCCGCGCGCGTGCGCGGAAGAGGGCCATCAGCCGGACCGGCAGCAACGTTTCAGAATAAGCGCGGGCGAAAGTCTGCACGCGATGGGTGACTGCGACGGATTCCTGCCAGGCGTCCTGCGATCGCTTCTCCCAGCGATCACCGAGCAGGCCGGCTGCACTGGAAGCGGTGACGGTGATGAGGAAGGCGCTGCCGACAAGGGAAGCGGCGATCAGGCGCTTGCGGCGGACTGCCGGGTGCAAGGCCCGGGTTGATGCGGAAGTCAGGTGCTGCACGGGGGATTCTCCTAAGCCGCGCGCACAACAACGACAATAGGATTATTGTCGTTTCGCTCTGGCTCCCCCTAGCCCATACAAACGCATCGGCGGGCGCATCATAACGGGTTCAGTCGGCGTTATAGGACAGGCTATTGCGCTGAAACGGCTTTGTTCAGCTGGCGTCCGGGTTCAAATACGGACCGAAATCAGCCTTGTGGACGCGGGCGCGACCCGCGTCACCAGAAAATCGTGACACTCGTCATTTTTCCCCAAGTTCGACCAAGTAACCGGTCTGGCCGCCGGCAATGTCGATTCGCCAGCCGCTACGGAACTCCTGGCTGTCCACCTTGCGCCAGTCGTGGACGCTGATGGTGGCATTGGCGGGTTCGAGTACGCGCACCCTTAGTCCGCCGGCCGTTACTTCATTGCCGTTGACCTTCGGCTCCGCCGGCACGTTGACCTGGAAGATGGCGCGAGTTCCGGCTCCGAGTTTGAATTGGTCGCGCACGGTCAGCTTGCGTCCGGCGAAATCCAGCTTCCGTTGCCAGCTTCCCAACGCCGGATTGCCGCGATAGACCGGGGTGAGATCGGCGGTCGCGGAAAAAGCGCCGTCGTTGCCAGGAACAACCGTCAGCTTGGAACGCGATTCGGTGCTTTCGCACTGGTGCACGATCAAGTCCCCGCCAGGAGCGGCGCACTGGCTCGCGCTGGCGTTACTGCGCTCGAAGCGAACGACGTTGTGGACCTCGGTGCCCTGCTGGATGCCGCTGTGACTCCAGATGTTCTCGGTAACCGCCAGCCAGTCGTGCGCGAACAAGGTGAAGGAACCCTGGTCCTGATGTGCATGGCTTTCGTTGTAGGGCCCGGCCACGAAGGACACCCACATCGCCTCCTTGTCCCAGCGGGTGCGGGCGAAGAGGTGTCCGGTGCCTTCGGCAAGATAGGTCAATCGCGTCGGCGGGTTGCCGCCTTTCCCGGCCGGAAGCAGGTCGTAGCGACTATTGAAACCGCCGCTCATGTTGGGCACGGAAATAGCGTTCAACCACCATGAGGACATGCTCAAGGCTTCGGGTTCGTTCGTCAGTTGCCGGGCTTCCAGCACCAGGCGCCGATGGTAGTCGTACAGCTCCGGCACCGAGTTGCGGGACTGGTCGCCGATGGGCGCAAACCGGTCCAGGGTTGGAACAGTGGCGTGCACCCAGTAAGCGATGCTGTCGTGCGCATGCGGACTGGCGTTGGCGAGGTCTTCACCGGTGCTGTCGCGCCATAGCCGGTAGAGCCAATACAGGCGCATATGTGCCGCGCCGTAACCGGTACCCTCGCTGCTGCCGCCGCCAGGCAACTTCGCGAAATATGCCTTGAGCGGCGGCAATCTGCGCTCGCGCAGATCCTTCATCCAGGTCTGACTATTGCTTACCAGCGCCCAATACATGGTGGCTTCCAGGAAGCTGTAGTAATAGTTGTTGCCGGGGTTATCGGTGGACCAGCCCGTCCAAGGGTGCGGTTTTCCGCCCCATTGGGCCGAACCGTGGTGCCACACGTTCCATACCGCCTGCTCGGCATAGGCGGACCAGCGCTTGCGTTGGTCGGCCGAAATATCGGTGGCGCAACTGTCCAGGGTGAGGGCCAGGTCGGCGATATTCGGGCCTACTTCGAGGTAGGAGTCGCCGGAAATCTCCGGACGCCCGCCCGATGCGATCGCGGCCTCGGCGTCAGCCACCTGCTTCTCCACCATGGCGATCGCCAGCTTGCAATATTTGGCGCCGCCGGAAAGCCGGAACATCAGCGCCGCGTCGCTCGCGGCGAAGGCATAGCCGGGACTGCCGGCCACCGCCGAGTCGACATAGGATTTGAAGCGCGAATACGCGGCGGATTTCTTGTCGACGAATGAAAGGTCGATTTTCAAATCGCTGGTACCTGCCGGTGCGGCGGGCGCGCTATCGATTGCCGGCGGGGGCGGTGTAGATTCGGGCGTCGGCGCCTGCGGCGCCGTGGAAGGTGCGGAGGCTTGGCTGTTTCCGGCCTCGCTGCATTGGGCCATGGCCGCGGCCATCATGGCCAGGCACAACAGAAAGGCGCTGAACCAGCCGCGTCCGTGCCCGCGTGGCGATGCGTTCGCCGGGACCGACTGCTGGCTCATGGCGCGCCTCCTCAGCGATTGGAATACGAGATGCTCAGATAGATGAGGTTCTGCGACACGCTTTGCCCTGCGGCGGTGCTGTCGCGCTTGTAGCGTTCCCATTCCAAACCCGCGCTCCAGCGGGGCGCCCAGTGGTAACGCAAAGTGGCACCAACGCGCAGGGTGTCGTCCTGGCGGTCCAACTGCGTGTAATCCAGGCTCTCGTAAGTCCCATACAACCCCAGAGTCAACGACCGTCGCAACCTCCAATGGAAATCCGTGCGCACGCCATGGTTGTCCTGGTCGAACTCGTCCGAATCCACGTAATTGCGCTTCTGCACATACGGAGCGACCATGAAGTCGAAACGGATATTGGTGAAGCTGTATTCCATCTCCAGGCTGCGCACCTCATAGGGCGACGCGTTCACGATGGCGTCGCCGGTGAGTACGTTCTCGGGCATCGTGGCATCGGCTTGGATGCTGCTCAGCGCGTCGACGGCGGTGTCGGAGAACTGGCTGGAAGCGAGCACGGTCAGACGATGGCGTTCGTTCGGGTTCCAGGTAGCGTCGAAGCGGAATAGCGGGTCCGAGCGCGATTCGCCCTGCCGGTAGTCGATCCTGGAATAACCCAGATCGGTGCCCAGTTCGAACTGCGCCAGAGTCCGCGAATACCGCCCGAAAATATCGTAGCGGTTGTAGTCGCGGGCCACGACATCGTCCTCGAAATCGACACGTTGGGCTTGCGTGTTCAACGAGGCCCGGCTGGTTGGGCTGAATTCCTTGATGGTGCGCAGAGCCAGGGCCAGGCGCTGCGAATTGAACTCGTCGGTGATCTCGGCGTCGCTGTTCACGTAGCGCACTTCGGCCTGGCCTTGCAGCGTCGGCGACCAGTTGAACAGCAGGGTGGGGCCGGCGGAAAACACGTTGACCTGCTGACGGTTACCCGGCGCATCGGGCACCAACGCGTCGACCGGCTGCACCGATAGATTGTCTTCGACGAGGAAGAACAATCGTTGCGGGATCGCGATCCAGTTCAGGCTGCCCGACAGCGTGCCATCGGCGGTATCGGTGAAGATATTGTCTTCGTAATCGCGGTATTCGACCCGCCCATCCGCGTGCGCCTGTACCGCCGAATTGGTTTCCGTTACCAGAAAGCCCAGGCCGCTGCGCAGGTAGCGCTGATCGATGGGGTCCGAGGGCGCTAGGGTGACGTTGTCGTTCCACTCCATGCCCAGGTCCACGGTGTAGTCCACCCGTGCCGCCAAGGCCGTGCCGGGCATACACGCCAGGATAGAGGCGGCGATGACCGACACGCGTAGGTACGCACATTGGTATTTCGGGTGCATGCGCCTTCTCCTTGCGGATGCTTCAGGGCAGGTGGTTGAAAACGACGCCAGCCAGCTTCTCGGATGGGAAACTCGCCAGTGCCGCTTCGATCTTGTCCGGCGTCACCAGGCCATAACCGGCGACCAGAACGACCATGTCGGCCAGCTCGGACAGAATGCGTGCGTCGGGCGAACCGAGCACCGAGGGACTGTCCAGGATGATGTAGCGGTCCGCATAACGGCTGCGCACCGAATCGATCATCGCGCGCATGCGGAACGAGCTGAAGGATTCGCCGGTGGTTTCGCGCTGACGGCCACTGGGGATCAGCCGCAACCGCGGTACGCCGGTGCGGTAGAGGATATTGGCCACGTCTAGCGAGCTGTCGTCCAGGTAGTCCATCAGTCCACCGCCGGCCATGTCCACGCGCAGCGCGGTGTGCTGCGAGGGATGCAGGACATCGCAATCGATCAGAAGAGAAGTCTTGGTGTCGTCGAAGGCGAACGCGGCGGCCAGGTTGCGCGCGACGAAACTACCGCCGCAACCATGGCTGATAGGGGCGACCAGGGTGACGAAGTTGCGTTCGCCGCCGGCCGCAAGCAGGCGCGTGCGCAGTTCGCGGAATGCGTCGGCTTGTTCGCGTACCGAATCGTTGCGGTGGATGACGCGACGGTCTTCCAGTTCGCGCGTGGTCAGCGCCTTCGGTTCGTCGAGCAATGCGAGCGAGCGGGCCGCATCTATGCGGCGGATGGCGCCTTGCGAATGTTCGGTTTCCTGATTCACTGTCGGTTCCACGATCGGTTCCAGGTTGTCTTGTCGGTTCATGGCGTTCAGGCGACCATCTGCTTGAGGCCAAATGCCAGTCCGTACGCCAGAACGACGACGAACAGGATTCCCAGGCTCATCGCCTGGCGGAGACGAAGGCGGCGCTGGTCGCGCGGGGTGCGGTAGAGCGGCACGACGGTCAGCAGCTGGCGATCGGAAATCTTCTGCAACTGGCTGGCCGAACGGATGCGGGGATCGAAGCGCACGCGCAGGAACAGCAGGGCCAGCGGAACGACGACCGCCATGAGCAAACCGGCGATGGCGAAATGCAGGAAGCGCAGACCGGTGGGACGCAGCGGCATGATCGCTGGATCCTGCACACGCAGGGTCAGGCCGCGTTCCTCGCGGTCCAGTTCCATCGAGACGCGCGCGTTTTCGCGCCGGCGCAGCAGGTCCTGATAGATGTCCCGGTTGACTTCGTAGTCCCGGGTCAGCTCGGCCAGCGCGCTTTCCGAGGCGGCGATGCGACGGCTACGGCCGAGTTCTTCGTCCAATAGCGATTCGGCGATGCCCATGCGCGACTGGGTGGCGGCCATTTCGCGGCGGGCCTGTCCCTGTTGGCTGCGCAGTTCTTGATACAGCGGATTCATCTGCGCATCGTCGAACGGACTGGCGGTTTTCGGTGCCGTCGCGCGCCGCTGCTCTTCATCGCGCATCGCCTGCTGGATATCGGCCATTTGGTGGCGGATGCGCACCACGTCCGGGTATTGCTCGGTGTAGGTCAGCAATAGGCGGTCCAACTGGCTCTGCAGTTCGAGCAACTGTCCGCGATACAGGCTCTCGCGGGTCTGCACCGCGGTGACCGCCGATTCGCCGGAAAGCTGCGAGGTGATCGCGCTTTCGCGCGATCGCTGTTCCAACAGCGACATCCGGGTCTGCTCGACCTGTGTACGCAACGTGCTGATGCGGGTGCTGGCATCGGTAGCGCTGCCGGGCTGCGCGTCGGCATTGGCGGAGCGGTACTTCTGCAGGTTGTCTTCGGCGTCGGTGAGTTTCTTGTGGTAATCGTTCACGCGCGCATCGATGAATTGGTAGGCCTCGCGGCTTTCGCGGCCCTTGGTGGCCAGGCTTTCCTTGATGAACATCGCGCCCAGGCGTTCGGTCACCTTGTAGGTGCGCTGCGCATCGGAATCGCGGTAGGTGATCTCGACCAGGTCGGGGCGAGAGGCACGGATGGTGATTCGTTCCTTCAACTCCTCCAGCAGGCGGTCACGTTGCAGGGGCGTGGGATTGTCTTCCAGCCAACCGCCGGTCTTCAGCGCGTCTTCCAGCACCTTACGGCTGTAGATCACCTGGCGCGCGATGCCCGCGCGGTCGGTGACGCCGGTCGCCACGGCGCGGCCTTCCAGCAGCGGCTGGATGATGTCGCTTTCTTGGGCCAGGATGGTGGTCGAGGCCGTGTAGTTCTTCGGCAACAGGAAAAGGCCGGCGAACAGGGTCAGCAAGGCTATGCCCGCGAAGATCGCGACCAGCGCCAGCGTGTGGCGGCGTCCTTCGTTCAGAAGGATCGGTACGATCTCGTTCGGGGCAAGGGCGGAAGAAGGCCGGTTGACGGCCGTGGAACGGCGTCCGGGAAGTGCTTCTGCGCTCATCAGAACGTGCGCTCGGGAATGGTGATGACGTCGCCCGGCGAAACCGGGAAGTTGGTCGACAGATCGCCGCGGTTGAGGATCTTGTCCAGACGCACGGCGTAGCTCTCGGTGCCTTCGCCCGACTTGCGATACAGCTCGGAGCGATCGCCTGCGGCGAATTCGGTCACGCCGCCGGCGGCCAACACCGCGTCGAGCACAGTCATGCCGGGGCGGTAGGGGATGGAAATCGGTTGCCGTACCGCGCCGGTGACGCGGACGCGCGACAGGTATTCGTGGCTGCGAAGGTCGGTCAGGATCACGGCGACCTGCGGATCGCGTACGAAGCTGGCCAGCTTGGTCTGAATATCCTTGGCCACTTCGGCCGGTGTATGCCCGCCGGCGGACACATCGCCCACCAACGGTACCGAGATCATGCCGTCGGGACGGACCGGCACGGTGATGCCCAGTTCCGGGTTGCGCCAGACCGACACCTGCACGATGTCGTCGACGCCGATCTTGTAGGAATCGACAGCGGTGGCGGTCGCCTGGACAGGCGGAGGCGCAGCTCCGGCGCGGCCGCTGCTAGCGCAAGCGGTCAACAAGAGCGACAGGCAGACAGCCGTCAAGCCAGCAATAGAGCGCAACATTCCATTTCCCCTGTGTTGGTCACGTCAACTAAAACGCTGAAGGCGTGCTGTTCCGGACACGTGCTGCTTCAGGCATGCGGTGTCCGGACAGGGGGAACCTGAATCGGTTTCAGGTTCGGTAGAAATCCCGATACCAGTCCACGAAGCGTCGCACGCCGGTTTCGATGGAGGTGGAGGGCGAATAGTCCGTATCGCGCTGCAAGGCGCTGACATCGGCGTAGGTGTCGGGCACGTCGCCGGCTTGCAACGGAAGCAGGTTGCGTTCGGCCTTGCGGCCCAGGCATTCCTCCAGCACTTCGATATAGCGCAGCAGCTGCACCGGTTGGTGGTTGCCGATGTTGTAGACGCGGTAGGGCGCGCTGGAACTGGCCGGAGTGGGATTGAGCGGGTCGTAGGTCGGGTCCGGCCCGGGAACGCGGTCCAGCGTGCGGATCACGCCCTCGACGATGTCGTCGACGTAGGTGAAGTCGCGTGTGTGGTGGCCGTGGTTGAACACGTCGATGGGTTCGCCCGCCAATATCTTGCGGGTGAACAGGAACAGCGCCATGTCCGGGCGTCCCCAGGGCCCGTAGACCGTGAAAAACCGCAAACCGGTGGTGGGCAGGTTGAACAGATGGCTGTAAGTGTGGGCCATCAGTTCATTGGCCTTCTTGGTGGCGGCATACATGCTGACCGGATGGTCAACGCTGTCTTCCACCGCGAATGGCAGTTTCTTGTTCGCGCCATAGACCGAGCTGGAAGAGGCGTACACCAGATGCTCGATACCGCGATGGCGGCAGGCTTCCAGGATGTTGAGGAAACCGACGATATTGCTGTCCACATAGGCCTGCGGATTTTCCAGCGAATAACGCACGCCGGCCTGCGCGGCCAGATTGACTACGCGCTGCGGTTTGAATTCGTCGAAGGCCGCCTCCAGCGCGGCGCGGTCTTCCAGCGAGGCTTGTACGAAGCTGAAGCCTTCCAGCGGCAGCAGCCTGTCCAGCCGCGCCTGTTTCAGCCGCGGGTCGTAGTAGGCGTTAAGGTTGTCGTAGCCCAGTACCTCATCGCCACGGGCCAGCAGACGCTGGCTCAGGTGTGAGCCGATGAAGCCGGCGGCGCCGGTGACCAGTACGCGCATTCAGAACATCTCCGTGGATTGCGGGTGCAAGTTTACGGCAGGCGGCCATCCATACGCAGATGGGCAGTAGCCGGCCTCACAGGCAGTCGTCGACGCTCTGCCGCGGAAGGGCACGCTTGACGTCGAACAGGACCGCGTCGGGCTTGCCGAAGGCGCGGATGCCCTCCGCCCCCAGAGCGATGAACTCGCGATGCGAGACTGCCAGGATGATCGCGTCGTACTTGCCCTGTTCGGGCTGTCCGATCATCTCCAGGCCGTATTCGTGCCGCGCTTCGTCCGCGTTCACCCAGGGGTCGTGGATATGCACGTTGGCGTTGTAGCTGCGCAGCTCCGCCACGATATCCACTACTCGAGTATTGCGTACGTCCGGGCAGTTTTCCTTGAAAGCCAGGCCCAGGATCAAGATGTTGGATTGGGTGGTCTGCAGGTTGCGCTGCGCCATCAGTTTGGCGGTGCGGCGCGCGACATGGCTGCCCATGCCGTCGTTGATCCGGCGTCCGGCGAGGATCACGTCGGGGTGGTAGCCGATCTGCTGAGCCTTGTGGGTCAGATAATAAGGATCCACGCCGATGCAGTGGCCGCCGACCAGGCCGGGGCGGAAAGGCAGGAAGTTCCACTTGGTGCCCGCGGCTTCCAGCACTTCGTGGGTGTCGATGCCCAGGCGGTGGAAGATCAGAGCCAGTTCGTTGATCAGGGCGATATTGACGTCGCGCTGGGTATTCTCGATCACCTTCGCCGCCTCGGCGACGCGGATGCAGGAAGCCTTGTGCGTGCCGGCGGTGATGATCTGGCGATACAGGTCGTCGATGAAGTCCGCGGCCTCGGGGGTCGAGCCGGAGGTCACCTTCATGATCGTTTCCAGGCGGTGCTGTTTGTCGCCCGGGTTGATGCGCTCGGGGCTATAGCCGGCATAGAAGTCCCGGTTGAAAGTCAGGCCCGACTCGCGCTCGATGATCGGCACGCAGATTTCCTCGGTCGCCCCCGGGTAGACCGTGGATTCGTAGATCGCCACGCCGCCCTTGGCGATCGCGCGTCCCACCGTGCGGCTTGCCGATTCCAACGGCCGCAGATCGGGCCGTTTGTATTCGTCGATCGGCGTGGGCACGGTGATGATGAAGATGTTGCAACCCTTCAGTTCTTCAGGGTTGTTGGCGAAGCTGAGATCCCGCGCCTCGCGCAGTTCCTCTTCCGAAACCTCCAGCGTATGGTCGTGGTACTGGCGCAATTCGGCGACGCGCTTGGCGTTGATGTCGAAGCCGAGGGTCTTGAAGCGGCGTCCGAAGGTGGCTGCCAATGGCAGGCCCACATAACCCAGGCCGATGACGGCGATGCTGATCTGGTCGCGCGAAGGCAGTGCGGCATCCATACGGAATGTGGCTCTCGTCTGTAAGTGAACATGCTGATGAGATCTAGACGTATGACGTCTAGGCGGACGGAGTCTAGCCGATGCCGTCTGCAGGCGTGCTGCACACGATGGATGCGGAATCCCCCTTATGGCCGACTGAACGCGCAAAACGCCTTGGTCAGGACACAGGGAGGTTTGTCCGATGCCATCGCCGTATTGCGTAAACCTGTGTACCGGGGCGAGTGCGGCCCGGGTCCACCAGGGGAATCGACGATGCGCATCCTGCTTTGCGGCGGAACCGGTTATATCGGTTGCCATACCTATCTGGTACTGGCCGCGCGCGGGCATGAAGTGACTCTTGCGGACAATTTCAGCAACAGTTCCCCGCAGGTGCTGCACCGACTCGAAACGCTGACCGAGTCCTCCGTCAATTTCCACCGCGCCGATATGCGCGACCGGAAGGCACTTACAAAACTATTCTCCACCCGCCGGTTCGATGCCGTGGTCCACTTCGCCGCGCTGAAGGCGGTCGGCGAATCCTGCGAACGCCCCCTCGATTATTTCGACAACAACATCAGCGGCACCATCAATCTGCTGCAGGCCATGCGTGAGGCCGAGGTCCGCAACCTGGTGTTCAGTTCCTCGGCGACCGTTTATGGCGATCCCGAGCATCTGCCCATCCGCGAGGACGCGCGCTTGCAGGTCACCAATCCCTACGGCCGCACCAAGCTGGTGATGGAAGAATTGATCGGCGACGTGTGCAGGGCAGATCCGACTTTCCGAGCCGCGAATCTGCGTTATTTCAATCCCGTCGGCGCCCACGAATCGGGCATGGTGGGAGAGGATCCGGGCGGCATCCCCAACAACCTGATGCCGTACATCTGCCAAGTGGCGGTGGGTCTGCGCGACAAGCTGAGCGTGTTCGGCGGCGACTGGCCGACCATCGACGGTACCGGCGTGCGCGACTACATCCATGTCATGGACCTGGCCCGTGCCCACGCCGACGCGCTGGACTATCTGGCCCGCGAGGACCGCAGCCTTACCGTCAACCTGGGAACCGGCAAGGGCGTCAGCGTGCTGGAGCTGGTGCGTGGCTTCGAGAAAGCGTCCGGCCGCAACATCCCCTACGAAATCATCGATCGCCGTAATGGCGATGTCGCCGAGGTCTACGCTGATCCTTCGCTGGCCCAGCGATTGCTGGGCTGGCGTGCCGAGTTCGATGTCGATGCCATGTGCCGCGATGCCTGGCGTTGGCAGTCGCTCAATCCGCAGGGCTATGCGTCGCTGCTTGCGACAGAACCCGACAGAACGCTGGCCACCGCCTGAGGTTGTTTCATCCAGGCGAAGTGGTTTGCGTTCGTGCCCAATGCAGCGCGGTCCAGGACTTGAGTAGCCGCTGTCGTTTGCGGCATCTTGTCCAGCAGGGCCTGCATCGATCGGCGCGGCGCGAGCCAGTCGTCTTTCATTAGCACCGTATGAATCCGGGCCTTGACCTGAGACAACGCCTCCTCGAGATTCGATTCCATGCCGGCGGCCGCGTAGCGGTTACTGAGGCCCACCTTAGCCCAGTCGCGCATCAGGCTGCGTGCCTCGTCGCCCGCGAAGCCCAGTCGCCGGCCGTGAAAAACGTCGCGACGGTCGGCGATCCACGGTACGAACTGATAAGCAAAGGGGAGGACATAGCGCCTCGGTGCCGGAAAGGTACGCCAGTAGGGCGAACCGCTGGCCACCAGCCAGAGGTGGTCGAATGCATCGGGATGCAGTCCCAGATAGCACGCTGCGAATTGCGCGCCGATGCTGTGGCCGCCGATGATCCGCTCCGGCGCGCCGCAGTGTTCGACGGCGGCGGCGTGGCTGCGCGGAATGTCCAAGGTCAGTATCTGGCGATAGCCCCAGTCCATCTCGCGGCTCGGACGCAGGCTGCTGCTGCCGTTGCCGCGCATTTCCTGCAGGAACACGGCGACACCTTTCGCCGCGAGCGCGTCCGCCAGTGGAATGTAGTGCCGGGCCGCCACGCCAAGCGCGGGCAGCCACAGCAGCGAGGCCCGCGGTTGCGAAGGAATGCGTGCGATGAGGTTGTAGCGGTGGCCGTCGTCCGTGGACAGCGGAATGCCGAGTTCCTGGATGCTCATCGCGCGGGCGCTGCTCCGAAATGATCGAGTACGACGATGTCGCTGCGTCCGGGGCGGTAGCCTTTCAACAGGGCGGCGTGCACGTAGTCCGACGCCGCCGAGCAGGCTTCGGTCAGGGTAAGGCCCAAGCACAGGTTCGCCGCGACCGCAGAGGCCAACGTGCAGCCGGTGCCATGGGCTTCGATCCGCAGACGCGGGTGCGCGATTTCGCGCATGCCCGTAGAGTCGGCGAATAAATCGACCACCACATCGCCGTCGTCCTGCAAATGACCGCCTTTCAGGAATACCGAAGCGGCTCCCAGCGAGAGCAGTTCATTGGCGGCCGCGCGCATTCCTACAAAGTCCGTAATGGCATGGTCCAGCAACAATTCGGCTTCCGGAAGATTGGGCGTAATCACCGAGGCAAGCGGAATCAGATGCATGCGCAAGGCGCTCAGAGCGGCGTCTTCCAGCAGCTTCGCGCCGCTGGTCGCCACCATCACCGGATCCAGGACGACGAAGGCAGGCGTGTGCGTTCGCAATGCATCGGCGACCGCCTCGATCACATCTGCATTCGCCAGCATCCCCAACTTGACCGCACCGATGTCGAAATCCTCGAAGCAGGCGTCGATCTGCGCGCGCAGGAAATCCACCGACGGAACGCTCACCGCAGTGACCCCGCGCGTGTGCTGCGCGGTCAGCGCGGCGATAGCCGATAGTCCATGCACGCCATGGGCGGCGAAGGTTTTCAAGTCCGCCTGGATGCCGGCGCCGCCGCCGGAGTCGGAGCCGGCGATGGTCAATGCAGAGAGGGTTTGTACAGTGCTCAAGCGCCGGTGGCCTTTGTGTTTTCGCCGGGATCGACCAGGGTTTCGGCCAACTGCAGCGCCGATTCGAAATCCGCGACGAAATGCAGCCCACCTTCATGTAGGTCCAGTCCCATTTTACGGATAACCTCAAGCGGCTGGGCCTGCAAGCCCGAGATGATCAGCACGATGTGGCGACGGCGGCAGCGGTCGAGCAGCGTTTTCAGCGCATGCACACCGCTGGCGTCGATGATCGGCACCAGACGCATGCGCAAGATGAAGACTTTCGGAGGCTCGAAGAACTGATCGAGAAGTTCGTCCAATCGGCTGGCCGCGCCGAAGAACAACGGCCCGCTGATCTGGAATGCTTCCACGCCCTCGGGCAGGCGTGCCCGTTGCGTTGGGTCTGCGCCGCTCCCGCGTTCGTCGCCGTTCTCATCGATCAGCTTGATCCCGGAACTGACTTCGAACGCATCTGCCATGCGGAACATGAAAACGAAGGCCGCGGCCACGATTCCCGCCTCGATGGCGATGGTCAGATCGAAGAAAACCGTCAGCAAGAAGGTCAGAAGCAGGACCAGCCGGTCGCCTTTGGGCGCCGACATCGTGTGCCGGAAATGCTGGTGCTCGCTCATGTTCCAGGCCACTACCAGCAGCACCGCCGCCAGTGCGGCCAGCGGCACATAACGCATCCATGGCGTCAGCAGCAACATGAACACCAATAAGAAAGCGGCATGCAGCATGCCCGCCACCGGCGAACGCCCGCCAGCGCGTACGTTGGTGGCGGTGCGAGCGATCGCGCCGGTCGCAGGCAGGCCTCCGAACAGCGCCGCACCCACGTTGGCCAGCCCCTGCGCCACCAGTTCGCCATTGGAACGATGGCGTCCGCCGGTCATGCCATCGGCGACCACCGCCGACAACAAGGATTCGACGCCGGCGAGGAAGGCGATGGTGAAGGCGCTGGGCAACAGTTCGAAAGTGCGTTCGAACGGGATGCGCGGAAAATCGAAGACCGGCAACGATGACGGCAAACTACCGAAGCGGCTACCGATGGTTTCCGCCGGCATCGCGAACGCGATGCAGACGCCGGTGCAGACCAGCAGGGCGATCAGGAAACCGGGCCAGTTCGGCTTCCAGCGCCGCAGCGCGATGATGATGGCAAGGCCCAATACCGCAAGCGCGACCGCTGCCGGTTGCGTGGTCGCGATGTGCCTGGCGTAAGCGGACCAGCGTGCGAAGAACTCCGCCGGCACGCTTTCCATCCGCAATCCCAGCACGTCCTTGACCTGGCTGGAAAAGATGCTGACCGCGATACCTGCGGTGAAGCCGGTGATCACCGGCTGTGGCATGTACTTCATCAACGTGCCAAGGCGCAGCAGGCCTGCGCCTATCAGCATAAGCCCGGCCAGCAACGTGCACAGAATCAGGCCGCCGAAGCCAAACTTCTGGATCACCACGAACACGACCGGAATGAACGCTGCCGTCGGCCCACCAATCTGCACCCGCGACCCGCCCAGCGCGGAGATCAGGAAGCCGGCGATGATCGCGGTATACAGACCTTTCTCTGGCGTGGTGCCGCTGGCGATAGCCAGCGCCATGGCCAATGGCAGCGCGACGATGGCGACCGTAAGCCCGGCGATCGCGTCGGCGCGCAAGTCGGCCCAGCGATAGCCGCCACGCAGCACCGTGTACAACTTCGGTACGAACATGCGCCCGTATTGCGCCGCGTCCATCGATATCACACGATTTCTTTCAGACGCACGCCGCGCCCGCGCCCCTGGCTAGGCTGCTCGTTGCCGATCAGTTCGATTCCGGCGGCATCGAGTGCCTCGATGATCTTGGTCAACGTGTCGACCACGCCGCGTACATTGCCCTTGCTTGCCTCCATGCGCTGAATGGTGGGCAGGGAGACGCCGGCCATCTCGGCCAGCGTTCGCTGGTCGATACCAAGCAGCGCGCGCGCGGCCCGCAATTGCACGGCGGTAATCATTTGCGCCCCTAAGGCAACGGATCAGGGCATTTATTCGAGCATATGAAGCATGTTGATGCAATTACTGTAAATGCATACTGATGTATAAAACATCACTGCAAGTCAGGTCTGCTGATCAATAACGGCACCGGCCTGCGGGGAACGCTGGGCTGGCAAGCCAACCCGGCATCCGCAGTCAAAGCACTTCCGATGCGTAATCGGCCAGCCTAGAACGCTCGCCACGCCGCAGCGTGATGTGCGCGCTATGCGCCCAGTTCTTGAAGCGGTCCACGGCGTAGGTCAGGCCCGAGGTGGTTTCGGTCAGGTACGGCGTGTCGATCTGCTCCACATTGCCCAGACAAACGATCTTGGTGCCAGGGCCGGCGCGGGTGATCAGGGTCTTCATCTGCTTGGGGGTGAGGTTCTGCGCCTCGTCCAGGATCAAATAGCGGCTGAGGAAGGTGCGCCCGCGCATGAAATTCATCGAGCGGATCTTGATGCGCGAGGCGAGCAGATCGTTGGTCGCCGCGCGGCCCCAGGCGCCGCCGTCCTGGTTGTGGGTCAGCACTTCCAGGTTGTCGGTCAGCGCACCCATCCAGGGCGTCATTTTTTCTTCTTCGGTGCCCGGCAGGAAGCCGATGTCCTCGCCCACACTGACGGTGGCGCGGGTCATGATGATCTCGCGGTAGCGCTGCTGGTCCATGGTCTGGGCCAGGCCCGCAGCGAGCGCGAGCAGGGTCTTGCCGGTGCCGGCGGTGCCGAGCAGGCTGACGAAATCGATTTCCGGATCCATCAGCGCGTTGAGGGCGAAATTCTGCTCGCGGTTGCGCGCGGTAATGCCCCACACGGCATGCTGGGTGCTGCGGAAATCATCGGCCAGCGCCAGCGTCGCTTTCTTGTCGGTGCCGATCTTGGCGACGCGGAATTCCACCTCGTCCTCGCCAGGCAGGTACAGGAACTGGTTGGGATACCAGTCCTCGTCCTCGGTCATGGTCACTTCGTAGCTGGTACGTCCAGCCTTGTCGCTCCACGAGCGCAGGTCCTTCTCGTGGCGGTCCCAGAAGTCGGTGGACAACTCGGTGGCGCCAGTGAACAGCAGGCTGAAATCGTCGAGCGCGCGGTCGTTCTCGTAGTCCTCGGCCACCAGTCCGCTAATCGCGGCTTTGATCCGCAGGTTGATGTCCTTGGACACCAGGATGACCGGCACTTCGGGGTGCCGCTCGCGCAGCTCCAATACTGCGGCGAGGATCTTGTTGTCGGGGGCGACGGTGCCGAAGGTGCGATCCAGCGCCACCGGCTTGGTCTGGAAATAGAGCTTGCCAATCGCGCTCTGCGATTTGAGCTGTAATCCCTGCGGATGACTGAGCACGATGCCCGCGTCGATCTGCTCGGCGCCGGCGCCCTCGATCAGTTCATTTAGGAAACGGCTGACCTGGCGCGCATTGCGGCTGACTTCGGTCATGCCTTTCTTGGCGTTGTCCAATTCCTCGATGACCTGCATAGGCAGGAAGACATCGTGTTCCTCGAATTTGAACAGCGCGGTCGGATCGTGCATCAGCACGTTGGTGTCCAACACGTAGATGCGCTTGCTTCGGGTCATCTAGACAGCCTCGCGGAGGGTGGGGTGTGGGATCGGGTGCAACACGTGGATCTGGCGCAGCATCGCGCCACCGCAACCCGCAGGGCGGGGCAGTGGCGTAGTGAGAAAAAAGAGTCGGTCACTGTTTGCTTGCGACCTTCAGTGCTTCCAGTACCGCTTCGGCGTGGCCGGCCACCTTCACTCCACGCCATTCCTGCGCGATACGCCCGTCCGGCGAGATCAGGAAGGTGCTGCGGACCACGCCCAGCACTTTGCGGCCGTACATGTTCTTCTCGTGGATCACATCGAAGGCCTTGCATAACGCCTCGTCGGCATCGCTGACGAGAGGGAATTTGAATCCCTGCTTGGCGCAGAAGTTATCGTGCGATTTCACCGAATCCCGCGACACGCCAAGCACGGTAGCGTTGAGTTTCTTGAACTTCGGCAGCAGCGCGTTGAAGTCGATGCCTTCGGTGGTGCAGCCCGGCGTGCTGTCCTTCGGATAGAAGTACAGCACCAGCCACTGGCCGGCATAGTCGGAGAGTTTCGCGGTTTCGCCGCCGGACAGCGCCAGCGGAAGCTTCAGCGTGGTTTTGCTCAGGGCCGTGCCGGTTGCTGTCATCAGGTCAGAACTTCATCGGGTCCATGATCGCGTCCAGGTTCAAATGGTCGCAAAATTCGAGGAAATCGTCGCGCAGCGCGGCGATGTGCATGTTGGCGGGCACGCCAATGGTCACCTGCGCGGAGAACATCTCCGCGCCGGTCTGCATGGCGCGATAGCGCGTGCTTTGCAGGTTTTCGATGGTGATGCCCTGGCGGTCGAAGAAATCGGCCAGTTGGAACAGGATGCCGGGCTTGTCCGCCGCCACCACTTCCACGATATAGGGCAGCAGGTTGGACTGAACGACCTTGGCGCCGGTGCGGTACCAGACCAGCTTCAGGCCTTCCTCGCGCTCCAGCCGGGTCAGCATGGCTTCCAACTTGGCCACCGCATCCCACGAGCCGGTCGCCAGCGCGGTCACCGACACATCGCGGCCTACGGTGGAAAGGCGCGCATCGACCAGGTTGCAGCCGCTATCGGCGATCCGACGCGTCACCGACAGGAGCGGCGACTCCGGATGCGTCGTATAGGCGTTGATCAGGAGATGGTTCTCGTTCGGCGAAGGCCGGGCGGTCGAATCGGTCAATGGAGCTTCCGGCATCACTTCTAGTCTGAATGGCGACCGGGCAGGTGCCTGGTGCATGGCCCAGCATACTTGCCCGCGCTTTCCAGCCGCAAGTAACATCGCAGGGTGCGCGGCGATCCGCGCGACCCCATTCCAAAGGCAACCGCTTGTCCCTCTCCGGCAGTATCACCGCACTTGCGACACCGTTCACGGTTGCCGGCGATCTCGACCTCGATGCCTGGCGCCGTTTGCTGCAGCAGCAGCTCGAGGGTGGTACCCAGGGCATTGTCGTGGCCGGTTCGACCGGCGAAGCCGCGGCATTGAGCGATGCCGAATACGATCTTCTGCTTAAAACCGCGGTTGAAACCGTGGCCGGCCGGATCCCCGTTTTGGCGGGCACCGGCCAGATGAACACCGCCAAGACCATCGCCCAGACCCGCCGGGCCGCCGCCCTCGGCGCGGATCTGGCGCTGGTGGTGACTCCGCCGTACGTGCGCCCGACTCAGGCCGGGCTGATCGCCCATTTCATTGCCGTAGCCGATCAGGGCGGTCTGCCGGTGGTGTTGTACAACGTGCCCGGCCGTACCGGCTGCGATCTGCTGCCTGAAACGGTGGCCCAACTGGTTTCCCATCCGAACATCGTCGGCATCAAGGAAGCGCGCTCGGAACCAGAGCGCATGTCGGCCTTGCTGGCCCTGCGCAGCGAAAGCTTCGCGGTGCTGAGCGGCGACGATCCCACCGCCTGCCGCGCCATGCTGGCGGGCGCGGACGGTTTGATCTCGGTCGGTTCGAACGCGCTGCCGCGCTCCTTCCGCAAGCTTTGCGACCTGTCGCGCAGTCGCGAACGGGCCGCGGCGGAACGCCAGGATGCGCAGATGCAGGATTTCTATGCCTTCTTCGGCGTGGAATCCAATCCCATCCCGGTGAAGGCGCTGTTGCAGCGTTTGGGTTACGGTGCGGGCCTGCGCCTGCCGCTGTTGCCGCTTTCCGAGGCTCATGTCGCCGAGGCGGACCGTCTGTATGGCGCCGCCACGGTCATAGAAGAACAATCCGGCCGCGAAGCCGTCGCAGCTTGAATCAAACCAGTCAAATCAAGCCAGTCGCGAAGTAGTCGCGGCTTAATACCAGAACTCTCAGGAGATTACCCAATGCGTTCCCATTCCCCGTTCCTGCGCCCGCTCGCCATCGCGGCACTGGCCATCGCCGTGCTTGGCGTCACCGGCTGCAAGTGGTTCCGCAAAGGCAATCCGGACTATGCAATGAGCGCCGAGACTAGGCCGCTGGAAGTGCCGCCGGATCTCAACCTGCCCAACACCGCCGGCGCCATGCAACTGCCGCCGACAGGCGCGCCGACCACCCCGCAGGCTGTGGCGACTTCCGCAACCGGTTTCAACGTAGCGGGTCCGCGCGATGAGGTGTTCGCCAAGGTCGGCGATGCGCTGGCAGGCGTGGAAGGCCTCACCATCGCCAGCCGCGCGCAGCTGCTGGGCAGCTACGATGTCGCCTACGAAGGCAGTAACTTCCTGGTGCGCGTGGTAGCGGTGGAGGCTGGTACGTATGTGTCGGCGGTAGATCCGCGCGGCCTTCCCGCCGCAGGATCGGCGCCGAAACTGATGGCGGCGCTGAAGGCGAAGCTGGGCGGCTGATCGCCGGAGTTACGGGTTACGAAAAGGGCGCCTCAGGCGCCCTTTTTGTTGTTGTCGGTTTGCTGGAAATCCCCGCGCCCGGAGATCCCGAGCCAGCGCTATGCTCATCGCTCCAGCAACGGCAGCTTGTCCGTTTTTCCTTCCCATTCCTTCGCGTCGGGCAGTGCTTCCTTGCGCACGGTGATGACCGGCCAAGCCATGGCCAATTCCTTGTTCAACGCCACGTAGCCTTCCTGACCGGCGGGGACGTCGTCCTCGGGATAGATGGCGTTGATGGGGCATTCGGGCTCGCACAGCGTGCAATCGATGCACTCGTCCGGGTCGATCACCAGGAAGTTGGGGCCTTCATGGAAACAATCCACCGGGCACACCTCCACGCAGTCGGTGTACTTGCACTTGATGCAGTTCTCGGTGACGACGAAGGGCATGGGTCCGGTCCGATGGGAGGTGCGGCAAGTTTAGAGCATCGTGAGTTTAGAGCACCGCAAATCTAGAGCGCCGCAAGGGCACTATTGCGCGGCATCGCCGATATCGCGCAGCGGAAGACGCAAAAAAGCCCGGCCAGAAGACCGGGCTTTGCCAGCGATTGCCCGGACCGGGAGCGGGTGGCTCCAGGCGCGGAAAGGGAATTTGGTGCTCCCTAGGGAATTCGAATCCCTATTTTAGCCTTGAGAGGGCCACGTCCTAACCGTTAGACGAAGGGAGCTTTTGGTAAGCAGCGTCGTGACGGACTAGTATATTCGCCAGTCCGCGCCTGCGGCAAATGCCAACAGGCCGGAACCAGCCCGGAATCCACCCGAAACTGACCCGCAACATTCCTACAGACGGACCCGCCACCATTACGTCGCAAGCCTTCCCACCCGCCGTCTCCCTGCGCGTCATCCCGCGCGACCAGCACAACATCTCGCGAAAGGACATCAGTCCCAATGCGCTGCGCGTGCTGTACCGACTGCGCGATTCGGGCTTCGCCGGCTATCTAGTCGGCGGCGCGGTCCGCGACCTGCTGGTCGGAGGCCACCCGAAGGACTTCGACATCGCCACCGATGCGACCCCTGAGCAGGTCAAGGCGTTGTTCCGCAACAGCCGTCTGATCGGCCGGCGGTTCCGGCTGGCGCATGTGGTATTCGGTCGCGAGATCATCGAGGTCGCCACTTTCCGCGCCAACGTCGACGACGGCAGCGGCGATCGCGAGCAGCATGAAGGCGGTCGCCTGTTGCGCGACAACGTCTATGGAACCATCGAGGACGATGCGGTGCGCCGCGATTTCACCGCCAATGCGCTGTATTACGCCATCGAGGATTTCTCGGTGCGCGATTACGTCGGCGGTTTCGAGGACGTGCAGGCGCGCAGCATGAAGCTGATCGGCGACCCCGAGCAGCGCTACCGCGAGGATCCGGTGCGGATGCTGCGCGCGATACGGCTGGCCGCCAAACTGGGTTTCGAGATCGACCCGGCCTCCGCCGAACCGATCGCGCGTTTGGCGCCGCTGCTTTCCGAAGCCGCTCCAGCCAGATTGTTCGAGGAACTGCTGAAGCTGTTCCTTTCGGGCAATGCCGTAGCCAGTTTCGAGGGCCTCGAGCGCTTCGGCCTATTGCCGGCGATCCTTCCCGAAACCGCCGCCGCACTCGCTTCCAACCGCAGCGGCGCCTTGCGCAGCATGCTGCTGGAGGGCCTGCGCGGCACCGACGCGCGCGTAGCCAACGACGAACCGGTCTCACCGGCGTTCCTGTTCGCGCTGCTGCTGTGGCCGGCGTATTGCCGGGCATTGATCGGCCTGCAGGCACAGGGCGTGAATGCGGAAGAGGCCCAGCGCCGTGCCGCCGACCGGGTGACCCTGCACCAGCTTGGCACGGTCGCTTTGCCGCGCCGTTTTTCCCTGCCCATGCAGGAAATCTGGCTGCTGCAATCGCGCTTCAGTTCGAGGCAGCGCAAGCGGGTGATGCGTCTGCTGGCGCATCCGCGTTTCCGCGCCGCCTATGATTTCTTGCTGCTGCGGCTGACGGCCTCCAGCGAGCACGCTGAAGATGTGGCTTTCTGGCGTGAAGCCCAGACCCAATCGGGTGAAGAGCTGTCGGCTGCCCTAGGTGTGGCGATTCCCCGAGATGCTTATGCGGAAGACGACGCTGCGCCGCCCAAGCGCCGCCGCCGTCGCCGTCGCTCCGGCAGTGCCGCGCCCGCCGCGGAATGACGGGTCTCGTGATTGCCTTTGTCGGCCTGGGTGGCAATCTGGGCGATGCCGTCGCGACCTTGCGCTCGGCGGCCCAAGCCTTGGGCGGCTTGCCCGAAACCCGCCTGCTGCGGGCGTCGAGCTTGTATCGGACGCCGGCATGGGGACTGGAACAGCAGGCGGACTTCATCAATGGCGTCACCATGCTGGAAACGCGGCTCGAAGCGCGTCCCTTGCTGGAGGCCTTGCTTGCGGTCGAGCGCGATTTCGGCCGCGAACGCGAAGCCTCGTCCCGTTGGGGCCCGCGCACGCTGGACCTGGACTTGCTGTTGTATGGCGACGCGGTGATCGCCGAGCCCGGATTGCAGGTGCCGCATCCGCACCTGCATGAGCGTGCCTTCGCTCTGGTGCCTTTGCTCGAGATCGCACCGGATATCCTCATCCCGGGACAAGGCCGGGCGCAAGATGCTCTGTCCAGCCTGGATATCTCGGCCATCGAGTCGTTAGGGTGATAATCAGCCAATGAGCACACACGCCGAGATCAAGAAGTGGACCCTGCCTACGCTGGCCGCCGCCAAGCGCGAACAGCGCAAGCTGGTGATGCTGACCGCTTACGACTACAGCTTCGCGCGAGTGGTCGACGCCAATGGCGTAGACCTCGTCCTGGTCGGCGACTCGCTGGGCATGGTGGTGCAGGGCCGCGATTCGACCTTGCCGGTAACCGTAGAGCATGTTGCCTACCACACCGCGGCGGTTGCGCGTGGGCTAAGCCGGGCAATGCTGATCTCCGATCTTCCTTTTCAGTCCGACGCCACCCCCGAGCGTGCGATGCAGGCGTCCATCGCGCTGCTGCAGGCCGGTGCGGAGATGGTGAAGCTAGAGGGCGCGGGCCACAAACTCGAAGTCATCCGCTTCCTGGCCGAGCGCGATATTCCGGTCTGCGCGCACCTTGGTCTGACCCCACAGTCGGTGCTGAAGTTCGGCGGTTATAAGGTGCAGGGACGCGACGAGAACGCCGCAGCCAAATTGCGTGCCGATGCGCAGGCGGTGGCCGAAGCCGGTGCTTCGATGATGGTGCTGGAATGCGTGCCTTCGCCGCTCGCCGCGGCCATCACCGCAGCTAGCGCGGTTCCCACCATCGGCATCGGCGCCGGTCCCGATTGCGACGGCCAGGTGCTGGTGCTGCACGACTTCCTGGGGATCGACACAGGCCATCGCAAGCCCAAATTCGTCAAGGACTTCCTGGGCGAGGGCGGTTCGATCGCAGGCGCGATCGCCGCTTATGCCGCAGCGGTACGCGATGGCTCGTTCCCCGACGCCGAACACTCCTACTGAGCGTTCCCCGCTGAACATCCCTGATAAAAGCCCGCGCCCGCATAAGGAAGCGCAATGATCGAAACCATCACCGAACTCGACGCGCTGCGCGCGCGGGTCAATGGCTGGAAGCGCGAGGGCTTGCGGGTCGGCTTCGTGCCGACCATGGGCAATCTGCATGCCGGTCATTACTCGCTGGTGATGTTGGCGCGCCAGTACGCCGACCGCGTAGTGTCCAGCGTGTTCGTCAATCCGACCCAGTTCGGCCCCAACGAAGACTTCACCCGTTACCCGCGTACGCCTGAAGCGGACACCACCGGGCTCGAAGGCGCCGGTTGCGATGTCCTCTGGTTGCCGACCGTGGAATCTATGTATCCGTTCGGCATCGAACTGGCCGCCAGCATCAACGTGCCCGGCGTCAGCAGCGTGCTGGAAGGCGCCCATCGCCCCGGACACTTCGACGGTGTGTGTACGGTGGTCACTCGCCTGTTCAACCAGGTGCAGCCCGATGTCGCCGCATTCGGCAAGAAGGATTTCCAGCAGCTCGCCGTGATCCGGCAGATGGTGCGCGACCTCGCCTTTCCCATCGAGATACTGGGCGGCAGCATCGTGCGCGAAAGCGATGGGCTGGCGATGAGTTCGCGCAACCAGTATTTGTCTGCCGAAGAGCGCCCGGCCGCGGCCGAGATACGGCGCACGCTGCTGGCGATGCGCGATGCCGTGACGTCCGGACAACCGCGCCTGACGGTGGAAGCGGAGGCTGCCCGCAGGCTGACGGCGGCCGGTTTCGTCGTGGATTACGCCGCAGTCAGGCGTCCGGACCTGAGCGAGCCGGAAGACGGCGAAAAGGCCGCGAAAGTGACGCTGATCGCGGCCAAGCTGGGCAAGACCAGGCTGATCGACAATCTGGAGTTCTGAAGCCCCTCTTACGGCTGCGCTTGCTAGACTTCGACTCCCCTTCGATAGCCGCCTCAGCCATGCAACTCAGCCTGCTCAAAGCCAAGATCCACCGCGCCACCGTCACCCATTCCGAGTTGAACTACGAAGGCTCCGTCGCCATCGACGGCCTGCTGCTGGACGCCAGCGGCATACGCGAGTTCGAACAGGTCCACGTCTGGGACGTCACCAATGGCAGCCGCTTCAGCACCTATGCGATTCGCGCGGACGAAGGCAGCGGCATCCTTTCCCTGAATGGCGGCGCCGCCCGTCATGTTCAGGTCGGAGACCTGGTCATCATCGCCGCCTTCGTCGGCGTGAGCGAACAAGAGGCCGCCGCCTTCAAGCCGACTCTGGTCTATGTGGATGCCGACAACCGCCTGACCCACACCAACCACTCCATCCCCAAGCAGGCCGCATGAGCATGAAGCCGGGTTTCGACACGCTGCAGTCCCACGCTGCGCGCTTGCAGGGCGCGCACTCGTCGTCGCTGCTGGCGAAGGATCCGGCGCGCGCGCGCGATTTCGCGCTGCGCCAGGAATCGTTGTATTTCAATTTCGCGCGGCAATCCTACGACCGCGATGCGCTCGATGCGTTGCTGGCTCTGGCGCGGTCGCACGACATGGTAGGTGCGTACCGGCGCTTGTTCGATGGCGAGAAAGTCAACGTCACCGAAGGCCGCGCTGCGTTGCATACGGCGCTGCGCGGCGACCATTCGGGCGCCGCGATCGCGCGCGAAGCCTATGCGACCGCAGGTGCGGTCCGCCTGCGCATGGGCGCATTGGTCGCGGAACTCGAGGCCAGCGGCATCACCGATATCGTCAGCGTCGGCATTGGCGGTTCCGATCTGGGGCCGAGGCTGGTGGCCGATGCGCTGCGCGAGCCGGCCGGCGGCCGTTTCCGCGTGCATTTCCTTTCCAACGTGGATGGCGCCGCCGCGCAACGCACGCTGGCGCCGCTCGATCCGGCACGCACCGCCGCGATCTTGATCTCCAAGACTTTCGGCACCCAGGAAACGCTGCTCAATGGCGGCATCCTGCGCGACTGGCTGGGCGGCAGCGAACGCCTGTACGCGGTCAGCGCCAATCCCGAGCGCGCCGCCGCCGCATTCAATATCGCGGCCGAGCGCGTGCTGCCGATGTGGGACTGGGTGGGCGGCCGCTACT
Organism: Pseudoxanthomonas sp. P4_B2; assembly: GCF_056402315.1. NCBI lineage: Bacteria > Pseudomonadati > Pseudomonadota > Gammaproteobacteria > Lysobacterales > Lysobacteraceae > Pseudoxanthomonas > Pseudoxanthomonas sp. P4_B2. The sequence goes on from NZ_JBFUHQ010000001.1 coordinate 311,016, forward strand.
CGCTGTGGTCCGCGGTAGGTCTGCCGATCGCGCTGGCGATCGGTTTCGATCGTTTCGAAGGTCTGCTCGCTGGTGCGTCGGAGTTCGATGCGCATGTGTTGAATTCGCCGCTGGAAAGCAATATCTCGGTCCGCCACGCGCTGACGGCGGTGTGGAATCGGAATGTTCTCCGCCATGCCGCGCACGGCGTGATGACCTACGACCAGCGTCTTGCCTTGCTGCCTGCCTATCTGCAGCAGCTGGTAATGGAAAGTCTGGGCAAGTCGGTGAAGCTGGATGGCAGTGCGGTGGACGGCGATACGGTGCCGGTGTGGTGGGGCGGGGCGGGTACCGACGTGCAGCACAGTTTCTTCCAGGCATTGCACCAGGGCACGGGTATCGTGCCACTGGATTTCGTCGGCACCATCCGCAACGACGATCCGTATGCGGAAAATCATTTGGCCTTGATGTCCAATCTTTTCGCCCAGGCCGAAGCGCTGGCCAACGGCCAGTCCAGCGAAGATCCGCATCGCGCCTATGCCGGCGGCCGGCCGAGCACCTTGATACTGCTGGATGCGTTGACGCCGCAGTCGCTGGGCGCGCTGATCGCGATGTACGAACACAGTGTTTACGCGCAATCCGTGCTGTGGGGAATCAATGCCTTCGATCAGTTCGGAGTCGAGCTGGGCAAGCAGCTGGCGAACGGTTTGCTCCCGGCGCTGCGCGGTGAGGCCGAAGCCAATGATCCGGTCACTAAGGTGTTGCTGGCAGAGCTGAAGGCGCGATCCTAAGAAACCAGTCGTCAAAAACTCGATCGTCATCCCAGCGAAAGCTGGGATCCATCTTGATTTTCGCAGTGACGTGCCGGGATCAAGATCAAGATCAAAATGGATCCCAGCTTTCGCTGGGATGACGACATCTGGCTGGGATGACGACTCTAGCTTTGGTGACGCGCCAGCGCCCACGCCACATGCTCACGCACTACCATTGATTCGCTGTCCCTCCGCGAAGTCAGCGCGGCCTTCACTTCCGGCGTGCTCGGCGCATTCCCCAACCCCACCGCGATATTCCGCAGCCAACGCTCGTAGCCGCTGCGACGGATTGCCGAGCCTTCGGTGCGGCTGAGGAACTCGGCTTCCGACCATGCAAACAGTTGCGGCAGCGTAGCCACGTCCAGGTCATTACGCGCGCGAAAATCCGGCTCGTCCGTGCGTTTTGCGAATTTGTTCCAGGGACACACCAACTGGCAGTCGTCGCAGCCGAAGATGCGGTTGCCGATGGCCGGCCGCAGTTCCTCGGGAATCGAACCTTCATGCTCGATGGTCAAGTAGGAGATGCATCGGCGCGCGTCCAGCCGGTAAGGCGCCACGATGGCCTGGGTCGGACAGATGTCGATGCAGCGCGTGCAGGTGCCGCAATGCGCGCTGGCAGGTGCGTCGACGGGCAAGGGCAGATCGACGTAGATCTCGCCTAGGAAGAACCACGAGCCGCCGTCCTTGTCGATCAGGCAAGTGTGTTTGCCGATCCAGCCCAGCCCCGCATTTCTTGCCAAGGCACGCTCCAGCACCGGTGCCGAATCCACGAACACGCGATGGCCGAACGCTCCGACTTCTTCCTGTATCCGTTCCGCTAGTTTCTGCAGACGTTGCCGCATCAGCTTGTGATAGTCGCGGCCCAATGCGTAGCGGGCGACATAGGCGCGCTCGCCGTTCTCCAGCGTGGTCCAGGCTTCCTCGCCATCATTGCGGCCGTAGTCCAGGCCGACCGAGATCACCCGCAAAGTTCCAGGAATCAGTTCGTCGGGCCGGGCGCGCTTGTCGCCGTGCCGTGCCATCCAATCCATCGAGCCGTACAGGCCCTTGGCCAGCCAGTCGCGTAGATGGGTTTCGTCCTCGCCAAGCTCGATGCCGGTGATCCCGCAGCGCTGGAAGCCGAGTTCGCGCGACAACGCGCGCACGCGCTGGGCGAGCGCGGCCGGATCAGGTCGAGCTTGATCGGGTCGGACTTGGTTAGGCCTGGCGATGAACGAAGAAACCATGGGCCAAGTATAGAATCCCTGCCATGTACGGATTACTGCCCTTATTCGACACCCGCGCCGCGCGTTTGCTGGACACCCGTGCGACGGCGCTGCTAGGAGGCGATGGCTACGCGCTGATGCAGCGCGCGGGACAGGCTGCCTGGCAGCATGTGCTGCAGCATTGGCCCGCTGCGCAACGCATCACCGTGGTGTGCGGGCCCGGCAACAATGGCGGCGATGGCTATGTGCTGGCGCGCCTGGCGCACCGCTCCGGCCGCAGTGTGAAGGTGGTGCACCTGGCCGAGCACGTGCCCGGTACGGAACTTTCCCAGCGCGCGTGCACCGACTATGTGGCGGTGGGAGGAGAGATCGGGATTTTTCCTGAAGTCGTGCCGCACGGTGATCTGGTGGTGGACGCTCTGTTCGGCATCGGTCTGTCGCGCCCGCCCGACGCGTTCGCCACTGCGCTGATCGATGCCATCAACGGGCAGCCCGCACCGGTGCTGGCGCTGGATGTGCCCAGCGGTTTGGACGCCGACAAGGGTTCTGCTTCCGGCAAAGTAGTGACTGCCTCGCGCACCTTGCAGTTCATCGCGCGGCACGCGGGCTTGCACACTGGCGAAGCGCTTGAGCACACAGGCGAGCTGGAGCTGGAAGGACTGGAGGTTCCTGCCGAGGTTTTTTCCACGGTCGAGCCCGGGGCATCGCTGCTGACGCAGGAAGCGTTGTCATACTGGCTGCTGCCGCGTCGCCGCAATACGCACAAGGGAGAATCGGGCCGCGCGCTATGCATTGGCGGCGACCATGGGCATGGCGGCGCCATTCTGTTGTGCGCGGAAGCGGCCTTGCGCAGCGGTACGGGCCTGCTGAGCGTGGCGACCCGCGAAACACACGTGCCGGCGATATTGGCGAGGCGTCCCGAAGCGATGGCGCGCGCGGTCGAGTCCGGAGCCGAATTGAAGCCGCTGTTTTCGCAGGTCGACGCGATAGCCATCGGCCCCGGTTTGGGTCAGGGCGACTGGGGCCGGGCGATGCTGAAACTCGCGCTGGCGGCGGACAAACCGCTGGTGCTGGATGCCGATGCGCTGAATCTGATCGCTGCCGAACCCTGTGCGCTTGCCGATGCGATCCTGACCCCGCATCCGGGCGAAGCGGCGCGTCTGCTCGGCATAGAGACGACCGAAGTGCAGCGCGATCGCTTCGCCGCCGCGCAAGCCATCGCGGAACGTTACCAGGCGGTCGCCGTGCTCAAGGGCGCGGGGACGATCATCGCAGCGCCTGGGCAGGCGCCGCGCGTGCTGGATGCCGGCAATCCGGGCATGGCGGTGGGCGGCATGGGCGATGTGCTGACCGGCGTGATCGTGGCGTTGCGGGCGAGCGGCATGTCCGCTTTCGATGCGGCCAGCGCTGGCGCGTTGTTGCATTCGCTTGCAGGCGATGCCGCCGCGGAAGAGGGCGAACGCGGACTCATACCTACGGATCTTTTCTTGCCTCTGCGTCGCCTGGCCAATCCGGTGGGGGGCGATTGATGCACCTGCTGCTTCCGACAAGCGACGCGACCGAGGCGTTGGGTCGCGCGCTGGCGATCACGCGTCCGGCGTATGCGGTCGTGCATCTGCAAGGCGACCTGGGCGCGGGCAAGTCCACGCTTGCGCGCGCGTTGCTGCGTACGCTGGGCGTAGAGGGCGCGATCCGCAGCCCGACCTACACCTTGGTGGAGCGATATGCGATTCCCGAGGGCGAGGCCTGGCATTTGGATCTTTACCGCATCGGCGATGCGGGCGAGCTGGACTTTCTGGGCCTAGACGACGCAGTGGCCACCCTATGGCTGGTGGAATGGCCCGAGCGCGCAGGCCTTACTCTGCCCAAAGCCGACCTGCGCGTGGAACTGGCGACGCAGGGTGTCGGTCGGGAGGCCAAGCTGAGTGCCGGCACGGGAATAGGCGAGCGCTGGCTGGCGCTCCTGGCCGCTTCGGGTGAAGTTGCGGCGCTATCTTCCCAGTCACGACAGGAAGTTCCGGCAGGTCACGGATTATTAAGGGAAAAATAGTTGCATTCCTCGGCGGATGGTGCTTGAATCCGCCGCATGCATAAGGGGATTACCCGTTTCGGCAGAACCACGGTGGGCATTGCGCTCGCTTTGGGCGTTGCATGCCCCGTTTTAGCCGGTGAAATTCGTGGGATCAGCGTCGATACCAGCGCCACCGGCACCCGCGCCGAGATCCAGTTGGAGGGCAAGGGCGAGTACAAAACCATTTCCCTGGCCGGCCCGGATCGGCTGGTCGTAGACCTGCCTGCTTCCACCGCCATGCGCGGCCTGAAACTCCCGGCGGGCGCCGGGATCGTCAAGTCGGTACGCACCGGCCAGCCGACGCCGGATACGTTGCGCATCGTGTTCGATCTTTCGTCTTCGGTCGTGGCGATGAAGCCGCGCCTGGAGTCCACCGGCAGCGGTGCGCGGCTGGTGTTGGAATGGCCCGGCGACGGTCCCGCCCCCTCGACGGTCGCGGCCAAACCGACGGCGGTCGAATCTCCGCCTGCGACGAGCCAAGCCAGTACCCAACAAGCCAGTACGCAAACCGCGGCGCAAGCGACTGCTGCGTTGACTTCCGCCGCCGTGCAACAGGCAGTGGCAAAACCGCCTGCGGTTTCGCCGCAGCTCTCGCCGCAGGCTATTCTCAATGGCCAGAGCACCCAGGCTGCGGTTCCCGTTAGCACCGGCGAAGCCCGTGCTGAGCCGACACAACCGGTCCCTGGTCAGTACACCATCGCGACGGGAGTGCCGACACCTGCCACGCCCGCCGCTTCCACGCCGGCGGAAGCCCCGGCAACCGGCGAGCCCGCCCCTTACAAGCCAGTGCCGCAGGTGCCGATGCGAACCGGCATGCGTCCGCTCGTCATCGCCATCGATGCAGGCCATGGCGGCCAAGATCCCGGCGCGCAAGGCCCCACCGGCAAGCGCGAGAAGGACGTCACCCTGGCGGTGGCGCGCGAGCTGGCGCGCCAGATCAACGCCACGCCGGGCATGAAGGCCTACCTGGTGCGCGACGGCGACTATTTCATTCCGCTGCCCCAGCGCGCGCAGAAGGCGCGCGCCAACAGGGCCGACATGTTCGTCTCTATCCATGCCGATGCCGCCGAAAACCGCAGCGCACGCGGTTCGTCGGTGTACGTGCTTTCGCTCAGGGGCGCTTCCTCGCAGCGGGCGCGTTGGCTGGCGGATAAGGAAAACTCCTCCGATCTGGTCGGTGGCGTGCGCCTGCAACAGGTGGACAACACCTTGTCGTCGGTCCTGCTGGACCTGGCCCAGAGCGGCCACATGAAAGCATCCGAGGACGCCGCCAACCACGTGCTGGACGGACTCAAGCGCGTGGGCAACAACCACAAGCCGAACATCGAGCGCGCCAACTTCGCGGTGCTGCGCACTTCCGACATGCCCGCCATGCTGGTGGAAACCGCGTTCATCTCCAATGCCGACGAAGAGCGGCGCCTGACCGACCCGGGCTACCAGCGCAAGGTCGCCGGTGCGGTGCTCGATGGCGTGCAAACCTATTTCACTCGCCAACCGCCGCCAGGCACGCTGTTCGCGGCGCGCGCCGCCGCCGCGGACGCAGCGGCCAGAAGCACCGCCAGCGCCGGCAGCGCGGGCGCACCGTAAGCTCCACCCCTCGGCTATCATCACGTCTGTTTTCCCGACGACGCTTGCGCGTCGCCACCAGACCGTGCAGATCCGCCAACTCCCCGACACCCTCATCAACCAGATTGCCGCAGGCGAGGTCGTCGAACGCCCCGCGTCCGTGGTCAAGGAGCTGGTGGAAAACGCATTGGATGCCGGTGCTTTGCGCATCGACATTGATCTGGAGGAAGGCGGCATCCGCCTGATCCGCATCCGCGACGACGGTGGCGGCATCGCCCCGGAAGAACTGCCGCTGGCGGTCGCACGCCACGCGACTAGCAAGATCGCCTCGCTGGACGACCTGGAGGCAGTGGCCACGCTCGGCTTCCGCGGCGAAGCCTTGCCGTCGATCGCTTCGGTTAGCCGTTTCTCGTTGTCCTCGCGCCGCGCCGGCGACGAACATGGCGCGTCTCTGCAGGTCGAAGGCGGCAAGCTGGGTGAAGTAGCGCCCAAGGCGCAGGCACCCGGCACCACGGTGGAAGTGCGCGAACTGTTCTACAACGTGCCTGCACGACGTAAGTTCCTGCGCGCCGAGCGCACCGAGCTGGGGCATATCGAAGAATGGTTGCGTTCGCTCGCGTTGGCGCGCCCGGATGTGGAGCTGCGCGTCAGCCATAACGGCCGTCCTTCGCGCCGCTACAAGCCCGATCTGCTGGATGCATCGCTGCGCTTGAACGAAACCCTGGGCGAGGATTTCGCACGCCAGGCCTTGCGAGTGGAGCATGGCGCGGCGGGCCTGCGCCTGCACGGCTGGATCGCGTTGCCCAGTTATTCGCGCGCCAGCGCGGACCAGCAATACCTCTACGTCAACGGCCGCGCGGTGCGCGATCGCAACATCGCCCACGCGGTGAAGATGGCCTATCAGGACGTGCTGTTCCACGGCCGTCAGCCGGCCTATGTACTGTTTCTCGAAATAGACCCGCTGCGCGTCGATGTCAACGTGCATCCGGCCAAGCATGAAGTCCGTTTCCGCGACACGCGTCTGGTGCACGACTTCGTCTATCGCACTTTGCAGGACGCCCTGGCGGAAACGCGCGCCGGCGCGATTGCCACCGCGACCCAGGGAGCCGCGGACAACGCGCAGTATCCGGCCTCCGCCGCTCCGTTCGGTTCGCCGCAGTCATGGTCGCCGACGCAGCAATCGCCGCTGGGCTTGAGCCTCGGCGAAGCGCCTGCGGCGTATGCCGCGCTCTACGCGCAACCGTCGGTTTTTTCACAACCGTATTCGGCGCAATCGCAGGAGCAGCGTTTGCCGGCCAGCAGCGATGCGGCCGTTCCACCGTTGGGCTATGCCATCGCGCAACTGCATGGCATCTATATCCTGGCCGAGAACGCGGACGGCCTAATCGTGGTGGACATGCATGCGGCGCACGAGCGTATCGGTTACGAGAAATTGAAGAGCGCGCACGACGGCATCGGTCTGCATTCCCAGCCGCTGTTGGTGCCGTTGAATCTGGCCGTGGCCGAGCGCGAAGCGGAAGTCGCCGAGCGCGAAGCCGAAACCCTGGCGACGCTCGGTTTCGACGTGACCCGTAGCGGCCCGCAGTCGCTCAGTGTGCGCAGCGTACCTGCCTTGCTGGCGCAGGCCGAACCGGAGGGTCTGTTGCGCGACGTGCTGACCGACCTACGCGAGCATGGCGGCGATTCGTTGAGTGGCGGCAGGCGCATTGCCGCAGCGCGCGACGAACTCCTTTCCACCATGGCTTGCCATGGGGCGGTGCGCGCCAATCGGCGTCTGTCGGTTCCGGAAATGAACGCACTGCTGCGCGAGATGGAAATAACCGAGCGCTCGGGCCAATGCAATCATGGCCGGCCCACCTGGGCGCGTTTTTCCCTGACTGAAATCGATCGCTGGTTCTTGAGAGGACGTTGAGATGGGGAAGAGTGTGGAGATGGGAAGATCGACCCGCTATGCGTTGGTTGCGTCGCTGCTGTTGCTCGCGGCATGCGGTGGCGACCCCGGCACGGGCCAAAAAGCCGCAGCACCCGCACCCGACCCCAATTTCAGCGCCGACAACGCCATCTGGCGCAATGAACGCAAGCAGGATCTACTCAGGCCCGATGGTTGGACCAGCCTGGTGGGCCTGCACTGGCTGGAACTCAAGGCCCACTACGTCGGCAGCAGCACCGGCAGCGGAATCCATCTGGCGGTAGGTCCGCCCAAGCTGGGCATGGTGGAACAGCGAGACGGAGGCATCTACTTCACGCCGGAAAGCGGCGTCGCTTTGACCCTGGACGGCAAACCGCTCACCGACAGAGTGGAGCTAAAGAACGACCATGACGAAATGCCCAGCCTGATCGGTTTCGACGATGGCAAAGGGCAGCTGAGCGTGATCAAGCGTGGCCAGCGTTTCGGCTTGCGCATCAAGCACGCCGATGCGCCTACGCGCCTGCAGTTCGCCGGGCTCGAATACTGGCCGGCCGATCCGTCTTGGAGAATCGTCGGCAAATTCATTCCGCATCCGCCCGGCAAGACATTGCCCATCGTCGACATCATCGGCACCGCCACGGATGCGCCGAATCCGGGTGCGGTGGAGTTCGTGCGCGAGGGCAAGACCTACCGCATCGAAGCGATGGGCGAGCCGGGCAACGAGCTTTTCCTGGTCTTCGCCGATCGCAGCAGCGGTCATGGCAGCTATCCGGCGGGCCGCTTCATCGATACGGCGGGTCCGGATGCGCAGGGCAGGGTGGTGCTGGATTTCAATCGCGCCTACAGCCCGCCTTGCGCCTTCACCTCCTTCGCGACCTGTCCGTTGCCGCCACCCGAAAACCGCCTCGACCTGGCCATCACCGCCGGCGAAAAAACCTACTCCCATCCCGCAACTTTGTGACCAGGACAACCATGCGTCTACTTCGATTCTGCGGCGTCAAGCCGATGCTGTTGGCTGCGCTGGCCACCTTCGCTTTCGCCGTCAATGCCGATACCGCCAAATCCCCAGTTGCTGCGGCGGCCAGTTCGCCGCCGGTCCCGCTGTTGTGGAAGGTCTCCGACGCCGACAATTCGGTTTACCTGCTGGGCTCGTTCCATTTGCTAAAGCCCAACGACTATCCGCTATCCAAGGAGGTGGATGCGGCGTTCGCCGATGCCGAGTCGCTGGTGTTCGAAATGGCGCCGGAGGAAATGTCTTCACCCGCGCTGGGCATGCAGATGGGGCAAGCCGCGCTGCGCGCCGATGGCACGCAGCTTAATAGCGAGCTTCCGGTTGCCACAGTGAGTTTGCTGGACGCGTGGCTGACGGCCAATGGACCTGACCTGCAGAAGATGGGGCTGACGCCGCAGGTGGTGCAGATGTTCGAGCCCTGGTTCGTCGGCCTGACCATCACCATTACCGAAATGACCAAGCAGGGCCTGGATCCGAAACTCGGCCTGGATACGCATTTGGCCGCGATGGCCGCCGAGGCGGGCAAGCCGACCGCGGGGTTGGAGACCGGTGCGCAGCAGATCGCATTCCTCGACGGAATGAGCAAGGAAGAACAACTCCAGTTCTTGGCCGAGGCCTTGTCCGAATCCAGGGATGCGAAAGAGGAAACCGCCAAGCTGCATGCCGCATGGCGCGCCGGTAAAGCCGATGTGTTGTGGCAAGACATGGGTATGCAGATGAAGAAGGAATATCCGGGCCTATACAAGCGCATCAATGTCGCGCGCAACGATGCGTGGGTGCCCAGGATCGAGAAGCGCCTCAGCGCATCCGGCAAGGACGATACCCTAGTGGTGGTGGGCGCGCTGCACTTGCTGGGGCCGGACGGCGTCGTCGAAAAATTGCGCGCCAAGGGGTATACCGTGGAACGGGTGTGTACCGCGTGCAAGTAATGCGCTAAAAAATCGTGGGAGCGCCGTCCCGGCGCGACCTTTTGACTTGAAGCACCAAAAACTCGCGCCGGGACGGCGCTCCCACCACAACTCTTGATTCAGCCCTACAGCATTTGGATGCAATCTACCGGACAGGCGGGCAGGCAGAGTTCGCAGCCGGTGCATAGCGGTTCGATCACCACGTGCATATGCTTGGCCCCGCCGATGATGGCATCCACCGGACAGGCCTGGATGCATTTGGTGCAGCCGATGCAATCGGCTTCGACGATCAGTGCGACCGCAGGAGGTTTGTGCAATCCGCGCGCTCGATCATAGGGTTGCGCAGCCGTCGATAGAAGGTGTGCAAGTGCCCTTGCGCCTGCGTCGCCGCCGGGTGGGCATCTGTCCACTCCGGCTTCATGCCGGGCCATCGCTTCGGCGTAAGGGCGGCAGCCGTCGAAACCACACTGCCCGCATTGAGTCTGCGGCAGCAGGCGGTCAAGACGCTCGGTAAGTGCGATGTCCACGTTGTCTGCAGCGCATCGGCAATCAGCGAACCGGCATGCCGGGTTCGGCGGTGTCGTCCGCGTCCAGCAGCGCCAGCGCGCCGCCATCGAAACCCGCGGACAGGATCATGCCTTCGCTGACGCCGAATCGCATCTTGCGGGGCGCCAGGTTGGCGATGAACACCACGCTGCGGCCCAGCAGTTTTTCGGGCTCTGCATAACTCGCACGAATGCCCGAGAAGATCTGGCGCTTGCCCAAATCGCCGGCATCCAGCTCGAACCGCAGCAGCTTGTCGGAGCCCTCGACGAATTCGCAGGCAACGACCTTGCCGATGCGCAGGTCGAGTTTGGCGAAATCCTCCATCGAAGCGAAAGCGTCCGTCTTGGTGCCGTCGGCAGTGCGGGCAGTAGCTTTGGCGACTTCCTTGTGCACGGCTGCCGGTTTCGTTTCCGGCGCCGCGGCGGGCGGGGCACCCATGGTGTCTTTTGAGGCTTCGGTCATGGCGGCGATCTGCTTCGGATCGATACGGGTGAACAGCGGCAGGTAGGGTTTGACCGCGTGCGCCAATAGCGGCGTGCCCAGGTCTTGCCAGGCGTAAACAGGCGCGGCGAGGAAGGCCTCCGCCTGTGTCGAGGTATGCGGCAGGATCGGCTTTAAGGCGGCAACCAGCACGCGAAACAGGTTCAGGCCCTGCGTGCACACCGCCTGCAGCTCCGCATCGGCGCCATCCTGCTTGGCGATGACCCAAGGCTTCTTGTCGTCGATATAGCGGTTGGCCTCATCGGCCAGCGCCATAGTCTGGCGGATCGCGCCTGCGGGATCGTTGCGTTCGTAGGCCTCGCGGATCGGCGCCAGAGCAGCCGCGAAGCGCGTATACATCGCGGCGTCGGGCAGCGTCGCCGCCAGTCGCCCGTCGAAGCGCTTTTCGATGAAACCGGCGCAACGGCTGGCCAGGTTGACGAACTTGCCGACCAGATCCGCGTTGACCCGCGCGATGAAATCGCCCAGGTTGAGATCCAGGTCGTCGACGCCGCCGGAGGACTTGGCGGCGTAGTAGTAGCGCAATGCTTCCGGCTCCAGGCCGACGTCCAGGAAGGTCCGCGCCATGACGAAGGTGCCGCGCGATTTGGACATCTTGGCGCCGTCCACGGTCAAATAGCCGTTGACGTGTAGGCGCGTCGGCGCGCGGAAGCCCACAGCCTTGAGCACCGCCGGCCAGAACAGGCCATGGAAGTTGACGATGTCCTTGCCGATGAAATGGTGCAGTTCGGTTTCGGTACCGGCGATCAGATGCGATTCGAAGTCGATGCCGTTGCGTGCGCACAGATTGCGGAAGCTGCTGAGATAGCCGATCGGCGCATCCAGCCAGACGTAGAAATACTTGCCGGGCGCGCCGGGGATTTCGAAGCCGAAATACGGCGCGTCGCGGGAGATATCCCACGCCCGCAGGCCGCCCTCGGCGTCCAGCCATTCCATCAGCTTGGCCTTGACCCCGGGCAGAGCGACATCGCCAGCCAGCCACTCGCGCAGGAACAATTGGAAGCCGCCGACCTCGAAGAAGTAGTGATCGGAATCGCGCAGTTCGGGCGTCGCCCCGGACAGGACCGACTTCGGCTCCTTCAGCTCGGTCGGCGCGTAGGTGGCGCCGCAGTTCTCGCAATTGTCGCCGTACTGGTCAGGGGTACCGCAGTTGGGACAGATGCCCTTGATATAACGATCCGGCAGGAACATGCCTTTTTCCGGATCGTAGAACTGGGCCACGCTGCGGCGCGCAACGTGGCCACCGGCTTCCAGCCGCGCATAGAACAGCTCGGTGAGCTCGCGATTGGCAGCCGAATGGGTCGAGTCGTAGTGGTCGAAGGCGACGCCGAACGCCGCGAAGTCGCGCTCGTGCGAAGCCTGGACATTGGCGATGAAGGTTTCCGGCGTCACCCCCGCTTTTTCCGCGGCCAGCATGATCGGTGTGCCATGGGTGTCGTCCGCGCATACGAACCAGACCGTGTCGCCGCGCAGACGCCGGGCGCGCACCCAGATGTCGGCCTGGATATAGCCGACCAGATGGCCCAGGTGCAGGGGGCCATTGGCATAGGGCAGGGCGGTGGTTACGAGCGCGGTGCGAGTCATGGGATGCGGCGAGCGGAGGGCAGGCGATTATCGCATGCGCCGCAAACCGGCCTGCCTGAAAAGGCGCGGCCCGGCAGATGCCGGGCCGAACAGGTCGCTTGCCTGCATCGGCGATCGCTTATTCGCGAATCCAAGTCTGGGCCCGGCAGATGAAGACGATACAGCCGGACATGTCCAGTTTCTTACCGCTCGGGTGCAGTTCGATCTTCGATTTGTAAGTCTTACCCTTGCTCGGATCCAGTACCGTGCCGCCGGCCCAGTGGGTCGCGTCCTCGGCCTTGAGATTCCACAGGATCACCATTCCCTTGATCGGCTTGTTCCTGTTGGCGCCCGAACACTTGTCGCAGATCGGGTTCGGGCCCGTATCCGATTGCAGCACCTCCACGACCTTGCCGGCCAGAGAGCCATTGGCAGCCTTGTAGATATCGACGATCGACTTCGGCTTTCCGGTCTCATCGTCGATGGTTTTCCAGCGGCCGATGAGGCCACTTTGGGCGAAGCATGAAAAGGGAAGCGCCAACAACAACAGGAAAACAGACAGGCAGCGGAGGGACATGGCGGATGATCCGGTCGAGGCGCGGGCCAATGGCGTGATCGAAAACGACCCGGATCGACCGGGCCGTTCGTCCTTCAAGTCGAGGCGTGCCTCAGTGCTCGCGGGTCCATTCCTGGTGTTTGCAGATGAATCCGAGGCAGCCGGAAACCTGCAGCTTGTTCGGCGACAGCAACTCGCCCTTCGCCTTGTAGGTCTTGCCGTTGGCGAGCTTGAGCACGGTTCCGCCGCTGTAGCCGGCTCCGTCGCGCTTCAATCCCCACAGGATCACCATGTCCTTCATTGGCTTGTTCTTGGCTGCACCGGTGCATGCGGCGCACGTGGCGTTCGGCGCGAACAGGGTTTCCACCACCTTGGCCGCGATGGTGCCGCCCTTGGCTTCGTACACGTCTACGATCAGACGCGGCTTGCCGGTGTCTTCATCGTAGGTTTTCCAGCGTCCAACGGCCGGGTCGGCGGCCATGGCGGACATCGACAAGACCAGCAAGGGCAGTGCCACCAGAGTGGCGATCAGTTTGTTGCGCATGTTCCCCTCCCAGGGATAGTGGACGATCGGTTTCGGGAATCGTTTCGGTCCTCCCGTTGCGTCGCCTTTATACCGCATCCGCTGGCGTATGGAAGCGGATGCCCGCTTCTGTTCAGCAGGCGGGATAGCAGGGGAAGCAGGTAAAATGAAGACCTTGCTGAATAACCTAGGATTTCTCCCGAAGTGGAACATCGAATCAGTGCGCACGCAGTACAGCCTGGGCTGTCGCCGTCGCCGCGGGTGAAGAACGTCATCGCAGTGGGCTCCGGCAAGGGTGGAGTAGGGAAGTCCACCACCGCCGTAAATCTGGCGCTGGCCTTGCACGCCGATGGTGCAAAAGTCGGAATTCTGGATGCCGACGTCTACGGCCCCAGCATTCCCACCATGCTCGGGCTGAGCGGCAAACCAGACAGCCCGGACAACAAGTCCATCGAGCCGATGCGGGCTTTCGGGATCGAGGCGATGTCGATCGGTTTTTTGGTGGATGCCGAAACGCCGATGATCTGGCGCGGCCCGATGGCGACCTCCGCCCTGACCCAGTTGTTCACGGACACCTTATGGGGGGATCTGGACTACCTGCTGATCGATCTGCCACCCGGCACCGGCGACATCCAGCTGACCCTGGCGCAGAAAATACCGGTGGCCGGAGCCCTCATCGTCACCACCCCGCAGGACATCGCCACGCTGGATGCGAAGAAGGCATTGAAGATGTTCCAGAAAGTGGAGGTGCCCGTGTTGGGCATCATCGAGAACATGGCCTTGCACGTCTGCTCGAATTGCGGACACGAAGAGCACCTGTTCGGCGAAGGCGGCGGGCAGCGCATGGCCGCGCAGTACGGCGTGCCCTTGCTGGGTTCGCTGCCGTTGGACATCGCCATCCGCGAACAAGGCGATGCCGGCCAACCGGTGATGGTCGCTTCGCCCGACTCGGTCGTGGCTGAGGCGTATCGGCAGACCGCCCGTGCCATGGCCGCGCAACTGGCCCTGCGTCCGCGCGCTTCCATTCCCATCGCGTCGTCCCTGGTCTGAGACCCGCCGCGACGCCTCGGCTAGAATTGAAGGCTTCAAATCCATAAAGCCCCGGCCGATCGGCCACAGGAATCAACGCATGAGCATCAAGAGCGACCGCTGGATCCGCCGCATGTCCGAACAGCACGGCATGATCGAACCGTACGAAGCCGGGCAGGTCAAGCAGGTCAACGGCGAGCGCATCGTCAGCTACGGAACCTCCAGCTACGGCTACGACGTGCGCTGTTCGCGCGAGTTCAAGATCTTCACCAATATCAACTCGACCATCGTCGACCCGAAGCATTTCGACAGTGGAAGCTTCGTCGACGTAGAAGCCGACTCCTGCGTGATACCGCCGAACAGTTTCGCGTTGGCGCGCACGGTGGAATATTTCCGCATTCCGCGTAGCACCCTGGTCGTTTGTCTGGGCAAGAGCACCTACGCGCGCTGCGGCATCATCGTCAACGTGACCCCGCTGGAGCCGGAGTGGGAAGGCCACGTGACCCTGGAGTTCAGCAACACCACGCCGCTGCCCGCGCGCATCTACGCCAACGAAGGCGTGGCGCAGATGTTGTTCTTCGAATCGGACGAAGTGTGCGAGACCAGCTACAAGGATCGGGGCGGCAAATACCAGGGGCAGAGGGGCGTCACGCTGCCGCGCACCTGATGATTTGCTCCAACCCTCCCCTTGCAGGGGAGGGCTCGGTTCATGGCTTTTGCTGAGTGACGAAGAAACCCTTCAATGTTCGGTGCCGGCCGCCAGACGCTGGTCGTCCGCGGTAGCGATAGCGATGCGCAGGGCCAGACGCAGCGCATCGGCGACGGTTTCCACGGGAAGGCCGGGCGCGCCCGTAGTGGAGGCCTGCTCCGGCGAATACGGGATGTGTATGAAACCGGCGCGGACTTTGCGGCGCTTGCGCAACGCGTGCATCAATCCATAGAACACGTGATTGCAGACATAAGTGCCGGCGGTTTGCGAAATTTCGGCCGGAAATCCCGCTTCGCGCAATCCGGCCAGCATCGATTTGATAGGCAGGGTAGCGAAGTAGGCGGCAGGACCATCGGCGACGATAGGTTCGTCCACCGGCTGGCTTCCATCGCTATCGGGAATGCGCGCGTCGTCGACATTGATGGCGACGCGTTCCAGCGAGATGCACGCACGGCCCGCCGCCAGGCCCACGCAGATCACCAGGACCGGCGAAACTTCGCGGATGGCGGCTCTCAGCACCTTCAACGATGCGCAGAACGTAACGGGTAGTCTCCGTGCGATTACGCGATGGCCAGCGATACGCTTTCCGTGCAGGGCCAGCACCACGTCCCAGCTAGGATTGGTTGGCTGGCCGTCGAAGGGTTCGAAGCCGGTCAACAGAATGGTGGGCAGCGATTTCATCGGAAGCAGAGCAGCAACATCAACGCGACATTGACCGCCATGAGCGCGAATGCCGTCATGGCTTGCGAACGTATCACCGCATAGGGATCCTTCAATTCCAGCAGCACGGCGGGCACGATATTGTAGTTGGCCGCCATCGGGGTCAGTAAGGTGCCGCAATAGCCGGTGAGCATGCCGATGGCGCCCAGGCTGACCGGGTCGGCGCCATGCTTCTGGATCAGCAGCGGCAGGCCAATGCCGGCCATCATTACCGGGAACGCAGCGAATGCGTTGCCCATGATGATGGTGAACAACACCATGCCCAAGGCGAACGCCAGCAGGCAGGCGACTCTGCTTTCGATCGGAATTACGTGGCCGACTAGGGAGGCGATCACTTCGCCCACGCCCGTGGCTGCGAACACGCCGCCTAATGTAGCCAGCACTATCGGCAACAAGACTGCCCATCCAAGGGAGTCGAGCAGGCGGCGTCCCTGAGCCAAGGGTTCGGTGATGCGAGCGCGCGTCACCCATAAGCCGGCAGCCAGTGCGAACAGGCTGGCGATCGCCAGCGAGCTCAGGGTCAATGCCTTTGGGTCCATCAACCGATCCATGCCCGGCACCCATTTGCTGGCCACGAACAGCACCAGCGTGAGCGCCGGAATCAGCAATGCGGGCATAAACAGGCGATTGCGCAGGGCGGCCGCAAGCGACTGGCGTCGCGCGCGCGCCTCGGCGCTGTCGGGCGCGCTGCCAAGACGTCCTCTCGCGGCCAGTATGCCGAGCGCGATCACGCCTGCCCCCATGACCTGCGCGGGCCATTGCACGCCCGATTTAGCGGCTTGCAGAATCTGCGTGCCGAAAGCGAAGGGTCCGATCACTATTGCCCAGAAGGCGGCAGTGGAGTAACGCCCTTCACGCAAGTTGTACAAGGCCGTAATCAGCAGGAAAACGCCGATCAGCCAGTAGAAATAGTCAATCCGTAGCATCGGCCGATTCCGGCGTGGACTGGGCACGCTCGCGCTCCAGTCGTCGCTGCAGCAGTTTCAGGCGCATCGCATGGATGAGGAAGGCGGCGATGGCGGTCGGCAGCGCCCACAATGCGATGGCCATGGGCTCCAGTTCGATGCCGTTGCGGGCATAGAAACCCTGGATCAGCAGCACCGCGCCAAGGGCGACGAAAACGTCTTCGCCGAAGAACAGACCGATGTTGTCGGTGGCTGCCGCACTGGCGCGCACCTGTTCGCGTTCCGAATCGGTTAGTACTCCGAGAGTGCGCTCCGCTGCCGCTTCGCTCATTGGCGCAACCAGGGGGCGCACCGTCTGCGCAGGGCCGGCTACGTGCGTCAGCCCCATCATGCTGGTCAATTGGCGCATCGCCAGATAGGCGATCTGGAAACGCGAAAGGTTCAATCCGCGAAAGCTGACGATCCACTCGCGTGCGTGTTCGCGCAAACCGTAATGTTCCAGTAGACCGATGACGGGCAGCGTCAACAGGAACATTAGCAGCGCGCGGTTCTCCACGAAGCTCGTCCCCAGCAAGGCCAACAGGTCGGGCAGAGTGATGCCCGCCAGCAGGCCGCTGGTCAATCCGGCAATCACCACCACGAGCACCGGGTTGAAGCGCAGTACGAAACCCACCACCACTACGGCGATTCCCAGCAAGGGCCAGTAATTCATCGGCGACGCTCCGGTGCGCGAACATGGAAACCCGATTTCTCGATCGCCGCACGCAGCTGGTGTGCGAAGCCAACCGCGTCGGGACGGTCTCCATGCAGGCATAGGCTGTCCGCGTGCAAGGCCAGGCGCTCGCCGGTGCGCGCAATCACCGCGCCATCGCGCAGCAGCAGGGTGGCCTGGGCCACGGCGGCGACGGGACCGTCGATGCTTGCATTGGCGTGGCTGCGTGGCGTCAAAGTGGCGTCGGCTTCGTAGCGCCGTTCCGCGAAGGCCTCGTGGGCGATCTGCAATCCGATTGCGATTCCCGCATCGGTCAAGGCGCTCGCCGCCAGACCGTATAGGATCAGATGCGGATCATGATCCCGCACCGCGGCGGCGACAGCATCGGCCGTTGCGCGGTCGCGGGCAGCCAGGTTGTACAACGCGCCGTGCGGCTTGACGTGGTTGAGGCGAAGGCCGGCCGCACGCACGAAAGCGTCTAGCGCGCCGATCTGATACAGCGTAAGCGCATAGACCTCGTCGGGCGAAACGGATTGCGCGATGCGGCCGAAGTTCTCGCGATCGGCGAAGGAGGGATGCGCACCGATGGCGACGCCATGTTCGCCGCATAACTTCACTGTGTCGCGCATCAGCTCCGGGCTTCCGGCGTGGAAGCCACAGGCGATGCTGGCCGAACTGATGAAGGGCATAAGGGCGGCGTCGTCGCCGACGCCTTCGCCCAGGTCGCAGTTGAAGTCGATTACCCGTGCCATCGTGGCTTGCGGCTATTTGCCGTTGCGATTCTTGAGCAGCGTGCTGATCCCCATCGCGATGGGGATCAGGGCGGGTATGAGATCCGCTTTCATTGGCGTGGAATAGCCTGCAGGGAAGTGACGACGATTATGCGGTCTGTTGCAGCTTACGGATTGCGGGCCAGTCGCTGATCGATGGCCAGGGCGGTGCGGGCTTGCCGATGCCGATGCTGCAGGTTGATTTGCCGGGCCTCGCTGACGCCAATCGCGGTGAAGGCGAGCGCGGCGCCCGGCCCGGCTTGCGCCAATCGCGGCAGGTCCGCAGCGATCACGTAGCCCAATTGCGCGTATCCGCCCACGGTTTGCGCGTCCGCCAACAGAATGATGGGCTGGCCATCGGGCGGCAACTGGATGCTGCCCACCGCGACCGGCTCGGAAACGTTGTGGTGCGGCAGCTTCGGCAACGGCTCTCCTTGCAGCCGGATGCCTTGGCGGTTGCTGTTGGGGCTGACCAACCATGTCCGGTCCGCCAGAGCGGTTGCGGCCGGATGCCCGGCGGGCACAAAGCGAAGCGGAAGGTCGATCCCGGAATCGTGGTCGTCTGCACCGATCCACCATCCGGCACTTTGGGGGACCGCAGTATCCACGCGCAAGGATTTGCCCAGTGGAAGGAGATCGCCCACACGCAATGCGCGCCCCTCGATTCCGCCGAAGCCGCCACGCATATCGGTGCTACGACTGCCCAACGCGATCGGCAAATCGAAGCCGCCCGCGACCGATAGCCATGCGCGGATGCCCCCGCGGATGCCGCCCAGCTTCAGTTCGCCTGCGGGCACGATAAGCGGGCGTTGGCCGGGTAAGGCATGGCCATTCGATGTCGCGGTGACCTCGGCCCCGACGATGGCGATCCTCGCCGCTTGCGCCAGTTTCAGCGTTGGGCCCTGGAGAGTCAGTTCGAGCACCGCCGCATCGAGGTCGTTGCCGAGCAGTCGGTTGGCCAGTTCCGCGGCGTCGGGATCCAGCGCGCCGGCACGCGACACGCCCAGATGACGCCAACCCTCGCGACCGCGATCCTGGACGGTGGTCAGCGCGCCGGGCGCGATCACTTCCCAAGGCTTCATGGTTTCCGCAACCGGTCGAAAGTAGAAAGGTCGATGCGTTGGAATCGCACGCGGTCGCCAGGCGTCAACAGTGCGGGCGATGCACGAGCGGCATCGAACAACACCAGCGGCGTGCGTCCCAGCAGCCGCCAGCCACCCGGGCTTTCACGCGGATAAATGCCTGTCTGGTTGCCGCCGATCGCCACAGAACCCGCGGGCACGCGAGTGCGCGGTGTGGCCAGGCGCGGCAATGCCAGGGAGTCCGGCAGACCGAGCAGATAAGGAAACCCCGGCGCGAAACCGATCATGGCAACGGTATAGCGGGCGGAACTGTGGCGATGGATGAGTTCGTCGGTACCTATGCCGAGTTCGTTCGCCGCCTCGACCAGGTCGGGCGCCATTTCCAAGTCGTAGCAGACCGGAATGTCGACGACTCTCGGGGTCGCCATGCCTGCGGTTTCCGGCTCTTGCAGGATCGCGCGTAGCGCGGTGGCGACGAACGCATGGGGATCGGCATCGTCGATCCTGTCGCAATCGAAGAACACCGCCAGACTTGCGTAGGCCGGTACGGCGTCGCGCAGCCAGCACGGGCTTTGTTCGCGCAGCCGTGTTGAAGCTTCCAGCGCTCGGGCGTTGTGCAGAACGTCGATGACTTCGCCGAAACGCAACAGCAGTGCGTCGTCGGCCAGCGGTTCGAACGTCGGCAGATTCATGCCAGCCGCTGTCGCCAGTAGGCGATTCGGGTATCCAGCGCCGTTTGCGGATACCGTTCGGGTGCCCCATTTCCCCACACCGGCCCGGGCCAGGCGGCATCGCCCGCATGACGGCCGACCAGATGCACATGCAACTGGCGCACGATGTTGCCGAGGGCTCCGATGTTCAGTTTTTCAATTCCCGGCTCCGTACGTATCAGGTTGCCGGCCTGGTTGATCTCGGCCAGCAGCAGGCGTTGCTGCGCACCGTCCAATTCCAGCCATTCCGATGCTTCCGGCACCCGCGGAACCAGCACCAGCCAGGTGAAGCGCGCGTCATTCATCAGCCGCACTTGCGATAGCGGGCCATCGGCGATGAAGGCGCTGTCGGCGGCCAGGCGCGGATCGAGGAGGAAATCGGTGGTGGCGATCATAAATGCTCGTCGAAGAAGGCCAGTGTCCGCGAACGCGCGAGCGCGGCGCTTTGCGGATCGAAATCGGCGCGTGCGTCGCAGTTGAAGCCGTGGCCGGCGGGATAAACATAGAGCGGCATCTGCGGCAACAGCTGACGGTGCTTTTCCACCATCTCCCGAGGGATCGAGGCATCGCGTTCGCCAAAGTGGAAGATCACCGGTGCCTTCGGCGTTTCGCCCAGGAAGGGCACATTGCGCTTACCGTAGTAACTGGCCGACGGCAGCCCCAGGCGCAGCGCGGCCAGCAGGGCAACGGTGCCGCCCCAGCAATAACCCACCGTGCCCACCTTGCCTTGCGCGGCCAGCGCGTCGGCGGCCGATGCGGTCATGTCCAGCGCTTTCTCCAGTCCCAGTCGCGTGATCAGGTCGCCGCCCTTGGCCATCCCCTCAGCGTCGTAGCCCAGTTCCACGCCGCGCTCGAGCACGTCGAACAACGCCGGCGCCAGCACCGCGTAGCCTTCGTCGGCGAATCCGTCGGCTACGCTGCGGATGTGCGCGTTGAGGCCGAAGATTTCCTGGATGACTACCAGCGCGCCGCGCGGCGCAGCGGCTGGAAACGCTTTCCAGGCGGCGATGGTCCCATGCGGTGTGTCGATTTCTATCCAGGTGCCCATGTGGCCTCCAAGGCAAAAAGCAGAGGGCCACAGTTTAGGGCGGTCATCCGGTTTCGTGTGTGCGTCGCGATTAGTTCGCCTCGCTGCGACCGATGCGACGGCAACATGTCCCTTACCGTCGCCCGTCTGCGTTACCTTTTACCAACGCGGCAGGGGTGCCGCTTGGATAGGGGGAATCATGACCAGCAAATGTTTCCGCCAGCTTTTTCGTGCCATTTTATTGCCCGCTTGCGCTTGTTGGGCTATGGCTGCTGCGATTTGCGCGACAGCCGCTGAGAAACTGGTGATGCCCGACGACAAGCTGCTGGCGGACTACTACTTCAATGTCATGGAACTGCCGCCCGGCATGGAGCTAGAAACGCGGCTGGACGCGGACTTGAATGCCGACGGACTCGCCGATATCGCCTTCGTCGCCCGCAATGAAGAGTCGCGCGTGCTCGGCGTGCTGTTCGGCTTTGTGGAGGCCATGGATATGGGCCACTCGCCTGCGGACAAGACCGAGCTGGCGATCGATGCGCTGGCTCCGGCTTCGCTCAGCGCGCCCAAAGGAGTGCTGGTGGTGGAGGACCTGACTGGCGGCACCACCGCGATTTCATCGACCTACCGCTATCGCTACGAAGCGAAAAGCAAGCGCATGCGCCTGATCGGCGACGACGTGAAGCTATACAGCCGCACCAACGCGCACGGCTGGCAGGAAATCAGTACCAATCGCCTGACCGGTCTGCAGATCCGCCGTTCGGCCGATTTGGACGATGCGGGGGAATACGTGGAGAAGCCCGAAACGCGCGGCAAGGTGCCGACCAGGCCACTGTACATGGAGGGCGCGCCAACGCCGGAAGCGACGCTCGGTTGGGACCAGTAGCGACTCCTGCCGCACGGCGTCAAATTTCGTATTCGACGCCGATGATCGCGAAACTGGCGATACCTGTGGGCAGGGACGCTTCGAATTCATCGTCGATGCGCTTTTTCAGCATGGCCCGGGCCAACGGCGAGTCGATGCTGATGTAGCCGCGCGAAGCATCGGTTTCGTCTGGGCCCACGATGCGGTAACGCGACAGCGCGCCAGTGCCGATGTTCTCCAGTTCCACGCTGGCGCCGAAGAAAACCGCCTCCGGATCCGCAGGCGGGGCATCGACCACGCGCAATTCTTCCAGGCGCTTGCTGAGGTAGCGCACGCGACGGTCGATCTCGCCGAGTTGTTTCTTCCGGTAGTGATATTCGGCGTTTTCCGAGCGGTCGCCTTCGGCGGCGGCGGCGGTGAGCGCTTTCACCACTTCCGGCCGCCTTACGCGCCACAGATCGTCCAGCTCCGCTTTCAGGCGTTCATGGCCTTCGCGCGTGATCAGGGCGGTGCTTTTTTCTCCGGGCGGACGCCAGCGGCTCACTTATCAGCAGCTCATTTAGCGGCCGGCGACGCGCCGGAAAACGCGCGCGCCGTTGTCGGTGCGCAACTCGTCGTTGGAGACGATTTCGAAAGCGACGTCTTTCGCCGATTTGCTGTTGGGGTCCAGCAACAGGCTCTTGCTGCCGGTACCGCTCCAAGTGCCGTCGCTGGAAATGGAACCGCCACCCGCGTTCAGTGTCTGCACGTAACTGCCGTCGGCGCGCAGTTCCAGGACCGATTCGCCGTCGCTGAAACTGCCGGCAATCGCCTTGCTGTCCACTGCGGCGGCATCCGCGGCGGCCGGCGTGTTGTCGACCACGGAAGTGGCGTCGACCGGGTTGGCGGTATTCGCGGGTGCGGTAGTCGAGGCGGCGGCAGGCTCGGCCGGTGCCGCAGGTTCCTCGCGTTTGCACGCGGTGGCCAGCGTGACGAAGAGCGCAAGCAGGATTAGGGTCCGATTGGTCATGGTCTGATTCCTTGAGGTTTGTTTCCGAAACTTCTCGAAAGTGGCTAGCGCATGTGATGGAACGGCATCGAACGGTCAGTCGCTGCGCAATGCGACCCAGCGCTCACCGCTTGCTTCCCGTAAGCTTGAGTCTGTGTGGTGAGTCGCGCTCGTCGGCGGCGGTACAGTCGCCGCCATCCAGCGACAAGAGGTCCGCATCGTCGCTGATACGGAAGCCGAACATCTTCTCTTCGCCATCCCCATTGTTGAGGATCAGGCAACTGCCTCCGATCTCGTCTATCCACCAGCCGCCGCGCAGCGTGCGAGCGGGCGAGTCTTTTTCCGTGCAGTCGACGGTCAGTACGTAGTGATGCGCCTTGTCGAGCACCAGCCGCGCGGTCATGTTTTCGCATCCGTGGCCGCGCAAGGTTCCAGCGTAATGTCCAGCCAATTCGTGTTGGCGCTCTTTAGGCCACACGATCGGTCCATAACCGCCGTTCTCGGTCGCGACCTGGGCCTGCGCGCATTGCGCTATGCCCCATAACGCCAAGATCAGGAGTTGCTTCCCTGCCTTCATCGTTGCTCTCTCCCCGCGCGAATCAGCGCTTGCCGCCGAAAATGCCGCCCAACAAGCCGCGCAGTATCTGCCGGCCGACCTGACTACCTACGGTACGCGCAGTCTGTTTGGCCATGGTTTCCACCATGCCTTGGCGACGCTTGGTGCCGAACACCGCGTCCTTGATCGATTGCCCGAAGCCGCCGGCTTCCGGGTCGTCCTTGGCCGGTGGGGCATCGGCGGCCTTGCTGGCGGTTTCGGCGCGCTTGGCCAGCATCTCCGATGCGGATTCGCGGTTGACCGGGTTGTCGTACTTCATTCCTACCGGACTGCCGGCCCGCACCTGGCTGCGTTCGGCATCGCTTATCGAACCCATGCGGCAACGCGGCGGCGCGATCAGAGTCTGCTGCACAGGCATGGGGATGCCCTTGTCCTGCAGCGTCGATACCAGCGCTTCACCGGTACCCAGTTTGGAAATGGCTTCGGCCACGTCGAGCTTCGGATTGGGCACGAACGTCTCCGCGGCGACGCGCACAGCCTTCTGGTCGCGCGGGGTGAACGCGCGCAGCGCGTGTTGCACGCGATTGCCCAGCTGGCCCAGGATGTTGTCGGGCACGTCGTCCGGGAACTGCGAACAGAAGTACACGCCTACGCCCTTGGAGCGGATCAGGCGCACCACCTGTTCCACTCGCTGCACCAGCGCCGGTGGAGAGTCGTCGAATAGCAGGTGGGCTTCGTCGAACACGAACACCAGCTTGGGCTTGTCCAGATCGCCGACTTCCGGCAATTGCTCGAACAGTTCCGATAGCAGCCACAGCAGGAAGCTGGAGTACAGGCGCGGGTTGAGGATCAGCTGGTCGGCGGCGAGGATGCCGATCACGCCGCGGCCATCGGTGCCGGTGCGCATCAGGTCGGCCAGTTCCAGCGCCGGTTCGCCGAAGAAGCCTTCTCCGCCGTTCTGCGCCAGGCGCAACAGCGCGCGCTGGATCGCACCGACCGACTGAGTGCTGACCAGACCATATTCGGTGGCGATGTCCTTACGCTCGTCGGCCACCAGCCCCAGCAGCGCGCGCAGATCGTCCAGATCGAGCAACAGCAGGCCGCGGTCGTCGGCCAGCTTGAACACAATGTCCAGTACGCCGCTCTGGGTGTCGTTCAACTCCAGGATGCGTGCCAGCAGGATCGATCCGATCTCGCTGACCGTGGTGCGCACGGGATGGCCCTTCTTGCCGTACAGATCCCAGAAGATCACCGGGCTGGCGCCGGGCGCGTAGTCGCCGACGCCGAGGTCCTTCGCGCGCTGCAGGATCTTTTCGTTGCCGTCCCCCGCTACCGCCAATCCCGCTACGTCGCCCTTCACGTCGGCCATGAACACCGGCACGCCCATGCGCGAAAAACCTTCGGCCAGGGTCATCAGGGTCACGGTCTTGCCGGTGCCGGTGGCGCCGGCGACCAGTCCATGGCGGTTGCCGAATTTGGGCAAAAGCGTGACGGCGATATCGTCGGTAGTGCCTTTGCCTAGCAGGATGGGGTCCATGTCATTCCTAGCGATGAGTCGAAGCACGAATTCTAGCGGCTCAACCTGTCGCGCAGGGCAACAGAGGCGCTTGTCAATCTTGCCCCGTGCCTCGCCGCGGGGCTAACCTGCCTTTTTCCTGTAGTCGTCCTTACTGATGCCCTTCCCACAATCCTTGTTCCGCGCCTGGCCTCTGCTGGTCATGCTGCCGCTCTTTTCTATTGCTCCGTCGGCCTTCGCCCAGCGCGTCTCGGCACGCGATAAGGAAGCCTTGGAGGTCCTCGACCAGCGCATGGCCGCTGCCGAGAAGCGCTATCGGGACGCGTTGGTGCTAAGCGCCAACAGCGACCCCAAGGGCACCACAGAAGGCGATGCGGCGCTGGAGGACATGGAGGATGTGATGGACGCCTGCATCAAGCAGCGCGGCTGCCAGGTGCATACCATGCTCACCGCCTACAAGCGCCTGCTGAAGCAGAACGTGGATGCCGAGTCCTCCGCCTCCGAAGAAGAGGGCGAGGTGGATCTGTTGGACGATGGCACCGACCACGCGGCGACCATCGCGCTCCCTGAAGCGGCACGGGCTGCGCGCCTGCTCAACGACCAGCGCCACGCCTTCGACAAAATGGTGCAGTACAACCCCGCCGTGCAGGCAGGCATCCGCCGCTGGCTGACCGACATGCGCGTGTCGCTGATCACCAGCTACGAGAATTATCAGTACGTGCGGCCGCTGATGTGGCCCTCGTGGGAAAAGCATGCTCTGCCTGAGGCCTTGCTGTTTGGCATCATGGCCAAGGAATCCAATGGCCGCGTGCACGCCAACTCGCGCGCTGGCGCGGCGGGTCTGATGCAGTTCATGCCGGCCACGGGCCGGCGTTTCGGCCTTGGCCCGGATGGCACCGGCTTCGACACGCGCTTCGATCCGACCGCGGTGGGTATGGCCAGCGCCGAATACCTGGACGAGCGCATGGGCGCCCTCAACCGGAGCATCGAGCTTTCGCTGGCGGCCTACAACGGCGGAGAAGGCCGTGCCCAGCGGGTCTACAACCAGTTCGCCGGCCGTAATTTCTGGGATGAGGTGGTCTACAACCAGTTTCCGGGCGAGACCAAGGATTACGTGCCCATGGTGATCGCGGCAGCGTGGTTGTTCCTGCATCCCAAGCAATACGGGCTGGAGTTTCCCAAGGTCGACGCCGAACCCGCGGCTTTCCCGCTGGCCAAGTCCGCGTCGCTCTACGAACTGACCATTTGCCTGGGCAACGGGGGAACGCGCGATGGCTACCTGCGGGCGCTGCGCAACCTCAACCCGCGCTATGAGCCGGACCAGTGGATCTCCGCCGGCACCCAGATCAAGGCCACGGCCAAGATCGCCAGTCTGTATAACCGCAACTGTGTCAGCGGTCCGCGCGCTGATCTCGCGCGAACCTTGATCGCGGCCGACGTCAATGCAGCGATCATCCGCAACCCGCTCGCTGGCAGCGTGGCGGTAGGCGACGTCACTCCCATTCCGGGCGTTCCCACCACCGTGGCCACGGGTGAGCCCAAGCCGGCCAAGCCCAAGGCCGAACAGGTCCGCGACTATCGGGTGGCGCGCGGCGATACGCTCGGTAGGATCGCGCAGAAATTCAAGTGCGAAGTGAAGGAGCTGGCGCGTGCGAACGGATTGCGTGCGCCAGGCTACAGCGTGAGGCCGGGGCAGGAAATCAAATTGCAGGGCTGCAAAAAGTAGAGGGCAAAGGGTAAGGTGACTGTGCTCTTTCCCTTTCCGCCGCCGGATATTTACGCATGAAGCCTTTGAAGCGTTCCGCATACTCAGCCTTGCTGGGCCTCGTCTTGTTGGGTCTGGCTGCCTGCAGTAACGAAACGGGTGAACGCAAGGCGTTCATCGAATTCCTGCAGACGCGCCTCGTGGACCAGCCGGGCCTGCGCGTACCCAAGCTCAGCGCCGAGGAGCAGAAATCGCTGGGCCGGTATGCCGCCCACTATGCGGTGATCGGCGACTTCAACGACAGCATGGGCAAGGCCTTCACCGAAGCCAGCCCCGCCATGCAGACCATGGCCTCCCTGTCGACGCCGCAGGCGCTGGTGCAGGAACAGGCGCGGATTGGCGAAGCGCGTGCGGCGCTGGCCAAGGTCAAGGGCCAGCTTGGTGAACAGCTGGGCAAGACGCAGGCCGATCGCGCCAAGCTGGAGCAGCCCGACGACGTAAAGCCGGTATTCCAAGCCGCTTACGAAAAAACGGTGGTCAAACCCAGCGAACTGATGCTCAGGGTGCTGGAGGAGACCGATGGCATCCTCGCCGAGGCGCAGAATTTCGCCACTTTCCTGAAAACGAACGAAGCCTCGGTGAAGTTCGTCGGTTCGCAGGTGGAAGTGAACACCCCTGCGCTGCTGGAGGAGCTGAACGCGCATCTGGGCGCATTGAACGAGAAACGCCAGAAGCTGATGGCGTTGCAGAACGAACTCAACGCCATGGTGCGTTGAGAGGGACGCCAGCGGCAATGGGCGCATCGCAACGCGCCCAGGTCCTTTCGTCAGCGGTCAGAGTGCGTTAGAAACAAGTCGGGCGAGGGAGTTGCCCGCGCCGCGCGAAGAACGGGACGCCAGTGGCAACGAGCACGTCGCAACGTACCCGAATTCCTTTCGTCACTCGTCAGGATGCGTTCGGAACTAGTCGGGCGAGGGCTTGCCCAAGTCTGACCGGAGATTCGGCGTCAAGTCCTGGTTCCAGCTCCGCCACTCCGGCCGGCAACAGCACGATCACGGTCGACCCGTAGTTGAACCGGGCCATCTCGGCGAACCTCTCCAGGGTAATGTTCTTCCCGCGCCAATCCTTGCGGGTGATGGCATCGCCGTAACGCGGAATTTCCACGCCGCTCCACACCGTTTCCACGCCGGACACCAGCAGCGCGCCCACCATCACCGAGACCATCGGCCCGAAATCGGTGTCGAAATGGCAGACCAGGCGCTCGTTGCGCGCAAACAAGCGCGGCACCGTGGCCACCGCCGCCGTGCCCACGCTGAAAAGACGGCCAGGCACGTGCACAGTCTCGCGCAGGGTGCCGGTCCACGGCATGTGCACGCGGTGGTAGTCCTTTGGCGACAGATAAACGGTGGCGAACAGGCCGTTCTCGAAAGGCTTTGCGGCTTCCGCGTCGCCCAGCAGTTCGGCGGCGGTGAACGACTGGCCCTTGGCCTGGAAAATGCGGCCATCCTGGATCGGACCACACTGGCTGATACGGCCATCGGCGGGCATTAGCAGCGCACGCGGATCCGGATCGGCCACGCGCGCGCCGGGTTTGAGCGCGCGGGTGAAGAAGGCATTGAAGGTCGAGTAGGCCTTCGCATCGGATTGGGCGGCTTCTTGCAGATCTACGCCGAACTTGCGGGTGACGGTGTCGATCAGCCATTGCTTGGTGCGCGGCGAAGACGAATATGCCAGCCGTCGCGCCAGAGAGGACATCAGCCGATGCGGCAACAGATAAGTCAGATGGGTGATCACGCTCATTTCTTCGTTGCCAGGGTCAAGGCGGCCATGTCCTCGGCGATGGCCTTGGGCTGGAATGGAGGCTTAATGAAGCCGACCATGCGGCCCTGCGGATCCAGCACGGCGATGTTGGCCGAGTGGTCCATGCTGTAGTCCTTGGGGTCCGTTTCGAAGTGCTTGCCCGGCATTTTCTGAAACACGAACATCAGCGATTTGGCGAACGACTCCAGCGCCGGCACGTCGGCGGTTGCCGCCAGGGTGTCCGGATGGAAGGCGTGCGCGTACTCGCCGATCCGCGTCGGAGTGTCGCGTTCGGGGTCCACCGACACGAACAGCACGCGCGGGCGAGTGCTATCGGGCAACGATTTCCACTGGTTCTGCGCCTGGGCCAGCTCGGCCAAAGTGGTGGGGCATACGTCCGGGCAGTAGGTGAAGCCCAGGAACACCAGTGTCCAATGTCCGTTCAGTTCGCCCGAGACCAATTGGGTGCCGTCCGACTGCCGCAGCGAAAACGCGGGCAGGGGGCGCGCCTGCGGGAACATCGTGATGCTCCTGGTCTCTGGCCACTGCGGTCCGATGGACTTGGCGCCGAAATACTTCTGCGCAGCCAGCAATCCCAGGCCGGCGGCGAGGGCGATGATCAGGATGATGCCGATTTTGCGATTGAACATGGACTGGGGCTCACAAGTGATGGCTTGAATAAATCCAAAAAACCGTTCGTGGCGAGTGCTGAGCTTGTCGAAGCATCGAACCACGCTTGGCGTGGCACTTCAGGTCGCATCGATGGTTTTCTTTTTACTCAAAAAGCGTGGTTTGACAGGCTCATCACGAATGGAACTCTAGTGGTTTGATTGTCCCGGAATGCCTGCCTGCCACGAGAGCCATGATACCGGCGCTTCGGTTTGCATACCCCTATAATCGCCATCCGACCCGAGAAAAGCCTTGCCATGACTGCCGACCCGGCCGCCGAACTACATACGATCATCGACCTGATCCGTTACGGCGCCAGCCGTTTCAATGCCTCCGACCTGACCTTCGGGCACAGCTACGACAATGCGCTGGACGAAGCTACACAGCTGGTTCTGCATACCCTGCACCTGCCGAACGACCTGGGTCCGGCCTACGGCGTTGCTCGCGTGACCGCGCCGGAAAAAGCCGAGATCCTGGCCCTGTTCCAGCGCCGCATCGAAGAGCGCGTGCCGATCGCCTACCTGACCGGCGAGGCTTGGTTCGCCGGGCTCAACTTCAAGAGCGACAACCGCGCGCTGGTGCCGCGTTCGCCGATCGCCGAACTCATAGAAAACGGCTTCGAGCCGTGGCTAGGCGGGCGCGAAGTGTTGCGCGCGTTGGATCTGTGTACCGGTTCGGGCTGCATCGCCATCGCCATGGCCCACTACAACCCCGAATGGCACGTGGACGGCGTGGACATCAGCGACGACGCGCTGGCCCTGGCCGCAGAGAACAAGGCGCGCCTGCATGCCGATAACGCGAAGCTGTTCAAGTCCGACCTGTTCTCCGGACTTTCGGGCCAGCACTACCAGCTCATCGTCACCAATCCGCCCTATGTCACCAATGCGGAAACCGATGCGCTGCCGAAGGAGTATTCCTACGAGCCCGAACTCGGCCTGCGCGCCGGCGACGACGGCCTGGACCTGGTGCTGAAGATCCTGCGCGACGCGCCCTTGCATCTGAGCCAGGACGGCCTGCTGATCTGCGAGGTCGGCGAATCCGAACGGGCGCTGGTGGAGCTCCTGCCAGATGTGGAATTCGCCTGGATCGAGTTCAAGGTAGGGCAGATGGGCATCTTCGCGGTGGAATGCGCGGAGCTGATCGTGCATCACCCGCGTATTCGCGAGCTGGCGAATGCGCGGGCTTGAAGAACAGCTTCTGCACTATTTTCGCTCGTCATTCCCGCGAAGGCGGGAATCGCTCTTGCTCTTAGGCGTTTAGCCGGCTAGCAATGAAGCAATTGGCGAGATTTGTGGAATGACGTTGTTGGATAGGGTGCAGATGTGCGTGTGCGTCTGTTCAGCGCGAAGAGCGATTCCCGCCTTCGCGGGAATGACGAGCGAAAAATAAAGGCAATTACATTGAACACTTTCGGTCACAACTTCCGCGTCACTACTTTCGGCGAGTCCCACGGGCCGGCCATCGGCTGCGTGATCGACGGCTGCCCGCCGGGCCTGGAAATCGCGGTCGAGGAATTCCGCACCGATCTGGACCGCCGTGCCACCGGTAAGTCGCGCCACACTTCGGCGCGGCACGAAGCCGATGAAGTGGAAATCCTCAGCGGCGTCTACGAAGGCAAGACCACCGGCACGCCCATCGCTCTGCTGATCCGCAACACCGACGCGCGCAGCAAGGACTACAGCAAGATTTCCGAGCAGTTCCGCCCCGGCCACGCCGACTACACCTACTGGCAGAAATACGGCATCCGCGATCCGCGCGGCGGCGGACGCTCCTCTGCGCGCGAAACCACCATGCGGGTGGCGGCGGCGGTGATCGCCAAGAAATGGCTGGCGCTGCACTTCGGCGTGCGCGTGCGCGGCTACCTGTCGCAGCTGGGCGAGATCACCCCGCAGGCCTTCGATTGGAATGCGGTGGAAGACAATCCGTTCTTCTGGCCATCGGCCGAGCAGGTGCCGGTGCTGGAGAGCTACATGGACGCGCTGCGCAAGTCCGGCGATTCGGTCGGTGCGCGCGTCAACGTGGTCGCCGATGGCGTGCCGCCGGGCTGGGGCGAGCCCATCTACGGCAAGCTCGACGGCGAACTTGCCGCGGCGCTGATGAGCATCAATGCGGTCAAGGGCGTGGAGATCGGAGACGGTTTCGGCGCGGTCGTGCAGAAGGGCACGGAGCATCGAGACGAAATTTCGCCGGAAGGTTTCCTCTCCAATCATGCCGGCGGCATCCTTGGCGGCATTTCCACTGGTCAACAGGTCGTTGCGTCCATCGTGCTGAAGCCGACCTCCAGCCTGCGCCTGCCGGGCAACACCGTGGATATCGAAGGCAATGCGACCGAAGTCGTCACCACCGGCCGGCACGACCCCTGCGTGGGCATCCGCGCCACGCCGATCGCCGAGGCGATGATGGCGCTGGTGCTGATGGACCAGGCACTGCGCCATCGCGCCCAGTGCGGCGATGTCGGCCCGGTCGTGCCGTTGATCCCCGGCAACGCACCTTCAGACGGCAGGCATGGCTGAGCTGCGTCCACGTCCACGGGTGTGGGTGTCGCAGCCGTTGTTCGATGATGTGATCGCGCGCCTGGAAGAGTACTTCGAGGTCGTTTCCGCATCGGATATAGCCGAATACATGCCGGAGCAGATCTCGGCCGCGTTGAGCGGTGCGAGCGGCGCACTGGTGACCCTGAACGAGTGTATCGGCGCCGAACAGATCGCCGCCGCGCCGCAGCTTCGAGCGATCGCCAATGTCGGCGTCGGCTACAACAATCTCGATATCCCGGCGCTCTCCGCGGCCGGAATTACCGCCACCAACACGCCGGAGGTGCTGACCGAAACCACGGCGGATTTCGGCTTCGCGCTGCTGATGGCCACGGCGCGCCGCATCACCGAGGCCGAGCGCTGGCTGCGCGAAGGCCATTGGCGGCAATGGTCGTTCCAGACCCTGCTCGGCGCGGATCTGCATGACAGCACGCTGGGCATTCTGGGCATGGGCCGGATCGGGCAGGGCATCGCCAAACGCGCCTCTGGCTTCGATATGCGGGTGCTGTATCACAACCGCAGCCGATTGCCGGAGGCCACCGAGCGCGAGGCCCGCGCCGCTTATGTCGGTTTCGACGAATTGCTGGCGCGGGCCGACCACCTGCTGCTGGCGCTGCCGTATTCCAAACAAAGCCATCATCTCATCGACGCCAAGGCCCTGACGGGAATGAAACCCACAGCCACGCTGGTGAATATCGCGCGTGGTGGAATCGTCGATGAGGACGCCCTGGCCGATGCGCTGGCCGGCGGCAAGCTGGCGGCGGCGGGGCTGGACGTGTTCGAAGGCGAGCCTGCGATCAATCCGCGCCTGCTGGCGCTGCGTAATGTGGTGCTGACCCCGCATATCGCCAGCGGCAGCCTGGCCACGCGCCGGGCGATGGTGTCGCTGGCGGTGGACAACCTGATCGCGGCGCTGGGCGTCGGCCCGAATGCCGGCAAACCGCCTAATCCGATCAGCGCATAAAGCCCGGTTTCCGTTATCCTGCCCAATACACGTAGGAGCTGCACGTAGGAGCTGCGCAAGCTGCGACCGAAAAGGCTCCGGCAGGTTGGCGCGCGCGCCGCGGCCGGATCCGCTTACCGCAGGTGCAGCGCCTACGACCGGTCCCCACCCCCCACCACCTGAGTTGAAATGAGCGAGAAGAAGAGCTTCAAAGTCGCGGTCGTTGGCGCCACCGGTGCCGTCGGCGAAGTCATGCTGTCGATCCTGGCAGAGCGCAAATTCCCGATCAGCGAACTGGTCGCCCTGGCCAGCGAACGCTCGGCGGGCGCGGACGTCGATTTCGGCGGACGCAAAGTCAATGTGCAGGATCTGGCCACTTTCGATCCGACCGGCGTGGATATCGCGCTGTTTTCGGCCGGTGGCGGCATTTCCAAGGAATACGCTCCGAAATTCGCCGCCGCCGGCGCGGTGGTGATCGACAACTCCTCGGCCTTCCGCTACGACGACGACGTGCCGTTGGTGATCAGCGAAGTGAACCCGGAGGCGGCCAAGAACCGTCCGCGCGGCATCATCGCCAACCCCAACTGCTCCACCATGCAGATGCTGGTGGCGCTGGCGCCGATCCATCGCGCGGTAGGCATCGAACGCATCAACGTGGCCACCTACCAGTCGGTTTCGGGCGGCGGCCGCTCGGCGCTGGAGGAACTGGGCAAGCAGACCGGCCAGTTGCTCAATTTCCAGGAAATCGACCCGCAGCGTTTCCCGGTGCAGATCGCCTTCAACCTGATTCCGCACATCGACGACTTCCAGGACAACGGCTATACCAAGGAAGAGATGAAGCTGGTCTGGGAAACCCGCAAGATCCTGGCCGACGACAGCATTCAGGTGAATCCCACCGCGGTGCGCGTACCCGTGTTCTATGGCCACTCCGAAGCAGTCAATGTCGAGACCAAGACCAAGATCAGCGTCGCCGACGTACGCAAGCTGCTGGAATCGGCGCCTGGAGTGGAAGTGGTGGATGAACCCGTCGCCGGCGGCTATCCGACTCCGGTCACCCATGCTTCCGGCACTGATGCCGTTTATGTGGGCCGTATCCGCGAGGATTTTTCCCACCCGCGCGCCATCAATCTGTGGGTGGTCTCGGACAACATCCGCAAGGGCGCG
Organism: Pseudoxanthomonas sp. P4_B2; assembly: GCF_056402315.1. Lineage (NCBI taxonomy): Bacteria > Pseudomonadati > Pseudomonadota > Gammaproteobacteria > Lysobacterales > Lysobacteraceae > Pseudoxanthomonas > Pseudoxanthomonas sp. P4_B2. The sequence goes on from NZ_JBFUHQ010000001.1 coordinate 344,565, forward strand.
GCGCTGAACGCCGTGCAGGTAGCTGAACTGGTCGCGGCAGAATAGACCTGTAGGTCGGGGCTACGCCCCCGACGCCTGGATAGCCTGATTCTCTGCGTCGGGGCGTGGCCCCGACCTACGGTTTGCGGCTGAAGGCACATTGCACGGGCCGAAGAAGCTATATTCGCCAGTGGGAATGAACGGGGAACCTGCTTGATACATGGCTTTCTGAAACTCGGTCCACGCTGGCTGCTCGGCATTGCCCTGACTCTGGTCAGTGGCGCCGCGCTGGCTTTGGGACTGGGCGAGATTCGAGTGAAGTCCCAGCCCGGGCAACCGCTGCTTGCCGAAATTCCGGTCATTTCCAACGAGCCGGGAGAACTCGAACAGCTGCAGGCCCGGCTCGCTTCCCCGATCACGTTCGAGCGCGTAGGTCTGGCGCGTCCCGAGGGCCTGGTCAGCGGCCTGAACTTCGCGGTGGCGCTCAGCGACGAAGGCAAGCCGATAATTCGGGTCACCAGCAGCGAGCCGGTGCAGGTCGCCGCGGTCAATTTCCTGATCGAGGTCGATTGGGGCCAGGGGCGGCTGGTGCGCGAGTACTCCGCCCTGGTGGATACGCCTGGTGCGCTTGCGGCCGCAAACCAGCCGATCATCGAGGCGCCGCTGCCGCCGCCGGCCAACACCATCGTCCGCGAAGCGGAGCCCGTTGCTGCAACGGAGCCGGCGCCGGTACCGGCAACCGAACCCGCTCCCAGCGCGACTCCGGTGGCTGCTGCCCCCGCAGCCGCGGCTCCCACTCCTTCGCCAACCCTGGCAAGCGGTGACCTGGAGGTCCAGCGCGGCCAAACCCTGTCGCAGATCGCGCGCGGCTTCTTAAATAACGGCGCGGGCCAGGGCTACAACCTCGACCAGACCATGCTGGCCTTGCTGCGCGCCAATCCCGAGGCCTTCATCAACGGCAACATCAATCGCCTGAAACAGGGCGCGGTGTTGCGAGTCCCGCAATCGGCGGAACTGGCGCAGCTGGGCGAAGCCGAAGCGGCCGCGCTGGTACGCGACCAGATGGCCGAATGGCGGCAGGCGCGCCGGCCGATCCCGCAGCCGGTCGAAACTACCGCATCCCCATTAGCATCGGCGCCGCCACGTGCCGCACCTGCAGCTCCGCGTGCGGCCGAGGCACGTCTTGAAATCGCGCCGCCCGATGCGAGCGCGGCGACAAGGGCGGGAACACAATCCGGCATCGATGCCGAAGGCGAGGGCAACATGCTGGCGAACGAACAACTCACGCTGACCAAGGAAGAACTGGCGGCGCGTGAATCCGAAGTGCAGGAACTGCGTGCCCAGGTCGCCGAACTGGAAGGCCTCAAGCAGCAGCAGGCCAAGCTGATCGCGATGAAGGACAGCGAACTGGCGGCCGCGCAGCAACGCCTGGCGCAATCGCAGGGAGAGGCCTCGCAGCCGCTGTGGCTATGGGCTGGTTTGGGCCTGCTCGTCGCCGGTCTGGTGGTGGCTTGGCTGATCGGCCGCAGCAAGAAGAAGCCTGCCGTCGTCGCCACCCGCTCGGGTTACGACAGCGCGGCAATGGCGGCAGCCATGCCGGCCGCGGAAACCGCGCCGCAAGCGGTCGCAAAGGCGAAGGACGACCACTTCGCTGCGGCCCGCCTCGAGGACGAAGTGCCGGCAACGCTGCCTGAAGCGGAAGACGCGCCAGCGCGTGCGCCTGCCGCACCGGTCGCCGCGCCACAACCGTGGACGACGGCTGCGGTCAAACCCACCTGGCACGTCGGCGAGGGGCTGAACGTCGCGCCGCTGAATGCCGCTCCGGCCGGACGCGAGCGTCTCGAGTTGGCGATCGCCTATCTGGACCTGGGCGATCTTGAAACTGCGCGCGACCTGCTCAATGAAGTGGCCGCCGGCGGCGATGCCGCCGCGCGCAAAGAAGCGACGCAGTTGCTGCGCGAGATCGGCTGACCGCCCAGCGATGGGTCGCTGATGCGTTACGCGTTGGGAGTCGAATACGACGGCAGCGATTTCCGCGGCTGGCAGCGGCTGAGTCCGCATGGGCAGCCGGGCGTACCGACTGTGCAGGCTTCGCTGGAAGAGGCGCTTTCGTCTGTCGCTGCGGCGTCGGTCGAAGTCGTCTGCGCCGGCCGCACCGATTCGGGTGTGCATGCCGAATGCCAGGTCGTGCATTTCGACAGCGATGCGCCGCGTACGCCGCGCAGTTGGAGCCTGGGCACCACGACCCGCCTGCCGCCTTCGATCTGCGTGCGTTGGTGCCTACCGGTGGCCGACGATTTCAATGCGCGCTTTTCGGCGCGGGCGCGGCGTTACCGCTACCGCATCCTCAACCGCGCAGTGCGGCCTGCTCTGGGCAGGCAACAACTGAGCTGGGAGCGTTTGCCCCTGGATGCCGACGCCATGCACCGCGCCGCGCAAGCGCTGCTGGGCGAGAACGACTTCAATGCATTCCGCACCGTGCACTGCCAGGCGCCGCACGCGGTGCGCGATCTGCAGAAGCTTTCGATCGTGCGCGCGGGCGAACAGGTGACGGTCGAGATACAAGCCAACGCATTCCTGCACCACATGGTCCGCAATATCGTCGGATCGCTGTTGATGGTGGGAAGGGGCGAGAAGCCCGAAGACTGGATCGCGGAATTGCTGGCAGGACGCGATCGAACGCTTGCAGGCCCCACCGCACCTGCTGATGGGCTGGTGTTCCTGGGCCCGTTGTATCCCGCGCAATGGGGCTTGCCCGAAGAAGTGACACTGGCGATCTGATTAGCAATTGTTGCCCGTGCCGTCATCCCAGCGGTATTTAACAGCCGAATGGCTGGTCAAGCTGGGATGACGAACGTAAAGAGGTAGGCTATCTCCGTCACCCTGTCTGCCGTCTCCTTTTAATGACCCACACCCGCATCAAATTCTGCGGAATGACCCGCGCCGAAGACGTGCGCCTGGCCGTGGAGCTGGGCGTGGACTACATCGGCCTGGTGTTCGCGCCGCGCAGCCCACGCAGGCTGCTGTTGGGCCAAGCGCGGATGTTGCGTGAACTGGTGCCGGAAGAAATCGCGGTGGTCGCCCTGGTGATGGACAACACGAGCGCAGAGATCGAGACGTTGATCGAAAACGTGCGCCCGGACTTGCTGCAGTTCCATGGCGGCGAAACCGATGCTTTCTGCGCTGGGTTCGGCATGCCTTTCCTGAAGGCCATCGCCATGGCTAGCGAAGACGAAGACGCGTCCGCACGTGCCGCCGAATTTCCTTCCGCGTACGGTTATCTGCTCGATGGTCACGGCAAGGGCGAGCAGGGCGGCAGCGGCCAGCGCTTCGACTGGAAGCGGGTGCCGCGGCTCGAAAAACCGGTCTTTCTTGCGGGCGGTCTGACCAGCGAAAACGTGGCGACCGCTATCCGCACCGCACGACCGTGGGGCGTGGACGTGTCCAGCGGCATCGAATCGGCGCCGGGAATGAAGAACCCGGATCGCATGCGCTTCTTCCTAGACGAGGCCCGACGCGCCGACGCTCTGCCCGATTGAAGGTGCGAATCAGGCCGGATCTTCGGCCAGGTCGTGGCGTAGCCATTCGGCCAGCGGGGCGATACGCGCGTCCGCCTCATTGCGGCGGCAACACAACACCCAGCGCCCCGGCGCTTCCACGAAACTCCAGGGCGCCATCAGGCGTCCGGAGTTGAGGTCTTCGCTGACCAGCGGTTGCGGCGCGATCGCCACGCCCAGTCCGGCCACCGCCGCTTCCAGCAGGTAGTAGAGATGCTCGAAACCCGCGCCAAAAGTCAGATCGTCCGGGTCCAGTCCCTTGCTTGCGGCCCACGTCGGCCAGGCCTGCGGCCGTGAGCTGGTATGCAGCAAAGCTTCGCCCATCAACACCGGGGGCGACTGGTCGCGTAGCGAGTCGAAGCCGGCATAGCGCGGACTCACCACCGGGCCGATCCTTTCGACGGCCAGTTCATGCACCTGCCATCCTTCGGGAAACGGCGGCTCCGCAAGCAACAGCGCGGCATCCAGGCCGTTCAAACGGGCATCGAAATCGCCTTCGTGGACCACCAAATGCAGCTTCAGGTCCGGCAGTTCCCGACTGAGGCGCGGCAGACGCGGAATGACCCAACGGGCCAGCACGCTGCCCGGGCAGCCCAGCACCAGCGCCGAGGGGGCGCTGACGCGACGGAGGTCCGACCAGGATTCCTCCAGTTGCTGGAAGGCAGCGCCAGTGGCATCGCGTAAACGTACGCCGGCTGCCGTCAGAGCCAAGCCGCGTCCCTCTCGCGCAAACAGAGCTTTGCCCAGATCGGCTTCCAGCGCCTTGATCTGTCGGCTGACGGCACCGTGGGTGACATGCAGCTCGCTCGCCGCGCGAGTCACGCTTTCTAGCCGTGCGGCGGCCTCGAAAGCGTGCAGGGCATTGAGCGAGGGCAATTTTCTAGGCATAGATAGGTGAGTTTTACTGACGTTTCATTGAGATTTTATAGCTTTATAGCGGATTTTGTGTGCGCTAAAGTGCAGATCCCGTACTGACGTTGTTCGCTCACCCATGAACCAATCCCGGACCATCGATTACCACGCCTATCCGGACGCCAATGGGCACTTCGGACGCTATGGTGGGCGCTTCGTCGCCGAAACCCTGATCGGCCCCCTGCAGGAATTGGCGGCCGCCTATGACGCGGCGCGCGTGGACCCGGCCTTCATCGTCGAGTTCGAAAAAGACCTCAAGCATTACGTCGGCCGACCCAGCCCCATCTACGAAGCCGAGCGCCTGTCGCGGGAAGTGGGCGGCGCGCGCATCCTGCTCAAGCGCGAAGACCTGAACCACACCGGCGCGCACAAGATCAACAACACCATCGGCCAGGCCCTGCTGGCCAGCCGCATGGGCAAGACCCGCATCATTGCCGAGACCGGCGCCGGCCAGCACGGCGTGGCCAGCGCCACCGTCGCCGCGCGGCTGGGTTTGGAATGCGTGGTGTACATGGGCGCGACCGACATCGAGCGCCAGAAGATCAATGTCTACCGCATGAAACTGCTCGGGGCGACCGTAGTGCCGGTCACCTCCGGTTCGCAGACGCTGAAAGATGCGTTGAACGAAGCCATGCGCGACTGGGTGACCAACGTGCAGGACACCTTCTACATCATCGGCACCGTCGCCGGCCCGGACCCGTATCCGCGCATGGTGCGCGATTTCAATGCCGTGGTCGGACGCGAGGCGCGCGCGCAGATGCTGGCCGATTACGGCCGCCTGCCGGATGTGATCACCGCCTGCGTCGGCGGCGGCAGCAACGCCATCGGCCTGTTCCATGCGTTCCTCAACGATGCCGAAGTGAAGATCGTCGGCGCGGAAGCGGCGGGCGACGGCATCGAGACCGGCCGCCATGCGGCCTCGATAGCGGCGGGCCGCCCGGGCGTGCTGCATGGCAACCGCACCTATGTGATCTGCGACGACGACGGACAGATCACCGAGACCCATTCGGTCTCCGCCGGCCTGGATTACCCGGGCGTGGGTCCGGAGCATTCTTTCCTCAGCGACGCCGGGCGCGCGCAGTACGTGGGCGTCACCGACGACGAAGCGCTGGCCGCATTCCATACGCTGGCGCGCACCGAAGGGATTCTGGCCGCGCTGGAATCCAGTCACGCCGTCGCCCAGGCCATGAAGTTAGCGCGCGAGCTGCCCAAGGAGGCGCTGGTGCTGTGCAATCTTTCGGGTCGCGGCGACAAAGACGTGCATACCATCGCCGCGCGCGAAGGTTTTGAACTTTAAGCATTTCCCTTCTCCCTGCGGCGCCCGAAGGGTGTGCAGGGCTGAGAAGGTGCCCGAAGGGCGGATGAGGGTACGGCGGAGCACGTGCGTATCCATCATCACGACTTCGCCGCACCCTCACCCCAACCCCTCTCCCAGTGGGAGAGGGGCTCAAACGAGGCTTCATCGTGAGTCGAATCGCCCAGCGTTTTTCACAACTCAAGTCCGCCCAACGCAAAGCGCTGATCCCCTTCGTCACCGCCGGCGATCCTTCGCTGGAGGCCACCGTGCCGGTCATGCATGCGCTAGTCGCCGCCGGCGCCGACGTGATCGAACTGGGCGTCCCGTTCTCCGATCCCATGGCGGACGGTCCGGTCATCCAACGTAGTTCCGAACAGGCGTTGCGGCGCGGCGCGGGTCTGCGCTACGTGCTGCAGGCCGTCGCCGAGTTCCGCCAGCGCGATGCCGACACGCCAGTAGTGCTGATGGGGTATCTGAATCCCGTCGAGATTCATGGCAACGAACGTTTCGCAGACGAAGCGGTACAGGCCGGCGTGGACGGCGTGCTGCTGGTCGACCTGCCGCCGGAAGAAGCCGCCGAGACGCGCGAGATCTTCACCCGCCGCGGTCTGGACCTGATCGCGCTCGCTTCGCCGACCACCATGCCCGAACGCATGGCCATGCTGTGCGAATCCGCGCAGGGCTACCTGTATTACGTGAGCTTCGCCGGCGTCACCGGCGCCAGCCGTCTGGACACGCAGGCTGCTGGCGGACGACTGCATACGCTTCGCGCGCAATCGCAGGTACCGGTGGTCGCCGGTTTCGGCATCAAGGATGCGGCCAGCGCCAGCGCCATGGCGGTCGAGGCCGACGGCGTGGTGGTCGGCAGCGCGCTGGTGGCTTGCCTGGCGGACGCCGCAACGCCTGAGGAAGCCGCATCCCGCGCTGCAGCATTTCTTGAGCCGCTGCGCCGGGCGCTGGACGGCTGAACTCAAAAAGCGGCGGCTGGGATAAACTTCCGCGCTGATCCAAGCGCTGAAACTGAACGGGGCGTCGCAAACACATGGCAAACGCATGAGCTGGCTGAGCAAACTGATGCCGTCGGGCATCCGCACCCAGGCGGGCGCCAACAAGAACAAGCGCAGCGTACCGGAGGGTCTCTGGGAAAAATGCGAGCGCTGTGGCTCCGTGCTTTACCGTCCCGAATTGGAAGAAAACCTGGAAGTCTGTCCGAAGTGCGGCTTCCACATGGCCATCCGCGCGCGCGCGCGCCTGAACGCGCTGTTCGACGCAGGCGCCAGTACCCAGGAAATCGGTTCGGCGTTGGGTCCGGTCGATGCGCTGAAGTTCAAGGATCAGAAGAAATACGTCGACCGCATCAAGGCGTCGCAGAAAGCCACCGGCGAGCGCGATGCGCTGGTCGTGTTGCAGGGTCCGCTGAAGGGGCGTTCGCTGGTCGCCGCCGCATTCGATTTCGCCTTCATGGGCGGCTCGATGGGTTCGGTGGTCGGCGAACGTTTCGCTCTGGGCGCCGAGCGCGCGCTGGAGATAGGTTCGCCGTTCGTATGCTTTTCAGCCAGCGGCGGCGCGCGCATGCAAGAAGGCCTGTTTTCGCTGATGCAGATGGCCAAGACTTCCGCGGCGCTCGGTCGCTTGCGCGAGGCCGGTTTGCCGTACATCTCGGTAATGACCCATCCCACCACCGGCGGCGTGTCGGCATCGTTCGCGATGCTGGGCGACATCAACATGGCCGAACCCGAAGCGCTGATCGGTTTCGCCGGTCCGCGCGTGATCGAGCAGACCGTGCGCGAGACCTTGCCAGAAGGTTTCCAGCGTTCCGAGTTCCTGGTCGAACACGGCGCCATCGACCAGATCTGCGACCGTCGCGAGCTGCGTGACCGCCTGGCCGACCTGCTGGCGTTGATGATGAAACAACCCAAGCCGCAGGAGGGTCCGCTGGTGGACGCCGCATGAGTCGCAAGTATTTCGGCACCGACGGTATTCGTGGCCGGGTAGGCGAGGGCCCTATCTCGGCCGATTTCATGCTGCGGCTGGGCAATGCCTACGGCCATGCGCTGCGCGCTTCGGTCAAGAGCGCTGGCGACTGGCGCAAGCCGGTGGTGATCATCGGCAAGGACACGCGCATCTCCAACTACATGTTCGAGGCCGCGCTCGAGGCCGGGCTGGTAGCGGCGGGCGTGGATGTGGAATTAATGGGGCCGATGCCCACGCCTGCGGTGTCGCACATGACCCGCTCGCTGCGCGCCGACGGCGGCATCGTGATTTCCGCTTCGCACAATCCGCACCACGACAACGGCATCAAATTCTTCTCCGCCGAAGGCGAGAAGCTGGACGACGCGACCGAACTGGCGATCGAGGCGGCGCTGGAGCATCCGTTCCGTACCGTGGCTTCCGAACAGTTGGGCAAAGCGGTACGCACCCGCGATGCCATCGGCCGTTACGTGGAGGCTTGCAAGAATTCCGTATCGCGGCAGTTCGACCTGCAGGGCATGCGCATCGTGGTGGACTGCGCCAATGGCGCGACCTATCAGGTCGGGCCGATCGTGCTGCGCGAACTCGGCGCACGCGTCGAAGCGATCGGCGTGGAACCTAACGGACTCAACATCAACGATGGCGTCGGGTCCACCCATCCGGAACTGCTGGCGGCGCGCGTGCGCGAAACCGGCGCGGATCTGGGCATCGCTTTCGATGGCGATGGCGACCGTGTGTTGTTCGTCGATGGACAGGGCGAAATCGTCGACGGCGACGGCCTGATCTATGTGCTGGCCAACGACTGGAAGAAGAGTGGCCGTCTGCGCGGCCCCGTGGTCGGTACGCTGATGACCAATTACGGTTTAGAGCGCGCCTTCGGCGAGGCGGGTATCGACTTCGTGCGCGTCAAAGTCGGCGACCGTTACGTGCATCAGGCGCTGGTCGAGAGGCATGGCATCCTCGGCGGCGAAGCTTCCGGACATCTGCTATGCCTGGACCGCACCAGTACTGGCGACGGCATCGTCAGCGCGCTGCAGGTACTGGAAGTGCTGGGCCGCACGGGCAGGTCGTTGCGGCAAGCATTGGAAGGGCTGGTGATGGTGCCGCAGAAGACCATCAACGTGCGTCTAGCTAATGGCGCCAAGCCGACCGAAGCCGATAGCGTCAAGGCCGCCTTGGCCGAGGCGCAGGCCGCGGTTTCCGGCCGTGGACGCGCCTTTCTGCGTCCTTCCGGCACCGAACCGGTGGTTCGGGTGACGGTGGAAGCCGATGATGACGTTTTGATGCAGAACACGTTGGATAAGCTGGCTGATGCGGTACGCGCGGCGGCTTGAGTTTTCCTTCTCCCTTCGGGAGAAGGTGCCCGAAGGGCGGATGAGGGAGCGGACTCTCCGCTTGCGATGCCGTTTCCGTGGGTTGGAATTCCCTCTCCCTCATCCGGCGCTGCGCGCCACCTTCTCCCGGTGGGAGAAGGGAACAAAAAGCCAGAGCACAAAATGACAGCAAGAATTCCCACCCTCGACATCACCCGTTTCGATACCGACCGCGAAGCTTTCGTCGCCGAGCTCGGTGCTGCCTATCGGCAGTGGGGGTTCGCCGGCATCCGCAACCACGGCATCCCGCAGCCGGGGATCGATGCCGCTTACGATGTGTTCCGCAATTTCTTCGCTCTTCCCGAAGAGACCAAGCTGAAATATCACGTGCCCGGCAGCGGCGGCGCGCGCGGCTACACGCCGTTCGGCGTAGAGACTGCGAAGGATTCCAAGTACTTCGATCTGAAGGAGTTCTGGCATATCGGTCGTGAGATTCCGCGCGACTCGAAATACGCCGATGTCATGCCGCCTAACCTATGGCCCGATGAGGTGCCGGGTTTCCGCGAGCACGGTTACGGGCTTTATGAAGCGCTCGACCAGCTCGGTTCGCGGGTTTTGTCCGCCCTGGCGCTGCATCTGGGGTTGGCGGAGAACTATTTCGCCGACAAGACCGACTCCGGCAACTCCATCCTGCGGCCCATCCATTACCCACCCATCACTGCCGACGACATCCCCAACGTGCGCGCCGGCGCGCACGAGGACATCAACCTGATCACGCTACTGGTCGGCGCCAGCGCCGCCGGTCTGGAAGTCAAATCCCAGCAGGGCGAATGGGTGCCATTCACTTCGGATGCGGACACCATCGTGGTCAACATCGGCGATATGCTGCAGCGGCTGACCAATCACGTATATCCGTCGACCACGCACCGCGTCACCAACCCGCCGGGCGAACAAGCGCGCAAGCCGCGCTATTCGGTACCGTTCTTCCTGCATCCCAATCCGGATTTCCTGATCGATGTATTGCCGTCGACGATCACTGCGGAGAATCCCAAGCGCTATCCGGAACCGATCACCGCCCAGGGTTACCTGGAAGAGCGGTTGCGTGAGATCAAGCTGAAGTAGTAACGGAAAGGTTCCGATTGGAACCGATCTCGCGACAAAAAATATCGAGACGTCATCCCAGCGAAAGCTGGGATCCATTTTGATCTTCGCGGGTAGGCGGGTAGAAGCAAAATCAAGATGGATCCCAGCTTTCGCTGGGATGACGGTCTCGGAATTTCCTGGTTTATTCCGCTTACGTGCTTCGATCCAGCAATCAATCCACCTTGCGGATCTTCTTGGAATTCCTGCCCATCAATCCCAGCACCAGCCCATCGGGCAGATGCTTGGCGACGAAACGGAGCAGTTTGTAGACGCGCCCCGGTACCACGACGACCTTTCTGCGTTCGACGCCGTCGATACCCGCCCTGGCTACCGTATCGGTTTCGAGCCACGCCCATTTTGGAAGCCTGGACATCATTTCGCGGGTGCCGGTTACGTCATGGAATTCGGACCAGGTAAAGCCTGGGCATAGCGCCGTCACATGCACGCCCCGATCCAGGTTTTCCAGCGCAAGCGATTCGCTGAACCTCACTAGATAGGCCTTGACCGCCGCGTACAGCGTCTGTCCGTCCGCGCCCGGCACCAATGCGGCGAACGAGGCCACATTGAGAATTCGCCCGTGGCCGGAGGCCCGGATCGCCGGCAGCAGCCGCCAGGTCAGTTCGCTGACCGCGCCCACCATCACCTGCAGGAACTGCGCATGCGTTGGCCAGTCCTTGGTCAGATAGCGGCCGGGCACGCCATAGCCGGCGTTGTTGACCAGAATCCGTACCGGCAGACCGCGGCGTTGGATTTCGGTAGACAGGGCTTCGGGCGCCTTCGGGTCGCTGAGGTCGGCCGGGATCACTTCCACCTTCACTTTGCCGCGTAGCTCGGCTGCCAGTTGTTCCAGCTTGTCCACGCGGCGCGCGGTCAGGATCAACGGCACGCCCCGCTGCGCGTATTCCCGGGCGATGGCAGCGCCGATGCCGCTGGAGGCGCCGGTGACCAGGGCATAGCCGGCAGGAACATTGGAAACCATCGGTCGCATCCTGAATGAAGGTGGGGCAGGGCATCGGCTATTCTTTGCGCCCCGGGAGTCAGACTGGATAGGAATCGCACGATGCGCCGCAAGATCGTAGCCGGAAACTGGAAACTCCACGGCACCCGTGCTTTCGCCACGGGCCTGGTCGCTGAATTGGCCGCCGGCCTGCCGCTGTCGGGCGTCGAGGTGGTGGTGCTGCCGCCCATGCCCTACCTGGGCGACCTGATCGAGGACTTCGAACGCCACGATATTTTCTTCGGCGCCCAGGACGTCAGCAGCAACGAGAAGGGCGCCTATACCGGCGAAGTCTCGGCGGCGATGCTGGTGGATGTGGGCGCCCGCTATGGACTGGTCGGCCACTCCGAGCGCCGCCAATACCACGCCGAAAGCAGCGAGCTAGTGGCCGCCAAGTTCGTCGCGGCGAAGAATGCCGGGCTGGTTCCCATCCTCTGCGTGGGCGAAACCCTGGAGCAGCGCGAGGCCGGTCGAACCGAAGCCGTGATCGCCGCGCAGCTGGCTCCGGTGCTGGATTTGGCCGGTATCGGGGCCTTTGGCGAGGCCGTGGTGGCCTATGAACCGGTCTGGGCCATCGGCACCGGCCGCACCGCGTCCCCGCAGCAGGCGCAGGACATGCACGCCTTCATTCGTGGCGTGGTCAAGGCCCGCGATGCTAGAATTGGCGATTCGCTGCCGCTGCTGTATGGCGGAAGCGTCAAGCCCGACAATGCCGCGGAACTGTTCGCGCAACCCGATGTCGATGGTGGACTGGTCGGTGGCGCCTCCCTGGTGGCCGCCGATTTTCTGGCCATCGCAAGGGCTGCAGCCGACTGATCCGCTGGTTCGGGCCTGACGTCCCCGGCTCTTTTTTTCAAATTCGATCGAGATCCAGAAATGTTGATGTTGACCCTCAATGTGATCTACGTGCTGGTGGCCATTGCGATCATCGCAATGGTGCTGATGCAACGTGGCAGCGGCGCGGCCGCGGGTTCCGGCTTCGGTGCCGGCGCTTCCGGCACCGTGTTCGGCGCGCGTGGCGCGTCCAACTTCCTGTCCAAGAGCACCAAGTGGCTGGCCGTCGTGTTCTTCGGCATCAGCCTGTTCATGGCTTGGCAGGCGTCGCATAGCGCACGTCCGGTGGTGCAGCAGAATCTCGGCATCATGGCCGAGCAACCTGCGCCTGCCGCCGCCGCGGGCGAACTGTCGAAACCGTCGCAGTCTCCGTCGACGGTGCCGAGCGCGCCGATCGTAGCGCCCAGCACGACGCCTTCCTCCGTGCCGTCGGCACCGGCTTCTTCCGCACCGATCGAATCGGTTCCGGTGGAAGTTCCGGCAGTGAAGGAAACCGCACCGTCGACGCCAGCGCAGCCGCCCGTAACACCGCCGCAAGGCGGCTGAAGACGGTTACAATAGTTTCCGCGCTCGGGCTTGCCCAAGCGCATACGTTTGCCCAGGTGGCGGAATTGGTAGACGCACTACCTTGAGGTGGTAGCGGCGAAAGTCGTAGGGGTTCGAGTCCCCTCTTGGGCACCAAGATGCGAATTCTTCTCAAAGCCCCGCGCACCAGACGCGCGGACTCGTGAGGGAAAACGCGAATCCGGCGGAACCCGCGCGCACACCGGCGCGCATTCCGCAGGCCAACCAACCGAGGACCACGCGTGCTGGCCGAATACCTGCCGACCCTGTTGTTCCTGATCGTCGCTACCGGCATCGGCGTTTCGCTGATGGTGATAGGACGGTTCCTCGGTCCCCGTCGTCCCGATGCGCAGAAACTCTCGCCCTACGAGTGCGGCTTCGAGGCCTTCGAGGACGCGCGCATGAAGTTCGACGTGCGCTACTACCTGATCGCCATCCAGTTCATCGTCTTCGATCTGGAAATCATCTTCATCGTGCCCTGGACCCTGGTTTGGCAGGAGCTGGGCGCGCGCGCACTGGTCACCATGGGCCTGTTCGTGGGCATGCTGTTCCTCGGTTTCATTTACGTCTGGAAGAAAGGAGCCCTGGAATGGGAGTGATCGCATGAGCGTCCTGGGAACCATCGATCGCCTGATGACCAACCCGATCCCGGAAGGGCGGGTCGACGACATCCTGCGGCCCGACGGCGAAAACCCGCTGCTGGAAAAAGGCTACGTGACCACCAGCGTCGATGCGCTGATGAACTGGGCGCGCACCGGTTCGATGTGGCCGATGACCTTCGGCCTGGCCTGCTGCGCGGTGGAAATGATGCACGCCGGCGCCTCGCGCCTGGATCTGGACCGCTACGGCGTTGTGTTCCGCCCGTCGCCGCGCCAATCCGACGTGATGATCGTGGCCGGCACGCTGGTCAACAAGATGGCGCCGGCGCTGCGCAAGGTCTACGACCAGATGCCGGAACCCAAATGGGTCATCTCGATGGGCAGCTGCGCCAACGGCGGCGGCTACTACCACTATTCGTATTCGGTGGTGCGCGGCTGCGACCGTATCGTGCCGGTGGACGTGTACGTGCCGGGTTGCCCGCCGACCGCCGAAGCGCTGGTCTACGGCATCTTGCAGCTGCAGAAGAAAATCTGGCGCACGCAGACGATTGCCCGTTGAAGAGCCCCACCCGCTGATCCCTTAACTCAAGAGCACGCCACGCCCCCATGGCCGAGCAAGCTGCAACCTACATCGAACAACTGCAGGCGCGTTTTCCGGACGCGATCCTCAGCATTGCCGAAGCCCGCGGTGAAGTGACGCTGGAAGTGCCGTCGGAGACGTGGCATGCCGCTTGCCTGTCCCTGCGAGACGATTTCGGCTTCGAGCAACTCGTCGACTTGTGCGGCGTCGATTACCTGGGTTACGGCAGCGACGAGTGGGAAACCGCCAACGTCTCTTCCGAGGGTTTCAGCCGCGGCGTCGAACTGGGTTTCGGTCCGGGACGCTTCACCTGGGAAAACCGTCCGCACGGAGAAGGCCCCGTGCACCGTTTCGCCACCGTGGCCCACCTGCGTTCCTACCGGCACAACCGCCTGCTGCGCGTGCGTTGCTATGCCGCCAACGACGAACTGCCGATGGTGGCCTCGGTCACCGACATCTGGCCCGGCGCCAACTGGTTCGAGCGCGAAGCGTTCGATCTGTTCGGCATCCTCTATCAGGGCCACCCGGACCTGCGCCGCATCCTCACCGATTACGGTTTCGTCGGGCATCCGTTCCGCAAGGACTTCCCGCTGATCGGCAACGTGGAAGTGCGCTACGACGAAGAGAAGAAACGCGTGATCTACGAACCGGTGACTTCGGTGGAACCCCGCGTCGGTGTGCCGCGCGTGATTCGCGACGATGCGCGCTATGCGACCGCCGCAGGGGAAGCTGCCTCGAGGGAGTCCGCCAAGTGACCGTCCAGCAATCCGGCATCTCTTTCGCCAGCAATGCTGCCGAAAGCCGGCAGGAAATTCGCAACTACACGCTGAACTTCGGTCCGCAGCATCCGGCCGCGCACGGCGTGCTGCGCCTGATCTTGGAAATGGACGGCGAAACCGTGGTGCGCGCCGATCCGCATATCGGGCTGCTGCACCGTGGCACCGAGAAGCTGGCCGAGAGCAAGCCGTTCAACCAGTCGATCGGCTACATGGATCGTCTTGATTACGTGTCCATGATGTGCAACGAGCACGCCTACGTGCTTGCGATCGAACGGCTGATGGGCATCCAGGCGCCGGAACGCGCCCAGTACATCCGCACCATGTTCGACGAGATCACGCGCATCTTGAACCACCTGATGTGGGTGGGATCCAACGGCCTCGATCTGGGCGCGATGGCGGTGATGCTGTACGCCTTCCGCGAGCGCGAAGAGCTGATGGACTGCTACGAAGCGGTCAGTGGCGCGCGCATGCATGCCACTTACTACCGTCCTGGTGGCGTCTATCGCGACCTGCCGGACCACATGCCCAAGTACAAGGAATCGCCCTGGCGCAAAGGCAAGGCGCTGAAGCGCTTCAACGCCGCGCGCGAAGGTACGTTGCTGGATTTCATCGAAGATTTCACCAACGAATTCCCCAAGCGCGTAGACGAATACGAAACCCTGCTCACCGACAACCGCATCTGGAAGCAGCGCACCGTCGGCATCGGCGTAATCACGCCGGACGAAGCGCGTGCCTGGGGCATGACCGGCGCGATGCTGCGCGGTTCGGGCATCGCCTGGGACCTGCGCAAGAAGCAGCCATACGCGAAGTACGACACGGTCGATTTCGAGATTCCGGTCGGCACCAACGGCGATTGCTACGACCGTTATCTAGTCCGTATGGCCGAAATGCGCCAGTCCAACCGCATCATCGCCCAGTGCGTTAAGTGGCTGAAGGCCAATCCGGGTCCGGTGATGGTGCAGAACTTCAAAGTGGCGCCGCCGTCGCGCGAGGAAATGAAGGACGACATGGAAGCGCTGATCCATCACTTCAAGCTTTTCAGCGAAGGCTATTGCGTGCCTGCCGGCGAAACCTACGCCGCGGTCGAAGCGCCAAAGGGCGAATTCGGCTGCTATCTCGTTTCCGATGGCGCCAACAAGCCGTTCCGCGTGCATTTGCGTGCGCCGGGCTTCGCCCATCTATCGTCGATGGACCATGTCGTCAGCGGGCATATGCTGCCGGACGTCGTGGCGATGATCGGCACCTACGATCTCGTTTTTGGTGAGGTGGACCGATGAGGGCCACGGGTAATTTCGAAGCGGCGCGCAATGTCGATCCGCTGCTGGCGTTGAACGACAAGACGCGCGCGCATATCGACCACTGGTTGGCCAAGTTTCCGCCGGACCGCAAGCGTTCGGCCGTGCTGCAGGGCTTGCACGCAGCGCAGGAACAGAACCAGGGCTGGCTCAGCGACGAGTTGATCGTCGCCGTGGCCAAGTATCTGGACCTGCCGCCGGTTTGGGCGTACGAGGTCGCCAGCTTCTACTCGATGTTCGAAACCAAGAAGGTCGGCCGCAACAACGTCGCCTTCTGCACCAACATCAGCTGCTGGTTGAACGGCGCCGAGGACCTGGTCGCGCATGCGGAGAAGAAGCTCGGCTGCAAGCTGGGCGAATCCACCGCCGACGGCCGCGTCTACCTGAAGCGCGAAGAAGAGTGCGTGGCCGCCTGCTGCGGCGCGCCGGTGGTCGTCATCAATGGCCACTACCACGAGAAGCTCACGCCCGCGAAGGTGGACGAACTGCTGGACGGGTTGGAATAAGCGCATGGCACATCATCCCCACGCCTCCGAGGGCTACGGCCCGGTCGGCCCCGCACCGAAAGAGCATCAGGTGGTCTACACCACGCTGCATTTCGACAAGCCGTGGTCGTACGAAAACTATCTGAAGACCGGCGGCTATAGCGCGCTGCGCAAGATCATCGAAGAGAAGATCGCGCCGGCCGACGTGGTCGAAATGGTCAAGCAGTCCGGCCTGCGCGGCCGCGGCGGCGCAGGCTTCCCGACCGGCCTGAAGTGGAGCTTCATGCCCAAGGGCGACATGCAGAAGTACATCCTCTGCAATTCCGACGAATCCGAGCCGGGCACCGCCAAGGATCGCGACATCCTGCGCTACAACCCGCATTCGGTGATCGAAGGCATGGCCATCGCCTGCTACGCGACCGGTTCCAGCGCCGCTTACAACTATCTGCGCGGCGAGTTCCACCACGAGCCTTTCGAACACCTGGAAGAAGCCACCGCCGAAGCCTACAAACACGGCTGGTTGGGCAAGAACGTGCTCGGATCGGGCATCGACATCGAGATCTACAACGCTCTGGGCGCAGGCGCTTACATCTGCGGCGAAGAAACCGCGCTGATGGAATCGCTGGAGGGCAAGAAAGGCCAGCCGCGCTTCAAGCCGCCGTTCCCGGCCAATTTCGGTCTGTACGGCAAGCCGACCACCATCAACAACACCGAAACTTATGCGTCGGTGCCGGCGATCATCCGCAACGGCGCCGAGTGGTTCCTCAATCTAGGCAAGCCGAACAATGGCGGCCCGAAGATTTTCTCGGTCTCCGGCCATGTCGCGCGTCCTGGCAATTACGAAATCCGTCTGGGCACGCCGTTCTCCGAATTGCTGGAAATGGCCGGCGGCATCCGCAACGGGCACAAGCTGAAGGCGGTGATTCCGGGCGGTTCGTCGATGCCGGTATTGCCAGGCGAAACCATGATGGGCCTGACCATGGACTACGACAGCATCCAGAAAGCGGGCTCCGGCCTGGGCTCGGGCGCAGTCATCGTCATGGACGAAACCACTTGCATGGTGCGTGCCTGCCAGCGCATCGCGCGTTTCTATTACGCTGAGTCATGCGGCCAGTGCACGCCGTGCCGCGAAGGCACCGGCTGGATGTACCGCATGATCACGCGCGTGGTGGAAGGCAAGGCCACGCTGGAAGACTTGAATACGCTGAAGGCTTCGGCGGGCCAGATCGAGGGCCACACCATCTGCGCGTTCGGCGAGGCGGCGGCGTGGCCGGTGCAGGGCATGTTGCGGCATTACTGGAACGAGTTCGAATATTTCATCCTCAACGGCCGTTCCATCGTCGACGAGAAGCTTGAGCGTGTTGTCGAGGAGCGCGCCGCATGAGCGCACAGCCCGTCAATCCGAATCTGGCGCCCGATCACGTCACCGTCTTCATCGACGGCGTCGAACTGGCTGCGCCCAAGGGTTCGATGATCATCCAGGCCGCCGACAAGGCCGGCATTCCGATTCCGCGTTTCTGCTACCACGACAAGTTGGCCATCGCCGCCAACTGCCGCATGTGCCTGGTGGAAGTGGAGAAGATGCCCAAGCCGGCACCGGCCTGCGCCACGCCGGTGATGGACGGCATGAAGATCGCCACCCGCAGCGACAAAGCGTTGAAGTCGCAGCGCAACGTGATGGAATTCCTGCTGATCAACCATCCGCTGGATTGCCCGATCTGCGATCAGGGCGGTGAATGCGAGCTGCAGGACCTGTCGCTGGGTTACGGCCGCTCGGTCAGCCGCTTCCAGGAACGCAAACGTGTGGTGCCGGACGAGGACATCGGCCCGCTGGTCGCCACCGAGATGACCCGCTGCATCCAGTGCACGCGCTGCGTCCGTTTCACCGCCGATATCGCCGGTACTTACGAGCTGGGCGGCATGTACCGCGGCGAGAACCTGCAGATCGGCACCTACGATGGCAAGCCGCTGACCACCGAATTGTCCGGCAACGTCGTCGACGTGTGTCCGGTTGGCGCGCTGACCAACAAGGTATTCCAGTTCCGCGCGCGTCCGTGGGAACTGATCGCGCGCGAATCGATCGGCTATCACGATGCGATGGGTTCCAACCTGTTCCTGCACGTGCGCCGCGGCGAAGTGCTGCGCACCGTGCCGCGCGACAACGAAGCGGTCAACGAATGCTGGCTGTCCGACCGCGACCGCTATTCGCACCAGGGCCTGTACGCCGAGGACCGTGCGGTCAGGCCGATGCTGAAAGTGGGCGACAGCGGTACCGATAGCGATTGGAAGGAAGTGTCCTGGGCCGAAGGCCTGGCCGCCGCCGCCGAAATCCTGCGCGCCCACCAGGGCGACGATCTGGGCGTGCTCGCGCATCCGGCGACCCCGAACGACGAAGGCAGCTTGCTGGCCCGATTGGCCGAAGGCCTGGGTAGCGGCAACCTGGATCACCGCATCTTCAATCGCGATTTCTCCGATGGCGCGGTGGCCGAACCGTTCGCCACCCCGCTGGCGGAAATCGAGCAGGCCGACGTCGTCGTCCTGCTCGGCACCAATATCCGCCATGAACTGCCGTTGCTGCATCAGCGCATCCGCAAGGGCAACCAGAACCGCAAGACCAAGGTGTATGCGGTCAATCCGGTCGACTTCGATTTCGCTTTCTCGCTCGCCGGCAAGCGCATCGTGCCGCCGTCGAAGTTCGTCGATGCGTTGAACGATTCCGCGTTGCTGGACGCGGTGAAAGGCGCCAGCCGCCCGGTATTGATCGTCGGCGCGCTGGCCGAGAACCATCCGCAGGCCGCGTCGATCCGCGCTGCCGCCAAGGCATTCGCCGCCGCCACCGGCGCTTCGCTGTGCCGTATTCCGCAGGGCGCCAACGCCGTCGGTCTGGTACGCAATGGCGTGTTGCCTGCCAGACGTGATGTCGCCGGCATGTTCGCCGAGCCGCGTGCGGCCTATGTGATCTACGGTATCGAACCGGGCCTGGATTTCGCCGACGGCGCCGCTGCACAGAAGGCATTGAAGGCGGCCAAAGTCGTGGCTTTCAGCCATTTCGCCTGCAAGTCGACTCGCAATGTGGCCGACGTGATTCTTCCGATCGGCGCGCTGCCGGAAATCGAAGCGACCTTGACCAATCTGGACGGCGTCGATCAGCGCACCCAAGCCGGCGGCAAGCTGCCGGGTGAAGCGCGCGAAGGCTGGAAGGTATTGCGCGCACTCGGCGGCGAACTGCAGTTGCCTGCGTTCGAGTTCACCGATCTTGCCGGCGCGCGCGTTGCCGGTGCTGCTTCGACACCTACTGCGATCGCGAAATCTCCTGCGCCTTCACCCGCTTCTGAAGGGCTTGAAGTGGCGGCAAGCGCTGCGATCTATCGCACCGACGGCGTCGTGCGCCGTGCCGAGGCGTTGCAGGCGCATCCGCTCAACGTTTCGCCGCGTATCACCCTGAATCCCGAAGATGCCGAAGCTGCGAGTCTGACGGAAGGGGGCGTCGCCAAGGTCGGCGCACCCGATGGCACGGCCACCTTGCCGGTCTTCGTCGACGCGCGCGTGGCGCGTGGCGCGGCCTGGATCGAAAGCGGACATGGCGCTACCGCGCCGCTGGGCGCCGGACGCGTGACGGTGGTGCGCGCATGAACGAGCTTCTGTTGAACGCCATCGATCCCCTGCGCGAATGGTTCTTCGGGCTGGGCGGTTTCGGCGTGGTGCTGTGGATCGTGCTGAAGATCCTGTTGATCGCGGTACCGGTGATCGTCGCGGTCGCCTTTTACGTGGTCTGGGAACGCAAGCTGATCGGCTGGATGCACGTGCGCCACGGGCCGATGTACGTGGGCATGGGCATCTTCCAGGCCTTCGCCGACGTGTTCAAGCTGCTGTTCAAGGAAGTCCTGATGCCCGCCAAGGCTCAGAAGACCATGTACATCCTTGGACCGCTGATCACGCTGGCTCCGGCTTTCGCCGCGTGGGCCGTGGTGCCTTTCGACGCGAAACTGGTGCTTTCCAACGCCAACGCGGGCCTGTTGTATCTGCTGGCGATGACCTCGCTGGGCGTGTACGGCATCATCATCGCGGGCTGGGCGTCGAACTCGAAATACGCCTTCCTGGGCGCGATGCGTTCGGCCGCGCAGGTGGTCAGCTACGAAATCGCGATGGGCTTCGCCCTAGTCGGCGTACTGATCGCCGCGGGCAGCATGAACCTGAGCGACATCGTGATGGCGCAGGCCGGCAACAACGGTCCGTTCGAATGGTTCTGGCTGCCGCTATTCCCGTTGTTCATCGTCTACTGGGTATCCGGCGTGGCCGAAACCAATCGCGCGCCGTTCGACGTGACCGAGGGCGAATCGGAAATCGTCGCCGGACACATGGTGGAATATTCGGGCGCGGCGTTCTCGCTGTTCTTCCTGGCCGAATACGCCAACATGATCCTGGTCAGCTTCCTGGTGTCGCTGTTCTTCATGGGCGGCTGGCTGAGCCCGCTGCAGGGCTGGAACCCGGGCGACGTGTCGCCCTGGGTGAACTGGATCTGGCAAGGCGGCTGGCCGTGGCTGCTGCTGAAGGTGGGTTTCTTCGCCAGCGCGTTCATCTGGTTCCGCGCCAGTTTCCCGCGCTACCGCTACGACCAGATCATGCGTCTGGGTTGGAAGGTGTTCATCCCGCTGACCATCGCCTGGATCGCGGTCACTGCGTTGATGGTGTTCTTTGGTGTGTTCGAGAAGGGCGTCTGAGTAATGAATAAAGTTGCCCACTACTTCAAGAGCCTGATGCTGCTGGAGCTTATGCAGGGACTTTGGCTGACCTTGAAGTACACCTTCAAGCCGAAGTACACGGTGATGTACCCGATGGAGAAGTTCCCGCAGTCGCCGCGCTTCCGCGGACTGCACGCGTTGCGCCGCTACCCGAACGGCGAGGAACGCTGCATCGCCTGCAAGCTGTGCGAAGCGGTGTGTCCGGCGCTGGCCATCACCATCGATTCGGAAAAGCGCGAGGACGGCACCCGCCGCACCACGCGCTACGACATCGACCTGTTCAAGTGCATCTACTGCGGTTTTTGCGAGGAAAGCTGCCCAGTGGATTCCATCGTGGAAACCCACATCCTGGAGTACCACTTCGAAAACCGTGGCGAGAACATCGTCACCAAGCCGCAGTTGCTGGCGATCGGGGACCGGTTCGAAACCGAGATCGCCGAGCGCCGCGCTGCCGACGCCGCCTTTCGCTGAGGTCACGATGGATCTGTTGCTCGCTTCCTTCTACGCATTCGCAGCCGTCGCGGTCGTCGCCGCCGGCGGCGTGATCAGCGTACGCAACCCGGTGCATGCGGTGCTGTGCCTGATCCTGACGTTCTTCTCCATCGCCTGCATCTGGCTGCTGGTGGGCGCGGAGTTCCTGGGCGTGGCGCTGATCCTGGTCTACGTAGGCGCGGTGATGGTGCTGTTCCTGTTCGTGGTGATGATGCTGGATATCGATATCGTCAAGCTCCGCGAGGGTTGGGTGCGTTACCTGCCGGTCGGTTTGTTGGTGGCGGTGGTCATGCTGTTGGAGATCCTGGCCTTGATCGGATTCAAGGCCAAGCTGGTCACGCCGTACGCGGCCAACGCGGCATCGGAAGCGGCGGATGTCTCCAACACGGCATGGCTGGCGCGCACGCTGTTCACCAAGTTCCTGCTGCCGTTCGAATTCGCCGCGGTGATCCTGACCGTGGCGGTGATCGCGGCGGTGATGCTGACCTTGCGCAAACGCGAAGGCAGCAAGACCCAGAATCCGGCCGAACAATCACGGGTCAAAGCCGCCGATCGCCTGCGCATGGTCGATGTGGCGGTGGAAAACCCGGTGCGCGAGACCCTGATCGTGCCGCCGCCGGCCGAACCGGAGGTTAAGCCATGATCGCTCTGGGCCATTTGCTCGCGCTCGGCGCGGTGCTGTTCTGCATCAGCGTCGCCGGCATCTTCCTCAACCGCAAGAACATCATCGTGCTGCTGATGTCGATCGAGCTCATGCTGCTGGCGGTGAACATCAATTTCATCGCCTTTTCGCGCCAGTTCGGCGATCCCGACGGGCAGATCTTCGTGTTCTTCATCCTGACCGTGGCCGCTGCGGAAGCCGCGATCGGTCTGGCCATTCTGGTCACCCTGTTCCGTACCCGGCGCACGATCAACGTGACCGAAGTCGATACCTTGAAAGGCTGATGCACCGATGACGGGTCTGGAAATCATCATCTCCAAGAACGTGCTGCTGGCGATCGTACTAGCGCCATTGCTGGGAAGCATCGTGGCCGGCCTGTTCGGGCGCCAGGTGGGCCGCGCAGGCGCACATTGGGTCACCATCCTGGGTGTGGCGGTCAGCTGCGCATTGTCGGGCTGGGTGCTTTACCAGTTGGTCGGGGGCGCAGCGCCGTTCAACGAGAACGTCTATACCTTCTTCCAGATCGGCAACTATTCCGGGCATGTCGGTTTCATGATCGACAAGCTGACCGCGATGATGATGGTGGTGGTGACCTTCGTCTCGCTGCTGGTGCATGTCTACACCATCGGCTACATGGCCGACGATCCGGGTTACCAGCGGTTCTTCAGCTACATCTCGTTGTTCACCTTCTCCATGCTGATGCTGGTGATGAGCAACAACTTCCTGCAGTTGTTCTTCGGCTGGGAAGCGGTGGGCCTAGTGTCGTACTTGCTGATCGGTTTCTGGTTCAAGCGTCCTAGCGCGATCTTCGCCAATCTCAAGGCCTTCCTGGTCAACCGCGTCGGCGATTTCGGCTTTCTGCTGGGCATCGCGGCGGTGCTGTTCTGGTTCGGCACGCTGGATTACGCCACGGTGTTCGCCAATGCGCCGATGCTGAAAGGCGTCACCGCGCAGGTGATCGCCGGGCATCCGTGGAGCGTGGCCACGATCATCTGCATCTGCCTGTTCATCGGCGCGATGGGCAAATCCGCGCAGGTGCCGCTGCATGTCTGGCTACCGGACTCGATGGAAGGCCCGACGCCGATTTCGGCGCTGATCCACGCCGCGACCATGGTCACCGCCGGCATCTTCATGGTGGCGCGCATGTCGCCGCTGTTCGAAATGTCGGAGACGGCGCTCAACTTCGTCTTGTTCATCGGCGCCACCACGGCCTTCTTCACCGGCCTGATCGGCATCGTGCAGAACGACATCAAGCGCGTGGTCGCTTATTCCACGCTGTCGCAGCTGGGCTACATGACGGTGGCGCTGGGCGTGTCGGCGTATTCGGCCGCGATCTTCCACCTGATGACCCACGCCTTCTTCAAGGCGCTGCTGTTCCTGGGCGCGGGCTCGGTGATCATCGCCCTGCACCATGAGCAGGACATGCGCAAGATGGGCGGTCTGCGCAAGTACATGCCGATCACCTTCATCACCATGTGGATCGGCACGCTGGCGCTGGTGGGTACGCCATTCTTCTCAGGCTTCTATTCGAAGGACACCATCATCGAAGCCGCGGCGCACCACGCGCACGAAGCCAACAACTGGATCGCCACCTACGGCTACTGGGCGGTGCTGGGTGGCGTGTTCGTGACCAGCTTCTACAGCTTCCGCCTGCTGTACCTGACCTTCCACGGCAAGGAGCGCTTCCGTGATGCTCACGACGACCATGGCCACGGCCACGCGGCGCATGCGCATGACGACCACGCGCACGATGATCATGGTCATGGCGCCCATGAGCCCCATGAATCTCCGTGGGTCGTGACCGTTCCGTTGATTCTCCTGGCGATTCCTTCCGTAGCGATCGGCTTCTTCACCATCGGTCCCATGCTGTTCGGCACCGACTGGATGGGCCATCACGCGGCGTCTTCGGTCCCTGGACAGGCGCTCACCTTCTTCAGTGGCGCGATCGATTTCATGGACCCGGCGCGCGACACGGTGATGGCGCTGAAGGAAGAGTTCCACGGCCCAGTGGAATTCGTCGTGCACGGCCTGAAGACCCCGCCGTTCTGGCTGGCGCTGGCGGGCTTCCTGGCGGCGACAGGGTTGTACGTCTTCGCGTCGCCGGAACTGCCGGCGCGCATGCGCCACAGCAAGGTCGGTGCCTTCCTGGCCAATATCCTCGACAAGAAATACTGGATGGACACCTTGTGGATCGGCGGTTTCGCCGGCGGCGGCGTGGCCTTGGGCGATCTGTCGCGCGCCATCGACAGCAAGGTGATCGATGGCGTGGCGGTCAACGGCAGCGCCAAGCTGGTCGACATGGCAGCCAATCTGTTGCGACGCACCCAATCGGGTTTCCTCTACCACTACGCCTTCGCGATGATCCTCGGCCTGATTGCACTCCTGGCCGTACTCATCCGGTTTTGGCAATGAACGCCGCGGCGTTGAACTGACGGATTAAGAACACGTGTCGAACTGGCCTTTATTGAGTGTATTGATCTGGCTGCCCATGCTGGGCGGCGCGCTGATCCTCGCGCTGGGCAATGCCCGCCCGAGCGCCGCGCGCTGGACCGCGTTGGGCGTGGCGCTGCTGACCTTCGTGGCCAGCATCGGCCTGCTGACCGGTATAAATTCGGCCGATCCGGGCATGCAGTTCGTCGAAGCGCACGCCTGGATTCCGGCTTACGACATCGGCTACAACCTGGGCGCCGACGGCATTTCCATCGCTCTGATCGTGCTGACCACGCTGACCACCGCGCTGGCGCTGATCGGCGCATGGACGGTGATCGAGAAACGCGTCAGTCAGTACGTGGCGGCCTTCCTGTTCCTGGAAGGCATGATGATCGGCGTGTTCTGCGCCACTGACGCGATGCTGTTCTACGTATTTTTCGAGGCCATGCTGATCCCGATGTTCCTGATCATCGGCGTCTGGGGCGGGCCGCGCCGCATCTACGCTTCGGTCAAGTTCTTCCTGTACACCTTCCTCGGCTCGGTGCTGATGCTGGTGGGATTGATCTATCTGTATCTGAAAGGCGGCAGCTTCCAGTTCGCGGACCTGTACCAGTTGTCGCTCAACGCCAAGGAGCAGACCTGGCTGTTTTTCGCCTTCCTAGTCGCCTTCGCGGTCAAGGTGCCGATGTTCCCGGTGCACACTTGGTTGCCTGACGCGCACGTGGAGGCGCCGACCGCCGGTTCGGTGATCCTGGCGGCGATCATGCTGAAGATCGGCGGCTACGGTTTCCTGCGATTCACCCTGCCGATCCTTCCCGACGCCGGCCACGAATGGGCCTGGCTGGTGATCGCGCTATCGCTGATCGGCGTTGTCTACGTGGGTCTGGTGGCGCTGGTGCAAGACGATATGAAGAAGCTGATCGCTTATTCGTCGGTCTCGCACATGGGCTTCGTGACGCTGGGCATCTTCGTCGCATTCGGTCTCATCCGCGATTACGGCAACCTGGACGGCGCTCGTCTGGGCCTGCAGGGCGCGATGGTGCAGATGATCTCGCACGGCTTCGTTTCCGGCGCCATGTTCTCCTGCGTGGGCGTGCTGTACGACCGGATGCATACGCGCATGATCCGCGACTACGGCGGCGTGGCCAACGTGATGCCGTGGTTCGCGCTGCTGTTCGTATTCTTCGGCATGGCCAACGCCGGTCTGCCGGGCACCAGCGGTTTCGTCGGCGAATTCATGGTCATCGTGGCCAGCTTCCAGAAGCATCCCTATCTTGCGCTGACCGCGGCCTCTACCTTGATCATCGGCGCGGCCTACACGTTGTGGTTGGTGAAGCGCGTGATGTATGGCGAAGTGGCTAACGCACACGTGGCGGAAATGAAGGACCTCAACGGTCGGGAAATACTGGTGCTGGGTGTGTTCGCCTTGGGCGTGCTGGCGATCGGCGTCTGGCCGAAGCCGCTGACCGACCTCATGGAGCCGTCGATCGCACAACTGGCGATGCAGCTCGCCAACAGCAAGCTGTAAGGAAGAATGATGACCACGCCGACGTTATCCGCCGCCACCGCCGACCTGATGCCGCTGCTGCCCGAGCTGGTGCTGATCGGGGGCGCTTTCGCGCTGCTGATGCTGGACTTGTTTCTGGACGCCAATCGCCGCGTGATCACTCACGCCCTGGCGTTGGCTTTGCTGGCCGGCGTGCTGGCGATGATCGCCTGCGGCACGGGCGGGCAGGGCACCGTGTTCGGCGGCATGTTCGTGCGCGATGTGATGGCCGATGTCAGCAAGGTGGTGATCCTGGGAGTCAGCGCGCTGTCGCTGCTCTATGCCTGGCCGTACCTGCGCGAGCGCAAACTCTATCCGGGCGAAGTGCCGGTGCTCATCTTGTTCGCCACGGCCGGCATGATGATGCTGGTGTCGGCGGGCAACATGGTCCTGGTCTACCTGGGGCTGGAATTGCTGGCGCTGTGTTCCTATGCGCTGGTTGCGCTGGACCGCGACAACGGTCTTTCCACCGAAGCGGGCATGAAGTACATCGTGCTCGGCTCGCTCGCTTCGGGGTTGCTGCTGTACGGCATGTCGTTGGTCTATGGCGCGACCGGCACGTTGGACCTCGCCGGTATCCACGCTGCCTCCGATCAGGTCGCCGACAAGGCCCTGTTGCTGACCGGCGTCGTGTTCCTGGTCGCCGGACTGGCGTTCAAGCTGGGCGCTGCTCCTTTTCATATGTGGCTGCCCGACGTTTATCAGGGCGCGCCGACGCCGATAACTTTATTCATCAGCGCTGGTCCCAAGCTCGCCGCCTTCGGCATGGCCTATCGGCTGCTGGAAAACGGCGTGGGCCCGATGTCCGAGCAGTGGCACCTGATGCTCGCCGGGCTCGCCGCCGCTTCGCTGGTGATCGGCAACGTGATCGCCATCGCGCAGACCAACCTCAAGCGCATGCTGGCCTATTCGACGGTCTCGCACGTGGGTTTCCTGCTGTTGGGTCTGGCCGGCGGCGAAGCGCGCGGTTATGCGGCCTCGCTGTTCTACGGCATCAGCTACGCGGTGATGTCGGCCGCGGCGTTCGGCGCCATCATCGTGTTGTCGCGTCAAGGTTTCGAAGCCGACAAGATCGACGACTTCAAGGGCCTGAATGCGCGGAATCCATGGCAGGCCGGATTGGTGTTGTGCGTGATGGCTTCGCTGGCCGGCGTACCGCCTTTCCTGGGTTTCTGGGCCAAGCTGGTGGTGCTGGGCGCGGCACTGGAGGGAGGGTTGGTGTGGCTGGCCGTGCTGGGCGTCGTCTGCGCTGTGATCGGCGGTTACTACTATCTGCGCGTGATCAAGGTGATGTACTTCGATGAGCCCGTCGGCGAGCTTCCGCCGGTGCGAGGCGACCGCGTGGTTCCGGTGGTGTTCGGCGTCAATGCGCTGGCGCTGCTGGTGCTGGGAATCTTCTGGAATCCGATCATGGCGTGGTGCCAGCAGGCCTTCGCTGGCTGAACCTCGCGGCGATGCGGGCTTGCAATAAAAGGTTCGAGTCACCATAATTCCGCTTCTGATGCGGGGTGGAGCAGTCTGGCAGCTCGTCGGGCTCATAACCCGAAGGTCGCAGGTTCAAATCCTGCCCCCGCTACCAAGCTTTTCGGTTCGATGGAAAGTCTCTTGCAGAGGCTTTTTTACCGACCAAGGCCTGGGCTAGTGAAGGCGAATGTTCCCGCCTCCACACCGGAATCCAGCAGTATCGGACAAGGGGCCCATCAGGGCCCTTTGTTGTTTCCGGGCCGTCACTTTTTGGGCCGTTACTTTTTCTCCCTTTTGGCAAACCGTCATCACGTGAGCGACAAGGCAAAACAAATCGCGAACCTGCTGTCCCCCACAGTGCAGGCCCTGGGCCTGGAGTTGCTGGGCGCCGAGTACCTGCCCGCGCCGGGCAGCGCCACCTTGCGCCTGTATATCGACGTGACCGAGGCCGAGCTGGCCACGCGTGTGGTCAATATCGAGGATTGCGAAGCGGTGAGCCGCGAGGTTTCCGCCCAGCTCGATGTCGAGGATCCGATCACCGGCAACTACACGCTGGAAGTATCCTCACCCGGTATCGAGCGCCCTTTGTTTACGCTGGCGCAGTTCGCCCGTCACCAGGGCGAGTCGGCCAAGGTGGTGCTGCGATTGCCGCAGGACGGGCGCCGCCGACTGCAGGGCCAGATCGTCCGCATCGAGGGCGGCAATATCGTGTTTCAAGTCGACAACGCCGAGATGACCGTGGCGTTCGAGAACGTGGACAAGGCCAGAATCATGCCCGACTGGGTGGCGCTGGGTTTCGCGCCGCAGCCTAAGAAAGCCGGCCCGGCCAAGCCGGCTGCGGCCAACGCGGCAACGAAGAAGACAGCGCCAGTGAAGAAGGCGGCGAAGAAAGCGACCAAGAAAAAACCGGCCAGGAAATCGGCTTCCAAGAAACCGGCCCCCAAGCAACCGGGCCAGGCAAAACCCAACCAACCGGCGGCCAAGCGGCCGCGCGCGGAGTAAACGATGAGTAAGGAATTGTTGCTGGTAGTGGATGCGGTCGCCAACGAAAAGGGCGTGCCGCGCGAAGTGATCTTCGATGCCATCGAGGCCGCGCTGGCGTCGGCGGCGAAGAAGCGCTATCCAGACCAGGAAGTGCTGACCCGCGTGACCATCGACCACAAGACCGGCGAGTACGAGACTTTCCGCCGCTGGGAAGTGGTGGCCGACGACGTGGTCATGGAGTCCCCCGACTTCCAGATCCGTCTGATGGACGCCCTGGACGAAAGCGATGGCGCCGAAGTGGGCGACTACGTGGAAGAACAGATCGAGAACCCCGATTTCGGACGCATCGCCGCGCAGGCCGCCAAGCAGGTCATCGTGCAGCGCGTGCGCGAGGCCGAGCGCGCCCAGGTCGTGGACGCATGGAAGGACCGCATCGGCGAGCTGGTCACCGGCATCGTCAAGCGCGCCGAACGCGGCAATATCTACGTGGACCTGGGCGGCAACGCCGAAGCCTTCATCCCCAAAGACAAGGGCATCCCGCGCGACACCCTGCGCGCCGGCGACCGCGTGCGCGGCTACCTGTTCGACGTGCGCACCGAGCCGCGCGGCCCGCAGCTGTTCATCAGCCGCGCCGCCCCGGAATTCATGATCGAACTGTTCAAGCTGGAAGTGCCGGAAGTGGGCCAAGGTCTGGTCGAGATCAAGGCCTGCGCACGCGACCCCGGCGACCGCGCCAAGATCGCGGTGCTGGCGCACGACACCCGCACCGACCCTATCGGCGCCTGTATCGGCATGCGCGGTTCGCGCGTGCAGGCGGTTTCCAACGAGCTCAATGGCGAGCGCGTGGACATCGTGCTGTGGAACGACAGCGCCGCCAATTTCGTCATCAACGCGATGGCGCCGGCGGAAGTGCAGTCGATCATCGTCGATGAAGAAAAGCACTCCATGGATCTGGCCGTGGCTGAAGATCGCCTGGCCCAGGCCATCGGCAAGGGCGGCCAGAACGTACGCCTGGCCAGCCGCCTGACCGGTTGGCAGCTGAATGTGATGACCCAGGATCAGGTCTCGGCCAAGTCCGAGGCCGAGCAGGCAGTCGCCCGTCAGCTGTTCGTGGACAAGCTCGAGGTGGACGAGGAAATCGCGGCCATCCTGGTGGCTGAAGGCTTCAACACGGTCGAGGAAATCGCCTACGTGCCGGTCGGCGAGCTGTTGGCGGTGGAGGGCTTCGACGAGGATATCGTCGAGGAACTGCGCGCCCGTGCCCGCGACGCGTTGCTCAACGAGGCCCTGGCCGAGGAAGAGGAAGTCGACGAGAACCAGCCGGCGGAAGACCTGCTGGCCCTGGAAGGCATGGACGATGAAACCGCCTATGCGCTGGCCGGGCATGGCGTGCGCACCAGCGAGGATCTTTCCGACCTGAGCACGGACGAGATCGTCGAATTCGGCATCGAAGGGCTGGACGAGGATCGCGCCAAGGCGCTGATCCTGGCGGCCCGCGCCGAGGAGATTGCTCGTCTGGAGCGTGGCGAATGAATGCCACGCTGGCACGTCTGGAATGCGGCGAATGAGCCGGCAATGAACGCCGCCCTGCAGAATACAGGGCTAGAATCCGCGTTCCCTTCGCAATAGGCGGGGGACGCATACGAAGGTCACAGGATCCGAATGACGCAGCAAACCACCATCCGCAAGCTTGCCGAACTGGTCAATACGCCGGTCGAGAAACTGCTTGAGCAACTGGCCGAGGCCGGCATGAGCTTCAGCGGTCCCGATCAGCCTGTGACCAGCACCGAGAAGATGAAACTGCTCGGCTTCCTGCGCCGCACCCATGGCAAGGCCGACAAGCCCGCCGAGGACGACGCTGCGCCGAAGAAGATCACGCTCAATCGCCGCAAGGTGCAGGAAGTGACGGTCGCCGCCGGCCGCACCAAGACCACGGTCAACGTGGAAGTGCGCCAGAAGCGCACCTACATCAAGAGCGATGAGGTCGAAGCGCCGCCCAGCGACGAGCGCGCTGATGCGCTGCGCAAGCTGCAGGAATCCAACCAGCGCAATCTGGAAGAACAGCAGCGCTTGGCCGAGACCGACAAGAAACGCGCCGATGAGCGCGAGCGTCTGCGCCTGGAAGAAGAGGCGGTACGCCTCAAGGCCGAAGCCGAACGCCTGCAGGCCGAAGCCGAAGCAGTCGCCGCCGCCACCGGCGTTGCGTCCACCGACGACGATACCACCACCGCGCGACCGGCCAAGCCCAGCGGACACCATGTGCCCAAGCCGCCGGTGCGCAAGGATCCGCCGCGGGTCGACGACCGCAACGCCACTCCCGCCAGCAAGCACAAGACCCGCGGCTCGCACGCGATGGTCGCCGGTGTGGAAGACGACGACAGCACCCAGCGTTTCGCGGGGCAGCTGCATCTTTCCGCCGCCGATCGCGCCCGCCGCACGACCACCCGCGGCAAGCCCAAGCCGCGCCGTCAGGAACAATCGCGTGGCGGCACCGGCACCCATGGCTTCGAGCGTCCGACCGCACCGGTCGTGCGCGACGTGGCCATCGGCGAGACCATCACCGTGGCCGACCTGGCGCAGAAGCTCGCGCTCAAGGGCGGCGACGTGGTCAAGGCGCTGTTCAAGATGGGCGTCATGGCAACCATCACCCAGAGCATCGACCACGACACCGCCGCGCTGGTGACCGAAGAACTCGGCCACAACGTGGTGCGCGCCGACAGCGGCGACGTCGAGGACCACCTGATCGCCCACAGCGAAACCGACCAGGGCGAGCAATCGCCGCGTCCACCGGTGGTCACCATCATGGGTCACGTCGATCACGGCAAGACCTCGCTGCTGGATTACATCCGCCGCACCAAAGTCGCCAATAGCGAAGCCGGCGGCATCACCCAGCACATCGGCGCGTACCACGTCGAAACCGGCAAGGGCGTCATCAGCTTCCTGGATACGCCGGGCCATGCCGCCTTCACCCAGATGCGCGCCCGCGGCGCCAAGCTCACCGACATCGTGGTGCTGGTGGTGGCCGCCGACGACGGCGTCATGCCGCAGACCATCGAAGCGGTGAAGCTGGCCAAGGCGGCCAACGTGCCGCTGATCGTGGCGGTCAACAAGATGGACAAGAGCGATGCCGATCCGGGTCGCGTGAAGAACGAGTTCCTGACCCACGACGTGGTGGCGGAAGAGTTCGGCGGCGACACACAGTTTGTCGAGGTCTCGGCCAAGACTGGCGCCGGCGTCGACAACCTGCTGGATTCGATCCTGTTGCAGGCCGAAGTGCTGGAGCTGAAGGCTGCGCCCACAGGCCGCGCCAGTGGCGTGGTCATCGAGTCTTCGCTGGACAAGGGCCGTGGCCCCGTCGCCACAGTGCTCGTGCAACAGGGCCAGCTGAAGAAGGGCGATTATCTGGTCTGCGGTACCCAGTACGGACGCGTGCGCGCACTGTTCGACGAAACCGGCGGCCAACCGGCCGAAGCCGGTCCGTCGATTCCGGTGCAGGTGCTCGGCCTGTCGGGCGTGCCGGATGCGGGCGACGATTTCGTCGTCGTCGCCGACGAACGTCTGGCCAAGGACGTGGCCCAGCAGCGCGACATCAAGCGCCGCGAGTCGCGCCTGGTGCAGTCCGCCGGCAGCCGCATGGAAGACATCATGTCGCAGCTGGGCAAGGGCGAGGGCCAACTGGTCCTGAACCTGGTCATCAAGGCCGACGTACAGGGTTCGGTGGAAGCGCTGAAGCAGTCGCTGGTGGCGTTGTCCAACGACATGATCCGGATCAACATCATCCACTCCGGCGTGGGCGGCATCACCGAGTCCGACGCCAATTCGGCGCTGACCTCCAAGGCCACCATGATCGGCTTCAATGTCCGTGCCGATGCGGCCGCGCGCCGCATCGTCGAATCCAACGGCATCGATCTGCGCTACTTCTCGATCATCTACGACGTGATCGACCAGGTGAAGCAAGTGGCTTCCGGTCTGCTGGGCGTGGAGATCCGCGAAGAGATCATCGGTATCGCCGAAGTCCGCGACGTGTTCCGCAGTTCCAAGTTCGGCGCGGTCGCCGGTTGCATGGTCGTGGAGGGCACGGTCAAGCGCAACAAGCCGATCCGCGTGCTGCGCGACAGCACGGTGGTGTTCGAAGGCGAACTGGAATCGCTGCGCCGCTTCAAGGAAAACGTGGACGAAGTGCGCAACGGCACCGAGTGCGGCATCGGCGTGAAGCAGTACAACGATGTGCAGCCGGGCGACCAGATCGAGTGCTTCGAGCGCATCGAAGTGCAGCGCACGCTGTAACGGGTTCGTGGTTGTAGGGCGTCGGTTCCTGGAGCCTCTCCAGCAGCCGGCGACCTTCGACCCACAACCGGGAAGCTTTTCCAATGCCAATCAAATCATTCCACCGCAGCGACCGCGTTTCCGCCCAGCTCCGCCGCGAACTGGGCAAGCTGGTGCACGAGTTCGTGCGCGAACACGGCTTGCCGTCGGTTAGTGTGTCCGATGTGGAAGTCACCCGTGACCTGGCCCACGCCAAGGTGTTCGTCACCGCGTTGATGCAGGAGCGTTCGGCCGAAGCGGTGAAGGATCTGAAGGAGCTTTCGCCGCAGATTCGCTACCAGCTGGGCAAGGCGATGAAATTGCGCCACGTGCCCGAACTGCATTTCCACTACGACGATTCCGTGGACCGCGGCGAGCGCATCGAGAACCTGTTGCGCGATCTGCCGCCGCCGCCGGTGGACGAAGACGAGTGATGCTGTTCCTTCTCCCTCCGGGAGAAGGTGGCGCGCAGCGCCGGATGAGGGAGGGAGAATTCCGAGTCACGTAAGCTGCACTGCAACTGATAGTCCATTCCCTCATCCGCCCTCCGGGCACCTTCTCCCGGAGGGAGAAGGGAAGCTATGCTTCCCGCCGCCATGCAGCCCAAGGTCAAATTCCGCCGCCTCGACGGCATCCTGTTGCTGGATAAGCCGCAAGGGCTGAGCTCCAACCAGGCTTTGCAGCGGGCGCGTTTCCTGTTCCGCGCGCAGAAGGGCGGGCATACCGGCAGTCTGGATCCGCTGGCCACCGGCCTGTTGCCGCTGTGCTTCGGCGAGGCCACCAAAATCGCCGGCAATCTACTGGGCGCGCGCAAGGCCTACGACACGGTCGCGCGCCTGGGCATCACCACCGATACCGACGACGCCGAAGGCCAGCCGCTGCGCGAACGTCCGGTGCAGAAGTACACGCTGCCGCAGATCGACGCGGCGCTGCGCCAGCTCACCGGTCGCATCCAGCAACGTCCCCCCATTTATTCGGCCCTCAAGCGCGGCGGCGAACCGCTGTACGCCAAAGCCCGGCGTGGCGAGATCGTGGAAGTGGAACCGCGCGCGATCGAGGTCCACCGTTTCGAATTGCAGTCGGCTGCCGACCTGCTGGACGGCGACGAGCCGCTGCTGCGGCTGCAGGTGGAATGCGGTTCCGGCACCTATGTGCGCAGTCTGGTGCGCGACCTGGGCGAGCTGCTGGGCTGTGGCGCGCATGTGGTGGAGCTGCGCCGCCTGTGGGTGGAGCCGTTCCGCGAGCCGCGCATGTGGACGCTCGAGGCGCTGCAGGCCCTGGCCCAGCGCGACGAACGCAGTCTGGATGCCTGTCTGCTGCCGCTGGACGCCGGCCTGATCGGTTTCCGCCGCATCGACTTGACCGACGAGGCGGCCCGCCGCTTCAGCCAGGGCCAGCGTCTGCCGGGGATTCCCGGCTCCGTGGGGCCGTGCGCCGTCTATGCCGCCGACGGGCGGGTGCTGGGCCTGGCCCAGTTGGACGAGGGCAGGGTGTTGGCCCCGCAGCGCCTGTTCAACTGGCCCGAGCCGGCCGGAAATCCAGCGCCGGCGCAGTAAAACCTTGTTTTGCAAGGCTTCGGCGACTACAATGCCGCGGCCTTTTCGGCATCCTCGATCATCACTGATCGCACTCGCAACATCCCATCGTAAACGGCGAGTCCGCGGTGCGCACCGCATCCCTAATCCTGGGATCCAGCGCGTTCCTGCAGGCCACGCATCTCAAGAGAAAAAAGCACATGCCCATCGATACCCAGAAAGTCATTGAAGATAACAAGCGCGGTCCCGCCGACACCGGTTCCCCGGAAGTCCAGGTCGCCCTGATCACCGCCCGCATCGAACAGCTCAGCGGCCACTTCAAGACCCACAAGAAAGACCACCACAGCCGCCGTGGCCTGCTTCAGCTCGTGAACCGCCGCCGCAGCCTGCTCGACTATCTGAAAAAGAAGGACGGCGAGCGCTACAAGACCCTGATCGAGAAACTCGGCCTGCGTCGCTAAACCCAATACCGACCGCGGCGCAGTGATGCGCCGCGGTTTGCATTTCCGGGGCGGAAAATGTCCCGGCGGAAAAAGTTTCCAACATCGCCAAACATCGCAACACTCGGCCGGACCAACCCGGCCATCCGCGTGCGGCAAGGGTCGCATCCGGTTCAACCGATAGCGCATCACCAAGGAATCAAACGTGGCAAAAATTACCAAGACCTTCCAGTACGGCAAACACCAGGTCACCCTGGAAACCGGCGAGATCGCCCGCCAGGCCGGCGGCGCCGTCATCGTCAAGTTCGACGACACCGTGCTGCTGGTTTCCGCAGTCGCCGCCAAGAACGCGCGCGAAGGCCAGGACTTCTTCCCGCTGACCGTCGACTACCAGGAGCGTTTCTACGCCGGTGGCCGCATCCCGGGCGGCTTCTTCAAGCGCGAAGGCCGCGCCACGGAGAAGGAAACCCTGATCTCGCGCCTGATCGACCGTCCGCTGCGTCCGCTGTTCCCGGAAGAATTCCGCAATGAAGTGCAGGTCATCGCCACGGTGATGTCGCTGAACCCGGAAATCGACGGCGACATTCCGGCCCTGATCGGCGCCTCCGCCGCCGTGGCCCTGACCGGCGCGCCGTTCAACGGTCCGATCGGCGCGGCCAAGGTCGGTTACATCAACGGTGAGTACGTGCTCAACCCGACCGTCAGCGAGCTGAAGGATTCCAAGCTGGAACTCGTCGTCGCCGGTACCTCCAACGCCGTGCTGATGGTCGAATCCGAAGCCGCCGAGCTGTCGGAAGACGTGATGCTGGGCGCGGTGATGTTCGGCCATCGCGAGATGCAGAAGGTCATCAACATCATCAACGAGCTGGTCACCGAAGCCGGCACCAAGAACTGGGAATGGTCGGCCCCGGCCAAGAAAGACGCGCTGATCTCCGCCCTGAAGGAAGCCGTCGGCACCCAGCTCGAATCCGCCTTCCAGGTGCGCGACAAGCTGCAGCGCCGCGACGCCATCGCCGCGATCAAGAAGGACGTGTTCCAGGGTCTGGCCGGCCGCGCCGAAGCCGATGGCTGGAGCGCCGGCGATCTGTCGAAGGAATTCGGCGAGCTGGAATACCAGACCATGCGTGGTTCGGTGCTGGCTTCCAAGGTCCGCATCGATGGCCGTGCGCTGGACACCGTGCGCCCGATCAGCTCCAAGGTCAGCGTGCTGCCGCGTGTGCATGGTTCCTCGCTGTTCACCCGCGGTGAAACGCAGGCGATAGTCGCCGTCACCCTGGGCACCGCCCGTGACGGTCAGGTCATCGACGCCGTTTCCGGCGAGTACAAGGACCACTTCCTGTTTCACTACAACTTCCCCCCGTATTCGGTGGGCGAAGCCGGCCGCATGATGGGCCCGAAGCGTCGCGAAATCGGCCACGGCCGCCTCGCCAAGCGCGGTGTGCTGGCGGTGATGCCGACCATGGAAGCCTTCCCGTACACCATCCGCGTGGTCTCGGAAATCACCGAGTCCAATGGTTCCTCCTCGATGGCTTCGGTCTGCGGCAGCTCGCTGGCGCTGATGGATGCCGGCGTGCCGATCACCGCGCCCGTCGCCGGTATCGCCATGGGTCTGGTCAAGGAAGGCAACGACTTCGTCGTGCTCTCCGACATCCTGGGTGACGAAGATCACCTGGGCGACATGGACTTCAAGGTGGCCGGTACCCAGAACGGCGTGTCCGCGCTGCAGATGGACATCAAGATCGAAGGCATCACCGAGGAAATCATGAAGCAGGCGTTGTCGCAGGCTAAGGCCGGCCGTCTGCACATCCTCGGCGAGATGGCCAGCGCGATGACCGCGCCGCGCCAGGAGCTGAGCGAATTCGCGCCGCGCCTGATCACCATCAAGATCCACCCCGACAAGATCCGCGAAGTGATCGGCAAGGGCGGTTCGGTGATCCAGGCCATCACCAAGGAAACCGGCACGCAGATCGACATCCAGGACGACGGCACCATCACCATCGCTTCGGTCAACGGCGCCGCCGGTCAGGCCGCGAAGGCGCGCATCGAACAGATCACCTCCGACGTCGAGCCGGGCCGCATCTACGAGGGCAAGGTCGCCAAGCTGATGGACTTCGGTGCGTTCGTCACCATCGCTCCGGGCAAGGACGGTCTGGTCCACGTGTCGCAGATCTCCAGCGACCGCGTCGAGAAGGTCAGCGACGTGTTGAAGGAAGGCGACATCGTCAAGGTCAAGGTGCTGGAAGTCGACAAGCAGGGCCGTATCCGCCTGTCGATGAAGGCCGTGGAAGAAGGCGAGGGCGTCGCGGCCGAATAAGCCGTCGCGCTATTGCGAGATGTTGAAGAAAAAGCGGGCTTCGGCCCGCTTTTTCTTTGCCTGATGCTGAAGCAGACCGACCCACCATTGGGCCGTCATCCCGGCGAATGCCGGGACCCAACTTCACGCGCGCGCCGGCTTGGGTCCCGGCGTTCGCCGGGATGACGATCCTTGGGTTGATGCGAGTCCCCAGAAGCCCTTGCTGCGGTTCTCTTCGTTCCTGCATCGTAGCAATCTGATACACGGCAATGGTGGGCCGAGGTCCACCCTACGATCTCCCCCTACTTTTGCCATAGGCGCGGGTCGCGGCACGGTGTTATGAAGGCTGCTCGCTTCATCACCGTCAGCCAGGGAGTTCTTCCATGACCAGCCGCCGTGATCTACTCAAACTCAGCGCGCTTGCCGCTGCTGCCGCGACTTTGCCTACTTTGGCGTGGGCGCAGTCCGGAGCCGTGGGTCGGGCCGCCAAACCGTTGAATATCCTCATCCTGGGCGGAACCGGCTTCACCGGTCCGTTCCAGGTCGACTACGCGCTGGCGCGTGGGCACAAGGTGACGCTGTTCAATCGCGGCAAGCGGCCGTCGCCGGAATGGTCCGGCGAGGTCGAACAGTTGCATGGCGACCGCAATACTGGCGATCTGAAAGCGCTGGAAGGGCGCAAGTGGGATGTGTGCATCGACAACCCGACCAGCCTGCCGTTCTGGGTGCGCGATGCCGGTGCGGTGCTGAAGGGCAATGTCGCCCACTATCTTTTCATCTCCACGATTTCGGTCTATGCCGACGGCAGCAAGCCGGGCATCGGCGAAGACGCGCCGCTGGCACAGTACAAGGGCAAGGATGCGATGGCCGAAACGCAGGAAAATCTGCGCGCCGACATCGAGAATCTGTATGGCCCGCTGAAGGCGCTCAGCGAAGCCGAGGTGCGTAAGCAGTTCGGCGAGCGCACGACCATCGTGCGTCCCGGTTACATCGTCGGGCCACGCGACGAGACCGATCGTTTCACCTATTGGCCGCATCGCGTTGCGCAGGGCGGCGAGATGCTGGTGCCGGGCGATGGCTCCGACCCGGTACAGATCATCGATGGCCGCGATCTTGGCGAATGGATGATCCGGCTGGCCGAAGCCAGCACCTACGGTGTGTTCAACGCCGTCGGTCCGGAAAAAACGCTAACCATGGACGCGATGCTGCAAGGTTGCCAGACCGCCACCGGCGGCAAGCCGACGTATACGCACGTCACTCCGGAATTTCTGGAAGAGCAGAAGGTCGAGGAGTTGCCGATCTGGGTATCGGCCAAGAGCGGGCCGTATGCGGGCTATGGACAGGTCAGCAACGCGCGCGCGGTGGCTGCGGGCCTCACTTATCGCCCACTAACGACCACCGTCACCGATCTGATGGCCTGGTTTCGCAGCCTGCCGGCCGATCGCCAGGCGACGCTGCACGCAGGCATCACTCGCGAGAAGGAAGCGGAATTGCTGAAGCTTTGGCACGCGCGGAAGGCGTGAGGTGGTGATAGGGGGAAGACGGGCTTCGGCCCGTTTTTTTGCAAGAAATCGAGCTTGTGCGGAAATGCTATTGGTGTTTCTTGTGCGCGCTAGGGAGTGAGAAATTGTGAGTTCTCTCTCTTCAATCAGAATGGCTTGAATTCCGCCCTTGTCAGGTCTATACAGGGTGCGGGTGCTCCGCAGGGAAATGGGGATTGCGGGGAATAGGAAAGGGGCTCGGCCGGCAAGGCCGCAAAGGAATTTGACGTGGGATTCTTGGTTCGTGGCTTGTCGGTGGCCGCTTTGGCGTGCGCCGTCTTTTCTTCTGAAGTGTCGGCACAAATTGCGGTTGAATACGGCGAAAAATCGCTGAACCCGTACATGCATCAACAGGAAACGTTCGGCCCACTGAACGACGGGATGTTTGGCGAGAGCATCAACCTTTCCACCGGCGGAATCAGTTTCAGCCAGACAGATCTGTCCCTTCCCGGCAATAGCGCGCTGCCTGTGGCTTTGACCCGGCGCCTGGTAGTCGATGGCAACAAGTCGCCCACGCACGCGAACGACATGGATTTGTGGAAGGATTTCGCGTTTGGCGAGTGGGAACTGGACGTCCCCTATCTTTCCGGTACGTATTCCAACACAGAAGGTTGGACGGTCGATACGGCCACCCCCAATGCTCGTTGCACTTCGCCTGCCAGCAATGCTCAGTACGCGCCGAAAGTCGTAAATATAAATGGCGCATATTTCGAGAATTTCAGTTTCTGGGGTGGTATTTCCCTATATGTGCCTGGCCAGGGGGAGCAATCCTTGTCGACCCGCATCGCGGGTACGCCGCTGCCGCAGCCCAGTGCCACACCGCAAACGCTGCTTACGACGGAATCCCATTGGCGTTTCAACTGCCTATCGACGCTGAAAAGCGGGCAGGCGGGCGAAGGGTTCGTGGGACTGAGTCCGGATGGCAACAAATACTATTTCGACTGGATGGTGAACTATCGAGAAAGGCCGTTGAGTCAGATGGTTGTCACAACCTATCAGTTTCAACGCCCTACCCATCATCTGGAGACCATGACCCGAAGCCAGATCCGTCTGTACGTTTCGCGTATCCAAGATCGCTTCGGAAACTATGTGGACTACAACTGGACGGGCGGCAAGCTGACCTCCGTCGTTGCCAATGATGGCCGCCAGATCACCCTTGCTTATAACGCCGCTGGCGCCGTCGAATCAGCCACCAACGGCACGCAGTCGGTGGGTTACGGATATTCGAATGGGTATCTGAGCGGTGTGACTCAGCCGGACAATAGTGCGTGGACTTTCTCTTCGGCTGCGATGCGGGGCATAAATAGATACGTACCGTTCACCGATGCCAACTTCACCGACTTTCCTTTCGAATGCCAGATGATGCGCAAGCTCACCAGCGAGGAAGGGGTGTTGTCCATGACCCATCCGTCTGGTGCGATTGGGCAATTCACGCTCGGCTTCAAGCGTCACTACAGGACCAATATCGACGGCATCGGCTTCTGCGCATTTTCGGACGAGGGAAGCCCACAGGAGGCCGACGGTGCTCAGGCGGTCAACAACTGGTGGCGGCACAAGCCCTACGTCAACATCCGCTTCGATGTGCTGGCCATCAAGAAAAAGATACTGTCCGGGCCAGGGGTTGCGCCGATGCAGTGGGAGTACGCGCAAGCCGACACTTACAACGTAGCGCCCAATGGCTATCCCATCCAGGGCAAGAGAACCGC
Organism: Pseudoxanthomonas sp. P4_B2; assembly: GCF_056402315.1. Lineage (NCBI taxonomy): Bacteria > Pseudomonadati > Pseudomonadota > Gammaproteobacteria > Lysobacterales > Lysobacteraceae > Pseudoxanthomonas > Pseudoxanthomonas sp. P4_B2. The sequence continues at coordinate 385,009 of NZ_JBFUHQ010000001.1, forward strand.
CACCGTCACCAACCCAGATAACACGGTTGAAGTTAGCGTGTATGGCACCGACGCAACCGCCAACGAAGACCAATTGCTATCCCAGGAAGTGCGCAGCGGGCAGACGGTCGCCTCGCATGCGGACCTGACGTACGTACAAACCGCCGAATTGCCATCCATGGGTTTCCCCGACCGCATGGGCGCTCCGTTGGTGGACGACTGGACCGGCACTTCGCCCAGCATCAAGGGCGCCAATCGGCCTTTAAAACTCAAGACCGTCATTCAGGATGGCGCCAACTTCAATTATCGAGCGAATACGTTCGATGTCTTTGCCCGTCCGCTGTCGGTCGACAAGTGGTCTGGAGGAATGACGACCAATTTCGGTCGCACCGATGTTACCGAGTATTACGACAACCCAGGCAAGTGGGTGCTGGGCCAGGTCAGTAAAGTCACTAATGCCAATACCAACGTAGTGGTATCGGAAACGAGTTACGATCCCTCGACTGCAGCGCCTTTGCGCCAGTACGGTCCGGGAACCACTTCGGCGCAAGGAAAGCTGCTCACCACCCTGACCTACAACGCAGACGGCACCGTGGCCACGGTCAAGGATGGCAATAACAATGTAATTACCTTGACCAACTGGTATCGCGGCACTCCACGCAACATCCAGTTTGCCGATGGCGCGACGCAATCCGCGGTAGTGAACCCCAATGGCTGGATTACCTCGGTCACGGATGAGGGCGGCAACAAGAGCTGCTACGGCTACGATGTCATGGGCCGCTTGTCGCAGTTGTTCCAGCCGTCGGAAACTACGGTAGGCGCCTGTGACGATCCAGTCACTCAGCCCCAGATCACGTGGAATCCGACGACGTTGGCGTTAGAGCAAGTGGGGACCGCCGAATACGGCATTCCGGCAGGCCATTGGCGGCAGACGATCAGTACGGGTAACGCCCGCAAGATCAGCTATTTCGACGGGCTGTGGCGCCAGGTTGTCGAGCGGGCGCTGGACTTGGGCAACGTTCCTGGCACGACGACGGAGGTCATCAAGCGTTACGACAATAAAGGTCGACTGGAATTCCAGTCCTACCCGATGAACACTGCCGGACAGGCCAACTACGCCGACGCCTCTCTCAAGGGCATCTGGACTGAGTACGACGCCTTGGGTCGTGTGACATCGGTTTCGCAAGAAAGCGAACTGATTTCACCTGGCAATCCCAAGGGTCTACTGACCACGTTGACTCAGTACCTAAACGGCTTTGAGACACAGGTGACCAATCCCAAATTTCAGCAAACCACCACGCGCTACATGGCGTACGACACGCCGACGACGGATTGGCCGGTCGCAATCACCCATCCCGAAGGCGCCGTGACCAGCATCGGCCGCGATGTGTTCGGCAAACCCACAGCGCTGACCCGTGGCAATGCGGGCGGCAGTCTTTTAATGACGCGCAGCTATGCCTACGATGGCTACCAACAACTATGCCTAAGCATCGAACCCGAAACCGGCGCGACGCTGATGGGCTACGACGGCGCCGGCAACTTGGCGTGGTCGGCAGCTGGTCTGCCATCCTCGGTCCAGTGCAGCAACAGTGGGGACAGTGCGGTACTAGCCAGGAAGGCCACGCGTACGTACGACGCCCGCAACCGCGTCGCTTCGTTGTCGTTTCCCGATGGTTTGGGCAACACCACCTACGGATACGAGGCCGACGGCAAGTTGCATGCCTTGTCCGCGGTCAACGCTGGCGGAACCACCGTCACCACGACCTATGGCTACAAGCGAAGAGGCTTGCTTTCCAGCGAACGCCTGCAATGGACTGGCGTGGATCTGAATGTGGCCTACGGTTATGACGGCAACGGCAATCTTGCTGCCGTGGGTGCCCCAGGCCTGACGGTGGACTACGCGCCCAATGCGCTGGGTCAGGCCACACAGGCGGGCTCATACGCGACGGGCGTGCAGTACTACCCCAATGGCGCCATCAAGCAGTTCACCTACGGCAATGGCATCGTCCACTCAATGGCACAGAACGATCGTCAGCTCCCCGCCGCAGTGGCGGACAGCGGCGGCGTACTCGCGAACCAATACGCCTACGATGCCAACGGCAACGTCCAGTCCATCCTCGACTCGAACGATCCCAGCCGGAATCGCGCGATGACCTACGACGGGTTGGATCGCTTGTTGACCGCCAGTTCGCCGTCTTTCGCGACAGCTGGCGGCGGGCAGGTGCATCAATACGCTTACGACGTGCTGGACAACCTCGTGTCGTGGACGCGTACGGGCGCTAAGGACTACGCGCAGTATGTCTATGTCAACAACCGCCTGGTCAATATCAAGGACAGCGCCAACCAGACCATCGTTGGCTTGGACTATGACTTGCAGGGCAACCTGTCCAACAAGAATGGTCAGGCCTACATCTTTGACTACGGCAACCGCCTGCGCACCGCAACCGGCAAGGGCACCTACGCCTATGACGGCCATGGACGCCGGGTGCTGGACAGCACCAATGCCGACAAGCAAAGCCTCTATAGCCAGTCCGGCCAGTTGTTGTACGAGAACGATCTGCGCCAGGCGCGCATCACCCAGCACGTTTATCTCGGCGGCAGTCTGGTTGCGCGTGTGGTCAATTCGACCGCACCGGCGGTGCCGTTGTTGACCGTGCCGGCTTACAACACGACCGGCAATTATTCGGTCAGCTGGACTTCGTCTTCTGGGGCGACTGGGTATCAATTGGAAGAGGCCGTATCCGGCGGCGCCTGGACCGCGGTCTACAGCGGCGCCGGTCTTTCCGCCGCCATCAGTGGCAAGCCGGCGGGCAATTACGGGTATCGCATACGGGCGTGTCTCAATGCCGGCTGCAGTGCCTGGAGCGCCACCTCGCCCGTGTCCGTGCAGTTCCCGCCAGCGACCGCGCCGAATGTAAGCGTGCCGACCACGGCATCGGGCGGCAATTACACCGTCAGCTGGACTTCCATCGCGGGGACGGTCGAATACAAGCTGCAAGTCAGTGTCAATGCTGGCGCATGGACCGCTGCTTATACAGGTGCTGCCCTAAGCCAGCCTTATAGCAACCAGCCTGCCGGTACTTATGCCTATCGGGCACAGGCCTGCAATCCAGCGGGCTGCGGTCCTTATTCGGCGACCGCTACCGTGCAGTCCGTGCATGCGCCCGGTACGGCGCCGACGTTGACAGCTCCTTCGATCGGCGCCCAAGGCAACTTCACGGTCAGTTGGACCGGTGTGGGGACTGCTACGAGCTACTCGCTGGAGAGAAACATCAACGGTGCTGGTTGGACGGCCGTCTATAGCGGTGCGGGCAATAGTCAGACTTATTCTGCGCAAGCCGCGGGTAGCTATAGCTTCCGGGTCAATGCTTGTAACGCGGCCGGTTGTGGGCCGGTCTCGGCCGCGGCCACGGTGCAGTCCCTGTACTCGCCGGCTAGTGCGCCTGCGCTGACTGTGCCGGCCACAGGGGCGAACGGTGCTTTCACGGTCAGCTGGACGGCCGTCGGCGGCGCCACGGCCTATGTGCTGGATCGCAGCGACAACGGCGGGGGATGGGTTTCGATCTACAACGGCGCCGCCACCAGCCAAAGTTATTCCGGTCACGCAGCGGGCACCTTCGCCTACCGGGTCACGGCCTGTAATGCGGCGGGCTGCGGTCCGACCTCCGGTACCGGCACTACTCAGGTGATCTATGCGCCCACCAGCGCGCCCACGCTCTCGGCGCCTGCCAGCAATGGCACGGGCAGTTACACGGTCAGCTGGGGTGCGGTAAGCGGGGCGACCAGCTATCAGTTGCAGGAGTCCGTCAACAGTGGCGGGTGGAGCGGGTTGTACAACGGCGCGGCGACGTCGTTGGCCGTAAGCGGTCGGACATCGGCCACTTATGGCTACCGCGCGGTGGCATGCAACAGCGTGGGCTGCGGTCCGTATTCGGCCACCGCCAGCACCGTGGTCTCGTATATCCCGGCCGTGCCTACAGGCCTATCTGGAGACAAGCATCAGGACACGGAAGTGCAGCCGCCGGTGACGTATTGGCAGGTCCAGTGGAATCCCACGCCGGGGGCGAGCTACTACGAAGTAGAGATGAAGGTCGGCACGGGTGCACGCAGTGCGCTCTACAGCGGCCCCAATACCTTCGTTTCAGGGACGGGCATCGGCACGCGGCAGTTCTGGGTGCGCGCCTGCAGCACGGCTGGGTGCTCGGCCTGGTCCAGTCCCGTGACGCTATAAGGAGGCGCCGTCATGGAACTTAGAATCGTCAAGGTGATTGCGCTGGTCGCGCTGTGGATGGGCATGGCGGTTGGGCTGCATGCGCAGACGGTGGTGGAATACATCCACACCGATGCGCTGGGTACGCCGGTTGCGGTCACCAACGCCGCCGGCACGGTGATTGAGCGCAGTGTGTACGAGCCGTATGGGCAGCTGATCAATCGGCCGCTGACGGATGGGCCGGGGTTCACGGGGCATGTGCAAGACGCGGCCACGGGGCTTACTTATATGGAGCAGCGGTACTACGATCCAATGATCGGAAGGTTCCTGTCCATCGATCCAGTGACAGCCGACTCGGTCACGGGTGCGAACTTCAACCGGTACTGGTATGCCAACAACAACCCCTACAAATTTACCGATCCGGATGGGCGACAGGCTCTTTGCAGCGGAAGCCAAGCAAAGCGATGCATAGCGGTACTTGATATGGACGATCTTGGAACTGCTCCGGCCTCACGTAATCATCAAGCCCAGAATGGGCGAAGCAAAACTACCGATCCGACTGTTCCATCTGCTCTTCCTTCACCTCAAGTGCAATCGGGAAGTTCAGAGAGTAGCGCTTGGGATGATCTTTCAAGGTCACAGTGCGGTGGGAATTGCTGGGAGGCTATTGAACACGATATTTTGCTAGCTTTACCTGGCGAAAACTCGGCGTACGCCGGCATTATGGCGATCAGGCTCACGAAAGCGATAAATTTGCCTGGTTGGAGTAGGGTTAGCGTTGACATGGCGCATATCGCTGAAAGGCACATGGCGGGAGGCGCGCTTACAGGAGGAAAAAGCGTTTTTGTTGGCCATAATATGCAAGGCGTCATGGCGGCAATTAAGCAGGCATACGGTTCTGCTGCTGTTGTTAGGCAGCAAGGTGATCGAGTGCTGCTATCGGGAATGACTAAGACAGGTATGCAAGTTGAAATGTGGTTAAACAAGGCAACCAATGTGATTGAAACTGCGTATCCGGTGGTCGGGCGATGAACAGGGTATCTTTTGCGATAGATATCGAAACGTTGAGAAAAAGCTCAAGTGATGCAATTACGGCAAATATTTGGCTGAAGATTGGAGAATATGAATTTCCAATGAGCAATTGGAATGATTTTGTGGTCGTTATTATTGGGTGGTGGGCGAACGCATTGCAAAAGTTGCTAAAAGAAAGCAGTGATCAAGAGCTTATTGATTTCATGGATGGTCCTTATGTAGTGGAAATAAGGAGATCTTCACCTGATAGATTTGTAGTTAGAGGACTTCAAGGACCCAATCGAAACGTGGAAGTCGTAGCAGGTGAAATTGACGCCATGCAGTTCATTGATGAATTTATAGGCTGTGCGCAAAAGTTGTTAAACTCTTGCGGAGATAGAAATTTTAGAACGAGTGATGTAGAAATTCTGCAAATCTCTTTGCATGCACTATGTAGAGAGTATTTTGGTAGGCAAGGATCAGAGTATCTTTTCTGAAGACTGAAATGAACTAAAAGGGACGGAGGGAATTAACACCCTGGTTTCTAGGCCCGCTGCGTGAGAAAAGGGGCCAGGAGGGCCGTAGGCTGAGTTGGCTTCACCAACCCAGCGCCTTTGATGGGCTTGCTGGCTTCGGCGGCACCTAGCAACCGCAACCTTTGTCGTCCTTGCATCCGCGCGGTGGCTTTCCATGTTTTCCACGCTTGCCGTCCGGCTTCTTGCACGGACGCTCGCAGTCCGAATCCTCCAAATCCACCTCGATGCACACACTCTTGACGTGTACACGCTTGACGTTGGGGTCGTGCAATCCCAGACAATCGAGCAAGTCGCCGGCCGCATCGTTGCAATCAGGACGGCAATCGCCCGACGGATATCCGCCCGGCACCACCGGCACCGGCGGCCGATCGGGTTGTTGCACGATCACACCGGGTGTGGCGGTATCGGGGTCCCACGTCACGACTACGGTATAGCTGCCGTCGCCAGCATCCTTGACCGGTCCCATCACCTGCACGCCGGGTAGCGGCGCAACAGTAAAGCAACCGCCGCGTCCTGGCCCCAGCGGATTGTCGTAACGGTCGTGAGGCACCAGCACCAGCGTGCCGCGTTGGCCCCCATCCACATCGATCACGTCGACCAGCGTCACATCGGTGTTGTCCGGATCGATGCCCGGTTCCACATGCACGGCCCAATGCACCTCACGCGTCGCCCTGCATCCTTGCCCATAAGCGGCCACCGCACGGAACGTGTAGGTGCCTTCGGCGCGGGTAAAGTCCTTCAAGGGATGGTTGTAGACACCGTCGGGTTCCATAGCACCGTCGTCGTGCGCGCCGTCGTCGAACATCGGCAGTTGCACCTTCGTCGTGCCCACCGGCAAAGAACCGCCGTTGCTGCTGGCGATGCTCTTCAGAGTGGCGTGGAAACCGTCCACCGCATCGCCGGAAGTGATCGGCGGACGCAAGCCCGTTTCCATCGTCAAACGTCCCAACGCGATGGTCGGCGCGTCGACGATCAACTGCACGTCGGCCTCGGCCGGCACGGTGCCGTTGGGGTAGTGCAGGCCGACGCGTGGATGCAGGACATCGCCCGTGTACACATGCCGGGGTGCGCCCAGATAGCTCAACTTGGGGCCGCCGATGGCGGTGACTAGGTAGAAATAGCGCACATCGCTCGGGAATTGCGCAGCCGCTGCCCGCGCGGCCGCGGCGCGCTTGCTTAGGCCAATCACGATAGGCGGCACGCGATCGACGATCAGCTTCCAGGCGCCGTCGCGTTCTCCCTCGTACGGCAACGGAATCTTCAGAAACACCCAGCTGCGGCCGCGCACTTCACGCACACGCTTACCGGCCGCCACCAGCTTGCCGGCCGGCGTGTAGACGCGCGCACGTAGCGGCGACTGCAGGTCGTCCCAGCCCAGCACCACGGTGATGTGTTCTTCGCCGCAGACTTGGAATACGTGAGGTTGCGATTCGACCTGGTTTTTGCCGAGCACATGTTCGGGATCGGCCAGCGCGCCGTTCTCGAAGATGTTGCCGAAGCTCAAGCCGAAGAATTTGCGCAGCCCCAGCCCATCCAAGGCGCGAGTGAAATGACCACCGTGCTGATGCGCGACACGGTTGAGCAACGGACCGTCGATATCCGCATCCGAACCGAAGCCGATCACGTTGAGCTTGGTGCTGCCGAGGAAGCCTTCCACTTCTTCGATCATCGGCGCGGTGTTCTGTAAGCCATCGGTCAACAGCAACATGGCCTTGGTGTTGGTGGAGCCCGAGCCGAAACCCAGCTGGCCCATGCCGATCCCCGCACCGATGCTGGTGTTGCCGCCCGGCGAGATACCGCCGATCTGACCGCTGGTGAAGGGCGCAGGGCCCACCAACTGCGGTTTCACCGTGGCCGCCAATCCCATCGGCCGGTCCAGACCTGCGGCGGAACTGAAGGTCACCATGCCCAGTCGGTCGCCTGCGCCTTCGCGCACCAGTTGCACGAACAGCGACGCCGCGTCCTGCGCTTCTTCAAGCTTACTGCGACCGATCGGCGGCGCGCTGCTAGCCATGCTGCCGGAGCGGTCGAATACGATCATCACGTCCAACGGCACCGCCGGAACCGGTGGATTGTTCAAACCGGCCTTGACGTTGGCCAGTGGCGCATACGTCACCGTGCAGGCGTTGCCGACCGGACCGACGCTGAGCGGGCCGCCGACCAGACGTCCGCTGCTGTCGAACAGTGAAGAACCCGAACTGCCGCCGCAATAATCGAATCCGACCACGTTGGTGCCGCCGCCATGCACGCCTTCCTGGGTTTTCTTCACCGCCCCGGTCGGATGGTGCATGGTGAACACGGTTTCGCCGGACATCAGCCCTGCATCGCGCATTTCCAGCGGTGCCGGCAATTCGCCAGGCGCTGCATCCAGGCGCACCACCACCCAGTCGCTGCTGCTGGGCGGGTTGGAACCATTAGCGGCCGAACCTGCAGCGACTTCCTCCACCACTTTGAAGAAGCGCGGGTTGTGAGCCGCGGGTCGGCTGCCATCGCAATTGGTCTCGTAGTCGAAGGTGACCGAAGCGCTGCGCACGTCGCGACCGGCCGAATCGACCAGACAATGGCGCGCGGTCAAGAACAGATCGCCTGCGATCAAGGTGCCGCTGCAGCTGCTGACGTGTCCGCCATGGCCGGCGGCGTCGAAGTCGTGCGCCTCCACGATAATTCCGGTAGCGGCGCGTACTTTGTCGCGAATCGCATCCGGCACGGTCGGCAACGCGCAACGAGCATTGCGCCACTCGAAGGTAGGGTGGCATTTCAATCGTGTCTCGTAGATCGGCTCCTGATAGGGATTGCTGTTCAAGAACGGATCGGGATTGGAGATGCTGCCGGTCGAAGTCCCTGGCGGGTTGGTGGTTTGTGTGGGTTCGCCGCTGCCGAATTCCAGCAATCGCGCGCTGCCGGTACCGCCTACGATGCGCATCGTGATCGGAGTATTGATCGCATTGACCGGTCGCGACCAGAAGTCGCTGCCGGAAGCGGATGTGAACACATCGGTGTCGTAGCCCAGCGCCACCTCCAAACGCGCGCCGCCATTGAGCACTACCGAATCGAAGTGTAGGAACACGAATCGTGGTGCGCCCAAAGGTCCGGCGCCAGGGGTTAAGTCGAGTCCACTGCTGTGGGTGAAAGTGCGTCCGTCCGCGACGACGCGTCCAAGAGCATGAGTCATGCGAAAATCTCCGCGCATGTTGAGGGGAAGGGCACGTGCCGTGCGAATCCCGCACGCCGCGCACCCCGCATGCCTGCACTGCGGATCTCCCCCTCCCAACCAGCGTCCATCACAGGCTTACTTTCAATCAACGCGACGCCGTCTGCGCATCGGACAACGTGTGATCAAAAAAATGCAATGAGGAAGCAAGCAGGCCTTAGCGGATGGATCGAGCGTAGCGATCACATCGCTGTTGCTAAGCGGAAGGTACCAATCCGTCCATATGACGAGAGAGTCCCGCTGTACGCGGGGTTTTTTCATTGAGAACTCCGGATTTTCTTCCCGATATCGCACCGGCAGTCGTCGCCAACTCTTGCGAAAGGCACAACAAAACACACACCACGTCACTTATTAAAGAGAGTGAACGTCGAGTGAAATTTGCGCGGACGCTATGCGCGAATTGATTTATTCCTGCCATTTCACTTGTGCTCGAATAAATTCTGGTTTACTAAAACCATATAGGTGGGATGCGACTCGGGAAGTTGTTCCGGGGTATCCATCAGTTGTCGTCGTTGCACTGCAAGACGTAAAGCTGGATGCCCGCCTTAGTCTGGTGGGATTCCTTATCGGACTTGGGGACGTCGCTATGGCCACTTCGAAGCCTCATCGTTTGTCTTCCTGCATCGCTTTGCTGCTGCATTACGGACGCGTCGGCGTCATCGGCGGCATGGGATGCGCCGCTGCGTTTCCCGCGTTCGCGGATTGCGACGCAACGCTGCCGGTCTCGGGACAGACGGTCACCTGCGACACCGGCATTCCCAATCCGCAGACCATCGGCGTGCAAGCGGTAGCAGGCAGCACCGGCGTGACGGTCAATATCGTCGATGGCGCGATTCTGCAGATCGCCGCAGGCCCGGGCGTGCAGGTGCGCGACCAGAGCCAGGTGAACAACGACGGCAGCATCGGTTTGAGTGCCGCCGACACCTTCGATGCCATCTTCGCCGAAGGCAGCGGCAATACCGTCACCAATACCGGCGCCATCGTCACCGCAGGCGGCGCGTCGGACGGCATCCAGACCAACGGCAGCAACAACACGCTCACCAATGGCGTCGACGGCAGCATCGTCACCACCGGCGCCAACGCCAACGGCATGTACTCGCTCAACGGCAATGGCAACGTGCTGACCAATAGCGGAACGATCAACGTCAGCGGCGCTGGCTCGTCCGGCATCCGCATCGATGGTGCTGTCGGTGCCAGCAACACCATCGTCAACAACGGCCTCATCGCCAGTCAGATCGGTAACGGCGTACTGTTCAGCGGCAGCGCGAACGGCACCCTGATCAATCGCGGCACCATCACCGGCCAAACGACCGGAGTCGTCTTCGGCGCTGGCAACGATCGTCTGGAAATGCTGGACGGCCAGATCAACGGTACGGTCACACAAGGCGCGGGCAACGATACCGTCATAGCGACTGGTGGACGCCTGGATGCGGTAAACCAGGGCGATGGCTTGGATCGCTTCGAGATCAGCGCGAATGGCCTGGTCACCGGCTCAGTACAACAGGGCAGCGGCATCGACGATTTCCTGATGGCTGGCGGCCAGCTCGGAGCGCTGCTGCAGGGCGATAATCTGGACACCTTCACCATGAGCGGCGGGCGCATCGTCGGCGCGTTCGAAGACGGCGATCGCGCAACGATGACCGGCGGCCGCATCGGCCGGGTGGACATGAAGCTGGACGACAACGTCTTCGACATGTCCGGCGGCACCATCGACGGCAACCTGGTCACCGGTTTCGGCAACGACACCATCCGCCTTTCCAACGGCTACATCGGCGGCAACATCAGCGTCAGCGGCGGCAACGACAGCGTGACGGTCACTGGCGGCACGGTGCGCGGCGAAGTGCGTATCAGCGCGGGCAACGATACTTTCACTTGGGACGGCGGTGGCGTCATCTACGGCGCGATCGACCTGGGCGAAGGCACGGATACCGCCACGCTGCGCAGCTTGAACCAGTCCCATCTTGGCGCGACCCCGTCGCTCAGCGGCGGTAACGGCGTGGACAGCCTGACCTTCGACAACGTCACCACCGGCGGCGTGGCGCGCTTTGGCAACTGGGAAACCATCAACGCGCGCGACGATACCGAACTGACCTTCGACAATAATCTGATATTGGGCGATGCGGCCAGCGGTACCGGCACGCTCAATGTAGATGCCAGCAGTACGTTGTTCGCTGGCAACGGCGCAAATGCGTCGATCCTGGCCTTCAATACCGGGCAATTGGCCAGCGTGTTCAACGCGGGCCGTATCGATTTGACCAATGGCGCGGCCAGCGCTACCGATACCTTCACCGTCGTGGGCAATTACGTCGGCGACAACGCGGCGTTGTTTCTGCAAACACAATTGGGCGACGACAGTTCGCCTTCCGACAGATTGATAATTTCCGGCGGCGCCGCCAGCGGTACCACCGGGATGGAGATCGTCAATCTCAACGGCAGCGGCGGCTCGACCGTGCTCGACGGCATCATGGTGATCCAGGCCATCAACGGCGCCAGTTCCAGCAACAGCGCTTTTGCATTGATGGCGCCGGTGGCGGCGGGCGCTTTCGAATATTTCCTGTTCAAGGGAGGCGTCTCCGACGGCACCTCCGAAAACTGGTACCTGCGCTCGACGCTGGTGACCCCGCCGGCGTCACCACCGCCAACGCCCGCACCGTCCCCCGATCCGCTGGAGCCGACACCTCCCCCAATACCGCCCACGCCTCCGGAACCGCCCGCGCCGCCGCCGCCGGCATTGCCGCCTCCTTCTGATGTGCCGGACAATCCTGATCCGGAGGTACCGCCTGCGCCGCCGCCGGCTCCACCTACAGCGCCGCCGCCCGCCGAACCGCCTGCGCCACCGCCGCCGCTTCCGCCGGTACCGGAGGATCCCGCGCCAGTTCCGACGCCGACGTTGCCGACCCCGCCGACACCCGGCGCCACGCCGGCGACTGGCACGGTCATTCCGCTTTACCGCGTGGAAACGCCCACCTATGCGGTGGTGCCACCCATCGTCCACCAACTGGCGTTGGCAACGCTGGGCACCTTCCATGAGCGCCAAGGCGAACAGACGCTGCTGCAGGGCAAAGGCGCAGTGCGTTCCGCCTGGGGCCGCATCATCGGCCAGAACACAGAACAGAGCTGGACGGGCACGGTGGCGCCGACCTTCGATGGAACGCTCTGGGGCGTACAGGCAGGACTGGATCTCTTCGCTCGCGAAACCGAGGACGGACGGCGCGACCACTTCGGCCTGTTCGTGGGACGCACGCGCGCCGATGGCGACGTGCGCGGTTTCGCTTTGGGCTGGAACAACCTGACGGTGGGCGAGATGCGTCTGGACGACACGCATCTGGGCCTGTATTGGTCGCGCATCGGGGCCGGTGGCGCGTATCTGGATGCGGTGATCGTGGCCAGCCGCTACGACGGTGAGGCGAACTCGTCGCGCGGCCTCGGCATCGATCTCGATGGCGAGGCTGTGACGGCTTCGGTGGAGATCGGTTATCCGATGCGCTGGGGCGAGGATTCGCGCTGGTCGCTGGAACCGCAGGCGCAATTGGTATGGCAGCGCACGTCCTTCGACGACCAGCAGGACGAATTCGCCAGTGTCGCTTTCGATTCCGACAATGCGCTGACTGGACGCGTCGGCCTGCGCTTGTCGGCCGATTACCAGACCTCGGCAGGTCTGCTGCAGCCCTACCTGAAGCTCAACTACTGGCATGGCTTCGACGGTGAGGACCGCGTGCGCTTCAACACCGATGCGATCAGCACGCAGCAGGCGTTCGATGCGGTGGAGCTGGGCGCCGGCGTGGCCGCGCAGTTCAACGCGCATACCAGCGTTTATGTGGTGCTGGATTACACCGCCGACGCGGACGATGAGGGCAGGGACCGCAAGACCGTTGAAGGCAACGTCGGCGTGCGCATCACCTGGTGATCGTGCGCCCGTCTGGGCGCGCCACAGTTCGCTCGGCCGCCTGCCGCGATGTGGCGGGCGCCTTAGCGCGAAAGCAATGCCAAGGTGAATAGGACTGCCGATGCCGCCGGCGCCACCGTCCGCACATGGTTCCACAGCGTCCACTCGCGTAGATATCTCGACCACAATGCATGCGCGTCAGGCGCATCGGGTTGCGCGGCGGCCAGTAGATCGTTGAGCGGGACATTGCGAACCATGGTCACGCCGATACAGCTGAGAAGATAGAGCAGACTGGCAGCAACGATCAGTGCGCTGCCTGGTTGCCCCCATGAGAAAAACGCCATGCCGGCCAGGGCCAGGCACAGCAGTGCCGTGCCGAACAAAGCCAGCATGAATCCCGGATTGATCACGGTGACGTTGATGGACTGCATGGCGACGATGCCTTGAGAGGCGGGAAGACGGCCGAGTGCGGCCATGACGAAGGAAGAAAAAGCGAAGAAGATCCCCGCAACCACACCGCAGCCGATGGCGGCTATAAAGGTCAAGACAAGAATGATTTGCTGAATCATCGCGGGCTCCCTGTATATCGTTGATAAGCGGTTTCCATCAATGCACGCTTCGCGTTAACCGGACGTCCGCATGGACCGCAGAATTGAAGCGGGCGGAAGCAGTGGCGATCATCCCTCAAGCGCACGGCGAAAACGCGATAACGCCGTTTCGATATCGTCCACATCGATCACCCCATAACCGAAAGCCAGCGCCGGCCGGTCCGGAGGCGTCAGCGAATACTCGGCGATCGATTGCGCGCCAGGAACATGCCGGCGCGCTTGCGAGAATATCTTCGCGGCCAGTTCCGGCGCGCGGATGCGGGCGGCGAGATGGAGCCCGGCTTCGGAGGGGATCGGCTCCAGCCACGCGCCCAGTTGCTGTCGCAGACCGTCGAGCAATGCTTCGCGCCGTGCCGCGTAGATCGGCCGCATCCGCCGCACGTGACGCGCCAGATGTCCCTCGCGAATGAAGGCCGCCAGCACGGATTGGGTGATCGTGTCGCAATGCGAATCGGCGCAGTGCTTGACCGCGATGAGCGCATCGCGCGCCCACGGCGGCGCCACCACGAAGCCTTTGCGCAAAGAGGGAAACAGGCTCTTGGAGAATGTGCCGATGTAGAACACCAGTTCGTCGCGGTCCAGCGTCTGCAATGCGTCCAGCGGCCGCCCGCCGAAGCGGAATTCGCCGTCGTAGTCGTCCTCGATGATCACCGCGCCGCGGCTGCGAGCGAATTCCAGCAGGGCGGTGCGTCGCCGCAGCGACAGCGCCGCTCCGGTCGGCGATTGGTGCGAGGGCGTCACGCTGACCACGCGCACATCGTCCGGCAGCCGATCGACACAAAGACCCTCATCGTCGACCGGTATCGGCACCAATTGCGCACCGGCCGCGGCGAACGCTGCGCGCACCGGCGGATAGCCCGGCTCCTCCACCGCCACACGGGTCCGGCCAGGATCCACCAGCATCCGCGCGAGCAGATCGAAGGCCTGTTGCGCGCCGGAAGTCACGATCACGTCGTCGCTGGAGCAGGCCACCGCGCGCGCAAACGCGACATGTCGGGCGATGGCCTCACGCAGAGCGGGAATGCCCTCCGAGGGCGGGTAACTGAAACCCGTTTTCGACCACGCGCGCAGCGATTGCGCCGACAGGCGTCGCCAGATGTCGTGAGGAAAGTGGCGATGGTCGGGTATGCCCAGGCGGAAACTGCGTTCGGGCAAATCGCGCGCTGGCGACGGACGCAGGAACGGTACGCGCCACAAGGGACTAAGGCGAGGATCTTCCAGCGGCTGCAAAGAAGGCGACGGTTTCGAGGAGCGTCGCGAAGCGAGATCGGCGACCAACGCCTTCGCCCCCTTACGTGGGACCGCATAGCCCTCGGCGATCAACAGGTCGTAGACGGTGACCATCGTATTGCGCGCCACCCCGAGCGCGGCGGCCACTTGTCGCGTGGACGGCAGCGGCGAGCCTGCGGCCATGCGGCCGTCGAGGATCGCCGAGCGCAGCTGTTGGTGCAGATCATGAACTAGCGTCGTGCCTTGTCCGCGGGCTGGGGGTAGATAAGCGAAGGGAAATACTGGCTCCATAAGCTTTCAATAAACTGGACCAATTTAGGCTCCAGATTACTCCTAAGGTAAGGCTCCAGGAAGGCCGCTGTCCGAGCCTTAAAGCCCCCCAGGAAATTCCGGAAACCAAGAGATCCCTGCCATGCCTTCGTTCATCTGTGAAACCTGCGGCACCCAATACGCCGAGACAGCCCAGCCACCCTCGCATTGCCCGGTATGCGAGGACGAACGCCAGTACGTCGGCTGGAAAGGACAGACCTGGACCACCCATGAAGCTTTGGTCGCCAGATACCAGCTGCGTCTGAAAGACGACGACGGCCTGCTGGGCATCGGCCTTGCACCGGACTTCGCGATCCCGCAGCGGGCGATTCTGTTGCCCACCGACGCCGGCAACTTGCTCTGGGAGTGCGTCAGCCTGGTGACCGACGAGGCGGTCGCTGCCTTGAACGCGCGCGGCGGCGTAGACCGTATCGTCATCTCTCACCCGCACTTCTATTCGTCCATGGTGGAGTGGAGCGAAGCGCTGGGCGGCGTGCCGATCCTGTTGCATGAAGCGGACAGGGAATGGGTGCAAAGGTCCTCGCCTAGGATCGAATACTGGAGCGGCGATGAACGCAAATTGTCCGATGCGGTCACGTTGATCCGCTGCGGCGGGCATTTCCCAGGCAGCACGGCTCTCCACTGGAGGGACGGTCCCCGCGCTGGTGGCGCGTTATTCCCTGGTGATGCATTGCAGGTCGTGCTCGATCGACGCCACGTCACTTTCATGTACAGCTATCCCAACTACATACCGATGAAGCCCAGCGACGTGAGCGGTATGCGTTCGCGTCTAAAGGAATACGGGTTCGAGGATGTGTTCGGCTACACCTGGGGACGCAACATCATCGGCGATGCGCATGCGGCCGTGGACGCCTCCTTCGACCGCTATCTAGCCGCCGTTTCTAACTGAGACAACCGAAGGAATCCCTCCATGCCTACCGCCTTCGATGCCCTGATCGATTATCTGCCCGCGCGGTTCAGCACCACCGCCGACTTGCCCTGGATACCTTCCGCGACTCCGGGCAAGTCCTCCAAGCCGTTGCGTTTCCTGGCCGACGATCGCGGGTTCGTCGAATTGCTGCGCATGGAACCTGGCGTGGTGATGCCGCTGCATCGACATACCGGCGAGATCCACGCCTACAACCTCGCAGGCAGCCGCAAGCTGTGCACGGGCGAAGTCATCGGTCCCGGCGACTACGTCTACGAACCGCCGGGCAACACCGACTGGTGGAAGATCGTCGGCGACGAAACCATGGTCGCGTTGGTGATTGTCATGGGCACGGTCGAATTCGTCGGCCCGGGAGGCAGCGTGCGGGCGCGGGCCTCGGCGAGCACGCAACTGGCGGAATACGAGCGCCACTGTCGCGAGCATGGCCTGCCGATGCACGACCTGGTGGAGCGATGATGCGTTGCGCGTGGGCCGACGCCGTTAAGGGATCGGTTTACGCAGCCAGAGCTTGATACACCGGTACACCGTCTCGCTGCCCAGCATTTCCAAATGGTTGATGCCGTATCCCACCCATTGCCTGGTCTTGGGAATGCGCAGATCGAAATTGCGATCCGGGTGTCGCCCCAATGCGCTGGCGACGGGCACCAAGCCGTCACCGCGCAGCGAATCGAGGTTCTCGTCCTTGCTTTCCTCCTGCCTGGACACCGCTATCGCATAGGCTCGTACCTGTTTCGGCAATGGCATCGGCGTACGTCCATCGGCGAGACCGTCGCCATCGCGGTCCTGCCAATCGGCGTCGCGCAGGTTGCCATGGCGAAGATCCTGGATGCCGCCGCTACGGATCTTGCCCAGACGCACGAACGGCGCGCTGTAGGGGCTGATGCCGATCAGCATATCGACCCAGCTGCCGGCGCGTTCCAGCGGTGCGCCGTGATGCGGAGTGCCGAGGAAAATAATGCGTATCGGTAGCTTCGACCATGCCAGTGCATTGGCGAAAGCTTCGTCCAATGCGCTGCGCGCGACCAACCCGCCCATGCTGTGGCAGAGCAATACGATTTCTTCCGGTGGCACAGGCCATGCCTGCACCAGCCGTTCGAGCGCGTCGGCGAATTCGCGCCCGTTGCTGGAGATATGCCTGCCGGTGTTGTAGTGGAGATATACCGGTGTGTAGCCAAGATCGGCGTGCAACATTTCGCCATGATCGTGGCCCGCATAGTTCCACTGCAGATCGTTCATGCATAGCCCGTGCACCAGCACCAGAAGTTTGCCGGTCGCATCCGGGAGACGCGTACCGAGCTCCTTGCCGAGCAGCGGCAGCGGTCGTCCCTGGCGACGAAGCTGCATCGGTATCGCCAGCGGATTGCCGCTTGTTTCCAGATGATCGCCGACCACGCCGTTCATCGCGGCTACGACCGCTTCGCGTTGCGGTGAAACAGCGCCGCCGCCCAGCAAGGGGGCCAGACTAGACAGCGAGTTTTCCACACCTGTGCCGACCAGGCGGGTCACGCCGCGCACGCTGCGATAGACCAAACCGGTCAGGCCGGTGGTGGTGACCGGTGCGGGCTTGCCGATGATGGCAGGCAGATGGGTGACTGCGGCATGCATCGCTTCGACCAGATCGGTGACTCCGGCGACGCCATCGATCGTCAGCCGGCCAAGGCCGCGCAGGTCGTCGGCATTGCGCCGAAATGTTTTCATGCCTCGGCCCTGGGTGGATTCCAGGGCCGACTATGGCAGCAAATGTCAGCGCTCGCGACGGGTCAGCATGCGGTCCACGAGTCCACGCCGTTGCCATTCTGGCGTCTCGGATTGCGGCGTCGACGGACTAAATTCCGACGCTTGTCTGGCGACGCTGGAGGCCGTGGGAGGAACGGAAGCCAGCGTCGCCGCCTCATCGACCTTGGGAGTAAGGTCGGTGCCCTGCACGATGCCGAAAGGTGCATAGCCCGTGTAGCCCGGGAAGATGGTGCCGAGGTTGGGATTGGCCATGCGGCGGATCATGATTTCGGAAACCACGCGACGGTAGTCGGTAGTCACCGGCACATCGCCGAAAGTGGGGGAGAGCGTTTCCGGATTGAGACCTGGCCAAGTTCCGTAGAACTTACGGCCGTTCACCGCGCCGCCCAGCACCAGCATGGGGTTGCCATAACCGTGGTCGGTGCCGCCGTTGGCGTTGGCGCGCACGCGGCGGCCGAACTCCGATTGCACGATCACC
Source organism: Pseudoxanthomonas sp. P4_B2 (assembly GCF_056402315.1). NCBI lineage: Bacteria > Pseudomonadati > Pseudomonadota > Gammaproteobacteria > Lysobacterales > Lysobacteraceae > Pseudoxanthomonas > Pseudoxanthomonas sp. P4_B2. Next base: position 403,153 of record NZ_JBFUHQ010000001.1, read on the forward strand.
GTCACCCGCGACATCTGTCCGGTGGCGTTGAGTTCGCTGTAGAACGCGGCGAGCGCAGCGGAAAGTTCGTTGATCTTATTCTGGTAATAGTTGTAGCCGCTGCCCGCCGTGCCCTGGGCTTCGTGCGTGTCCCAACCACCGAGATCCAGAGTGGCGTAGCGCAAACCAAGATTGAAGCGGATGCTCTGGGCGATGGTCCACAGCTGGTCGGCGAAGTTGCCGGTGGGCCAGGTGGCGGGCAGGGAAGCGAAGGATTGCTGACCGATGGTCTTCAATGCCAGATCCGCGCGGCGGCCATTGATTTCCATGCCGGTCTGACCGGTCCACAGATCGGCCAGAGTTTCGTTCATGCCGCGGAATCCGGCCGGCGAATCGGCGCGTATCTTCTGCCAGGACCAGGCGCCGGCATTGAGCTGGAAATCCGACGGGTTGCTCATGGTCAGCGAATCCGTAGCCCCCATCAACCCCGCCGGTTGCGTGCCGGAAACGCCCAGCGCGGGCATGGTGGCCGCTGGCGTATTGGTGGGGCGGCTCTGCCACGCGCGCGTCATCCAGCCGCTGGGTGAACCGTATTTTCCTGGCGTACCGAGGTCGATGTACAGCTGCGCGTCGAAGTGGCTGCGGGTGACCGTGGTGGCCATGCCGCAGGCGTGCACGATGGCCATTCGGCCGTCGTTCCACAGATCGCGCAGACCGGTGGCGGAAGGATGCAAACCGAAGCCGGTCGCGGCGCCGGTGCTCAAGGTCAACGGCAGCGCGCCATAGGTGCCGGTGGCGTCTATCTTCAGGCTGGGCCGTGCTTCCTCGTAGAACGTACGGTCCACGCCATCGACCGGGATCACCAGGTTCAAGCCGTCCATGCCGCCGCGCAGGAACAGGTGCACTACCGTGTCGTACTCGTTCGCCGCGGCGAAGGCATCGTCGGCGTACATCAGCGAGCTGCCCACGCCGCCGACCACGGCCACGCTGCAGCATCCTTTGACGAATTCCCGGCGGGTGAGGGTGTAGTCGCTCATGTGGAGTGTCCTCAGCGGCTCAGGAATTCGGGGGAGAGCAGGATCAACGACACCATGCTGCGCAGGCGTTGCTGGTTGTAGTGCTTCTTCAGATCCGTGGACGCCCAGGCATCGGTGTCGGCGATTACCTCGCTGGCCGGATTGCCGTTCTGGGCCATGAAATTCACCAGCACCTGCCGCCGTGCTGTCGGCAGTGCGTAGCCCAGCAGGCGGACGGACCAGAAATCGACCAGATTGTTGGCGGTCCAACTGGCAACATTGGCGCGCGTCGTCGCTAGGATCGGGCTCAGCGGCACGCTGGCGTCGCTGGCTTCGGTGAGCCAGTTGATCAGCTTCCAAGTCATCGCATAGGAATTGGAACCCGACCAGGCGATCGCGGTATCCGGATAACCGTTGGGCGCGGGCCAGTTGTAGGGCGCGTTGCCGGTGAAACCGACCCGCCACATGAACTCGTCGCTCTTGTCGTGATCCAGCCGCAAAGTCCAGTCCTGTCCAAGCGCGCGCATCGCGGCCACCGTGGCTTCGAACGGACGCCGGTTCTTCTGTCCCCAGCTGTTGATCATGTCGTCCGAAGTCAGGATGTGGCGCAGGGTGATCTCGATCTGCTTCGGGTTCTGCCAGTTGGCGCGGAAGATCGTCGCGGCACTGTCGATCAGTTTTTGCGAAGGGGTGTCGTTGATGAAGCGGCGGATCAGTTTCTTGCAGATGAACTTGGCCACGCGCGGATGGCTGGCCAGACGGTTCAGCACGTCCTGCCCGTCCTTGAGCGCGGGTTGCTCCGGATACACCATCATGCCGAGCAGGAATTTCGGTCCCGCATCGTGCCAGGACTGGCGGTAGACGAAGGTGCCGTCGTTCTCGGTGGGGAATTGCCAGTTCCCGTTCTTGGCCGACCAGCCGGTGAACGCGGCCGAGGTCTCGTACACATCGATATCGGTATAGCCGATCGGGTAGGTGGGATCTTCCGGGCAGGGTGGCACCTGGAACGGATCCATGAAGCCCAGGTAGTTCTCGGCACCCAGCGTATGCAGCTCCAACAGCTCGCGCGCGTAGTTCTCGTTAGGCCCCGAACGCGAGTTGTTGAGGTTGTCCAGGAAGTAGAGCATCGAGGTGCTCTTGGCCACCGCTTCCAGCATGGTGCGGAAATTGCCGGTGGCGTTGGCGCGAATCACGTCGCGGTCGTAGTGCACGAACACCGGCCCGACGCTGAAATCCGTGCCCATTACGTTGAAGTGGGCATGCCAGAAATTCATCAGCACTTCGCGCAGCTGGCGACGGGAGTAGGTCGCGCGCACGTACGAAGCGCGCTGTACTTCCCAGGCCGGACGCATGCGTATCTCGTGGACCGGGTCGGCCTTGACATGGTCGTTCCACAACTGCTCCAGGCTCTTGCCCAGGGTGGTATAGCCGTTGCTGGACAGGCGCTGGTCGACCGCGGCGTCGCTGATATTGCCCCAGTCCAGTTGCCAATCCACCCAGTTGGCCAGCCGTTGCGCGTCGGTGCTGCCCAGCGCATTGAATTCGGCGATCGTCGTCGGAGTGGCGCCGTAGCTCATGTTGTTGAGCGCGCGCACCGCGAAAGGGGCCTTGGCCAAGGTCATCAGCGTAGGCGCCGACCAGTTGGACATGGTCCGCGTCGAGGTCGCTTCAGTAGCCGGCGGTCCGTCCGGCGAAAACGACTTGTCGGCCAACGGGACTTTCTGGCCCTTGTAGCCATAGAGCTGGCTATGCCGCGTCTTCACCTGCGCAAGCTGGCGCATGGCCGCGGTTTGCGTCGGTGCATGAGATCGCGATGCGGTCTCGACGGGTTCTTCGAACAGAGTCCTGAACGACCCATTGCGAACCCGCGCACTTGCGCGCACACCAGAAATGCGTTTCGCCATCCCCATTCCCCAAGCCTATAGGCAAGTCGGAAGTATCAGGGCAGGCGACGCATGCGACTGGGACGCAGCGCACAGCCCCAAACAACAGGGGCGCATGCTCAAAAAAGCGGGCTCAAAAACGGCTCAAAAACAGGCTCAGACCAGGCCGGTGGCGTAGTACATGCCGATCACGAAGAACACCGCCAAGGTCTTGATCAGGGTGATGGCGAAGATGTCCTTGTAGGATTGCCGATGTGTCAATCCGGTGACGGCGAGCAGAGTGATCACCGCACCATTGTGGGGCAGGGTGTCCATGCCGCCGGAAGCCATGGACGCCACACGATGCAGCACGTCCATCGGAATGCCCGCGGCGTTGGCGTTGGCGATGAAGCTCTCGGCCATGGCCGCCAGCGCGATGCTCATGCCGCCCGAGGCCGAGCCGGTGATACCGGCCAGCGCAGTGACCGAAACCGCCTCGTTCACCAGCGGATTGGGGATGGCTTTCAGCGTGTTGGCCACGACCAGGAAGCCCGGCAGCGCGGCGATGACGGCGCCAAAACCATACTCGGATGCCGTGTTCATCGAAGCCAGCAAAGCGCCGCCGATGGCCGATTTGGTGCCTTCGGCGAAACTCGCCAGCACCGGTTTCCAGGCGAAGGCAATGACTGCGAAGATCCCCACCAGCAAGGCGCCCTGTACCGCCCAGATCGCCGCGACCTTGGCGACTTCCTGCACCACCGGCGCCGGATTGCCGATCACCGCGGGCACGAAGGACTGGCTTTCGCCGTAGAAGCCGGGAATCAGTTTGGTGAATGCGAAATTGGATATTCCCACCAGTACCAGCGGCAGGATGGCGATCAGCGGATGGGCGAGTTTGTCGCCGCGGAAAATTTCCGGTTCGTTGCGGAGATCGCTGCCGTAGCCTTCGCCTGCGCGGAACGCCACCCGCCGCCGCCATTCCAGATAAGTCATGCCCAGGATCAGGATGAACACGCCGCCCAGCGCGCCCAGCATCGGCGCCGCCCAACTGGTGGTGCCGAAGAAGGAGGTGGGAATGATGTTCTGGATCTGCGGCGTGCCGGGCAGCGCATCCATGGTGAAGGTGAACGCGCCGAGAGCAATCGTGCCCGGCACCAGCCGCTTGGGGATATCGCTTTGGCGAAAAAGTTCGGCAGCGAACGGATACACCGCAAACACCACCACGAACAGCGAAACTCCGCCGTAGGTCAGAAGCGCGCACACCAATACGATGGATAACATGGCGCGTTGCGCGCCGACGACCTTGATGGTGGCGGCTACGATCGATTTCGAGAAACCGGAGATCTCGATGAGCTTGCCGAAAACAGCTCCGAGCAGGAAGACAGGGAAGTACAGCTTCAGGAAGCCGACCATCTTGTCCATGAACAGACCGGTGAACATCGGCGCGACCAGGGTAGGGTCGGTGAGCAGCACCGCGCCCAGCGCCGCGATCGGCGCGAACAAGATCACGCTGTAGCCGCGGTAGGCCACGAACATCAGGAAGCACAACGCGGCCAGCACGATCAGGAACGACATCCCCACTCCTCGAAAGCATGCCGGCGTCCCGGCGCATCATTCCGACGCAGACGGGGTCGGCAAGTGGACGCGAGTATCCGCAGCTACGCCGCGCGCCCCCACTGTACGAAGGTACAAGTGTTGCGGGGACGCCCGAGTCTCTAGCCTTGCCTGCGAATCGGCCGTATCGGTCCGCCACGTCGTACCCGGGAGAGGGGAATCACATGAAGCGCAAACATCTGAGTCTGGCCATCGGCTGCATCTTGCTGGCGCCAGCGGCATGGGCACAGGAATCCGTACCGACCGAAGCCGCCAGCGACGCCACCACGTTGGACAAAATCACCGTCACCGCGCGCAAACGCGAGGAGACGATCCAAGAAGTGCCCATCGCCGTCACTGCGTTCACTCCCGAAACGCTGGACAAGCTCAACATTCAGAGTCTGGCCGACCTCGACGCGCAGGTGCCCAACCTGACTATCTACGCCGCACGCGGCTCCAGCAGCACCGCGACGGCTTACATCCGCGGCATCGGCCAGGCGGATCCGTTGTGGGGCGTGGATCCGGGCGTGGGCATCTACCTGGACGACGTGTACATCGCGCGTCCGCAGGGCGCGCTGCTCGACGTGTTCGATGTGGGCCGCATCGAAGTGCTGCGTGGCCCGCAGGGCACGCTGTACGGCAAGAACACCATCGGCGGCGCGATCAAGTACATCTCGCGCGCGCTACCGACCGAAACAGAGGGCTTCGCGCAGCTGACCGTCGGCAACTACAACCAGCTCGACGCCAAGGCGGCATTGGGCGGTTCCATCGGCGGTCCCGACAGCGGCCTGCGCGCGCGCGTCTCGGTAGCCAGCATGAATCGCGACGGTTTCGGCACCAATCTGCTCAACGACCAGGAGGTCAGCGACAAGGAGATCAATGCGGCGCGCTTCCAGTTGGGCGCTTATGCAGGCGACGACCTGGATTTCCAGTTTGCCCTCGACTGGCTGGACGATCAGTCCGGCGTGCGCAGCGCCAAGATGCTGGCGCCCAATCCGTTGGCGCCCGCCTATCCGCCGCTGGACGACCGCTACGATATCCGCAGCGGCATGCCCAACGTCAACGACACCGTCATGAAGGGCGCCTCGGCCACCGTCAACTGGCGTCCCAACGACAACTGGGTGTTCAAGTACGTGATCGCCAAGCGCGAATCCGACACCGAAACCAATATCGATTTCGATACCACACCGCTCAAGCTGGTCGATGTGCGCGCGTTCTACAGCGACAGCCAGGTCACCAATGAGCTGCAGGCCAACTATGACGCCGGCGGACGCGCGCGCGGCGTGATGGGTCTCTACTCGTTCAATGGCGATGCGGGCGGCCACGTGCTGAACCACTTCTTCAATCCGCTGGCGCCGGTCGCGCTGACCAATCCGCTGTACGGCGACACTCAGGGTGTGGTGAACACGAAGAGCTTCGCCGCCTATGCCGACTGGACCTTCGATCTTACCGATCGCCTTAAGCTCGACGTGGGCGTGCGTTACACGGACGAAGACAAGCACGCAATCGCCCTGAACCGTTTCTACTTGACGCCCACCTACGAAACCTCGTGGGGCACGGCGGCTAATTTCGACAAGACGGTCAACTTCAAGAACACCTCGCCAAAAGTGTCGCTGGATTACGAGATCACCGACGACATCATGATCTACGGGTTGGCGTCGCGCGGCTTTAAATCGGGTGGCTACAACATCCGCGCCAATACCACGGCCGTGCCGCGCTCGGGCGAACCCTTCGACGACGAGCAGGTCGACAGCTACGAGATCGGCAGCAAGATGGCTTTCTTCGACCAGAAGCTGTTCCTGAACTTGGCCGCGTTCCACAACGTCTACAAGGACATCCAGCTTTCGGTGTTCACTTCCTACACGCTGCCCAACGGTAGCCAGAGCTTCTTCGGCGATTTCACCAATGCCGGCAAGGGCACGGTCAATGGTGCGGAAGTCGAATATCAGTGGCTGCCCAACGAGCACTGGCTGATCAGCGGCAACCTGGCCTGGCTGGATGCGAAGTACGACGAGTTCATCACTTCTGGCGTGAATGTCGCCGATAGTCAGCGTTTCACCAACGCACCGGAGTTTTCGGGCGCTCTGAATGTGGAATGGCGTACCCCGCTGGCCAATGGCGGCAATCTGTCCGCGCGGGTCGGCTACTCGTATCAGAGTGAAGTGTGGCCGACGACGGACCTGAGTCCCTTCATTAAGCAGGAAGGGTACGGCCTGGTCGGTGCGGGCGTCATCTGGAAGGTCAACGACAGCTGGCAGCTTTCTTTGCAGGGCAGCAATCTGGCCGACGAGGAATACCGCACCACCGGCTATAACATCGCCGCCTACGGCGTGCTGACCGGTTTCTATGGTCCGCCACGCCAGTATTCGCTGACCGCTCGCTACGACTTCTGATCGGCGGATTCCGGTCGCGACTCCATCCTGGGGGAAGGGAAGCACAACGGCGGGCGAAAGCCCGCCGTTGCTGCGTTATGCTGGCTCGCGAAAGCATGTCGGAAGAGAACTGGTCAGAATGACAGCTGGCCAGAATGAGAGCTGGCCAGAATGAGAGCTGGCCAGAATCGGGGATTTGAGTTGCGTTTCGAGCGAGACCGCGCGTGCTGAGTTTCTGGGTGGTGGCCCTGGCCAGCCTGGCTTGGCTGGGCCTGATGTTCGGCACCGCGCTGTATGGCGAGCGGCACCCCGCGTTATTCGCACGCCACTGGCGGCACGTGTATTCGCTGTCGCTTGCCGTGCACTGCACTTCCTGGACGTTCTACGGCACGGTCACCCAGGCCGCACGTTACGGCTGGCCGCTGCCGCCGACCTTCCTGGGCGCGATCCTGTTCTACGCGCTTGCGGTGGCTTTCATGATCCGGTTGGTGAAGCTGGCGCGCGAGACCAACGCCACTTCGCTCGCGGATCTGATCGCCACGCGCCTGGGCAAGGATGCGTGGTTGGCGGCCACCGTGACCCTGGTCGCGGCCTTGGGTCTCATTCCCTACATAGCGCTGCAGCTCAAGGCCATCGCCATGAGCTTCGCCACCTTGACCGTGGATGCCGGCGATGCTGCGGTGGTGGCGCCGATCTGGCGCGACAGCGCGCTTTATGTAGCTCTGGCGATGGCCTTGTTCGCCATGCTGTTCGGCACGCGCCGCGCCAGCGCCGCAGAACATAATCGCGGCCTGGTGCTGGCGATGGCCTTCGAGTCGTTGTTCAAGTTGGTGGCGATGCTGGCGCTGGGCGCCTTCGTATGGTTCGGCTTGAAGGCCATGCCTGCCGCCGCGTTGCAGATCACGCCATCGGAGCCGGTGGGTGGGTTCGCTCCACTGGTGCTGCTGGGCGCGCTGGCGATGTTCATCCTGCCGCACCAGTTCCACGTGGGCGTGGTGGAGTGCCGCGACGATCGCGATGTGCGCACCGCGCGCTGGCAGTTCCCTCTGTATCTGATCCTGATCGCCTTGCCGGCCTTGCCGCTGGCGCGCGCGGGCACCGTACTGCTGGGCAACAGCGTGCCATCGGACATGTATGCGCTGGCGCTGCCGTTCTCGCAGGGCCATGAAGGCGTGGCGCTGTTCGCATTCCTGGGTGGCTTGAGCGCAGCCACCGGCATGGTCGTGGTCAGCACACTGACGCTCAGCCTGATGATCGGCAACCACTGGTTCGCGCCGGGTTTATTGCGTGGTGCGTGGTCGCGCGGCAAGGGCGGGGACCGTCGTGGCGACCTGCTGTTGCTGCGTCGCGGCGGCATCCTGGTCATCATGCTGCTGGCCTGGGCTTACAGCCGTTTCAACAGCGGCAACGACGCGCTGGCCGATATCGGCGCGGTTTCGTTCTCGGCCCTGGGCACGCTGGCGCCGGCCCTGGGCTTCGCTGTCTGGCGGCCGCAAACGCCACCACGCGCGGCCATTATCGGCATCGTCGCCGGTTTCGCGGCGTGGGCATGGGTGATGCTGATGCCGATGGTGGCGGCGTTCTCGGGCAACGAACCGGCCTGGATGCAATCCGGACCTTTCGGACAGGCCTGGCTGTCGCCGCAAGGACTGTTCGGGCTAACGGGATGGAGTCCGCTAGGCCGCGCGGTCGGCGTGAGCTTGTTCGCCGGCATCGCCGCCACTTTGCTTGCGACGGCCTGGCGGCGGGAAACACCGCACCAGTATGGTCGCAGCCTGGATCGGCAGGCGCTGCGCGACGCGGGTCTGCGGTTCCTAGCGCGCGAGCGCGTCGAGCAGCTTTTGCAAGGTGCGCCTGCGCAGGGGCCGGTGCCCGCATTGACCGAATCGAGGATGGAACGCGAACTCTCCGCCGTGCTCGGCTCGGCGTCGGCACGGTTGCTATTGAATGCCGCGCGCCGTGAAAGCGGGGAGTTGGATGCGGTGGCCGCCATCGTCGGCGAGGTTTCCCAGGACCTGCGCTTCAACCAGCAGGTGCTGGAGGCCGCGTTGCAGAACATGAGCCAGGGCATCAGCGTGGTCGACCGCGAGCAACGGTTGGTGGCATGGAATCGTCGCTACATAGAGCTGTTCGGCTTTCCAGAAGAACTGCTGCAGGTGGGTCGCCCCATCGCCGACCTCACACGCTGGGCCCTGCAGCGCATGCCGCATCGCGGTTCGGATGAGGCCGCGCTGCAGCGGCGCGTCGCTTTCATGCGTGCCGGCACCGCACATTTGACCGAGCGCGTATTCCCGGATGGAAGCATCGTGGAGATCCGCGGAAATCCAATGCCGGGTGGCGGTTTCGTCGCCACCTATACCGATGTCACCGCCTCGCGCCAAGCGGAACGCAGCCTGAAACAGGCCAACGAAACTCTGGAGCAGCGCGTCATCGACCGCACCGCCTTGCTGGAAACCGCCAAGCGCGAGGCCGAGCACGCCAACGATGCGAAAAGCCGCTTCCTTACCGCTATCGGCCACGACCTGTTGCAGCCTTTGCACGCTGCGCACCTGTTCACCGACGCACTCTCGCAACAGCTGCCAGAGAGCAGCCAGCGCGAATCGGTGCAGCAGATCCGCGGCGCTCTCGATTCCACTACCGACCTGCTGACCGGGCTGCTGGACATGTCGCGACTGGAGGCGGGCGGACTGGTGCCGGAGCCGCGCGATTTCCCCTTGGCCGAAGTACTGGAGCCGCTGGTGTCCGAATTCCGCGCGTTGGCGGGAGAACGCGGCCTCTCGTTTTCGCATGTCCCTACGCGCGCATGGGTGCATACCGACCCGCAACTGCTGCGGCGAATCCTGCAGAACTTCCTCGCCAATGCGGTTCGTTATACGCAGACGGGCGGAGTGCTGTTCGGCGTGCGCCGAGTTAAGGACGGCATTCGTATCGAGGTACACGACACGGGGCCGGGTATCGAGCTTGCCGATCAGCAGATGATCTTCGAGGAGTTCCGGCGCGGCGAGGGGGTGAGCGGGCAGGGACTCGGTCTGGGCCTCTCGATCGCCGACCGCATCGCACACCTGCTCGACGCTCCGCTGACATTGCGCAGCCGGCTGGGATGCGGGGCGAGTTTCGCAGTGACCTTGCAGAAAGTGGAGTCGCTGGCCGCTGCGCAAGATTCGGTAAGCCGGTCGGGACTGGCCGGCCGCCACGTGCTCGCACTGGATAACGACGCCGCGGCAGTTGAAGGTCTGCGCCAAGTGCTATCGGCGTGGGGCTGCACGGTGCACGTAGCCGCCAACAGCGCACAGGCCGCAGCGATCATGCGGGAGCGTCGAGTCGATCTGTGGCTGTTCGACTTCCACCTGGATCACGGCGATACCGGGCTGGCGGTGGCGCAGAGATTGAGCGAAGGCCATGGCGCAAGTCCCTGCTTGATCCTCAGCGCCGACCAGACCCATGCAGTGCGCGAAGCGGTACACGAAGCCGGCCTGCTGCTGCTGGGCAAGCCGGTGCGCCCGCTGGCTTTGAAATCCGTCCTGGATCGCATGGTGGCGAGCAGCAAGGTAGGAGCCGCGTAGGGACGACGTAGGAGCGACGTGAGTCGCGAATCGGAAACATCGAAGGAATATAGCTTCGCGACTTACGTCGCGCCCACGCGCGGTCCGTCATGGCGGCATAGCTTTACAATGGGGCTCCTTCGCAATACGTCGACCCACATGCCTTACACCCCCATCGTCGCTACTCTGGGCTATGTGCTGTCACCCGATCGCTCCAAGGCGCTGTTGATCCATCGCAACGCGCGGCACGACGATCAGCACCTGGGCAAGTACAACGGTTTGGGCGGCAAGATCGAGCGCGACGAAGACATAGTGGCCGGCATGCGCCGCGAGATCCGCGAAGAGGCGGGCATCGAATGCGATGCGCTGAGCCTGCGCGGCACCATCAGTTGGCCGGGCTTCGGCAAAAACGGCGAGGACTGGCTGGGCTTCTTGTTCGTCATCACCGAATATTCTGGAACTCCGCATACCAGCAACCCGGAAGGCGCGCTGGAATGGGTGCCGGTAACCGACATCATGAAGTTGCCGCTCTGGGACGGCGACCGGCATTTCCTGCCGCTGGTGTTCGACGACGATCCTCGCAGCTTCCACGGAGTGATGCCGTACCGCGATGGCAAGATGGTGTCGTGGGCGTTCTCGCGGGTGTGAGGTAGGTCGGGGCTACGTCCCCGACGCAGCGACTCGCTCCGCGCGCAGCAACCTATTCCAATGTCTTGAAGTAGACATGCTGGCTCTTGCGGCGCACGAAGCCGATTCCTTCGTAGAACGGATGCGATTCCAGCCGGACGGTATTGGAGCGCACCGTAACCGTGTCCAGTCCATGTTGCCGTACCCAGTTCTCGGCGGCTTCCACTAGCGCCTTGCCTGTGCCCGAGCGCCGTACCTGCGCATCCACCACCAGGCCGACGATCTCCGCTTTGCGTCCGGTTTCCAGCGTGATACGCAATTCGATCCCGATCCAGCCAAGCAACCGGTCGCCGTCCTCGACGACGAACACCTGGCGATCGCCTGCGGAAATGACCACGCTCAGCCGCGCGGCCATTTCATCGGCGGTCGCGGGGTAACCCAGTTGCGTGCACAGACGCGCCACCTCCGCCGAGTCGTCCATGCGTGCGGCGCGCGGGGTCGGGCGGTGGCTGTGCTCGGGCATTCAACTCTCCATCTGCCGGGCAGGATCGCTCAGCTCCAGCTCGCGCAACACTACACCGGCCTGGGTACGGTTGCGCACGCCCATGCGCTCGAAGATGGCGGTCAGGTGCGCCTTCACCGTGCGCTCCTGCACGTCCAGGCGATCGGCGATCTGCTTGTTCAACAGGCCTTCGGCCACCAGGGTGAGCACGCGGAATTGCTGCGGCGACAGGCTAGCCAGGCGGGCGGCGAGTTCGGCGTCGTGTTGGGAGGACTGCGCACGCGCCACCGAAGCGCGGAGCGAAAACGGCAGCCATTGCTCGCAGGCCAGTACGCTGCGGATCGCTTCGCGCAGTTCGTCCAGGCCGGCACTCTTGGGAAGGTAGCCGGCGGCGCCGTGATCCAGCGCGCGCCGCACCACGCGCGGGTCATCGTTGGCCGAAACCACCACAACCGCCACTTCCGGATACTGCGCGCGGATCGCGGCCAGCCCCGCCAACCCGTGATTGCCCGGCATGTGCAGATCCAACAGCACCAGGTCGATATCGGGGTTCGCTTCCAGCGCTGACAGTACGCCCTCCAGCGATTCGGCCTCGAGCACCGAGAGCTGGGCCACGGCATCGGCTGCGGCCCCGCGCAGCGCTGCACGGAACAGCGGATGGTCGTCGGCGATCAGCAACTTGGGCATGCGGGCTTGGTATTCCGGGTTGACGCACGACTGGCGCGCGTGGGATGAGAAACCGTAGCAGCATAGTGACACGTGCAGCGTGGTACCAAAGTACGATGACGTGACCGGCCGCATGGTTTAGTTTCGTGGCATGGACCGGAACCTTGGACGAAATATGACGTCGCGACTGCCGTACCTGCTTTTCGCACTCGTGGCCGCGGCCGCTTCCGGCAACGCCGCGCAACGCAACGCGGCAAAGGAATCCGTCTTGATCGAACCGCAACGCATCACCGAACACCGCAACGGCGACGATCTGCTGACCGCTGGTCTGGGGTTGGACGGCCTGCGCGGCATGGTGGCTCCCGCATTCTCCGATCCCGACCATCCGACACCGGCCGAGCTGCGCAGGCGCGCGATCTGGAACAACTGGCGCGGTATCGCCGACCTTTCGCCTAGCGGCGGCTATGGACAGGCCTATGGCAGCGTCGCCGACGTGCCGGGTCGGGAATTCACGGCGTTCGCGAAGTTGGAAGGAGTCTCACAGCCGCACCGCGTGCTGTTGCAGGTGCCGGACAGCTTCGATCTGGAAAAGCGATGCGTGGTGGTGACCGCCTCGTCGGGCTCGCGCGGCATCTACGGTTCGATCGCCGTCGCCGGCGCCTGGGGGCTGCCGAAAGGCTGCGCCGTGGCCTATACCGACAAAGGCGCGGGGACCGATTATTACGATATCGATACGCGCACCGGCGTCCGCTTGGATGGCACGCGCGGCCAGTCGGACGAGGAACAATTGGCCTTCGTGCCCGAGGTGTCCGGAATTTCATCCGGGGTGGCGTTCAAGCATGCGCATTCCACCGACAACCCCGAGGCAGACTGGGGCCGCCATGTGAAGCAGGCGGCTGAATTCGCGCTGTCGGCGCTCGGCCGCGCTTATCCGCAGGCGCGTCCCTTCACCTTCACCAATACCCGCGTCATCGCGGTGGGTATTTCCAATGGCGGCGGCGCCGTATTGCGCGCCGCCGAACTGGAAGGCAGCGGTGGCGACAAGGACTGGCTGGATGCCGTGGTCGCTGGCGAACCCAATGTCTATATGCCAAGCAACGGCGGAGTAACCCTTTACGACGTCACCACCGAAGCGGCGCTGCTGATGCCCTGCGCGCTGCTTCATTTGCCCGCCGAGTCCTTGCCGCAACCGCCTCTACGCGCGCAGGCAGAACCATTGTGGGCGGCGCGCTGCGCTGCGCTGAAGACTGCGGGATTGGTGGAGGGCACGGAGACGAAGGCCCAAGCCAAATCCGCTTACGACCAATTGCGCGGTCGCGGTTGGACCGATCAGGCGCTCACTGCGGGCGCGTTGAGCGTCGGCTTCGATCTGTGGCGCGCGGTGGCCGTGACCTATGCCTCGGCGTATAGCCGTGCGGGCGTCGGCGGTCATCCCTGCGGCTATTCGTTCTCGGCGCAGAATGCCGACTTTTCGGCACGTGCCGCCGTCACGGCCGAGCGCCAAGCCTGGTGGTCCGATGGCAGCGGCATCCCGCCTGGTGCGGGGGTAGGCATTATCGATTCCAAGCTGGCAGCGCCCGATCTCACCCTGCCGGGGCTGCAGTGCCTGCGTGCGTTGCTGGATCAGCCTGACGACTCCGCGTTCAAGAAAGGTTTGGCGGCCACCGCGGCCTCATTGCCGCGCAAGGGGCTGCCCGTGGTGGTGATTCATGGAACGGACGACGGCCTGGTGCCTCAGGCTTTCACCAGCGCTCCCTACGTCGCGGCCTCCAAGGCGGCGGGGCGCGATGTCAGTTACTGGCAAGTCAAACACGCCCAGCATTTCGACGGCTTCCTCGCCCTGCCGGCATATGGCGCACGCTATGTAGCCTTGTTGCCGTACGTCTATGCGGCACTCGATCAGGTGTCGGCGCAATTGGACGGCAAAGGTAAAAAGCCGGCTGACGCTGTGATCGAACCCACGCCGCGCGGCGCCGGCACGGTCGAAAGAGAGCAGTTCGCGATTCCAGCGCAACCCTGACCTGCTTCGGCCGTAGCACCTTGCGGCCTTAACACCGCTTTTGGCAGTCTGTGGGCATTGTCCGATCAGGAACACCCATGCCCCGCCATTTTTCCATGCTGCGCGACTTCCATTTGGCCGACTGGTTCACCCTGGCCAATGCCTTCTGCGGCACCGGCGCGGTGTTCGCCTCGATGCGCTACCTCCACGAAGGAAACGTACGCGATCTGATGATCGGCATGGCGCTGATCCCGCTGGCCTTCATCTTCGATGCGCTGGACGGGCGCATCGCGCGCTGGCGCAAGTCCTCGTCCACGCTAGGCCGCGAACTGGATTCGCTGGCCGACGTGATTTCTTTCGGCGTCGCTCCGGCGGCGCTGGCCTATGCCTGCGGGCTCCAGGGCGGTTGGGATTGGGTGGTGCTGAGCTATTTCGTGTGCTGCGGCGTCAGTCGCCTGGCGCGCTACAACGTCACCGCCGAGCAGTTGTCGGGGGAAGACGACAAGGTGAAATACTTCGAGGGCACGCCGATTCCCACCAGTCTGCTGCTGGTGGTATTGCTCGCCATGGCCGCGGCCAGCGGCAACCTCGGAGAGTCGGTATGGTTCGGTTCGGCCCGCCTGGGGCCGTGGCTGCTGCATCCGCTGGTGCTGGTGTTCGCGCTGTCCGGATCTCTGATGATCAGCAAGACCTTGCGTATCCCCAAGCCCTGAACCAAGCATGGAAATAACCGTTGGGAAACCGACGATTGCTATGATCGGGAGGTGGCCTGGGAGGGTTGGGAATGTTCGGCAACGGTTTCGGTAGCGGCTTCGACAACAAGGGCGATTTCGAGTCGATGGCCCGGCAGTACTGGAGCGCCTGGGGTCAGGCGATGCGGCAGGGCGGCCTAGGCGCCGCGGCGCCGGCGCAGCCCGCCAGCCAATGGCAGCAGGCGGTGGATTGGTGGTCGCAGCTGATGCCCGGCGGACCCAGCCAGGCCAACGACGCAGTCGCACGCTTCAATCAGCAGGCCAGCCAGTGGTTCGGGCAGATGCAGCAGGTGGCGGCGCAATTCGCGGGCCAGGACAGCAGCGCCGCCGATGTGAGTCAGGCTTGGCGTCGGGCCATGGGCGCGAACGCAGACAATCCTTTCCCCGACATGTTCAAAGCCATGCGTGGGCAGGGAGCCAATGGGCTGGAGGAGTGGCTGGACCAGGTCAAACCCTATCTGGAGGGTTTCCAGCAGCAGAGCCAGCGCTGGCAGCAATTGCCCGCTTTCGGCCAGTACCGCGAGCACCAGGAACGCTGGCAGGCCTTGCAGCTCGCGCAGCAGGACTACCAGCATCAGACCGAGGCATTCAATGCCCTGATGATGAAGTGCGCACAGCGCGCCTTCGAGGTGTTCGAAGACAAGCTCACCGCCCACGAGGAGCCGGGACGCCAGATCACCAGCGCACGCGCGCTGTTCGATCTGTGGATCGATTCGGCCGAGCAGGCTTACGCTGGCATCGCCTTGTCGGCCGAATTCCGCGAGGTCTATGGTGCGCTCACCAATGCACAGATGCGCCTGCGCGCCGCCATCCAGCTTGAAGTGGAGCACCTGACCGGCCTGTTCGGCATGCCGACCCGGACCGAGATCGATTCGGCGCACCGCAAGATCGCCGATCTGGAACGCACCTTGCGACGCGCCGCTTCCGCAGGCTCCCGTCCTGTCGCCGAGCGTAGGGCGGCAGCGGCGCCTTCGACGCCTGAACCTGCCGCTGCGCCCGCGAAACCCAAGCCGCGTCGCGCGTCCGCCAAATCTGTCGCTCGCAAGCCACAGCCGGTGCGGAAGCCCGCCAGCAAACGGGCGCCGCCGCGCAAGACCGCTGCGCGCAAGCTCGCGGCCAAGCCCGCCGTCGTAGAGCAGAAGGAGACCGCCAAACGCGCGAGCAGGAAAGCCGTTTCGAAGAAGGCATCGGTCGTCAGCCAAAAACCTGCCGCCAAACCGGCATCCGTCAAGAAGCGGCCCGAAGCAAAGACAGTCGCCAAGGCCGCGCCGATCCCTTCGGCAAATGGTCGGGTGGTGTCGATGAAGGACTGGGTCGCTCGCTATGCGGCCGTCAATACACCCGACGCTATCGGATCCGACGCCGCAGGCAAACAGAAGCGTTCCGGCAAGAAGGCACGTAAATGAACGGACCGTTGAATATCACCCCTGACGCACTGGCCCAGGAAGCCATGACCCTGCAGCAGAAGCTCGCTGCAGGATTGCAGACCCTGCCCGAAGTCGACGACGTCCAATACGGCGCTACCCAGAAGCAGGAAGTGTGGCGCGACGGCAAGGTGGTGTTGTATCGCTTCGTCGGCGAGCATGCGC
This sequence comes from Pseudoxanthomonas sp. P4_B2, assembly GCF_056402315.1. Classification (NCBI taxonomy): domain Bacteria; kingdom Pseudomonadati; phylum Pseudomonadota; class Gammaproteobacteria; order Lysobacterales; family Lysobacteraceae; genus Pseudoxanthomonas; species Pseudoxanthomonas sp. P4_B2. Next base: position 419,652 of record NZ_JBFUHQ010000001.1, read on the forward strand.
CGACCGCCAGAGTGCCGCTGTTGATCGCCTATGCATTGGTCAATCGTCCGTACATGGTCGACCTGCAGTCCGACCGCTCGCTGGTGAAAGGACTGTTGGCGCGCGGCGAGGACGTTTACATCATCGACTGGGGTTACCCGGACCGCTCCGACCGGTTTCTGATGCTGGACGACTACATCAATCGCTTCATCGGCGGCGCCGTCGACCATCTGCGCCGTAGTTTCGGATTGGAGGCCATCAACCTGCTCGGCATCTGCCAGGGCGGCGCGTTTTCGCTGTGCTATGCCTCGCTGCACCCGGAGAAGGTCAAGAACCTGATTACCATGGTCACCCCGGTGAATTTCCATACCCCGGACAACATGCTGTCCAACTGGACGCAAGGCATGGACGTGGACCTGTTCGTCGACACGCTCGGCAATGTGCCGGCGGATCTGATGAATTCCAGCTACTTGATGCTGAAGCCGTTCCGCCTGCATCTGCAGAAATACGTGGGACTCATCGACATCCTGGACGACAAGCATGCGATCGAAGATTTCCTGCGTATGGAAAAATGGATCTTCGATTCGCCCGATCTAGCGGGCGAAGCCTTCCGTCAGTTCATCAAACAGTTTTATCAGGGCAATGGCTTCGTCAACGGCGGTATCGAGATAGACGGCGAGCCGGTGGACTTGGGCTATGTGGACATGCCCATCCTCAATATCTTCGCCGAACAGGATCATCTGGTCCCCCCGGACGCGTCGCGCGCCTTGCAGAAGCTGGCGGGCACGCGCGATTACACGGAATTGAGCTTCAAGGGCGGCCACATCGGCATCTATGTGTCCAGCCGGGCTCAGCGAGAAGTGCCCACGGCGATCCATGAATGGCTGGCCAAACGCGCGCGCTGAAAACTAGGGAAGTAGGAGCGGCGTAAGTCGCGACTTGGCGTTCATACGGATAAAGAGAATGTATCCGAAAGTATTGTTGTTCTGCGCACTCTCGCTGGCCTCAACGCTGGCCTTCGCCGCGCCATCATCGACCGCAAAAAAAGAAATCGGACAACTGATGGAAGCGCTATCGCATTCGGGTTGCCAGTTCCAGCGCAACGGCAGTTGGTATGACGCGGCCGAGGCGCGCGTTCACCTGCAGCGCAAATACGATTACCTGCTGAAGAAAGGCAAGGTCGATACGGCCGAACAGTTCATTCAGCGCGCCGCCAGCGAAAGCAGCATGAGCGGGCGCCCGTATCGGGTGAAATGCCAGGGCAGGGAGCAGGATGCTTCGGCCTGGTTCGGCGGACAGTTGCAGAAACTGCGCCACACGACCGCACCCGCGCGCTGACGCGCTAGACTTTGCAATGCCGACTCCGGGAGATCGCAATGGCTGACCAGACCAAACCCTTCGCCCGTTCGCTCAACGACCGCATGCTGGCCGGGGTGATGGGCGGCATCGCGCACCGCTTCGGCTGGAACTCGACCTTGCTGCGTGCGCTGTTCGTGATCGTATCGATCGCCTCTGCCGCCTTCCCCGGCATCCTGGTGTACTTGATCTTGTGGCTGCTGATGCCGCAAGAAGCAGACTGAAACTCGATGGGGAAGGTCGCTTCGGCCGCGTTGCGCGTACTCGGGATCCTGTGGACGCTGCCCAACACCCTGATCGGGCTGATCGGCGGGGGCGCAGGCCTGCTGTTCGGCGCCAGCGTTGAGTTCAGCCCTCGCGATTTCGCGCTGGTTTTCCATCGCTGGCCATGGGGACCGGGCGGCGCGATCACCTTTGGAAACACGATTTTGCATACCGGCGACACGCTGGATTCGGAATGCCTGACCTACGAACATCGCGCCGGCCGTTGCGACCATCCGCGCATAAAAATCGGTGACCACGAACGTGCGCATGTCTACCAATACATGGTGCTGGGTCCTCTTTTCCTACCGCTTTATCTGGTGTGCGGCGGCGTTAGCGTCCGCAATCCGTTCGAACGCGCCGCCGATCGCTACGCGATGACCGGACGCGGCTGGTGGCCCTGAAACTACCGACAAACGGCGGTTGTTTTTGACGTGGAAGTAACGTCGGCGGAGATAAAGTCGCAGGCGTTGGAGAAAGGCAGAAATCGACAAGACGAAGCCCGACTCTAACTAGAAGGCTCAGCCGATCCGGGATAAAACCCGGAAAGACTGGGCCTTCGATGTTTCGCTCCATAGGCGCTGCGGGTAAACGCCGTCCGTTTTCGACATGCCTTCAACGCTCGAGCCTGCCGAATCCGAATAACGCGCTCAGCGGATGTTTGCGCTTCTCTATCGACGCCCGCAACAATCCGGCGCCCAGCATGCTGTAGGTGATCCCGTTGCCGCCGTAGGACATGGCGAAATGGACGCGTGGGCCGTGTTGCGCATGCGTTCCGAAGAAAGGCAGCCCGTCCTCGGTTTCGGCGAAGGTTCCTGCCCACGCGAACGCGGGTGTGAGCGGCAAATACGGAAACAAGCCGGCGACCTTGTTGCCGAGAGTCCGCGCCTTCTTCTCCACCCGCGCATCGCGCTTGGAGGGGATATCGATGCTGTCGTCTTCTCCGCCCACCAGCAGGCGCCCGTCGCCTGTGCTGCGCATGTACAGATAAGGGCGCGCCGATTCCCACACCATGGTGCCTTTGAGCGGACCCAGCGCTTCGTCGTCGATGGGATCGGTGATGAAGGCGTAGCTGCTGCGGTTCTGCGCCACCTTTTTCTTTAGCCAGCGCTGGTTGGCGTAGCCTGCCGCCAGCACCAGATGATCGGCACGGATCGCTTGGCCCTCGGCCGTCCGCAGGGCGACGCCACGCGAAGTAGCATGGATGCTTTCGATCTGAGTGCGATCGAAAACAGGGCCGCCGCGTTTCTGCAGGCGCCCCAGCAAGCGGTACGCCATGCGATAAGGATCGATACGCGCCGCCTGGTGGCTCAGTATCGCCACGGGCGCGTCGACACCGTAGCGTTCCCGCACGCCGTCATGCTCCAGCAGCTCCACCTGGAAGCCGTGGCGCAGGCGCAGCTCGAACTCGTTCCGCAACACGTTCGCGTGGCGGCGCTTGCTGGCGTAGTACAGGCTGTCCATCCGGCCGAAATCCACATCGCGGATGTCGCACGCCTTGTCCTGCAACAGGCTGATGGCTTCGGCACATTTGCTGTAGGCCAACACCGCGTCGGCTTCGCCGTAGCGCTTGGCCAGCTCGATCATGTGGGTGTCTATCTCGTACTGCAGCAGGGCGGTGCTGGCCGAAGAACTTCCCCAGCCGACGTCGCGCTGTTCGATCAGGGCCACGTCATGGCTGTGTCCGGCCAACTCATCGGCGATCAGCGCGCCGGTGATACCGCCACCTATGATCGCCACTTCGCATCGCAGATCCGCTCGCAACGGCGGGAACGCCTGCATCAGCCCGTTCTTAATCGCCCAATACGGATAACCGCTCTTGAGGTCCATGCATTGTCCGCGTCCACGAATTGGGCAGAAGCATGCATCGCGGAATATTCGGCCCGTGTGAGCGGCCGTATTGCGCAGCGGACGAGTTAACGGGGTAGGGCACCGTGCAGGAACAGATCGACCGCTGCCTGGGCATAAGCACGCAGTTCATCGGCGTCCGGTTCCTTAAGGTTGCCGCTGGAAACGCGAATCACCAGGTCGCCGAACAGCATCATGAAGAACTGGCTCGATGCCGTGGTGGGCGACGCTATTTTCAGGCGGCCGGCGGCGACTTCCTGTTCGAAGTATTCCCTTAAGCTGCCTCGTACCGCCGCCACGGCGTGATCGAAGAACCAATCGCGCATTTCCGGAAAGGATTGACCTTCGCCGATGACGATGCGGTGGATCACCACCGATTCCGCAGTGGCCATGCCTTCGGCGATGCGTTCGGCCGCCTGATGCAAGGCTTGTTGCGGAGGCAGGCCCGACAGATTGAGATCGGTAAGGCGCGCGCTGAGATCTTCGAGCCTGCGTTGGATGATGGCGTGGGCCAAGCCTTCCTTGTCGCCGAACACGCGATATAGCGTCGCCAGCGAACCGCCTGCGCGAGCCACTATTTCGCTGAGACGTGCGTGCTGGTAACCCTTTTCGGTGAACACCTCGGTGGCCGCATCCAGGAAGCGTTCTACGCGCAGTTCGCCGCGTTTGCACAGATCCACCGGCAAGCGCGCACGAAACGATCCGCCGCTATCGGCCTTGCCTTGATTGGAGTTATCGGAGGATGCGTTCAATGGTTGTGCGTTCCGTCGAGGCAGGTCGCCTCGAGCTCAATCTAGCAAAAAGATCAGGAGTAGCGGCACTTACGGACCGCTACTTGCCGTCGGAACAACCGCTTCCCTCCTTGTCCAGCGCTGTCATCCCCTTGCGGTTGGAAAGGACGTTCCATCGTTTGGTCGAAGTGGAAAAGCCAGACCAGAACTGGATACGCCTAATCGCGCGGCTACGCAACTTTTCCTGCCAAACACGCGCAACCACTGCTGCTCAGCGATTCATTTTCGATGGCGTTCGTCGCGCCGCGACTGGCGATGTTCATCAAACGAATGTGAGTCGAGGCACTTTGAATCGGTCTCTTCGCGAACTGGGTTCGAGGTCGAGAGACAGTCGTCGTTGCAAATGCGAATCTTTCGCGCGTTTCCAGCGAAAGCGACAGGCAAGAAAAAAGCCCCGACGCGATGCGGGGCTTTCTGGTGCCGAAGGTGGGACTCGAACCCACACGCTTTTAAGGGCGGCGGATTTTGAGTCCGCTGCGTCTACCGTTCCGCCACTTCGGCGCGGCCGCGAAGTATAGCGGAGCGCGGGGCGATTGCCCACTTCCTAGGGGTGAGCCGGCACCGGGCGAGGCAGCTGGACCGCCTGGCCATGCTGCAGCGCGGGATGCATTCCGGGGAGGTTTGGGTATCTTGACAGCGCTGTCAGCCAGGTGGGCCACTGCGATCGGCAACGAACCATTAGTATCGCCCTGCACCGCACGTCCGGGCCGAGTGCCTGACGGATGCGGGGTTGCAAGGGTTCCCGCCGCCTCATCCTTACCGACATTCAAACCTCTGGGATAACGACAACCGCCATGACGACACAACAGACCCGCTGGTCGCAGTTCGGTGTACTCATCACCGTATTTTTCTTCTGGGGGTTCGTCGCGGCCAGCAACGACATCCTGATCCCGGTGTTCAAGACAGCATTCGATCTCAGTCATGCGCAAAGCCAGTTGGTCTCCTTCGCTTTCTATGTGGCCTATACCGTCGGCTCGCTGATCTATTTCTTCGTGTCCAAGCTCATGGGCGGCGACGTACTGAACCGGATCGGCTACAAGAACGGTATCGCCCTGGGCCTGGTGATTTCGGCCATCGGCACGCTGCTGTTCTACCCGGCCGCTAACCTGGGCTCGTTCAACCTGATGCTCTCGGGGTTGTTCATCGTAGGCCTGGGCTTCTCGCTTCAGCAGATCGCGGCCAATCCGCTGGCGATCGTGATGGGCGACCCGCACACCGGGTCGCAACGCTTGACCATGGCCGGCGGCGTCAACAACTTCGGCACCACCATCGGGCCGCTGCTGGTCAGCCTGGCGATCTTCGGCAGCGTTGCGGCCGGCGGCACCGAAGCCAGCATCGAAAGCGTGAAGACGCCTTACCTGGTGCTGGGCTTGGCATTTATCGTGGTGGCCGTGTTCCTGAAGTTCTCCTCGGTGCCGAACCGTATCGACCTGGACGAAGTCACCGAATCCGAAGCGAAGGACAACAGCAAGCTGCTGCATAAGTCTTCCGCGTTCGGCTACCCGCAGCTGGTGCTGGGTATGCTGGCGATCTTCGTATATGTGGGTGTGGAAGTTTCCACGGTGGCCAATCTGCCGGCTTATCTGCAGGAAAGCCTGGGCATCTCTACCTCTTCGGTAGCGCCTTACGTGTCGCTGTACTGGGCCAGCCTGATGATCGGCCGCTGGACAGGCGCTGCCGGCGCCTTCAATGTCGGCGCCGGTGCCAAGCGTCTGCTGACTCTGATCCTGCCGTTCCTGGCCTTCGGCGTGTTCCTGGCGGTCAATGCGATAGCCAGGCACGAGGTGTCGCAGTTCCTGGGTTATGTATTCATCATCGCCTTGATGATTCTGGCCACTCTCGCAAGCCGCGGAAGCCCGGCGCGCATGCTGCTGTATTTCGCGATCTGCGGTATCGCCGCGTTGCTGATCGGCATGTTCACCAGCGGCAAGACCAGCGCAGTCGCCTTCATCAGCGTCGGCCTGTTCTGCAGCACCATGTGGCCTTGCATCTTCGCGTTGTCGATCACCGGGCTGGGCAGGCACACCAATCAAGGCAGCAGCCTGCTGATTATGATGATCATGGGCGGCGGCATCGTGAGCGTGATCCAGGGTCTGGCCGCGGACCGTATCGGCATGCAGATGAGCTATATCGTCGGCGTGGTTTGCTTCGCCTACCTGGCTTTCTATGCGCTGCGCACGGTGGGCATCCTGCGCTCGCAGGGCATCGACCTGGACAAGATCAGTGCGGATGGAGGGCACTGAGACTGACGGGCTTGCCGGATTCGGTGAGCCTATATAGTTGAATCGTCATCCCAGCGGCTTTAAACAGCCGAATGGCTGGTCAAGCTGGGATCCATTTTGATTTTGATCTTGCCCTAAGTAACCGTCGGCCATCCTACGCAACGTCAAGATGGATCCCAGCTTGACCAGCCATTCGGCTGTTTAAAGCCGCTGGGATGACGACGATTTACATTTTGACGTGCCATTTCGCCAAACCGTTTAAACAGGGCCCCATGCAATGCGGCCCCGCGATCAGTTCGGCACGATCTGATCGGTACCCAGCAAACGCTCGCCGCGACTCTGCCATTCCGCATCGTCACCTTCCGGCGAGAATACGCCGCAGCGGACCATGGTGCGCTGGTAGACGTGCAGCGATACGGCGATGGCCTTGTCGCTGGGATTGCGGATGGTGTGATATTCGTGCGGCGGAATCAGACTGCCGGCCGAGCCGGTGCCGGCTTCGATGGTGCCGGCGGCGACGAAGCGGTAGCGCTCCTCGTCGCGCTCGGCCAATTCGTACTGGGTGATTTCCAGCCGACCCTTCCAGACGCCCTCCACGCACCACATGCCGGAATGGTCGTGGATCTTGGTGCCCTGGCCCGGTCCCCAGGTCATCGCCACTACGCTGTAGCCGTGTTCGGGACTGGTGTAGAGCTCGCGGCGGGCGTAGTGGTCGGCGATGGGCTCAAGTACGCATTCGGGAAGGGCGACGTCCTGATCGCAGATCATTTCGCACAAGGTCTTGCGCAGCGCATCGGTAATAGCGCGGTCGTCGCCCAGGGCGACAGCGGCATCCAGCGAGGCGATCAGTTTGTCGTGGCCGGGAAAGTCGAGAGTCATGGCGTGGATCCGGCGGAAGTGTGGGGGCATTTTAGCCGCTCGCATCCGCCAGCAGCAGAATCGTGGGAGCGGCCTCTGGCCGCGAGCTTTTCGCCTGAACCCCGGAAAGAGCTCGCGGCCAGAGGCCGCTCCCACCCTTCAGGAGCTATAACGCGCTTAGGAAGCCCTGTACGGCCGGTCCGAAGCGCTCGATATCCACCAGGAACGCGTCATGTCCTTGTGGAGATTCCAGCGGCTGGAACTCCGCCTCGGCCCCGCCCGCCCGCAGGCCGTCCGCGATCTGCTGCTGTTGCTGCAGAGGAAACAGGATGTCGGTGGCGGCGCCGATGGCCAGCGCCTTTTCCACCTTGATCCGCGCCAGCCCCTGCAGCACATCGCCGCCGGCGACTTCGGCCAGGTCGAACCAGTCCATCGAGCGGCTCAGGTAGAGGTAGCAGTTGGGGTCGAAGCGGCGTACGAAACGGCGCGCGTGGCCTTCCAGGTAGCTCTCCACCTGGAACTCCAGGCCGAAGGGTTCTTCGTCCGGGTGGTCCGGATTTTGTGAGTGTTGATCGAGTCGTACCCGGCCGAAGCGACCGTCCCATTCCAGCGCCGAACGATAGGTGATGACGCCCAGCTTGCGGGCCATGCGCATGCCGGATTCCGGATAGGAGGCGTCGTCGTAGTCGCCGCCGTTCCATTTCGGATCCAACCGGATCGCCTCGCGTTGCAGCGAACGGATGGCGATGGAAAACGGCAGGGCCTGCGCGCTGCCGGAAATATTGATGTGGGTGCGCGCCAGGCCGGGGTGGCGGAGGAGGAAGGCCAGCGCGGTCATGCCGCCCATGGAATTGCCGATAAGGCAGGCCAGCCGGTCGATGCCGAGACCACCCACCACTTCGCGGGCGGCGTCCGCACCGTCTTCGATCGACAGTTCGGGGAAACCGAGCCGGTACAGGCCACCGGTCGCGGGATCGATAGCGGCGGGGCCGGTGGAACCCTTGCAGCTGCCCAGCGAATTCACGCACACCACAAACCATCGATCGGTATCGATGGGCTTGCCAGGACCTAGCATCGGTTCCCACCAGCCGGCCTCAGGGTTGCCTGCATTGCTGGCGGCATGGGCATCCGGCGACAGGCCGGTAACGATCAGCACGGCGTTGTCGCGCGTCGCGTTCAATTCGCCCCAGGTTTCGTAGGCGACCCGTGCGCCATGCAGTTCGCCGCCGCGTTTCATCGGGAACGGCGAGGGCAGCGGGTGGAAGCGGGTGCCCGGTGGAATGAATTCAGTCATCGGGCGAGTTTAGCAGCGCGCCGCGCGGCTTGAGCCGCGTGGCGTGCGATATCAGCGACAGTCTGGAAGACGACGCCGTGCAGCGAGATCACACCAGGGTCAGCGTTACGTCGATATTGCCGCGGGTGGCGTTCGAATACGGGCACACAACGTGGGCCATCTGGACCAGGGATTCCGCCTGTTCGCGCGGTAGGCCGGGCAGCGAGATCTTCAGTTCGACTTCGATGCCGAAGCCATTGGGGATCTGGCCGATGCCGACGTTGCCTTCGATGGCGGTATCGGCGGGCAGGGCGATTTTCTCGCGGCCAGCGACGAATTTCAGCGCGCCGATGAAGCAGGCCGAATAACCGGCGGCAAACAACTGTTCGGGGTTGGTGCCGTCGCCGCCGGCGCCGCCCAGTTCGCGTGGGGTGGTCAGTTTGACGTCCAGCACGTTGTCGGAGGAGACGGCACGGCCGTCACGGCCGCCGGTGGCGGTGGCGGTGGCGCGGTAAAGGACTTTTTCGATGGACATGAGGTATCTCCTGATTGAAGGACGGCTGGGAAGGGACCGGTGGCCGCCACCGGATTGAATAGCTAGCTATTTTATAGCGCGCTATATATAAGTATTGGGCGTACTGAGCTTTGCATGCAAATCAGTGGGCGGAAGTATTGGCAATCAGGTTGCTGCGCAACGTTTCCAGTTGCGACTTGATCTGACCGAGCTGGCTTATGCCCAGCGCTGCAGCGCAGAACACGCCCTCGGGCACCTGCGCCGCTTTGGCCTTCAACGCCTTGCCGCTACGGCTAAGCGCGATCACGACCTGGCGTTCGTCGTCGGCGGAACGAGTGCGGGTCAGCAGATCGGAGGCCTCCAGCCGCTTGAGCAACGGCGTCAGCGTGGCCGAGTCCAGAAACAGACGCTCGCCGATCTCGGACACCGTTAGCTCGTCGCGTTCCCAGAGCACCAGCATCACCAGGTACTGCGGATAGGTCAGGCCCAGCGGCACCAGCAGTTTGCGGTACACCTTGTTCATCGCCAGCGAGGCCGAATAGAGGGTGAAGCACAACTGGTTGTCCAGCTTCAGCAGCGCTTCGGCGCTGGCTTTGGGGGAGCGGGCGGGGGTCTTGGTTGCCATCTGCACAATATAAATAGCGCGCTATGTAATTGCAAGCTACTTATATCCCGCGCCGACGAACGGCACTCGCAATGGAGGAGGCACGTTGTTCCCTCTCCCGCCGGTGCCCGCAGGGTGTGCGAGGCTGAGAAGGTGGCGCGATGCATCGGTGAGGGAAGCAGAAATCCGGCTCACGGAAACTGTCCATCAACTTGAAAGTCCATGCCCTCATCCGCCCTTCGGGCACCTTCTCCCGATGGAGAAGGAAAAGCGGTTTCGCGCCGCTCTGGTTGGAGTTAAGGGCTCGCGCCGCCCAAAACCAGTTCGACGGGAGCGTCCGCAGGCAGGGTCACGCGCATCGCCTTGGATTCCAGATCTCCTTCCTGTCGCATCGGGTCGCCGCTGGCCGACAGGCGCGCGATCAACTCCACTTCCTTCAACGCAGAAAGCTTCTGCGTGGGCATGGGGCTGTCGCCGTCGTCCAGAGTCAACGTGAGCGGTAGTTCCTGCAGCGTGTGTTTTTCCACAGCGACCGGCATCGGCGGACCGCCGGGAATGCGTGCGATCACGAATACCGTAGTTTCCCCGCGCAGGCGTACGCGCGATGCAAAGTCCGGATCAAGCGCGACTTTCACCGTCAGCGCGTTGGCGCTGGCGGTCTGGGCGACGGGCTCGACGGCCGCAGCCGGAAGGGGTGGCAGGCCCGCTTCGCCGCGGGCGGCGTCGATCTGCTGGCGCAAGGTAGCGGCGGTGGCGGGATCCACTTGGGAAAGGAGAGGTCCCCAGGTTTTGGCCGCCTCGGCCGGTTGCCCGTTCTGGCGTTGCGAAATTCCCAGCAGCCAGGTCGCGCGCTGGTGGCCGGGCTGCTGCGACAAGGCATGTCGCACCCAGGCAATGGCCTGGGCATCCAGCCTGCGGTCGGGCGAGGCGTAAAGACGCGCCTGCGCCGCTTCCACCAGCAAGTTCGGATCATCGGGCAACAATTTCACCGCTTGCGCGAAGGCGGCGCTGGCTTCGGTGGGCTTGCCTTCGGAGGCGAGGGTTTTTCCGAGCAGTTGCCAACCTTCGGGCTGGTTGGGATTGCGCTTGAGTTCGGCCCGCAATTCGGCGATGGCGGCTTCGAGAGAGACCGGCATCGCGCTGGCGGCTTGCTCGATCGACGCAGGCGTGCCCGTAACCCGATAGAGAGCGAACGTGGCTAGGCCTAGGGCAATGACTCCGCCAATCACTAGCGCCCGTGATTCGCGCCACAGCGGCCATAGCACGCCGGCCAAGACGGCTAGGATCAGCAACACGGCAAGTGCGATGAACATACCCATTGTCATTCCTGGCCTATCACCATTCCTGGTTGTCGTCGTTGGCCACGGTGCCGGCGGCACCGCGCTTGCGCACTATGCGGAAGACGATGGCGGCGCCCGCGAGCAACAGCAGCGCCGGGCCGAACCACAGCAGCCAGGTGTTGCCGGCGATATCTGGCTTGTACAAGACGAATTCGCCGTAACGATCGACCAGGAAGCGCTTGATTTCCTCGTCCGACTTGCCCTGATTCATCAGATCCAGCACTTCGCGGCGCAGGTCGTGCGCGATCTGCGCGTTGGAATCGGCCAGCGACTGGTTCTGGCACATCACGCAACGCAGCTCGGCGGTGAGTTGATGGAAACGCGTTTCCTGGGCCGTATCGCGGAATAGCAGAGGCGTCGGATCGCTGGCTTGCGCGTGCGCCAGCGGAGACAACAACAGCATCGCTAGCAGGAACAGGGTCCTCATCGTTTTTCCGTTTCCGCCTTTTCGAGCGCGGGAATCAATTCCTCGGCGATGATCTCGTCGGTGATCGCACCCACGTGCTTCCAGCGGACGATGCCTTTGGCGTCCACCAGGAAGGTTTCCGGAGCGCCGTAGATGCCCCAGTCGATCGCCGTGCGGCCGCTCTCGTCGGCGATCACCATCAGGTACGGATTGCCGTACTGCTCCAGCCAACGCAAAGCGTCCTCGCGCGGATCCTTCAGGTTGTAGCCGATGAAGCGCACCCGCTTGGTCAGGGCGAACTTGCTGATCACCGGATGCTCAACGCGGCATTCCGGACACCAGCTGCCCCATACGTTCATTACGAACGGCTGGCCACGCAGTTCCGCGAGCGTGAAGCGCTTGCCGGGCTCGTGCAGCAAGGGCAGGTCGAAGGTGGGCGCGGGCTTGCCGATCAAGGGCGAGGGCAGGGCGTCGCGGCCGGCGCGGTCGGATTGCTGCACGCCGTAATACAACAGTCCCATCAGGCCGATGAAAAACAGCGCGATGATCACGCCGGCAAAGACGAACGCGCCGGCGTGCGGCTTCTTCGGTGCGGGTGCGGGCTGGTTCATCGCGGGCTGGTTCATGGGTTTTTCTCGGGTTTGCGGAAACGCCGGTCGGTGGCGGTGACGAAGCCGCCCAGCGCCATCAGACCGGCGCCCAGCCAGATCCACCGCACAAACGGTTTGATATGGATGCGAACGGCCCGCGCTTGCCCGCCCAGCGATTCGCCAAGGGCGACATAGACATCGCCGAACAGCCCCGGATGGATACCGGCTTCGGTCATGACCTGTCCGCCGCTGGCATAGGCGCGCTTCTCAGGATTGAGCAGAATCAGGAGCTTGTCGCCGCGCGTGACTTGCACATGGCCGCGCGTGGCCAGGTAGTTGGGGCCGCTGAGTTCATCCACACCCTGGTACTGGAATGCGTAGCGTCCGATCTCCACTGTCTGGCCGGGCGTCATCGCAAGTTCGCGTTGCACGTTAAGGCCTTCCACCAGCAGCGCACCGATCAGGAACACGGCGATACCGCTGTGCGCCAGGGTCATGCCCAGCATCTCGGCGGTAAAGCGGCTGCCCTTGGACTGAAAGCGCGTCCACAGAAAGCGCACAGTCCCGAACACCACCCAAGCGGCAGCGGCGATACCCGCGGCGGTTTTCCACTTTCCTTGCGGCGCCATGAAATAAGCGAAGGCGCCAAGCACCAGCGCCAGTACTGCCCACGGCGCTAGCATGCGCAAAGGCCTGGACATTTCCTCGCGTTGCCAGCGGGTCAGCGGCCCGAACGGGAGCAGTAACACCAGCGGCGCCATCAGCAGCAAGAACAGCAGGCCGAAGTAGGGAGGCCCCACCGAAATCTTGCCCAGCCCCAGCGCATCGGCGAGCAGCGGATACAACGTGCCCAGCAGCACCATCGCGCAGGCGCAGGTCAGCAGCACGTTGTTGGCCAACAGCAGGGTTTCGCGGGAGCCGGCGGTGAAGGGCGCGCCTTGTTCGAGTCGCGGCACCCGCAATACGTACAGCACCAGCGATCCGCCGATCACCAGACCCAGGAAGATCAGGATGAAAAGTCCGCGCGAGGGATCTGCAGCAAAGGCATGCACACTGGTCAGCACGCCGGAGCGCACCAGGAAGGCGCCCAGCAACGACAGTGAGAATGCCGCGATGGCCAGCAACAAAGTCCATCCACGGAAACTGCCGCGCTTCTCGGTCACCGCTTGCGAGTGCAGCAGCGCGGCGCCGGCTAGCCAGGGCATGAAGCTAGCGTTCTCCACCGGATCCCAGAACCACCAGCCGCCCCAGCCCAGCTCGTAATACGCCCACCAACTGCCCAGGGCGATGCCGATGGTCAGGAAGCCCCAGGCGACGTTGGTCCACGGCCGTGTCCAGCGCAGCCAGCGCGCGTCCACGCTGCCGTCGATCAACGCGGCGATGGAGAATGCGAACGGCACCACGAAACCCACGTAGCCGATGTACAGCATCGGCGGGTGGATGATCATGCCCACGTCCTGCAGCAAGGGGTTGAGATCGCGGCCTTCCAGTGGCGAGGGCAGCAGGCGGATGAAGGGATTGGAAGTGAAGATCAGGAAGGACAGGAAGCCCAGGCTGATGATGCCGATTACGCCCAGTACGCGCGCGATCACGCGTTCGGGCAGGCCGCGCGAGAATTCGGCCACGGCCGCGTTCCACACCGCCAGCACCAGCGTCCACAGCAGCAGCGAGCCTTCGTGCGCGCCCCAGACCGCGGTGTAGCGATACACCATGGGCAGCAACGAATTCGAATTCTCCGCCACGTACTTGACCGAAAAATCCTGGGTGACGAAAGCGACGGTCAGGACAACGAACGCGCCCAGCACCAGGAACAATTGCGCATAGGCGGCGGGACGGGCGATGGCCATCCAGCCAGCTTTGCCGCGCTGCGCGCCGGCCAAAGGCAATACCGCCTGCAAGCCTGCGATCAGCAGCGCCAGGATCAGCGCTATCTGGCCGAGTTCGGGCAGCACTTAGCGGTTTTCCGTCGGAGCGGTGGCGGGCGCCTGCACGTCGTGCTTCTTGTGCGCCATGCCCATCTTGTCGGCGACTTCCTTGGGCATGTAGTTCTCGTCGTGCTTGGCCAGCACGTCCTCGGCCACGAATACGCCGCCCTTCATTGTGCCTGTCGCCACTACCGCCTGGCCTTCTCGGAACAGATCGGGAAGGATGCGGTTGTAGACCACCGGCAGCAGCGCGTCGCCATCGGTGACTTTGAAGTGCACTTCCAACGATCCGGGCGTGCGTTCGAACGAACCTTTCTCCACCATGCCGCCCAGACGGAAGCGCGCACGCTCGCCGGTTTCGCCGCGCAGTACTTCGGCAGGCGTGTACAGGTAGGCGACATTGCGTTGCAGGGCGAAGACCACGAGAGTAGTAGCGATAGCAGCGGCTGCCACTAAGAGCAGCACCCACAATAGGCGACGTCGACGGACCGGGTTCATCGACTCAGCTCCACCGGTTCGGCGCGCTTGGCGGCACGTGTCTTGCGCAAGCGAGCGGCCCGCAGTTCGCGGCGGATCTGCAGACGCGGAACGACGAAATCGCACAGCATGACGATGGCGAATGCCGCATAGGCGCCGACCACATAATTGACATAAGTCATGATTGCGCCGCCAGTTTCGCCACCCAATCTTTCCCCGATTCGCGCCGCAAATTATCGGCGCGCGCACGCGACAACAGCGAACCCGCGAACCAGAACTGCACCGCCACGAACATCAGCCAGAACGGCAATTGCATGCTCGGATCCATCTTGGAGTCGCCGAACAGACTGATGGTTTGGCCCTGGTGCAGCGAGTTCCACCACACTACCGAATATTTGATGACCGGCAACAGCGCTACGCCCACGATAGCCAGCAGGCCGGCAGCGCGCGCAGCGGCGCGGCGATCGTCGATGGCGTGGTACAGACCGGTCACGCCGAGATACAGGAACAGCAGGATCAGTTCCGTGGTCAGGCGCGGATCCCAGTCCCACCACGCGCCCCACATCGGCTTGCCCCAGATCGATCCGGTGACCAGGGTGATGACGGTGAAGGCGGCGCCGACCGGCGCGCACGCCATGGCCAGGATTTCGCAAAGTTTGATCCGCCAGATCAACGCGATGGCCGCGTAGACCGCCATCAATCCGAACACCAGCATGCTCATCATCGCGCTGGGCACGTGGATGTAGAAGATGCGGAAGCTGTCGCCCTGCTGGTAATCGGCAGGCACCTGGAACGCCTGCCACAGGCCGACGCCCATCAGGAGGAAAGCAACGGCGTAGCACCACGGCGCCCAGCGGGCCGCGAAGCGGTCGAAGATCGGCGGTGAGCCGAGTTGGTGGAACCAGAGCAGGACGGGATTCATGCGTACGGAACTTCAGTGCAATGCGATGCGGATCGCCGCCGCGGCGGCCAAAGGGGCCAGGACCAGTGCCAGCACCAGTCCTGCGCCAAGGAACAGCAGTGCGCCGACGGCGTCCAGGCCTTGCGCGCTGCGGGCGACGCTGCCAGCACCGAAAATCAGCACGGGGACATATAGCGGCAACGCCAGCAAGGCGACAAGAATACCAGAGCGCCTCATGCCGACCGTCAGCGCGGCCACCACCGCGCCCAGCAGGCTGAGCAGAGGCGTGCCCAAGGCCAGCGAGGCCAGCAAGACCGGGAGTTGATCGCGGGGAAGGTGCAACAGTTCCCCCAGCAGAGGTGCGGCGAGGATCAGTGGCAGCGCGGTCGTCAGCCAGTGGCTGAGCACGCGCACGGCCACGAGCCAGGCCAAGGGCACGGGAGCGAGGATCCATTGCTCCAGCGAACCATCGTCGGCATCGCCGCGGAACAACGTATCCAGCGATAGCAGGCCGGCCAGCAACACTGCGACCCACATCACCGCCGAGGCCACTTTCCCCAGCGCCTGCGCTTCGCCGCCCAGCGCCAGTGCGAACAGCACCACCACCAGTAGGGCGAACAGGGCAGGCTGGAAGGCATCGCCTCGCCGGCGCCAGAGCAAGCGTAGATCGCGAACCAACAGCGCGCTGCCAGCCTGGAATAGAGAAGGTCCGTTCACGCGGGCCGCTCCAACGCCAGCATCCGCGTCTGCACCGGCGGCGCGGCATAGGCGCCATGGGTGGTCACCAGAGCGGCCCCGCCATCGCGCAGATGCGCGGAAATCATCCGGTTGACCAGATTGATGCCCTCCAGGTCCAGGTTGGCGTAGGGCTCGTCCAGCAGCCAGAGCGGCGCAGGCGACAGCCATAGACGGGCCAGGGACAAGCGTTTTTTCTGTCCGGCGGAAAGCTGACGGGCCAGGCTGTCTTCATGACCGGCCAGCCCGACCATGCCCAGCGCATCGCCCGGCAGCTGGCGCACCCGGCGCCCGTGCAGGCCGCACAGGAAATTCAGGTTCTCCAACGTATTCAGATCCGCCTTCATTGCTGGCAGGTGACCCAGGTAGGCGATGGCGCGCGAGCGGAGACTGGCTTGGGCGGTGCGGCCATCGATGTCGATCTCGCCCGAATCGGCACGTAGCAATCCGGCCAGGACACGCAACAAGGTGGTCTTGCCGGCGCCGTTATCGCCCTGCACCAGCAAGGCCTCGCCTGCGGCGACCACGAAGTCGAGCGGCCCGAACACCGGCTCGTCGTTACGCGTAAACGTCAGTCCACGTGCGGCGAGCAGCGGCAGGGAGGAGTGCGGGGAAGGGCTCATCTGCGCCTATTGTAAACGGCGCGCCCGATTTGCCTTACTGGCTCATTCGGCCCAGTCGGTGTGGGGTTCGTCGGCCACGCCGGACGGGCGCGGCCATAGCATGCGCAGCCGCACCGTTTCCTCGTGTTTCCAGTAAAGGATGCCGGCTTGGCCGAATTCGCGCGCCCAGGCATCGCCCGTTTCCAACGGTACGTCCAGGACCACCCAGCCGTATTCCACGGCGCCGCCCTGGGCGTTGCTTCCCAGCGCTGAGCAATGGTGGAACCCGCCGTCCCGGATGCGGGCCTGCAAATGCTCGTCGGCCGCTAGGTTCTCGGCCACAGTGGCCGTATTGGCGGGCGGATTCCAGGCGGTGATGAAAAGATAGCTTTCGGCGCCCAGTTCGCGCTCGATGTCTTCGGCGAGTTGGCCTACGCCGAACAGCCATTCCCTGTGGCCGATGGTCACGAAATAGTGGGCTGCGGCGTAGGCCTTCGCCAGCTTCGCCTTTTCTTCGTCTTGAATCGCTTTGCCGTCCATGGCGTCATCATCACCGGTCTCCGTCATTGCGTACACTCCCTCTCCCCTGATCCCCACTCGCGATCCACGGAACGGCCAATGCCCTTCGAAACCAAACTACCCAAGGTAGGCACCACCATCTTCACCGTCATGTCCCAGCTGGCCGCCGAACATGGCGCGGTCAATCTGGGCCAAGGTTTTCCCGATTTCGCCGTGCCGCAAAGGCTGGTGGACGAGCTGGCCGTCGCCATGCGCGCCGGCCATAACCAGTACGCACCGATGACCGGAGTACCCGCGCTGCGCCAGGCCATCGCCGCCAAGGTACTGCGCTGCTACGGCGCCGAAGTGAACGCCGATACCGAGATCACCGTGACTAGTGGCGCGACCGAGGCGATCTTCAACGCCATCCATGCGGTGGTGCGGCCGGGCGAGGAAGTGATCGTGCTGGACCCAGCCTACGATTGCTACGAACCGGCTATCGACCTGGCCGGTGCCAAGGCCGTGCATGTCGCCCTGGATCCGCAGACCTTCGCCGTGGACTGGCGGAAAGTGCAGGACGCCATCACTCCGCGTACCCGCATGTTGATGATCAACAGCCCGCACAATCCGTCCGGCGCGATGCTGGGGGAAGAAGATCTGCGCCAGCTGGCCGACATACTGCGCGACACCGAGATCTTCCTGGTCTCCGACGAGGTCTACGAACACATCATCTTCGACGGTCGGCGCCATGAATCGGTGTTGCGTTATCCGGAACTGGCCGAGCGCGCCTTCGTCGTTTCCAGCTTCGGCAAGACCTATCACTGTACCGGCTGGAAGATCGGTTATGCGATCGCGCCGCCCGCATTGAGCGCCGAATTCCGCAAGGTGCATCAATACAACACCTTCACCAGCTTCTCGCCCGCGCAATACGCGTTCGCGGCGATGATTCGCGACGAGCCGGAACACTACGAGCAGCTGGGCGCGTTCTATCAGGCCAAGCGTGACCGTTTCCGCGAGCAGTTGTTGGCGACGAAACTGAGGCCGTTGCCGGTGCCGGGCGGATATTTCCAGTTGGTGGACTATTCAGCGGTCAGTGACCTGCCGGATGCCGAATTCGTCAAATGGCTGACGGTGGAGCATGGGGTCACAGCGATTCCGCTATCGCCGTTCTACGAATCGCCGCCACCGGGCCAGAGATTGGCGCGGCTGTGCTTCGCCAAGAACGATGCGACGATGGATGCGGCAGTGGAGCGGTTGCTGAAACTATAATTTTCGCTCGTCATTCCCGCGAAGGCGGAAGTGCTTTTCAACAGCGTAGCTGGTCAACCCAGCGACTTTGCTCTGTCGGTAGTGAGAAAAGCAAAGTCACTGGATCCCTGCTTTCGCGGGGACGACATCGGAAGGAGAATGAATCTTGCAAGACCTCAGAATCTCACTCGTACAAGGCGCCACCCGCTGGCACGACCCAGCGGGCAACCGCGAATACTACGGCGATCTGATCAAGCCTCTGGCGAATACCACCGATCTGGTGATCCTGCCCGAAACCTTCACCAGTGGGTTCAGCAATGAAGCCATCGACAAGGCCGAAGGCATGGACGGACCGACGGTGCAATGGATGCGCGAGCAGGCCATCGCACTAGATGCCGCGGTCACAGGCAGCGTGCAGTTGCGCACGGATGAAGGCGTGTTCAATCGCTTGCTGTGGGCCACGCCCGATGGCGAGCTGCAGTACTACGACAAGCGCCATCTGTTCCGCTATGCCGGCGAGCACAAGCGCTACGCCGCCGGCAAAAAACGGCTGACGGTCGAATACAAGGGCTGGCGCATCAATCCGCTGGTCTGCTATGACCTGCGCTTCCCGGTGTACTTGCGCAATCGCTATAACGTGGAGCGCGAGGGCCAGCTGGATTTCGATCTGCAGATTTTCGTCGCCAATTGGCCGGCAGCGCGGGCGTATGCGTGGAAGACGCTGCTGCGCGCGCGCGCGATCGAGAACCTCTGCTATGTCGCCGCGGTGAATCGCGTCGGCCTGGACGGCAACGGGTTGGAATACTCGGGCGACAGCGCGGTGATCGATTTCCTGGGCCAGCCGCTGATCGAGACCACCGGCGAGGAGGGTGTCGTCAGCAGCGTGATCTCCGGTGCAGAGCTGGCGGCGCACCGTGAGCGTTTTCCGGCGATGCTGGATGGCGACACGTTCTCGCTGACTTAATCCTTCGGTGCCTACGCTGCCGGCATGAGTCGAACCGATGCCGACACACTGCGGACGATCGGCCATTCCGTGCGACCGTGGGAAGAATTCGTCGGCATGCTGACCGCCGCGCGCATTAACGCGCTTGTCGACGTGCGCCGCTTCGCGGGATCGCGGCGGAATCCTCAGTTCAGCGGTGAAACGATGGGTGCCGCGCTGGCGAAGGAGGGCATCGACTATTTGCCCATGCCCGACCTGGGTGGCCGTCGGCCCGCGCATGAGGACTCTCCGAACCTAGCCTGGCGCAATGCGGCCTTTCGGGGCTACGCCGACTATATGGCGACCTTGCCTTACCAGGCGGCGCGAGAGCGGCTGGCCCAGCTCGCGCAAGAGAAACGCACGGCGGTGATGTGCGCGGAAGCCATGTGGTGGCAGTGCCATCGCAGCCTGATATCGGACGATTTCAAGGCTGAGGGTTGGCAAGTGATCCACCTGTTATCGCCCGGACGAGAGCAGGAGCATCCCTACACCTCTGCCGCGCGGATCGTCGAAGGTCGGCTGGACTACACGCTTCCCGCTAATCCGCAATCTTCGCTGTTCTGAAGTGTTGCTTGACTACTTGCTGAAAGACAACTCGATCGACGTGAAGAAAGGCACGCGCGGGGGCGCCAGTAAAGTGCGGCCGGCGACGTATTTGCGGAAGCACATTCCCAGCAGCGAGGACCCCTCCAGCCACGTGCGGACCACCTTTCCGTCGGGACCGAGTTCCATTACCACCACGAACGGCGAAAGATCGGGCGTGGGCGTAGCGCAGGCAGCGACGGCTTCACCCAGCAGTTTTCCCTGCGATTCGCGCAAGGTCGCCGATTGGGCTGGCGCGAGCGATGCTTCGTCCTGGTCGGCGAGTGATTTAGCGACGTCGTAATCGGGTCCGAGGGCGGTTTGAGCCAAAACCGGTCCGCTCAGCGCCATCAGTGCGATCAATGCGAAGAATTTCATGTCGTTCCTTCTGGTAGTTGCTTGCATCAACGATAGCCCGAGGCCTGCAGTTCGAATAGTTCAGCGTAACGCCCGCCCTGTGCCAGCAGTTGCTCGTGGGTACCGCTGGCTTCCAACTGACCCTGTTCCAGGACCAGGATGCGGTCGGCCATGCGCACGCTGGAGAAGCGGTGCGAGATCAGCACGGCGGTGCGGTCGTCCGATAGTTCCTTGAAGCGCTGGAACACTTCGAACTCCGAACGCGCATCCAGCGCCGCAGTGGGTTCGTCCAGGATCATCACTTGCGCATCGCGCATGTAGGCGCGGGCGATGGCGATCTTCTGCCATTGACCGCCGGAGAGATCCACGCCGGTCTTGAAGCGGCGTCCGACCAGTTGGTCGTAACCGTTGGGCAGGGTGGCGATGACCTCGTCGGCCATCGCCCGGCGCGCGGCATCGCGAATGCGCGCGCCATCGTCCATCGCATCGACCTGACCCACCCCGATGTTCTCGCCGGCGGTCAGGTTGTAGCGCACGAAATCCTGGAAGATCACGCCGATGTTGGCGCGCAGATCCTCGATGTCGTACTGGCGCAGGTCCACGCCATCCAGCAGGATGCGGCCTTCGTCGGGGTCGTACAGTCGCGCCAGCAGTTTCACCAGCGTGGTCTTGCCCGCGCCGTTCTCGCCAACCAGCGCCAGCACCTCGCCGGCCCGCAGTTCGAAGCTGAGGTGGCGCACCGCCCAACGCTCCGCATCGGGATAGCGGAAACCCACGTCCTCGAACACGAAGCCGCGCACGATGGGTTTCGGTACGGCGACAGGGTTTTCCGGCGAAGCGATTTCCGGTTTGATCTCGAAGAAAGAGAACAGGTCGTCCAGGTAAAGCGCCTGGCTGGCCACCTGCGAAAAACCGACCAGCAATCCTTCCAGCAGTTGCCTCAAGCGCCTGAAGCTGCCTGCGAGGAAGGTAAGGTCGCCGATGGTGAAATCGCCGCGCACCGTGCGCCAGGCGATATAGGCGTAAGCGATGTAGTAGCCCAAGGTTCCCAACGCGGCGAACAGCGCGCCCCACACCGCGCGTCTCTTGGCCAGCGAGCGGTTCGCCTTGAAGAACTTGTCCGCCAGCGTGCGGTAGCGCGCGATCAGGAAGTGGTGGAGATTGAATATCTTCACCTCCTTGGCGCTTTCCACGCTGGCGCCGGTCTGCTTCACGTACTCCAGTTGGCGGCGCTCGGGGGTCCAGGCGAAATTCAACGAATAACCCATTGCGTTGAAATGCGCTTCGCCGACGAAGGCCGGGATCAGCGCGACCGCGAGCAGGGCGATCAGCCAGGGCGCGTAGACCAGCAGGCCGGCGGCGAAACTGATGACCGTAATCGAATCCTGCACCTGGCCGAACAGCGTGCTCATCAGGTTCATGCGCCCCATGGTCTGGCGGCGCGCACGGTCCAGTTTGTCTTGCAGGTCGGGGTCTTCGAAGTCTTCCAGGTCCAGCGTGGCCGCGTGTTCCATCAGGCGGATGCTGGTCGCGTTGGTGAACAGCTCCGACAGCAGCGAGTCCGCATAGCTGACCATGCGCCCGAGCAGGTCCGACAGGATCGCCAGTGCGAACTCCAAGACCAGCAGCGACAACAGGTGGTCGAGTTGCCCGCCGCGCCAGGCCCCGCCCAGCGATTCGAAAGGCAGGCCCAGCGCCACCAGGCGCACGGCCTCGTCGATGATGAGCTTGCCGATATACAGCGTGACGATGGGCAGCACTGCGCGGATCAGGCGCAGGCCCAGGCTGGAAATCGTCAGCCAGGGGCTGGTCTGCCAGATCTGCTTGAGGAAAGGCGGCAGGTTGCGCATCGCCTTGAAGCGTTCGCGCAGGCTGGGACCGGATTTGCCTGGCCTGGCATGGGCGGTGGCCGGCGCGTTCGGGGCATGGGTCGGTTCGGCCATGCCCGCATTGTGCCGCGGCTGGCGTGAATTACGAAATCAAGTGGGCCGACTATGGTTCGTCCAATCGCAAGGTAAGGCATTTCGCCGAGCCGCCCGCCTTCAGGAATTCGTCCAGCGGCGTCTCGACGACATTGAATCCCGCTTCAGCCAAGGTCGCTTCCAACGCGCTGCTGGCGTGATTGACCACCACGGTCGTGCCGATATTGACGGCATTGCAAGCGAAAGCGAGGGCATCCTGTTCGGAGACGGCGATGCGGCGGGACTCGGGTATGCGGGAGGCGATGGCGCCTACGGCTTCGGCATCGAAGGCGGGAGGGTAGTACAGCAGCCAGCCGCCGCTCAGCGGACAGAAGCAGGTGTCCAGGTGATAGAAACGAGGATCCGACAGGCGCAGGGCGATGGTTTCCAGGTCGAACATCGCCGCGATCTCCTGTGCGACGCCCGCATCGCTACGATGGCCATGGCCCAGCCACAGCCTGGGCGCGTCACGGTCGAGCAGCGCGTCGCCAGCGCCTTCGAAATCCATGTCCGCGGGGAGCCGGCGAATGGCGAATCCTTGTTGCGCGAACCATTCGGTGAACAAGGCCTCTTCGCCCCGCCGTTGCGCATGGTGGAAGCGGCTGGGTACGAACACATCGCCCAGCACCAATCCTGCGTTGGCGGTGAAGGGCATGTCGGGCAAATCTTCGCCGGGCGCGATCAGGTCGATTCGCGCCAGACCGGACAGCACCTCGTGCAGCGCCGACCATTGCGATTGCGCACGGGCGGGGTCGGTCGAGTGCAAGTTGCCCTCCATCCAGGGGTTTATCACGTAATCCACTGCAAAATGCGTGGGTGGACACATCAGGAGGCGGGAATTTGCGGGCATAGGCGACTCCGATGGGTGCAAGGAAAGTTGCGGCAATACCGTCTCCGGCGCAATGACGGGTCCGCCACTCGGGTAAAATCCGGCTTTGCAGCCCAGCCAGCCACAGAGCCAGTCGTGAGCCTAGATTCCTCCACTGCGATCAAGCAGGAAGACTTCATCCAGAGCGTCGCCGACGCCCTGCAGTACATCAGTTATTACCATCCGGTCGATTACATCCGCAATCTCGCCGCCGCCTACGAGCGCGAGGAGTCGGAAGCGGCCAAGGACGCCATCGCCCAGATCCTGATCAATTCGCGCATGTGCGCCGAGGGCCACCGGCCGATCTGCCAGGACACCGGCATCGTCACCGTGTTTCTGCAGATCGGCATGGACGTGCGCTGGGCCGACGCGACCATGGGCGTCGAAGACATGGCCAACGAGGGCGTGCGCCGTGCCTACAACCATCCGGACAACAAACTGCGGGCCAGCGTGCTGGCCGACCCCGCCGGCAAACGCAGCAACACCAAGGACAACACACCGGCCGTGGTCAACATGAAGGTCGTGCCGGGCAATACGGTCGACGTGATCGTGGCAGCCAAGGGCGGCGGTTCGGAAGCCAAGTCGAAGTTCGCCATGCTCAATCCCTCCGACTCCATCGTCGACTGGGTGTTGAAGACCGTGCCGACCATGGGCGCGGGCTGGTGTCCGCCGGGCATGCTGGGCATCGGTATCGGCGGCACCGCTGAGAAGGCGATGCTGCTGGCCAAGGAAGCGTTGATGGAACCCATCGACATCACCGACCTGCAGGCGCGGGGCGCTTCCAATCGTGCCGAGGAATTGCGCCTGGAGCTGTACGAAAAGGTCAACGCCCTCGGTATCGGTGCGCAGGGCCTGGGCGGCCTGACCACGGTGCTGGACATCAAGGTCAAGGATTTCCCCACCCACGCCGCCAATCTGCCGGTCGCGCTGATTCCCAATTGCGCGGCCACGCGGCATGCGCACTTCACTCTGGACGGCAGCGGCCCGGTGATGCTGGAGCCGCCTTCGCTGGAAGATTGGCCGAAGCTGACCTACGACACTTCGAAAGGTCGCCGCGTCGATCTGGATAAGATCACCGCCGAGGACGTCGCCAGTTTCAAGCCCGGCGAAGTGTTGCTGCTCAACGGCAAACTGCTGACCGGGCGCGACGCCGCGCACAAACGCATGGTGGAAATGCTCAATCGAGGCGAACCGCTGCCAGTGAATTTCAAGGGCCGCTTCATCTACTACGTTGGCCCGGTCGATCCCGTACGCGATGAAGTGGTCGGCCCGGCAGGCCCGACCACGGCCACGCGCATGGACAAGTTCACCGAGCAGGTGCTGGCGCAGACGGGTTTGATGGGCATGGTCGGCAAAGCCGAGCGCGGACCGGCGGCGATCGAGGCGATCAGGAAACACAAATCCGTGTACCTGATGGCCGTCGGCGGCGCCGCCTACCTAGTGTCGAAAGCGATCAAGGCCGCACGTGTGGTCGGTTTCGCCGATCTGGGCATGGAGGCGATCTACGAATTCGAGGTGAAAGACATGCCGGTGACAGTTGCCGTCGACAGCGCAGGAGAATCAGTGCATAAGACTGGTCCGCGAGAGTGGCAGGCTCGGATAGGCAAGATTCCGGTAGTTATGGAGTGATTTTTTCTTTCCTTCTCCCCTCGGGAGAAGGTGCCGAAGGCGGATGAGGGTACGGCGGAGTCCGCGTGTCTCCACCTCCTGGACTCCGCCGTACCCTCACCCCAACCCCTCTCCCGCAGGAGAGGGGCTCACGCGCATAGGAGCTTCCATGTCGACAACGCTTTACGGATCAGCCAGCACCGCCAGTCTAGTGGTGCATTGGCTGCTGATCGAACTTGAAGTTCCGCACACGTTGCATTTACTCGATTTCGATAAGCAGGAACAGAAATCGGCCGAGTACCTGAAACTCAACCCTGCCGGCGTAGTGCCCACGCTGGTGCAGGACGGGCAGACGATCACCGAAGCGCCCGCGATCGTCATGCATCTGGCCGACAGCCATCCGGCGGCCAACCTCGCGCCTGCAGCCGGTTCCCCTGAACGTGCCCAGTACTACCGCTGGATGCTGTTCATGGCCAATACGCTGCAACCTGCCTACCGGGCGTGGTTCTATCCGCCAGAGATCGCCGGCGCGGAAAATGTGGAGGCGGTCAAACAGCATGCAAGGCAGAAAATCGAAGGCGCCTGGCAGCGGGTCTCCGATCATCTTGAGGCCAATGGTCCGTATGTGTTGGGCCAGAGGATATCGGCCGCCGATTTCCTGCTCACCATGCTGATGCGATGGTCGCGCAACATGCCAAAGCCGTCGGATGCCTGGCCGGTCTTGAAGACCTATGCGCAGGGCATGAAGGCCAGGCCTGCGTTCAAGGAGGTCTATGCGCGCGAAGGCCTGACCGACTGGACCTGACCCGCGCCTTGTAGAGCCGAGCTTGCTCGGCTGCTTTTGATGTTCGGCAGAGAGCAGCCGAGCAAGCTCGGCTCTACCGCCACAGGCGCTTGAACGGTCAATTCACGAAATCGTCGTAGTCCTTCTTCTTGCGGAACGGCATCAGGTGCTGTTCCATGATGCCGCGCGGTACGGTCTCCAGCTTCATCACGCCATACTCCTGCGGCCATTCCTGCTGCTTTCGCGGCAGCTTGAAGGTGCCCATCAGCATGTCGACCAACGGCAGGTGGATAGCGTAATTGACGTCGATGTATTCCTTCTGCCGCGCGTGGTGCCAGTGGTGGTAGCGCGGCAGCACCAGCAGGTATTCCAGCGGCCCGAAGCGGATGCCCAGATTGGCGTGTGCGAGCACCGCCTGCAGACCCACCAGCACCACATAGGCATTCACGGCCGAAGCCGAGAAGCCCAGGATCAATAGCGGCAACAGTACCGCGCTACGAGTCATCACGATTTCCACGAAATGGATGCGCGAGCCCGCCAGCCAATCCATCTCGCGACTGGAATGGTGCACGGCGTGGAAGCGCCAGAGCCAGGGGATATTGTGGTAAGCGCGATGCAGAAGCGCCTGGGCCAGATCGGCCACGAACACAGCGATAAGGAATTGCCCCCATACCGGCAACGACTGGATCGCGGCCTTGAGCGAAGGGAACATCGCCAGGCCGGCAATGGTCGAGGTCGAGGCAGTGACCAGGATCAGGATGAACTGCACCAGCACATGACTCATGAAGAAGTAAGCCAGATCGGTGCGCCAGCCGGGCCGTAGCGGGGAGATATCGCGCTTGCCCAGGAAACGTTCCATCGGCACGAATACCAGCGCCGAGAAGAACAGCGAGATCACGAACCAGTCCAGCCCCAACGAATAGGAGGTCTTGCCGATCGAGTCGAACTGCACGTTGGTCCCGCCCACCAGTACCGCCAGCGTTGCGCTGCCCACGCCGATCAGCGCGATGCGCTTGTTGCGGCCGCGCAGGATGGCAAGCGTACCCAGCAGAAATGCGGCCACCAGACCCACCAGCAGTAGGTTCCGGGCGAAGGTCTCGCTGTAGACCGCGCGGAATTCCTTGCTGGTCAGCAGTTCGGGGAAATGGAAGCACAGCACGCCGAATAGACTCAGCAATCCCAGCAGGGCGGAGCTATAGGCGGCGTAGGAGCGTTTGGGGTGCGGTAAGCTGGACATAGGGTCGCGGTGGGGAGCCTGTCGGCGGAGTCCACGAATAGTCCACTGCCTACAGGCATCATTCAAGCGCCCTTGGATTCGGCCGCGGATGTCCGCATCTATCTGCCTCCCACACACTTCAAGGGCCAGCATGCGCGGCGCACTCATCCAGGACCATGGCGAGATCGATCGGCTCCTTTCCGGCATGCGTCGGATCGCGGTGCTGGGCATCAAGCCCGAGACCCACGCGGCGCAGCCCGCGCATATGATCCCCGCCTACCTGCACCGCGTGGGTTACGAGGTGATTCCGGTGCCGGTCTATTACCCGGATGTCGCCGAGATCCTGGGCAAGCCGGTGTTGCGCGCGGTCAGCGAGATCAAGGGGCGGGTAGACGTGCTGAACGTGTTCCGCAAATCCGGCGACTTGCCCCCGCATCTGCCGGACATCCTGAAAGCGCGTCCGCGCACGGTATGGCTGCAGACCGGCATCCGCGACGACGCGTTCGCCGAGTCGCTGCTGCGCGGCGGCATCAACGTGGTGCAGAACGAGTGTTTAATGGTGGAGCACCGGCGTTGGCGTAGCGCGCATTGATCCGTCGCCAGCGCCTGTTCCAGCGGCACGCAGGACGGATCGCTCAGAACCACTCCAGCAGCGAAATACCCAAGCCCACGTAGGTGGCCTTGTGGTTGTAGTCGATCAGGCTTTCGCCATATCCATGGAACAACTGCAAGTGCCCGCGTAGGGTGCGGTCGATCGGGAAGCCCCAGTCCATCTGCAGCGACCCGTGCGAATCCTCGCCGCCGCGCAGCGAATGGCGGCCGACCAGCGAAAACTCGTGGCCGTTCTTGCTGTACACCAGCATCGCATCGCCGCGGCCGATGTAGTTCTCGATGTCCGGATTGTCGTCGTCGTTGCCGTCGGAAATACGCCACCAGGGGCGCACCACGAAGGCCCAGTTCTCGCGGTCCAGGCCGACGTTGAGGATCACCCGATTCCAGCTGCGCGATAGCGGATCGCTTCGGCCATTGGATTGGTGGTTGATGCCGATGCCGGTCATGCGGCCTTTCCAGCCGAACAGGCTGTAGTTGTTGCGGAAGACCAGCATCACTTCCGGTTCGTAATTGGTTTCGCGGAAAGGCCGCGACTCCTCGCCGTTGTAGACCTGCCAGCGCGAACTCTGGGTGTAGGCGCCCCACAGGTCGCCGTTGTCGCCGAAGAGG
The DNA here is from genome assembly GCF_056402315.1 of Pseudoxanthomonas sp. P4_B2. Lineage (NCBI taxonomy): Bacteria > Pseudomonadati > Pseudomonadota > Gammaproteobacteria > Lysobacterales > Lysobacteraceae > Pseudoxanthomonas > Pseudoxanthomonas sp. P4_B2. Next base: position 447,659 of record NZ_JBFUHQ010000001.1, read on the forward strand.
TTCTCGGCGAACTTGGTCTTGAAGCTAAGCTGGAACTTCGCCTCCACGCTGGTGAGGTTCTGCGGGGTCTCGACCGTGTTGTCGGGGTTGGGCGAAAACGGGGTTTCGTTGACGTTGCTGGTCCAGAACGCCGGGAATAGGTAGACCGGTTTATAGGCGCGCATTTGGAACACGCCGAGCTTGGAGTCCTTGGCCAGTTCCCAGCGGCTGTCCAGCAGCGAGCCCTTGCCTGCATTGGCGCGCGCTTCGGCGTACTGATCGTCGTGGCCGAAGACCGAACCCAAGCGGTGGCGCGCGCGTTCGCGAAGGGGCGCCGACTCGTCCGGCGCGGCCGCCTTGCGTTCCTGCTTGGCGAGTTCGGCAGCCAGTTCGGCGGCGGCATCGGCGGCTCGAGTGTCGCTGGCCGTGCGTCCCAGTGCTCGGTCATAACAGGCCAAGCGGGTCGCATCGGTTTCTATCGCCACGCAGGCTTCGGGCGTGGCGGGGGCCGATGCGGTCTGCGCTATCGCAGCGGAGGAGGCGACCATGGCCGAAGCCAGGACGCTGAACTGATAGCGGTTCGGAATCATGCATTACTCACAGTTGCGATTTGAGGGGGAGAACGAACTTCTCCATCAGTTTCTCCTTTAAAGGCCGCTGCTGCCACCTCTGGTATGTGTAAAGCGTGGAATGCCGCAGATCATTCTCGAACACCGCGGCCATTTCCTCGGCGAATGCAGGATCGTAAAGATTAAGGCTGGCTTCGTCGTTCAGCCGGAACGAACGTATATCGAAATTGGTGGAACCCACCGACACCAGTTTGCGATCGACGATCAGCATCTTGGTATGCAGCATGGTCGGCTGATACTCGCTCATCTCTATTCCGGCCAAGAGCAGATCTTCCCATCCCGCCCGGGAGGCGAGGCGGACGGCATCCGAATCGATATGCGGACCGGGCAGCAGGATGCGTATGCGCACATCGCGCTTCCGCGCCGCCAACAGCGCCTGGACTATCAATGGGTCGGGAACGAAGTAGGAAGCGGCCAGGTCGATGGATTGTTCGGAAGCGGCGATGGCCATGAGATACATCAGGTGCATGCTTTCGCTTCCGCCGGAAGGCGAGGCGATGAACAGATGCGCGTCGACGTCGCCGGCCGGTTGCAGCTCCGGGAAATAGGCCGGGCCGTTCAACACTTCGCCCGTGGTCTTGATCCAGTTGTCGTTGAAGGCGGCCTGCATCTGCGCAACGGCCGGGCCCTCGATGCGGAAATGGGAGTCGCGCCAATGGTCGGGGTCCTGCGCATGGCCGGACCACAGATCGGCGATACCGACGCCGCCGGTGAATCCCACGCGGCCATCGACTACCAGCAGCTTGCGGTGGGTGCGGTTGTTGATGCGGCCCAGCGTGTACCAGTGCAGCGGGCGGTAACGGTGGATGCGTACCCCGGCGCCGCGCATTTCGTCCAGCAGCGCATCGTCCATCTTGATGCTGCCGGCCCAGTCGATGACCACATTGACAGGGATGCCTGCCTTGGCGCGCTCGGACAGGGCGGTGGTGAATTGTTTCCCGACTTCGCCCGACCAGTAAATGTAGGTCTCGAAGGTGATTGAAGTCTTGGCCGCACCGATCGCTTCCAGCATCGCCGGAAAGATCTGATCGCCATTCTGCAGCGACGTCACCCGGTTGCCCGGCAAAATGGTCGGCCCCAGCATCACCGACATTTCGCGCCTGAATTCCGGATCGGAGATCGCGTACCGGTGCGTGACCGGTTTCTCCAGTTTTTTCTCCGGGGTGGCGAAGTTCATCGCCAGCACCACGCACAGCGTCGTGATCGCTATCGTCACTACGATCATCCAAGCCATACGCCTGCGGCTCCAATTCTTCCGAATCATTGCTCACCCCCACTAGGGGAGTATCCGGAGGCAGGTATTGGCCTGGAGTGAAGCCGTCGCCCGGATCAGACGAACCAGGCGAAAGCGAACAGCCCCAGCATCGCGAACGCCAGCCCCAACTTGAGTACGGTGCCGAGTAGGATGCCCAGCCAGGTTCCCAGGCCGACCTTGGCGGCTTGGCCGATTTCACGTCCGTGCCACAGCTCACCCAACAACGCGCCGACGAAGGGCCCGGCGAACAGGCCGATAGGGCCGAAGAACAATCCGGCGAAGGTTCCCAGTACCGCGCCGATGAGTGCTTTCTTGCTGGCGCCCACACGCTTGGCGCCGATCAAGGTGGCGAAGAAGTCCACGCCTACCGATAGCAGGGTCAGTAGACCCAATACCACCAAAGTGACCCAGCCGATCTGTTGGAAGTCGCCGGCCCAGGCCGCGAGCAACATGCCCGCGAACACCAGCGGCAGGCCAGGCAGGGCGGGCAGGATCACCCCCGCGATGCCCACCAGAACCAAGATCACCGCCAGCGCGTAATACAGCGACTGCAATTCCAAGAATTTCTCCCCATTAAATCAATAACTTAGATGGATCGTGAAGGTTGGCGGAATTATTGCATTTTCAGAAATAGCGGGTTACTGTTCAGCCGCTGCGCTTGCCAAGGTCACCGTGCATTGTGGCCTGATGCGGTCGAACCATGTTCCGCTACAACGTTACACGCTTCCTCCTTGCAACCAGCCGCCGGAGCAACGGCGTATCCACCAACCGTTCCAGGGAGTTAGCAGAAATGGCAGATCGCGAAAACGGTACCGTCAAATGGTTCAACGACGCCAAGGGCTTCGGCTTCATCAGCCGTGAGAACGGCGAGGATGTGTTCGTGCATTTCCGCGCCATCCAGAGCCAGGGCTTCAAGAGCCTCAAGGAAGGACAGAAGGTCAGCTTCACCGTCGTCCAAGGGCAGAAAGGCCTGCAGGCCGACGCAGTGGAAGCGCTTTGATCGCACGACCTGCGTCTTCTACATAGAAGCGAAACGAAAAAAGCCCGGCATTGCGCCGGGCTTTTTTCTTGGTTGGATCAATTCTGCTGTGGCGTGTTTTCCGCGAAATACTCGTGGCTGTCGGCGTTCTGGATAGCGCTGGCCGGATCGCTCAAGGCCAGGCTCTTGGCGCCGGTCTGGCCGTAGACGACATCGTCCGTACCGGCCACGGCATTGAAGTGGCTGGTTTCGTGGATCAGGGTGCCTGCCTTGGAATCGGTGCCGGTCAATGGCGCAGTCCAGAAGGCGCGGCAGACGAAGATCTCGTAGGGACGGGTCGGATACACATAGGCGTAGTAGCTCTGGTTGCATCCGCAGTTGATCTTTACCTGTCCGGCGTTCTGGTCGAGCGCGGTATCGATAGCGGTGAAATTGCCGCGGACCGTGCTGTAGCGGCTACTGGTGTACGCGCCGAACCAGGTGCCGTATCGAGGGCCCGTGGCGCCGGAACTCAGATAGTTCTTGGCGTTCTCGGAGTAGTTGCGCGCGGCGATGACCGCATTGCCTGCCGTGCTGATCTGGGTGGTGGAACAGCCCACATAGCTGACCCCGTTCACCACGGTGCCGCCGCTGCCGGGTTTGCCCTTGGCGGCCTTCGCGCCGAGAACGTCGTTGCCATCCACCCACAACTTCAGCGGCTGGCTGCGCATCACCATCGGTGTGCCGCGCTCGCTACGCAGCATGCTGCCGTCGGAAAGCGAGGCGTACTGCAAAGGCGACGCCAGCGCGATCTCGTAGTTGCCGCTCTTGGAAAGATCGTAGGAGGACGAGAGGTCCACCACGGCGCGCAGGCTTTGCTGCGGGCGCAGAATCGCGAAATCCTCGGCCTGCGGCAGGCCGCGCTTGACCTGCATACCTTCGTAAGCGACGGGCTTTCCGTCCTGGGTAATGCGGAACAGGCTGGTTTCCGGGAAATCGGAAGGCAACTGCCACTTGGGAACACGGACCACTTTGTTGCTGGTATTGGTGATCACTATTTCCACGGCGCCAAGCAGATCGCCGGCTGGCGCGTTCACGGCCGCAATGCGGACCTGCAAGGGATTGAACGGAGCATTTCGTGGAGCGGCTGCGGCTACAGCGACTGCAATTGCGGTGGCGAGCACCGTGCTGGTGGCGAGCGTACGACCAAGTGCCTTGTTCATCTGTCAGTCCTTGTATGTAATGGGAATAACACCGTCCGCGCTGCGGACAAAGGAAGATACTGCGAAAAAGGATCATTGCAGTGATGCCGTGCAACATGGATCGCGCGGATATGATCTAACGAGCAAGCTCGGTGCAGTGGAGGGTGTTCCTATGATGATTTCGCGCAAACTTCAGAAAACCCGGATGGTCCCGATTGTACTGGCGCTGGTTTTGTCCGGTTGTGCGGCACGCGAGGCGGGTTCTGCGACGGGGGATGCCGATCCGTCCGGCGAACCGGCCGCTGCGGAAGTGCTGCGTATGCGCGGAGAAGCCTTGGTCGGCAAGGATGGTTATGGACTCACGCCGTGCGGGAGCGATCGACAACGCATCCTCACGCTTTCTCCGCAGTCCCAAATTTTCCTGGATCGATTTCTGCAGTCGGGAGGCAAGCTGGAATTCTTTCTGGATGCCTGGGTCAGGGAGAAAGAAGGCAAGCTGGAAGTCGTTGCGATCGAACGTGCGCATACCGAAGGCCCGCGCTGCGATTCCGCGCCGGAAACGGCGCAATTCGTCGCCAGCGGAACCGAGCCATTCTGGTCCCTGCAGCTCTCGCCGACGGGTTGGCTGCTGCAGCGACCGGATAATCCGCTCTTGCAGGTGGCGACGACCCCGACAAAGGTCGGCGCAGGCTACGCCTGGACCTCAGTGGCTCCCAAGGCGACGGTAGAAATATTGCCAGGCTATTGCGCCGACGGAATGGCCGATGCGGCGTCGGCCTGGCAGGCGAAGATCAGCCTGGGCGAACTGCAACTGGCCGGTTGCGCGCATCGCGGAGAATTGCCGCTGCCCTAAGAAAAAGGCCCGCATTGCGGGCCTTTTCCATCAGCAATCCGACAGTCGCCGTTAGCGCAATACCACCTTGCCGTTGACTACGCGGACATAGGTGTTTTCGCGGATGCCGGCCAGATCGCGCTGGTTGATCACGATCGTGCGGCCGTCGTCCATGCGCACATGCACATCATAGCTGTCGCCAGTGGTGCGCTTCTGGATAGCATTGCCCGCGGCGGCGCCGCCCACCGCGCCAGCGACGGTCGCGATGTTCTGGTTGCCTTTGCTACCGCCGGTTTTGTCGGAAATCTCGTGGCCGGCGATCGCGCCCACGATGCCGCCCAGCACCGCACCCGTGGCGGACGGCGCGGTGCGGCCGGAGCTGACGGTATCGATGCGGGTCACGATGCCGCAGTCGTAGCAACGCGCGGACGACGAGACGGGAGACGGGCTACCGTAACCGTAGTTGGGTGAAGTGGTGGCGCAACCGGCCAGTGCGACGGCCGCGATGGCACCCACGGCGAGCAGACGGATTTTCATGCGATTCTCCTTAGAGCCCTCACAGGCTGCGGCGGTTGAAAGTGGTCGCGGGTCTGCACCGCAGCCCCCGCTACCTGGGGCCATGCTGTCCGTCGTTGCATGAACCGGGCGTCAATCCGAACCAAGATCGGACTGTCGGCGAAAAATCGTCAGCGGAAATTCAGCCGCGGAAATCCTGATGGCAAGCCTTGCAGGCTTCGTCTATCTGCTTGACCGCGGCTTCGACTCCGGGACAGCCGAGCGGCGGCGATGCCAGCACACCGTCCAGCGTCGCGCGCAATTTGCCCGCATGCTGGGCGAAGCGCGCATCCTCTTCTATGCCGGGAAAGGCGGGCTCCAGGTCATTGGCCATCGATCGCAGTGTCTGCAGATGCGGCAGCACGTCCGACGCGCTGCAGCGATTGGCCGTCGCGGTCGAACGCAACTGTTCGACATGGGCTTGCATAACGTGCATCGCCGCCTCGGGAAAGCGGTCTTGCCAGGTTTTGCGCCCTTCGATCGCCCGCAACACCATCACCACACCGATAATTCCGATGACCAGCCCAATCAGGAAAAGGAACAGATAACGCGTGGCATTGGACGGTGGCGTGGGCTGGCTGGACATAGGCGTGCTTCCTTCGGCGAGGTATTGAAATAGTACGCCGCGCGTCGCCGCTTCCGCCACGTCTACAATAGTGAGATGAAGAACGAATTGCGCGAACGCTTCGCCGGCATCGATCGCTTGTACGGCAAGGGAGCGGTGGAAAAATACGCCGGCAGCCGTGTGGCTGTGGTCGGCATGGGGGGCGTGGGCTCGTGGGTGGTGGAGGCGCTGGCGCGCTCCGGAGTGGGGCATCTCACCTTGATCGACGCCGACGATATCTGCGTCTCCAACACCAATCGCCAGTTGCCCGCGCTGCAGGGTCAGTATGGCCGCAACAAGTCCGAAGCCATGGCGGACCGTTGCCGTGCGATCAATCCGCTGATCCAGGTGGATGCGGTACCGATGTTCCTGACCGCCGGTAATTTGGAAGAGTTGCTGGACCGGGAGTTCGATCTGGTGCTGGATGCTTGCGACAGCTTCCGTACCAAGGTCGAGATGATCGCCTGGTGCCGTCGCCGCAAACTGCCCATAGTGGTTTCCGGTTCTGCCGGCGGACGCACCGATCCCACCCAGATCCGGCTCCGCGATCTTTCGCGTACCGAGCATGACGCCTTGCTGGCATTGATCCGGAAGAAGCTGCGCAGCGAGTTCAATTTCCCCAAGAATCCGGATCGCTATTTCGGCGTGCAGGCGGTGTATTCGCTGGAGAACGTCAAGTACCCGCAAGCCGATGGCAGCGTCTGCGGCGTGCGTCCGCAGCTGGGTGCGGACGCGGCATTGAAATTGGATTGCGGCGCAGGTCTCGGTGCGGCCACGCATATCACCGGTGCATTCGCCTTCGCCATGGTGGCCAAAGCGCTGGAGCTGTTGCTGAAGAAGCCTCTGGTAGGAGCGACGTGAGTCGCGAAGGGAGCTTCTTCACGAGAACGCCATTTCGCGACTCACGTCGCTCCTACGTCGTATTGGGTAGATTGAAAAGGCGCCGGGCATTGGCGGTCGTCGCGGTAGCTATCGCTTCAGCCTCCACGCCGCGCAAATCTGCGATCGTCTGACATACGTACGCGAGCCTCGCCGGCTCATTGCGCTGGCCGCGGATTTCCGCGTCGGGCTGGTCGGGCGCGTCGGTTTCCAGCAATAGGTGTTCCAGCGGCATGCGTGCCACCAGTCCGCGCAGGCGATTGGCGCGAGTGTAGGTCGCCGGGCCGCCGATACCGATCAGAAAACCCAGTTGCCACAGTTGCCGCGCCTGTTCCGGGCTGCCGGAAAAACTGTGCACCACGCCTCGCAACTTGCCTACGCGCTTGAACGACGCGATCACCGCATCCACCGCGCGCCGCGCATGCACGATCACCGGTAGATCGAAATCGTGCGCCAGCGCCAGCTGTCCATCGAAATAGAGTTGCTGTGCGTCTGCGTCCAGGCCCTCGACGAACAAATCCAGCCCGCATTCGCCTACCGCCAAGGGGCGTTCGCGGGCGATCCACTCGCCAAGTTGCGGCAAATGTTCCGGCTTATGCGCGTCCAGGAACATCGGATGGAGGCCATAGGCAGGAAACAGGCCGCTATCCGTTCGGCAGATATCGCGGAGCTGAGGCCAATGGTCGGCATCGACCGCCGGAACCACCTGCTGGACGACTCCGGCGGCGCGAGCACGGCGGATTACCGCGTCGCGGTCGGCATCGAATTCGGATGCGTCCAGATGGCAATGGCTGTCTACCAGCATGCTTCATGCCTATCGCTGAGGATCGTTCGAATCAATGACGGTGGGGTTTTTCCGGTTCTTCCAGTTGGCCAGCAGCAGCGTGCCCAGACCCAGCAGAATCTCGTCGACCAACGGTATCGGATCGGGGATAAACAGCGTGATCGCGAACAGCGCAGCGGTAATCTTGAACAGGGTCGGATAGCGCAGTTTTCTGGCCCAGTTCAATAGGGGCAACAGGAGAGGAGTAGCCATTTGTCTGATTCGGAAGTGGTGTGACGGAGGACACGCTACCACGAGCAATGGTCTCCAAGCTGGTTCACGCTACGGGCGGTTTCGGCCGGTCGAAACCGGTTGTCGTTCAGCTATGTCGTGCTGCAATTGACTCATCGATAACGCGGGGGCCGCCCGCCTGGAGATTGGCATGAAAAGCAATACCACCACGATCCTCATCGCAACTGGCGCCCTGCTTTTCGGAGGCATCGCCACTGCGGCTTATATGAATAATCGCGATAAGCCTGCCGAGTTCGTCAATGCCAACACCGGCGAGCCGGTAGCTGACGGCACCGATACCGCACTGGATCAGGCTTCTCTCGACAATCAGATCGAGCCCAGCACTTTGCAGTACGCGGAAGTGGTCAAGGTCGACCCCATCACCAACAAGAACAAGATCTACGCCACCGTGATCGGCAGCGAGCCGGTGCGGGAAACCACCACCACCAATACCCCGCGCGAAGTTTGCAACGACGTAGTTGTGCAGGAACGTTTGCCAGAACGCGACGGCAACGCCGGTGGTACGGTCGCCGGCGCGGTGATCGGCGGCTTGCTGGGTAACCAGGTAGGCGGCGGCAACGGCAAGAAGGCAGCGACTGCGGCCGGCGCCGTCGTCGGCGGCGTAATCGGCAACAAGGTCGACAAGAACCACGTTGGCGGCCGGGTAGTCAGCCGCACCGAGCGCCAATGCCACACCGAGAACACCAGCTCCGAGTCCTCGCGCGTGACCGGTTACAACGTGACCTATCGCAATGCCGACGGCACCACCGGCACCATGCGCATGGGCAGCAAGCCCGGTACCCGCATCGCCATGGGCAATACCGACAAGGTGGTGGGCTACGACGTGACCTACCGCTTCGACGGCGAAGAAAAGACCATTCGTATGGACGAGAAGCCGGGCGACCGTTTACCGGTCGTCGACGGACAGGTCGTCACCCAGACCGCTTCGGTGGAAGGCGACAGCAAGGGCTGAGCCGCTTCGGCGTATCAACCAGGAAGGCCGGCGATTTCGCCGGCTTTTCCGTTTGTGGTCGGCAGACTAGGGGGTTACGGCGCTACGTAGGCGCCGAATACAATGGTGGACTGTCCGAAACCGGCTTCCCACGCATGGCCCTGAACCCCTACGACCTGTTTGACATCCGCTCCCTGCTCAGCGAAGAGGAACGCGCGGTGCAGGACACCGTGGCGCGTTTCACCGACGAGCGTGTGCGTCCGATCATCGGCGACGCCTTCGACCAGGCCCGGTTTCCCAAGGAACTGGTGTCCGAAATCGCCGATCTGGGCCTGCTGGGCTCGTCTCTGCCGGAACAGTACGGCGGCGGCGGTCTGAATGCGGTCAGCTACGGGCTGATCTGCCAGGAGCTGGAGCGCGGCGATTCGGGCATCCGCAGCTTCGTCAGCGTGCAGTCCTCGTTGTGCATGTACCCCATCTACGCATACGGCAGCGAAGAGCAGCGCATGCGCTGGCTGCCGGACATGGCCGCGGGCAAGGTGATCGGTTGTTTCGGCCTGACCGAGCCGCAGGGTGGCTCCGATCCGGCCAGCATGAAAACCAACGCCAAGCGCGATGGCGCTGATTGGATCCTCAACGGGTCCAAGATGTGGATCACCAACGGCAATCTGGCCGATATCGCCATCGTCTGGGCGCAGACAGAGGACGGTATCCAGGGTTTCGTGGTGGAAAAGGATTTCGCCGGCTTCAAGGCCCAGGAAATCCACAAGAAGATGAGTCTGCGCGCCTCGGTCACCTCGGCGCTGTTCTTCGACAACGTGCGCGTACCAGAAGCCAACCGCTTGCCCAATGTGAAAGGCCTCAAGGGTCCATTGGGCTGCCTGACCCAAGCCCGCTACGGCATCACCTGGGGTCCGATCGGCGCGGCCATCGCCTGTCTGGACGAAGTGCTGGGCTACACCAAGGAACGCATCCTGTTCGAGCGTCCGGTGGCTGCCACCCAGAGCGCGCAGATCAAGATGGCCGAAATGGCCCGCCGCATCACTCTGGCGCAGCTGCTTTCGCTGCAGCTGGGTCGCCTGAAGGACGCCGGCAACATGCAGCCCGCGCAGGTATCGCTGGCGAAGTGGAACAACTGCCGCATGGCCATCGACATCGCCCGCGAATGCCGCGACCTGCTAGGCGGCGCCGGTATAACCACCGAGCACGCCGCGATCCGTCATGCGTTGAACCTGGAATCGGTCATCACTTACGAAGGCACGGAGACGGTGCATCAGTTGGTGATTGGACGAGAGTTGACTGGTATCAACGCGTTCTGAATCTGATTTTCCTTCTCCCACCGGCGCCCGCAGGGTGTGCAAGGCTGAGAAGGTGGCGCGAAGCGACGGATGAGGGCGTGAGAATGACTCACCAGCGATGGATTTGCACAAGCTGACGATCTATTCCCTCATCCGCCCTACGGGCACCTTCTCCTAGTGGGAGAAGGAATAGCGAGAGCCCATGAGCATCTTCGATCTGCAACTGGAAACCGAACGTCTCATCCTGCGCCCACCGCAGGCGCAGGACTTCGAACCGTGGGCGGCCTTCATCGCCGATGAGGAAGCCGCGCGGTATATCGGCGGCGTACAGCCGCGGTCGATCGCGTGGCGCAGTTTCGCGGCGGTTTTCGGGGCATGGCATCTGCAGGGGTTCGCGTTCTTCTCCGTGATCGAGAAAGCCACCGGACTTTGGGTTGGGCGACTGGGCCCATGGCAGCCTGAGGGTTGGCCGGGCACGGAAGTCGGTTGGAGCATCGCACGTGAGCATTGGGGCAAGGGCTTCGCCCCGGAAGGCGCGCGCGCCGCTACCGATTGGGCGTTCGGCAACCTGGGCTGGAGCGAGGTAATCCATACCATCGCCGAGGACAACATCAATTCGAAGACGGTTGCGGCCAAACTCGGATCGCGTTTTCTGCGCATGGGCTGGTTGCCCGCGCCGCACGATGAAAAACCGGTCGAGATCTGGGGACAGTCGCGCGAAGAGTGGATCGCCAATCGCAACAAGGAGAGCAGGGCATGATCACCGTTTATGGCTATTCGGTTTCCGGCAATTGCCACAAATTACGCTTGCTGCTGGAACAACTCGGGCACGAGTACCGCTGGGTGGAGGTCGACAGCTCACAGGGCGCGACACGCACACCGGAATACCTAGCCAAGAACGCCAATGGCAAAGTGCCGATGCTGGAGCTGGAAGACGGCCGGATCTTGGTCGAATCGAACGCCATCCTCTGCTATCTGGCCGAAGGCACCCGATACCTGCCTGCCGATGCGTGGTTGCGCGCGCAGGCGCTGAGCTGGATGTTCTTCGAACAGTACAGCCATGAGCCCTACATCGCCGTCGCCCGTTTCATTTGCGGATGGACGCCGCTGGATTCGCCCCGCCGGGCCGATCTCCCGCGCTTGCGCGAGCGTGGAAATCAGGCGCTGGCGGTGATGGAAACGCACCTGCAATCGGCCGAGTGGTTCACCGGCGCCGACTACGGCATCGCCGACATCGCGCTATTCGCCTATACCGATGTCGCTCATCAGGGCGGCTTCGATCTTGCGGCCTTTCCGCAAGTCAGTGCCTGGTTAGCCCGCGTGCGGGCGACGCCAGGCTTCGTGCCGATGCCGGAGCCCGCTCCGGAAAACGCTGTATTACTGACCCATATCGATTGAGCGTAGGTCGGGGCTACGCCCCCGACGCCCGGTTCTCCGGGAACGCCACCAATTGCAGTCGGGTGCGTAGGCCCGACCTACGGAAGACTAATGACCGCCAAGCCCATTTCCGCCCGCATGAAAGGCCTGAACCGTGCCGAGATCTGCGACCAGAACTTCACCGAGTTCGTGCAGGAGTGGAATGGCGTGGTCGACGCGAAACCCGCACCGGGAGAAGCGGTCTTGGAAGGCAGCGCGCTGGACGCGCAATCTTTCGTCGAGCTGCTGGAATCGCAGCTGGTTTCGCGCCACCTGGATCTGATGGCCCGCGTGTTGCGCGTTCAGAACAAGGTTTTCTACACCATCGGCAGTTCCGGCCACGAAGGCAACGCGATGGTCGCACGACTCACCCGGCACACCGATCCGGCCTTTCTGCACTACCGTTCCGGCGCCTTTATGGCCGAGCGCTTCCGCAAGCTGCCTGGCATGGACCCGATCATGGATTCCGCGCTGTCCTTCGCGGCGAGTTCGGAAGACCCGGCTTCCGGCGGCCGCCACAAGGTCTGGGGTTCCAAGCCGCTGTGGGTGCTGCCGCAGACTTCCACCATCGCCTCGCATCTGCCTAAAGCCCTCGGTACGGCTGTGGCGATCGAACAGGCGAAGCGTATCGGCCATGCCTCGCCGATTCCCGACGACAGCATCGCCATTTGCTCTTTCGGCGATGCCTCCAGCAATCATGCCACCGCGCAAACGGCTTTCAATGCCGCGGCGTGGACGTCTTATCAGAAGCTGCCGGCGCCGGTGCTGTTCGTCTGCGAGGACAACGGCATTGGCATCTCCGTGAAGACACCGGGCGGGTGGATCGAGCGCAATTTCTCGAACCGCAGCGACCTGGATTACTTTTACGCCGATGGCCTCGACCTGGCAGAGGGCTATGGTCAGGTGCAAGCGGCAGTCGAATACTGTCGCCGCACCCGTCGCCCTACCTTCCTGCATCTGCGCACTACCCGGATCATGGGACACGCGGGCACCGACTTCGAGATCGAGTGGCGCCCTATAGAGGAACTGGTTGCGGTGGAGGCGGGCGATCCCTTGCTGCGGTCGGCCGCGATCGCGCTGGAATCGGGCCTATATACGAAGCAGGAACTGCTGGCCCTATACGAAGGCATCCGTCGTAAATGTTTCGCTGCCGCCGACGCCGCCGATAAAACGCCCAAGCTGACCCGTCTGGAAGACGTAATCGCACCGTTGGCGCCGTATACGCCCGCGAAAGTCATGCTTGAGGCCACGCGCGCCGACTATGCGGAAAAGCGCCTGCAGGTCTTCGGAAGCGAGGAGAAGCTGCCGGAAGCGCAGCCGCCACGGCACCTGGCCATCCTGATCAACAACGCGCTGCACGATTTGTTCTGCAAATACCCGGAAGCGCTGCTGTTCGGCGAGGACGTGGCGCAAAAGGGCGGCGTGTACACAGTCACCAAGGGTCTGCACAAAGCGTTCAAGAATAGCCGCGTGTTCAATACGCTGCTGGACGAAACCATGATCCTTGGCCTGGCCCAGGGTTACGCCAACCTGGGCATGCTGCCGGTGCCGGAAATCCAGTACCTGGCGTATTTCCACAACGCCTGCGATCAGATCCGCGGCGAGGCGGCGTCGCTGCAGTTCTTCTCCAACAACCAGTACCGCAACCCGATGGTGGTGCGCATGGCCGGGTTGGGTTATCAACGCGGATTCGGCGGCCATTTCCATAACGACAACTCAATCACTGCATTGCGGGATATCCCCGGCCTGGTAGTCGGCTGTCCTTCGCGCGGCGACGATGCCGCGACCATGCTGCGCACGCTGGCGGCTTTGGCGAAAGTGGATGGGCGGGTGAGCATCTTCCTGGAACCCATTGCGCTGTACATGACCAAGGACTTGTACGAAGCCGGCGACGGCGCTTGGCTGACGACTTATCCTGCGCCCGACCAGGCGATGGTGTTGGGCGAAGGCCGCATCTACGACGAGCATGCCAACGACCTGGTGATCCTCACCTACGGCAACGGCGTACCGATGAGTTTGCGTGCGGCGCGGCAGATCGAAGCCAAGCATGGCTGGAAAGTGCGCGTGGTAGACCTGCGTTGGCTGGTGCCGCTCAACGAGAGCTTCATCGCCGAACAGGCGAAGTCGGCCAAGCGCATCCTGATCGTCGACGAAGGCCGTCACTCGGCCGGTGTGGGCGAGGGCGTGATCACCGCCATCGCCGAAGCCGGTTTCGGCGCGCGTCCGTTCCAGCGGGTGGTCGGTGTGGACACGTATACGCCGCTCGCCGGTGCGGCCCTGCTAGTGCTGCCGGGCGATGGGGATATCGTGTCAGCCGCAGATCGGCTCGCCTGAGCAGGGATATCCATGACAGCTCCCAACGTCGCGATCATTATCGGCAGCTTGCGTTCGGCGTCGTTCAATCGCCAACTTGCTGGTGCCGTCGAACGGCTGGCTGAGGATAGGTTCGCGTTCCGTATCCTGCAGATCGGCGATCTGCCGCTTTACAATCAGGACCACGACGCCGATTTTCCTGCCACGGGCCTGCGCTTCAAGGCCGAGATAGAACAGGCCGATGCGCTGTTGTTCGTCACGCCCGAGTACAACAGATCGATGCCCGGCGTGTTGAAGAACGCGATCGATGTGGCCAGCCGACCTGCTGGCAGCAAGACCTTCACCGGCAAACGCGCGGCGATCATCGGCACTTCGCCGGGCGCGCACGGCACGGTGTCTTCGCAGCAGCATCTGCGCAATGTGCTGGCGGCGGTCGACGTGGCCGTGTTGCCGCAGCCCGAGATCGCCATTCAGTTCAAGGAGGGCCTGCTGGATGCATCTGGAGACATCGTCGACGAGCGCGTGCGCAAACGCCTGCTCTTGTTCCTGGATCGGTTCGAGGCGTGGTTGCGATAAGACCGCCGCGCGCGAGTGAGCGGTTTCTACCGCGCCAGTCCGTCCAGCAAGGCAACTTCCCGCAACGTCGCGCCGTTCACGCTCAGTGGCCCCGACTCGCGCTCCAGCGGCAATACCGCCAACGCTAACGTCGGCGAGGCGAGCAGCACGGATACGATCTGGCCTAGAGGCTTGCTGCCGTCGCCGACGGTGTCGCCGGTTGCCGGCGTTGCGTCGGTCTCGAACAATGCCAGACCGCGTTTGGCCTTGCCCAGGAAGTGCGTGCGGGCCACGATTTCCTGGCCCGGATAGCAGCCCTTTTTTACGCTGAAAGCGTGCAGGCGTTCCAGCGACAGTTGCTGCGGCGTCCATTGTTCGCGTTGCGCCGCAGGCAAGCGCGGCAACCCGGCACGTAGGTCTTGCGCGAACCAGCGCCCTGGCAGGGTGGGTTCCAAGATCGGAGCGACAGTCGGCGACAGGCGCAGAGTGCGAGGCTGTTGGTCGCTGCCGTAATCGAGCTCGATCGTCTCGCCGACGACACCAATCCGCGCACTTTCGGCCGAATCGGGCTTACGGAAGGCGCCGCTGACCTGCAAACCGTCCGCCGCGGCGATCTTCAACTTTCGTCTGAACACGAAGCGTTGCAACTGCGCGGCGAGCTCGCCGGCATCGGTGTCGGGCACCAGCAGCAAGATCCGGTCTTCGGCCAGCTTGAGCAGCGCAAACACTGCAATGACGCGGCCCTTGGGCGTCAGCCAGGCGTTCCATTGCCAATGTCCGGGCGACAGCGCAGCCACATCGTTGGCGAACTGGGCCTGCGCGAAGGCAGTGGCATCCGGCCCGTCCAGCGCGACGACCGCATGGTCGGGCAGGGCGAATAAAGGCGAGGCGGAGACGGGCAGGTTGTCAGGCAAGGGGGGGAGGATTAAAATTTTGTGCGTTGCGAGAACAACATGATAGGCGAAACCCCTTCCAATCCCGATCCCGTACCCGGAACACAGCAGCCCGAACAGGGCGCTGTGGAACAGGCAGCGGTAACACCGAAGGAAATCGGTGGTCGCGACGGTCCCGAGCCAACGCGTTACGGGGATTGGGAGAAAAACGGACGTTGCATCGATTTCTGATTCATCAGTCATCGAATAACGTCTGCCCAGCCAACGCGGTCCTACGGAGACCGCCCAGCCGAGACAACGAGCCCAGCGAATGGCGACCCGACAACGTCCGCTTTCACCGCACCTGCAGGTGTACCGCTGGCAGATCCAGATGGCGACTTCCATCGTCCATCGGGCTACCGGAATCATCCTCACCGTCGGCGCGCTGCTCATCGCCGCCGCATTGCTGGCCATGGCCGCCGGCCCCGAAGCCTGGGAACGCGTACGTGGACTGGCCGGGTCATGGCTGGGGCTAGCGGTCTTGTTCGGCTGGACCTGGTCGTTCGCCTTTCACTTGCTCAACGGCATCCGCCATCTGGTGCAGGACGCGGGCTTCGGCTTCAGCATTTCGGCCTTCATCCGCAACGGCTGGCTGTCGGTGATCGGCAGCTTGCTGCTGACCGGCGCCATCTGGGGCGTCGTAGCCACCCGCGGAGGCTGGCTATGAGTCCGCGCTACCGCACCCCGCTGAAAGACGTGCGCGGACTGGGATCGGCGAAGCAGGGCACGCACCACTTCATCGTCCAGCGCCTGACTGCCATCGCCCTAATCCTGCTGGCCTGCTGGTTCCTGTATTTCGTGGTCGGGTTGATGCATGCCGACTACTTGACCGCCAGCGATGCGGTGGCCAAGCCGTGGAATGCGATGCTGCTGATCGCCTTCCTGGTAGCGATGTTCTGGCATGCCCAACTCGGCATGCAGGTAGTCATCGAAGACTACGTGCATAGCCATGGCCTGGCACTGACCGCGCAGATCGCGGTGTATTTCGTTTGCATCCTTGGCGCGCTGGCCAGCGTTTTCGCCGTGGTCCGCATTGCGTTGGGAAGCTAACTACATGACTTCGGCCTACAAGATCACCGAACACAAATACGACATGGTCGTGGTCGGCGCCGGCGGCGCGGGCCTGCGTGCTACCTTCGGGCTGGCGGCCAAGGGCTTGCAGACGGTGTGCCTGACCAAGGTGTTCCCGACCCGTTCGCACACCGTCGCCGCGCAGGGCGGCATCTCGGCGGCGCTCGGCAACATGGGCGAGGACGACTGGCGTTACCACTTCTACGACACCATCAAGGGTTCGGACTGGCTGGGCGACCAGGACGCGATCGAATACATGTGCCGCGAGGCCATTCCGGCCATCGTCGAACTCGAACACTACGGCGTGCCGTTCAGCCGCACCGAGGAAGGCAAGATCTACCAGCGCCCCTTCGGCGGAATGACCACTAAGTACGGCGAAGGCCCGCCGGCCCAGCGCACCTGCGCCGCGGCCGACCGCACTGGGCACGCCATGCTGCACACGCTGTACCAGCAATCGCTGAAGCATGATGCGCGCTTCATGATCGAGTACTTCGCGCTGGACCTCATCTTCGACGAGGAAGGCGCCTGCAAGGGCGTGCTGGCGCTGGATATGGCCGAAGGCACGTTGCACCTGTTCCGCGCCCAGGGCGTGGTGCTGGCGACAGGCGGTTATGGGCGCGCGTATTTCAGCGCGACTTCGGCGCACACCTGCACCGGCGACGGCGGCGGACTGGCCCTACGCGCGGGTCTGCCGATGCAGGACATGGAATTCGTGCAGTTCCATCCCACCGGCATCTACGGCGCGGGCTGCCTCATCACCGAAGGCGTGCGCGGTGAAGGCGGCATTCTGCGTAATAGCAACGGCGAGCGCTTCATGGAGCGCTACGCGCCGCACTATAAGGATCTGGCTTCGCGCGACGTGGTGTCGCGTTCGATGACCATCGAGATCCGCGAAGGCCGTGGCGTCGGCGAAAAGAAGGACCACATCCTGCTCGACCTGACCCATCTCGGGCCGGAAGTGATCAACGAGAAGCTGCCCGGCATCGCCGAAAGCGCGCGCATCTTCGCAGGCGTCGACGTCGCTACCCAGCCGATTCCCGTGCTGCCGACCGTGCACTACAACATGGGCGGCATCCCGACCAACTACCACGGCGAGGTGGTGCGCAAGGTCGGCGACAACCCCGATTCGGTGGTGCCGGGGCTGTACGCCATCGGCGAAGCGGCCTGTGTGTCGGTGCACGGCGCCAACCGCCTGGGTTCCAACTCGCTGCTCGATCTGGTGGTGTTCGGTCGCGCGGTCGCCAACCGCTGCGCCGAAACCATCAAGACCGGCGGACCGCACAGCAAGCTGGCCGACGACGCCTGCGACAAGGCGCTGTCGCACCTGGACAAGCTGCGCAACGCCAACGGCGGCACGCCGACCGCGGTGATCCGCGACAACATGCAGGCCACCATGCAGAACGACGCGGCGGTGTTCCGCACCTCGAAGACGCTGAAGGAAGGCTGCGACAAGATGGCCGATATCTTCAACTCGTTCGAAGACGTCAAGGTCACCGACCGTTCGCTGATCTGGAACTCTGACTTGCTGGAAACCTACGAGCTGCACAACCTGTTGCTGAATGCCGTGGCCACCATCAACTCGGCCGAACAACGCCACGAAAGCCGCGGCGCGCATGCGCACGAGGATTTCCCCGATCGCGACGACGTCAACTGGCAGAAGCACACGCTGGTCAACGTGGACGAGAAGGGACAGTGCAGTTTCGATTTCCGCCCGGTGCACATGTACACGTTGAGCAAGGACGTGGATGTGGTGCCGCCGAAGCCGCGCGTTTACTGATCGGGATAGAAGACAGACATGGCAGAATTTTCGCTCCCGAAGAATTCCAAGGTCCAGAAGGGCAAGCATTTCCCGGCCAAGGGCGCGAAACAGCCGCGCGTCTTCAAGGTGTATCGCTGGAGCCCGGACGACGACGCGAACCCGCGCACCGATACCTACGAGGTCGACCTGGCCGCGTGCGGGCCGATGGTCCTGGACGCGTTGATCAAGATCAAGAACGAGATCGACCCCACTCTGACTTTCCGCCGCTCTTGCCGCGAAGGCATCTGCGGTTCGTGCGCGATGAATATCGACGGCACCAATACTCTGGCTTGCACCCGCGCAATCAGCGACTGCAAGAAGAACGAGGTGCCGATCTATCCGTTGCCGCATATGGACGTGGTCAAGGACCTGGTCCCGGATCTGACCCATTTCTACGCGCAGTACGCCTCGATCAAGCCGTGGATCCGCACTCAGACCGCAGCGCCGCCGGATCGCGAGCGTCTGCAGTCGCCGGAAGACCGCAAGCAGCTCGATGGCCTGTACGAATGCATCCTGTGTGCATGTTGCTCGACCTCGTGCCCTAGCTACTGGTGGAACGGCGAACGCTATCTGGGCCCGGCGATCCTGCTGCAGGCCTACCGCTGGATCGTCGATTCCCGCGATGAGGACACCGGAGCGCGTCTTGACGACCTGGAGGATCCGTTCCGCCTTTACCGCTGCCACACCATCATGAACTGCGCGCGCACCTGCCCGAAGGGCCTGAACCCGGCGCTGGCAATCGCCGAGATCAAGAAACTGATGCTGGCGCGGCGCAGCTGACATGCCCGCGGTTCCCACCGCGATCCTGTGGCCCGCGGTGGCGATGGCGGCGTTGACCTTCCTGGTCTGGTGCCGCCTGTATTACGTTCGTATCGGGGTGATGCGCCGTGAGCGCATTCCCGCCCAGGCCGTCGCCAGTTCGGCGCAATCGGCGGCACGGCTCAGCGACACCCGTGCGTCGGATAATTTCCGCAATTTGTTCGAGCTGCCGGTGCTGTTCTACGCCGCGCTGGGGGTTGCCGCATCGACAGGGCAGGCGCACGGCGCGGTTTTGTCGCTGGCCTGGCTCTTCGTGGCGTTCCGCGCGCTGCATAGCCTGATCCAATGCAGCTACAACCGAGTCATGCACCGCTTCACCGCTTACCTGTTAGGGGCACTCGCGTTATGGGCATTGTGGGCCGTTCTGGCCTGCGGATTACTACGCGCTTGAACGACGACGCGCTCGAGTTGAAACGCCTGCGCTGGCGCTGCCGCCGCGGCATGCGCGAGCTCGATCAGCTGTTCGGCCGTTACCTCGACAGCGAATGGGCGCGCGCCTCCGACGCCGATCGCGGGGTTTTCCTACGGCTGCTCGATTGCGAGGACGATAAACTCTGGCGCTGGTTCATGGGCTATGAGCAATGTCCCGATGACGCGCTCGCATCACTTATCCAGCGTATCCGTCAGCTGCCGCCTTGAGTGGCGTGCCTCGTGCTGGGTCATCGGCGCGCTGCTCGCGCTGGGTATGCTCGCCACCTTCTCCGTGCTGGTCTCCGCGATGCCTCGATGGGCCGCTTGGCCGTTGAGCGTTTTAGTGCTGGCTTATGGTGTGTGGAAGGCGCGTCAGGAGTGGCGTTCGCCTGGTCATGAGTTGTTTTTCCCGGGCAACGATCTTCCGGTAATGCTGAATGGCCAGCCCATCGACGACGCCAAGCTGCAGTGGCGCGGCCCGATGGCTTTCCTGCTCTGGCGGGATCGCCGGGGCAGGCCGATGCGCCTGTCCTGGTGGCCGGATACGCTTCCGGCAGCCCGCCGACGTGAACTGCGTCTGGCCGCCGGCAGCCTGGATGCTTCGCGGCACCGGCGCGTAATGGCACCATAGCGGTCTATGTTCAAACCCATCCCTGTCTCCATCGGCCTGCGCTACCTGCGCGCCAAACGCCGTAATGGCTTTATCTCCTTCATCTCGTTGGCCTCGATCCTCGGCATCGCTCTGGGTGTGACCGTGCTGATCACCACCCTATCGGTGATGAGCGGATTCCAGCGCGAGATCCGCGACCGCATGCTGCAGATGACCGCACACGCCACGGTCAGCGCCGCTGGTGATGCGATGCAGGATTGGCCGCACGCCGTAGCCGTGGCCAAGCGCGACCCACGCGTGGAAGGTGCCGCGCCCTATGTCGATATCCAGGCGCTGATCGAAGGCGTCCGCAACCAGCCGGCGATGATCCGCGGCGTGATTCCCGCCGAAGAAAAGAAGGTGTCGGTACTGGCCGAAAAGATGAAGCGCGGCAGCGTGGATTCGCTCACTCCCGGCTCGTTCAATATCGTGCTGGGTCAGGAGCTCGCGCTATGGCTAGGCGTCAGCCAGGGCGACAGTGTGGTGGTGATGCTGGCCGACGCCCAGTCCACACCGATGGGCGCGGTGGCGAAGATGAAGCGTTTCAAGGTCAGCGGTATCTTCGAGGCCGGCTATAACGAGATCGACAAGGGGTTGGCGGTAGTCAACATGTCCGACCTGCAGCGTGTGCTGAAAATGGGCGACGGGGTCACCGGCGTGCGCCTGAAGCTTTACGACATGGACCAGTCCTGGAACGTGGCGCGCGACCTGGCTGAGAATCTGCGGGGTCCGTACCGGATCAGCGACTGGACCAGCGAAAACGCCAATCTCTACAGCTCGCTGAAGATGGAAAAGACGGTGATGGGCATCCTGCTGTCGCTGATCATCGCGATGGGCGCGTTCAATCTGGTTTCCTCGCAGGTGATGCTGGTCACCGACAAGCAGGCCGATATCGCCATTTTGCGCACGTTGGGGCTGACCCCGCGCGGGGTGATGCAGGTATTCATGGTGCAGGGATCGCTGATCGGCATCATCGGTACCGTGCTTGGCGTGCTGGGCGGCGTACTGCTGACAATCAACCTGGAATCGATCCTCAGCCTGATCGAATCCACCTTCAACATCACTCTGTTGCCGCCTGATGTCTACTACATCACCGGTTTGCCCTACGACCTGCAAGGCAGCGACGTGGCCGTGATCGCGATGATCGCCCTGATCATGAGTTTCCTCGCTACGCTGTATCCGGCGTGGCGCGCGGCGCGCACCGATCCGGCGGAGGCGCTGCGTTATGAGTAAGGTTTGGGAATCCGGAAAGACGGCCGGGAGTATCGACAGCGAGGTGATGCGCGCCGAGAAGCTCGCCAAGACCTATTCCGAAGGGAAAATGAAGACACCGGTATTCGACGGCTTGGATCTGTCGGTGCAGGCGGGCGAAACCGTAGCCATCGTGGGCGCTTCCGGCGCGGGCAAGAGTACGTTGCTGCACTTGCTGGGGGGGCTGGATACGCCGACTGCGGGCGAGGTGTATGTGGCCGGACAGAAGATGTCCTCGCTCTCCAACGCCGCTCGCGGGCAACTGCGCAACCGTGCGCTCGGTTTCGTCTACCAGTTCCACCATCTGCTGCCCGAATTCACCGCGCTCGAGAATGTGATGATGCCGGTGATGCTGGGCGGCGCCGAGGTGAAGGCTGCCGCGCAGCGTGCCAAGGCGCTGTTGGAAAAAGTGGGATTGGGCCACCGTATAGAACACAAGCCGGGCGAGCTTTCCGGTGGCGAGCGCCAACGTGCCGCCGTCGCCCGTGCGCTGGTCAATCAGCCCGCCTGTGTGCTCGGCGACGAACCCACCGGCAACCTGGACGAGAAGACCGCAGCGACCGTATTCGAGCTGATGCTGGAACTCAACCGCGCCCAGAAGACCAGCTTGGTGCTGGTGACCCACGACCGGCGCCTGGCGCGCAAACTGGACCGCGTGCTGGAACTGCATGAAGGCCGTCTGCGGGAATTGCCTCTCTCCGACGTCTGAAACCAACCGCCTTGTGGAGCCGAGCTTGCTCGGCTGCTCTACGCGGGGGGCCCAAAGCAGCCGAGCAAGCTCGGCTCTACGAGGATAAGCGGTCGGCTCTTTCCTACCTGGGCCGAGGGTATGCGCTGATGACGACGACGGGCTGAAGCGGTCATCTTCGAGGTCATCCAGACCGATCCGCACAGGTCCCTTCATGCCCACGGGCAATGGAACTACTTCCGTATTCGGCGTCGCCAGCGCCCTGGCATTGCTGGTTGGCGCAGGTGCATGCCTGTTGTTGCCGATCCTGCTTTCATGGCCGGTCCAGGCCATGTGCATCGCATCCGGGCTGGTGTGGTGGCGGTGCGGATTGCGCTGGCGCTGGTTGGGGGCGTGCCTGATCGGGTTCGGCTGGGCCGGAGCGCAGGCGACGATGGTGCTCTCCGCGCAGCTTCCGCCCTCGTGGGAAAAGCGCGACCTGATCGTCGAAGGACGCATCGACGATCTTCCCCAAGCCGAATCGCGGCGCACGCGCTTCCGATTCCGAATCGATAACGATGCCGCTCAACCGGAACCCTTGCGCGGAAAATCGCTGCAACTTTCTTGGTACGACGATTTCGATGCGAAAGAGCCGGGGCCGCGTACGCAATTGCGTGCGGGCGCGCGCTGGAAAATGGTGGTGCAAGTGCGGGCGCCACGAGGGTTGAGCAATCCAGGCGGATTCGACAGCGAGCGCCATGCGCTTTCCCAGCGTATCGCCGCCACTGGATATGTGCGCGAGGCCGGCCGAGCACGGCAGCGGTCGAAACCGCAAGGTATCGACGCTTGGCGAGAAGGCATGTCCGCGCGCATCCAGGGTGTGGTGCCTTCGGCTTCCTCGCGTTACGTACGCGCGTTGGCGTTGGGCGATACGCGCGGACTCGAGGACCGGGACTGGGAGATCCTGCGCGCCACCGGTGTGACCCATCTGATCGCGATTTCCGGTTTCCACGTCGGTTTGGTGGCGGGATTCTTCGCACTGTGCGCCGCAGGACTGTGGCGATGCGTTCCTCTCTGGGCGCGACGCGTCCCACGACCGCAGATCGCTGGCTTGGCAGGGTTGCTTGGAGCATTCGGCTATGCGGCACTCGCCGGTTTCGCATTACCCACTGCGCGCACCGTGCTGATGATCGCGGTGGTGGTGCTGGCCCGGCTTTCGCGGCGCCAAGCGAGGATCGTCGATTCGCTGGCTCTGGCGGTGATCGCGGTGTTGCTTTTCGATCCGCTGTCGGTGCTTGCTGCGGGCTTCTGGCTCAGTTTCGCCGGTGTCGCCTGGCTGGCATGGTGCTTGCCGCAGTCGCAGCATTGGGCGAAAGGGTTTCTATCCGCACAAGGGGTGGCCACGTTGGGATTGTTGCCGCTGACGGTAGTGCTGTTCGGCCAGGCTTCGGCAGTGGGTCCGTTGGTCAATCTGATCGCGATTCCCTGGTGGAGTCTGGTCGTGGTGCCGCTGTCGCTGGTAGGCACTGCGCTGGAGGCCATGCATACGGGTGCCGGTGGCTGGGCATGGCGTGTCGCCGCATGGTGTTTCGATCTCACCTGGCCGCTGTTCACCGAGCTGGCGGAAAGCCGTTTTTCCTTATGGTGGCTGCCGGAAGCGGCTTGGTACGCCTTGCCGTTGGCCTTGCTGGGTGCGTTCTGGCTGCTATTGCCGCGTGGTGTGCCAGGCAAGCGGCTGGCCGTACTGCTGTGGCTGCCGCTGCTATCGCCGGATCTGGAATCGCCGATGCAAGGCGAAGTGGAATTGCTGGTGATCGACGTAGGGCAGGGGCTCTCGGTGCTGGTCCGCACGGCGGACCATGTGTTGCTATACGACACTGGGCCGGCGGTGCGCGATGGTTTCGACGCCGGAGAGCGCGCGGTCGTGCCCGCACTGCGCGCGCTGGGGGTGGCGCGGCTGGATCGGGTCGTTCTCAGCCATGGGGATAACGATCACGCGGGCGGTTTCGCTTCCGTAAGCGCGCTGCTTCCGATAGGCGAATCCTTGACTCCGGAAGGCTCGCCGGTGCCAGCCGACTCGCCGTGCGTGGCGGGGCAGTCTTGGCGATGGGACGGGGTGGGATTCCGCTTCCTCCATCCGACGCGGCATTTTCCTTATCTCGGCAACGAAGCCAGCTGCGTGCTGCGGATAGAAAGCGGGCACGGCGCAGTATTGCTGACCGGGGACATAGGCGAAGTGATCGAGCGCGAACTGCTGCGACGCGATCCCGCCGGCATTCGCGCCGACGTGGTGCTGGCGGCACATCACGGCAGCGGCGGCTCGTCCGACTCCGATTTCGTGGCCGCGACGGGTGCGCGCCTGGCGCTGGTATCGGCAGGCTTCGCCAATCGCTTCGGCCATCCCAAACGGGAAGTCGTGAGCCGCTGGCAGAGCCATGGCGCGGAAGTGCTGAATACCGCGGACAGCGGCGCAATCCGCCTCTGGCTGGGCAGGCGGGGCTTGCAGGTGCGTGAACGGCGTCGCGACCAGGCCCGGCTTTGGGACGCAGTGAGGCTGCGGGAGGCGGCTACGCTATCCTATCGGCCTGCGAACGAACGGCCCCGAGTGCCGGAGGACTGAAAGTGCTGGAATTGGTCAAGGCCGGTGGATGGCCCATGATTCCCTTGTTGTTGCTGGCGGTATTGGCGCTGGCGATAGTGATCGAGCGGTTCTGGACCTTGCGGCGCAAGGAAGTGCTGCCCCCCAACCTGGGCGAGGAAGTACGCAGTTGGGCCGCGCGCGGCCAGCTGGATCCGGCCCATATCGAATCCCTGCGCCGCAACTCTCCGCTGGGCGCGTTGCTGGCCGCGGCGCTGGACATGCGCAACCGTCCGCGCGAGCAGATCCGCGAACGCATCGAGGATACCGGCCGGCACCTGGTGCACCGGATGGAGAAATTCCTGAACACGCTAGGCACCATCGCCGCCGCAGGTCCGTTGCTGGGGCTGCTGGGCACGGTGGTGGGCATGATCCAGATGTTCCTGGGCATCCTGGACCACGGCGTGGGCGATGTGAATCAACTGGCCGGCGGCATCGGCAAGGCGTTGGTGTGTACGGCCACCGGCATGATCGTGGCGATTCCGGCACTGATGTTCCATCGCTATTTCCGTGGCCGCGTGGTTGGCTATGTGATCGATATGGAGCAACAGGCCACCGCGTTGCTGGATGCATTGGACGCCAGGGCCGTAGTAGCCGCACGTACTACCCGGGCGGCTTCGGCCGATCCTGCCACTGCGACGACATTGGGCTGAGCTCGCCGATGCGCATCCGCGACGACCGCGCCCACGACGAACCCGAAATCAACCTGATTCCGTTGATCGACGTCATCCTGGTGCTGATCATCTTTTTCGTGATCACGACCACCTTCGACGCGCGTTCCACCCTGCAACTGCAACTGCCCAACGCGAAAGGCGAACCGATCGCCGACCAGACCAAGTCGCTGAGCGTGCTGATCAATGCCGAGGGTCGTTACTTCGTGGGCGATCAGGAGGTACTGCGCACCGACATCGACGCGCTCAAGCAGGCGCTAGCCGCAGCCGGGGGTAGCGATCGCAATCGCACGGTGTTGCTGCGGGCCGATGCGCGCACCCAGCATCAGGCGGTAGTCACCGCGTACGACGCGCTGGGGCAACTCGGATTCCGACGCATCCTGATCGCCACCGCGCCCGAGCAGAAAAAATGAACAAGGTGCCACCGCCGGTCTGGCCGATCTACAAACGTTTGCTTGGATATACGGGGCGCTACAAGTGGTTCCTTGGGGCGGCTCTGCTGGGCATGATCGTGGAAGCATCCGCCGGATATGGTTTCGTGCGTTTGATGGATCCGCTGGTCAATCGCGGCTTCGTAAAGCCCGAGCCCTACATGGCGACGTTTCTGCCGCTTGCGATCATCGGCTTGTTCGTGATGCGCAGCCTCGCCACATTCGTATCGGACTACGGCATGGCCCGTACCGGACGCAGTGTGGTTCGAGACCTGCGCGAGCAGGTATTGTCGAAGTACCTGCGGCTGCCTTCCTCCCATTTCGATACCGAAGCCACTCCGATCATGGTGAGCCGGCTCAATTTCGATACCGAACAGGTCACCCAGGCCAGTGCGGACGCGTTGAAAACCATAGTGGCCGACAGTCTGACCATCGTCGCCATGATCGTCCTGATGCTGCAAATGAGCATCAAGGTCACCTTGGCCCTGGTTATCATCGCTCCGTTGATAGGGGTGATCGTGTCCTTTGTGGGCAAGCGTTACCGGAAGATCAGCGGCGGCATCCAGGATGGGATGGGCAAGATGGCGCACAGCGCCGAGCAGTCGTTGTCGGCGCAGCAGGATGTGAAAGTGCACGGCGCCCAAGCGCTTGAGACTGCACGCTACGCGAAACTCGCCAATCGGATCCTCAGCCTGAACATGAAGGTCGAAACGACCCGTGCGCTGGCTTCGGGCACGGTCCAGTTCCTGGCCGCCTTCGCGCTTGCGGCAATCGTTTGGGTGGCGACGCGTGAAGCGCTGGGCGGCAGGTTGAACGCGGGCCAGTTCGTGACCCTGATGACCTCGATGATGGCGATCATTCCGTCCCTGCGGCGGATCACCAGCATCCAGACCCAGATTTCACGCGGTGTAGCTGCGGCCGAACGCCTTTTCAGTGTGTTGGATGCACCCGAAGAACAAGACCGCGGACAGGTGTCCCTCGTACGAGCGCGCGGCGAGCTGGTGTTCGATCACGTGAGCCTGAGTTATTCGAGACACGATGGGCTGGTACTCAGCGATATCAGTTTCACCGCGCGGCCCGGCACGGTTACCGCCATCGTCGGCCGCTCCGGCAGCGGCAAAACCAGTCTGGTGCGGCTGGTGCCGCGCTTCTACCAGCCGTCGGCGGGTCTCATCACCCTGGACGGTGTGCCTCTGGACGAATACAAGCTTGCGGACCTGCGCCGGCAGATCGCGCTGGTGGGGCAGAAGGTGATGCTGTTCGACGACAGCATCGGTACCAACATCGCCTATGGCGCACCGGCAGACGCCGCAAAACTACGCGCGGCCGCGGAAGCGGCCAATGCCTGGGAATTCATCGAGCGTCTGCCGCAGCAGATGGACACCGCCATCGGCGAGAACGGTGCCTTGCTCTCCGGCGGCCAGCGCCAGCGCCTGGCCATCGCGCGCGCGATCCTGCGCGACGCGCCAATCCTGATCCTGGATGAAGCCACGGCCGCCCTGGACAACGAATCCGAACGCCTGGTGCAGAACGCTTTGCAGAAGCTGATGCCCGATCGCACCACCTTGGTCATCGCCCATCGCCTGTCCACAATCGAACACGCCGATCAGGTGCTGGTACTGGATCACGGCAAGCTGGTAGAGCAGGGCACGCACGCCGAGCTATTGGCCAAGGGCGGATTGTATTCGCACCTGCACGGCATGCAATTCCGCGAGGCCGAGTGAGCAAGTCGCAGGACAAGACCCCCGCGTATTGGTATGGCGACGCGGCGCCTCCGTTGTCCGCACGGATGCTGGCCGGCCTGTACGGTTGGGTGGTCGCTTTGCGCGCCAAATTATTTCGCGCGGGCGTCCTGCGTAGTCGCCAGGTCCCGGTGCCGGTGGTAGTGGTCGGCAACATTTCTGTCGGCGGCACCGGAAAAACGCCGCTGACCATCGCCCTGGTGCAGCGGTTGCAGAGTGAAGGCTGGACTCCGGGCGTAGCCAGCCGCGGCTATGGAAGGCGCAACGAAGCCACCGCGGCATGGGTGGAAGGCGGCACCGCCCCATCCGACGGCGGCGACGAACCGGTGCTGATCGCGCGACACACCGGGGCGAAGGTGCGCGTAGACCGCAACCGCAGCTCCGCCGCACTTGCGCTGGTCGCCGCCGGATGCGATGTGATCGTCTGCGACGATGGCCTCCAGCATTACCGCCTGCGCCGTGACGTGGAGATAGAAGTGATCGACGGCGGGCGCCGCTACGGAAACAACCGTCTCCTTCCTGCCGGTCCCTTGCGCGAACCGGCGCAACGCGGTGCGGTATGCGATTTCCGCGTGGTCAACGGAGGCGAAGCCAGCTTCGGCGAATGGTCCATGCTGCTGCGCGCCGATCATGCGGCGCCGCTGCGGGGCGGCCGCAGCCTGCCGTTGACCTCATTCGGCGGCCATCGCGTGCACGCGGTGGCGGGAATCGGCAATCCGAAGCGCTTCTTCGAGATGCTGCGCGGCCTCGGCATCGGCGTGGTGCCGCATGCGTTCGCCGACCATCATCATTACGTCGCCAGCGATTTCGATTTCGGTAGCGAACTGCCGGTGTTGATGACGGAGAAGGATGCGGTCAAATGCGCCAGCTTCGCCAACGAATGGCACTACAGCGTACCGGTGACCGCGGAGCTTCCGGAAGCGTTCTGGGTCGCACTTTTGGAGAAATTGCCGAAACGAGGAGCGAATAGCGCATGACAACCGATTTCGTCGTGGCCATTCCTGCCCGCTACGCGGCTTCGCGTTTGCCCGGGAAGCCATTGCGCCTGCTAGGCGGCGAACCCTTGGTTGTGCATGTCGCACGCCGCGCGCTGGCTGCCGGTGCGCGTGAGGTATGGGTTGCGGCGGACGACCAGCGCATCGCCGATGCCCTGCGCGATAGCGGAGTGCGCGTGGCCATGACGTCCGCCGCGCACGTATCGGGCAGCGATCGGCTGGCCGAATGCGCCGACATCGCAGGCTGGACGGACGAGACCCTGATCGTGAACCTGCAGGGCGACGAACCTTTCGCTCCCGCAAGTGGGATCTGCGCCGTCGCCGAAACCCTGGCCGCCAGCGGCGCGCAGATGGCCACACTGGCTACGCCGGTAACGGAGGTCGCGGCCCTGTTCGATCCCAATACGGTGAAGCTGGTGCGCACCGCGTCCGAGGCGGGGTGGGGCGATGCGCTGTACTTCAGCCGCGCGCCGATTCCCTGGCATCGCGATGCCTTCGCCCAGGATCGCGACACGTTGCCGTGGGGAGAATGGCTGCGGCATATCGGCATCTACGCCTACCGCGCAGGCTTCCTGCGGAAGTTCGCGAAGATGCCGCCAGGGCGGTTGGAGACGATCGAGTCATTGGAACAGCTGCGCGTGCTGGAAGCAGGCTTCCGCATCGCTGTCGCGTTGACGCCCGAAGCATTCCCGCCGGGCGTCGACACCCCAGAAGATCTGGCGCGCGCGGAGGCCTATCTGGCCGAAGGTGGGCATTGAAACTGCTAGTCATCTGCCTGGGCAATATCTGCCGGTCGCCGCTAGCTGAAGGCGCCTTGCGCGCGCGCATCGACGCCTCGCCGCTCGCAGGACGGGTGCAGGTCGATTCCGCGGGGACCGGCGACTGGCATGCCGGTCAGCCGCCGGATCCACGCGCCATTGCCTGCGCGCGTGGGCATGGGGTGGATATCTCCATGCTGCGGGCCCGGCAGTTGCGCCAACGCGACTACGCCGACTTCGACTGGTTGCTGTGCGCCGATGACCAGAACCTGCGCGATGTGCTGCGCGAGGCCCCGCCCTCCAAGCACGACAGGGTGGTCCTGCTGACGGAGTGGGCGGGAGTCCACGAGGGATGTGCTGTTCCGGATCCCTATAGCGGCGGGTCTGCCGAGTTCGAGCACGCTTGGCGACTGGTCGATTCGGCCGCACGGGCGGTCGTGACTCGCCTGTGCGCGGAGTGGGACTCCGGCATAATCAGGGACTGATGACTAGCGCTCCGGCCCCTGAACTTCCCAAGAGCCTGCAATGGCTCAATGCTCCGTCGAGCTCGCTGCATGAGCAGCGCGGGCGTGTGGTGGCGCTGGCGTTCGTCAATGCGGCTTCCGCATGGTCCTGGCAGCGTCTGCGCGATCTCGCCCAACTGCACACCCGTTATCCCGGCCGCCTGCAGCCGCTGGCGGTGCACGTACCGCGTTTCGATTGCGAACGCGACCCCCAGTATGTGTTGAAGCAGCTGCGCCGGCAGGGCATATCGTTCCCGATCCTGCACGACGGCGACTGGCACGCATGGCAGCGCTTCGGGGTGGAAGCCTGGCCCACGGTGCTGTTGATCGACGCCAACGGCCAGATACGCAAGCGGGTGGTCGGACTGGATTCGACGGCCGAGCTGGAGCGGCCGCTGGCGGCGTTGTGCGATGGGCTGCCGATGCCGACCGACGACGACGCCCGTGCGACGACGGAGACCGCAGCGGAGCCGCGCTTGCCCTTGCGTTTCCCCAGCGGCATCGCAGCCACCGCCGATCGCCTCTATGTGGCCGACAGCGGCCATCACCGCATCTTGGAATGCAACCATACCGGTCGCGTGCTGCGCCAGTTCGGCATGAGTACAGCGGATTTCGTCGACGGCGATCTGGAACAGGCCGCATTCCGGCGCCCGCAAGGCTTGTCGCTGGTGCGAGACGTCCTGTACGTGGCCGATACCGGCAACCACGCCCTGCGCCGCATCATGCTGCGCAGCGGACGCGTGGACACGATCTGCGGCAATGGGCGCGCGGGGGAACCGGTGGAAGGCATCGTCGCCTCGGCGCGGGACGTGGCTTTGAACCAACCGCAGGCGGTGGCCGCGACCGATAGCGAGGTACATCTGGCCCTGGCCGGCGACAACCGCATCTGGACCTATGGGCTGGGGCGCGGCGAGCTGACTTTCCGTGCCGGCTCAGGCCAGCTGGAGGTGCGCGACGGTAGCGGGCCGATGGCCGCCTTCGCCCAGCCGGTGGCGTTGGCTGCGGTGCAACAGATGCTGTACGTCTGCGACGCGCTGGGTTCGGCGGTACGTTCCCTGCAACTACGCAACGACACCGTGCAAACCTTGGTGGGACAGGGCAGCTGGGAATTCGGCGATGCCGACGGCCCACGCGAACGCGCGCGCCTGCAGAACCCGCAAGCCATCGCCTTGAGCCCCGATTCGCCGTTGCTGTGGATCGCCGATAGCGGCAACGGCAGCCTGCGCACCTTACGGCTGGGCGGCGGCGAAGTGGCCACGGTGCCGTTGTCGCGCCGCCTGCACGGCGTCGCTGGCCTCTCGATCGCGGCGGGCGCGCTGTGGATCGCCGAAACGGATGCGCACGCCATCCTGCGCTACGACCTCTCCACCGGTGAACTGGGCCGGGTTGCGATCGACGAGTGAGTGGCGCAGGCGTGGCAACCGGATTCGACGGCAAGGAATACGCGGCGGGACTGAGTACCGCGCCTGGCGTTTATCGTATGTACGCGGCCGACGACAGCCTGCTCTATGTCGGCAAGGCCGGTGCGTTGCGCAAGCGCGTGGCCAGCTATTTCAGCAACACGCCCAAGAGTCCCCGCACCTACGCCATGCTCGCCCAGGTGGCGCGCATGGATGTCACCGTCACCCGCACCGAGGGCGAAGCGCTGCTGCTGGAAAACCAGCTGATCAAGTCGCTGATGCCGCGTTTCAATGTCTCGTTGCGGGACGACAAGAGCTATCCCTACGTTCTGCTCACCACTGAGCAGTGGCCGCGCATCGCCATGCATCGCGGCCCGCGGGCGGTACCGGGGCGTTATTTCGGTCCGTACCCAGGCGTCGGCGCGGTGCGCGACACGCTCAACCTGATGCAGAAGCTGTTCAAGATCCGCAATTGCGAGGACAGCGTGTTCCGCAACCGCACCCGACCCTGCCTGCAGCACCAGATCGGTCGTTGCAGCGCGCCGTGCGTGGGTCTGGTGCAGGTGCCGGATTATGCGGATTCGGTACGCCGCGCCGCGCTGTTCCTGGACGGACGCAGTGACGAACTGACCGCCGAGTTGGGCAGCGCGATGGAGGCCGCCAGCGCGCGCCTGGATTTCGAACAGGCCGCACGCCTGCGCGATCTGATCGGCTCGTTGCGCAGCATGCAATCCCGCCAATACGTCGACGGACGCGCGGCCGATCTGGACGTGCTGGCCTGCGCCATGCAGGGTACGGGCGCATGCGTGTTGTTGCTGGCGTTCCGCGACGGCCGCAACCTGGGCACCCGATCCTTTTTCCCGAAGACCAACGGCGAGGACAGCGCGGCGGAGGTGCTGTCGGCATTCGTGTCGCAGTACTACGCCGAACAGACCCCACCGCAGGAAATCGTGCTGGATCGCGAAATTCCCGACGCTGCGCTGATCGAGACCGCATTGTCGGCCGCCGCCGAACGCAAGGTGCAGCTGAAATGGAACGTGCGCGGCGAACGCGCCGGTTACTTGCAGCTAGCGACCCGCAACGCCGAGATCACCCTGGCCAGCGAACTGTCCAGCCGCAACGCGCAGCAGGTGCGCAACGAGGCGCTGCGCGACCTGCTGGGCCTGTCGGAGCCGGCAAAGCGTGTCGAATGCTTCGACATCAGCCACACCATGGGCGAGGCCACGGTCGCTTCCTGTGTGGTATTCGACGCCAACGGGCCGGTGCGTTCGCAGTACCGCCGCTACAACATCACGGGCATCGAGCCTGGCGACGACTACGCGGCCATGCGCCAGGCGATAGAACGCCGATTCCGCCGTGCGGTGGAAGAGGGGGGAGTACTGCCCGAGGTGCTGCTCATCGACGGCGGTGCGGGGCAATTGACCCAAGCGCGATCCGCGCTGGCCGAACTGGGCGTGGACAGCGTGACGCTGGTCGGCGTGGCCAAGGGCGAAGAGCGCCGCGCGGGCCACGAGACCCTGATCCTGGCCGATGGCCGCGAAGTGCGGCCTGGGGCTGCCTCGCCCGCGTTGCAGTTGGTTCAGCAAGTGCGCGATGAGGCGCACCGCTTCGCCATCACCGGCCACCGCGGCAAGCGCCAGAAGGCGCGCATGACCAGCAAGCTGGAGGATATCGCCGGCATCGGCCCGCGCCGCCGCGCCAGCCTGCTCAAGCATTTCGGCGGTATCGTCGGCCTGAAGGCAGCAGGCATCGACGAGATCGCCCGTGTGGACGGCATCAACGCCGCACTGGCCGAACGAATCTACGCTAACCTGCATGGGCTGGCGCCCTCGGTGGCGCCTCCGGCTGCAGGAAGCGAACAAGGCTCGTAATGAAGTTGACTGTTCCCACCTGGTTGACCCTGCTGAGGATCGTGCTGATCCCGGTACTGGTCGCGGTGTTCTACCTGCCTTATGTCTGGACCAACTTCGCCGCGGTATTCGTATTTGTGCTGGCGGCGCTGACCGACTGGCTGGATGGCTGGATCGCGCGCCGCTATAACCAGTATTCCGCCTTCGGCGCCTTCCTGGACCCGGTCGCCGACAAGTTGATGGTGGCGGTGGCGCTGTTTCTGATCGTGCAGGGCCACCCCACGCCGTGGATGGCGTTCTGGGCGGCGGTCATCGTCGGACGCGAAATCGCGGTGTCCGCGCTGCGCGAATGGATGGCCGAGCTCGGTCAGCGCGCGAAGGTCAAGGTAGCCGCCCTGGGCAAGTTCAAGACCATCGTGCAGATGGTGGCGCTGGGCTGTCTGCTTTATTCGGTGACACCGGCCAGTCAGCCGCAAGTCAACATCTGGATGGGTGTACCTGTTTTCCATATCGGGGACTGGTTATTGGCCATTGCCGCCATCCTCACGCTGTGGTCCGGGATGCAATATCTGCGTGCCGCATGGCCGACCTTGCGAGAGGATGAACAAGCGGCTGTTGACAGTTCTCGTAAGGACGGTAAAATTCCGCCCCTCACTACGCGGGAATAGCTCAGTTGGTAGAGCACGACCTTGCCAAGGTCGGGGTCGAGGGTTCGAGTCCCTTTTCCCGCTCCAGTTTCACGACGAAACCCCGTTCGCGGGGTTTTGTTTTGTAGGACGCTTGAAAAGGTCCTGCGATTGCGCCAGTCTCGGCGTGACAGTCACCGGCCTGGTGGCAGAGTGGTTATGCAGCGGCCTGCAAAGCCGCGTACGCCGGTTCAATTCCGACCCAGGCCTCCATCTCAATGGTTCGCGGTCCCTAGGGCCGCGAAGCCATGTCCGGAATCGGTGCTTGAGGTCGGCCGCTTGCAGGAGGCGGCCGCGCTAGACTGCTCGCATCCTGACCGGGGGTTCCATGGGCTGCAGTAGGAAGATGCAAGGGCGTCGCAAGATTCGCTTGCCTGCCATCGGTCCGGGTCGCTGAGGCCATGAGCGCGCGCGGCAAGACCCTTTCCAACGCCGCCTATTCGTCGGCCGGCCTCTATATCGAATACCTGTTCGGCCTGATCGCCTCGATCCTGATCGCGCGTGCGCTGGGCCCTGCGGACCTGGGCATCTACAGCCTGCTGATCTGGATCGTGTCCACGGCCGTGATCGTGGCCAATGCCGGCATCACCACGGCCGCCATCAAGTTCGTGGCCGAGTTGAATGGATCGGGTCGAGTGGATCTGGTCGGCGCGTTGATTCGGAAACTGCAACGGTTGCAGAGACTCATGTTGCTGTTGGTCGCCGTCGGCGTATCGGTGTTGTTGTACGCAACCCGTCATCGCATCGCCCCGGCTCTGGATCTGTGGGTCCTGGGTCTCATCGTCGCCTCGGTGCTTTTACGTGCGCCGTACATGTTCAACATCGCGCTGGCCAAGGGCGGACAGGATTTCCGGTCCATCGCGGTCATCGCTGGCATCAGTGCGGCCGCAAATCTTGCGATGGTCGCCGCTGCGCTGGCATGGCGCGCTTCGCTTCCTACGTTCGTTGCGATCTATGCGGTATCGGGCGTGGTCTTCTATCTAATATCGCACTGGCGCACCGTCCCGATGCAGCGTGCGGCGCAGCAATCACAGTCGCCGTTGCCTGCCGAACTGGAGGCGCGCATCACCCACCATTTACGCGTGGTCGCCTTCACCATCATCCTGGGCTCGGTGGGCACTAGCGAGATCGAGCTGCCGTTCCTCAATCTGCTGGCGGGTCCCGATCAAGCCGGCATGTTCAAGGTCGCCAACGCCCTGGCCCTGGGCGCAGCCTTGTTGGCGCCGGGCGTGCTCAGCGCCCAACTGTTGCCGATGATGGCCAGCGCCTACGGACGGGGCAGAGAAGAGGCGGCATCCTTGATCAGCGGCTCGACCGCGTGGTTGTTCATCCTGGGCGCGCCGCTGATCGCGATAGGCGCGGTGTTCTCGCATCAGTTGATCACGCTGCTCTACGGGCCGGCCTACGCACCAGCTGCACAGGCCTTGAGCATCCTGCTGGTCGCACGCGTGGCAAGCACGTTGGGGCAGGGAGCCTCCGCTTATCTGGTGAGCGCCGACCGGCAGACCGCATTGATGAAGCTCACCCTGCTTTTCACCTTCCTGCGCTTGGCGGGCGCGGGCGTGAGCACGTTCTATTTCGGCTTGAAGGGTGCGGTGGTTTCATCGGCCGTGCTCGCGCTGTTGGGCACGTGTTCCACGCTCGAACTGGCTCTACGCGAGACCCGGTCGTCGCTGCCTTGGGCACGCCTGTCGCGGATAGCGATTGCCGCGGTCCTTGCCGCATTGTGCAGCTGGCCGGCGGCCTGGCTGCATCCACCGCTGCTTGCGCTGGCGGTCGGCGGTATCGTCTTCGTGCTGGCCTACCTGCTGGCGCTTTGGCTGCTGCGTTGCCTGCATGAAGCCGATGCCGAATACGCGCGCATCCTGCTGTCCAGGATTTCGGGAGGGCGCCTGGGGGGCAGACGCACGAACTAGAGCGTTTCGGCTCAAGTGGAGACGAACCCCGTATAAACCCAAAGCAAGTTCCCATGGTCGTCATCCCAGCGAACGCTGGGATCCATTTTGATCTTGCTTCTAATTCCATAAGCTCAAAGCGTTGACCAGCCGTTCGGCTGTTGAAAGCCGCGCGTTGCGCGAGTCACTTTCTTTGCTTGTGCAAAGAAAGTAACCAAAGAAAGCACACCCTACGTCGCGCCCGGCGATGAAGCCGCCAGGTCCGCAAGCCCGTCGGCAATTTCCGTAAGGCGCTTCCCCGTATCAAGTACGGGGCAGGCTCTGCGCCTCCGGAAACGGCGCACATCCCTGTGCGCCGCCCCTGCGGGGTTTGCCCGACGGGCTTGCCGCGACTCACGGGGCGAAAGGCAAAAAAGCAAAAGCGCGGAACTCGTACAATTCAATAAAGGGCTGAATAAAAACCCTCAAGATCGCTCAGGCAGGCGCATAGGCGACCTTGTTGTCGCGTACGCCACGGCCCAGCGTCCGCAGTAGTCCCGCACGTCCTTCGGTATAGGCGGAAAGCAGCGCGGCTTTCATGTTGTCGCGCGCGAGCGATGCGCCTACAGGCGATGGATCGAAGCCATGCCTGCGCATGCGCGCGTTGCCGCGATACAGCAGCTCGCGACGGCGCGTGGCGGCGGTGTAATAGGTGAAGCTGACGGTGATCGACGGCTCGTTTCCGTTCTCGACCATGTGTGCGGCGGTGGACGGCATGTAACCGCCCATGCCGGGTTGCAGGTCGAAGACACGGGCTTTGGCGCGGAACGATTCGTCCCAGCGGACTTCCTCGCGCGAATGCTGGTCGTGGAAGAGTTCCTGCGCTCGCTCGCTGATGATGCTGCGGTCCATCGGATCCCAGGTGTAGAGCTTCTTGCTGCCGCGGATCTGCAGGATGAAGTTGTGCTCGTGGTCCATGTGGAATGGCGTGACCGCGCCGGGCGAACTGACGAAGATCCAGCCGCCGCGATAGCTCATGCCGGGATCGACGCGTTCGACGAATGGCCTGACCGCATCCAGGACCTCATCGACCAGCGTGCGATAAAGCGGGTCGGCCTGCACGTTGAGCAACGACATCCAGGCGCGCGCCTCGGCGATTCCGGCGAGCGTCTCCTCTGCGCTGCGTTGATTGGGATGCAGCGCGGGCGCATCGCCGAACGCGGTGCCTGCGGTGGCGGTGTCGCTGTGGGTGCGCACTAGCTTGCGCGCCTCCAGCCGGCGGCCCAGCTCGACCAGCGATTCGATCTGCAGCAGCGGATGGGCGCACAGCTGGTGACTGACGGCCTGGAGTTTCCAGGGATCGAAAGTATCGGATTCGAGGGAAATCAGCGACCGGGCCATGGCTCCGGAATATACATCTGCTGGTATCCTTACAGCATGGGGCTTATCGACACCGGCGAACGCATCGCGCGCCATGCATGGCGGATTCCCGTTATCGGTCGGATCCTGGCCATGGACTACGCGCGCAGCTTCGCGCGCATGCCGCCCAACAAGTTTCGCGGCGTCTTCCCCGGCTTCGCCGAGGCCGAGCGTTCCATCCCCCAAGGGCGCCGGATCGGTTACGACCACGACGCCCTCTCCGGCATGTACCGGAACCGGATGGAGCGCGCCTGTCAGAGCGACTACGCCGTCCTGTTCTGGCTGCAGCGCATCGTGGATGCGAACACCGTGCTGTTCGATTTTGGTGGGCATGTGGGCGTCAGCTTCTATGGGTGGGAGCGATATCTGGGATATCCGTCGGTGGGATACCCGCCGGGCATGCGCTGGCGGGTATGCGACGTGCCGGCGATCATCGACGAGGGCGCGAAGCTGGCCGAAGAACGCAACGCGACAGGTCTGGACTTCACTTCGGACATCGCCGACGGCCGCGATTGCAACGTCCTGCTCGTTGCCGGTTCATTGCAGTACGTGGACCTGGACATGCCGCAACTCCTGGAAAAAATGGGCAACCGCCCGCAACACGTGCTGGTCAACAAGATGCCGCTCTACGAAGGCGAAACCTTCGTCACCGTGCAATCCACCGGCCGCGCGTTCCATCCCTACCGCATCAGCAACCGCGACGAATTCGTGGCGTCCATGACCGGCCTCGGCTATCGCGTCGTCGATCACTGGAGCAACCGCGAACAGTACTGCCGCATCCCGTTCACCCGCGACCGCGATATCGACGCCTACAGCGGGTATTACTTCGTCCGCGACGATTCCGTTCGCTGATTCCACGTCCGCGTCCGCGTTTCATTTCTGCGCGGCCCTTCCGAAGCGTGCGATCACCCGCTTCAGCAGTCCGCGCGATTCTTGGACCGGTTCCGATATCTGCGCGGTGGCGTCGCATTCGGCGGCGATCTGTTCCAGGGTCTGGAACACGAAGGCGCGCGGGCTGAGACTCGCGCCGGTGCGCGCCTGCAGAAGCGCAACCGCCCGCATGACCAGCAGCGAATGGCCGCCCAGATCCAGGAAGTTGTCCAGCAGTCCGACTTCCTCGATCTCCAGCAATTCGCACCATAAGGCGGCGACCGTGCGCTCGGTGGTTGTGCGGGGTTGCTGACGCGAGAGCGAATGTACGGTGGGTGCGGCCTGCGCAGGCATCGACAGCGCATTGCGATCCACCTTGCCGTTGCGGGTAGTGGGCAATGCCTCCAGCGCGACGAAGATACCTGGCACCATGTAGTCGGGAAGCGTGCGACGCAGGTGCGCGCGCAGTTCGTCGGGCTGCAGCGTCTGCGCGTCGCGCATCACCACGTAGGCGGCCAGCATTTTCTCGCCGCCCGGGCCCGGTACCAGATGCACCACGGTCTGGAAGACGGCAGCATGGCGCGACAGCGCCACCTCTATTTCGCCGGTTTCGATGCGATAGCCACGCAGCTTCACCTGCTGGTCCAGGCGACCGAGATGTTGCAGCTGGCCATCGCTGCGCCAGCGCCCCAGATCGCCGCTGCGGTACGACGCCTTGCGCGCACCGGTGGAATCGGCGATGAATTTTTCGGCCGTGAGCTGCGGCCGCACGTGGTAGCCCAGGGTCACGCCGGCGCCGTCGATCACGATTTCGCCGGGTATCCCGATGGGGCATGCTGCGCCGTCGGCATCGACGACCCGGACCTGGGTGTTGGCGATGGGCCGGCCGACGACTATGTCGCCTTGTCCGGCGGCGATGCGCGCGCAGGTCGACCATACGGTGGTTTCGGTGGGGCCATACATGTTCCACAGTTCGCCGACGCGCGGCAGCAGCGCCTCGGCCACTTGCACCGGCATCGCTTCGCCGCCGCACAGCGCCTTCCACTGCTTGCCGCCGCGCCAACCCGATTCCAACAGCAGGCGCCAGGTCAGCGGGGTGGCCTGCATTGCGTTGACCTTGTGGCGCTCGCACACCGCGCGCAGGGCCCGACCATCGGCAGCGTCTTCGCGGCCGATCAGCACCAGGGTGCCGCCTACCGCCAAGGGCAGGAACAGTTCCAGTACCGCGATATCGAACGACAACGTGGTCACCGCCGCGAGGCGGGTGGAGGCGTCGAATCCCGGCTTCGACTTCATCGATTCCAGGAAATTCACCACGGCTCGTTGTGGTACGCGCACCCCCTTGGGCTGCCCGGTGGAACCGGAGGTGTAGATCACATAGGCCAGCGCATCGGGCGAAAGTGCAGGAGCGACTAACGGCGCCGCGTCTTCGGCAGAATCTTCGAGCAACGTTTCCAGCGGAATCTGCTCGCCGGCGAAATCGGCGAACGGTGCTTGCGCGCCATCGTGCAGCACCAGCGCCGTGCCGGAATCTTCCAGCATGAAGGCGAGTCGTTCCGCCGGAAAATCCGGATCCAGCGGCAAGTAGGCCGCGCCCGAGCGCAACACGCCCAGCAGTGCCGCCAGCATTTGCGGCGTGCGTTGCAGGTGCAGGCCGACCAGCGAATTCTCGCCCACGCCACGCGACTGCAAAGCCCGTGCGATGCGCGTGGCTTGCGCATCCAGTTGCGCGTAGCTGATCGCTTCATCGTCCTGCAGAACGGCGATGCGCGCTGCGTTCGCGGCGAAGGCAGGTTGTAGGTAGGCCGAAATTTCCTGCGTGTCCGGTACTGGCGCCGAAGTCGCGTTCCATTCGGCCAGGAGCGCGGTTTCGCGCGGGTCGATGGCGAGCAGCTCGTGTACGCGGGTGCTTGGTCCGGAAGCGATGCCTTCCAGTAAGGACAGATAGCGCTGCTTCAGGAGCTCGGCGGTCTCGCGCAGCAGGATGTCGGTATTGAAGTTGAGGCCGCCCACCAGTCCGTCGCTTCCCTCTAGGAACCACAAGGCCAGATCCTGCGCAGCGGCCGGCTGGAACACCGGCAGGTTCTGGTGCGCCAGCACGCCCCAGCGCGATGGCCGCTGGCGTGCGTCCTGGTAGGAGAAGAAGGCCTGGTAGATGGGGAAGCGACTGGCGTCGCGGCGCTTGTCCAGCACCCGCACGAGGTGCTCGAACGGCACGTCCTGCGAGCCGAAGGCGTCGACGACCTCGTCGCGTACGTCCTGCAACAGCGAAACGAAGGTCTGATCGGGATCCACGCGCAGCCGCAAGGGCAGCGCATTGACGAAGAAGCCCATCAGCGATTCGAGGCCCGGCTGGCTGCGTCCGCGCACCGGAGTGCCGATCACCAGGTCGCGCTGGCCGCTGAGCTGGTGCAACAGCAGCGACCAGGCCGACAGCAAGGTCATGAATAGGGTGGCGCCCTGCGCCTGCGCCTGCGCGCGTAACGCTTCCACCGTGTCCTGCGGAATGCGCAGCCAGACCGTATCGCCTTCATTGCTGGGCGTTGAGGGACGCGCATGATCGACCGGCAGGTCCAAGGCTTCCGGCGCATCGGCGAGCTTCGTCTGCCAGTGTTGCAGCTGACGAGAAAGTTCTGGGCCCGCCAGCCACTCCCGGTGCCAGGCGGAGAAATCGCCATAGCTCACCGAGGCAGCCGCGAGCGGATCGTCGCCGCCACCGGCATAGGCCTGGTACAGCGCCGACATCTCGTCGTAGAAAAGATCGAACGACCAACCGTCCCAGATCAGGTGATGGGCCATGAAGAACAGCACATGGTGGTCTTCCTCCAGCGCATAGAGACGTGCGCGGAACAACGGGCCACGGGCCAGATCGAAGGGCCGCGCGATCTGGTCCTCCAGCCTGTGCATGAGTTCGGCTTCGCGCTGGCCATGGGGCAACTGGGAAAGGTCTTCACGGGGCAGGGAAACGTCCACTCGCGCTTGTACGTGCTGGTAAGGCTCGCCTTCATGGGTGCCGACTACGGTACGCAGCACGTCCTGGCGTTCGACGATACGGGCCAGGGCGCGCTCCAGCGCATCGAAATCCAGTGCACCGCGCAGGTGATGCGCCGAGGGCACGTTGTAAACCGTGCGCCCGGGCTGCAGCTGCTCCAGGTACCACAGGCGCTGCTGCATCAGCGACAGCGGCGCGTTGCTGCCCGAAGGCAGGCGTGCGATGGATTGCGTATCTCGGTCGTCCTTCTCCTGCATGCCGATCCAGGCGGCGAGTCCGGCGATGGTGGGGTGCTCGAAGGCGACGCGCAGCGGCATGTTGATGTGCAGCTCGCTGCCCAGGCGCGCAGTGAGTTGCGCGGCCAATAGCGAATGCCCGCCGATGGAGAAGAAATTGTCGTGGGCGCCGACCTGCGCCAGGCCGAGCACCTGGCGGTAGTGCGCTGCCACCTGCGCTTGCAGCGGGTCGGCGATGTCTTGTTGGGATCGGTCGACGGGGCTCGCTTCCCCGATGCCAGGCGCCGGCAATGCCTTGCGATCTATCTTGCCGCTGCCGGTCAACGGCAACGAGGCGAGCGGGATGAAGCGGCTGGGCACCATGTAACCCGGCAGGCGCGAGGCGAGGTGGGCCCGCATTGTCTCTTCGTCCAATGAGGACGGCGTCGCCGGCACCACATACGCCACCAGCCTGACGTCGCCATCGCCGAATGCGTGGGTGACCGCAACTACCTGTGCCACCGCAGGATGGCTCGCCAGTTGCTGTTCGATCTCGCCCAGTTCGATGCGGTAGCCGCGCAGCTTCACTTGGAAGTCGTCGCGGCCCAGGCATTCCAACGTGCCGTCGTTGCGCCAGCGGGCCAAGTCGCCAGTGCGGTAAAGGCGGCCGTGTTCGGTATCGACGAAGCGTTCGGCGGTCAGCTGCGGGCGGTCCAGGTAGCCGCGGGCGACGCCGTCGCCGCCGATGCAGAGTTCGCCGACCACGCCGATCGGGACGCGTTTCAGGTCGGCATCCATGACGTGCAACTGGGTATTGGCGATCGGCTTGCCGATGGGAAGCGGCGGGGTGGCATCGGCGACGCGATGCGCGCTGGACCAGACCGTGGTTTCGGTGGGCCCATAAAGATTCCAGAGCTCGCCCGTGCGCTCGAGCAGCGCTGCCGCAATTTCGGGCGGCATTGGTTCGCCGCCGCAGAGGGCTTTCCACTGCGGACCGCCGCGCCAGCCGGATTCCAG
This sequence comes from Pseudoxanthomonas sp. P4_B2, assembly GCF_056402315.1. Classification (NCBI taxonomy): domain Bacteria; kingdom Pseudomonadati; phylum Pseudomonadota; class Gammaproteobacteria; order Lysobacterales; family Lysobacteraceae; genus Pseudoxanthomonas; species Pseudoxanthomonas sp. P4_B2. Next base: position 489,799 of record NZ_JBFUHQ010000001.1, read on the forward strand.
CAGCAGGCGCCAGGTCATCGGCGTGGCCTGCATGGCGTCGATGTCGTTGCTTTCCAGCAGGACACGCAAGGCTTGTCCGTCGATGGCCTGTTCGCGTTCCACCAGCAGCACCTGTGCACCGACTAGCAGCGGCAGCAGTAGCTCCAGCACGGCGATGTCGAACGACAGCGTGGTCACGGCCGCGAAGCGGGCCTGCGCATCCAGTCCTGGCGCAGCGCGCATCGATTGCAGGAAGTTTGCCACCGTGCGATGCGGCACGCACACGCCCTTCGGCTGTCCGGTCGAACCGGAGGTGTAGATGACGTAGGCGTCGTCGCTCGCGGTTCCTTGTGGCGGCATCGTTCGTTCGCTGAAGGCCGGAATGGCGTCGACAGAGATGACAGTCGCATTGCCGACGGCGGCTTCCAGCCTTTCCGCCAAGGTCTGGGTGCTGAGTACGAAACGCAATCCCGCATCGCTGGCCATGTAGGCGAGGCGTTCGACCGGAAACGCCGGATCCATGGGGACATAGCACGCGCCAGCGCGCCACGCGCCCAGCAGGGCAGGCACCAGGTCGATATCCCGCTCCAGCAACAGCCCCACGCGGTCGCCCGCCGAGACGCCGGCCGACTGCAGCGCGCAGGCGATGGCATGGGAACGCGCGTCCAACTGTGCATAGCTCAGCGATCGCGCACCCGCCCGCAGGGCGATGGCATCGGGCGAGCGACAGGTCTGTTCGAGGATCAGATCTTCGACGCGTTGGTCGCGCGGATATTCGGCTTCCGTCGCATTCCAGCCATCGAGCCGGCGCCGGTCCTCGTCGCCAAGCAAGGCCAATGCGCCGAGCGCGCATTCGGGGTCGGCAGCCGCATCGGACAACAGGCTTTCGAAGGCCGACATCCAGCGCGCCACGGTTTCGGCGTCGAACAGGTCGCGGTTGTACTGGCATTCCAGGCGCATGCCGTCGGCGCCCAGGTCTACGGCGTTGACGAACAACTCGAAGGTCTCGAACCGCCGCGCGTTGCCGGCGACTTCGAACTGCAGTCCGGGCACCGCGTCGCGTTCCAGGGTCATCGCCTGGTCGATGTTGAACATCACGCTGATCAGCGGCAGACGTGCGGTGTCGCGCGCCAGCGGCAAGGCCTGCAACAGGCGTCCGAAGGTGACGCGCTGATGGTCGTAGGCATCGAGCATCGCCGCACGACTGGATTCCAACAATTGCGCGAACGGTATCGCGCGCTGCATGCGCAATCGCAGCGGCAGCATGCTGACGCAGTGGCCGACCAGCCCTTCATGCCCTGCCGCCTGTCCGGCCACAGGAATGCCGATCACAACGTCGTCCTGATGAGTCAGGCGATGCAGCAGCGTGGAGAAGCCGGCCAACAGGCTGGCGAACAGGCTGGTGCCGCGTTTGGCGCCCACTTTGCGCAGCGATGCGACCAGTTGTGCAGGGAGCAGGTGGTCGTGGCGTCCGGCCGTCTGCGTGCGCAGGCGCGGACGCGGCCGATCGGTGGGAAGCTCAAGCACCGGGCCGCCATCGGCGTACTGCCGCGACCACCATTCAAGATCTTCGCCATCAGTGCCGGCTTCGTCCGAGGCCAGCAGCGCGTAGTCGGCGAAGGAAGGCGCTTCAGGAAGCGAGGCGCCGGTTCCATGCTTGAAGCGCGCGTATTCGGCGGCCAGTTCCTTCACCAGCACCCAGAACGACCAGCCGTCCAGCACGATGTGGTGCCCGGTGAGTACGAAGACGTGGTGCGCTTCGTCCATCCTTACCAGCGCCGTTCGTACCAAGGGCCCTTCGACCAGATCGAAAGGCTGCGAGACATGCTGGTCGATAAGGCCGGCGAGTCCTGCTTCGGACTCTACCGGCGTGAGCGCCGATAGATCATGCAGGTCGAGATCCAGCGTCGGCGTCGCCGCGTGCACGTGTAAGGACAGGCCGTCGACGGAGAAAGTGGAGCGCAACGCGTCGTGACGCCCGATCAGCGACTGGATAGCGGCACGCAGGGCGTCCACGTCCAGCGGTCCACGCAAATGCAGCGAGATCGATTCGTTGTACGCCAGCGATGCTTCGGCTCCCATCCGGTCGGCGAGCCAGACTTCGCGTTGCTGCTCGGTGGTGGGGACGACGCGCATCTCACTGGCCGCCGCCGCAGTGTCGGCTTCTATTCCGGTACCGGTTTCCACCACTGGGAAGAAACCGCTTTCGATCATTTCCGCCGCTGCCTCCCGGTACGCCGCCACGATGCGCGCGATGTCTTCATCGGTGTGGGCGGTGGTCAGGAAGCAGGGGAAGTTGTCCAGGATGTGAATGCCGCGATCGCGCAGCATCACGTACAGCAGATCGCCGTAGGGCAGGTCTTCGGTGAATACATTGCGCCATAACGAGGCGAACGTGGCCAGCTTGAACGGCGCGCCAAGTTCGCGCATCGCGGCGTTGACCGCCGCCACCATGTCAGCGGTGCGCCGGTTCAATCCTTCCTGCAGTTCCGGGCCCGCATCGCGCAGTCGTCGCAGACTGGCCTTGGCAGCCGCCAGCGCTAGCGGATGGCGCACGAAAGTGCCGGCGAAGTAGGTCACGCCCACGGTGGGCGTGGAGTCGTCGCCGTATTCCCAATGGCCGCCGTCCAGGGCGTCCATGAAAGGACGCTTGCCCGCGATCACGCCGATGGGGAAGCCGCCGCCGACCACCTTGCCGTAGCACGCCAGGTCTGCCTCGATGCCGAACAGACCCTGGATGCCGCGCGGATGGGCGCGGAAACCGGTGACCACTTCGTCGAAGATCAGCACCGAACCGCTTTCCTGGGTCAGGCTGCGCAGCTCGCGCAGGAATTCCACCGGTTGGAAATCCGGGCGCCGGCTCTGCACGGGTTCGACCAGGATCGCGGCCAGCTCGTGCGCGCGTTCGCGCAGGATCCGCATCGATTCCTCGGTTCCGTAGTCCAGCACCAGCACGTTCTGCGATGCCGACGCCATGATCCCGGGTGCGGCGGGAATGCTGCGCAACTTGCGCGTGCCGCGCACGATCACTTCATCGAAGATGCCGTGGTAGGCGCCGGTGAAAATGGCGATGGTGTTGCGCCCGGTCACGGTGCGGGCGATGCGCATGGCGCCCATCACCGCTTCGGAACCGGTATTGCAAAACGCCACGCGCTCGGCGTGGGTGAGTTCGGCGAAGAGTTCGGCGGTTTCGCCGGCCAGTACGTGCTGCGGGCCGATCTCGTAGCCGTCTTCGATCTGCTGGTGCAGGACTTCGCGCAGGAAATCCGGCTGCCAGCCGAACAGATTCATGCCGAATCCCGACAGCACGTCCACGTATTCGTTTCCGTCCAAGTCCCACATATGCGAGCCGCGTGAGCGTTCGATCACCAACTGGTAGGCCAGCTCCTTGGTGATCGGACGGAAGCCGTTGACCACGCGCGGATCGGCCATGTGGCCGCGATGCTTGGCGGTGTAGGTTTTCGACTTGCCGGTGCGCGCGGTGTAGCGCGCCACCAGCGCGTCCAGCCGTTCGCGCTGCAGCGGCGTCAGCGGATCGGCCTGGCTGTGGATGCGAGCGATGGCGCCGAACGCCTTCTTCACGTCGTAGGTAAGCGGCTTGCCGTCGGCGTCTTCTTCATCGCCGGCGATAACCGCCGTGGCGGTCTTCGCGGACAGCGCGGTTGTCTTGTCGCCAGTCGCGACCGGTCTGGACTCGTCGCTTGCGACCGACAGGAATTCGAGCAGGCTGGCCATCGAGCCGTACTGTTCCATCATCTGCCGGAACGACACCTTCACCTTGAAGCTGCGCTGCACCTGCAAGGAAAGCTGGGTAAGCGCCAGGGAATCCAGCCCCAGTTCCAGCCATGGCGTGGCGCTTTCGTTTTCCTCCACTTCCAGTCCGGAGACTTCCTCGATCACGGACTGCAGGCGTGCGAACAAGGCGCTGCGTCCCGCATCTGCTGCCGAGCTTTCTACCGACATGCCGTCCGCTAGCATGCTCTCCGCCGCGGGCGCGATTTCCGCTTCCCGTGCGGCGTCCGCATCGAGCGCCGTCGCCGACACCCCCGATTCGAGCGCAGGCACCGCATCCAGCCAATAGCGCTGGTGCTGGAAGGGATAGCCCGGCACCGCGACACGACGGCGCGATTCGTGCGCCGTGTAGGCCTGCCAGTCGGGGCAGGCGCCCAGCGTCCACAACTTGCCGAGCGCAGTCGCAATCGCAGCCGATTCGCTTTCCGCCGAATCCGACAGGCTGGCGACCGCCACCGTCTGCCTGCGTTTGCCGACCGCCGCCTGATGCGCGAGCGTGGTCAGCGTGGCGCGGGGGCCGATCTCGATCAGCAGACGCGAAGGATCGGACACCAGTTTCGAAACCGCCGGCGCGAAGCGAACCGGTTTACGCAGGTGCTGCGCCCAGTAGTCGGGGTCGCACGCCTGCTCGTCGCTAAGCCATTCGGCGGTGACGGTGGACAGGATGGGGATCTTGGGCGCCTGCAGCGCGATGGATTGCAGACGCTCGCGCATCGGCGCGATCACCGGTTCCATCATCGCCGAATGGAAGGCGTGCGAGGTCACCAGCTTGCGTGCGGCGATGCCCGCTGCATCCAGGCGTGCCCCCACGCGTTCGATCGCGGGCGTGGGGCCAGCGACCACGCATAGGTGCGGACCGTTTTCCGCGGCCAGCTCAACGCCATCTTCCAGGTATGCGGACAGCTCGCTGGCGGCAAGTCGAACGGACAGCATGCTGCCTGCGGGCAGCGCCTGCATCAGCCGGCCACGCAGTTCGACCAGTGCCAGCGCATCCTGCAGCGGCATCACTCCGGCCAGCACCGCGCAGACGAATTCGCCTACGCTGTGGCCGATCAGCGCGGTGGGAACGATGCCCCAATGCATCCACAGCCTGGCCAGCGCGTACTCCAGCACGAAGATCGCCGGCTGGGTGATACGGGTGGGCAGCAGCGCATCGGGGTCGCGGGAGAAGAATCCGAGGCGCGGATCGCTTCCCGTCAATGTCCGCAATATTTCGCAGCATTGATCGTAGGCGGCACGGAACGCCGGCTCCGTCTGGTACAGGCCATGACCCATCGCCGCGTACTGCGAGCCCTGGCCGGGGCACAGGAAGGCCAGGTCGGGCGTGGTCTCGTCGACTGCACGTTGCGCGAGGGGTTCGGAAAGCAGCCGCGACGCTTCCGATGCCGAACCGGCAACGATGGCGTGGCGATGGGCGAAGACACGCCGCCCGACCCGCAACGTATGCGCGATGTCCGCAAGGGTGGGAGTTTGGTCTCCCGTGGCATCAGCACCGGCTAAATACGATCCCAATCGCTGGCAGCTCGCTTCCAGCGCTTCCGGCGTGCGCGCCGAAACCACGAGCAATTGCGCCGTGCGCGCGGAGTCGGCATGCGGTGCCGTAGCGGGGGCTTCTTCCAGCACCACATGCGCGTTGGTGCCGCCGAAGCCGAAGGCGCTGACGCCGGCGCGGCGTGGGCCGGAAGCCTGCGACCAGTCGCTCAATCGGGATTGCGGAACGAAGGGCGATGCGGCGAAATCGATGTGCGGATTCGGTTTGTCGAAGCCGATCGTCGGTGGCAGCGTGCGCCGATGCAGCGCCAACGAGGTCTTGATCAGGCTGGCGGCGCCGGCGGCGATCACCAGATGGCCGACGTTGCTCTTGAGCGAGCCGATGGCGCAGAAGCCTTTGTCCTGCGTGTGCCGGCGGAAAGCGCGGGTCAGGCCCTCGATCTCGATGGGATCGCCCAACGGGGTCGCCGTACCGTGCGCTTCCAGATAGGAAATGCTGCGCGCATCTATTCCAGCGCGGTCATGCGCCAGTGCGATGACGCTGGCCTGGCCGCTGGGGCTGGGTGCGGTGAAGCTGGCGCGTTCGGCGCCATCGTTGTTGACGGCACCACCCAGCAGCACGGCGTAGACCGTGTCGCCGGCAGCGATCGCATCCGACAGTCGCCGCAGCGCGAGCATAGCTACGCCATCGGAAAAAACGGTGCCCGCCGCCTCGGCGTCGAAAGTGCGCGTATGCCCGTCGGGAGAGGCCATCGCGCCTTCCTGATACAAATAGCCGCTGTCCGGCGGGCAGGTGATCGCTACGCCGCCGGCGAGGGCGAGTTCGCAATCGCCGCGGCGTAGGCTCTCCATCGCCATCACCGCCGCCACCAACGAAGTCGAGCAGGCCGTGTGCACACCGACCGCGGGGCCATTGAGGCCCAGCTTGTACGCCACACGGCTGGTCAGGTAATCCTTCTCGTTGGCCAGCATGGTGGGCAGTTCGCCGAGCCGTGCGATGGTTTCCGGACGCGGCAACACATGCTTCTGGTAATAAGTGGCGTTGTACATGCCGCCGAAGACGCCGACGCGTCCGGGCGCGGTTTCCGGCACGTATCCCGCATGCTCCAAAGCATGCCAGGCCGTTTCCAGGAAATGGCGATGCTGCGGATCCATGAGCTGCGCTTCCAGCGGCGAAATGCCGAAGAAAGCGGCGTCGAAACCGGCGGTGTCGTTGAGCACGCCGCGCGCGCGCACGTAATCCGGATGATCGCGCAGCGCAGGCGGAATGGAAGGGTCGATCTCTTCTGGCGAGAACATCCGAATCGATTCGGTGCCGGCGCAGAGATTCTTCCAGAACGCCTCGATATCGTCGGCGCCCGGGAATCGTCCGGCCATGCCGACGATGGCGATGGGTTCGTCGGGCTGCGAAGCGCCTGCCTGTTTTTCGGGAGTGAGCACAGGCTGCATTTTCGCCAGTCCCGCAGGCGTGGGCGATTCGAACAGGCGCATCGGTGCGAAGTCCGCGATGCCCGAAGCGCGAAGCTGGTGCAGCACGCGTATCGCCAGCAGCGAATCGCCACCGAGTTCGAAGAAGCCGTCATCCGCACCCACGCGCTCGAGACCCAGCACGCCGGCGAAGGCGTCGCACAGCGCCGTCTCCAATTCGCCGCGTGGCGCGCGATACGGGTGCGCCAGTTCCGGCCGAGCATTGCCCGGCGCAGGCAGGGCGGCACGATCCAGCTTGCCGTTGGTAGTGACCGGCAAGGCGGAAAGCTGCATGAACAGCGCAGGCACCATGTAATCGGGTAGCGATTGCTGCAAGTGATGGCGCAACCCGGCGATATCGCAATTTCCCGTGCGCGGTACTACGTAGGCGACCAGGCGTTTGTCCGCGCCGGGTCCCGGCAGGGCGACGACCGCGCAGGATTTCACGTTGGTATGCGCGGACAGCGCGGCTTCGATCTCACCAGGTTCGATGCGGAAACCACGAATCTTCACTTGCTGATCGGCGCGGCCGACGAATCGCAGCGTGCCGTCCTCGCCCCAACTCACCAGGTCGCCGGTGCGGTATAGGCGCTGGCCGGACGCATCGGTGACGAAGCGTTCGGCATCCAGGTCCGGACGTCCCAGGTATCCGCGCGCCAGGCCGCGGCCGCCGATGTGCAGTTCGCCGGTTTCACCGTGCGCGACGGGAACGCCTTGCGCGTCCAATACGTGCAGCGAAGTATCGGCGATGGCGCGGCCGATCGGGATGGCCGTCGCATCGGCCGGCAGGTCGCGCGGTATCGCATAGGTGGTGGCGAAAGTGGTGCATTCGGTCGGACCGTAACCGTTGCTCAACGACAGGCCGGGCAGGGCATGCAGCGCAGCGCGCACATGCTGCGGCGAAAGCGCTTCGCCACCGGTCAGCAATTCGCGCAGACCCGCCAGCGCCGAGGGATCTTCGTCGACGATGGAGTTGAATAGCGCGGCGGTCAGCCACGCGCTGGTGACCCCGAAAGTCTCGATGCAGGCCGCCAGCGAACGTGCGTCCGGCACTGGCGCCGCGAACACGGCGCAGCGGCCGCCGTTGAGCAGCGGGCCCCACAGCTCCAGCGTGGAGGCATCGAATCCCAGAGGGGCGGCGTGCAGGAAGCAGGTGTCCGCATCCAGCGTTACGTAGTCCACGTCGCCGACCAGGCGCACGATGGAGCGATGCTCGATCTGCACGCCCTTGGGCATGCCGGTCGAACCGGAGGTATACATCACATAAGCCAGACCATCGGCCGAGGTGGTTTCGGGCAGGGAGCGACTTTCGCCGTGGTCAGCGGTTTCCAGTGATTCCAGCGAAACCAAATGCACGGAGAGCCCTTCCAGCGGACCCCGGTCGGCATCGCTGGCGATCACGATTTCGACGCCTGCATCGGCAAGGATCGACTGCAGGCGTGCGCGGGGATAGGAAGGATCGAGCGGCAGATAGGCGCCGCCCGCTTTGAGGACGCCCAGTGCCGCAATGACGGCCCCGGCAGAACGCGGCAGGCACAGGGCGACGGGCTGGTCGGGCTTGCAGCCCAGTGAGATCAGATGGCGCGCGACCGCATCGGAACGGTTGTCCAGCCCCGCATAGTCGAGCTGGCCGCCTTGCCAGACCAGGGCAGGGCGCGCCGGATGCGCTGCGGCGCGTTCGCGGAATAGCCCATGCACCGTCGCTTCAGGCCGAAAGTTGGTTTCATTGTGGTTCCCCTCGCCAGACTGATGTCGCCCTTCGGCTCCAATCAGTCCGCCCCCCGGCTTTGTGGACTGCATTCCATGACCCCTGACACGATAGTTGCGATTTCCTTGGCCGGTACCAGCGCGCTGTTCAGCGCCGCATCCGAATTCCAGGAAGTCCCTCCTATAACGTCGATCCAGCGCAAGGCCGGACAAGCTTCCCACTGGGAGCGTAATCGCTGGATGTCCGCCGAGTCGCGGCAGCTGAGCACGGTCACATGGTTCGCGCGCGGCAGGGTGGCCGCGATATCGATGTCCGCTATCTGCGAGGCGAGCGCATGGCTGATCGGCATTCCCAGGGCTTCGGCGGGAAAGCGGCCGCCATCGCCTGGCGGAGGAGCCTGCCAGCGCTGGCCCAGTTCCTCGTTCATGTAGGCGCGATGCATTCCAGCCAGTTCCTGCAGGTAATGGTCCCCCCGCACTGCCGGGTCCCATAGCACCAAGTGCGCGATCCGCAGGTGCTCGCGCTGCGCGCACAAGGCGGCCAAGGTAGCGCCGAAGCGCAAACCGACCAGGACCACCCGAGGACTACCCGACTGGCGCCGCACTTCGCCTATGGCGGCCTCCAGGTCGTCCAACCACGCCTCGACTGTGCAGTCGGCCGCTTCGCCGGAGGAATCGCCGGTGCCGGAATAATCGAAGCGCAAGGTGGCGTACCCGGCATCCCGCAGTTTTCCTGCCAGTACCCGATAGGCGCGATGCACGCGGGCGGCTTCTTCGCCGAAGGGATTGCACAGCACCACCGAGGCGCTGCCGGCGTGCAGCCGCGGCGAGAAATGCAAGGTGCCAAGCAAGCTCCGGCCGTTCGCACCGAAGTAATCCACTTTCATCGAAAGCCCCCCGTGACTGCGAGTACGATACACGCAGATCCTGCGTAGGTTGATGGCCGATGTCGCTCGAGCAAGCGGTGGTGACGGAACGGGTAGTGTGGTTCGGCGACGAGGAGAACCTGGTCGCCATCGTTTCCGAGCCGTCGCCGACCCGGCCGGTGCCGGGCGTGCTGATCTTGAACGCTGGCGTGCTGCACCGGGTGGGACCGCATCGCTTGCACGTGCACCTCGCGCGCAGCCTGGCCGCCCGTGGGCATCGTGTCGCACGGCTGGACCTTTCGGGAATCGGCGACAGCCGCACGCTGCCGAGTCGCATGACCTTCCGCGAAAGCTCGGTAGCCGACATCAAGACAACGCTGGATAGTCTCGCGGCCGAAGGAGACTGCACAGACTTCATCCTGTTCGGCATCTGTTCGGGTGCGGACAACGCGCTGGCGGCGGCCCAGGTCGATTCCCGTATTCGCGGCTTGGTGCTGGTCGATCCTCCGGCTTACGCCACCCCGGGTTCCAAACTTCGGCATGCCCGAGGCCGTCTGGAAGGAGGGCGGGCATGGTTGCATTTGCCTATGCGTGTCGCGCTGGCGGTTTTGCGACGCGGCGTGAAGATTCTCAACAGGAAGCTTTTCAAAACACGCTCGTCGGTGCTGGCCGCCGAAGGTGGGCGGGAATTGCCGCCGATAGAGGAATACCGTCGGCAGTTGAACGACCTGGTTCAGCGCGATATCCGCATTCTTGCGCTCTACTCCGGCGTGCTGGGAGCACGGTATAACCAAGAAGATCAGTTGTTCGAAGCGTTCCCCGAATTGAAGGGCAAGGTGGATTGCGCCTATTTCCCGGAGGCCAACCACACCTTCACCGAACTCTCGGCGCAGGCCGCGCTGCAGGCGTGCGTGCTCAGCTGGTTCAGTAGGTGGGAAGCGGTTAGGCCGTAGTCGCTGCTTCGCTGCTGGCGCAATCAGGTCTGATCGAATCAAGCCTGCGCGACAAGCCTCAACTCGCCCTGAGTCCATTGGGCTCGCCACACCTCGACGATTGGCGGTTCGAGAGCGTCGTGGATGCAGAGCGCGGCGGCATGACCGGTGCCTGGGTCCAGCACATGGAAATGCCAATTCCCGGGATGCGGCTCCAGGGCGGGATCGGCATGAAGGGTGGGAGTGGCGCTTCGCTCTGATCCGGTGAAACCGATCAGGTGCGGCGAAACCTGCAGGCCGATGCCGCGCGCCTTCAGGTAGGACTCCTTCAAGGCCCAGAGTTGGAAGAAGGCTTTGCGGCGCTCTTGCTCCGGCAGGGACCAGAGTTCGGCTCGCTCGTCGGCTGTGCAGCAATGATCGACCAGCTCGGGCGCCAGCTTTTCCTTGAGCTCTTCTACGTCTAGACCGACGTTGTTAGTCGCGGAGACGGCGCACGCCACCATCCCGCGCGTGTTGGCCGCGCTGAAACGGAATGCTTGTGCCGGCGCCGGCGCCAGCACGACGGGCCGGGTGCCCGGTTCGCCGGAAAAGCGGATGTCGGCTATGGCCTCCGGCGCTATTCGCGCGCAGTGGGCCACGGCCAGGCGCTGCAGTAAACGGGAAGCGGCCGCGATGTCCTGGTCGCGCGGGAAGCGAAAGCGGGCGATGTGCGAACGGTCCTGTTCGTCCAGGAATGGCAAGGCATCGTGCACGGGCTGCGGACCCAGAAGGGCTTCAGGCGTGGCTAGGAACACCTGGATGCTGGGAACGGGTTCATGCATGGCCGCAGTGTATAGGACCAAGAAATCCCGACAATGTCCGATAAGTTCGACGAATACGCTCGCCATCACGGGCGTTTTTCGTCGGCGGCCCGTATCATTCTCTCTACCCGCCCACGGCGGGGCAGCTGTCCCGCCCGGGTGGCGAAATTGGTAGACGCATCAGACTTAAAATCTGCCGGGGGCAACCCCATGCCGGTTCGATTCCGGCTCCGGGCACCACAATCCAGCTAAGCGGAAAACCTCTAGGCTGCCTCGGCCCGTCGAGTAGGTATTGCCGGTGCTCAGCGTCAGCGATTCGGCGCCATTTCGCCAGGCCTCTCGTGTTCGATGAAATAGCTTCGTAGGGTGGGGTTTTGGCCCACCATTGCAATGCATCAGGTCGCGACGGCTTCGGAACGAAGAGCGGTGGGCTGAAGCGCACTCTACGGTCCTTGCAGATCTCTCATCTTTCTGTGATGACTGCCTCTAACTCTTGAGGCCGGGTTTTCGCCTATTGCATAAGAGTTGGTAACCATGTAAATCGCTAGAAGTGCGAACAGGGCTCAGGTCGGTTGGTGCAGTCAGCTTAGCTGCTACAGCATAGGGAGTGAGGGTGCGTTGCTGGGGAAAGTAGCACTCGGGCTCGCGGGCCGTTAGTCAAAAAGCTTACGTGGACGACCGCGGTCACCCACAGGACGAAGGGGATTGTTTTTATGGTGTTTAGCACCTTACGCCTTCTCGGCGCATTTCTAGTGCTTGTGGGTTTTGCACCCATCGCAACTAGCGCTCAAGAACTCAACGTATCTCCTGAGAAGGACGTACTTGAAAGGTTGTCCGATAAGCCGCAGAACATATTGGGCGCTGACGCAATCGGCGACCAGGTGAACTATCAGACCGGCGCCCTCTCATTTCGGCAGGTCGATATCGACATTCCAGGGCAGGGACCGAGTATCACGATTTCAAGAACGTACGATGTTGGTACGAGAACAGCCTGGAACTGGCGGCACGATTTGGAGTTTGCCGAATAGGATATGGAGATTCCTAACGTAAGCACCAACACGACTATGGGTAGCAACGACTGGAAAGTGGTTGGCTCTAACCCAACTGCACGTTGCACACAGTTTGGGCCGGCAGCAAGCGTGGGTAGCTACACAGCTCACTATTGGTGGAGGGGCGCCCATCTGGAGATTCCAGGCATCGGCCGCCAAGAGTTAATGCAGCGTGCGCCGGAGAACACCGTTGTACCTGCTGTGACAATTGGCGGAATTCCTCAAACGTTCAATATCGTAACCAAAAATCATTGGGCAGTTACCTGTCTACCCACTCTAAAAGATGGTGTCGCTGGGGAAGGTTTTCTTGCGGTGTCGCCACAAGGAACCAAATACTGGTTTGACAAGATGGTTTACTACTTCGAGGCTTATGACTTCAACGGGGAAGTAACATATTTGTATCCAGGATCCCGATGGAAAGCGTCGCTATTGGTTACTCGGATTGAAGATAGACATGGAAATTTCCTTACCTACAGCTATACCGGCAACAAACTAACAGGAATTTCTGCTAGTGATGGACGCGCATTGCAGATCGTCTGGACGGCTAATCGAGGTCGGCCAGGAAGTTCTACCGAGATCTACCACATAGACAAGATTGTTTCACTCCCAGGCTCTCCTCTGGAGAGAACCTGGCAGTATTCTTATCGCGACCGTGGCACTGCTCAGGGCACCAACACGCACCCAAGATGGGACCTAAGAACTTTAACGCTTCCCGATCAAAGTTCTTGGTTTTTTGACATAGGGGCGCTTCCAAATAGCTGTGTGGATAATCAATCTGGATGTTATTGGCACTATCCAAGCAGCATTAGTGGCTCTATCAGGACTCCCTCGGGACTTACTGGAACGTTCAAGTTGTCGAGCAGCGTGCCATTTAGGAAGGGCCAGTTCGCCGCTGCCCCGCCTTCCACAGCTTGGGCTAACGCCTCACTTCAACTACTTGAATTGGATCCAATAACGTTCCAATCGCCATTTCTTATTGAGAAAACTCTCTCGGGTCCAGGAGTACAGAAGACCTGGAGCTATGGCTACAGCAGTGCTGTTTTACAAGCAGGACAACTCGCATTTGGAAGGTTTGCTGTCAAGAACCCCGATGACACCTTGGACCTCATATTTGTAGACAGCGCATGGGGAAGCCCCACTGAGGGACAAGTCGTAAGGAAAGAGAAGTACAAGGGTCCAGTCACCGGCTACGTTGGAACGGGTCCAGCTTTGCGAGTAGATACGTTCGAATACGTTCCCATGCCTAACAAGATAGGCATCGTTCCACGGACCAACTCCAATAAGCTGGGCGAGGAATTCGCATGGCCACTAAAAAGTCGAACTACTACTGTCGATGGAGCGACCTTCAACTATAGAGTGAATGCCTTTGACGTCTTCGCGCGATCGCTTTCCACTGATAAATGGTCAACCGGCATGGTTGTCAACTCCACACGTACGGATACGACAGCGTACGACGACAACGTTGATAAATGGGTGCTGGGCCAGGTAGCCAAAATTACATGCGTAGCGCCGACTACTGCCTTGCCCGCCGGGTGTGGTCTTTCTGGAAGTGTCATTTTGGAAACCACCTACGGTGCTTCGGCGCAGCCCACAAGCATCAGCTCGTTCGGCAAGTTGCAGCAGTCCATTGCCTATAACGTCGATGGCACCGTAGCGACCGTTAAGGATGGCAACAACAATGTCACCACGCTGAGTAATTGGAAGCGAGGTATTCCTCAAACCATAAAGTACCCGATTACACCCGAATCACCCTCAGGGGCAACACGGTCGGCGACCGTGAATGATAACGGCTGGGTGACCTCAGTCGTCGATGAAAATGGTTACAAGACTTGCTATGAATATGATTTGATGGGAAGAGTATCGAAAGTAACTTACCCCTCCAACTTAAAGATATCTCCGGAAGTATGCAGCGACTACCCATGGATCCCTACAACAATTGCCTTTCAGCAGATAGCGTCTGAGGAGCACGGCTTGCCTGCGGGTCATTGGCGGCAGAGCCGCTACCAAGGCAATAAGCATGTCAACACCTATTACGATGCTATGTGGCGTCCTGTACTCGAAGAGCAACTGGATTACGCCAATATCCCTGGAACTTTGAGCCAGACGGTAAAGCGCTACGATGCGAGCGGCCGCTTGGCCTTCCAATCGTATCCGACCACCAATGTGGGTGATTTCAATTCCATCACCCAAGGCGCCCGTACTTTTTACGATGCACTGGATCGCGTGACGCGGACGGAGCAGGATTCTGAGCTCGGTGTATTGACTACCACTACCGAGTATTTGACCGGCTTCGCGACTCGCACCACCCCTCCAAAGGGACAGCCGGGCAATGCTGCTTGGCAGACAACGACTACCTACATGGCTTATGACATGCCGTCATACGCTATGCCTATGACGATTCGGGAGCCAGAAGGGAAAGACACATCTATTGGCCGCGACATTTTTGGAAAGCCGCTCGCGTTGAATAGGGGCGGCAATGGACTGCTGGCGATCCGCCGATACAAGTACGACGCCTATCAGCAGCTGTGCAAAGTGATTGATCCCGAGTCGGGCGCAACGATCATGGATTACGACGGGGCTGGCAATCTGGTTTGGTCTGCGAGGGGTCTTACTGGCTCCAGCTACGCCGACCCGACACTATGCAGCCGAAATGAAGGCGCGACTTCAGGTAGGGCAGCTGTATGGCAGTACGACAGCCGAAATCGTCCAACATACTTGTTCTTTCCAGATCATCGGGGGGATCAGTCTTGGACGTATACGCCCGATGGCCTCGTGGTGACCGCGGCCACAGACAATGAAGGATCAGCGCTTGGGCGCGTGAACAATGCCTACACCTACAACAAGCGTCGCATGCTAACGGGCGAGAGCGTTAATCAGCCTGGCTGGTACACCTGGGGCATCGGTTATGGCTATGACGCCAATGGCAGCCTCGCCAGCCTAACCTATCCTACAGGCCTGACCATCAACTACGCCCCGAACGCCTTGGGCCAAGCAACACGGGTCTACGATCCGACCACGCCCGTACAAAGCTACGCTGCCTCCATCAGTTATTACCCCAACGGCGCCCTCAAGCAGTTCACGTACGGCAATGGTTTGACCCATAACATGAGCCAGAATGGCCGGCAGTTGCCTCTCCGGGTCACTGATGGCGGCAACGCGCTGGATCATGAATATACCTACGATGCCAATGCCAATGTCACGGGTATCAATGACTACATCATCGGTGCACCCACCGCTCAGCACCGGTATATGACCTACGATGGCCTGGATCGTCTGACCGGGGCGGGCTCAGCGATGTTCGGCGGTAACGACCACTGGCATTTCCTCACCTACGACACGCTGGACAACCTGAAGTCGTGGAAGCAGGCTGGCCTGAAGGACTATGCCAATTACGTCTACGACCCCGCCAGCAACCAGCTGACCAATATCAAAAACACCGCCGGGGCCAGCATCGTGGGATTGAGCTACGACGTGCAGGGCAATCTGGCCAACAAGAACGGTCAGCTGTACAGCTTCGACTACGGCAATCGTCTGCGCACGGTGCCGAACAAAGAGGCGTATCTATACGATAGCTACGGGCGCAGGGTACAGACCACCAAGATCGACGGCAGCAAGACGTTGTGGCAATACAGCCAATCCGGGCAGATGCTGTTCTCCTGGAACGGACCCAGCAGCGAGAAGACCCACGAGAACATCTACCTGGGTGGTAGCCTGTTGGCTACCGTCGATCACGACTGGCCCAGCAACACGGTGATCGCGACCAAGTACCAGCACACCGATGCGTTGGGCAGCCCGGTGGCGGTGACCGATGCGGCAGGGACGGTGATCGATCGCACCAACTACGAGCCCTATGGCGCGGCGATCAACGAGCCGGCGTACGATGGCATCGGCTACACCGGCCACGTGATGGATGGCACCACGGGGCTGACTTATATGCAGCAGCGCTATTACGATCCTGGGATTGGGCGTTTCTTATCAGTAGACCCAGTCACGGCAGATGGAAATACAGGTGCGAACTTCAATCGCTATAAGTACGCCGCAAATAACCCTTATAGTTTCACCGATCCGGATGGGAGAATCGAGGTCCCATCAGTGCAAGAGTTGCTGAACCAAGCGCGGAGTTTCGTGGCCCGAGAGTTTGCAGCCGCAACAGTGAGGATGGGAGATGCTGGAGTTGAGGCTGGGCAAAAGCTATACACGGATGTGAAAACCTTCGTTGGTGAGCGTGATCTGGTGTTTACTGTTGGATACACCGGTATGGTGGGAGGGGGAACACCGGGGATGAGAAATCCTGCGCAACCAAGCGCCCATCTGGCGGGAAACATTAGCGTGTCATTTAATGCTTCACGGGGCCAGCTGGCAGCGCAAGCTAGCGGATCTTTTATGCCAGGCTTGGGAGGCGGTGCAATCGTAAGCCCAGAGGCTGGAGTAGGACTGAATAAAAAACCCCTTGAGACAGGGATATCGGACTCGTACTCAGCATTTGCGCAAGCTGAAGGCGTGGTTATCAATGGAGTGCCGATTAATTCCGGGTTGTCCGCGAATTGGTCCGAGGACGGAAGCCAATTGTCTTTCGGCGTTCGAGGTAGTAGGTCGGGCTCATACTTTGGTGCTGGTAGCGGCTGGACAAAAACCGCAACAGTGGCAAGCGACACATATTGGAACAATCCAGAGGCAGAAAACCATGGTGAATAGGCGTAGTCGATGATTACTAAGTTACCGAAATCCATGTGGCTGATGAATGCTGCAGTTTCAGCATCGCTTGTGATTGGTTTGGTGGGCCTAGTGTTGGATTGGGCCTTCAAGGTCGAATCCTTGATGATTGTGGCTATGGGCCTTGTATTCCTGTGCTGGCTGGCAGCGGTAGCGTCTTGGGTGTTCAATATGTATAGACAAGTGCACGGCGCGTACAAGGATATACAGCCAAGAGAACTCAAAGATCAGGTTTGGTAAATTCGAGTTTCACGCTCAGTCGAGCAGGTGCAGCGCCAGCGCTCTGGGCGGGGAGGCATCTGTCGTTGCCTGAAAGACGGGCCCTAACCGTAGAGGTGCTCGTACTTCTTCGATTCCGGCTCCGGGCACCAAACTATCCTCCAAGCCAAGTCCAGAAACGATCAGTTTGCGGCCTAGAATTGACCAAGACGCATCGCTCCGCATTACCCCGTACTTTCTACGCGCGCGACCCTAGGAAGGTCGCTCCCGAGCTTCTCGGGAAGATCGTCATGAATGCCGATGGGCGCAGCGGTCGGATAGTCGAGGTGGAGGCCTATGCCGGCGCCGAGGATCCTGCGGCCCATTCCTATCGCGGCCAGACCAAGCGAAATGCGACCATGTTTGGCCCGCCCGGGCATCTCTACGTCTACTTCAGCTACGGCGTTCACTGGTGTGCGAACGCCTCCTGCGGGAACGGTGCTGGAGTTCTTATCCGCGCCTTGGAGCCATTGAGCGGTCTTGAGCGAATGAGGCTATCCAGACCTAAAGCCAAACGAGATACGGAGTTGTGCAGTGGTCCGGGTAAATTGACTCAGGCACTGGGTATCAGTGGAGCCAACGACGGGGCGGACTTGGTCATGGGTGACCAAGGCTTCCGGATTCTGGATGACGGGAAGTTTCCTCTCGTCGATCCCGTGCAGTCGAAACGAATAGGAATTACGAAGGCGGCTCATGAGGCGTGGCGCTGGTACATCGCAGGAAATCAGAATGTATCGAAGCGCTAAGACTCGTCTCATTCAGACCGATATTGTGAAATCAAATGCAGGCGCAGTCAGCTTTCCGGAGCGGCGCTCGACTGCGGATCCTTACCGGATTTCCTGGCCACCACGCTGGTAGCAGCCAGATCAGCGGTGACATTGCCGACCGTGGCGAATACATCGGGAATGGTGTCGACGGCGAGCAACAGACCTAAGGGTGCGATCGGCAACCCCATCGCTTGCGTGACCGGCAAATTGGTCGCCATGTAGCTGACCTGGCCCGGTAAACCCACCGCACCGCAACTGATGATCACCGCCAGCGCTGCGCCAGTCGCCAGCTGCGCCGCCGACAAGTCGATGCCATAGGCCCACGCGATAAAGGCGGCGGCGCTTACGTACTGCACCGGGCTGTTGATCCGGAACAGCGAAACCGCCATCGGCAAGACCAGCGCAGTGACCTGCGGGGAATAACCCAGGCGCCGCTGCGCGATTTCAAGCATGGCGGGCAGTGACGCCAGCGAAGATTGAGTGCTGGCGGCTACGACCTGCGCCGGCAAAATCGCCGCAGCGAACTTGCGGATCCCTTCGCCGCCCCAGTACACCGCGACCGGCAGCATCATCACCGTGACCGCCAGATAGAGCACGCATTGCAGCAGGATGTAGACCCCCAGCGCGCTGACCATGCTCAGGCCGGACTGCGCGCATACCGCCAGCACCAGCGCGAACACGCCTACCGGCGCCGCCCACAACACCCACCTCACGATCACGATCATCGCGTCGGCGATGGCCTGGAAGAAATCCACCACCAGATCGCGGCGCGGTTTTTCGATCCGGGTCAGCGCGAAGCCGAAGAACAGCGCGAACACGACCAACGGCAACATCGCGCTTTGCGCGGCGGCGGCGATCGCGTTGCTGGGGATGATCACCGTCAGCGCATCGCTCCAGCTCGTGGACGCCGCAACGGCGGCCGCCGCCTCGGTCGGACCACTCAAGGCTTGCGCCAGGGCAGGGTCGCGCGGCACTAGCGACAGCAGTGCGGGCGCGGCAAGGGCAGTGAAGAAGGAACCGAAACTCAGCAGTATCACGAACACCAGCAAGGCCCGCCGCGCGGTGCGGCCGGACGATGCGGTATCGCTCGCCGTGGTCACTCCTATGATGACCAATGACAGCACCAGCGGCACCACCGTCATCTGCAACGCGTTCAACCACAGCTTGCCGATCGGCTGCACCACTGCCGCCACCTGCGTCGCCAGCGAAGTGTCCGACCAGGCCAGCGCCAATCCGATGACGGCGCCCAAAGCGAGCCCGAGCATGACGCGGGTAGTGGGCTTCATGGTCGGTCGTCCAGTGAGGGCAGATTCCATCCGGCGTGCAGGTCGCGGTATTGCTGCGCGGGCATCAGTACGAAGACAGGATGGCTGTCAGGCCGCAGCCACCCCTGCAAGCGATCCATGGTCGAGTCCGCCATCGCCGTGCATCCGGCGGTGGCGTCGCCCGGACGCTTCCACAGATGGGCGAAAATGCAGCTGCCCGCATTGGGTTTGGCTTGCGGGTTATGTTCGATCACGAATCCCAGCCGGTAACGTTGGTCGCCTGGCGTACGCAGATCCAGGCGCATCGGTTCGGTCGAACCGGCGACCGCCTCGGTGCCGACCGCTCGCGCGTCGACGATCCGGTTGTAGAGCGGCGAAGCGCTTACGTCCATGCAGTAGTGCGACGCCTGCATAGCGGCATAGGGCAGGGCGGTCTGGCCTTTTTCCGCGTAGCCAAAAGCCTCGCCGATGCCGAATACACCCGCGGGGCTGCGGCCGTCGCCCTCCTGCTTGACCGGGCCTGGAAGCCCATCGGGATGCAGTCCTATGCCCCAGGCCGAGCCCTTGCGGCCGATCGTGACCGGTTGCTGCACGCCTACTTCGCGCCAGACGCCATTCGAACGTTCGTAGGTATGCAGCGTGCCGTGGTCGGCATTCCAGTCCGGAGTGACCACGACCACTGCCTGTTCGGCGTCTTTCCACCCCAGGTCGGGCGGTGGCAGTGTGCGATGCGCGCACGCGGCTATCGCCAGCGCGCCGATCGCGATGAGCCATGCGCAGGAGCGCTTACCGGTGCGGCCGTACGTCGCGTTCGAGGAAACTTCGGCTGTCTTCATGGTTTGAGCATCGGTTGGATGCGCTCGAGGTTGGCCTGCAGTATTCCATAGCGCTTTTTGCTGCCTTCGCAGAGCATGACGTAGATGCCGTCCAGCAGGTGCTGCAGCGCGGAGTGGTACAGCAGAGGCTCGATGTGCGGACGTTCGTCGTGCGCCGACACCAATAATGCAAGGTCGGCGTGGGCGCGCAGGGCGTTGGAGGTATGGCGCGTCACCGTGATGACCTTGCCTTTGGCCTTGCGGAACTGCTGGCAGATCTGCGAAAGCGCGGTCTGCTTGCCGTCTTCGCAGAACACCAGCAGCGTGTCGCCGGCGTTGGCCGCCGATACGCTCGCGATCATGTGGGCGGTGTCGAAGTTGTGCACGGTGAGGATTCCCAGCAGCGAAAGCCTCCATGCGAACGCCCGCGCGTGGATATCGTCCTCGCCCAAACCGATGATGAAAACCTTACCCGCATTGCCAAGCGCGTCGGCGACCGCACGCACCGCCTCAGGCGGATTGATCAGGCGGGTTTCTTCTTCTGCTTCGGATTTGCTACGCCACAATTGGCTGCCGCTGGCGCCGTTGGCGTCCTGGATCGCCGCCGCCGCGACCACCGCATCGTCGCCGCTTTCCGCACGCGCGATCGCTTCGCCGATCGAGTACTTGAGATCGGGATAGCCCTTGAAACCAAGCTTCTGGCTGAACTTGACCACGCTGGACTGGCTGATGCGCAGCGCAGTGGCCAGCTGTTGGGAGGAATAGTCGCGGAGCAACTGCGCGTTCTCCAGGATGAAGTCGGCGATGCGGCGCTCGATCGCCGACATCTGATCGCGCTCGGAGCGGATTTTCACCAGTGGCGACATGTCGGATTTACTCGATGAGTTCAAGGCCGCGGATCTCGCGGATGCCCAGGCCGGGGGCGTCGGTGATGGTGATTTCGGACTCGTTGAAGATCACGCCACCCTCCACCGGATTGAACAGGCAAAGCGAGGGGCCGTCCAGATCGACCTTGGTGATGATGTCGGCCTTGGCCACGGCCACGTGCACAGCGGCGGCGACGCTGATGCTGGTCTCCAGCATGCAACCGATCATGCATTCGATACCGTGCATGGCGGCGATGTCGGCGATGCGGATGGCGTTGGAGATGCCGCCGGTCTTCATCAGCTTGATGTTGATGATGTCCGCCGCGCGCATGCGGATCAATTCCACCACTTCCATGGGACCGAACACGCTTTCGTCGGCCATGATCGGCGTGTGCACGCGCTCGGTCACGTAGCGCATGCCTTCCAGGTCGTGCGCCTTGACCGGCTGTTCGACCAGCTCCAGCCTCACCCCCGCGTCCTCCAGCGTCTGTAGCGCGTACACCGCCTGTTTCGCGGTCCAGCCCTGGTTCGCGTCCAACCGCAGCAGGGCGCGGTCTTCCACCGCCGCGTAGATCGCCTTGACCCGCTCGATGTCCACCCCGATGTCCTTGCCGACCTTGATCTTCAGCGACTCAAAGCCCCGATCCACTGCGGCGATGGAATCGGCCACCATCTTGTCGATGTAGTCGACGCTGATGGTGATGTCGGTGGTGATGACCGGGTCGCCGCCGCCCAGCAGCTTGTAGAGCGGGGCGCCGTAGAGTTGACCGAACAGGTCGTAGATCGCGATCTCGACCGCCGCCTTGGCGCTGGAGTTCTTCTCCATCGCGTTCTGGATCAGTTGGGTTATACGGTTGAGGTTGGCGATCTCCTCGCCGATCAGACGCGGCGAAATATAGTGGCGAATGGCGTCGACGATGGAACCGTGGGTGTCGCCGGTGATCACCGCGGTGGCCGGGGCTTCGCCGTAACCGATATGGCCGCTGTCGGTATGCACCATGATCACGATGTCCTCCACGCGGTCCACCGTGCGCAAGGCGGTCTTGAACGGCGTCTTCAGGGGAACCCGCAGCATGCCGAATTTGATGTCAGTTATTTTCATGGTCGGTTCTTGTGCTCTTGGCCGATTCTAGGGTTTGTCTCAGGGACGGATGCGGACGATGCTGGTGATGCGGTCGACGTAGGTATTCTTCTCATTGAACCGCAACGGCAGCAAAGGCGTGACCGAGACGGCGTTGAGGTGCATCGAACGCATGTTTCCGTTCGCGTCCAGGAACGAGCCGCCATTGGTGTCGTGGATCACGTAAGGCGCGCCATCGATGCGGCCTATCATCATCATCACGTGACCGGGGATGTAGATCAGGTCGCCCACCTGCAGCGTATCGACCGCCGCCCTGCGCGGGCCGGCCCCGTCGTCTTTGCCGAAAATCGTATGGTTGAGCGCAGGGCTGATGCTCTGGTCGCTGGTGTTGCGCGGCAATTCCACGCCCATGCTGCGGTAGACCTCGGAAACGAATCCGCTGCAGTCGCGGCCATTGTAGGAATGACCCCATCCGTAACGTTCCCCAAGGAACTTGAATGCCTGACGGACGAGATTGGCGCGGGTAAGCGGCAGAGACGCAGCGGCGGTGTCCTGGTTCTTCTGCAACAGTGCGGGCGCGAAGGCGAGCGTTCCGTTGGCGTCGCGCACCGGTAGTTCGACCACCCAGGAAGTATAGGAATGCTGGCCGTTGACCAGCGCGTCGGAGGCGACGGTGGCCAAAGGCACGCGTACGCCCATATCCAGTTGCAGCTCGGACAGCTGCGGCTGTTCGCGGGTGAATACGGTGGAGACCTTGGCGCCCAGGACGATGCGGTAAGGAGTTTTTTCCGTGTGTCCGAACACCGCCCCTTTCGCGCCGATCACGATGTCGTCCGCACGCACCCACGCCTTGTAGTTGGGACTCGCCACCCACAGCCATTTCCCGTCCCGGCTGTGGTGCGAGATGGCCACCGGAGTTCCGGGAAACAGCGCGCTTTCCTGGAAACGGTCGATGTCGGTATCTCCCTGTCTGCTGAAGACGCGCAGATCGGTCGGGAATTTACGCAACGCCGTTCGCTTCAGCGCCAGTCCGTAGCGCGTGGGCGCTTGTTCCGGAGTCGCCTCCAGATCCAGCGACTGCATCAGCTGCCGCAGCATGCCGGCGGGCACGGGCTTGCCTTCCACATCGTACAAAGGCTCATCGGGCAGGGCGGACAGCTCGCTGATAGAGGCGACGATCTCTTCCTTCTTCATCGCTTCCGGCAAGGCTTGCAAGTCGTTCATGGAATCGTCGAGGCGGAACAACTTTTCATTCTGCGCAGCGATCGCCTTCGAACTCATGACGACACGATTCGGCTGCTTGAGCCTGTCCACCCAGAAATCAGGAGAAAGCTGCGCTTCCGACATGCCGATTACGCCATGCGGCGGGACGGTTCCCGGAGACGGCGGAGGGAGTTCACGTGCATGCGCCGGCAATAGGTAGGCGGCGCCGCACACCAGCAGCGCAGCAGCAACGAAGATCGGACGATGGGTTCGCATGGTTCACCTTCACGCTGAAGCCGGATAGGAAAAGAACGGTGCCATCAGCAGACCGGAACCGGTGCCGAGGATATAGCGCGGTAGCGCCGGCAGAACGCCAGCGGAAGACCACAGCTCTGAGCCAATAGGGCCGTCGTTGGATTGGGCCAGACCGTGCGGATCATTCCTTCCCCTTTGGCCGGTACCGGTCGATGCCCGGCGCTCTGGAATACCTGATTCTTATAGCACATCTTTGAAGAATAAATTATTGACGCGCGGGATTCCACATGTTAGACAGTCATCTTCCTGTCAAATACCGCAGAGGCGTCGCGACCCGAATGGCCCTGTTGTCCCTCAGTGCATTGGTCGAACGACCCGGCTGGAGAGGCGTCGCTACGGCGTTCGTGTTGGCATTGCTGTTGGCGGGACCGGCGATGTCGCAAGACGCCGATGGCAGCCTGGCGGAAGCGATCACGCTGGTGGATGCGGGACGATTCGCCGATGCCGAGGCGTCCATCAGCAAAGGCCTCGCTGCTGATCGTCTTTCTGCGGAGGGCAGGGCGGCGCTCGAGTTCCAGCGCGAACGCATGCGGCGGATCTTGCTGGACTTCACCCTCGAGGAGCATGCGGCCAAAGCCCGTGTGCGCGAGAAAATACCGGATCTGCGCGACGAGGAATTCGCCCGCTGGGACGCCGCCGGACTGATCGAGCATCAGGTGATCGATGGACGCAGGCTGTATTTCAACCGTGCGCCGTCCAACTTGTTCCGGATCAGCGCCGAGGCCAGGGCGCGGCGAAAGGAGCAGACGCCTTTCGTCGATGGGCCGATGGAATCGGCCAATGCGCATCATCGCCAAGTACGGGATGCGGCGTTGGGAAAGGCCGACGCGGATGCAGGTACGCGCCGGATCCGCGTCACCCAGTCGCTGACCGTCGAGGCCGATGCAGTGCCTGCGGGCGAAACGGTGCGCGCCTGGATTCCTTATCCGCGTGCGATACCGGGGCAGCAGGAAAACATCCGTTTCATCGAAAGCGCGCCCGCGACGCACAGCATCGCTCCGGAATCGGCATTGCAGCGCACGGTGTACCTGGAGAAGCCTGCGCACGCGGGCTCTCCCACTGCGTTCTCCATCACTTATGAACTAACCATCCGCGGCCAGTACCACGCCATCGATCCCGACCGGGTAGTTGCGGCGCCGCTCACCGCCGAACTGGCGCCTTTCGTGGCCGA
This sequence comes from Pseudoxanthomonas sp. P4_B2, assembly GCF_056402315.1. Taxonomy (NCBI): domain Bacteria; kingdom Pseudomonadati; phylum Pseudomonadota; class Gammaproteobacteria; order Lysobacterales; family Lysobacteraceae; genus Pseudoxanthomonas; species Pseudoxanthomonas sp. P4_B2. The sequence continues at coordinate 514,336 of NZ_JBFUHQ010000001.1, forward strand.
GCGGTCTCCGCACGTAGTGTTAACTCCCGCGATCCGCGAGTTTTCACGCAAGGTGGTCGGCGGCGAGAAGAATCCTTATCGCATCGCGCAGAAGCTCTATGCGGCCGTGGACAAAATCCCGTGGGCGGGCGCACGCGAGTATTCGACCATCACTAACATCAGCGACTACGCGCTGCATGCCGGTCACGCCGATTGCGGACAGCAGACGTTGTTGCTGATCACCTTGCTGCGCCTCAACGGCATTCCCGCGCGTTGGCAGTCCGGCATGGTTTATTCCGACGGTGACTACGACAACCTGCACGATTGGGGCGCGCTTTACCTGGCGCCGTACGGGTGGGTGCCGATGGATGTCACCACCGGTCGTCTGGATGATGCGGACCCGCAAATCGCGGGCTTCTATCTGGGTGGACAGGATGCGTATCGCATCGCGTTCAACGACGATTATTCGCGGGAACTGGTTCCGGCCAAGAAGCATTTTCGGTCCGAGACGGTGGACCTGCAGCGCGGGGAAGCGGAGTGGAGGGGTGGGAACCTCTACTTCAATCAATGGGACTACGGATTCGAATGGAAAATGCTGCCGCTGAAGAGCAGCGCCGAATAGTCGGGCGGGAAAACCAACCAAACAACTCAGCAGGAGAGATCGGGGATGAACAGCAAAGTTTTGCGTAGGGCCGCTCTGTGTATCGCATTGGGATCATGTCTCGCCTCTATGGCGCCGTTGGCGATGGCGCAAAGCGTGACCGGCGCCGTGGCCGGACGTGCCAACGCCGGGGACCAGATCACGGTCACCAATCCCGACACCGGCCTGAGCCGTACGGTGACGGTCGGCAAGGAAGGCACTTACCGCGTGGCGCAATTGCCGCCTGGCGACTACACCCTGGTGGCAGGCGGCGGTGCGCCGATTTCCATCAGCGTGTCGTTGGGTGGCACCACCACCGTGAACCTAACCGGCGGCGGCGCAGTAGACCTGGATGTAGTGCAGGTGATCGGTTCGCGCATTGTCAACCGCGTCGACGTGCGTTCCACCGAAACGGCGACCAACATCACCCGCCAGGAACTGGCCCGATTGCCGGTGGACCAGACTCTGGCTTCCGTCGCGCTGCTGGCGCCGGGTGTGGTCGCGTCGGGCGCCACCTTTGGCGGCCTTACCTTCGGTGGCTCGTCGGTGGCCGAGAACGCCGTCTACATCAATGGCCTGAACGTGACGGATTCCTACCGACGCCAGGGTTTCTCGTCGGTGCCATTCGCCTTCTACCAGGAATTCCAGGTCAAGACCGGTGGCTATTCGGCGGAATTCGGGCGCACCACCGGCGGCGTCATCAATGCGGTGACGCGTTCGGGCAGCAACGAATTCCAGTCCGGAGCGCAGGTGACGTTGGAGCCCGCGGCCTGGGCCTCGGAGAAAGAGGATCATTACCATTCCGACGGCACGGTCGACGAGCGCGGTTACACCAGTCGCGACTCGAACTCTTTCTACAAGACCAACCTGTGGGCGTCCGGTCCGATCGTCAAGGACAAGCTGTTCTTCTTCGCGATGTACGAGAACCGCGACAGCAGTCCGAAGGACTTCGATGGCAACGTCGCGTTCCTCACCAAGAGCAACGACGACTTCTGGGGAGCCAAGTTCGACTGGCGCATCAACGACGACCACTCGCTGGAACTGCTGGCGTTTTCCGACAAAGCCGAATCCCCGGCAGACGTCTACGCCTACACGTGGGCTGCGGGCACCCTCGACAGGTTGAAGGGCGACAGCATTTCGAACTCCGGTGGCGACAACTGGTCGCTCACCTACACCGGTCATCTCACCGATGACTTCGTCGCCAAGGCGATGTATGGCGTGAACAAGCGCAGTGCGGCCAACAGCAGTACGCAGGATCCCGATTGCAGCATCGTCACCCGTTCCGGGAGTTACACCGGCAGGTTCGGCCGGGAAACCACTCCCGAAGGTTGCCACCCGACCGATGTCAGCATCAACACCCGCCACGACAAGCGCGAGGCCGCGCGCCTGGATTTCGAGTGGACGCTGGGCGACCACCTTCTGCGTTTCGGAGCGGACAGGGAGGTGATGGACTCGGACGCCTCCACGATCTACCCGGGCGACGGCAGGAGCTACCAGGTCCAGGCCGCCACGCCTGGTGGAAGTCTTCCCGGCGGCGGGATCATTCCCGCCGGCACCACCGCGATTGTCGATGCTCGGCGCTATGTCACCGGCACTCCCGTCACCACCGTGGCGCAAGCGATCTACGTGGAAGACATCTGGAGCGTAACTCCCAACCTTGTGCTGAACCTGGGCCTGCGCGCCGACAAGTTCCACAACAAGTACGCGTCGGGAGTGACCTTCACCGAGGCCGATTTCGGCGACATGATCTCGCCGCGCGTGGGCTTCAGCTGGGACATGAAGGGCGACGGCACGACCAAGCTGTTCGGCAATGCTGGACGCTACTACATTCCGCTGACCAACAAGCTTGCTGATTATTTCGCCGGCACTACGGACGAGCATACCTACTACGTGCTCGATGGCTGGACACAGATGGACCATCCGGTCGCGGGCACCTACCTGTCGCCGATCCTGGGCCAGCAGATTGGCCCCGTGAACGACGATGGCAACATCCCGGCGCCCACCGACTTCCGGACCGTGGTCGCCCGGGACCTGGAGCAGGTGTTCCAGGACGAATACATCCTGGGGTTCCAGCAGGCAATCAACCAGGAATGGTCCTATGGTGTCAATGCGACCTACCGCAAGGTGAACCGTGCCGTGGAAGACACGCGCATCAATCACGTTGCGGGCTGCTCCTGGTATTCAGGCGATTTCCCCATCATCAACCCGGGCGAAACCAACACCCTGTGGTGCCCGGATACCAACGACTGGGTAACGTTCGATTCCTCCGAGGATGGCTACATCGCCTCTGGCAGCGGGGCGATCATGGGCTACAAGAAGCCCAAACGCACCTACAAGGCGGTTGAATTCCAGCTCGACCGCGCCTGGGATGACAAATGGGCGTTCAATGCCAGCTATCTCTGGTCCAAGAGCGAAGGCAATATCGAAGGCCCGGTGAATTCGGACACGGGCTACGCCGACACCAACCTGGTGCAGTTCTACGATCACCCGGCGGTCAATGAGCGCTATGGCGTGCTGTTCAACGACTCCCGCCACCAGATCAAACTGCGCGGCAGCTTCAAGCTCAACGAAATGTGGAGCTTCGGCGCCTCGTTCTCCGCGCGATCCGGCGGCCCGATTACCGCCTTTGGCGTGCGCTGGCCCAACGACAATCGTGGCTTTGGTCCCGGCGAGTTCAGCGGCGGCGGCTCGGGCTGGCTGTGCGTTGCGAACTGCTCCAGCATCAACCGCGAACTGGTGTACAGCGAGCGCGGCGCGTTCGGTCGCATGCCATGGCTGAAGGATCTCAGCGCCAGCGTGACCTGGACGCTTCCGGTGGAGGACGTTGACCTGAAGGCGCGCTTCTCCGTGTACAACCTGCTGAACAGCCAGACCGTGGTCAACGTTCATTCGCGCTACGAAAGCACGCCCGGAACCAGGATGCCGTATTTCGGCGAGGGCACCGTCTGGCAATCGCCGCGCTATATGCAACTGGTGGTGACCTGGAATTTCTGATTTCCGACCCTCTGCAAAGCTGAGGGCGCGGTCGTCGCAATGACGGCTGCGCCTTCTCGGATGAAGGCATAGGCTCTACGGATAGGCGTGCAGTAAAAAGCGCGCATCGATCCGATGCACAGGAGGTTTACAGTCTTGGAGTGTTCTACCGATTCGGCGGGAGCAGCGACGACACCGGCAAGCCCGTCTGCCGTCCTGGAGAGCAAACAGTTCGACGGCATCGACCTGCATGCGTTGGGAAACGCGCTGGCTACTCCCTTCTATGCTTACTCGGCCAACGCCATCCGACAGCGCATCGCTGGTCTGCAGCATGAGTTGCTAGGCATGGATGCGGTCATTTGTTTCGCGGTGAAAGCAAACCCCACCCTGGCCATCCTGCAACTGATGGCCAAGGCCGGCGTGGGCGCGGACATCGTTTCTTCGGGAGAATTGCGTCGCAGCCTGCGGGCCGGTATTCCGGCCTCGCGGATCGTGTTTTCCGGTGTCGGCAAGTCCGATGCGGAGATAGCGGAAGCGCTGGATGCCGGCGTAGGCCGCTTCAACGTCGAATCGGCCGACGAACTGGCGGCGCTGCAACGTATCGCCCATCAGCGCAATGTCATTGCCCGCGCCGCGGTGCGTATCAATCCCGACGTCGACGCGCTTACCCACGGCAAGATCTCCACCGGCAAGGCCGAGAACAAATTCGGTGTAAGTATCGATGAAGCCAGGACTTGGTTCGCCGATGCCGGCCGGCACGGTAACGTGCGCCTGGACGGACTGCACATGCACATCGGATCGCAGATATTGCAGCTGGAAGCGTTGCGGCAGGCATTGCAGCGCTTGGCCGCATTCTGGCGTGAACTGTCCGGCCACGGACATCACATCGACAGCATCGATGTCGGCGGCGGTCTGGGAGTGGTGTACCGCAAGGGCCACGACCGAGGAGTCGATCTGCATGCCTACGTGCAGGCGATAAGAGAAGCCTTGGCCGGCTTCGAGGGCAGGATAATCCTCGAGCCAGGCCGCTATCTCGTAGCGGAAGCGGGCGTGCTGCTGACCAAAGTCCTGCGCACCAAGGACAATGGACAACGGCGATTCCTGGTGTTGGATGCGGCGATGAACGACCTGCTGCGCCCCAGTCTGTATGAAGCCTGGCACGACATCGAAAAAATATCGGCGGGCGAAGGCCAGGCCGAGCCGAGCGTGGCGTACGACGTAGTCGGCCCGGTTTGCGAAACGGGCGATACTTTCGCCGTAGCGCGCCTGCTACCGCCGTGCGCGCCAGGCGATCTGCTGGCGATCCACGGCGCGGGAGCTTATGGTGCGTCGATGTCTTCGACCTACAACTCCAGACCGCTGATAGCTGAAGTATTGGTCGACGACGGGTGCTACGCGGTGATCCGGCGCAGGCAGTCCTTCGAGGATATGGTGGCGGGAGAGCAGGCGGCCACGTCGTGGAGGGCTTTGTAGTGTCCGGCCCCGTTAGGATCGCTTCCGCGCTTGCGCTGATTCTGCTTCTTCCGTTGTCCGCACTGGCGGGCGAAGAATCTTCGAGCATCGCGAGCGGGCGCCCTGGCAATACCGAATTCGACGCGATCGTTGATGAAATGGTTGCCCGCTACCAGCTTCCGGGAATCGCCGTGGGCGTGATCGAAGACGGCAAGACCGTCTACGTCGGAACGCGAGGCGAGCTGGCCGCTGGTTCCGGTCAGCAGGTCACCTCCAAAACCCTGTTCAAGATCGCTTCCAACAGCAAAGCCATGACTGCCAGCGTGCTCGCCCGGCTGGTCGACGCCGGCAAGCTGCGCTGGGAAGACCCGGTGATCAAGTATTTGCCATCGTTCCGCATGTACGACCCGTGGGTCACCCAAAACATGCAGGTCAAGGACCTGCTGGTGCACAACAGCGGCTTGCCCGAGGGTGGCGGCGATCTAATGCTGTGGCCGGAACCGAATCGTTTCACCCGCGCCGACATCATCGCCGGTCTGGCGCATATCAAGCCCGCCTACAGCTTTCGCTCCGGTTATGCCTACGACAACCTGCTGTACGTAGTGGCGGGCGAAGTCGCCGCAGCCGCGGGCGGCGCGTCCTACGAGGAACTGGTCCAACGGGAACTGTTCCAGCCGCTGGGATTGTCGCGCTGCCGGGTGGGTGCATGGCGGCCCGATGAGGTGGGCGATGTCGCCCAGCCCCACAACCGCATCGATGGCCGCAACGTGGTGGTCAAGGCGGACGACGCAGCCGTGACCCCGCTGGTTATGGCTGCGGCCGGCGGTATCCGCTGCAGTCTGGACGATATGCTGGTATGGGCGAAGAACTGGCTGGCACCCGACGCCGCGCAGGTGGCTTGGCTGTCGCCTGAACAGCGGCAGGCCGCGTGGGTTCCACGCACGCCCATGCCCATTTCCGCCCGCCGCCGCGCGTGGGATGGCACTCGCCTGTACGCTTACGGATACGGCTGGCGCATCGCCGATATCGATGGCGCGTATACCGTGTCGCATACCGGCACCTTGTCGGGCATGTATTCGGTCATGTCCCTGTTGCCGGACCGCAGATCGGGCTTCGTAGTGTTGATCAACGGTGAAGCGGAGGCGGCGCGCGCGGTGTTGAACGAAGTGCTGCTGAAGCGATTCACCAAGCCGGCAGATAGTCGCGGGGTGGCTTACTACGCCGATGAACTCGCGAAAGAATCAGAATCGAAACACTCTGCGACGTCGCAGCCTGCCCTCGGGCGAGAGGCGCCTACCTCGAAGCAATTCGCTCAATGGTGGGGCGTCTATCGCGATCCCTGGTTCGGCGAGGTGCGCATCTGCCCCGAAGGCGGGCAAGCACGCTTCGTTTCGGAAAAATCGCCGCTGCTCTCCGGCCGCATCCTGCGCAGCGGTTCGCGGTATCTGGTGGACTGGGACCGCGATAGCGTGGATGCGGAAGCATGGCTGGATTTCCACACGGGCGGTCCTTCCCAGCCGGCACGGCTGACCCTGGCCAAGGTCGACCCGGAAGCGGACTTTAGCTACGACTACGAAGATCTGGCCTTCGAACGGATACGCGACTGTGACTAAGCAGGCGCAGCGTGCGATCCGCGGCGCCGCTCTGTTCGCGTGGATCGCCCTGGCGTGCGCAAGCTGCGCCTCCGTTCCGACATCGCCTTCTGCGTCCCTGCCTGAGTTGTCCGCCGCGCGTACGTTTGCCGAAGCCGGACTGGTCGATATCCGCACCCTGATCCCCGACATCTCCGAGCAAATCCGTTATGCCAGCTCGGAAAATTTCGTTGGGGTTCCGGTGCAAGGCTATGCAGCAGCCCGCTGCTACCTACGCGACCCAGCGGCGCAGGCCCTGCAGCGCGTCGAGCAGTCGTTGCGCCAGGAAGGATTCCGTCTGCGGGTGTTCGATTGCTATCGTCCCGCGCGGGCGGTTCGCCATTTCGTGCGTTGGGCCGCGGACCTGCAGGACCAGCGCACCAAGTCCCGTTACTACCCCAATCTGGACAAGACCCAGTTGCTCGGCGACTACATCGCGCCGGTCTCCGGCCATAGCCGCGGCGCCACCCTGGACCTTACTTTGCTGGACTGTCGCGTAGCGGATGATCAATGCGTGCCGCTGGACATGGGAACGGAATTCGACTTCTTCGACACGCTCGCAAATACAGATTCACCGCGAGTCACGCAACTACAGCGCGACAATCGCCAGCGCCTGCTGCGCGCCATGGCGCAGCAGGGTTTCAAGAACTATCCGCAGGAGTGGTGGCACTACACGCTTGCCTCTCACGATTCGAAGGCGATCTACGACATTCCCATCGAATAGCTGTCTTGCACGTCTGCGCGGAACTCCCTCCATGCGTACGCTTCTCTTACTCCTGCTTATGACGCCTGTTTCCGCTATCGCTGAGAATGGTTTCCCCACCGAAAAGGTGGACGCAATGATGGAAAATTATGCCGGCGACGCGCCCAGTGCTTCGGTCCTGGTACTGCGCGATGGCGTCCCCTTGTTGCGCAAGGCTTATGGTTTAGCGGATAGGGAGCAGCGGATCGCCGCCACGCCGGCCACCAACTACCGGCTGGCGTCGGTCACCAAGCAGTTCACCGCCGCGGCGATCCTGTTACTGGTGGAAGACGGACGTATAAGCCTGGACGACAGCGTGCGGCGCTGGTTGCCATCGCTGCCGGCTCTAGCCGATTCCATCACCGTTCGCCATTTGCTGACTCATAGTGCGGGCTTGATCGACTACGAGGACGTGATGCCGTCCGATTTCACCGGACAGCTGCACGATGCCGACGTACTGCGCCTGCTGGAAACCCAGGAAAAAACCTATTTCGCGCCTGGCTCGGGTTATCGTTACAGCAACAGCGGCTATGCGCTGCTGGCGCTGATGGTGGAACGCGCGTCCGGGCAATCGTTCGCCGACTTCCTGCGATTGCGCGTCTTCCAGCCGCTGGGCATGACGCACACGCTGGCCTTCGTGGAAGGCGGTCCCGCCGTCGCCGACCGGGCTTACGGCTATAGCGAGTCGGCAGCCGGCTGGATCCGCACCGATCAAAGTACGACCAGTGCAGTACTGGGCGACGGCGGCGTCTATTCCTCCATCGATGATCTGGCCAAGTGGGACGCTGCGCTATACGACGACCGCTTGCTGAGCGACCGGTCGCGAAAACTCATGTTCACGCCCCACGTAACCACGGACGAGCCCGACATCCGCTATGGTTTCGGCTGGCGCATTACCGGCGAGACTTTATGGCATTCGGGCGAAAGCATCGGTTTCCGCAATGTGATCGCGCGCTACCCGCAGCGGCATCTGACCGTGATCGTGCTCAGCAACCGGGACGATCCGGAACCGTATGCGACCGCCAAGGCAATCGCCGAACTGGCGATCGGGCAAGGACAGTGAGCATGGTGGGGTTCGATCAAGAGCGCGCAATAAAACAAGGGCGGTGGTCGCTACGAATCGGGGCGACCCTGCTGATCGCGCTACTGGCCGGCTGCGCGCACACGCCGCCGCACAATGCGCTGGCGCGCTGGGTGCCATCGCCCAACCACAACGCGCGCGAACCCATTCTGATCGTGATCCACGCCACCACGCAGGATTCGGTCGAACAAAGCCTGCACACCCTGCGGACGCGCAACAGTGGCGGTCCGGTCAGTTCCCATTACCTGATCGGCCGCGACGGCGCGCTCTACCAGCTGGTCGCCGAAGATCGCCGCGCATGGCATGCCGGTCCCGGCAATTGGGGCACGATCAGCGACGTCAATTCCGCTTCCATTGGCATCGAGCTGGACAATAACGGCATCGAGCCGTTTTCTTCCGAACAGATCGACAAACTCTTGGTGCTGTTGGAAGACCTGTGCAAGCGCTTGGGTATCCCGCGCTACCAGGTCATCGCCCATGCCGACATGGCGCCTACCCGAAAGACCGATCCGGGTCCGCTGTTTCCCTGGGCACGACTCGCCCAGGCGGGATTCGGGCGTTGGCCAGTAACGCCATTGACCGACCCACCTGCCAATTTCGATCCGCGCTCCGCGCTGCGGATTCTCGGCTACTCGATGGACGATTACCCGGCTGCCATCCGTGCGTTTCGCATCCATTTCCGGGCAATCGACGACGCCAGCACCGAGTTGACCGTGGACGATCTGCGCGTCCTGTATGCGCTGGTGGAAAACAATCCGGTGGGTAGCTAGCGACCGGGAAGGACGATCAATCGACCTGTTGCGGCAGCACCACCAGCTTGCCGATGGCCTTGCGCGCAAGCAGCGTGTCCAACGCTTCCGATGCCCGCGAAAGCGGGTAGCGTTCGGAGATCAGGGGACGGATCTTGCGTTCCCGCAGCCAGGAGAACAGCAAGCCCATGTTCTCGGCATTCAAGGCGGGCTCGCGCCGCACGAATTCGCCCCAGAACACGCCCACCAGCGAACTGCCTTTCAGCAGCAACAGGTTCGCGGGGATTTTCGGAATGTCTCCAGCGGCGAAGCCGACCACCAGATAGCGTCCGCGCCAACCGACACTGCGCAGCGCCGGTTCGGCCAGGTCGCCGCCGACCGGATCGTAGACGACATCCACGCCGCGTCCGCCGGTCAGTGCCTTGATCCGTTCCCGCAGGTCTTCGCTGAGGTAATCGATGGTCTCGTCGGCGCCGTGTTCCCGCGCCGCCGCCAGCTTGTCGGCCGAGGATGCGGCGGCGATGACGCGCATGCCCAGCAGTTTTCCGATTTCCACCGCGGCCAGACCCACGCCGCCGCCGGCGCCCAGCACCAGCAAGGTTTCGCCGGCCTGTACCTGCGCCCGGTCCTTCAAAGCATGCAGCGAGGTGCCATAGGTCAGCACGAAACTGCCCGCCAGTTCCAGATCTTCGTCGCTGATGTCATCCGGTAACGGAAGAATATTGCTCGCGTCGACCAACACCTCTTGGGAGTAGGCCCCGAACAGGGTGATGCCGACTACCTTGTTTCCGACCGCAAGCCGCTTGACCTCGCTGCCGACGGCGAGGATTTCCCCAGACAGTTCGCCGCCCGGCGAGAACGGCAGCTCGGGTTTGAACTGATACTTGCCGGCCACGATCAGGGCGTCGGGAAAGTTCACTGCCGCCACGCGCGTGCGCACCAACACTTGCGCAGGGCCGGGGACAGGCGAGGGCAGGTCGCGCAGTCGCAGCGACGAAGGCGGTCCCCAGGCTTCGCAGACGATGGCTTTCATAGGATTCCTGTCGTCAAACCGAATTAATGGGATCAACGCGGATCGCATGCTTTGCCAACTCCAGCCGGGCGATGGTGCCGCGATGGACTTCATCGGGCCCATCGGCGATGCGCAGGGTGCGGATGCCCGCATACAGGCCGGCCAGCGGAAAATCTTCGGTGACGCCGGCGCCGCCGTGGGCCTGGATGGCCCAGTCGATGATCTGGCAGGCCATGTTCGGCGCGACTACCTTGATCATCGCGATCTCCGCGCGGGCAACCTTGTTGCCCACCGTATCCATCAGGTAGGCGGCCTTCAGCGTGAGCAGACGCGCTTGTTCGATCATGCAGCGCGCTTCGGCGATGCGCTCGTGCCAGACGGAGTGGTCGGCGATGCGTTTGCCGAAGGCTTCGCGCGACTGCACGCGCTCGCACAACAGCTCCAGCGCGCGCTCGGCGACGCCTATGGTGCGCATGCAATGGTGGATGCGGCCGGGCCCCAGACGTCCCTGCGCGATTTCGAAGCCGCGCCCTTCGCCCAGCAATAGGTTGTCGACAGGCACGCGTACCTCGCGCAGTTCGATTTCCATGTGGCCATGCGGCGCGTCGTCGTAGCCGAATACCGGCAGCGGACGAATCACCTCGATGCCGGGCGTGTTCGCCGGCACCAGCACCATCGATTGTTGTTGATGGGTCGGCGCGGTCGGATCGGTCTTGCCCATGACGATATAGAGCGCGCAGCGCGGGTCGCCGGCGCCCGAGGCGAACCACTTGCGTCCGTTGATCACGTAGTCGTCGCCATCGCGGCGAATGGAGCACTGGATGTTGGTGGCGTCGGAAGAAGCTACCGCCGGTTCGGTCATCAGGAACGCGGAGCGGATATCGCCGGCCAGCAACGGCTCCAACCACCGATCCTTCTGCGCATCGCTGCCGTAGCGTTCCAGGGTTTCCATGTTGCCGGTGTCGGGCGCGGAGCAGTTGAACACCTCCGGCGCCCACATCACCCGCCCCATGATTTCGCACAGCGGCGCATATTCGAGGTTGGACAAGCCCTGCGGCGCGCGCGAGGACTTCGGCAGGAACAGATTCCAGAGGCCGCGCTCACGCGCCAACGGCTTCAGGTCCTCAATGACCTGCACCGGCACCCAGGCGTTGCCGGCGGCGCGGTTCCGCCGAAGCTGCTGCTGATACACGACCTCATTGGGATAGATGGAGGCATCGAAAAAGCGCATCAGCTCGGCGCGCAGATTTTCGACCTTGGGGCTGTAAGAGAAATCCATGCGAACTCCACGTGGGCATAGTTCCATACAACGGAACTAGGTTCTAAGAATCGTAGCGCATCCTAAGAGGGCGAATGGAGTTCTGGCAAGCAAGTGTTTTTCGGCTTGTCGAAGCAACCGCGGCTAAGTACGATGGTTCATACGCGAACTATTAGTTCCATTATGTGGAACTTTGGGAAAACATCGATGCCCAAGCTGCACGTGCTTTTCAAGAAGGAGGAACTGGACCCGGCGCGCCTCCAGGACAAAGTAGTGATCGTGCTCGACGTGCTGTTCGCGACCTCCACCATCGTGCATGCCTTCGCCCAGGGCATCGATCGCATCTGGCCCGCACGCGACGCCGCAGACGCACAACGCATCGCCGCGCTTCTGCATGCACCGATGCTCGCTGGCGAGTACCTGGCGCAGGGGCTGCCTGGCTTCGGCCCGCCTACACCCCTGGCGCTTGTTAATACTGGGATCCGCGGTTCCACCCTGGTTTACGCCACCACCAATGGCACCGTGGCCTTGCACAACGCGGCCGCCGCCGCGCATGTCTATGTAGGCGCGCTGTTGAACGGCGCGGCGTTGGCCGCTTATGTCGCGCGCAGGCATCCGCAGACCCAGGTGTTGCTGCTGTGCGCGGGTTCGGTCGACAGTTTCAATCTGGAAGACTTCTACGGTGCCGGGCATATCGCCGCGCACTTTGAACGCACCGGCGCCTATGCGCTGACCGACGCCGCGCTGGCGGCGGTACTGCTTTATCGCGGCTGCGATGCGTCGACCACGCTGCACGCCTCGCGGGTGGGGCGGATCATGCAAGCGCATGGCCTGCAGCATGAGGTCGATTGCGCCGCGCAGTTCGATACGCATGACGTGATCCCGGAACTGAGCGACGGCTGCCTACGGCTGGCGGCGGCATGACTCCGACATCGCGCCGTGCTTATCGTGACGATCGCCGATCGTCTGGTCGCGGTCATTCACGAGGCGTCGCTACGCCAAAAACAGGAAGCAGTCATGTCAGTCAAGTATGAAACCCGCGAGGGCGTCGCGATCCTCACCTTGCAGAATCCGCCGGTCAACGGCCTCGGCCTGGAGACGCGGCGCGGCCTGCTTGAGGCGCTGACGCGGGCGCTGGACGATGCAGCGGTGAAGGCCATCGTGGTCACGGGAGGTCCGCGCGCCTTCTCCGGCGGTGCGGACATCCGCGAGTTCAATAAGCCTGAAGCCGGCATGGAGCCCACCCTGCCCACGGTGATCGCCGCCTTCGAACGCAGCGGCAAACCGGTGGTCGCGGCCATCGAAGGCCTGGCCTTGGGCGGCGGACTGGAACTGGCGCTGGGCATGCACCATCGCGTCGCCGACAAGCGCGCGCAGATCGGCCTGCCGGAAGTGAAGCTGGGGCTTCTGCCGGGCGCAGGCGGCACCCAGCGCTTCCCGCGTGCGGTGGGGCTGGAAACGGCGGTGAACATGATCGTTTCGGGCACGCCCGTTCCGGCAGGGAAGCTGGCTTCCACGAAATTGTTCGACCGCGTGGTCGAACGCAACACGCTGGACGCGGCTATCGCCGTGGCCAATGAAGCCGCGACTTCGGGCGCGTTGCCCAAAGTGCGCGACTGGAAGATCGACCACCCCAACGCGGAGGGCTTTCTCGGCTTCGCTCGCACCGCCGTCGCCGCGGCATCGGCCCACTATCCGGCGGCGCTGAAATGCCTGGAGGCGATAGAAGCGGCGGTGAAGCAGCCTTTCGACAAGGGCATCGACGCCGAGCGCGAAGCGTTCGCCCTGCTAATCCAGACACCGGAATCGAAGGCGCTGCGCCATGGCTTCTTCGGCGAACGCGCCGCCGGCAAGATCGCCGATATCGGACCGGAAGTCGCGCTGCGCGAGGTGAAGCAGGTCGGCGTGATCGGTGCTGGCACCATGGGCGGTGGCATCGCCATGAATTTCCTCAACGCCGACCTTCCGGTGACGCTGCTGGAAAGCAACCAGGACGCGCTGGATCGTGGGCTGGCCACCATCCGCAAGAACTACGAGAACAGCGCCAAGAAAGGCAAGCTGACCAGCGAGCAAGTCGAGCAGCGCATGGGCCTGATCACGCCCACGCTGTCCTATGACGCGCTGAAGGATGCCGACCTGATCGTGGAAGCGGTATTCGAGGAATACGACGTCAAGCAGGCGGTGTTCACCCAGCTGGATGCGGTCGCCAAGCCCGGCGCCATCCTCGCCAGCAATACTTCCACGCTGGACGTGGACCGCATCGCCGCCTTCACCCAGCGTCCGCAGGACGTGCTGGGCATGCATTTCTTCAGTCCGGCCAATGTGATGAAGCTGCTGGAAGTCGTGCGCGGCAAGGCCACGACCAAGGACGTGCTGGCCACGGTGATGGCGCTGGCCAAGAAGATCGGCAAGACCGCGGTGGTGTCGGGCGTCTGCGACGGCTTCATCGGCAACCGCATGATCGAACAGTACAGCCGCCAGGCGGGTTTCCTGCTCGATGAGGGCGCGCTGCCGCAGCAGGTGGATCGCGCCATGGAGAAGTTCGGTTTCGCCATGGGACCGTTCCGCATGGGCGACCTGGCCGGCAACGACATCGGCTGGGCGATCCGCAAGCGCCGCTACGTGGAAAAGCCGCACATGACCTATTCGAAGACGGCCGACCGGGTTGCCGAACTCGGCCGTTACGGGCAGAAGACCGGCGCCGGCTGGTACGACTACAAGACCGGCGACCGCACCGCCTATCCCTCGCCGATAGTCGACGAGCTGATCGAAAAGAATTCGAAGGAGCTCGGCATCGCGCGCCGCGCCATCAGCGACGAAGAAATCGTCGAACGCCTGGTGTACGCGCTGGTCAACGAGGGCGCGTACATTCTCGAAGAAGGCATCGCCGCCAAGGCCTCGGACATCGACATCGTGTACCTGGCCGGCTACGGCTTCCCGATCTGGCGCGGCGGTCCGATGTTCTATGCCGACAGCGTCGGCCTCTACAACGTGCTGGCCGCGATGCGCCGCTACGCCAAGGGGCATGAAGGCAAGGCCTGGGAACCCGCACCGCTGCTGGTGAAACTGGCCGAGTCCGGGAATTCTTTCAATCCATAGACTTACATCGTCATCCCAGCGAAAGCTGGGACCCATTTTGATTTTCGCGTTTCATGTTGCGAAGCCGGATGGATCCCAGGTTGACTAGCCACTCGGCTGTTTAAAGCCGCTGGGATGACGAGTAAACCCAATCAGACGTCATAACGCATTCGACCGGGAAAATAATGTGAAAGAAGCCGTCATCGTTTCCACCGCACGCACCGGCCTGGCCAAGAGCTGGAAGGGCGCCCTTAACATGACCCATGGCGCGACTATGGGCGGCCATGTGGTGCAGCACGCGGTCGCTCGCGCCGGCGTCGATCCGGCCGAAGTCGAAGACGTGCTGATGGGCTGCGCCAATCCCGAAGGCGCGACCGGCGTCAACATCGCCCGCCAGAGCGCGCTGCGCGCCGGGTTGCCGGTGACCGTTCCCGGCGCCACCGTGAATCGCTTCTGTTCGTCCGGTTTGCAGACCATCGCCATGGCCGCGCAACGCGTGCTCGCGGGCGAAGGCGATATCCATGTCGCCGGCGGGGTGGAAAGCATTTCCTGCGTGCAGCCGTATATGAACCAGCACATGCTCAGCGAAGGCTGGCTGCTGCGGCACAAGCCGGAGCTGTACTGGCCGATGCTGCAAACCGCCGAAACCGTGGCCAAGCGCTATGGCATTTCGCGCGAGCGCCAGGACCGTTACGGCGCCGAAAGCCAGCAGCGCGCGGCGGCCGCGGCGGCGGCCGGCAAGTTCGACGACGAGATCGTGCCGATCACCGTCCTGGCGGGTTTCGCCGATCCGGACACCCGGCAGTTGATGACGCGGGTAGTGACCTTGGCCGCCGACGAAGGCATTCGTGCCGACACGACTTACGAAGGCGTCGCGAAAATCCGCAGCGCAGTCCCCGGCGGCGCGATCTCCGCGGGCAACGCCAGCCAGTTTTCCGATGGCGCCTCCGCCGCAGTGGTGATGGACGCAAAGCTGGCCGAACAACGCGGCCTGCAGCCGCTCGGCATCTTCCGCGGCTTCGCGGTCGCCGGTTGCGAGCCGGACGAGATGGGCATTGGTCCGGTGTTCGCGGTGCCGAAATTGCTCAAGCGTGCAGGCCTGAAAGCGGGAGACATCGGCCTGTGGGAATTGAACGAGGCCTTCGCCGTGCAGGTGCTGTATTGCATGGATATTCTGAAAATTCCGCATGAGCGCATCAACGTCAACGGCGGCGCGATCGCGGTGGGCCACCCCTATGGCGTGAGCGGCGCGCGCCTGGTCGGCCATGCGCTGATCGAAGGCAAGCGTCGCGGCGTGAAGTACGCCGTGGTCACCATGTGCGTGGGCGGCGGCCAGGGTGCGGCTGGCCTGTTCGAGATCGCCTGAGCCAAGGCCTGCTCATGCGCATAATCGAAAATCTCGATGCCCTGCCTGCGTGGATGGGGCAGGAAGTCGCCTGCAGCGACTGGTTGAGTGTCGACCAGGCGCGCATCCAGCGCTTCGCCGACGCCACCGGCGATCAGCAGTGGATCCACACCGATCCCGAGCGCGCCCAACTCGAGTCGCCTTATAAAACCACTATCGCCCACGGCTACTTGACGCTCTCCCTATTGCCGCACCTGCTGGACAACTGCCTGCGCATCGACGGCGTCGGCATGGCGGTCAACTACGGGCTGGATCGCGTGCGGTTTCCGGCGCCGCTGCCTGCAGGCCAACGCGTTCGTGCGCGATTGGCACTGGAGCGCCTGCAATCGGTCGCCGGCGGCGTGCAGGCGCACTGGGTCGCGACCGTCGAACTGGAACACAGCGACAAGCCCGCCTGCGTCGCGCAGATGCTGGTCCGTTACTACCCTTCAACCATCACCTGATTCGACAACGGAGTCCGCATGGATCTCGATTTCAACCTGGAAGAGCAAGCGTTCCGCGACGAGGTGCGGCAGTTCCTCGCCGCCGAGCTGCCGGCCGATATCCGCGACCGCATGAGCCGCGACGATGCCAGCCAGATCCGCGACGACATCGTGCGCTGGCAGAAGATCCTGCATGCGAAAGGATGGGGCGCACCGGCGTGGCCGGTGGAGTTCGGCGGCACCGGTTGGAGCAAGACCCAGCAATACCTGTTCGAAACCGAATGCGCCCTAGCCGACGCACCGGCGCAGCTCGCGTTCGGCCTCAAGATGGTGGCGCCGGTGATCATGCGTTACGGCAGCGCCGAACAGCAGCAGCGTTTCCTGCCACGCATCTTGGCGGCGGAAGACTGGTGGTGCCAGGGTTATTCGGAAACCGGTTCCGGTTCGGACCTGGCCTCGTTGAAGATGAAGGCCGAACGCGACGGCGACGACTACGTGCTCAACGGCCGCAAGGTCTGGAACACGCTGGGCCAGTTCGCCGACTGGATCTTCTGTCTGGTGCGCACCGATCCGACCGCCAAGCCGCAGAAAGGCATTTCCTTCCTGCTGATCGACATGAAGACGCCCGGTATCAGCGTGCGGCCGACGCGTTTGTTGGATGGAACCTTCGAAGTCAACGAGATCTGGTTCGATGAGGTGCGCGTGCCCGCGTCCAATCGCGTGGGCGAGGAAAACCAGGGTTGGACCTACGCCAAGTTCCTGCTCGGGCACGAGCGCACCAACATCGCCGGCATCGGCGCCTCCAAGCGCGAGCTGCAGCGCTTGAAGCAGGATGCGGCCAAGGTGATGAAGGAAGGTCGCAGCCTGCTCGAGGATCCGCTGTTCGGCAGCAAGGTCGCGCAGGTCGAAATCGAACTGACCGCGCTGGAAGTCACCAACATGCGGGTGATTTTCGCCGAGGCCGCCAACCATGCGCCGGGGCCGGAAGCGTCGATGCTGAAGATCCGCGGCACCGAGATCATGCAGCGCATCTCCGAGCTGCAGGTGGAGCTATTGGGTCCGGGCGCATTGGCCTATCGGCCCGACGACGACGGCTCGCGCGCCATCGCCGCCTATCTCAACCTGCGCAAGCTGAGCATTTTCGGCGGATCCAACGAGATCCAGCGCAACATCATCGCCCACATGATCCTCGGACTCTAAGGCACGCACTGTAGGAGCACCACCATGGACTTTTCCTTCAACGACGAACAACAGATGCTGCTGGACACCACCCGCCGCTTCATCGCCGAGCGCTACGGTTTCGAACACCGCAATCAGGTGCGTGCCTCGGCCGAGGGCTGGTCGCGTGAGGTGTGGGCGCAACTGGCCGAACTCGGCCTGCTGGCGATCAATATTCCCGAAGACGAAGGCGGCATCGGCGCGGGAGCGGTCGGCACGATGCTGGTCGGCAATGCGATAGGCGAGGGCATGCTGCTGGAGCCGTTCTGGTCCAGCGCCGTGGTGGCGACCCATGCCATCGTGCGCATGGCTTCGCCCGATCAACGCGCGACCTGGCTGCCGGCGCTGGCCGGCGGCGAATCGATCGCGGTGCTGGCGCACGACGAAGCCTCCACCCGCTTCGATGCGATGAATGTCGAAACCCGGGCCACGCCTAACGGCGAGGGCTGGGAACTCAGCGGCCGCAAATCCGCGGTCTATCACGCGCCGGCGGCGAATCTGCTGTTGGTGTCGGCGCGGGTCGGCGACGGGCTGGGCGTATTCGCGGTTGCTGCCGATGCCGCCGGCGTCAGTCTGGTGTCGTGCACCACGGTGGACGAGCAGCGGGCCGCGGATATCGTTTTCGACAAGGTAGCCTTGTCCGCCGATTCGCGCCTGGGCGGAGAGGCCCGCGAATCGCTGCAGGCGGTTCTGGACTACGCACTGGCCGCCTTGTGCGCCGAAGCCTTCGGCGCCATGGACCGCATCCTGGCTGCGACGATTTCCTACAGCCGCTCGCGCGTGCAGTTCGGCGCGCCGATCGGCAGTTTCCAGGCGCTGCAACACCGGATGGCGGAAATGCTGATGCACTTGGAGCAGGCGCGTTCGATGTCGTACCTGGCGACTTCGCGCTGCACCGATCCCGATCCAGCCGCGCGCCGCGCCGCGCTGTCGGCGGCAAAGACGCTGATGGGTCAGGCGGCGCGCACTATCGGCCAGCAGGCGGTGCAGTTGCACGGCGGCATGGGCATGACCGACGAATTAGACGTCAGCCATTACTTCAAACGTCTGCTCGCGTTCGAACTGCGCTGCGGTACTACCGACCAGCATCTGGAGAACTACAGGCGGCAGTTGCGGGCCGCTTGAAGAGTCTGCCTACCCCCTTGCTTGCTCAAGAGAACGGATCACCGCGTCCAACGGCTGCGGCCGCGCGATGAAGTAACCCTGCAGGTGTTCGCAGCCGTTCGCCTTGAGCCAGCGGTACTGGTCTGGGGTTTCGACGCCTTCGGCCACCACCGATAGACCCAGAGAGTGGGCGAGGGTCAGCAGCGCGCGGCATATCGCTGCGCTGCCGGGATTGGAATGGACGTCGGCCACGAAGGACTGATCGATCTTGAGAAAGTCGAGAGGGAGGTGCTTGAGGTAGGAGAGGCTGGAGAAACCCGTGCCGAAATCATCGATCGAAGTGAGGACGCCCGCCGCTTGCAGATGGCGCATCGCTTCTATCGCCCGTTGAGGCTCGTTCATGATGATGCTTTCGGTCAGCTCGACGTGCAACGCGCCGTGGCGCAGCCCGTGTTTGGAAACCGCAGCAGCAACCGAACGATAGAAATCCGTGTCGAGGAACTGTTGGGCCGAAACGTTCACCGCGATGGGAATGTGGCCGAATCCGGCTAGCTCCAGGGTCCTGTGGCTCGCGGCCGCCTGATCCAGCACGTACTGGCCCAATTGGGTGATCAACCCGTAGCTTTCGGCCAGCGGAATGAATTCGGTAGGAGAAATGAAGGTGCCATCCGGTTGCGGCCAGCGCACCAGCGCTTCCAGGGCGCTGGTCCGGAGACTGTCGGTGTCGGCGATGGCTTGGAAATGCAGCACCAACTCTCCGGCGTTGATGGCCTGCCTGATGCGCAGAACCAGTTCCTGTTGCTCGATCGCGGCGACGCTCATCGCCGGGACATAGGGCGTTGAGCGGACTTGTTTGGCGCTGGCCACATGGGCGGCCAGCGCAGCGTTCCTGACGATCTCTGCGGCGTCGCCTCCGTCCGTGGGAAATTCGGCGGAACCGATCCATGCCTCCAGATGGTAGGGCCGGCCCTGGGATTCGATCGGTTGCAAGATGGCATCGGTCAGCGCTTCGTTCGCCGCCTGTGCCGAGTCCCCATGCCTTACCGCCACGACGAACGTATCGGAGGGCAGGTGGGCCACCAGATCCTCTTCGCCGACGAGCTCCGTAAGCCTGTGGCTTATCGCCCTCAGCAGTGCTTCGCTCGACGCCCGGCCCTGCGTATCGGCGATCAGATCCAACCCTTTTATCTGGAGGTTCGCCACACTGAACGGAAGCCCGTCTTCCACGTCCCGTTCCAAGCGCTTGGTCAGCTCGTCGATATTGAGCAAGCCGGTGGTCAAATCGCGGGACGCGCGGAAGGAGAGTTGCTGTTCGTATTCGATGCTGGCGCTGATGTCCTCGGCAAGGATCAGTCGCGCCGGCTTGCCGCCGAACTCCAGATCCGCGGTATGGATATTGACCTCGAACAGCGAACCGTCCTTGCGGCGGTGGGTCCATACCTGGGGCAGATGAAACCCCTCGCGGCCCGCCGATAGGTCGGCCAGCAGTTTGTCTTTGTCTTCGTCCGCCCGCAGGTCGAGTATCGACATGCTCAGGAACTCGTCCCTGGAATAGCCGTACTGCGCCATCGCAGCGGAATTGACTTCGAGAAACTTCAACGTCGCGACGTCGAACACCCAGAACGGCAACGGATTCTCGTTGAATATCAGTCTGAACTGCCGTTCCGCATCGGCGATTCGTTTCTGGGCCTCCACCCGTGGCGTCACATCGGCGATCGTTCCGGTGATCTTCCATCGCGAATCGTGATCGCGAACCGATGCGCCCCACAACGAAATCCACTTGACTAGACCATTCTCGGCGGCTGTCCGGTATTCGGTCTCGAACTTCTCCTGCGTAGTCCACGCGTTTTCGATCACGGCCGCGAGCGCCGCGCGATCGTCGGGATGGGCCAAGGCATAGAACTCCTCGAGCGAAGCCGAAGACTGCGCAGTGGAGATGCCGAGCATCGGGTTCACGTTGTCCGACCACTGCAGGTGTCCGGAGTCTTTCCACATGATCCAAGTGCCTACGCCACCGACCTCCTGAGCCAGGCTGAGGTTGGAAGCGCCTTCCTGTATTTCGGCCAACAGTTTTTCCTGCGCCGCGCCGGTTTTCTTCAGGACGATCAACAGGTAGACGTAAACCAACAGGTAGGCCAGATAGACCGCAATGGCGGTCGCCAACAACAGGTACCACGGCTTTAGGACATCGCCGGCTGAGACGCCTGCGGTAAGACGGGTCGAATATTCCGGCAGGTCGGCCGTCGCAACCAGGCGGGGCACGCCATCGATTTCGCTGGTTTGCGGAACGTTCGGCGCCGCCGCCGCATGCGGTATGGGAAAAGTTTTTCCGACCAGTCTCACCGCTTCCGGGTTGTGTGCCAGCAAGGTGCCGTCCCGATCGGTAATAGCAACGGTGCCGTTGCGGCCGGTGTCGAGGCCGGCGATGACGCTCCGCAGTTCGTAGACTCTGAAGCGCGCGAGTACATATCCGTCCCGTTTCAACGGAACCGCGACCGGCAGCAGCCAGCGGCCGCGGGGCGACTTGTACAAATGGCCGATCCGCAACGCGCTGCCCGGCCCTGGCTTGCTTGCTGCGATCCAGCGCGGCAGCGTGGGATCGCCTTGCCCGCCGAGCAGCGCGCGGCCTTGCCGATCGACCAGAACGATGTTCTCGAGCTCGCGCTGCCTGCTGGCTACGCCGGCGATGTTCTCCAACAGCACGCTCGGGTCCGGGTTAGTGGACAGCAGCTCGGCATCGCCGGCCACGCCCAGCAGCGCCCGCTCCACGTTGCGGAATTCGTACTGCAGCAGGCGCGCCGCGCCGGCGGCGAGCGCGGAACTTTGCCTCTGCGCGCCTTCCAGCCTCACGGCGCGGTCGTTGACGACTACGTAGACGAGTCCGAACGCCAGCACCAACGCCAATATCGTTCCCGAGATCGCAAAAGCGCGGGCCGAACTGGTGGGTCGTGGTCGTGCGTTGTCAGACGTCTTGCCTTCTTCCAATTGGTCGCCCCCGGCCGAGCAAAGATTGCAATGCATGGTGGAAAGTGATCGCTTCGACTCCGATCATGAAACAGCATGCACCAATCGCCCCGCATTGATGTCGGGACGAGGTTAACGCCCTGGTTCGTTCATTCCTTTTCGGAGTGCTGAACGCGGACTCCCATCACGGTTTGGAGTGACGCGCGGTGGCGCAGGCGATCCGGTGCCCAGCGGATCGCGACGGAAATCAGCGAGGTGAAAGAAGGAGGGCTTTCTGGCGTCGCCGGGTCGAAAGCAGGACCAGCGCCAGGAATTCCGTCCGCAGACGGGGGTGCCTTCGCCGCTCGCCTCTACGGGGCTATGGGAATAGAGTTGTCGGGAATAGAGTTGTCTGGGCCGCTTTCGCTGGCGGCGCAGCGCAAACAAACGTTGGAAACAATACGCGGGGAGCGCGATGAGTCGTTATCTGGCCTATGGGTTGAGCATCGCGCTGGCTTTTCTGTCTTTTTCGATGGCCTTGCAGTCGTCCGCCTGGTGGTGGGGCGTGGCCGGATTCGGTGCGGTGGCGCTGCTGGGTACTTGGGACCTGCTGCAGAAGCGCAGCACGCTGCGCCGCAATTATCCGATCCTGGCGCACTTCCGCTACGGGCTGGAATCGGTGGGCCCGGAGATGCGCCAGTACTTCATCGAAGGCGATACCGCCGAGGTGCCGTTCTCGCGCCAGCAGCGGGCGCTGGTCTATCAGCGCTCCAAGGGCGTGATGGACGTGGTGCCGTTCGGCAGCCAGCAAAGCGTCTACAGCGTCGATTACGAGTGGCTCAATCATTCGCTGGCGCCGGTGGAAGTGGAATCGCACGATTTCCGCATCGTGATCGGCGGCGAATCGGCGCAGCCGTACAGCGCCAGTGTGTTCAATATTTCGGCGATGAGTTTCGGCGCGCTGTCGGCCAATGCGATCCGCGCGCTCAACGAGGGCGCCAGGCGCGGGCATTTCTATCACGATACCGGCGAGGGTTCGATTTCGCCCTATCACCGGGAACCCGGCGGCGATCTGGTTTGGGAAATCGGCTCGGGTTATTTCGGCTGCCGCGCCGAGGATGGGACTTTCAGCGAGGAGCGCTTCGTCGCCAACGCCTGCACGCCGCAGGTGAAGATGATCGAGGTGAAGCTGTCGCAGGGGGCCAAGCCGGGCCACGGCGGGGTGTTGCCGGCGGCCAAGGTCAGTGCGGAGATCGCGGCCACGCGCGGGGTGCCGATGGGGGTGGACTGCGTGTCGCCGGCCAAGCATTCGGCGTTCTCCACGCCCAAGGGTCTGTTGGAATTCGTGGCGCGGCTGCGCGAGTTGTCGGGCGGCAAGCCGACCGGGTTCAAGTTGGCCATCGGCCATCCGTGGGAGTGGTTCGGGATCGCCAAGGCGATGGAGGAAACCGGGGTCCTGCCGGATTTCATCGTGGTGGACGGGGGCGAGGGCGGCACGGGCGCGGCGCCGGCCGAGTTCATCGATCACGTGGGCGTGCCCATGCACGAGGCGCTGATGCTGGTGCACAACACGCTGGTGGGGCTGGGTTTGCGCGAGCGGGTCCGCATCGGGGCGGCCGGGCGCATCACCAGTGCGTTCGATCTGGCGCGGACCCTGGCGATGGGGGCGGATTGGTGCAATTCGGCGCGGGGGTTCATGTTCGCGCTGGGCTGCATCCAGTCGCAGAGTTGCCATAACGATAAGTGTCCGACGGGGGTGGCGACGCAGAATCCGAACCGTTGGCGGCATCTGGATGTGGCGGACAAGGCGGTGCGGGTGCAGCAGTACCACGGCAATACGCTGAAGGCGCTGCGGGATCTGTTGGGGGCGGCGGGGTTGGAGCATCCGGAGGAACTGGGTCCGGAGCACATTCTGCGGCGGATTTCGCCGGTGGAGATCCGGTCGCTGGCGGCGTTGTTCAATTTTCTGGAGCCGGGGGAGTTGTTGAGCAAGGTGCCGGAGCACGCGGTTTTCCGGGATTTCTGGGCGGACGCGCGCAGCGATTCGTTCGCGCCGCCGGCTGGGGTCAGTGGGCTGCGGGCTTCGAAGTCGCGGTAGGGCGGGGGTTGTGGGGGCAGGGAGTGGGGTTGGTTTGACCAAAAGGGCGGCGACCTTTAACATCTGCGGCCCGATTCGCACCCCTTCGGGCGGTTAGCTCAGCGGTAGAGCATTGCCTTCACACGGCAAGGGTCGCAGGTTCGAACCCTGCACCGCCCACCAGTAAAATCAAAGCGTTAAGACCAAACCGGCCTAGTGCCGGTTTTTTCTTAAGTGCGCTGTAAGTGCAACGACAGCTGGGTTACTTCAGAAGACGCCTCAACAGCTCTGGTCTGAACTAAGCTGGATGCCCTCTGGGGAGGGGTCCCGCTATGACTTTCATGAGCTTTATCCAGCACCCACTTGTGCTCTTTGTTCTGGGCTGCATTGTGACCGTGCTTGTGTATCGGCTTCAGAAGACCAGACGACGAATCAGTTACCAAACATTTGACACTATTGTCATAGATGCAGGCAGCACCAAGGACAATCGGCTAGAAGTCCGATATGCCGGAAAAGTGGTGCCTCAGGTTACTAGAACCGTGCTTAGAGTATGGAACTCCGGCACCGAAACAATTAATCGGAGTGACATTGCTAGTACTGATCCACTCAGCCTCACATTGAGCGATGACGCGCACATTCTAGCGATCCAAACGCTGCTGACTACGCGCGACCCCATTCAAGTTGGAGCAATAGCTTTGACTAAAACGGCCATTGTGGAATTCGATTTCCTAGATGCAAACGACGGCGCATTAATTGCGGTGCTTCACACCGGCAAGCCGAACGATTCCGCAGTGACGGGAACTATCAAGGGCACAACGCTCAAGCAAGTGTGGTCTAGCAGTACAGACCCCATCGCTAAATCATTGAGACGCTCACTTGGGCGTAAAAAACGTTCTAAGTTTGACACGATACGAGAGTATTCCTTTTATTGCTTCATCGTTCTCGCTGCGCTATACCCCTTGGCCAATTTGGTTGTGGGGATAATGCCTGGCCGATTTGTTCCTTTCATCGATCCATTTTTATTAGATAAAGGGTCAATCTTCGAGCTGTATCCAGACCGAATTAATTGGCTACGCCTAGTCGTGAATATGGTTTTCTTCGCAATCTTTGGCGGCGGCACCATAGCTATGATTCAAAGCTGGAGAAATCGCCCTCCCCGTAAGCTTGCGTTAGATTGAGCTGTCGAAAAAGGATTGACGCAAGCCCGCGTAGCGGGTTCCGCTGCATGTTTCTGAGGCGGTCTTTGACGTCACCGACATTCCGCAAAATCGCCTGCCGTGATTCCACTCAACGTGTTCTCAGATATACGAAGGTTTTCGGAAGTACGTGCGCAAGTTTGGAGCGGATATAGACCTTCATCAGCACGCGACGCTTCATGTCAAGCGCGGGAGCGGGGGAAAGATGGGGTTCGCATAACAATAAATGCAGTTCAGTTTGTAGAGAATAATCGGGGTGAGGAATATGATGTGGAGGCGTCCGGCTAGTCTAGGAAAGACGGTTGAAGCGAGAGCTTCAAACCGGGCGGTAAAGATCGTGTACCTCGTGCCGTTTGCTGATGTCGAGCGCACTCAACTGATACTAGACGCTGTATTTTTTGAGTCGTATACGAGATGGTCCGGAATCTACACGCTCGTGATTCCGACTGAGAAAGCGAGTTTTTCGTCCGACGAATATGTCGATTGGTTGAGTCACTTCGATCCCGATTTCATCTATTCGTATGTAGATCTTGATCTTGAGTTCGTAGACTACATTGATCGGCTATGTTGTCCGATTTCATTTCTTCGTCACAACGAAAGAGAGTCGGAGGGAAAAACCCTGCGGTGGCGAGATTTTCTGCCGCAGTGGGGGCACTACATAAAACCAGTGCCTTCAATAAGTACGATTCAAAGCCCCGAAAGTCACCCGCAGCTCCATTACGAAAAAAGACCGCCAGAGCCCACGATTTACATCCAATTTGGATCAGGCCCGCTAGAGCGGCTGTTGGCAGACAATTTTGGTGCAGGATTCACGACGCATAACTCTTCAAATCCAGTTGCCGGTCTTTTTCGGACACTCTCGTTGGTTCCCGCCAATCTGCCTGACCACATGATCGCGGGAACAGAAAGATGCACCGTTCCGCTAGAGGCGTTTCAGGGAATAAGCGAAAGACGCATAACTCCAATTTCTCGACTTGCACATATAAATAGCGGAGGTATGCCGCGTGTTGAATCCGCGAACTGGGCATTTGCATTTAGGATCTTCATTGGTAGCACGCCAAGGGACAGAATAAATTTCTGGAACGCGAGACTGCTGGGAAGTAGTTGGAGCGATACTACAAACGCACTCATTTTTGGTGCTTCGTTTTTCGAAGACAATTCTGCAGTTAGGCAGTTGGGCATCTACTTAAATAAGCATAATTTCCTGGGTGGCGGAAACGGGCCGTATCAAGTGCAGATTCACAGCTCCAGTGAGACGTCCGAAGTCCTCGCCGGAATTCAAGAGAAGGTACAGGCGAGCTCATTCAATTCGATCCATGTAAGTGCGATGCCGAGTGCCGACGCTGTACCAAATAAGCAAGATCTTCTCAATCGAAGCCATAAAGGCATTGGAGATACATCAGTCCTGAAGTTGACCGAGGACTACGCAGATGTGGTCGCCGATGAGCCAGCGCATTTTACGTACCTGCCTCCCCAGAGACGCCAAATCGCCGAAGGCGACTGGATAGTTGAGCTTGATATTGATAGACACAACAATCTGTCAAGATTCGTGAATGTTGTTGACGCTTGGACACTCCCGAGGCGTTGGCAAATTACGCGCGCGTTTACCGACCGGAATGCTAAGCCTACGCGGCTTGGAACTCTGGCCCTGATCCCAAAAGGCGAAGGGCCGCAGATCAGGCGCACCGCTGTCAAAGATTCAAGATCTTATGAATTGAGACTTCCAACAGACGAAAACTTCTTTCGTCATCTTGCTTTGAATTTCCACCAACATATGCCGGACGACCTGCGGGCGACTTTGCCCGTCAGCGGATATGAGGACATGGCAACATCAGACAAAGGCCAGAATCTAAGGGGTGTGATTTCGCTCTTTGACAATCTTGATGATGCCCACGGGATCCTGACCAAGAAGTATTGGCGAACGGTTTTCAGCGATGCTAAAGACGACAAGGCCCGGCCGCTACATTTCGACATGAATAAGCTAAAGAGCTTTATGCCTGGGGATAGAAAAACCTTGGAGAAGCTGTCTAAGGAGCTGCGTTTTAAGGAGCCTGGAATTATCAGAGAGTATTTGAATGCGTGCCTATACGACACGCTTGAGTACCTTGTGCGCCAGAACGTGTTTTATCAGGTTGCACATTGGAGGTGTAGGTACTGTGGGCATGTGAACGCGCGCAGTTTCGATAACATGAAAATTAAGAATCAATGTGAAATTTGCGCCACCGAGTATTTTGCTCCAATAGACATCGAATGGCAGTACGAAGTTAGCGGGTTCGTTCATAGATCCCTGCACAAACATTCTGGATTGCCGGTGCTGTGGACACTTGGTCACCTTCAGTCGTCGCTGTACAACGGGTCATTCTGGTACTTGCCGGAAGTAGATTTGTACGCGAAGGGCGGCGATAAAAGTCCGCAAAACGAGATTGACATCTTGTGCATGATGAACGGAAGGTTTCATGCAGTCGAGGTCAAGCGAACTGCTTCGATGTTTTTGAATCAGGTCGGTTCCGCTGATAAGTTTCTCCGTGTCATGGAGTGTCTGCGCCCGGATGTGGCCGTTCTTTCGTTTGAGCGCTACTGCGTTGATTCCAAAGAAAAGGCCGATGTGAAGGCTCGAGTTGATGAGCTGTCGACAACTTTGAAAGAGCGGCTGGGTCCGTGGATTAAGCTAAGGATTATCGTGGCTGAGCAAACGGACGAGTTTGATGATTTTTCCCCGGACCTTGGGTGGCGAGGGAGCCGTGTCAGTAGCTTCAACAATCGCGAATGAGCGATGAAAGCCGGCGTAGGGCGGAACCCGCGTAGCGGATTCCGCCGCATGTCTCTGCGCTGAGGCGGTCTTTGGTGCCACCGACATTCGACGGGATCACCTGCGGTGGTTCCGCCCTACGAGTTCTACGGGGCAGCCTATTCCAGGCCGGTCTCACAGGGCGGTATGATCGGACACTGGGGATGGGGACTCACTGTGAAAAATTTACTGTCTTTCATAGTTATCGCTGTGCTGGCTTGGCTTGCCTACGGCAAATTCAAATCCATGTCCGAGGCCGCTAGCTACGATGGGGTGTCGGCTGTTGCGGCCGATCAGCTGTCCAACACAGCCACCCCGCCTCCCAGCCCCGAGCAATTCGCGTGCGATGGACGAACTCATTGCTCTCAAATGCATTCTTGCGCTGAGGCCACTTACTTCATCAAGCACTGCCAAAACACCAAAATGGATGGGAACAACGACGGCGTGCCATGTGAGCGGCAGTGGTGCAACTAGCTGTCCACGCACCCCAGACCCTCACGGATCGCCTATGCCGTCGGTGGGCGGTTTTGGTTCGTGGCGAATACTGCGCACTTTGGAACCGACCCTGACGGGTCGGCTTTATTCAGGCGTTAGATCACAAGGGGAACGACCATGCATTTCCGAATCTTAGCGACCATCTTTGCGATTCTGCTTGCCGGATGTCAGTCAACGTCAATGGGTCGTGCAGGCGCCCAAAGTAGCAATGGAGATGGTCTGACCGCCAAGACGGCGGTAAAAATATAGAGTGTCCCTGCGGAGAGGGTTTGGATCGAACAGCACTATCCTGGAGCAAAGATCGAGTCCCAATCGCTGCTCATGGGAGCAGGCCCGATGGACGTTATCGAGATCACGCTTACAACAGGAGAAACCCGTCGTATCTACTTTGACATCTCGTCTTTCTTCGGAAAGATGTTCTAACAATTCATTGAATCCGATGCCGCTTCGCGACACGGCTTAATTCAGGCACTAGGCCCATGACAGAAACAGAAAGCCTTGATCGTCTGCCAACTAGATTGGAGCGCTGGATAGGCGCGGCAGCTAGTCTGCTTATCTTTTTGGTTCTTGGAACAAGTGTTGCGATAAGCACTTACCTAGTGCTTCAACGCGCCGAGGATGTTCCTGCTGTAGTGATTGCGGTCTTGTCCGTACTTTCCATCTTGGCGCTTTGGGCCGCTTTCATGTTTGTAAGAATTGTTCGAGGTGTTCCGAGGAAGCCTAGTCCAGTCGCGCAGATCATAGTCGGCCTACTTGCAGCTGCGTATGGAATCGCCTACTTGGGAGCGTCAATTGCGGGCTTAGTATCGCCGGGTCCGAGAAACTATCTATCATCCATGGTTGCCGGGGTAAGTTTGATCTTGGGCGTGGCTTGGGCGCGCCACGCCTGGAAGAGTTCCAAAGCTCGCGAGGTCTAATGTATTTCGATGCAACTGTGAGTTGACACCACGCCACCGCCTTCGCAAACTCACTTCCAAGGAGCTCTGAAACTCCTCTCATAGCGGTACCCACCTCCGTCAACCTGGTGGGTTTTTTGTGCCCGCATCTTGGGCGCAAACCGGCGCAATGTTCCGCGTCGGGAGAGCGGCTAATACAACACCCGAAAGGGGAATACGCCCGCCGTCTATGAGCGGTTTCAGACCTCCCGACACCTTGCGCGCACGCGCAAGGCATTCCATCGCGAAAAAGAAAGGAGACCGTCATGCGCCAAGGAACGCCATGCGAGCCCGGCTACCACCTGCCGGAAGAAGCCCACCAGCAACTGCAATCCCTCTGCCACTACCTGCATCTGCTGGCCGAACTCAGCCAACCCGAACACATCAACCCCGACGCCCTCATCCTGCCCCGCGCCGGCCTGGCCCACTGCTTCACCCAACTGGCCGAAGCCGCCGACCAGATCGTGGCCACCACCACCTTCCGACCCGGGTAACGCGCGTCAGGCTACGTCTGTTCGCGATCGCTCAGGAAATGCTCGACCGCCTAATTCGCACAGGTGCCGCCGTCCGTCGATCCGGATATGCCGGCGAATCCCATACAGATAGGCCTGTTCTTTTCGCAAATTGTGGCGCTTTTCTTCCGCAGTAGGCATTAGACGGTCTCCCTGCCGGTAAACACCCTCAATGTTTGATGTTCTACCGGCTCACAGTACTGTCGCAACCCCTTGTGCCGCGTAGACAAAGCCTGATTGACGAGCCTTCCAGACCACCCCCACAATCCGCGCTACACCCCACTTTGGGGTCTAATCCTAGTTAGGCCGCATGAAGCAGTTGTCGCAATCGGATACGTGCAAGCAGTTCGGCTCGCCATTTCAGCCGCCCGCCGCGGACGAGCGTTTGGGAGTTGCGCTTTCCACGCTCTCGCAACTACCTCTCAATGCTCTTCGGCACTTACCGGAGCATGGGACATGCGGTTGGTACATCTGGGGCGGAGACTTCTCGGAGGCTCCAGAGTTTTTCCAGTCGCTCCATGTGCATCACATCGTGGAGCACGCACCGCAATTGGTTCCCTACCTTGCGCTTGCTCCAGGCTGGCGCGTCTTGCTTGCGCCCGAGCAAACAGATGTCTGGTATGACCCCGCTCTCATTGCCGTGTAATCTGCGGCCTAACAATTCATTCAAGCCGAAACCGCTTCGCGGTTCGGCTTAATTCAGGCGTTAGGACTGCAATGCAGATCACCCATCGTTCAATGGCGACATGTCTTGCCTTCGCTATTGCTTTGATAGTCGTAAAGGCTACCGTTTCGCCGAGTCCTGCTCAAAGCGATGGCAGTTCCGCCTTGTCGGTTGCGGTTGCCACCACAGTTCTCGTCTTGTCGCTGGTCGCTGCCTACTGTCTGTCTAAGCGCTTCACTGTTAAGACCCATTCTTGGGGCGGATTTGTTTCATGCGGCATTCTGGCGGCTTTACCTTTTGCAGTTGCCGCTTATGGCGCAGTAACCGGCTGGGTTCGAATTTTCGGTAGAGCTGGACGTTTTTCCGATTATTCGGTAGCGGCGAGCCCTATCGGATTTTGGCTCACATTTGCAATCTACGTGGCGCTTGCCACAATCCTGCTCTCGTGGGCTTTTGCTTATCTGCGCCCTCAATCCGGAGATAAGGGGCGGAGCTAGAGTGAGTGCAGGCATCTAGAAGGCATTCCATCGCGAAGAAGAAAGGAGACCGTCATGCGCCAAGGAACGCCATGCGAGCCCGGCTATTTCCTGCCGGAAGAAGCCCACCAGCAACTGCAATCCCTCTGCCACTACCTGCACCTGCTGGCCGAACTCAGCCAACCCGAACACCTCAACCCCGATGCCCTCATCCTGCCCCGCGCCGGCCTGGCCCACTGCTTCACCCAACTGGCCGAAGCCGCCGACCAGATCGTCGTCGCGACCACCTTCAAGCCAGGGTAAGACGTCCGCTTCCGACCCAAAGCGGACATCAGTTGACTATCGCTTCGGTCGGAATCCAGCACCGGTCGAAGGCGGGGTGCCGTTACTTGTCGACAACCAAGTCATCGGGGCCATTGGCGCCAGTGGTGGCCTACCGTCGGACGACGGCGCTGTTGCGAATGCTGGGGCAAAAGACCTCCGGCCCTAACGCGAGATCTTTCAACAAGCCGTCAGGCGTCAGCCTGGTGAGTTCCAGTTCGCAGCACGCATGAACTCAAGGAAGGCGCGGAGCTTGCCTGGCATCAGGGTTCGTGATGGGTAATACAGGTAAAACGTCTCTGTTGCGGGTGAAAACCGCTCAAGCACGGGCACCAGTGCACCAGAACTCAATTCCTCAGCGGCGAACTGCTCGAAAACGTATGCGAAGCCACAGCCAAGCTTTGCTGCGCGAACCGCGGAGCGCTGTTCATCAAAAACGAGGCGGCCGCGAACATCAACCGTCAGCGATTGCTTTTTGTGCTGAAATACCCACTCAAAAAATCGGCCCTTGCCGGCGAGTCGCTGGCGAATGCAACCGTAGTTGAGCAGTTCTTGGGGGGACTGGGGTACGGAGTGCGCTGCCAGGTACTCCGGAGACGCAACTACTAGTCGGCGCTGCACCGGTCCTAGAGGCACAGCGACCATGTCTCTCTGCAACGCATGGCCAAGTCGTATTCCAGCATCGAATCCGTTGGCAACAATGTCACTGAGAGCGTTATCCAATGAAACCTCGAGATTGATCTGAGGGTAGCGCTCGAGAAAGCTCTCCAGGTGCGGCTCGATGAGGGACGCATAAGCAACATAGGACGTGTTGATTCGCAAAGAACCAAGTGGCTGCGTAAAGGTGCCGCCGACGTGTGTCAGGGACTGCCTCATCTGCTCAAGCGCCGGGCCCAGCGTACTCAGGAGCAGCGCGCCTGGCTCGCTCAAAGCCACGCTCCTCGTTGTTCGATGGAAAAGACGAACACCCATCTGCGCTTCGAGTAGCTTGACCGTCTTCGAGATGGCGGTAGGCGTTACTTCTAGTTCGGCGGCCGCACGCGAAAAATTTAGATGGCGTGCCACCGCCTCAAAGGTAATAAGCGAGGGCAGGTGCACCGGTACCGGGGCGACCTGTGGAGCGGAGGGAGCGGTAGCGCTTCGTTTCTGAACCATGAGTTGATAGTACGTCAACAATTCAGTGGATTCCCTACACGGCCACCAAGTCCTAGTCTCTTCACCGCGGCACCGTGCCGCCAATCAACGAGATCGAGGAATTACGCCATGTCCCCTGACCAGATCCCCGCTAGGAATACTACCAGCCCCTTCGCATCCATGAAGGGCCACCACATTGCCGTACGTGTACCCGACTTTGAAGCAGCCAAGCGCTGGTATGTGGAAAAGCTCGACTTCCGCGTCATCCGTGAGTGGCCGTATGCCGATCAGAAGCTCGCTTATGTGGCGCCGGCAACTGATGACAGCTTTTTTGTCGAGCTGCTTGGCGATGGCAATCCCCATCCGGTGCCGAAACCCGTCTACACGGACTTGGGCGACAGCCTGCGGCTGGCCGGTTACCACCACTTCTGCCTGAACGTCGACAGCATCGACGACGCGGTTTCCGAGCTTCGTCGTCGCGGTGTGACGATTGTGACCGAGCCGTTCGAGCTGCCCGTCATCAACCGTCGCTTGGCCTTTCTGGCAGACCCGTGGGGCAACCTCATCGAGCTTGCCCAGGTCATCCGCTGAGCACTAGAAATTCTTTGGAGCAAACAGAATGTCTACTTATCTCCTCATCGGCGCAGGCCCAGGCATAGGGCTCGCCACGGCTCGGCTGTTTGCCGAGCAAGGTTACCGCGTAGTGCTGGCGGCGCGAAACATCGAACGCCTGCAGCAGTTTGTTGCACAGCTTCAAAGTGAAGGCCATATGGCCGCAGCCGAACGCGTGGATGCATCGAACCCCACCGACGTTGCTGCCCTCGTACAGCGTATTGGAAGCGACTTGTCGGTCGTCCACTACAACGCCGGCATCCTGCACTACAACAGCCTCGGCGAGCTACAGGCTCGTCCCCTGGAGTCGGAGTCGGTCGATTCGATCATCTCCGACACGCAGATCAACCTGGTGAGCGCCATGGCGGCAGCCAGGGCTGCAGTACCTCTGTTCGCCGGCCGTACCGGCGTGTCGATCCTTTTCACGGGTGGCGGCTTTGGCATTCAGCCGACTGGCGACTTCCTGACCCTCAGTGTCGGCAAGGCGGGCATTCGTGCCACCACCTTGGCGCTGTTCGAACCGCTTCGCCAGAAGAGCATTCATGTCGGCACTGTCACGGTCAGCCGACTGGTAAGTCCGGACTCAACCGAAGCGATGGACGTGGCCAATGCATTCTGGGAACTGCACACGCAGTCGCCGGAAGCCTGGGTTCCCGAGATCGTCTACGGCTAAGCACACAACCTGGAGAAACAGAAATGCGTACTTGGTTCATTACAGGCGCTTCACGCGGATTTGGCGCGTTGATTGCCGCGCAAGCCTTGGCAGCCGGGGATGCTGTGGTTGCGACCGCTCGGGACCCTTCGACGATCCCGGAAGCAGTGCGTGAGCACCCGAACGGGCTCGCCGTGGCCCTCGATGTCACCAGCGAGAGCCAAGCGCGGGATGCAGTCCGCGCCGCGATCTCTCGATTCGGACGGATCGATATCCTGGTCAACAACGCAGGCTTCGGTGTCATCGGTGGCATCGAAGAGACAAGCGCGTCAGAGGTCGAGGCACTGTTCGCAACAAATGTCTTCGGACTCCTGAACACCACGCGTGCGACGCTTCCCTACATGCGCGCGCAGCGATCCGGTCATGTACTCAACTTCTCGTCCATCGGGGGTTATGCGTCAGCGGCCGGGTTCGGAGTCTACTGCGCGACGAAGTTTGCCGTGGAGGGGATCAGTGAAGCACTCAGCGTCGAGCTTGCCCCCCTTGGCATCCATGCGACGGTTGTTGAGCCGGGATACTTCCGAACCAGCTTCCTGAGTGAGAAATCCGTGGTCAGCACCGCCTCGCGCATTGATGACTACGCTGAGACCGTCGGTGCAGTGAGGCTCTTTGCGCAAGCCGCGGATGGTCAGCAGCCGGGCAACCCCGAGCTGCTTGCACAAGCAGTGATGCGCCTGGTCGACGCAAGTCAGCCTCCGCGCCGTCTGCCTCTGGGGGCGGATACTGTGCAACGGATCGAACAGAAGCATCGCGAGGTCGAGGCCGAGCTGGCCCAGTGGCTTGAGGTGGCCTTGTCGACGGGATTCGTACCCGCGATTGCCCACTGATTAACAAGAATGCGCCGCAATCCCGAAATATAGCTCGCAACTTCAAGCGAGCAACAAGCCGGATAGGGCGCTACTTTTGCGCTTAGCAAGGGAGTTCAAGCCATGCGCTACACACTGGAAGTAAACGGTTCCCGCTACGACGCAGACGTAGAGTCTGATACGCCGCTCCTTTGGGTGCTGCGCGATGTGAATGGACTCACTGGCACAAAGTTTGGGTGCGGCATCGCGATGTGCGGTGCCTGCACCGTCCATGTCGATGGACATGCTCGTCGCTCCTGCGTCACGCCAGTGTCAGCCATTGGTACGAGTGAAGTGCGAACCATCGAGGGGCTACACGAAACTCCAGCAGGGCAGGCCTTGCAGCAAGCCTGGATTGAACTGGATGTCGTCCAGTGTGGCTACTGCCAGTCCGGCCAGCTCATGTCTGCGGCCGCTCTACTGACAGCCAATCCTGAGCCTAGTGACTCAGACATTGATGCGGTCATGTCGGGAAACTTGTGCAGATGTGGAACATACGGGCGAATTCGCGCGGGAATACATCTCGCGGCGAAGAAACTTAAAGCATCAGGAGCGAGAAGGAAGACTGCGGCGGAGGCCTCATGAGCTCGCCAGAGTCAACCTTTACCGATCCGATTGCGCCACTAACCAGGCGCGCATTCCTGGCCACCGCCGCTGCTGCCGGTGGTGCAATGCTGCTGGGATTTCCGCTCCGTACTCCAGCGCAACAGCCCCCCGCGCCGACGCCCCTCGCATACATTCGCATTGATCCAAATGGGAAGATCACTTTGATCCTTCCGTATGTGGAAATGGGTCAAGGTGCATACACCTCGCAGGCGCAGATAATCGCTGAAGAACTGGAGGTTGACCCTTCAGGAGTGGTGATTGAAGCGGCGCCCCCACAAGAGCCGATGTACGCAAGCCCTCTCTTTGGAGGTCAGATCACGGGCGGGTCTGGATCCTTGCGTGGCTCCTGGATGACGATGCGGTCGGCAGGTGCCGCTGCCCGAATGATGTTGGTAAGTGCCGCGGCCAAGCGTTGGCAAGTCAGAGCGTCGAGTTGTCTAGCCGCTGACGGACGCGTTCTTCACAAGCCTTCCGGACGTAAGCTCGGTTATGGCGAGCTTGCGGCGGAGGCGGCCGCTCTGCCAGTTCCGCATTCGCCAACGCTCAAGCGGCGGGATGCGTACCGGACAGTCGGTACCCCGCAAAGGCGGCTGGATACGCCGACAAAGATCAATGGTCAGGCCATCTTCGGCATCGACGTGCGTCCGAGAGGGCTCAGGTATGCGGCCGTTGCCGCATCGCCAGTGATAGGCGGACGACTCTCCGCTGTTGATTCGACGCTGGCCATGCAGATTCCCGGCGTCAGGCAAGTCGTCCAGATCGAGGATGCGGTAGCGGTCGTCGCGGATCACACCTGGGCAGCTCGAAAGGGCCTGGCTGCACTCAAGATCACGTGGAACGACGGGCCCGGTTCGACCGTCAGCACGAAGGAACTTGTGGAAGCTGCGGATCGGGCGCTTGCGAAGCAGGGGATCGTCTCAACGAGCACGGGGGACATCCAGCAAGCAGAGGCCGGCGCAGCAGAGCGTATTGAAGCTGTTTATCGACTGCCGATGCTGGCTCACGCGACTATGGAGCCTCTGAACTGCACGGTTCATCTCACCGCCGATCGTTGTGATGTATGGCTCGGCAGCCAGATCCTGGCTCGAGCTCATCAAACGGCAGCCGAAGCCTGTGGCCTGCCGCTAGAGCGGGTGGCCATGCACAACCAGTTCCTAGGCGGAGGATTTGGCCGGCGACTGGAGGTGGATTATGTTGCGCAAGCTGTTCGATTCGCGAAGCAGATTGATGGTCCGGTGCAGGTTCTCTGGAGTCGCGAAGAGGACATGCAGCATGACTATTACCGCTACCACAACCATAGCCACGTGAAAGTGGGGGTCGATGCAGACGGTCGTCCGGTAAGTTGGCGTCACCGCCTGGTGGGCCCCAACATCATGGCTCGCTTTCTACCGGTCTACCAGAAGGATGGTGTCGATCTGGATGTAGTCGACTGTGCGAGCGGACCTTACGACATCGACAGCGTGCATGTTGAGTTCGTGCGCAACGAGGCACCTTCAGGTCTGAATACCGGGAACTGGCGTGGCGTCGGTCCGTCTCGAAATGTATACATTGTTGAGAGCGTTATTGAGGACCTAGCACGCCGCGCTGGACGCGACCCTGTGTCATACCGCGTCTCGCTCATGAAGGGTGCACCCCGAACACGTGCGGTGCTGCAGACCCTATCCAAGCGACCACTTTGGTCAAGCCATATCCAGCAGCCGCCTGCTGGTCAGGGACGTCGCGGAAAGGGGTTAGCCGTCTTCCATGCGTTTGGCAGCCATCTGGCGATGGCAGCCCAGGTTCTCGTTTCGCCCTCCGGCTCCGTGCGTGTTGAGCGTGTGGATTGCGTGGTGGACACCGGCTTGGCCGTGAACCCAGACATTGTGCGGGCCCAGCTCGAGGGGGGAATCAACTTCGGGATATCGGCGGTCTTGTACGGGCGCATAACGGTCGAGGGTGGTCGCATCCAACAGGCGAACTTCGACACCTATCCAATTCTGAGGATGCATGAAGCGCCCTTGATTGAAGTTCACATCATGCCCAGCGATGAAGAGCCTGGCGGCGTCGGAGAGCCGGGGACCTCGGGCATATTTGCTGCGGTGGCCAATGCCGTGTTCGATGCGACGGGCGTGCGTGTTCGAACACTGCCTTTCGAAGCTCAGGAGCTTAAGCAGGGGGTCGCATGAGCTGGTATCCGACATATCGCTTTTTGGGGGCAAGCTTGCTTCTCGGGTTGCTGGTGGCTTGCTTCTCTGGCGTCGCCCCGTCAGCGGGCGAATCCGCGGAGTCGAAGGTTGTAGCAGCAGAGACACTGCGTGAGCCGGCAGAGTTCAGAGGAATACAAGACAAAACACTGAGATCGGAGAGCCTGTTCACCGAGGCTGCCCGTGTGCTGCAAAGCCCACGCTGCATGAACTGTCACCCTGTGTCCAGGTTTCCGACACAAGGTGATGACATGCATCCGCATGTGCCACTGATTCACGCCGGCGCCTCGGGACACGGTGTTGCCGGCTTGGAGTGTTCCGCGTGTCATCAGAAGGACAACGTAAACACCCTCTCTTTTCCTATCGCATCGATACCAGGAAACAGCCATTGGGCGCTGGCGCCCGAGTCGATGGCGTGGCAAGGGCTCTCGATCGGCCAGATTTGCGAGCAACTGAAAGATCCCAGGCGCAACGGGAGTCGGACTTTGGCCCAAATCCACAAACACGTGAAAGAGGACTCACTCGTTGGTTGGGCATGGAATCCTGGTGCGGGTCGCAAGCCAGCACCTGGCACTCAGCAAACTTTTGCCGAGCTAGTGGAAGCCTGGATAGAGACAGGGGCTGCGTGCCCTCGGGGATAGGCGCTTGTCAGGGTTGTCGCCGGAACCGAGTAGGCGTGGTGCCCGTATGGCGACGGAATCTCGAGCAGAAAGCTGACGGCGAACGATAGCCAACGCAGAGCGCGATGTCAGTGATGCTCATCGACGTGCTGGCAAGCAAGTCGCATGCCTTCTCCATACGCCGAGCTTGCAGCCAGTTGCCTGGCGTATCTCCGGAGCTCCAGCGGAAGGCCGTGCAGAAGTGCCAGCGACTGAGCTTGAGGAGGCTAGACACCTCTGTAAGGCACAATCGCTGATCCAACCTTTGGACCATGTAAGCCGTCACTCGCTGCATCTGCCAAGGCGCAAGGCCGCGGGGAGTGTCACCGGCACTCTGAGTTAGCAGAGTCTCCGCATGGAGAGCCTCAAGCGCACGGACGAGCTCGGGCCGATATTTCGAGCTGCCATCTGAGCCAGGCCTTGCAAGCATCTCAAGAAGCTTCGCCGAGACGACGCGAAGCTGCGCGACGAGTCTCGCCGTGTTCGTTTCTTGTGGCGACAGATTCATTCCAGGATCGGGATTCCCGCTCCCGCTAAGTGTGCTTACACACAATCTAGTGAAGTGATGGAGGGCCGATAATCTACGCGGAGGTTAAAGAGGTTTGAACCAGCAGCTCATAGTCACGGCTCTACGCCGAACACGTACGTGTCGAGGAGCTTGCATCGATCGCCCTGCTCAGCCCATCCGCCTTCCATCGGCAGTTCAAAGCGCTGACAGCGATGACGCTCCTGCAGTATCAGAAGCAACTAAGTCTGTTCGAAGCACGTCGGCTCCTCGCTTCTGGCGAAACCAACCTGGAGACAGCCGCCTTTCGAGTTGGATACGAGAGTCCATTGCAATTCAGCCGGGAGTACACCCGGATGTTCGGTGCTTCACCACGGCGGGACGTAGCAACCCTCCGCCAGTTCGCGGCTCGAATCGTACTTTGCCAAACGCGGCCGCCGACGTCTGGGCAGGCGCTTCGCCAGTGGCCAAGGGCGCGACGACCCAGGACGAGTTCGTCAAGCAGGTCGCGCTAGACCGGCAAAAGGTCGGTGCCGTTGCCGAACGTAAACAGGTAGCGGTCACTCGCGCTGTTTATCCGGAGGGCACGGAGGTGCCAGCCGGCAACTACGTCAATGTGGTCTATGCCACCAAGTTCTCCAATGCGCCGCAGTCGGTGCGCGGGTTGGTTTCGTTGCATCTGGACAGCGACCAGACTGGCGGGTCTCCGGTTGTAGCTTGCGTTGACCCGTAGGCGACTGTCCGCTTCTGGCCGTTAGCAGCCACTTTCTGCTGTGTGGATGCCAACACTGATGTCCGCTTCCGACCCAAAGCGGACATCGGTCTTCCTGTGTCCAAAGCCCCATTTGAAAGGCATTCCGACTGAGCGGCTGGATCCGGTTATACGTCGGCTTGTTAGCCGGACCCAGCAGCCCTAACATCGAGCTGGATCAGGGGATAGCCCACCATGCGGTGAGCGAAGCGGGGGAGGGAGCGATGAAACACATTTCCGTATTGGGCCCGGCGCGCCATAAGCCCGAACCCTCGATGCCGACTCGCCGTCGGTCATACCTCCCTTCGATCAGGGTCATGGCAGGCAAATGCCATGGCTACACCTGGCTAATGTTGATGGTTTGTTCGCTATGCATGGCAACAAAGCAAGTGTTGGCGTCTGCGCCGGACGCGACGAAATCTGCGGCGTCTTCTGCTGCGCAACCCGCTAAGCGCCCGAAGAAGCTGAGTGGCGAAGAACTGAGCGCGCGCTTGCTCGAATTCATCTCCGGACTTCGCAAGCGGTCGGACATCAATGCTGGGAATTTCCAGCGGGTCATGGACATGCGGTTGGTCCCTGACCCGGATCTGCCGGGTGCCGTCAGGCACATCGCTTACGCCGACGCGGGCTGGCAGTACTGGTTCCAGGTAGAGCCGCAGGGGGGCGGGGTGCATGGCGTCCGGTTCGGCACCTACATTGCCCCGGCCCCAACGTCGCGTGGTTCGAGACCCTGCACCATCGACCTTGATGCCTTCGCGCGGCAACTCAAACGACAGGGCTACCGCGCGTACGAAATTCCGCCTCATCCGCTGCCGGCGAACCTGATTGACTTCTCCAAGCCGCCGTTTGCGGTGCATGCCAGTTACTACAGGAGTGCCGACGGACGTCGGTGCGTCACAACCATGGCTATCGAGTACGGGGTGATTCCCAATGGCTGAGCTGAGCCCTACGAGTTCTCAACCCCGACGTCCTCATCCTGCCCCGCGCCGGCCTGGCCCACTGCTTCACCCAATTGGCCGAAGCCGCCGACCAGATCGTGGCCACCACCACCTTCCGACCCGGGTAACGCGCGTCAGGCTAGGCCTGTTCGCGATCGCTCAGGAAATGCTCGACCGCCTATTTCGCACAGGTGCCGCCGTCCGTCGATCCGGATATGCCGGCGAATCCCATACAGATAGGCCTGTTCTTTTTGCTTATGACCGCGACATCTTCCGCAGTAGGCATTAGACGGTCTCCCTGCCGGTAAACACCCTCAATGTTTGATGTCCTGCCGGCTCACAGTACTGTCGCAACCCCTTGTGCCGCGTAGACAAAGCCTGATTGACGAGCCTTCCAGACCACCCCCACAATCCGCGCTACACCCCACTTTGGGA
Source organism: Pseudoxanthomonas sp. P4_B2 (assembly GCF_056402315.1). Taxonomy (NCBI): domain Bacteria; kingdom Pseudomonadati; phylum Pseudomonadota; class Gammaproteobacteria; order Lysobacterales; family Lysobacteraceae; genus Pseudoxanthomonas; species Pseudoxanthomonas sp. P4_B2. The sequence continues at coordinate 554,867 of NZ_JBFUHQ010000001.1, forward strand.
TCTAATCCTAGTTAGGCCATTTGGAGAGTAGTCGCTAGCTCATGGATATGATTGCCAAAAGGCCGTATTGGCTTAGGTTTCTCACAGGAATGAGCGCAGCCTTCTTCTTAGTGACCGCGTGCTCTATTTCTATGCAGCCCTATGCACTGAGGGATCCTGCCCACATAGGGGTGGTTTCCCTTGCTGTCTTATTCTTCGCTATCCCCTGCGGCGCGCTTTCCGCGCTAATCTTTAAGCGCAGTGATCTAGGACTCGTCCTTGGGTCGCAAGTCCTTACTGTCGTGGCCCTGGCTTCTTGGTTTGTAGGCAGGGCCTAACAATTCATTCAAGCCGAAGCCGCTTCGCGGCTCGGCTTAATTCAGGTGTTAGGCCTCATGGACAGTCTTCTCGATGACTTGATTAGAGAGTGCGTCACGCTGAGAGTCCCAATGGCGGAGCTTGAGCGCGGCGCCGAGGCCTCAGGCCTAAGCCATGAGCAATTTTGTGATGTATTCGCAAGGCGGATAGCTCTTCGTTACCTAGAGGGCTCACTGGATTTCGACGCAGCGGATGCCGCTATAAACAATCTGCACTTTTTTGCATTCCAACCGCCTGAGCTCGAGCCGGGGCCCTACATGTGGAGCGTCTACCACGCCTTTGACGCCGGTGAGTACCAGCATCCTGGAGATAGCGCGGATATAAATCCCGCAGACCGCTATACGCGTCCACAGCTTCTTGCAATCGTAGCTGGCGCCTCCCCAGAATGAGGCCTAACAATTCATTCAAGCCGAAGCCGCTTCGCGGCTCGGCTTAATTCAGGCGTTAGACCCGCAGGAGAAAATTCATGGGTTGTTGGGCAATTGGTTCTTTTGGCAATGACAGTGCCGCGGATTGGCTGGCCGATCTCTCGGAGAGAAGCGACCTTTCGCTTGTCCGAGAGACGATCGGCCGGGTCTTAGTTGCAGATGGCTATTTGGACTCACCGGACGCAACTGACGCATTGGCTGCGATTGAGGTTGTAGCTGCTGCACTCGGTCGTCCCACGGTGGATGCTCAAAACGAGACTGAACTCCTAGAGTGGATTGCTCGGGTAAAGCCGTCGCCTGACGCTAAGCTTGTCTTTGACGCTCAGCAAGCAATTGACCGGATCCTGGGCCCAGAATCCGAGCTTCGAGAATTGTGGGAAGACACTGAGGATTTCAGCGACTGGCAAGCTGAAGTGACTGGTCTGCGGTCCCGGCTGCAGGTCTAACAATTCATTCAAGCCGAACCCGCTTCGCGGGCCGGCTGTGTCAGGCATTAGCCGCTTTGAAGCATTCGGGGATCTCATGCGTAAACTTATTTCAAGTGGCAGTCCATTTGAGCCAAAAATTGGCATGTCTCGGGCAGTACGCGCCGGAACGATCGTCGCCATTGCCGGCACTGCTCCTATTTTGGACGGTCAAACAGTTGGTATTGGAGACCCCGCTGCTCAAGCGAGGCGATGCCTGGAGATTATTGCCACCGCCCTAGAGGATGCCGGAAGTTCATTGCATCAAGTGATCCGCACCCGCATTCTGCTAACCAACATTGATGATTGGGAGGCTGTCGCTGCAGTTCATGGCGAGTTCTTTCGGGACATTCGCCCGGCCACTACAACCATGCAAGTGTCACGCTTCATCAATCCAGAGTGGCTAGTTGAGATTGAGGCTGATGCTGTCATTTATCCCGGCAGCGCGGCCTAACAATTCATTCAAGCCGAAGCCGCTTCGCGGCTCGGCTGTGTCAGTCGTTAGGAGACGAGTTCACATGCGCCGCATTTCCGCTACTGCTGCTGCATTGCTGTTTGCTCTGATTGGTTATGCGTCAGCTGACACCGCGGAAATTGAAACAGTCGGCCAGTTTCTCGTCTCGATGCCGGCACGCAGCTTGGACCCAGTAATTGACTACTGTTCAGAGAAGGTTCCTGAGATCAAGAATGATCTGCTGAAAGAGAGGGCAGGGTTCATTGATAAGCTCACTGAGGCTGGAAAGCCACTAAGGGAAGAACTTAAGAACGACCCTGAATTTAACGCGCCAGTTCAAGAGAGTATGCGCCAAGAAATAGCCAAGGCTAATTCATACGCGCTGAGCATATTTAAGCAACAAGACCCGGGTATCACTTGTCGCACGGGTCTGGCAAATATTCAGAATGCGACTGTAGAGGGTCTCCGCAAAGTGGTGGAAGACACCTATCAGAAGTATCGTGGTGCTGGACAAGCCAAGAGTTCAGAGTGACGTAGGTCCATAAGGTGGGCTCCAGCCCACCGCTCTGTCCGAAATCATTGCAACCGGATTCGTGGCAATGGCGGGCCGGCTGGGAAGTGAACCTGACCCCGTTTTCTTCCCTGGAAGATGACTTATGACTAAAGCAGGAAAGCTGTTGGTCGCGCTTGTCGTGGCGATTGTGATCGGAGGCGCGTCTGCATTCCTATTCTGGCCTTCGGGTACTCAGACTAAACCGACGCCGTTGGGGAATGGTGTTGGTTCTGGAAATGCCTCTGGTTTAACTAGCGCAAGCAGTAACGAAAGCTACCCAAAGATGTCTTTATCAGAAAGCAATGCAGATGGAGAAAAGACATTCGAGCAAATTAAGGTCGAGGCGGAACAGGGATCAGCAAAAGCTCAACGGAAACTTTCTGAGATTTACGCTTTATGCGCAGGGTATAGCTTGGACTCGAAGAAGCAGCTTGCAACCTTGGATGGCCTGGCCGGGTTGGTACCCGCTTCAAAAAATGGCATCGACAGAGTCAAGCAACGATTGAAGACACGTTGCGATAAGGTCGATTTCGGTCAGCCTATTCCCTCAGAGGCCATAAATCTGTGGCTGGAGCAGGCGGCGAAGAACGGTGACGTTGCAGCGAAGATCAAGGTTAGGACTAGGTCCGCGCAGCCGCTCTCAGCAGAAGAAGCCAATGAGCTTCTTGAAGGGGCGCTCAGCACGGGTGATCCCGAAGCGCTCATGGAGATGTCGAATCTCATGTCTAGATCGGTTGCTGGCGAATTGCCAGATCGATATCAACAGATGGCTGGCGACCCGACTGTTGGCGCCGCTTGGGGAATTGCCGCATGTAGGGCTGGTGCGAATTGTGCAAATGATTCCATGCTCATGGATTCTATTTGCGTGAGCACTGGTAGGTGCGGCTATAGAACTTACGAAGAGTTCCTGACTTCGGAAGTTGTTACACCTGCAGAACGTGCTCGTATGAACTCAGTCGCAAACAGCATTTTGCGAATGACCGCTCGTTAGCTTTCAACTTTCAACCAACACAATGGAGTGTGCAATGGTGGTCATGAGAGGGTGAAGGCCTAACACGACAGCATTCAATGAAGTCCGCTTCCGACCCATAGCGGACATTCGGATTTTGCCGTTCGGGCAACGTATCTAGTACGCTCATACGTCGGTGCGAATCCGGTGTTGTGTCCCTTTCGCCGTCATGGCGACGGAACGGTCGCGACCACGGCCCTTCCGTCATAGGTGCCGAAAGCGAAGCGCGTGAACGTCGGGTTCCACGCCACCGGCGAGGTAACGCCTAGCCCCGTGCCGCTCGAGAACGAATGACGTAAGGAACCATCCGACACGCGCCAGAACCGGATCATGCCACGTTGGTCGAAGCCTTCCGGTGTTTCGAATGGCTGATAGCCCGTCGTGACCAGCCGCGTACCGCCTGGCGAGAAGCGCACGAAGGACACGCCTTCATTGGACGTCGGGTTGGTGAATCGCCGCAGCCTCGCGCCATCGGAGACACGGAACAAAGTCGTTTCGTTTGGCGTGCGCGTGTACGCTGCGAGCGTCATGCTGTCGGGCGAGAACTGCATGGGCGTAGCGCCGCGCACGTTGCCGCCGGTGATCAGCTGCAGGACGGCGCCGTCGCTGCGGCGCTGGATCGTGATCGTGCTCTGCGACGCGGAAGCCTGCAGCGCGTTGTTCGGCGAGAACACCCAATTGGTCGAAATCTTGTTGTAACCGGAACCGACCAGGCGCAGTGTCGAAAAATTCGCCAGGCTCCAGTTACTGAAGCCGACATCGCCTGTGAACGCGACCAACTGCGCATCCGGCGCAAAGGTGACGACGCCGTTCGGCTGCAACGTTCCGACGAGCTTGCCGACGAACACGCCATCCGCCGCACGATGCACTCGCTAGGTCCATCCCTGCCCCGAGTTGTGCGCGGCGACCATCGCGCTGTCGGTGGAGAAGATCGTCTGATCTGCGGTGCCGGAGCCGATGGGGGTCTGCAGCGTCGACCATTGGAGTGCCCCGTTCGAAGCCGCGCGCGCACGGACCCACCGATCTGTCGACCCCACGGCGAGGCGCCCGCCGGCGGGCGACCAACCGACCCCGACGATGGAATTGGCGAGCCCGCTGGGCGTGGGGATGGACCAAACGATTTGCGGGGCGGTTTGTGCGTGGAGGCTACTTGTCGTAAGGCAAAGGCCAAGGACCAGCGCCAAAGCGGAGCGTTGCCGAGTCATGGCTCACCTCCATCCCGCGGGGATCTGCGTACTTGTGAACACCGCAGCGGCCGCGTGAGGTTCAAACTACGCGCCTGGTCATCAAGGAAGAGTGAAGTCGCAGCTTAGCGTCGACGAGGCACGACGGGCCTCCCGAGCCCTACGAGTTCTGTCTTACCACGGATGCGGAGACTCGCCCGGCTCCGTGGTAATTCAGCAGTACGCTAGGGCAACGCGTCGCGCTTGGCGAAGATGCTTGCCATTTCCGCCGCGTTCTCGGTTCCCCAGGTGCAAAGCGGAACGATCGCCTCAGCCAAGCTGCGGCCGAGCGGGGTCAGCGCGTAGTCCACGCGCGGCGGCACCTCCTTGTAGTCTGTCCGCGCCAGCACACGATCGGCCTCCAGATCCTTTAATGACTGGATCAGCACCTTGTCGCTGACGCCCGGAATCAAGCGCTTGAGCTCGCCGTAGCGCTTCGGATCGTTGCGCAGGAAAAACAGGACCAGCGGTTTCCACTTGCCCGAGATGATGCGCAGCGTGGCGTTGAGCCCGCAGCCGGTATCGCAGACTTCAAGAGACGTCGTCATTTTTTGATACTTACCAAAATGTGCATACTTGTCGTTAGGTTATCAGGCCCGCATTCTTGTGTTCAAGCAAGCAATCCTTGCTTCAACCCCACTTTAAGGATGCATGACATGAACAGACTGAAAGGAAAGACCGCCGTGATCACTGGTGGCGCAACCGGCATCGGCCGCGCCGCAGCAAAGCGCTTTATTGAGGAAGGTGCCATCGTCTTCCTCTTCGGCCGCCGACAGGAAGCGCTCGACGCCGCTGTGGCCGACCTCGGACCCAATGCCCGCGTAGTAGCGGGCTCGGTCTCCGATGAGGCCGATCTCGACCGCCTCTACGCGGCGGTGAAGGCCGAGCGCGGAACCCTCGACATCGTCTTCGCCAATGCGGGGGCGGGAAGCCAGGCTCGGCTCGGCGAAATCACCGCAGAGCACATCGACGAAACTTTCGATACCAATGTGAAAGGCACGATCTTCACGGTCCAAAAAGCGCTGCCGCTGATGGGCCAGGGCGGTTCGATCATTTTGACCGGATCGAGCGCCGGCACCACGGGCGCTCCCACGATGAGCGCGTATAGCGCGAGCAAGGCGGCCGTGCGCAACCTGGCACGAACCTGGGCGGAGGACCTCAAGGGCACCGGCATTCGAGTGAACGTGCTGTCGCCTGGGGCGACTGCGACCGAACTGGCGAAGGAGGCGCTTGGTGTAGAGGGCCAGAAGGTCTACGCCGCGATGACTCCGCTCCAGCGCATGGCCGATCCGGCCGAGATCGGCGCAGTCGCTGCCTTCCTCGCCTCGTCGGACAGCAGCTTCATGACCGCCAGCGAGGTTGCCGTGGACGGCGGCCTGGCCCAACTCTGACGCGCTACGTCCGACCGGCCGCTCCATTCGCTGTCGGAGCACCTAAGGGCGTGGTAAACCAAAAGGAAACTATATGAGCTACGCAATTATCGGCTTCGGCAATATCGGCCAAGCCTTGGCCAAGGCGTTTGCCCGCAAGGGCATCGAAGTATCCGTGGCAACCACACGCGACCCTGCAAGTTTCGCAGCCGAGGTGGCCGCGATCGGCCCGACGATCATTTCCAAAACGCTGGCGGACGCCGTCAAGGCGGACATCCTTTTTTTGGCGGTCCGTTTCGAATCGCACCCGGAGGTCGCCAAAGCGCTCTCCACCTGGCAGGGGAAGACCATCGTCGATGTGACCAATGCCTACGGAGTGCCACCCGAGAAACTCGGAGGGCAACCTTCTTCGAAAGCCGTTGCGCAAGCCTTCGCTGGCGGCAGGCTGGTCAAGGGCTTCAACCATTTGATCGCTGCCGTCCTTGAGCAAGATCCGGCCGTACATGGCGGCAAGAGAGTCGTGTTCCTGGCGAGCGACGACGATGCTGCCGCAGCGGAGATTGGTGCGCTTGCGGAAAATCTCGGTTTCTCGCCGATCAAACTTGGCGGGCTTTCGGAAGGTGGACTGCTTGTACAGGCGCGCGGAAATAGCTGGGGTCAACTGATCTTCAAGGACCTGGTCAAGTTCGACTGATGAATACAAGGTCCTCACCGACGAAGACCCATGATCGGAAGGAGCAATCCATGAGTACCGAGAAGAACGTCCCTTCGCTCGCTGCGCGCTCGTCGAATGCGAACCGTAAAGGAGATCACCATGTACGACCAATCCAAGCTGTCCGAGTTGATCCGGTTCGCGGGAGTCCACGCGGGTTCCACCGTCATCGACGTGTACCCGGGCGACGGCGACTGGACCGCTCTCTTCTCCGACATCGTGGGACCCGAAGGGCAGGTCTACAGTTTTGTGCCGGCCGAGGTCGCTCACTTCAAGAACGATCCGGTCGGCCGCATGCGGGCGCTTGCGAAGGAGCCGGGCCGGGAGAACGTCGAAGTTGTCTCGGCGGACCTCGTGGCGATAGCAGAGGCTACGCAACCCGCGGACGTCGTGTGGATGCACCTGTTCTATCACGACCTCCACACCCCCCTGATCCAGACCAGGGGTGCGACACCGGCCCTCTTTAATCAAGCGGTCTTCGAGCGACTGAAACGAGGTGGGTCCTACGTCATCGTAGACCATGCCGCTGCCGTCGACGCAGGCACGAGCGACGCCCAGTCGCTGCATCGGATTGAGCCTGCCTCCGTTCGAGAGGAGGTGGAGGCCGCCGGCTTCGTACTGGGCGGGCAAAGCACCATGCTCGCGGACAAAAACGATACGCACTCGATCAAGGTGTTCGATCCTTCGATCAAGGGCGACACCGATCGCTTCGCCTATCGATTCGTGAAGCCCTGACCCGTTGAGCCTGCCCGAGGCGTTTTTGCAGGACGGCGCTTAAGGCTTCCCCACAATGATGCCCCGGCCGTTCGTGCCGATATAGACGACACCGAATCTACGCATATCGCCAACAACCACGCGTGCGCCTACAGGCCACTGATGATGATCGTCGTTAATGCGGACGAACTTCGCCCCGCTGTCGGTTGATCGGAACAAAGCGACAGAGCTGTTATTGACCTTGCCCCAAAGAAAAACCGTCGGCGTCTTCGAGCCGCTTGGCGGGGCGCCAAAGCCAAGCAGATCCGCGCCGCTTGCGCTGTCCAATTTGGTCAGGTGAATGTCATTGCCGCCCTCCGCGCGGTAGATTCCTTCGCTGGGTGAGGCCAGCCAAACTTCACCACGAACACCAGGCGCTACGTACAGCCGCCCGTCCGCAGGAAGCTTCGATTGCGCGATCGAAAAACTCCGTCCGCCGTCACGACTCATAAACAGCTCGCCGTCTTTGAATCCATAGAAGACGCCTGCCGCCACACGGTCGCTGGCGACCTGCGCCTGCCCGGGAATACCCGCGGACGCAGACCAGTCGGCGCCAGTGCGGTACTGAACACTGGTGTCGCCCGGAGCCCAAACGAACGACTTGCCGTCCGTCGAGGCTGCAATGGTTCCACCGCCTTTTGTCGTGGCCACGTTGCCGGCAAAGCTGCTCCACGTTATGCCGCCATCGGTCGAGAGTTGGGCCTTCGGGCCCGGATAAGGTTTCCAACCCGGAATAACCGCAGCGACGATCGTGCTCGAGCTGCTCTGCACGAAATCAAGGCTTGAAGGGTAGGCCGGGGCCAACGACTCCAGATTCCCGTGCGCGGGGGATTTCGCCAAATCCGTAAAAGCAAATCCGCCCCAGTCGCCCAGACCCGCGAAAAGCAAGGTCTTGCCTGACGGTGGCGCCACCAGGCTCACGATGGACGACTCTTCGATTCCGAGCGCTCCTTTGGTCGACCATTTCACAAGGCCACCGTTCAAACCGTCGGTCAGATTGTAGGTCTCGTATACGGTTCCGCCTGTTCCGTAGATCGCGTGCGCCGCGTTGAACGGATCGATGGCGATACCCGATTCCCAGTTCTGCGAGCCGTTCTTGATGTAAGGCGATGCGCTGCTGTCGTACGAGGCGCCATCGCCACCGACCTCATGCCAAGTGTTGCCGTAATCGGGCGACAACCAGCGCGTATCGGTCGGCTTATAGCGGCCCACGGTCGACACCAGCATCAATCCTGCATGGCTCTGCGACAACGCCAAGCCGCCCACCGGCCCGCCCGGCAAAGCGATCTGCCGCCACTTACCTGATCGGTAGCTGGAATCCGGCGTGAATTCCCAAAGCTGGCTGTCGGTGATTCCCGCCGGTCCTTCCTGATCGGTGTAATTGAGGTACAGCCTGTTGTTCGGCCCGGCGACCACATGCTGGACGAACATCCCAGTCGGCTGCCCCTCCACCGCAACCCAGGGCGCGGAAACGTTGCCGGGCTCGGTCATCACATACAGGCCCATGGCGTCGGCGCCCGAGCCGGTGGCGGAAACGCCGGCGTAGAGCGCGGCGGTCGATTTTCCCACCACATACGGAGTCATGGTGACGACGCCGGCGTCGCTGGAGCGCTTGGAATTCTGCATCTTCGCAGACGCCGGGAATCCCGTCATCGGATTCCAACTCGCGCCGTAATCGATCGACAGATACACGCCGGCATTTCGTGTGCCGAAGTAGACGTTCGACGTACGGCCAGGATCCACGGCGATGCGCTCGCCGCCCCCGCGCCCGTTGTCGTTTGCACCGTTCTTGAAAGGTAAGGGAACCGTCAGATAGGTCTTGCCGCTGTCGGACGAGACCAGCATGGCTCCGTTGCCGTTCCATTCGATGCTGCCGGTGATCGGGGAAGCGTAATACCCCACCGCAAGGTAGATACGCTTCGGATCTTTCGGATCCAGGCCGATAGCCTCGGGACTGGAATACCACCAGTTGGGCGACGGGCTGAGGCCGTCCATTATCGGGACCCACGTCTTTGTCGCCCGATCACGTCGATAGGCGCCTCCGATATCCGTACGCGCGAACAGAAGGTCTTTGCGAGCCGGATGGAACAAGATCGCGGGAACATAACCGCCGCCCACGATGGCGACGTTACTCCAGTGGTAAGGGAGTTCCCGCGAATCGCTGGAGGCTGGCCGGCTTGCAGGTACTTGGCGTCCGCTCGGAACGGGCGTCTCCGATCGAGCGCTCTGATAGAGCGACATGAGTAATAAGGGAAGCAGGACGGCCTTCATTCCGGGTTTCATGTCGTCTCTCCAGATGTTTTTGCGGTGCCAATAGGGAAAAAGCGAAATTCAGGGCCGTAGGCTGAGTTGGCTTTAACAACCCAGCGTACCTGCTATAGGTGGAGACTGATGGACTCAAGCCGCAACACTTGCTAGTTGCCACGTCTTCACATTCCGTCTACGTATCCGAACGTCAGCTAAGGGCAGGTCATGACTTCGGCGAAAAGACCGCTATATTCCCGACTCCCCAGAAGAAGGAGAAGTGGAATGTTTCTGACCAAACAACAAGCGGTGATGGCGCGTACGCTCGGCGTGGCGATCATCAGCGTAGGCCTTGCTTCCTGCGCAACCTATAAAGACGAGTTCGCAGGGATCAACTCACGCCTCGATCAACTCGATACGAAGGTGCAGGGCGCGGCCCAGAGCGCCGAATCGGCCAATCAGTCCGCGCAGCAGGCCAACCAACGGCTGGATCAAATAGAAAGCCGCGTCCAGAAGCTCGAAACGGCGCCGCGCCGCACGCCGCGCGGTTAGTCGCTCTCGCGCCATTCGCGACTAATGGCCTGAACCGTGACCCGGTGGCCTTTGCTGGCCACCGGTCTCCTTATCTTCACCCAGTCTTCGTTCTAAGGAACCTCTCCCATCCGTACCTACACACACCCTGCGGTCCGGGCCGTTTATGGTGCGCTCGCGCTGGCGCTGATGTTCGCGGGCTTCGGCGTGGCCAGCGCCAAGGAGGCCGACGCGCAACCGGTCGCCGCCGTCGACCAGCTTCCGCGAGGCCAAGAGGTCTCCGACACCGTGATTGAGCTCGCGGGCTGGGTGGTCGCCGCCAAGGACAGCCAAGGCTATCCGTTCGCGGTCATAGACAAGGCCGCCGCACAGATCTTGGTGTTCGGCGGCGACGGCCGGCTTCGTGGCGCGGCGCCTGGGCTCTTTGGCTCGGCGATCGGCGATCATGTGGCCCCCGGCGTGGCCGGTCTCGCGCTTCGCGAGATTCCGGGCCGGGATCGCACGACGCCTGCGGGTCGCTTTGTGGGCGGTTTCGGTCCGTCAATCGACGCTGGGCGTGTGCTGTGGGTGGACTACGATTCCTCGGTCTCCCTTCACCCTACCGCTACTGGCGTCCCGGCCGAGAAACGCGCCGAACGCCTTGCATCGCCTTCGCCGGACGACAACCGGGTCACTCATGGCTGCATCAACGTCTCGCCCGAGTTTTACGAGCAGATCATCCGTCCGACGTTCGAGCGGGGCGGGGTGTTCTACATCTTGCCGGATGAAACGCCGGTAGCAGAGACCTTCCCGGAGTTCGCGCAAAGTCGCGCGACTACGCCACGCAAGGGTGGAAGACGCGCACGGCCCGCCCGCTAGTGAAAGGCGCGTTGGTGTGGCAGCCCTACGAGTTCTGCAACCTCCCGATCCTCAGCTCTTGATGTAGGCGGCCAACTCTTCCGGTTGTCCCAACGGAAAAGCTTCCTTCAAGAATTCCAGGAAGGCGGACACGCGCGCGCTGAGCAGGCGGCGCGACGGGTAAAGCGCCCAGATCTCTATCGGCGGACCCTTCCCATCGCCCCAGTGCACAAGCGACCCTGTACGCAGGTCGCCAGCGACCAGGGAGAGAGGAAGCAGCGCCGCGCCTACCCCGGTGCGCACGGCATCGCGAATCATGATCAACGAACCCAGTCGCAAGATCGGGTCGATGGAGATGCGCACATCGCCCTCATGGGTGGCCAGATCCCAGTCCGTTTGAGTGCTGGACAAACGCGCTACCGCTGGCGCCGGCGCATCCGCCGCCGGCCTTTGCAACTCAGGACTAGCCACCGCCACCAAGCGATCACGAAGCAGGATGCGCCCGATCAGGTGTTCGTTGGGGTCAGGGTTGACCCGGATCACCAGGTCGTATCCTTCTTCCACCATGTCGACCGCCCGATCTTCGGGCGTAATTTCCAGGCGCACTTGTGGATATCGCATCGCGAACTCGGCGGACAGTGTTCCCATGGCCGTGTGGGAGAACAGCGACGGCGCGCTGATGCGCAGCCTGCCGCGGGGCGTTTCGCCTCCCGCGGTGATCGTGGTGACTGCTTCGCCCAGTTCAATGAGCAACGTCTCGGTGCGCTCGAATAGGGCTCGCCCCTCCTGGGTCAGCTTCAGGGCGTGAGAGCCACGCTCGAACAAACGCACTCCCAGGCCCGCCTCCAAGTCCGCTACCCGCCGCGACAGTGTGGCCTTGGGTCTATCGGCCGCTCTCGCCGCCCGGCCGAATCCCCCGTGGCGCGCCACCAGATTGAAATCAGCCAGAGCCAGCAGGTCCATATGTTCCACCAATGAGACAGGTGGTCTAATTATACGGGCTATCGGACCGTAAGTGGATCATCAATCATGGGCCTCCCAACCAAACCGGAGCAGTCCCATGACCATTCTCGTAACCGGCGCCACCGGCAATGTCGGCCGCCAAGTCATCCAGCAACTCACTCAGCGTGGCGCCAAGGTGCGGGCCCTCGTCCGCAATCCGGCTACTGCCAACCTGCCCGATGGGGTGGAAGTCGTGCAGGGCGACCTGCTCGATGTCGATGCCTTGCGCCAAGGCTTCGAAGGGGTCTCCACGCTCTTTCTGCTCAACGCAGTGGTGGCCGATGAGTTCACCCAGGCGCTCATCACGCTCAACGTGGCCCGCGAGGCCGGCGTCAAGCGGGTCGTCTACCTCTCGGTCATCCACAGCGATCGCTATGTGAACGTGCCGCACTTCGCGGGCAAGTTCGGGGTGGAGCGCATGATCGAGCAGATGGGCTTCAACGCCACCATCCTGCGTCCGGCCTATTTCATGAACAACGACCTGACCATCAAGGACGTGGTGCTGGGCTACGGCGTGTATCCCATGCCCATCGGCAGCAAGGGCCTTGCCATGATCGATGCGCGCGACATCGGCGAGATCGCCGCCATCGAGCTGCTCGCGCGCGACCAGGCACCTGAGGGCAGTGCGCTGACCCGCATCAACTTGGTCGGTCCGGACACGCTGACTGGTACTGAAGTGGCAGGCATCTGGTCGGAGGCACTCGGCCGCACGATTGTTTACGGCGGCGACGACACGGCCGGCTTCGAGCAAAACCTGCGCCAGTTCATGCCAGCGTGGATGGCCTACGACATGCGTCAGATGGCCGAACGCTTCCTCACCGATGGCATGGTGCCCGAGGCGGGCGACGTCGAGCGACTGAGCCAGCTGCTGGGCCGTCCTTTGCGTTCTTATCGCGACTTCGCCGCTGAAACTGCAGCGGCCGTCTGACTAGAACTCGACCTCGCTCGCAAGGAGTCCTCGTAGGATGCGGCGGAACAAAGGGGTCGGAATAAAGGGGTCAGAGAACCTATTCGTTTCAAATGCATTTGTTCTCTGACCCCGTTCTTGCTCCATCAACAGCAACGGCGAGCCGGAATCTCCCTCGCGAATCCTCCGCATACCCGGCCGCAAGCTTCAAAGAGCCAACGTCCAGCCTCCGCACCTCGCGCGCAAAGCTCCGAGCCTTGCACGCAACCATTCGAACCCCGACTGCAAAGCAAAATGCCTTGCGGATTCAGAGTCCTAGCGTCATCCGCAAGGCTCCAGGAGTCGCCCGCAAGGAAAATAGTCCCAGCGCCGGCCTCGAAAGGGCCAAGCGCAAAGCTCCGAGCTTCGCGAGCCGAGCCTCGCAAGCTTGCGCGCAAGCAAAAAAGATCCGAAGGCGGAGTTCCGCAGGCCGTGTGCAGAGTTCCGGGCCTTGCGCGCAAGGCAGAATGCTCGGACGTCGGTCTACCACAGGCCGCGCCTACCTCTTTGGAGTCGAGTGGCGAAGCTGGCCCACCAGTGGTGATTTCGCCTCTCCTCTCCCCTTGTGGGAGAGGATGCCCGAAGGGCAGGAGAGGGGGCGCGAGCGCAGCGACGCGTGCTCTGGCTTTCTCTCGCTCGCCATCCACATAGCCATTCATTGCCGAAGGCTCCGGCGCACCCTCTCCCGGCCTTCGGCCACCCTCTCCCCTCAAGGGAGAGGGGGTTCAACCTATCTAGCTGCACATTCCTGGCTGGTCCCACCGACCGGTATGATCGCGGCTATGCGGACGGGTCCGTCAATTGGATAGTTAGACCCATGAAGCGAGACACAATTGCCGAGTTGGAGATAGACGCAACCGGCAAACTCTATGTCGTGCCAACTGACCGTGGCTTTCCCTTTATTTATCGCGAGGCCATGGAAGTTCATTGGGACCCAGATCGCCGCGCCTTATACGCGCCAGCCCCTCGTGAATGGTCATACGCCCGCTGGTTCCAGCAAATCCTCGATGCTGCACGTGAGCAAGGCTGCGAGCTGCGGCTTGCGTCTAGTACAAAATGGTCCAACATCGACGCGGGCGTTAAGGCCGAGCTCTTGCAGGTGGCCGGCAATGGGGCCTAACAATTCATTCAAGCGGAACCCGCTTCGCGGGTCGGTTTAATTTAGGCGTTAGGTGTTATGGCCAGATCAGCGCGATGGACCGAGAAATTGCCATATGTTGTGCTGATCGCGCTTGGGGTTGGTTTGGCGAGTCTCTGGCAATACTCGAAGTACCAGAATGGTCACGGTCTCGCCTATTTCCTCGGAGGCAAGGTGTCGCCTCTAATAGAGCTTCTAATATTTGTTGGTCTTCCAGTATTGTTCGTAGTCACTATTGGTTGGCGTGCGGTCACCAAGGACTTGGACAGTTCCTTGTAACACCTAATAGTTCATTCAAGCCGAACCCGCTTCGCGGGTCGGTTTAACTCAGGCGTTAGGCAGAAGGACAAATTTGTGGCGCTTTCAGACTTATTTGAGCTTGCAGACTTTGTTGATTTAGTTGGGTCTTGGCGCTTCTTCATTACAACTTCCGTCGGTGTTGGTGCTGCCATTTGGCTCTACACATCGCTTGGCGAGTCCAGCCTCGGCACGGTGGCAGCAATCGTCCTTGGACTTGCCGGCGTCCTCACTGGCTTGGTGTGGCAGATTCAGCATGACAGGCTTGGCTGATGCAGCCGCCTAACAATTCATTCAAGCTGACCCACATTCGGGTGACGCTTGGTTGCACCCCTTTGGCTATACTCTCATCCAGTCGCCGCCCTGCTGCGGGTCGGGTTACTTCAGGCGTTAGGCAGCATGACCAAGTTATGTGAGCAATGCGAAGAGAACCCTGCCGTCACTGGCAGTCTTCCTTGGTATGCCGTAGCTCTACTGTTTGTGGTGGGCAGCGCCGGAACTTCGGGGCGATACTGCGCAGATTGCGCAGGCGGCAGAAACTTCATCGCGCTTCTTTTTGCATGCGCTGTCTTGGTTATTGGTTTCGTAGTGCTGGTGATTTTCTGGTGAGCTCGCGTAGGACGGAATCCGGGTAGCGGATGGTCAGCTCCGCCCTTGAAGATCCGGCGCATGTCTCTGCCTCTCCCCTTGTGGCGCCCGAAGGGTTTGCAAGGCTGAGAGGATGCCCGTAAGGGCAGGAGAGGGCGCGCGAGCGCAGCGATGCATGCTTTGGCTCTCCCGCTCGCAATCTTCATGGACATTTCTTGCCGAAGGCTCCGGCGCACCCTCTCCCGGCCTTCGGCCACCCTCTCCCATCAAGGGAGAGGGGGTCACCGGTATGATCGCGGCTATACGGACGAGTCCGGCAATTGGGGTAGTTAAGTGCCATGAGATACGGTGTCGCGATATTGGTAGCCGTGTTCATGCTGTTTGCTGGCATTGCTCTCGCTGGTGCTGGCCACGGGTGGGTGTCGGGAGGGTTCGGATGCTTTGCCCTTACACCAATATCCTGCTTCGCTTGGATCAATGTCCTTAGCCGTAGGCCATCACTCCGCGGAGCTGTCGCCACTCTGGCCTTGGGGCTTATTGTGTGTTTGGTCGTGGCCATTGCCACAACATCCGAGGGCCTCCAGTATTTCTTCGGCTATTGGCGCATTTCCGACATCGGAGGCATATTGATAGGAGGTTTGGCCTATCTTAACTGGGCGCTCATGTCCGTACTTTCGATTTTCCGTGCTCAGCGGGTTCTGTCGTCTGGCACCTAACAATTCATTCAAGCCTAACCCGCTTCGCGGGTCGGCTTAGTTCAAGCATTGGACCCCCTATGAGAGATCCGGCAAGAATTGACGCCTTACTCAACACGCTTCGAGCGGTGTGGGAGGCAAATCCAGACTTGCGCTTGGGTCAGATCATGGTGATTGCGACCAAGCCTAGAGATCCGACGCCTGAGATCTTCAATATTGAGGACGAGCTGCTGCTACAAGGCTTGCTTGAGTATCAAGCGACCTCCGCCTAATGCCGCTGCGCTGAGGCTTCGGTTAGCGGCAGAACGAATCTGACGCGGCTTCGACTACTTCCTCATAGGGAAGAGCAGGTGGCGACTCGAAACGCCATCCATCCCCCAGTTCTGCGGCTCTTGCGTCTACTAAATCCATTTCCTTGCGGCTGAGGGTGTCAAACATCCGGTCTGCGGCCGCATTGATCTCTGCCGGAACTCGCAGGCCCTGCTTCTGGGCTACCTTCATCAACGCCAAGAAAGTCCGATCATCTACGATCTGATAGGGAGGTCTGATGCCGGTGACATTCTTGGGTGCGTATACCCCAAGCAGCAGGATGAAATCTTCGCCGCTGCGGTTGGCCAACGCTGCGTTGACGTAATTGCTCGCGCGCTTGCGGTAGTCCTGCCATTCACCCAAGTTGGACAAAAAGTTCTGTCGATCCAAGGCCGGAGCCGCGACCAGCCATCGCTCGTAGGTCTTGTTGCCGGAACTGGCGGCGATGCGCTGGAACTCATAGCCTTTGCTCAGCATCGTAGCGGGCACCTGGGCGCAGAAGTCAACGTCCTTCTGGCTTTGCTGCAGCAGTTCTTCGCTAATGCTTTCCTTGCGCCCAGGCAGTACCGGCACGCTTGAAAGCGCCTCGGCAAGATCCAGCTGCGCACTGGCATTGGCGCAACGGCGAATGTCCTGAGAGATCCTGCAAGCCGCTTTCGATGAGCCGGTCAGTGCCTTCTTCTCAAGTTCGCTAATGACCTGCACCAGCGGCGTGTTGCTCGGAGGCAACAGGAGGGGGCGGTCGATCTCCGAATCGAACTTGGGGATCGCCGCGGATGACGACGGCTTGGAACCAATAGCCTGACGAACGTTCTCCGCGGTTCCTGCAGGAGAAGTAGAGAACTGCTTCACCAGGACCAGGGAAAGTGCGAGCGTCCCAATAAGTCCTGCGGCGAGAAAGAGGATCAACCAGCCCTTGGGAGTCATGCGCGCCTCACGTCCATGTTCACCCCGGCTACCGCTATGAGTGAGGCCCGCTATTCAGCACTGACCTTCAGTTGAGCTCAGCAATATCTCGAAATGAGAGAGGTGTCAAACCCATAGGATTAAATGTGAGTTCTGTCATTGAGTCTGGATCGACTTTCTCCGCGACCCGTACGATGTGCTTTCGCCGTCGCTGTTTGCGAAGTCATCGCAACTGGACACATGGCAATGGCGGGCCGAGGCCCACCCTACGGACTTCTCCGAACTTAGTTGTCGATCCGCATGCAAGTCGTTCGTCGTATCCATGGGACCGCTCGGGTCCATCGACTCGGAGAACACTATGCGCAAGCTCATCGTTGCCGAACACCTCAGTCTGGATGGCGTTATCCAGGCCCCCGGCGGGCCTGAAGAAGATCCCAGCGGTGGATTCCGCTTCGGTGGGTGGTCAGTGCCGTTTTCCGACGAAGCCATCGGCCAGGACTTGCAGAAACTGTTCTCGCAGCCGTTCGAATTGCTGTTGGGGCGGCGCACCTATGACATATGGGCGGCGTACTGGCCGCGCGTACGGGCCGGCAACGCCATCGCTGATCAGTTCAACAGCGTGCCTAAGCACGTGGCCACCCATCGAGCCGATACGCTCGACTGGCAGAACAGTCATGCGCTGCAGGGCGACCTTACCGACGCGGTACGCGCGCTTAAACAGCAGGGTGGCGCCAACCTATTGACCTGGGGCAGCAGTGACATGGTGCGCCAACTACTTGCCGCCGGATTGGTGGATGAGTTTCGGCTCATGATTTATCCCGTCGTACTGGGACGCGGCAAGCGCTTGTTCGACGACAACGCACAACCGTCGGCCTTCACCGTGACGCACTCGACCCGCACGGCCAGCGGCGTGCTGATCGCCCGCTACGCACGCAGTGGCGAGGTGCGCACGGGAACCTTCAATGAGGTTGGGTAACGATCAGGCCATCAGGGTGTGCATTGCCCGCTATTGCCGTGCGTCAGATTGCTATGGGAACGAAGAGAACCGCAGAAAATTCTTCTGCGGACTCACATCAACTCAAGGATCGTCATCCCGGCGAAAGCCGGGACCCAACTTCACGCGCATGCCGGCTTGGGTCCCGGCTTTCGCCGGGATGACGGAATGAGAGGGGTCTTTTTAGCTACGGAAGGGCAGGGCGTGGGTTGGGTCAGCTCAACCCGTTCGCGCCATTCGTGCGACCTAGTCCTCAAACCGACTCGTGGCCTCACGATCGCGCTCGTATCGTCTGGCTAACGGAAACGGCGGCAACCAAGACTCGCGACGGAGGGTCCAGAGTTCGTAGGTCGGCTTCAGCTGGTCAGGCGCATCGAAGGATCCCAGGTTCACTTCGACTTCGTCCGCGCTGCGTCCGAAAACGGACGAGCCGCAGCGGGGACAGAAAAATCGCCCGGCGTAGTCGCGTGTTTCGCCCTCGATCGTCACCGCCTCCTGAGGGAACACCGCGGAAGCGTGAAACAGAGCCCCATGATGCTTGCGGCAGTCGAGACAGTGACAAAGGCCGACCCGGTAGGGACGTCCCGACGCCACAATGCGGACGTCGCCGCATAGGCAACCACCGGTGAATCGTTCCATGCTGCGTCTCCTCTTAAAAACAAGTGTCGTAGCGCAGGTAGAGCGTAGCGGATCAGTGCCTACGGCGGCTCCCTCTTTTCGGAATCGCCGCCGCTGCTGGAAGCAATAATTGGAACCGGATTCTCCCAGGCCCGGTCATGGCTACAGTAACGTGTGCCACGCGCGCATACCGCCGAACCATTCCCAATCGAAGGATCGAACCTCATGACTGCTCTGCTGCCCGCCGAACTCGCCTGGTACGCCACCGGCCGCTTCTATCGCACCAACGATGGCGCGTTGGCCGATTACGGTTACTTCCTGCATCTACCTCTATTCGACGTGCCGCTATTCGACGGCGAACCCGGGGAGACGACCGCACACTTCACCTTCGCCGCCACGCCTTTCAAGTCGCAGGCCGTCACCAACGGTGCGTTATCGCTCGGGATCGACCCGGTCGGCGAATTCTCCCTGTACCTGCAGCGGCAGCCGGCGGGCAACTTCGACGACCCGGCCTCGTTCGCGCGGGGCGAATGCATCGCCACCTTCCGCCGCGCCAGTTTGGTCGTGGGCACGACGGTCTCCGCTACCACCGGTGCGACGACGGAGCCGCTGATGGGCAACAACGTGTTCTCCGCACGCCTGATCGCCAGTACGCCGTTCGAATTCGGTGGCCTCCGCCATGACGTCGCCTACAGCCTCGGACAGGGCGTCACCCAGTTTGGCACCGCCGCGGTCACCCCAGTCGTTCCGCCGCCGCCGGGATATGACTTGGTATTGCCGTTCACAGGATCGGCCATTGCGTTGGGCGAGCGGGGTAAGCAGTGACGACGCTTCCAGGTAGCTTCTTCGCGGATAACTTCGCCGAGCCAGGCAAGTGGAATACGATACCCCCCAAGATCCGCAAGAGGCGATGAGGTAAACGCAATGAACGAGAACGACACCGCGAACAATCCAGCTCCTGGCGGGGAGGGCATCGAGATCGCGACCCTCGCCGGTGGCTGCTTCTGGGGCGTGGAGGAAATCCTGCGCGAGGTGCCCGGGGTGATCGATACTGACGTGGGCTACACCGGCGGCTGGCTGGAGAACCCGACCTACGACGACACCCACGACAGCAAGTCGGGCCATGCCGAAGCCATACGAATCACCTTCGATCCGTCCCTCTTGAGCTACGAAGACCTGTTGGAAAATTGGTTCTTCAAACTGCACGACCCGACCACGCTCAACCGCCAAGGCAACGATGTCGGCACCCAGTACCGGTCCGCGCTGTTTCCGCACACCCCCGAGCAAAGAGCGACGGCCGAGCAGGTGATAGCGCGTGTGAACGCCTCGGGCAAATGGAAACAGCCCATTACCACCTCCATCGAGCCGGCCGCCACCTGGTACAGCGCCGAGTCGTACCATCAGGACTATCTGCGCAAGCATCCTGGTGGATACAGCTGTCATTTCATGCGGGACTAGGATGCGGCATGCCAAGACCCCTCGTAGCGGTGAGGAAAATTTCAGACGCTGAGTCTGCCGTGCTTGAGCGGGTGCTCACTATTGCTGCGACTGATGATGCGTCCATTGCACTGAGCAAACAGGCTCGAACCGTGCAAGTTATCGGTCGTTGCGATTGTGGGTGTGCATCAGTAGATTTTCTGACGCCAGAACGTGGTCAGAGCGCACGCATTGTCGCCAACGCGGACGCGAACGCGCCGAACGGTGAATACGTGGGCATCCTAGTCTGGGCGATCGACTCTGAGCTATCGGGGCTTGAGTTCTATAGTCACTCCGACAATCCGGCACCGCTTCCTGTGTTGGCATCCATCAGGATAGATGGGATGGCAGAAACGTAGATGCGGCTCAGCCATTCACTCGGTCGAACAGGCTTCTCGGGTTGACTCGCTTCGGACGTTGGCCTTCAAAGTAACCATGCTCACACTCTTGCAACTGCCCCGCCACTGCGAGCGCGTATCGATCCGCAGACTGCGGCCTTCCGACCTGCGCGCCTTTCATGCCTATCGCAGCGACCCCGAGGTAGCCAGGTACCAGGGCTGGTCGGCCCTGTCGGAATCGGAAGCTGTTGCCTTTCTGCATGAGCAAAGCTCAGCCTCGCTGTTGGAACCCGGCCGCTGGTGCCAACTCGGCATCGCTACTCGCAGCGATGGCCAACTGATCGGGGACGTGGGCGTTTGCGTCTCTCTTGATCTGGAACAAGCGGAGATCGGTTTTTCCCTTGGTACTTCATCGCAAGGCAAAGGCTTCGGGAGTGAGGCGGTCCGGGCGGTTTTCGACCTGCTTTTCATGCATACCCCTATTGCCCGAGTGATCGCCATTACCGACGCTCGCAACACTCCAGCCATCAGACTGCTTGAGCGGGCAGGGATGCGCGTGAGTAGCACGGTAGAGGCTGTGTTCAAGGGGCAGCCCTGCGTCGAGCACGTCTTCGTTCTTGACCGTGGTGAAGGCTAACGCCGCTCCGACTGGGGGCTGGCAGGCGATGCCTACACAGCTCGGGCCGCTATCGTCATGTACGTCAATGAACGCGGTGCGTACATCAAGGTGTGGGCGCCATGACCAGCGGAAAGGCATATATACGCCTGTGGATGATATTCGCAGGCGATAAATTCACCCTAAAGGTTAATGCTGGTCGCCGTGGCCGGACAGCCGGCAATCAGGCAAGGCGAGCCCTTCAAGATCTAGCAGCCGACTGGACGCCAACTCCGGTCGTCGCCGAGCATTTGCGCGGAATCGGTTATATGATATAAATGGTATAAATAATTAATAAGGTTTCCGCAATGAAGCGAAATCAACCGAAGGGCGGCAGCCGCAAGACGCCCACCGAAATGGCGAAGGCGGAAAAGCCGATCAAGGCGAAAAAGCCGGCGACGTCGGCGAAGCGGAAATCTTCCCCAATGGCGGCAGCCCCAGCAGCGCAGCTGGTGAAGAAAGACAAGCTGATCCGCGATAGCTTCACCCTGCCGCGCGAGGATTTCGAGTTGATCGCCGCACTCAAGGACCGGGCGCTGGACTTCAAGCGACCGACCAAGAAAAGCGAACTCCTGCGCGCCGGCCTGCAAGTGCTGGCCAGCCTGGACCAGGCGAAGTTGCGCGCGACTCTGGACGCGCTACGCCCGCTCAAAGCCGGACGTCCCAAAAACAAACCCTGACCGCGACCCCGCGCAAGGCCATCGTCCCACCGACCCGGCGGGGCTGCCGTCTTTGCGCCATCCCCATCGTAAGACCCCCGATATCATGAAGCTCAAGAACCTGCCGCTCTCTTCTCTGTTCCGCCGTTCGGCCCGTCTGCGCATCGGCGGACTGATGCTGCTCGCGATCGCGCTGGCGACGATGTCGGCCTGGTTGCACGCGAACGCGAGTTCCGCCGCCGCTTTCGCCGAGCAGACCACCGCTGGCCAGGAGCATTTCACGGTCACCGACCTGGAATGGACCGATGCAGGCCGTGCGCGACGCGTGCCGGCGCGCCTGTTCTGGCCGGAATCGGCGAATACTGGGAAAGTCCCGCTGATCGTTTTCTCGCACGGCATCGGCAGCTCGCGTGACGGGTATTCCTACCTGGGGCGGTACTGGGCCAGCCATGGCATCGCCAGCCTGCACCTGCAGCATGTGGGAAGCGACCGCACCTTATGGCAGGGCAACGTGTTCTCGCTGGTCGCGCGTTTCCAGCAGGCCGCCGGCGATCAGGAAGCGATCGCCCGCGTGCACGACTTCAGCTTTGCCCTGGATCGCCTGCTGCAAAGCAGACGCGGCGCGCACATCGCGCGCGACCGTATCGTCGCCGCCGGCCATTCCTATGGCGCCAACACCACCCTGCTGGCCGCTGGCGCCAAAGTCATGCGCGACGGACGCCTGCTGCAGTTCCGCGACCCGCGCATCAGTGCCGCCATTGTGATTTCGGCACCGCCTTTTTACGGCGAAAAGGATTTCGCGCCGATCCTTTCCGGTATCGGTATCCCCACCTTGCATGTCACCACCGCCGACGATGTCATTCGCATTCCGGGTTTCGGATCGGGACTGGAGGATCGGCTAAAGATATTCGACGCCACCGGTGGCCCATTCAAGGCGTTGGCCGTCTACAAGCAGGGCAGCCACAACGTCTTCACCGAGCGGCGCTATTTCGATTCGCTGAAAGTGGCGACCGAGGTCAAGACCGCGACGGAAGGATTGTCGCTGGCCTTCCTCGACCAGGTCTTCGGACAGGCCGACACGCTGGACCTTTGGGAACGAAAACACCAAGCGCTGTTTTCCGAATACGTAGAGCACCGCTGACGGCGGAAGCCTTTGCGTTTGACGTATGCTGCCTGGATCGCGGCCTGCTACGCCTGTCATGAACGCTCCCTCGAAAGATGCGCCGAAGGATCTGGGCGCCGCTTTGCGCGGCATTGCGGGCGCGCAATTGTCGCTTGCGGCCGATTATCTGGGCCGGCAGGGCGGGCATCGGCACAAGGGCGTGCATCAGGCGCGCAAGTCCATTCGGCGGGTGCGTTCGATTCTGGCGTTGGCGGGCGCGGCCCTAGGGCCTGGTGCAGAGGCGCTCAGTTATCTGCTTTCCGAAATCAACCAGGGGCTCTCGCGTACGCGCGACGCGCAGGCGCTGGTGGAGGCGATAGATCACCTTACGGCCCAGACCCGAGATGAGAAATGGCTGAAGCTGTTGGGCAGGGCACGTCGAAACGCGGTCGAGGCCAGGCGCGACGTGCTGCAGGAGACGCTGGCCGCGGATCCGGAATTGCTTCAAGCCAGAGGCCTTCTGAAGCAGCTGGAAGCCGCTCTGGGCGATTTGGCGTGGGGCGGGGTGACGAAACACGACCTCGAGGCCGCGTTTTCGATAAGCAGGGAAAAGACCAGGAAAGCCGCGAAGAAAGCCCACAAAACGGGCGAGGACGAAGACTGGCACCGATGGCGGCGCAAGGCTCGGCGGCAATCCCAGCAGCAACGGATTCTGGCTGAGGCGGGAATCGAATCCACGGTCAAGTACGACGACAAGGACATCGCCACGCTGTTGGGAAAACAGCAGGATTGTTCTCTGCTGCTGGAATTTTGCGAGTCCGGCCATTCGCCGATCCGTTGGGCGGACCGTAATCAGCTCCACCGGTTCGTCGAAAAAAAGCTGGAATCGCTCCGAAAGGAACTGGCCAAACAATCGATCGATGCCTAGATGCGGACCTCAGTCGCCGATTCCGCGAGGCAGGGCTAAACCGGACGCGCCCGCGACCACCTTGCGCACGCTTGAGATCGCGGCGGCCGACAGCGAGTGGCGCGCCAAAGCCACGGGAACCTTGCCGCCGACGTCGGTCAGGGAGGCATAGGTCAGTCGGGTACCCGTGCCGGTCGGAGTCATAACCCATTCGCCGCGCGAACGCAGCGCGATGCAATCCGGCTTGGGTTTCTTGCCCACGTAGTCGAGCGAAACGAACCGCACCCGAATTTCGCCGTTGGCATGGGCCTGCCTTTCGAAGCGCATGGAGTAACAGCGCTCGCTGATCATCGGCGTGTTGAGTACGTCCGACCAGATGGTGAGTTCCCGCTCGCGTTTGATGAAAGTGCGGTGGATGTTTCTGTTCTTCTCGTCCAGGTACTTTCCGAACAGATAGTCCGCAACGGTTTGCGGCGAAGCCTTCAGTGAGGTGCTGACGCGCAGTTCGTCGAAGCGCTCGCCGGGAAGTTGCCGAGTCTCCATTCGTATGCCGTCTTTTTCGCTGGCGATTCGCCACTGCTGTGCCTGCACGCGGCCGGAAATGGCCAATGCGGCCGGCAGCAACAGCAGCAAGGCCAGCGACCTGATGGCGGCGTGTTGCGCTATCGCGGCCTGCGTACGAAATGAAGCCATGTCGTCCCCTCTCCCTGGTGCTGGGCAGTTGCGGAGGATTCGATGCGCATGTCATGACAGGGTCAAGACACAGTGGTCCTATCGGGCACGGTCCGGAAATGCGTCGTCGTTTGGCGAGAGCGGCCCTCTTGTAATGAAGATGCAATCTTTCCTTGTAAAAATTCGACTATTCGGGAATTGTGGAAATATGGATACCGTTCAAACCATCAACGCACTCCGCGCGCTCGCACACAGCCACCGCCTTGCCGCTTATCGGGCGCTGGTGCAGGCAGGGCAGGAGGGACTAGCGGTGGGCCAGTTACGCGATGCGCTCGATTTGCCTGCCGCTACGTTGACTTCCCATTTGAATCAGCTGCGCGCCGCGGGACTGGTCACGGACGAACGCGAGGGGCGGGTAATCCGCGTCCGCGCCGACTACGACCATATGAACGCGTTGCTCGGCTTCTTGACCGAAAACTGTTGTGGTGGTCGATCGTGCTTTTCTGCCCCGAAAGAAACCGCGGCGCTGAATCCCTCCTTGTGACTTCGAGAGCAAACGATGGAAGACAAAATCTACAACGTGCTATTCCTCTGCACCGGTAACTCGGCGCGGAGCGTCATGGCGGAAGCGATCTTGAACGTGCTGGGCAAGGGCCGCTTCAAAGCGTTCAGCGCCGGCAGCAGTCCGAGCGGCCATGTGCAGCCGATGGCGAAGGAACTCGCCGAGGCGATCGGCTACGACACCAGCGAGATACGCAGCAAAAACTGGGACGAATTCGCTGCCGAAGGAGCGCCCGAGATGGATATCGTCATTACCGTCTGCGACAACGCGGCCGGCGAAGCCTGTCCGGTATGGCTGGGCCATCCGGCGCTCGCCCATTGGGGCGTTCCCGACCCAGTGGCGACAACCGGCGATGAGGCCACGCGCAGGCACGCTTACACCGCGGCGTTCGCCACGCTCCGCCGCCGCATCGAACTTCTGCTGTCGTTGCCGTTGGAAAGCCTGGATCGCTTGGCGGCGCAGACGAAACTGGGTGAAATCGGGAAGGTTGGAGCCGGATGAGTCCGCCACGCCCGATTCCGTCACGCCGTCTCCTGTCCGAGTTCATCGCAACCGGACTGCTGCTCACTACGGTCATCGGCTCCGGAATCATGGCCGAACGGTTGGCGGGCGGTAACGATGCGGTCGCTTTGCTCGCCAATACGCTGGCGACCATCGGCGGGCTCTACATTCTGATCGAGGTGTTCGGTCCGATCAGCGGCGCGCACATGAATCCGGCGGTCAGCGCGGTCATGGCCACCCGTGGCGAGCTGTCTTGGACGCTGCTGCCGGGCTACATCGTGGTCCAGTTGGCGGGCGCCGTGTGCGGAGCATGGCTCGCGCATGCGATGTTTGATATGTCCATCCTCCAATTCTCCGACAAGCCGCGGCATGGCTACGGGCAATGGCTGGCCGAGGCGGTCGCCACCGCCGGGCTTTTGCTGGTGGTGCTGCGGGCGCCGTCGTCACGCGTTGCGGCGATGGTCGCGGCCTACATCGGAGCGGCGTACTGGTTCACCGCATCTACGTCGTTCGCGAATCCCGCCGCTGCGTTCGGACGCATGTTCAGCGACAGTTTCGCTGGAATCGCGCCCTCCGACGTGCCGGGTTTTATCGTTGCTGAAAGCATCGGCGCCGCCATTGGCGTCGGTATCCACAAACTTCTTGGCCCAGGACAGAAGGTCTGATTCCGGCGCTTCGCCGAAGCTCGTTCCCTAAGCCTCAAGCGTGCGGACTTAGACCCGGCATCCTTGAAGCCATCGCACTCGGGGTTCGCGCTTTTCCCCGCTAAAGCCTGACCGCTGCCCGCGCGGAATCCGCATCCGCCAACCGCGCCCAAGTGGCCGAGACGATCATCTCGGCCTCGGCCCAGTCGATACGGTCGCAGGCCGCCACGCCGTCTTTGTATTGATGGCACAGCTTGGACTGCAGCTCGGCGGGACTCTTTCGGTGGTTGAGCAGGAAAGTGTCGTAGCCGAACTTGAAAGTGGCGATATAGCGTTCGAACTCCAGGCCAGACTTGAAGTATGGCCGATCGGGATAAACGCGTTGCCAGTGCAGCAGCTCCCGCCCCAGATCCGGCATCCAATCCATCGCCGCTTGTGCGGCGGAGTTGTTCATAGGCATAAGCAAGCCCCTATGGCGTCAGCCATCAACATCGCCTTTTCAGCGACATGCCAGCTATACAGCACCAGACTGAATGCAGCGGTCGAATCGCCTTGGCGTACGGTAGAAGCGGGCATTGCGACGGATATCCACGCAATTCCTCGGAGAATGGTTCAGGTAGGAGCGAACCCAGATCCCGGTTCCGGCGGCGCGGAATCAATCGATCCGATAAACCCGCGCCTTCGGCAAGTCCTCGTCCACTTGTAGGAACCAGCGTCCGGCGATGCCGGGAATGACGACGATTTCGGGGGATTCGAAGGGTTTGCGCAGTTTCATGCTGCCCTTGAGCACCTTCCAGTTCTGGCCGTTCTCCAACTCGAACACGGTGCCGGGCTCCCAACCGCCGACCGAGCCTTTCACGCGGCTGCGGATGGGCTCATCGTTGAGGCCGATCAGAGACGATGAGGTGCGTTCGGTTTCCGCTTCCGTCTTGCTGGCTTCGACGGCCTTGACTACGTCCTCGCGCAGCAGGCCGTTCAACAGCTTCAGTTGCTCGGGCGACAGTTGGTCCAGCCCGGTGGCGTGCAATTGCTCGGCGGTCAGGCGTTGTTCGATGTCCACATAAGGCTGTTTGGCCAGTACGGCGAAAGACGCCAGAACAAGCGCCAAACCAAGAGCGAACTTTGCGGACATGCCGGTTTCTCCAACGGAGCGGCCGGGCAGCGCCCGGCATTACGCCCAGGCAACAAGTTTGCGTCGGTTTTGTTTCAGTTTGGTGTCGGGCTAAGGCGCACAGCTGGTGCTTATGTCCGTCATCCCGGCGAATGCCGGGACCCAACCGTGCGTGAGGTGAAAGTTGGGTCCCGGCATTCGCCGGGATGACGATAGTTAAGATCGAAGCTCTGCGGTCATCAAGGAGCAACCGTTTCCAAAATACGCTGGCCGACCGCGGCGGTCTCCTCGGCTTCGGCTCCGACAGCGTCTTCCCGGACCTTGGCGAGCTCGGTCTGCGCCATCAACAGCGGGCAGTGCACGCTCATGTAGTCGATTTCCAGGTTGAGCCGCTCCAGCAGGAAGTCGACGAAGGCGCGCACCTTGGGCGACTGCACGTGGCCGCGCGGGAACACTGCGTTCAACTCGTACTCGCCGCCGATCCAACCGGCCAGTACGCGTTGCACATGGCCCATCTCCACGAACGGCTTGACCATCACGTCGGCGGCGATCATCACGCCTTCGCCGCACAGCAGCGCGCCTTTGAGCGCGGCGGGATCGTTGGCGACCAGGATCGGATTGACGGTGAAGTCGCGATCGCCGACGCCATCATTCAAGGTCCACTGATAACTGTTGCCGTGGCGATGCTTGGGCATGGCCATGGTGCGGTGGTGCTGCAGGTCGTCCGGATGCAGTGGCTCGCCATGCTTGGCGATGTAGCTGGTGCTGGCGTACACCTGCGTGCGCAGGCTGCCCAGGCGGCGCGCGACCAGGTTGGAGTCGGGCAGGTTGCCGATGCGCAGGGCGACGTCGATCTCGCCGCCGATCAGGTCCAGCGGTTCGTTGCTGAGGATCATCTCCACCCGCACTTCCGGGTGGCGCGCGTGGAACTCGCCCAGCAACGGCGCGATCTTGTCGATGCCGATGGAGTAGGGCGCGGTGAACTTCAGCCAGCCGCGCGGGCCGGCGTGCAACTGACTGACCGCGCTCTCGGCTTCGGTCAATTCGCGAGCGATGCGCTGGCAGTGTTCGTAATAGATGTTGCCGGCTTCGGTGAGGCCCAGCTTGCGGGTAGTACGATGCAGGAGTTGCGCGCCGAGGCGCGTTTCCAGTTCCTGCACTTTGCGGCTGACCGTGGTCTTGGGCAGGCGCAGCGAATTGGCCGCGGCGATGAAGCTGCCGTGTTCGACCACCTTGACGAAGATCAGGGTGTCGTTGAGATCGTGGCTCATGAGGAACTCCCGGTGGGGTGGTACGGGTATTGGACCGCTGACGGGATTATTATTCCCTTTAATTCGGACTAATCAAGTCCTGATTGCAGGTTTATCTTGTCGGCACGCCCCAAAGAGCCCGCTGCCGCCATGCTGTTTTCCCGCTTCTTCCGCTCCGAGCCGGACCCCGAAATCAACGAAGAGACGACGCTTTCCGAGCTGAAAGCGCTGACTAATCGCTTGTCCGGTACGGCTTTTCGCGAATTCACCTCCCCCCATCGCAGCCAGACTGGCGGCGGGGTGCGGCTTGGACGGAAGGGTCGTGGGACTATCGCTACTATTGGGATTATCCCGTCGACGGGAGTAAAAGTCCCATGAGTGGGATATTGAACCCCGAGATCCTGGTGCTGGGTGCTGGCGGCACGGTGGGCTTCGGTGTCGTCGGCGCGTTGCTGGAAGCCGGCAGCCCTGTGCTTGCGGTGGGTCGCGAGGGACCGCGCATGCAAGCGTTGGCCGAACACTTCGCCGGCGAACCCGCGCTGGAACTGATGACCACCGGCTGCATCACCAGCGATGAGGATGCGGCGAACCTGGTGGCAAACCTGCGCAAACGCAAGCGTCCGTTGCGCGCGGTGTTCGCCAGCTTGGCCAGTCCGCTGGAAGGCGGTCGGCTGATGGACAAGCCCACCGACTTCCTGCGCCGCAAACTGGACATGGATATGCTGCCGCACCTTGCCGCCGCGCGCCACTTGGTGCCGCTCCTGGCCGAGAGCGAAGGCACTTCGCATTACATCCTGATCGGCGGGCCGTACGCCGAACGCGGCTGGGCTGGCTACGGCCATGCTTCCATCACCGCCGCCGCGCTGCGCATGCTGACCAACGTGCTGCACGAAGAGTCGCACCCGTTGGGCGTGCGCGTGCAGATGTTGTCTGTAGATCAGCCGGTGTGCACGCCCGAGAATGCGCGCAATGCCTGCGCCGAATGGCCCAGCGCCATTGCCGTGGGCCGCCATGCAGTGTCGCTTTTGACCCGCACCGAGCGCGCGCAGCCGGTGGTGCGTTTCGACGCGGGCCGCGCGCTGACGCCGCCGCAGCCGCTTTTCAACCGTTTCCCTTTCCCCTTGTCCACCCACGAGACCAACCAATGAACGCTATTTCTTTTCTTGAAAACCGTGCGCTACGCACTACTGCGCTGGGCGTGATGCTCGCGCTGTCCGTCGCGGTGATTTCGGGTTGCAGCGGCCAGGCCGCCGAAACCGGCATGCCGCCGCCGCCGGAAGTCAGCGCCGCGCCGGTACTGGTCAAGCAGGTCAGCCAGTGGGACGATTTCAGCGGCCGCGTGGAAGCGGTGGAAAACGTCGACCTGCGTCCGCGCGTATCCGGCTATATCGACCGCGTGAACTACGAAGAAGGCCAGGAAGTCCGCAAGGGCGACGTGCTCTTCACCATCGACTCGCGCAGCTATCGCGCCGAACTCGCGCGCGCCCAAGCCGATTTGGCCCGCGCCCGCAGCCAGGCCGAACTGGGCCGTAGCGAAGCGGCACGCGCGAAGAAACTCTCCGACCTGCAGGCCATTTCCACCGAGTCCTACGAACAGCGGCGCTCCGCCGCCGCCGAAGCGCAGGCCAATGTCGCCGCCGCCCAGGCCGCAGTCGATGCGGCGCGGTTGAATCTGGAATTCACCCAGGTTCGCGCGCCCATCAGCGGCCGCGCTGGTCGCGCGTTGGTCACCGCCGGCAACCTGGTCAGCGCCGGCGACTCCGCCAGTGTGCTGACCACGCTGGTGTCGCTGGACAAGATGCACGTGCACTTCGATACCGACGAACGCACCTTCCTGCATTACGCCGAACTGGCGCGCAAGGGTGAGCGTCCGAGCGAGAACGGTGCGGGTGTGCCGGTGCAGGTCGGGCTAGTGGGCGAGGAAGGTTTCCCGCACACCGGCGTGGTCAATTTCCTGGACAACCAGGTCGACCCGGCCACCGGTACCATTCGCGCGCGCGCTTTGCTGGACAACGCCGATCGCACCTTCACGCCGGGCCTGTTCGCACGGGTCCGCGTGCTCGGCAGCGGCGAGTTCAAGGCGATGCTGATCGACGACAAGGCGGTGCTGACCGACCAGGACCGCAAGTACGTATATGTGGTCGACGCCAAGGGCCAGGCGCAGCGCAAGGACGTGCAACTGGGACGCACCGCCGATGGACTGCGCATCGTTGAATCCGGTTTGGCCGCCGGAGACAAGGTGATCGTCAGCGGTGTGCAGAAAGTGTTCATGCCCGGCATGCCGGTGAAGGCCAAGACCGTAACGATGGGCGCACCAGAACAGCCCGCGCCGAAAGTAGCGATGAAGTAAACGACGGTCCCCTCCCTTGCGAAGCAGGGGAGGGTAGGGAGGGGTGCTCTTGGCGCCCTCTCTCCGTCGAGTAAAAGCTGCCCCCATCCGCCCTTCGGGCACCTTCCCCCGTGAAACGGGGGAAGGGTTCGACTTCTTGCTTTGCAGGGAGACGGGTTCTCTTTTCTAGATTCTCCAGTTACAGGAAATCCACCCATGGACTTCTCAAGATTCTTCATCGACCGGCCGATCTTCGCCGCGGTGTTGTCGATCGTGATCTTCGCCGCCGGCCTGATCTCGATCCCGATGCTGCCTATCGGCGAATACCCGGAAGTGGTGCCGCCCTCCGTGGTGGTACGCACCGTCTATCCCGGCGCCAACCCCAAGGTGATCGCCGAAACCGTGGCCACGCCACTGGAAGAAGCCATCAACGGCGTCGAGGACATGATGTACATCAAGTCCATCGCCGGTTCCGACGGCGTGCTGCAGCTGACCGTCACCTTCAAGCCGGGCGTCGACGCCGATGACGCGGCGGTGCGCGTGCAGAACCGGGTCAGCCAGGCGCTGGCGCGACTGCCCGAGGATGTACGCCGGCAGGGCGTGACCACGCAGAAGCAGTCGCCGGTGTTCCTGATGGTGGTGCACCTGGTGTCCACCGACGGCAAGTACGACTCGCTGTACCTGCGCAACTACATGCGCCTGCACGTGAAGGACGAACTGGCCAAGATCCAGGGCGTCGGCGACGCGCAGGCCTTCGGCGGCGGCGACTACGCCATGCGCCTGTGGCTGGATCCGGAGAAGGTCGCCTCACGCGGCCTGACCGCCAGCGATGTGCTGCGTGCCGTACGCGAGCAGAACGTGCAGGTTTCGGCCGGCCAGCTCGGCGCGGAACCGATGGCCAACGGCAGCGATTTCCTGCTGCCGATCAACGCCAAGGGCCGCCTGAGCACCACCAAGGAGTTCGGCGACATCGTGCTCAAGAGCGGCGCCGATGGTGAAATCGTGCGCTTGTCCGACGTCGCCAGGATCGAACTGGCCGCAGGCGACTACACCCTGCGTGCGCGCCTGGACGGCATGAACGCCGCGGCCATCGGTATCTTCCAGGCTCCCGGCGCGAATGCGCTGGAGATCCGCGACTCGGTGATCACCAAGATGGACGAGATCGCCAAGACGCTGCCGCCGGGCGTGGAATACAAGTCGATCTACGACACCACCATCTTCGTACGCGATTCGATCAAGGCGGTGGTGACCACGCTGCTGGAAGCCACGTTGCTGGTGGTGCTGGTGGTGATCCTGTTCCTGCAGACCTGGCGCGCGTCGATCATTCCGTTGATCGCCGTGCCGGTATCCATCGTCGGCACCTTCGCCGCGCTGTATTTGCTTGGCTTCTCGATCAACACGCTGACCTTGTTCGGCCTGGTGCTGGCCATCGGCATCGTGGTCGACGACGCCATCGTGGTGGTGGAGAACGTGGAACGGCACATCGAGCTGGGTGCGAGCCCGCTGGAGGCCGCGCATCTGGCCATGAAGGAAGTGTCCGGGCCGATCATCGCAATTGCACTCGTGCTATGCGCGGTGTTCGTGCCGATGGCGTTCCTGACCGGCGTGACCGGGCAGTTCTACAAGCAGTTCGCGGTGACCATCGCCATTTCCACGGTGATTTCGGCGATCAACTCGCTGACCCTGTCGCCGGCGCTGGCCGCCAAGTTGCTGAAGCCTCACGACGCGGCCAAGGATGCGCCTTCGCGTTTGATCGACCGCTTGTTCGGCTGGCTGTTCCGCCCGTTCAATCGTTTCTTCAAGAAGAACTCGCAGCGCTACGAGGGTGCGGTGTCGCGCGCGCTCAGCAAGCGCGGCGCGGTGTTCGCCGTGTACGTGGTGTTGCTGATCGGTGCGGGCGTGATGTTCAAGGCGGTGCCGGCGGGCTTCATCCCGCTGCAGGACAAGCTGTACCTGATCGCGGGCGTGAAGATGCCAGAAGGCGCTTCCATCGAGCGCACCGATGCGGTGTTGAAAAAGATCTCGTCGATCGCAAAGGGAATCGAGGGCGTGGAAAGCGAGGTCGCGTTTCCCGGCCTGAACCCGCTGCAGTTCACCAACACGCCCAACAACGGCGTGGTGTTCTTCACCTTGAAGCCGTTCGACCAGCGCAAGAACAGCGCGGCGGCGATCACCGCCGAGTTGAACCAGAAGATCGGCGGCATCCAGGAAGGCTTCGCGTTCGCGCTGATGCCGCCGCCCATCCAGGGTCTGGGCAACGGTTCGGGCTGGTCGCTGTTCGTCGAGGACCGCACCAATCTGGGTTACGGCGCGCTGCAGACCGCGGTGCAATCGTTCCAGGGCGCAGCCTCGCAGACGCCGGGTCTGGGCTTCCCGATCAGCAGTTACCAGGCCAACGTGCCGCAGCTGGATGCGGAAGTGGACCGGGTGAAGGCCAAGGCCCAGGGTGTGCCGTTGACCGAGTTGTTCGACACGCTGCAGACTTATCTGGGTTCGGCCTACGTCAACGACTTCAACATGTTCGGCCGCACCTGGCAGGTGATCGCGCAGGCCGATGGCCAGTTCCGCGACAACGTGGAAGACATCGCCAACCTGCGCACGCGCAACGCCAACGGCGAGATGGTGCCGATCGGTTCGATGGTGAACATCAAGCGGACCTACGGCCCGGACCCGGTAATCCGCTTCAACGGCTATCCGGCGGCCGACCTGCTAGGCGACGCCGACCCGCGGGTGATGTCCTCGGGCGAGGCGATGGCCAAGGTGACCGAGCTGGCCGGACAGGTGCTGCCGCCGGGCATGGGCATCGACTGGAGCGACCTGAGCTACCAGCAGGCGACCCAGGGCAAGGCCGCGCTGGTGGTGTTCCCGCTGGCGGTGCTGCTCGCCTTCCTGGTGCTGGCCGCGCTGTACGAGAGCTGGACCCTGCCGCTGGCGGTGATCCTGATCGTGCCGATGACGCTGCTGTCCGCATTGGCCGGCGTGTGGCTGACCGGCGGCGACAACAACGTGTTCGTGCAGGTGGGCCTGGTGGTGTTGATGGGTCTGGCGTGTAAGAACGCGATCCTGATCGTCGAGTTCGCCCGCGAACTGGAAATGCAGGGCAAGGGCATCGTCGAATCCGCACTGGAGGCGTGCCGTCTGCGTCTTCGCCCGATCGTGATGACCTCGGTGGCCTTCATCGCCGGCACGGTGCCGTTGGTGTTGTCGCATGGCGCTGGCGCGGAGGTCCGCTCGGTCACCGGCATCACCGTGTTCGCCGGCATGTTGGGCGTGACCCTGTTTGGTCTGTTCTTGACCCCGGTGTTCTATGTCGCCTTGCGCAAGCTGTCGGGACGTCCGCTGGTCACGCATGGTGAACACTTACCGCCGCCGCCGCACGCAGTGCAGGCTTGATCGCGAAAGCAGAAATCGGATAGCGCCGGTTGGCGGCGCGACCGATCTTATCGACCACATGTCCTATCGATCGCATGGGCGGCGCCAATCCGCCGCCCCGTGTCAGCAACTCCCCCACAAATTCGGAGCATTCCCCATGAGTAACACCTCCAAGACCGCGCTCGTTACCGGCGCCACCCGCGGCATCGGTTTCGAGACCGTCCGTCAATTGGCCCAGACCGGCGTCCACACCCTGCTCGCCGGACGAGATCGCGCCAAAGCCGTCGAAGCGGCGCTGAAACTGCAGGCCGAAGGCTTGCCGGTGGAAGCGATCGTCCTCGACGTGACCGACACGGCCAGCATCGCCGCAGCCGCCGATGAAGTGGCGAAGAAATACGGCCACCTCGACATCCTGGTCAACAACGCCGGCATCCTGCGCGATGAGCAGGGCAAGAAGATCTCCGAACAGACCTTGCAGGCCTGGCGCGAGACTTTCGACACCAATCTGTTCGGCCTGATCGCCGTCACCCAGTCGTTCCTGCCGCTGCTGCACAAGTCGCCGGCCGGACGCATCGTCAACGTGTCCAGCCTGCTGGGTTCGATGACGCTGCACAGCGATCCAACGTCGCCGATCTATGACTTCAAGATTCCCGCCTACAACGTCTCCAAGAGTGCGGTGAATGCCTGGACCGTACAGCTGGCCTACGAGCTGCGCGACAGCAAGATCAAGGTCAACAGCATCCATCCGGGCTACGTGAAGACGGACATGAACGCGGGTGAAGGCGAGATCGAGGTTCCGGACGGCGCCAAGACCAGCGTCGCTCTGGCGCTGATCGACGATGCCGGTCCCAACGGTTCGTACCGCTATCTCGACAACGTCCTTCCCTGGTGAACATCGGCGGATCGCGCAAAAACGAAACACGAAACATCCCGCGCGCCCTGCGCGCGTCAACGGAGTAGATCATGAGCAACCATCAGAAAATCGCGCTGGTGACCGGCGCAACCCGCGGTATCGGACTGGAGACGGTTCGCCAGCTCGCCAGTGGCGGCGTGCATACGCTGCTGGCCGGACGCGACCTCGGCAAGGCCCGTGAGGCCGCCCAGGCGCTGAAGTCGGAAGGACTGCCGGTGGAAGCCATTGCGCTGGATGTCAGCGACGCGGCCAGCATCGCAGCCGCTGCCAAGCAGGTCGAAGACAGCCACGGCCGACTGGATATCCTGGTCAACAACGCCGGCATCTTCAAGGACGACTTCGCCAAGTCGCCTTCCGAGCAAAACCTGGAGACCTGGCGCGAGACCTTCGACACCAATCTGTTCGGCATGGTCGCCGTCACTCAGGCCCTGTTGCCGCTGCTGCGGCGCGCGCCAGCTGCGCGCATTGTCAATCTTTCCAGCAGCCTCGCTTCGCTGGCGTTCCATAGCGACCCGGGTTCGGAGCTCTACGATTTCAAAGTGCCGGCCTACAACGTGTCCAAGACGGCGGTCAATGCATGGACCGTCCAGCTGGCTTATGAGTTGCGCGATACCGCGATCAAGGTCAACGCCGCCGATCCGGGTTCGGTGAAAACCGACATGAATAGCAACGGGCAGCTGGAACTGGCCGATGGCGCCAGCACCAGCGTGGCTTTGGCGCTGCTCGACGAAGCCGGCCCGACCGGTACGTTCCAGCACCGCGGCGAGGTGCTGCCATGGTGATCCGTACTCTCACCGTCGCGGTCGCAAGCGCGTTGCTGGCTGCATGCACCGTTGGCCCGGACTACGTGCGGCCGAACTTGCCG
Source organism: Pseudoxanthomonas sp. P4_B2 (assembly GCF_056402315.1). Lineage (NCBI taxonomy): Bacteria > Pseudomonadati > Pseudomonadota > Gammaproteobacteria > Lysobacterales > Lysobacteraceae > Pseudoxanthomonas > Pseudoxanthomonas sp. P4_B2. The sequence goes on from NZ_JBFUHQ010000001.1 coordinate 590,651, forward strand.
GCGGTCGACCAGTTCTCCAATAGCATGCCCTCCAACGATGTGCCGTCACAGACCGCACAAGCGGCGACGCCATCGGTCGACGTGGAATTCTGGCGCAGCTTCGGCGATCCGGTGCTGGAGCAGCTGGTCGATGAAGCGTTGCTCTCCAACCACGACCTGCGCATCGCATTGGCGCATTACGAGCAAGCCAACGCATTGCTACGTAATTCGAAGTTCGATCGTCTGCCTACCCTGGGCGTGAACGCCGAAGCCAGCGACGCACGCAGCAGCAGCGACCAGGCGCCGGGCGTGGACAGGCCGGGACGCGACAACGACCAGTACAGCGCCGGCATCAGCGCGGTGTGGGAACTGGATTTCTTCGGCCGCATCCGTCGCAGCATCGAGGCGCAACGTGCCGAGACCGAAGCCAGCGCGGCCGATCTGGCCGCAGCGCAGGTAGTGCTGGTGGGCGACGTGGCGGAAACCTATTTCCGCTTGCGTGGCTTGCAGGAACAGTTGCGCATCGCGCAACAGAACGCCGACAACCAGGCCCAGACCCTACGGCTGATCAACCTGCGCAGCAGTGCGGGCCTGAGCAGCAGTTTCGAAGTGGATCGCGCCAGCACCCAACTAGAGAACACGCGGTCGCGGGTTCCCGCTTTGCAGTCCGCGATCGCAGTGGCGACCCATCGCATTGCGGTGCTGGTGGGAAAGACACCGGAAACCGTGCTGGCCGGGCTGGATACCGCCACGCCGTTGCCTTCGTTGCCTGAATCCGTGGCCGCGGGCACGCCCGCCGACCTCCTGCGCCGTCGACCCGATGTAACCGCGGCCGAGCGCAGATTAGGTGCGGCCACCGCGCGCATCGGCGTGGCGACCGCTGATCTGTTCCCGCGTTTCACCTTGGGCGGATTGATCGGAACGCAGGCGCTGGATGCCGGTGCGCTGTTCGAGCGCGATAGCGAAACACGCCTGATTTCCTTGGGCATCGATGGTTCCTTCCTCAATGTCGGGCGGGTGCGTTCGCGTATCGCAGCCGCGAATGCGGCCACGGCCGCGGACCTGGCGGCTTACGAACAGACAGTGCTGCTGGCGCTGGAGGAAACCGAAAACGCACTGGTTCGGGTGTCCCGCAGCACCGAGGAGAACGCGCATCTGGAACGTGCCGCCGCCGCCGGCGCACGCGCCACGGCCACGGCGCGGCTGCGCTACGACAACGGCGCCATCGACGTGCTGGATGTGCTGGAAGCCGAACGCGCCAGCCTGCAAGCCGAGGACGAATTCGCCCAGGGCAGGGTGCGCAATACAGTCGCGGTGGTGTCGCTGTACAAGGCGTTGGCGGGCGGCTGGCCGCAATACGTTCCTAAGGAAAGTACCGCTTCCCGTTGATAACAAGGAAGAGTCTAATCCGGCGAAGTTCTACCTTATTATTCTAAATGTAGAACAATTAGTCGGTTCCGGGGGCCTTACTTTGCATCGGTAGGGCCCTCATTCTTCGCGCACCCCATCTTCTGGAGCGCGAAACATGATCACCTTGCGACCCGCCTGCGAACGCGGCCACGCCAACCACGGCTGGCTGGATTCCTGGCACAGCTTTTCCTTCGCCGGTTACCAGGACGACAGCCACGTCCACTGGGGCCCGCTGCGCGTCATCAACGAAGATCGCGTGGCTGCCGGCCGCGGCTTCGGCGAACACGGCCACCGCGATATGGAAATCATCAGCTACGTGCTGGATGGCGCGCTGGGGCATAAGGATTCCATGGGCACCAGCTCCAGTATTGTGCCGGGCGACGTGCAGCGCATGAGCGCCGGTACCGGAGTGCAGCACTCGGAATTCAACTACAGCGAAGCCGGCACGACCCATTTCCTGCAGATCTGGATCATCCCCGCCGAGCAGGGCGTGACGCCGTCTTATGCGCAGAAGAATTTCTCTGCCGAAGACAAGCGCGGTAGGTTGCGGTTGGTGGTCAGTCCCGATGGCGCGGACGGTTCGGTCGACATCCACCAGGATGCGCGGATGTATGCGGGCTTGTTCGACGGCGATGAGCACGCCGAACTGGCGTTGGCTCCAGGCCGGCTCGGCTATGTGCATGTGGCGCGTGGTGGGATCGTGGCGAACGGCCGCAAGCTGGCGGCGGGCGACGCACTGCTATTCGAGGACGAAACTTCGGTAAACCTCGCCGAAGGACAGGGCGCGGAAGTGCTGGTATTCGATCTGCCGAGGATGTGAGGATCAGCCGTTGGTGACCTGCAAGCGGTTAACGGCGGCACGCAGCAGAACTCTCGAATAGATCTTGTGGAACCCGAGCAGCAGCCGGAATCCGGAGCCGATATCGGTTCCGGATTCCGATCCTTTGGCGGCAACCACTGCCGAACCGAAATACAACCGCGTGCCTCCGCCGGATTTGGCGGGTGCGGCCATCAGCCATGACCGGGTGCGGCCATGTAGGTCGCATAGCAGCAGTTGGTCTTGGCTCCGGTCTTCGACAGTCCATGCGGAGAACGCATCCAAACTGCCTTGTGCAAGCAGGGTCGCTTGCGCATCGGTGGAGGGCTTGGTTACCGCCCATTTCAGGATCGCCCTCTCCAACTTGAAGACCCAAGTGGTGTAGAAAGCCTCCACGAACTCGGCCTGGCTCACGCTACGGGCGATTTCTGTCGAGTAGCAATCGGTGTACGCGCCTTGCTGCAGGCGATAACGGTTCAGCAGCGAAACATCGGGAAGCGGGCAGGGCAGGAGGGCGGCCAAGAACGATCCGGCGAAGACGATCAGGGTGTGGCCGGTGCTGCGGGAACGGCATGCGGTTTCCGCCATGCATCGTCGGGATTTTCCAGCAACGAAATATCCGGGATGCGGTACTCGCATCCCAGCAGCACCAGCCCTTCAAGACCAGGCGCGTCGGCGTTGAAGATCACTAGTGCGTGCTGGTCGTCCAGTGCGCCGGACAGCGGCGATTCGCTGGATTGTTCGAGCGCATGTTCCAACTGGGCGGTGACCGCATCCAGCGAACCCTTGACCGCCATCATCACGCGATTCGGCGCAATCACGATGACGTCGCTTTCGTTGCCCCATGCCGATATCGGCTCTTCCAGCCGGTACACATCCAGCATCGGCTGGCTGAGCTGGCGGTAGGCCTGGCTGAAATCGTCTTCGCGCTCGTCGCGGATCTCCTGCATCAGGCCCGGATAGCGTTCGTAACTGATTCGGCAGGTGAGGGCGTCGGCCAACGCATCGGCCCCTGCGCTGATGGCGGGTGGCGCGGCGATCGGTGGAGCAGCGATCGGTGCAGCGGCAGCGGTCGCGGGTTTCCCCACAGGCGTCTGCGCAGTCGCCAGGCAGACGCAGGCGTACAGCGACGCCCCAAGCAGCGCCTTATTCGAGCTGTGATTTCGCATATGCCGCGTCCAGCGCTTCCATCGCATCCTTGGGCTTGAGCTTGCCGGCTTTTTCGAAGGCGCTGGCGGCGGCGTCTTCTTTCTTTTCGCCGTACAGCAGCAACAGGACGTTGCCGTGTTCGACATGGGCGATCGGCGAATCCGGGGTCAGCTTCAAGGCGGTCTTGATGTGCGACTCGGCTTCGGCGGTCTTGGCGCCGTAAGTCAGGCCGCCGATCATCGCGCCGATCTTGCCGATGATCTCGGCGTGATAGAGCGCCAGGGCGGTGTGTGCTTCGGCATGTTTGGGCGTCAGTTCCAAAGTGGCGTTGAGCGATTCGCGCACCTTGCCGGCGATGCCCTGCTTCAGCGCTTTGGCGATGCTCAGGCCCTGGCTGTAGCGACCCAGCGCGAAAGCGTGACGGTAGTGGCTGTTGGCTTCATCGGGCAGCGCTTTCACCGCCGCTTCGGCCAGCTTGGCGGCCTGTTCGAAACGTTTGAGTTTTTCGGCGTCGTCGTCGACGAGGTAGGTGGCGTGGATACCGAGCGCCTTCACCGCGACCGAGGCGCCGAGCGGGCCGAGCGCTTCGCCGGCCTCGAACGCGGCTTGGAAGTCGCCATGGTGGAAGGCGCGCCAGGCGTCTTGCAATTTCGCCGAGAGCGCAGCAGCGTCCAGGCCTTTCGCGGATTTGCCGGCAGCATCCAGCATTGCCTGCGCGCGCTTTGCATCGGGGTAGGGTTCGTTGTCGCCCGCATGCAATGCTGGCCATGCTTTTTTCAAGGCGTCGCCGGCATAGGCAAAACCTTTGGCGTCATGCGGAAACGCGGCCCACTTCGATGATTTTCCAGCCATATTGAAATCCCCTCCAAGGAATTATGGCGAGCATGGCGGCCGCCACGGCGGCTGGCAAGCCCTACGGAATCCAGCCCTCAGGCGGCCAATAGTGTGTTTGCTCCAGCATCGCTGGGCAGTATCCATTGCCGTAAGCCGGCCATCGGGGCCGGTACTCCGGAGCCCCCATGGCCGCCAAGAAGAAAACCAAACCCAAGCTGCAGGAAACCACCCTGCGTCACCTGTGGCTCGCCGGTCTGGGCGCAGTCGTCGTCGCTCGCCGCGAAACCCTGAATGCCGCCAACGACGCCGTCGCCAAGGTGGAGGCGTTGAAGAAGCAGGCCAACAAGTTCGCCAACGAGGCCCAGGCCAATGTGCTGGACGGCATCGCCAGCGTGCGCGAACAGGGCGAGGCCAAGGCCAGCCAGTTCAGTGCGGAGGTCGAAGCCCGTCTGGCGCCGGTACTGGTCAAGCTAGGCCTGAAGCCACAGGCCAAGAAAGCCACGCGTGGGCGCAAGCCTGCGAAGAAAGTGGTCGCCAAGCGCGCACGCGCTACGCCGGCTCGCAAGCCGGCCGCGAAACGTGTGGTGCGCAAAGCGCGCAGCTAAGCACGATCGGGTTGCCGCGATAAAGAAAACGCCCCGTGATGCGGGGCGTTTTTATGTGGGTCAGGCCAATCTGCGAAGCGGCTTTGGCTCGAGTGAACTGATAGGTCGTTGCGTCACTCGAATACCGGGCGAAAGAACGTGCGCTCATAACTGAGGATGCAGCGGGTCTCTTCAGCGTACTTGAACGCGGCCTGGCACTCTGGGTCTTTGAAGGACTTGGTTCTGTACTCCTCGTAGGCCGCGAGTGACGGGAATGAGAAGGACGCAAGCGCGATGTTGTTGGCACCCTCCGAAGGGAGTAAGTACCCGTGGTGTATTCCGCCGAATTTCTTGACGAGTGGGATCCAGATCTTGCCGTAGTGCTCAAACTCTTTGATCTTGCTCGGGTCGAGGACGTACCGAAGATGGCAGGTGATCATTGACAACGCTCCTGGCTGAAGCGATGGATACTACCGGAGCACGCGAGGCTCCGACGCGAATGAATTGTTAGATGACCGAATCATGTTCATTCTTCAATTGCCTCAACACCACGCTGTTTGAGGTCCTCAAGATGATCGCGCATTTCTTTGAGCTGCTCGGAGGAGTGACCTTTCCAATTCGTAACCTCGCCGATGACACGAAACGGGCTCCGAGAGCGATACGACATTGTAGGATTTCCGGGATATCTCTTATTCGTCAGGTTTGGATCGTCTTCAATGTATCCCGTTGGTTCCACGATATAGATCCTGCCACGCCCTGCGCCAACGGCCAGCTCGGCTCCCCAGATAGCCGCATCCAGTGTGGCGGTCAGGTAAACGAAAGCCGCCTGTTTCCTTTTGCCGTAATTAGACGCATAGCCCGCTTCAATCAGGTCGCCCACTTTCAGATCGACCTTGGTGCCGTGATAGTACGTCTGCGAATCGGTCATCGGGTCACTCCGGTTTCCTGCCATGTCGACAGGCCGGCGATGCTGCAGTACGGGCAGGGGCTTGCCGCAAGCCCCCTTGCGTTGTATAAATTGGTTGTGGGGAGGCGCGAGGCGCCTTCCCTTTTTTTGTTTTTGGCCGCTCAGGCCTTCCTGCGCGCAGGAGGTGGCGCTGATCGATGTGCAGCTAATGCCTGACACAGCCGCCCCGCGAAGCGGGACAGCTTGAATTAATTGTTAGGCCTGCCAACCGTGGAACCGGAAGGTCCGTCCACTTGGAACTCTGTCGGAATCTGGTGTCGGCATGAGTGATCCATGCGTGGATAGCGCCACTGTGCAACAGCAGCCAGGATGGCCTCGTTGTATCCGACAGGCTGTCCTCTGCTACGACCCACAGGCCGCCACTGGGCTGAGACGATAGTAGGGGACTGCACTTGCCCGGAGGCAGTAACGACGAATTTGACCTGAGCTACGCCAGAGAACTCGTTATGCAGACGGGGTGGCAGCAGTGGCGCAACTGTGACCGTAGGAGCAATCGCCGGAGGACAGGTCGGAAGACGCTCCATCGCTAAACACAAATTCACCGTAGCGCCGAGCAATCCGATGCTCAAGAGGCAGGCTGATCTCATGGTGGTCTAACGCCTGAATTGAGCCAAGCCGCTAAGCGGCTTGGGTTTGAATGAATTGTTAGGCGATGTGGGCAAGGACTTCAGGCGCTTTTGTTCTTGTCGTCCCAGAGCATCGGTTCCCAAAGCTCGACCTTGTTTCCATCCGGGTCCATGATCCATGCGAACTTGCCGTTCTCGTGCGACTCCGGGCCACTAACTACTGCCACGCCGGCTGCGTTTAGTTGCGCAAGCATTTCATCGAGGTTGTCGACCCGATAGTTGATCATGAAGGAAGAGTCGCTCGGACTGAACCACTGACTGTCCTTATCCGCGAGATTCCACACAGTGAGCCCCAGGTCTTCAGCCGTGTCGTCCGGCCATTTAAGTACGGCACCGCCCCAGCTTTCCAGTTGCATGCCCAAGTGCTTCTGATACCACGCTGCCAGCGCGGCGCTATCGCCCTTGCACTTCAAGAAGACCCCGCCAATTCCGGTAATTTTTGCCATCGTTTAGCCTCCAGTTCGTTGACCCGCCTAACACCTGACACAGCCGAGTCGCGGAGCGACTTCGGCTCGAATGAATTATTAGGACTGGCCAGATACGCGAGTGAAGAAAGCGGTGCGCATCACCGGTGTCCCATCTTCTTTGAAATAGGCTTCGGTCTCGGTCAAGGCTTTGCCATCCGCACTCACCGAGTAAACCCGCGTGGATCTTGGGATTCCCTCATAAACAAACTGCATTACCAATACGTTTGGAGCGGGCATCTTTGCGGCGAGGACGTCGACCCAATAAGTGCCAGATGCTCGCCCAGGCGTACCATCGAGAGACAACGTGGATTCTGCGTACATCTTATTGTCGTTCTGGTCGACTATCTCGGCGTGAGTCGCCAACTTGCCGCCGGCCACATCACGAAAATCCAAAGTGACGCTCTTCGGTCGCGCTTCTGGCGGCATCGACAAGGTGCTTACATCCAGAGCCCAATGACCTAGCAATGGCGACTCTGCTGTCGGCGCAGCGAATGTGGGCATGGCTTGAGCATAACGACAGCCACCAATGCGACGAAGATTGCTTTCATGTGACCTCCTTTTTTGAGATTCGGCGCGCGATGCTGTTAGTGGAAGCCTAATGTCTGAACTAAGCCGGCCGGCAGCGGTAACTAGAAACCAGCCCGCCGCTGGCGGTCGGCTTGAGTAAATTGTTAGGCACTGGCCCGCAATGCGGGGAGGGCAGTGCCGCATGTGGGACAGAAGCTGTCCGTGTGAGCGACCTTATGGCCGCCCGGGCACGTCGGTGTGCTTAGCAGCCACGGCTTACGGTACGCCGAGAAAAGAATGGAAAACGCCAAGCCGTAGAAGAGCATCCAGTGGCCCGAGAACCCACGAATCGTCGCGGGAGAAAGGTCGCTGCCAGATGCTTGGCCAGCCGTCGTTTGGCCGAATGCAATGAAGAAGTTGAGGAAGGCGTAACCGAAAAGGCCCATGGCCGTGTAGCGCATCCAAGTGGGACATCCAGCCAGGATAAGTTTCCATGAGGCGCGGGTACGCTGGCCCTGGTTAAGTCGAATGGACACAAGTACGGCCGGTAGCCACACCACAAAAACGCCAATGTGCAGGCCGAAGACAGAAATGCCGCCTGGAGGCAGAACGCCAGCCAAGGCCAATAGATGCGCCACGAGGCTTGCAAGGAAGCCGAGGCCTGCCAGCACCATAAAGGGAACGAGGATTGCGACCATGGTTGTTCCAGTGCTGAACTGCGATTAGACCCCAAAGTTGGGTGTATCGCCGATTCTGGGTAGTGCCCGGGAGGCCTGTCAATCAAAGTGGCGAGGATTTCCCATGGAGTCAGGCAGGAATCTCGGCGCCTAGCAGTTTAGCCGGCACGCTTGCATCGTCCGCATCGGTTACCAGAAGCAGACTTATGCGGTCACCTTCGGCTGTCGCATGGATACCTTCAACCTTTTCCGTAGGTTCGAGGTGAAGCATGGTTTCCACGCGGCCATCGGTTCCGATAATTCCGATGATGGCGCCCAGGCAAGGGCCGTCCAGGTAGCTGTCTTCCGTGTTTTCCGCCACCGCGCTGAATACGATACGGCCGTCAGACAAGGCTGCGCCATCGGTGAAGGAGAGCGGGGCGCCTTCGATCGCGCCAAGGTCGAAGCTCTGTACGCGACTTGCGGAGATCGGGGAAGCGTTCGCGGTTTCGGGATTCGTAACGCGGAAGATTTCGTGCAAAGGAAACGAGATCAGCGCGCTTTCCGGCTGCGCTTTGCTTCCGCGCTGGAGAAGTACCAGTTCATCTCCGAGCACCAAGGCGCCTTCGATGTTCAAGGCGGGGAAGCTGCTCTCCAGCGATGAGTAGAAGGGAGCCAGGTCATACGGGCATGGCTCTCCGACAATGCGGCCGGATTCGTCGAGCTTCAATACGACGCCGGTACGCCGGTTGGGCTTGGATCCGGAAGCAAGCGCCAGTAGAGCGCCATGCGGATATCCGGTAGAGCTTGGCAAACGGACGAGCGCTTCGAGGTCTGGCTTGAGCGCCTTGCGCTCGGCAGAGGCGTTGGGCAGTTCACCCGGGAAAAGCCGGACCAAAGCGCCGACCCCGGCTCCGCTCCTGTCGAACACACCCAGATGCAGCTCGTCGTCTGCAATTACATACAGGAACTCGCCGACGACAACCATGCCGCTCGCCGCGCTGATGTGTCGGGCATCGTCCGTATTCGGTGGCGACGCGAGTGTCAGCTCGCGAATGAATCTTGTGGCCACCATCGTGGCCTAGTCCAGGTAGGCCTGCGTCAACGTATTCAAATGCACCCGTTCCGCATCGCGCAGGAACGGGGCCAGCAGCATCATCACCTGCACGATGCCGTGGCGAATGGCGACCTGTTCGTCCTTGTCGCCACGGGCGGCGGCGTAGTTGAGCCAGAAAGTGGCGATGACCAGCACGTTGGTGGCGGTGCCGGCCAGTTCCGCAGCCGAGGCGCGCATGATTCCCGCCTGCGACATGCCACGCATCACCGTGTGCGCGCTGTCGTCGGCGCGCTTGAGGATGCGCGCGAAACGCATGCGGATGCGCCGATTGCGGCTAAGGATTTCCACCAGATCGCGATACAGGAACCGATAGTCCCAGATGCACTCGAACACCAAGTGCAGTTGTAACCAGATATCTTCCAGTCCCGGCAGGCGCCCGGACGGAGTCGCCAACGCGGCGTCCATGCGCTCTTCATAGCGCGCGAACAGCTGCTCGATGATGTCGTCCTTGTTGCGGAAGTGGTAGTACAGATTGCCGGGGCTTATTTCCAGCTCATCCGCAATGTGGTTGGTGGTGACATGCGGTTCGCCCTGCGTGTTGAACATCGCAAGCGAGGCATCGAGGATGCGTTGGCGCGTGTCGCGTGCCACCAGGGTCGGGTTCGGTGCTGGACGGTCAGGCGGTCAGCTTCTTCACCAAGTCCACGTATTTCTTCTGCGCCTCTTCCTGCGCGGTGCCCTTGAGCTTGGCCCAGGCCTCGTATTTGGCGGTGCCGACGAAATCGAAGAATCCCGGCTTGTCGCCGCTGACGTCGCCTTCCGAACCCTGCTTATAGAGCGCATACAGGCGGAGGAGAGTGTCGTTGTCCGGTCGCTCGGACAGGCCCTGGATCGCCTTGGATGCCTGTTCGAAGCTGCTTTTCAGATCTGCCATTGTAAAGATCCCTCCCAGTGATCGCGCGCATCACACCACGCGGGGCAGGATGGGTCAATGCCGTCCGATCTGTGATGGCATTGTCGAACAGCGCCATCTCTGGCAACTTAGGCCGCAGGGACGCAGCGGAGGGGCCGCGCCCACATACCAGGGATAGTCCGCACATGAGTTATTTCGTCACTGGCGCCACAGGTTTCATCGGCCGCTACCTGGTCACCAACCTGCTCAAGCGCAGCGGAGTGGTGTACGTGCTGGTCCGTAAGGATTCGCAGAAGAAATTCGACGCCATCGCCAAGAAGGCGGGGTGGGACCTCAAGCGCGTCAGCGTGGTCTATGGCGATATGACCAAGCCCAAATGCGGACTCACGCCCAGCCAGGTGCGCACGCTGTCGGGAAAGGTGAAGCATTTCTTTCATCTGGCCGCCATCTACGACCTGGCAGCGAGCGCTGAGGCGCAACGCGCCGCCAATATCGACGGGACCCAGCATGCGCTGGACCTGGCCGCAACGATCAAGGCCGGAGTGTTCCACCACACCAGTTCGATCGCGGCCGCCGGCCTGTATCCGGGCATCTTCCGCGAAGACATGTTCGACGAGGCCGAAGGCCTGGACGACCCTTATCTGCGCACCAAGCACGATTCCGAAGGGCTGGTGCGCAACGAGAAGCGCTTGAAGTGGCGCATCTACCGCCCCGGGATGGTCGTGGGGCACTCGCAGACCGGCGAGATCGACAAGATCGACGGGCCTTATTACTTCTTCACCCTGATCAAGAAGCTGCGCGAGATCCTGCCGGCGTGGATGCCGGTGCTGGGCATCGAGGGCGGGCGCATCAATATCGTGCCGGTGGATTACGTGGCCGACGCCATGGACCACATCGCGCACAAGCCCAAGCTGGATGGCCACACCTTCCACCTGACCGATCCCGAGCCGTTGCGCGTGGGCGAAGTGTTGAACACTTTCTGCCGTGCCGGCCATGCGCCGGAGATGACCATGCGCATCGATGCGCGCATGTTCGCCTTCGTGCCCAGCGGTATCCGCGGCGCGGTCGGCAACCTGCCGCCAGTGAAGCGTTTCATCGGCATGCTGCTGCGCGACTTCAAGATTCCGAAGGAAGTGCTGAAGTTCATCACCTATCCCACGCGCTTCGACAGTCGCGAAGCGGAGCGGGCGCTGAAGGGTTCGGGCATTGCGGTGCCCAAGCTGGAAGGCTATGCGTGGCGGTTGTGGGACTACTGGGAACGGCACCTGGACCCGGATCTGTTCATCGACCGCACTCTGAAGGGCAAGGTCCGCAACAAGGTCGTGGTGATCACCGGTGGTTCGTCGGGCATCGGCCTGTCGACCGCCCAGCGCGTGGCCGAGGCTGGCGCGATCACCGTGATCGTCGCGCGTGGCGAAGAGGAACTTTTCAAAGCACGCGATGAGATGAAGAAGGCGGGAGGCAAGGTCTTCGCCTACACCGCGGATCTGGCGGACATGGCCGACTGCGACCGGCTGGTGAAGCTGGTGCTGGAGGAGCACGGTCACGTCGATATCCTGATCAACAACGCGGGCCGCTCGATCCGCCGTTCGATCGAAGCCAGTTACGATCGCTTCCACGATTTCGAGCGCACCATGCAGCTGAACTATTTCGGCAGTATCCGCCTGATCATGGGCTTCATGCCCACCATGACCCATCGCCGCAAGGGCCACATCATCAACATCAGCTCCATCGGTGTGCTGGCCAGTTCGCCGCGGTTCTCGGCGTACGTGGCGTCGAAGGCGGCGTTGGACGCCTTCAGCCGCTGCGCGCAGGGCGAGCTGTCGGGCAAGGGCATCAGCTTCACCACCATCAACATGCCGTTGGTGAAGACGCCGATGATCGCGCCGACCAAGATGTACGACAGCGTACCCACGCTGTCGCCGGAAGAAGCCGCAGACCTGCTGGTCAAGGCGATCATCGAGAAGCCGAGCCGCATCGCCACTCGCCTGGGCATCTTCTCGGCCCTGGTCAATGCGGTCGCGCCGAAGGCTTACGAGGTGATCATGAGCACGGCGTTCGAACTATTCCCCGATTCGGCGGCGGCCAAGGGCGACCGCAAGGCGCTGAAGGAATCGGCGCCCAGCCAGGAACAGATCGCCTTCGCTTCGTTGATGCGCGGAGTGCACTGGTAGGCGGGATGACCCGTCAGTCAGCTTCGTTTCAGAGCGCTTCGCACTGCCGCCAGCGCACCTGCTCGGCGCTGCCCTGCGGAGGGTTCATCTGCACCCGGATCAGCTGCAGGTCTGGATAGGCCTTCAGCTGGTCGCAGACTAGGGGCCAGGCGGCGTCTTCGGCGACAGCACGGTCCACGGACAACGTGGACCGCGATATCCATACGCCGCGGATGATGCCCGGCGTCTTGGACAGTTTCCTGGAGATTTCCGCGCGATGCTTTTCGGTATCGGCTTCGACGGCAGCTTCGGTGACGCCGGCAGCCCGCGCGGCGGTCGCTGGCGCGGGTTTTGGTGTCGCCACAATGCTGGGTGCTACAGCGGTGGGCTTGTCGGGCACTGAGGGAGCAGGAGCCGCCGCTACCGGAGCGGGCGCCGGCTTCGATTCGGGAGCCAGTCTGCCCGGAAAGGCCGACGCCGATGCCAGACCCAGGGTGAACGCTCCCAGCCAGGCAATGCCGATGTGGCGGCGAGCGCGGGACGAGGCATTGCCGGCGATGCGGCGCTGCAGGTTGCCTTCCACCATTGGCTTGACGGTGGGCCAGAGCAGAGGACCATCGATCACTTCGATGCTGTATCGGCCGGCTTTTTCGACACCGCCCTTGTCCAGTACGCCCTCGGTCACCAGAATCCCGCCCTGGACGCCCCTCAGACGTATCTCCGAGGCGAATTCGTCGACCGCGGCAGAACCGATGCGATAGGCGGAGCCATGCTTACAGGCCAGCAACAGCTGCTTACCCTGGCCAGAGAGCAGGAAACTGGCGCTGTGTTCCTGGTTGTCTTCATGGGCGGTCGGAATCCGCTCCAGCCCGCGCAATTCCATGGCTTCCAGAATCAGGCGGGAGAAATCGCGCCAGCGCATCCCGGCAAGTGCCAGCAGGCCCGCGGCGGTTTCATCGTCGCGGCGGCGGATCAGCCAGAGGTAAGCAGTGGTAACGGCACCCACGAGCAGCGTAATGACCGATCCGAACAACCAAGCGGGCATGATTACCTTTCAAAGGACCTGAGGAATCTCACATTCTACGCCAGGGTCCGGCGACACCGATTTGCGGGCACGAAAAAGCCCGCCAGTCCGAAGTCGTAAGGGGAGGGGAGCATACGTACTTCGAGTGGACTGGCGGGCTAGTAACGATTGTTACGTTTTATATGGTGCCTTGCAACATTTTTTTGAGAACGGTGTGTGCCGTGGTTTAGCAGCTGCTTATTTGGCGGATTTGCGTGCGTTCTTCCTGACCGGCGCCGCCTTTTTCGCAACGGATTTCTTGGCGGCGGCCTTCTTCGCGGCGCTCTTGCGCGGCGCGGCGCCACCGCCCAGCTTGCGCAATTCGCCATTCAGCGAATCCACGCGGTCGATCAGGGCACTGAGGTCTTCGCGGCTGGGCACTTCCAGGCGACGCAACGCGCGCTGCACGCGTTCCTCGAACACCTTTTCCAGGCGGTCCCAGGTGTCGGAGGCCCGCTCGCGTGCCTGGCCGACCTTGCTTTCGACCGCATCGCGTACCGCGCCGACCTTGCCGCCCGCAACCTTGCGGGTGAGTTGTTCGACCGAAAGACCTTCCTTCACCAGCGTTTCGAAAAGTTTGTTTCCTTCGGCCTGGGCCCGGCCGAAGGCGCCGACGCCGGCAAGCCACACCTGCTGCGCCGATTCGCCGAGGTTCTTGGAAAGACGTTCTGCCTGCGCCTGCAGGTCGGGGTTGCTCGCGGAGGTGGTCTTGCGCGCGGTTTTCTTCAGCTTGGCCATGGGTTCCGTCGACAAATCGAATGATTGAGGAAGCCGAAGAATCGCCCGCTTGTCTAGAGCTTTCACACCACCCGCGAGCGCATCACCTACGAGCGTCTATTCGCGTTGCCGCTAACTCGACCAGCTGATTTCAACGCGGGGGTAGTACGCCGCGTGCGACGCTTGGCCACGACCTGGTCGACATCGTCGAGCGCGCGTCGCAGGCGCGCAGTCGTTTCGGTCATGCGCGGGGCGACATCCAGGCCATCCAGCAGCGAGCGGTGGCGGTCGTTGATGATTTCGTCGCGCAGGCCGATGCCGTGCGCGGCCAGCATCGGCCGCAACACGCCGGCGCGTTTGCGCAAGTCGGCCAGCGTATTGCGGTAGGCGAGCTGGCAGACCCGGTGGCGTGCTGAGAAGCTGAAGAGATTGGTGAAGAACAGTTCGCTGTCCTCCGCGTTCGGTTCGAACACCAGTTGGTCGATGTTGGGGAACTGATGCGGGTATTTCTCCATGCCGATCTGCATGCGCGACTGCAGCAGGGTGCGCAGGGTCTGCGACAGCACGGCAGGTAGACCGCCACTCGCCAGTCCGCGCCGCTCTTCTTCGCCGGCCTGCGGCGCGGCATTGCCGGCGTCGAAGGGCACCAGCGGATTGATGCCGATCATCAGGTCGATGCCGCGTTCCAGTACGGTGGAGGCATGCATGGTCCGACGCAGAGCACCGTCGAGGAAATGACGGCCGTTGATCTGCACCGGGGAATACAGGCCCGGCAATGCGGAGCTGGCCTGCACGGCTTGCGAGATGGGCACGCCGTCCCAGCCTTTTTCGCCGAAGCGCACGGCTTCGCCGCTGTCCAGGTCCACCGCCACCACGAACAAGTCGGCGCCGAGGGTGCGGAAATCGTTGCTGCGGCCCCGGCGGGTGAACACATCGCGCAGGAAGCTTTCCACGCCCTCGCTGTCGAAGAGGCCGGTCGGCACCAGCCCGCCGAAACGCAGGATCAAGTCCGACAACCGGGTGGCCTTGCGTGGATTGAGCATCAGCCGGCGCGCCCAGTCGGCATACAGGCCGGGCAGAGTGGCGGCGCGGCGCAGGTACTCGCCTACGTTGGGCTTGAGGAATATCTCCGGGCGGAACACGGCATCGTCGCTGGTGCCGGTAATGAAGATGCGGCACATCTCGGCGGTGCTCATCCGGTTGGCCAGACCGGCAGCGAGGAAAGCGCCGGAACTGACGCCCACATAGCAATCCATACGGGTCAGGTCCAGGCCATCCATCGCCTCGTCCATGGCCCGCAATGCACCCAGTTCGTACATGCCGCCGATGGGGCCGCCGCCGGCGATGGCAAGGCCTATGCGGCCATCGGTGCCACGTTTCTGGGCGCTATGTAGTGAGAGCATGCACAATCCGGCTGCGAAAAACTGCCCGAGTGTAGCCGACAAGTTCTAGAGCTTGTAAACGTTATCCCTATAGCAATAAGTAGGGTGGAAGCTTGCGATCGGGGTACCTTGCCCCCGATCATTCGGTGCATGGCTCGCGGCAACCCCCTCATCGAACGGCTCGGACGCCGCCTGGCTTGTCACCAGGCCCTGCACGACCAGGCACGCGAACCCCGCAACCGGCTGCGGTGGCTGCCGATCCTGCGCAGCTGGCAGACGAAGCGGCTGGAAGCAAGCTTCGAGCATTTCCTCTACGACCCGCAGCGGCGCGCCGCTGCGCTTTTTTTTCTGACCGACGTCTACGGCGATCGCGATTTCAGCCGGCGCGACGCGAACATAGCCAAGGTAGTCCCCATGATGCAGCGCTTGTTGCCTGCGGCGGTGTTGGGCACGGTCGCCGGCGGCATCGAGCTGGGGGCGGTGACCCATGCACTGGATTTGCGCATGGCCGAAGCACTGCAGCGCATCGCGCCTACACGCAAGCGGCTGGACGCGGAGTTGTATGGAAAAGCTTATCGCCAGGTGGGGCACCCGCGTTTGCGCGTGCACCAGATCGATCTGATTTCGGGGGTGGGCGTGGGCCTGGCGAAGGCGGTGCGCACTCCCGGTGTTTCCATGCTTCTGCGCCTGTCGCGCGGCCCGGCCAAGGCCAGTGGACTGGGCGAGCTTCAAGGTTTTCTGGAGCGCGGCTTCGCCGCTTTCTCCGCTCTGGGCGACGGCAAGGCTTTTGTCGCCGATATCGAAGAATCCGAACGCGTGGTGGCCGAGCGGCTGTTCAATGGCGACCCTGATCCCTTCCGGTAGGTCGGGGCTACGTCCCCGACGCTTCGGCATTTCATGCGTCGAGGGTGTAACCCCGACCTACATCAATCGAATTTTTCGCTCAGCACGCGCCTGATTTCGGATTCGATCGGGTCCTTCAGCATCGACAGCATGAACCCGAGCTGCGCGGTGACGTGCAGTTTCTTCGGCGATAATTTTATTTTTCCGTCGACGCCGGACCGGTTGAAGGTGAGCGTGTCGCCGTCCCATTCGTGTTGCATGCCGAAGCGTTCGGACAGTTTCTCGGCGACGTCTTCCAGCGCCTTGCGCGCCTGTTTCGGCGTTTTGGAGTGTTCGTGGTGGATGTCGATGCTGGGCATGGGCGCGGTTCCTGCTGTGCTGGGCTTGTTGTGCTGTGCTTATTGTGCGCAAGCTTGCCGCCGAGTCCAAGCCGCAACGCGGCATGTTAGTCTCGCGCGTCGTGGAAAACCTCAGACTCCATTTCGGCAACCGCCAACAACCCGATCGCGCGCTGGTCACCGGCGTGCATCGTATCGTGCGCGAAGCCAGCGGCCTGCTCGGTGTGGGCGATAACGCTCAGGGCGCCTTGCTGGCCCAGTTCTGCATGGACCGTCGCGGCTTGTGGCTGCAGGTGGCCTCGGGTATCCGGGGCATCCATGTCAACGGCAGACCGGTACAACGCATGGCGCTCTTGCGCGCCGGCGACACGGTCTACCTCGATGGCGCCGAAATCCTGGTACAAGCCTCGCACCAGGGTCTGGACGCGGTGCCGCCGGCCGATCCGGCCGACAGCAGCGATCCGCGCATCGTTCTCAGGGGCGTGGGCGGCAAACACCACGGACGCGCCTACGCACTCTCGCAACCCTGCCTGGTCGGAGCTTCGCTCAACGCGGCGATCCGCATCGACGATCCGGGTTTTGCCGACCGCCATGCGCAACTGGAACGTCGTGGGGACCGCGTGCTGTTGCGCGATCTGGGCTCGTCCAGCGGAAGCATGGTCAACGGAGTCGCGGTGCGCGACGCCTTGCTCGCGTCCGGCGACCAGGTGGCTTTCGGCAGCCAGCATCGGTTCTTGGTGGAAGTGCCCTGGCAGGAGGCCTCCGGCGACGCCCCTGAATTCACCGACGACAGTGTCCAGGAGGGAACCGGCGCGGATTACGCCCCGGCCAAGATGCATTCCCTGCGGCGCTGGCCATGGTTGTTGCTAGCGGCCCTGTTCCTGGCTGCGATGCTCAGCGCGCTATTGCTGTTCGGCGCCGGCTGAAGGCTTTCCACGCGCGCCAGCCCAGCAACACCGCCAGGATCGAGGCGTACAACAGCGGTTCGCGGATGTCGGATTTCACCAGCCACCAGAAATGCAGCACGGCCAATACGCCGGCGGCATAGACCAGCTTGTGCAGGCGTCCCCAATTGCGTCCCAGACGCTTGATCCAACCCTTCGTCGAAGTGATGGCCAATGGCAAAAGCAGCAGCCAGGCGCTGAAACCCACGGTGATGTACGGACGCTTCACGATCTCCGCGAATATCTGCGTCCAGTAGCCGCGCAGGTCGAGGCCAAGATAAGCGGCGAAGTGCAGGCAGGCGTAGAAGAACGCGTACAGGCCGAGCATGCGGCGAAAGCGGATCAGCACCGGCTGCCCGCTCAGTTGCCGCAGCGGCGTGATCGCCAAGGCGACCATCAGCAGCCGTAATGCCCACAGGCCGAGACGGTGCTCGATCTCGGCCACCGGATCGGCGCCCAGCGCGTCGCTGTTGGTCTGCCAGACATCGTAGAACTGCCAGGCCAGGATCGTGGCCGGCGTCAGCGCGGCGAGGTGTACCAGGGTTTTGGCGACGATGATGCCGTTGGAAGTCTTGGCCATTACGATCCGTTGTCAATCCGTGCCTGTCTTCCGTTCAATACCACTTCTTGAGATCCAGACCCGAATACATCGAAGCCACCTGTGCAGCGTAGCCGTTGAAGAGCCGGGTAGGGATGCGCTCGGCGAACAATTTGCTGGCGTTGCCGGCGATGCGGCGCTCGGTCTTCTGGCTCCAGCGCGGGTGGTCGACGGCCGGATTCACGTTGGAGAAGAAGCCGTACTCGGAGGGTTGCAGGTCATGCCAGGCGGTTTCCGGCATCTTCTCCACGAACTTGATCTCCACGATCGACTTGATGCTTTTGAAACCGTACTTCCACGGCACCACCAGCCGCAGCGGCGCGCCGTTCTGCTGCGGCAGCGGCTTGCCGTACAGGCCGGTAGCCAGCAAGGTCAGCGGATGCATCGCCTCATCAATGCGCAGGCCTTCGCGATACGGCCAGTTGATCGAGTTGTAGCGTACGCCGGGCATCTGCCGGGGATCGGCCAAGGTGGTGAAGGCCACATACTTGGCCTTGGACGTCGGCACAAACTTCTTCAGTACCTCGCCCAAGGGCACGCCCAGCCACGGGATCACCATCGACCAACCTTCCACGCAACGCAGCCGGTAGATACGCTCTTCCGGCGTCAATCCCTTGATCAGGTCTTCCATGGCGATGCGTCCGGGCTTGGCGCATTCGCCGTTGACCGCCACCGACCATGGCTTGGTCTTCAGAGTCTTGGCGGCAGTGGACGGATCGGTCTTGCCGGTGCCGAATTCGTAGAAATTGTTGTAGCTGGTGATGTCGGCGAACTTGGTCAGTTCTTCGGTGGTGCGGAAACCCGAACGCGCTTGCGCCGGGGTGACCACCGTCTTGGGGGCGGCGGGCGGCTCGGCTTCGGCGCAACCGGCCAGGGTCAGCGCCGGGGCCATGGCAAAGGCCTGCAGCAGCGTGCGGCGCTCGCGGTAGACCGATTCGTCGGTGACCTGGCTGGACGGGATTTTCAGTGCATCGCGGAGTGACATGAGGGTGTTCCTTAGGATTTCATAACTATAGAGGCGGGCGGGCGGCAAAAGGTTTCGCGGCCGCGCGATCCAGACAGCAGAAGTTACGTTTGAAACCAGGACTGCTCTGGGTGCTGCGCTGCGGCATACTAGGCGTCCACTTTGCAGGCCCACCATGACCCGCGTTTTCAATTTCAGTGCCGGCCCCGCCACCTTGCCGGAATCAGTGCTGCTGCAGGCCCAGGCGGAAATGCTCGACTGGAATGGCGTGGGCGCCTCGATCGTGGAAATCAGTCATCGCAGCGCCGATTTCATCGCGGTGGCCGCCGAGGCCGAAGCCGATCTGCGGACCTTGATCGGAATTCCAGAAAACTACGCGGTGCTGTTCCTCTCCGGGGGCGCCACCACCCAGCAGGCCTTGCTGGCCCTGAATTTCGCTGCGCCCGGCCAGACCGTCGATTACGTGGTCACCGGCCACTGGGGCAAGACGGCGATCAAGCAGGTCGCGCCCTACGCCAAGGTGAATATCGCCGCCGATGGCGAACCGGAAGGTTTTCGCAGCATTCCCGCGCGCGACAGTTGGAAGCTGACGCCCGACGCGGCTTATGTGCATATCACCGCCAACGAAACCATCCACGGCGTCGAATTCCGCGACACTCCCGAAGTCGGCAATGTTCCGCTGTTCGCCGATTTCAGCTCCAGCATCGCTTCGGAACCCATCGACGTATCGAAATACGGCGTGATCTACGCCGGCGCGCAGAAGAATCTGGGCCCGGTAGGCGTGGCGGTGGTGATCATCCGCCGCGATCTGCTGGAACGCAGCGGCCAGCCGCGCGCGGACATCTTCGACTACCGCTCGCATGCCGCGCGCGACTCCATGCTCAACACACCGCCGACCTGGAACTGGTATCTGGCCGGACTGGTGTTCAAGTGGATGCTGGCGCAGGGCGGGGTGGCCGAGTTCGCTCGCCGCAACGCATTGAAATCGAAGCTGGTGTACGACGCCATCGACGCTTCGGGCGGGTTCTACCGCAACGAGGTGGTGCCGCAGGCGCGTTCGCGTATGAACATCCCGTACTTCTTGCCGGACGAGACGCTGACTGCTCGCTTTGTCGCCGAGTCGAAAGCAGCTGGCTTGCTGGCGTTGAAGGGCCACAAGGCGGTCGGCGGCCTGCGCGCTTCGCTGTACAACGCATTGCCGGTGGAAGCGGCGCAGGCGTTGGTCGATTTCATGCGCGATTTCCAGCAACGCAACGGTTGATAGCGCTCATCACCACCCACGCAACATCCGGAAAGACCGAGAGAACGAACCTCATGGCAGCAAAACCCAAGAAGCCGGCGAAGAAAGCCGCAAAACCCGCAGCGAAGAAGGTAGCCGCCAAGGCTACCGCAACCGCGCCGGTGCTCGCCGACGTGCGCGCCCATATCGATGGCATCGACCGCCAGATCCAGGGCCTCATCGCCGACCGCGCCGCGTACGCGCTGCAGGTCGGCAAGGCCAAGGGCAAGCTCGCCGCCGCCGTGGACTATTACCGCCCCGAGCGCGAGGCCCAGGTGCTGCGCATGGTGGTGGACCGCAACGAAGGCCCGCTCAGCGATGAAGTGCTGGTGCACGTGTTCCGCGAAATCATGTCCGCCTGTCTGGCGCAGCAGGAGCCGTTGAAAGTCGGCTTCCTCGGCCCGGAAGGCACCTTCAGCCAGCAGGCAGTGATGAAGCACTTCGGCCGGTCCGCGCACGGCCTGCCGCTGGCCAGCATCGAGGAAGTATTCCAGGAAGTGGAGAAC
Organism: Pseudoxanthomonas sp. P4_B2; assembly: GCF_056402315.1. Taxonomy (NCBI): domain Bacteria; kingdom Pseudomonadati; phylum Pseudomonadota; class Gammaproteobacteria; order Lysobacterales; family Lysobacteraceae; genus Pseudoxanthomonas; species Pseudoxanthomonas sp. P4_B2. The sequence continues at coordinate 611,404 of NZ_JBFUHQ010000001.1, forward strand.
GGCAACGCCGATTTCGGCGTGGTGCCGGTGGAGAATTCGGGGCAGGGCACCATCCAGGTCACCCTGGACATGTTCCTCACCTCCAACCTCAAGATCTGTGGCGAAGTCGAGCTGCGGGTGCATCAGTACCTGCTGTCGCGTACGGGCCGCATCGAGGATATCGAGCGCATCTACTCGCATCCGCAGTCGTTCGCGCAGACTTCTTCCTGGTTGCGCTCCAACCTGCCCAAGGTCGAGAAGATCCCGGTTTCCAGCAACGCCGAAGGCGCGCGGCGCGCTCGCAATTCGGACGACGCGGCCGCCATCGCCGGCGAGAGCGCAGGCCATGTCTATGGTTTGAAGAAAGTCATCATGGCCTCGATTGAGGACGACGCCGACAACACCACGCGCTTCCTGGTGATCGGCCGGCAGATCTTTCCGTCGTCGGGCCATGACCGCACCTCGGTGCTGGTGTTCATCCGCGATCAGCCCGGTGCGCTGTTCAATGTGCTGAGTCCGTTCGCGCGCCATGGCATCAGCATGAATCGCATCGAATCGCGGCCCTCGCACCACGCCAAGTGGGAGTACGGATTCTTCATCGACCTGGCCGGCCACGTCGAGGACGAATCGATGAAGAAGGCGCTGGCCGAATTGGAAGCGCATTCGGCCCAGATCAAGGTGCTGGGTTCGTATCCAGTGGCGGTGCCGTAAGTCTTGATCCTGCTCCTGCATTTGGCTCTGCTTCTGCCTCCTCCCTCGCGCGCAGCGCAGGGGAGGATTGAGGAGGGGTGCTCTTGATCTTGCGTTTGTTCTTGCTTCAAAGCGTTTCGCGCGTTGCGCGAGTCACTTTTCTTTGAACGGCAAAGAAAAGTAACCAAAAGAAAGCCGCCCTAACGTCGCGCCCGGCGATGAAGCTGCCGGGTCCGCAAGCAGGCCGGGAATTTCCGTAAGGCGCATCCTGCGCCTCCGGAAACGGCGCACATCCATGTGCGCCGCCCCTTCGGGGTTGATCCCGGCCTGCTTGCCGCGTCTCACGGGGCAAGTTGGAGCTAAAGCTAAAGCCTAGATGATTAGCTTAGGCATTGATAAACACTTCCAGCTTTCGCTGGGATGACGGTACAGGCGAGTAGGATTCAAAAAATGACTGGAAAGCAAAACTGGACCGTTTCCCCCGGCCAAGCGCTGCGCGGAGAAATCGAGATTCCCGGAGACAAGTCCGTCTCTCACCGCGCGGTGATGTTCGCGGCCCTGGCCGATGGCGTCTCCCGCATAGATGGTTTCCTGGAAGGCGAGGACACGCGTGCGACCGCCGCGATCTTCTCGCAGCTAGGGGTGCGCATCGAAACCCCTTCGCCCTCGCAACGCATCGTGCACGGCGTGGGCGTCGACGGTTTGCGCGCGCCTGCAGGGTCCCTGGACTGTGGCAATGCCGGCACCGGCATGCGCCTGTTGGCAGGCTTGCTGTCCGCGCAAAAATTCGACAGCGTTCTGGTGGGCGACGAATCGCTTTCTAAGCGCCCCATGCGCAGGATCGTGGATCCGCTCGCGAAGATGGGCGCGCGCATCGATTCCGAGCCTGGCGGCGTGCCGCCATTGCGCATCCATGGCGGGCAGCCGATCCGCGGCATGGACTACACGCTAGAGGTGGCCAGCGCGCAGGTGAAGTCCGCAGTGCTGCTGGCCGGTCTGTACGCCGAAGGCGAAACCGTTGTGCGCGAACCGCACCCCACCCGCGACTACACCGAGCGCATGCTCTCCGCATTCGGTGTGGATATCGAATTCTCGCCGGGCCATGCGCGTCTGCATGGCGGCCAGCGCCTGCGTGCCACCGATATCGCCGTGCCCGCCGATTTTTCCTCGGCGGCGTTTTTCATCGTGGCCGCCAGCATCGTTCCCGGTTCGGAACTGCGCCTGCGCGCTGTCGGCCTGAATCCGCGCCGCACCGGATTGCTGATCGCATTGCGCGCCATGGGGGCGGACATCACAGAAGAAAACCGCAGCGAGCATGGCGGCGAACCCGTCGCCGATCTGGTCGTGCGTCATGCGCCGTTGCATGGCATCGAAGTGCCGGTGGAAATCGTGCCGGACATGATCGACGAATTCCCCGCCCTGTTCGTCGCTGCGGCCTGCGCCACCGGCAACACGGTGGTGCGCGGCGCGGCCGAACTGCGCGTCAAGGAATCCGACCGTCTCGCTTCCATGGCGGCGGGCTTGCGCGTGCTAGGCATACGGGTGGACGAAACTCCCGATGGCGCTACCCTCCTTGGCGGCCAAATCGGAAGCGGTGCGGTGGACAGCCATGGCGACCATCGTATCGCCATGGCTTTCAGCGTGGCCGCCCAGGCGGCGTCCGGGAAAATCGAGATCTCCGATGTGGCCAATGTGGCCACATCGTTCCCGAATTACGATGCGCTGGCGCGAAGCGTCGGTTTCGGATCGTTTACTGGCTCTTGAACTCCACCGGTACCACCACGGCGCCGGCTACGGCCTTGCCGTCCTTCATCGCAGGCTCGAACCGCCATTTGCGCACGGCGTCGGTCACCGCCCGGTCCAGATCGCGGCTGCGTTCGCCGCTGCGTTCCACCACCGTGACATCGGTGGGATTGCCATTGGCGTCGACTTCGACGCGTACGCTTACGCTGCCTTCCACTCCTGAGCGCAGCGCTTGCGGCGGGTACTTCGGCGCCTGATTGCCAGCCAGCGGCGACGGATCGCGGGTGAGCTTGGCGACTGGTTTTGGCTTTGCGTCGGGCTTTTTCGCCACCGGTTTCTTTTCCGCCACTACCGAGGGGGCCGGTGTCGTTTCCCCGACCACTGCAGGCTGCTGAGTGGTAGCTGACGTATCGACGGCTTCGGTGGCCTGACGTTTTCCATACCACCACAGGCCCAGTGCGATCAGCGCCACCAGCACCAGCAACCAGAGCAATGCGCTGCTGTTGCGAGGCGGCGCGACAACGGGGGCATCGGGGTCGACACGGTTGTAACCAGGGTCGTTCGGATTGGGTGTGGACATACTTGACCTCCCTGAACAAGTGAATGAACAGGTGGAGTCTTGCACGCGGGTTTGTTGCGAAAGCGTCACGGCACCGTGAAAGCGCCTACTTGGCGCCCAGGCCGTTCAGGTTCGGAAGCTATTGGTCGGCCTTGAAATCGATGGGGATGACTAGGCTCGCGGCGACGGCCTGGCCATCGCGTTGCGCGGGCATGAAACGCCACTTGCGCACCGCTTCCATGGCCGCGCGATCGAGGTCGCGCGAACCGCTGTGCTGTACCAGCGCCACGCCTGCCGGGGCGCCGTTGGCGTCCACTTCCACCCGTACCAGCACCGTGCCGCTTTCGCCTCTGCGCAGTGCTTCGCTAGGGTAACGTGGAGGCGGCGTCTGTCCGTTGAGCGGAACCGGTTGGTCGCCTGGCGCGAGTGCGACGGTGCCGGGCGCGGTCGAAGCACCTGCCTCCGGAGCCGCAGGCAATGCGCTTTCGTCGATGGGTGCGGGCAAGGGCGGCGGCGGTGTTTCCACCAGTTGCGGGCGGTCCGCCTGTTCGGCGCCGGTGCCCGCTGAAGGCATGTCGCTGGCGCTGTCGCCGCCGGCCAAAGGTTCCGGCAGGGCTTCCAGTTCGCTCAAGGGCTTGCCGGGCGCGGTGGGCTCCACTTTGTAGAACGCCTGGTCGCGCCCCATCCACCAGACGATCAAGAACAGCACCAGCCCGATTCCGAAGGCAATGCCCGCAATACGCAAAGCACTACGCGGCAAGCGGAAAACGTAGTCGTGTTCTGGTGGATTGGAAGCGGGCATGGCGGGTTCCGGTCGGTTCGGGGCGATTCTGACATGGCCAGAGGCGATACGACGAGGCAACCGCGGGCAGATCAGGCGATAATTAAGCTTCGATATCCACGAATTCATTCCATGCTCGATCCTGTCCTGCTTCGCTCCCATCCCGCCGAACTCGCCCGACGCTTGCAAGCGACCCGCGGCTATAGCCTCGACGTGTCCGCGTTGGAAGCGCTGGAGTCCTCGCGCAAGCAACTGCAGACCCGCACCCAAGAGCTGCAGAACCTGCGCAATACGCGCTCCAAGGCCATCGGCCAAGCCAAGTCCAAAGGCGAGGACACGACTGCGTTGATGGCGGAAGTGGCCGGATTTGGCGAAGAACTGAAGGTTTCGGAAGTCGAGCTGGAGCGCCTCCGCGGCGAGATCGAAGCCATCGCGCTGGGCATTCCCAACCTGCCGCACGACAGCGTGCCGCCGGGCAAGGACGAGAGCGGCAATGTGGAAGTGATGCGCTGGGGCACGCCGCGCACGTTCGATTTCGCGGTGAAAGACCATGTGGAACTCGGCGCGCGTCACGGCTGGTTGGATGGTGATGCGGGGGCGAAACTGTCCGGCGCTCGTTTCACTGTGTTGCGTGGGCAGCTCGCCCGTCTGCACCGCGCGCTGGCGCAGTTCATGCTCGACCTACACAGTAACGAGCACGCCTACGAAGAAACCAATGTGCCGTTGATAGTCAACGAGGATTCGATGCGCGGCACCGGCCAGTTGCCGAAGTTCGAGGAAGACCTGTTCGCCACGACGGTTGGCGAAAGCAAGCGTTACTTGATTCCAACCTCGGAAGTGCCGCTGACCAATATCGTGCGCGACGAAATCCTGGAAGACGCAGCATTACCTCTGCGCATGACCGCGCTTTCCATGTGCTTCCGCGCCGAAGCCGGCAGCCACGGCCGCGATACCCGCGGCATGATCCGCCAGCATCAATTCGAGAAGGTGGAAATGGTCTCCATCGCGCGCCCGGCCGAGAGCTACGACGAGCACGAGCACATGACCCGCTGCGCCGAAGTGGTGCTGGAAAAATTGGGTCTGCCGTACAAGCGGATGCTGCTGTGCGCCGGCGACATGGGCTTTTCCGCCACCAAGACTTACGATTTGGAAGTCTGGCTGCCTTCGCAAGACACCTACCGCGAAATTTCATCGTGCTCCAACTGCGAGGACTTCCAGGCCCGCCGCATGCAGGCGCGCTGGCGCAATCCCGCCACCGGCAAGCCGGAGCCCGTGCATACGCTCAATGGTTCCGGTGTTGCTGTGGGCCGCGCGATGATCGCGGTGATGGAGAACTACCAGAATGCAGATGGCTCCATCACCGTGCCGGAAGTGCTGCGTCCTTACATGGGCGGTTTGGAAACCATCGCCTAACCCGTCACTGCCGGGTAACCAGGTACGATCGGTGAAAATAGAAAAAACGGACGTCATCCCAGCGAAGGCTGGAATCCATTTTGCCTTTGCTGTTTCTGTTTTGTACTAACCAGATCAAGATCAAGATCAAAATGGATCCCAGCTTTCGCTGGGATGACGATTCGTTTTTTTCACCTTGCGCAGAAAACGGGCCTACTCGCGCAAGCCCGCTTCGATTGGCACGAACAACTTGCTCTTTAAGCAGCCAGACGCTGCGGCTCCGGAATGGCGGCCAACGCCCCTGCGATCGCATCGCTACGATGCTGCGGCGAATAGGCCACGCCTTCGGCGCGAACGAATTCGATATCGGTCACGCCCAGGAAACCGAACACCTGGCGCAAGTACGCTTCCTGGAAATCGGTCGGCGCGCCGGAATGGATACCGCCGCGGCCGCTGGCGATAATGATCTTCTTGCCGCCGACCAAACCTTCCGGACCTTGCGCGCCGTAGCGGAAGGTCTTGCCGGCAACCGCCACGCGATCGATCCAGGCTTTCAATGTCGAGGGAACGGAGAAGTTGTACATCGGCGCACCGATCACCAGGACATCGGCGGACAGGAACTGTTCCATGGTGCGCGCCGCGTCGGCCGCTTCCTCCGGATTGGTCTGGGCCAGCGACTGGCCGGTCAAATGGGGCAGGGGATTGCTGTCCAGGTCGCGGTATTCGAGCTGTAGCTGCGGGAGTTTGTCCTGCCAACGGGCTACGATGGCGGCGGTGAGCTCACGGGTGACCGAACCGGTGCCCAGTGCGCTGGAGTCGAGGTGCAGGAGTTTCATGTTGGCTATCCACTTCAGAAGCGGCAGTGCCGCGTTGGATGCCAAGGTAGATCGTTGTATAAATAGAATAAAGATGGTTTAATATCACTAATTGTTCTGAATATGGAATTATTGCCATGCAGGATCTGAATGACCTTTATTACTTCGCCATGGTCGTGGACCACGGTGGCTTCGCTGCGGCCGAACGCGCGTTGGGTATTCCCAAGTCTCGCCTGAGCCGGCGCATCAGCCAGTTGGAAACCGACATGGGCGTGCGCCTTCTGCAGCGTTCCACCCGCCGTTTCGCGGTCACCGATGTGGGGATGAGCGTGCATCGCCACGCGCAAACCATGCTGGCCGAAGCCCAGGCCGCCCGCGAAGTCGTGGATCGCCTCAGTGCCGAGCCGCGTGGGGTGGTTCGGGTCAGCGTGCCGGTGGAAGTGGCGCAGACGCAATTGCCGAAGATCCTGCCGGCCTTCCTCGACAAATACCCGAAGGTGCGTCTGCAACTGCACGTCAGCAATCGCCGCGTGGATCTGATCAACGAAGGCTACGACGTGGCTCTACGTGTGCGCGCCAAGTTGGACGACGACGGCAGTCTGGTCATGCGCAGTTTCGGCCAGATCCGTCAGCTGATGGTCGCCAGTCCCAAATACCTGGCGCGCGCGGGACGGCCCAAGAATCCCGAGGAATTGGCCGATCATGTGACCTTGAGCACCAGCGAAGACGAGGCGCGCCAACGTTGGGAGCTGCATGGTCCCGATGGCGACATCCGCCGCGTGGATATTCAGCCCCGCGTATCCGGTTTCGATTTCCCTTTGCTGCAATCGATGGCGCGCGATGGTTTCGGCATCACTCTGCTGCCGGAGACGGTGTGCGCCGATCTGGTGCGCAAGGGCGAGCTGGAAGTCGTGCTGCGCGACTGGACTTTGCCGCAGGGCATCTGCCACGCCGTATTCGCCTCGCGCCGCGGCATGTTGCCAGCGGTACGCGTGTTCATCGATTTCCTGGCTGAGCATCTGCCCAAGGAAATCGAATCGTCGCGTTTGGATTGCGGCGGAAAGTGCGATGAAACGGGAAAGAACGGGGAAGTGGCCGAAATCAAGGTCAAGAAGGCCTCCTAGGCAAGCCAGCCTGGGCAAGCCAGCCCGCTTCATGGGAAAATGCCGTACGGCCCGCAACGGGCCGCTGCAGCAACAGCTTCGGAGAGATGGCCGAGCGGTTTAAGGCACCGGTCTTGAAAACCGGCGATGGGTCAAACCATCCGTGGGTTCGAATCCCACTCTCTCCGCCATCCGTTTCGCCTTTTGGTGTTCCCCCGTCGAATGCAACAGGCCGTCGATTTCATCCTGGAAATAGACAAGCTCAAGGGCGTTGCCCGCAAAGTGCGGCCGCTGGGCCAGGATCGCTACGAAAATTCCGCCGAACACAGCTGGCAAATCGCGCTGTTGGCGGTATCGCTCGCGCCTTACGCGGAATCCTCGGTCGACATCGACCGGGTGATCCGCATGCTGTTGGTGCACGACATCGGCGAGATCGATACCGGCGACACCCTGATCTTCGTGGAAGGCGGTTGGGAAGAACGCAAGGCCGCCGAACTGGCGGCGGTGAAGCGTATTTTCGGCTTGCTGCCGGAAGCGCAGAGCGCACACTCGCTGTCGCTGTGGGAGGAATTCGAACGCGGCGAAAGCGCCGACGCGCGTTTCGCCAATGCGGTCGATCGCGCCATGCCGGTATTGCTCAACCTGGCCAACGCGGGCCAGAGTTGGCGCGAGAACGGAATCAGTTACGAGCGCGTGGTGGCCCGGGTAGCGCCGCCGATCAAGGCAGGCTGTCCTGCGCTATGGGACTACCTGCAGGGCCGGCTGGAAGAGGCGCGCGATAAAGGATGGTTCGGAGCCTGAAGTCGAAATGCGGGCTGCTTGGAAGCGTGACCGCCAGACGCTGCGCGCTCGGCACGAATAAGTAGAATGACGTAAGTAAGCGCCACTGCGAAACATTCATTACGTGGCCTGACCTTGTTTTCACCGCTCCCACAGGGAAATGTGAGTTGCCTCGCGTCGATCGTCGGGGCTAGTCTCGCGACGGGAGTGTCACCAAAGGGGAAACAAGGATGACGATACGGGTATACCTGATCGACGATCATGCGCTGGTGCGTACCGGCATGAAAATGATATTGGCCGGCGAAGTGGATATCGAAGTCGTCGGCGACGCCGACAACGGCGAAGACGCCTTGCGCCAGATACGCAGCCTGAAACCGGACGTGGTGCTGTGCGATCTGCACCTTCCGGGATTGAGCGGGCTTGAGATCACCGAGCGCATCACCCGCGGCGATCTCGAAACCAAGGTGATCATCGTATCGGTACTGGAAGACGGTCCCTTGCCTAAACGCCTGCTCGAAGCGGGCGCCTGCGGATACATCGGCAAGGCCGGCGATGCGGCCGAACTGTTGCGCGCTGTGCGCGAAGTGGCACGCGGAAAACGTTACCTGGGCACGAACGTCGCCCAGAACATGGCGCTTTCCCACATGGGCGGAAGCGAATCGCCATTCGACGGATTGTCGCCCCGGGAACTGGAAGTGGCGATGCTGCTCATCCAGGGACTGCGCCAGGAAGATATCGCCAAACGCCTCAGCCTAAGCGCCAAGACGGTGAACACGCACAAGACGCGGTTGTTCCAGAAAGTCGGCATCCAGGACAACATCGCACTGGCGCGGCTGGCCGCGCAGTACGGACTACTGGATCCCACGCGCTCGTTGTAGCGAACGCGTGGGACGCTCCAATCAGGCGCTGCCCGATCAGGCGCTGCGTTCGCTGCCCTGATCTTTTTCTCCATCGGCCGTTTCATCGTTGTCGGCGTGCAGGGCCAGATCGTGCTCTTCGTGCTTTTCCACCACTGCCGCAGGTTGCGGTGCCGGCATGGGCTCGAACAGATGACGCGTGACCGAAGACGGCGTGTCGGCGTCGGCGGTGAAGAACAGCGAACCGGTGTTGCCGACCGCGGGCCGCACGGGTGCGGGCTTCGGCGGCTCGACCGCAGCTACCGGTGCCGGCGTCGGTTCCTCGACTTCAGGCGTAGCAGTTACTGCGGCGATCGAAGCGGCTTCCGCAGGCGTCGGATTCTCGACCAGGGTGAAGCTTTCGACGGTGTCGTTCTTCAGGATTTCCTGAGCCGCCGCGTTGGCTTCGGCCGGTGTGGCGATCACGGCGGGTTCGGCGGCTTGCGCGACCGATTCCGTTCGTGGCTCGACGACAGACGACGTCAGCGCAGCTGAAGGCTGAGGCGCTTCCACCGTTTCCACCGCAGCGGCAACGATGGACTCGGACTCGAACGTGGCCACTACGGGGGCAGCGACGATGGGCTCGGCTGTGGCCGTGGCCGCTACCGGAGTGGCGTGGGTCTGTTCGACAGCACGCTCCTCCACAGCACGCTGTTCCACAGAAGCAGAAGGTTGTTGTTCGACAGCAGTGGGTACGGGCCCGGCAACGGCCACCATGGGCACTGCAGGCGCTTGAGCGGCAGCGGGACGCGCGACTGGCTTGGCGGCCGGCGCTTCATCGTCGAAATCGAACTCGGGCTGCGAACCGTTGGCGATGATGACCTGCGGCTGTTCGTCGTCGCCGAAATCCTCTGATCCGCCCGCTTCATTGCCGGCACCTGCTTCGCCCGCGCCACGACGCCTGCGGCGTCCGCCACGGCGGCCACGACGACGACGACCTGCGCCATCGCCGGTATCGGCAGTTTCGCCTTCGCTGGAATCGTTGGCGGCTGCAGGCTGCAAGGAAGAATCTTCCTTTTCATCCTCCATCCCGGAGGCGAGGGCCGAGGGCGCGTCGTTGACGAATGCGGCAGACCCCGCTGGGGTTGTCGCAGCCGTAGTCACCGCTGCCGCCGTCGTTGCGATGACGGGTACTACGGTCAGATCGGCCGTTTCCGTTGCGTTCTCCTGCCGTGGCTGCTTGGGCGCATCGTTATTGCGCGGCTGGCGTTGCTGGCGGCCGCTGTTCTGGCCAGCTTCGTTCTGCGGCTTCTGCTGCTTCGGCTGGTTCTGCTGCTGTTTCGGCGGCTGCTGCTTCTGCGGTTGTTCGTTGCGCGGCTTCTGCTGCTGCTGGCCGCTCTGGGCGGGTTGCGCGCCCTGTGGCTTGGGACCACGCTGTTCGTCGCGGCGTTGGCCGCCCGCGTTACCACCGCGCCCCTGACCCTGTTGGCCACCGCGACCGTCGCGGCGCTGACCGTTGTTGCGATCGTTGCCACGGTCGTTGCGCTGGCGGTTTTCGCGCTGGCGGGTTTGCTCGGCAAGGGTGGCGTTGGAGGTTTCGCTAGAACCGCCACCGAATACGCGCTTCAGCCATCCCACCACGCCACCGGAAGCGGCAGGCGGCGCAGAGGCGGCAGCTGCGAATGCCGGTGCGGGCGCCATGGCTTCTTCGCGCTCTTCGCGGATCGGCGCAGGCTGGCTGTGCTTCACATGGGTGACCGCGGGCGCGGGGATGTTCAACTGCGCCTTGGTCAAGGCATGCACCGGCAGCTTGCGCGGCGTATTGCGCTGGTAGCTCGGCTTGGAGGATTCCTCGCCCAATTCGTTTTCGCGGATGCGGGTGACTTCGTAGTGCGGGGTATGCAGCGCTTCGTCGGCGACGATGACGATCGGCGCGTCGTGGCGCTTCTCGATTTCGCGCAATGCATTGCGCTTTTCGTTGAGCAGGAAGTTGGCGATTTCCACCGGAGCCTGCACCAGCACCTGTCCGGTGTTCTCCTTCATCGCGTGCTCTTCGGCGACGCGGATGATGGAAAGCGACAACGATTCGATGCTGCGCATGCGGCCATGGCCTTCGCATTGCGGGCAAACGATCTGGCTGGATTCGCCGAGCGAGGGACGCAAGCGCTGGCGGCTCATTTCCATCAGGCCGAAGCGCGAGATACGGCCGATCTGCACACGCGCGCGGTCGTACTTGAGCGCGTTCTGCAGGCGGTTCTCGACGTCGCGCTGGTGCTTGCTGCTGGACATGTCGATGAAGTCGATGACCACCAGGCCGCCCAAGTCGCGCAAGCGCAGCTGGCGGGCCACTTCGTCGGCCGCTTCCATATTGGTCTGGAACGCGGTGTCTTCGATGTCGCTGCCCTTGGTGGCGCGCGAGGAGTTGACGTCGATCGCGGTCAGGGCTTCGGTCTGATCGACGACGATGGAGCCGCCCGAGGGCAGACGCACGTTGCGTTCGTAGGCGCCCTCGATCTGCGATTCGATCTGGAAGCGGTTGAACAGCGGGATGTCGTCGGTGTAGTGCTTGAGCTTGCGCAGGTTGTGCGGCATCACCTGTTCCATGAACTCCTTCGCCGTGGCGTAGAGCTCAGGGGTGTCGACCAGGATCTCGCCGACATCCGAACGCAGGTAGTCGCGCAGGGCGCGCACGATCAGGCGCGATTCCTGGTAGATCAGGAACGGAGCCGGCTTACTGAGCGCGGCCTCGGCAACCGAGCGCCAGACCTGCAGCAGATAGTCCAGGTCCCATTGCAGCTCTTCGGCATCGCGGCCGACGCCGGCGGTGCGGATGATCACGCCCATGTCTTCGGGAATGGCCAGCGCGTCCATCGCCTTCTTCAGCTCGGCACGGTCGTCGCCCTCGATCCGGCGCGAGACGCCGCCGGCGGTGGGCGAGTTGGGCATCAGCACCATGTAGCGGCCGGCCAGCGAGATGAACGTGGTTAGGGCGGCACCCTTGTTGCCGCGTTCGTCCTTGTCGACTTGCACCACGACTTCCTGGCCTTCGCGCAGGAGTTCCTTCAGGCCGGCCTTGTTGTGGTCGACACCTGCCTGGAAATAGTCGCGGGAGATTTCCTTCAGTGGCAGAAAGCCATGGCGTTCGCCGCCGTATTCGACGAAGGCCGCTTCCAGCGAAGGCTCGAGCCGGGTGATGCGGCCCTTGTAGATATTGGACTTTTTCTGTTCTTTGGACGGTTGTTCGATATCGATGTCGTACAGGGTCTGTCCGTCAACGATGGCGACGCGCAGTTCTTCTTCCTGCGTCGCATTGATCAGCATACGTTTCATTGTGCGTTCCTCGCGCGCTGCTACCGCGCGGAACACCGTGGGTTTCGCAATCTGGATACTGCTCGCCACCCCTCGCGCAGGCGCGAACGGGGCGGAGTTGGTTTCCAGCGCTACAACACCACGGCAGGCCGCGGGAGCGCTTTGGTTCATTTAACAAATATGTTTCGGACCGGAGGCTGCTCGAGCTTGTGCTCTTGCGCCTCACGGGGCATGTTCAGCTACCGACGTCTGACGCATCGGGCGATGTCCGGATTCGCCGACTAGCCGCTAACATGGTCGCCCCTGGGGCGGTGGCCGCGCACTTTGTCGGAATCGCGGAAAGCTGGGCTTCTGGCCCGCAGCATCGTGAAGATGCTGGTTAACTTCCAGCGAAATCAAACCCTTATCTCGCCCCCCGAGTGTATCAGAATAAAAGACGGATGACCGATCAGCCCCCAGCAAGCAAGCCCGAAGGGGCCACCAAGACCGCCGTTCGCACCATCAAGGTGCCTGAAGACCGGGATGGTCAACGTCTGGACAACTTCCTGCTGGGCCAGTTGAAGGGCGCTCCGCGCAGCCTGGTTTACAAGCTGGTGCGCAGCGGACAGGTGCGGATCAATGGCGGGCGAGCCAAGGCGGACCGGAAGCTGGAGGCGGGCGATGAGGTCAGGATTCCGCCCGTCAGTCTCAGTGATCCCGAAGACAGAATGCCGCCGCCCAGCGGTTTCCTGCAGCGGCTGGAAGCGGCGATCGTGTTCGAAGACGCGCGCCTGCTGGTGCTGAACAAGCCTACCGGCGTGGCCAGCCATGGCGGCAGCGGGATCAGCCATGGCGCCATCGAGACCCTGCGGGCGTTGCGGCCCAATATGAACCTGGAACTGGTGCACAGGCTGGACCGCGATACTTCCGGTCTGCTGATCGTGGCCAAGAAGCGTTCGGCCCTGACCGAATTACAGGCGTTAATGCGCGAGGAAGGCGGCACTGGCATCCGCAAGCGCTATCTGACCCTGCTGGTCGGACGCATGCCGGACGGGACCATGAGCGTGGACGCGCCCCTGCATGTCGGTCTGCGTCAGGGTGGCGAGCGGCACGTGCAGGTGAATGCTATTGGCAAGGAGTCGGTGAGTCATTTCAAGGTGCTGGAACGCCGGGGCGGGCATTCCTATTGCGAAGTCCGGATCGAAACCGGCCGCACCCACCAGATCCGAGTGCACGCCCAGCATATTGGTCATCCGGTAGCCGGCGACGACAAATACGGCGACGAGGCGGTCAACAAGCGGCTACGCGAACAAGCCGGTTTGAAGCGTCTGTTCCTGCATGCGGCGTCGCTGGAGTTCGCACTCGATGGCGGCAAGGCGCCTTATGTGCTGAATGCGCCGCTGGCCGACGACCTTGCGGCGGCACTAGATCGCCTGGCCTGACTCCGGCGGGCATCGTCAAGGCCGCGCTTTTGTAGAGCCGAGCTTGCTCGGCTGCTCTTTTCCGGCAATAAAATCGCTAAAAGCAGCCGAGCAAGCTCGGCTCTACAAGGATTTGGTCTGGACTTAGCGCTGCTCGTCCAGGCTGAAGCAGTCGCTGGGACGTACCTGCGGCGGTTTGAAATTCACCGGCACCTGGATGCTCTGCACGACCGGCTTTCCGCCACGCGTGGCCGGTTCGAACTGCCAGGACTTCACGCCTTCCAGCGCGGATTTGTCCAACGCGTCCTGCCCGCTGCTTGCCACCAACTGCACGTTGGCCGGCTTGCCATCGACATCGACGGCCATGCTCAGCATGACCATGCCGCCTATTCCCGCACAGCCCAGCTCGGCGGGGTAGTGCGGCATCGGAGTGTTCACCGCGGCCACTTGCGTGGAAGGAATGACCGGCGCGGATGGCGGCGAATCGGCGCCACAGGCCGACAACAGCACAGCCATCGCCAGGCTTGCGCCAAGCGCAAGCCGGAATCGGGAGTCGAATCTGCTTTTCATGGCACGCCTACCTTCATTGGACAGTTCCGAGGGGAAACCTGGGCTATGGATCGGGTGTCAGTTGGCAAGCGCATCGGCCTTGGCCGCGCAGATAAAATCGTTCTCGCTAAGGCCGCCGACATCGTGCGTCGAGTAGCGCACGACCGCGCGGTTGTAGTGCACTCCCAGATCGGGATGGTGGTCTTCGGTGTGCGCGATATAGGCCAACGCGTTCACGAAAGCCATGGTCTGGTAGTAGTTGTCGAAATGGTAGGTTCGGCACAGCGCGCGGCCTTCTTCGACCAGGTCCCAGCCCGGCACTTCCAGGATCAGTTCGGCAACACGGGCCTTGGTCAGTTTGTGCTCGCTGCCCTTGAGCGGCAGGCAATGCGCTTGGGCCAGGGGGATCAGGTCGGACATGGGGGACTTCCTCGGACTCGGACTGGCTGAACGTACCATCCACGCCGTTATGTGCTCGAATGAGCGTCTAACATTAGGGTGGCTAGAATAGCCGCATGATCCATATCTCCGACACCGCCCAGACCCATTTCCGCAAGCTGATCGAACGCGAGGCGCTGCCCGGCCTGGGCGTGCGACTGAGCGCGGTCGATCCAGGGACGGCGCGCGCCGACGCACGCCTGGAGTTCGCCGAGCCGCGCGATCTGGTGGGCGACGAATGGGCGGTCGACTGCGATGGTTTCACCGTCTATGTCGATGCCAACAGCGTGGCCTGGCTGGACGGCGCCGAGATCGACTACGTCACCCAGGGCGCCGGCAGTCAGCTCACCATCAAGGCGCCGAAGATCAAGGGCCAGGCGCCGGCCGAATCCGCCTCTCTGGTGGAACGTGTGCGGTGGGTGGTGGAGAACGAGGTCAACCCGCAGCTTGCCCAGCACAAGGGCAGGGTGGCGGTGGAACAGGTGAGCGCGGACGGCGTGGTGTTGCTCCGTTTCGGTGGCGGCTGCAATGGCTGCGGCATGGCGGACGTGACTCTGAAGCAGGGTATCGAGAAGACGCTGATGGCACGCGTGCCCGGCGTTACCGCGGTGCGTGACGTCACCGATCACGATACCGGCGACGCACCGTACATTCCGCGCGACAACGCGGCCTGATTTCCCTCTCCGGTGACGCGAGCCGCCGAAATCATCGCAGCGCTGCAGGCGGGCAAGCCAGCGCCCATCCTGGAACGCCACACCGGTATGCCCTATGGCTGGGGGCTGTGGCTGCGCGCCTTGAGGGAAAAACTGGGAGTGATCCGGCACGACAGTGCCGAAGCGATCGTCCAGCTGTTCTCAGAACGGCCAGTGGCGGAAACCCCACGACGTCCTTTGGCGCTGAATCGCTGGCAGGCTTTCCGCTCGATGTTCTATCAGGACTGGGGCCCGCCGCTGCGCGAGGACCGCAGACTGCGCTGGTTCGCCGGCGGCGTCAGTTTCTTCATGCATCTGTTGTTCGCGCTGCTGCTGATACTGCTGGCGATGATCAAACTGCCTCCTCCGCCGGCGGCCAACGACGAGAGCCGGGTGCAGGTCGAGTTCATGGGGCAGGGCACGCCCGAGGAAGAGGGTGGCGGACCGCCCGCGGCGCAATCCGAATCCGCGGCCGCCGCCGCTGCTGCCCAGCCCGCGACAACGCCGTCCTCCAGCACGCCCGCTGAAACTGCGCAGGCTTCATCGGTGCCGCAACAGGAAATTCCCGTGCCGGCACCGCCCGTGGCGCAGCAGAACGTGCAGGTGACGGAAACGGCCGAGCCCACCACGACCTTCGTGTTGCCGCCCGCGACTCCGCGTTCGCTGGAAATCGCGCCGCCGCAAGTCAAACCGCGCGAGTTGGGCGTGCCGACACGTGAGGTTACGGTGGTCGAGGCGCCTCCGGCGCAGCGCGAACTGCCACGGCGGGAAATCGCGATTCCCCAAGTCGCCCAGCCCACCCAGGAAGTGCGGCAGCGGGAGATCGCGGCGCCGCTGCCGCAGATACGCAATGTGCAGATTCCCTCACGCGCGATTGCCGCGCCCGAACTGCGCGCGCCGGCGCAAAGCGTGCGCCAGGCCGAGATCGCGGCACCGAATCGCGGCACAGCCTCCTCCAGCAGCGCCGCCAATACGGCCAGCTCTTCTACAACGGGCGATTCCGCGCGCGCTCCCAGCGCGCAACAGGGCACACAACCTGGTTCGACCGCCGCCGGTTCTTCGGCAGCCGCAAGTCGTCCTGGAGGTGTTGTTACACCCAAACGCGGGGATGATTGGGGCGACTCCACTCGCAATACCCCGGGCCAGCCTACTGGCGGGCGGGCGGGCGACGGTCCCGGCCTGTTCAACGCCGACGGCAGCGTACGCGTGCCGCCCAACGCCACCGGAGACGCATCGCGTCCGGGCGCGCCCGGCTCCAAGCAGCAGCAGCGCGCCGATGCCGATCGCGCCAGCAAGTGGTTGGAGCGCCCTGAGTTTCCTTACGAACCGAGCATGTTCGACAAGTACTGGCGCCCGACCAACGAATCGCTGCTGGCCGAATGGGTACGCCGCAATATCCGCGAAGTGGAAATGAAGATTCCCGGCACCAACAAGCGGGTGAAATGCGTGGTGTCGGTGCTGCAGGTCGGAGGAGCCTGCAGTCTGTTCGACCCCAACCTCAACGAGCAGCCGGCCGTTGCACGGCCACCGCCGGAGATCCCAGTGAAGCGCACTCCGATACCGACCGACAGCTGATCAGAGCAAGCCTGGTAGTGGGAGCGGCGTCCCGCCGCGAGCTTTTGCTCTTCACAGATTTCGGAAGCAATCAAGAGTCGTCGTCGGAAACAAAAACGGAGCCTTGCGGCTCCGTTCTATTGCGATCCCGCGACAGTGATCAATCGAGGCCGTGCAGGTCGCGCAACTGCGTGGGGCGCGAGCCGAAGTAAGCGGCCAGGTCGGAAATCTCCTGGTCGGTCAGTGCCGCCGCTTGCGGCGTCATCTGCGGGTTCTGGCGGTCGCCTGCGCGATAGGCTTGCAGCGCATGGGCGATGTAGTCGCCGTACTGGCCGCCGAGCTTGGGATAGGTCGGATCGATCGGCTTATTGCCTTCCGCGCCGTGGCAATCGATGCAGCTCTGTTTGGTCGCTTCGCTCTTTACCTGCGAACGCTTCTCGCCGGCAGCGATGTGTCCTTCGGGCAGACCCGCGGACGAGCTGGAACCATGCTCGCCGCTGGCGTGGCCGGGATCCTCCGCGGCGACTTCGTTGTTCTGGGAGCAGGCGGCCAGGGCGAGGGCGGCGAGCAGGGCGATGGCTAGACGCTGGGCGTGCACGGCGTTCGACATGGGCGGCTTACTTCACGGAAGAGAGATAGGCGGAAAGGTCGGCAATATCCTGGTCAGAGAAACTCTGCGCCTGGGCTTGCATCGTCGGATGCTTGCGGTTGCCTTTCTTGTATTCGGTCAGCGCTTGGGCCAGGTACTCGGCCGACTGGCCGCCGATGCGCGGTACGTGGAAGCTGGGATAGGCGTTCTTGTAGCCTTCGACACCATGGCAGCCCTGGCAGGTATAGGCCAGCGTGCGGCCGGCCTGGGCGTTGCCGACCGGTGTGGCGGCGGGCGCCGCCGGTGCTGCGGTGGCCGGGGCGGGCGCGGCTTCGGCAGGTTTGGCTTCAGCAGGCGCGGCGGCCGGTGAAGCGGGGGTTTGAGCTGTGACGACAGCCACCGAAAGGGCGGCGGCCAAGGCAAGGCAAGCGGCGAGCGGTAGCGGTCGCATCATGTCGTAATCCGGGACTCTCTCATTGCGCGCGCTACGTCCAACCGCAGCGCTTGGCTGTGGCAAGTATAGCGTGCGACTCTCGAAACCTGCCATCCGTAACAGGACCAGCGTAGCTGCGACCGGCCTGGTCACACCCCTTGTGGCGTTGTTTTTCTAATAGTCACCACACAACGCGACGCAAGTCACCATGACCTTCGGCGCATGCCGGAGCTGTACTTGGGTGATATACCTATGTACAACACCTAACAACCACCCGGTACCACCATGTCTCGACCCGACTTCACCGCAGGCCGTCTCCCGACGCGTGCGCTCCGTGCGTCCGCGCTTATCTGTGTTTTTGTGTTCGCTCTGGCTGCCTGCAAAAAGGGGGACGGAGAGGCTCAGGCCAAGACCGGCGACAAGCCCAAAGGACCGGACGCCGTGCCAGTGGAGGTGGTCAAGGCTGCCCATCGGCCGGTCGCGGCCAGCTATACCGGCACAGCGGCGCTAGAGCCGCGCGGAGAATCGCAGGTGGTGGCGAAGACCTCCGGTGTCGCCTTGGCGGTGATGGTGGAGGAAGGCCAGGTGGTCCGCGCCGGACAGCCGCTGGTGCGGTTGGATCCGGATCGCTCGCGCTTGGCGGTGGCTCAGGCCTCGGCGCAGATGCACAAGCTCGAAAACAACTACAACCGCGCTAAGCAACTGGTTACCCAGCAGATGATCAGCGCCAACGATGTGGACCAGATCAAGTTCGATCTGGAAAATGCGCGCGCCCAGTACACGATGGCCACGCTGGAGCTTTCCTACACCACCGTGTTGGCGCCGATCTCCGGCGTGATCGCGTCGCGTTCGATCAAGACCGGCAACTTCGTGCAGATCAATACGCCGATCTTCCGCATCGTCGACAACTCGCGGCTGGAAGCCACGCTCAACGTCCCCGAACGTGAAATCGCCACGCTCAAGGCCGGCCAGCCGGTCGAGCTGACCGCCGACGCGCTGCCGGGCCAGACCTTCACCGGCATGGTGGACCGCATCGCGCCGGTGGTGGATTCGGGCAGCGGCACCTTCCGCGTGGTTTGCGCCTTCACCGGCGACGGCCTGCTGCAGCCTGGCATGTTCGGACGCATCAAGATCGATTACGACAAGCGCGCCGACGCGCTGGTGGTGCCGCGCATCGCGCTGCTGGACGACGATGCCGATCCGGCGGTGTTCGCGGTGCGCAACGGCAAGGCCGCGCGCGTCTCCGTCAAGCTGGGCTACATGGACGGTGAGTGGGTGGAAATCCGCGAAGGCCTCAAGCCTGGCGATGGCGTGGTGACCGCCGGCAAGATCGCATTGCGCGACGGCACCCCGGTGGAAGTCATCGGCGATGCCAAGAAGAAGACCACCGCCAAGGTGGAGGTTGAAGCAGCCGGTAACAAGAAATGAGCGGCCACAGCTCTGAAGGGGGAGCTCCTGAAGGGGGAGCTCCGGGTCCCGAAGCAAACGATCCTCTGGCCCCGCCTGCCGGTTTGACTGGCGGCGGATTGGTGGAATTCTCCACCCGTCGTCGCGTCACCGTGGCGATGTTCTGGGTCACGATGTTCCTGTTCGGCTGCATCGCGCTGGCGGCGTTGAAGGTCAACCTGCTACCTGACCTGAGCTATCCCACGCTGACCGTGCGCACCGAGTACACCGGCGCCGCGCCGTCCGAGATCGAGACGCTGATCTCCGAGCCGGTGGAAGAAGCCGTCGGTGTGGTGAAGAACCTGCGCAAACTGAAATCCATTTCCCGCACTGGCCAGAGCGACGTGGTGCTGGAGTTCGCCTGGGGCACCGATATGGACCAGGCCAGCCTGGAGGTGCGCGACAAGATGGAAGTGCTGCAGCTTCCGCTGGAAGCCAAGGCGCCGGTGCTGCTGCGTTTCAATCCCTCCACCGAACCGATCATGCGTCTGGCGCTGTCGTCGAAGGTGGCCGGCAAGACCCAAGCCGATTCCATCCGTCAGCTTACCGAGCTGCGTCGTTACGCCGACGAAGACCTGAAGAAGAAGCTGGAGCCGGTGGAAGGCGTGGCTGCGGTCAAGGTCGGCGGCGGTCTCGAGGATGAGATCCAGGTCGACATCGACCAGCAGAAGCTGGCCCAGCTGAACCTGCCCATCGACACCGTGATCCAGCGCCTGCAGCAGGAGAACATCAATATTTCCGGCGGTCGTCTGGAGCAAGGATCGCAACGGTACCTGGTGCGAACCGTCAACCAATTCGCCACCGTCGAAGAAATCCGCAACATGCTGGTCACCACGCAGAGTGGCGGCAGCAATGCGGCAGCGAGCGCGGCCGCGCAAATGGCGGCGATCGCCGCTTCCACTGGCGACGCGGCGGCCATGGCCGCGGCAGCGTCGGTGCAGAGCGCCAACTCCTCGTCTTCCAGCACCATCGCTGGCGGCATGCCGGTGCGACTGAAGGACATCGCCGATGTGCGTCAGGGTTACAAAGAGCGCGAAGGCATCATCCGGCTGGCAGGCAGCGAGGCGGTCGAGCTGGCTATCTACAAGGAGGGCGACGCCAATACCGTCTCCACCGCTGACGCGGTCCAGGCCAAGCTGGAGCAACTCAAGAGCCAGATTCCACCGGACGTCGAACTGACCGCCATCGATGACCAATCGCAGTTCATTCGCCATGCCATCAGCGACGTCAAGATCGATGCGGTGATCGGCGGTTTCCTGGCGATCCTGATCATCTTCCTATTCTTGCGCGACGGCTGGAGCACCTTCGTGGTCGCCCTGTCCTTGCCGGCCTCCATCGTCACCACGTTCTTCTTCATGGATCAGTTGGGTCTGAGCTTGAACGTGATGTCGCTGGGCGGCCTTGCCCTGGCCACGGGTCTGGTGGTCGACGATTCCATCGTGGTGCTGGAGAGCATCGCCAAGGCGCGCGAACGCGGCCTCAGCGTGCTGCAGGCCGCGATCACCGGCACCCGCGAAGTCAGCATGGCGGTGGTCGCCTCCACCCTGACTACCATCGCGGTGTTCCTGCCGCTGGTGTTCGTGCAGGGTATTGCGGGGCAATTGTTCCGCGATCAGGCGCTGACGGTCGCGATCGCCATCGCAGTGTCATTGGTCGTGTCGATGACGCTGATCCCCATGCTCAGCGCATTGAAGGGCAGGCCGCCGATGGCGTTTCCGGAAGAGCAACCGCATCCGGACTGGAAGCCCGCCTCGCGCTGGCAGAAACCGCTGGCTGCGACCCAACGCGGCGTAGGCATCGGCACGCGTGGAGTTTTCTTCGGTATCGCCTGGTTTTTCATACGACTCTGGCGTGGGCTGGTCGCCGTGGTGGGTCCCATCATGCGCAAGGCCAGCGACATCGCAATGATGCCGTACGATCGCGCCGAACGCGGCTACATGAAACTGCTGCCTGGCTCGCTGCGTCGGCCGTGGCTGGTGCTGGGCTTTGCCGTCGCCGCCTTCGCGTTGACCATGCTGACCGTCCCCATGCTGGGCGCGGATCTGATTCCGCAGTTGGCGCAAGACCGCTTCGAGATGACGGTGAAATTGCCGCCTGGCACGCCGTTGCGCGAAACAGACGGTCTAGTGCGCGATATACAGCAAGCGCACGCCAAGGATGAAGGCATAAAGGCGCTGTACGGCGTCAGCGGCACCGGTACGCGGCTGGATGCCAGCCCCACCGAAAGCGGCGAGAACATCGGCAAGATCACCGTGGTGATGGCCGATGGCGGAAGCAAACAGCTGGAAGCCGATGAAACCGAAAAACTGCGTTCGTCGATGAAGGATCATCCGGGCGCGCAGGTCGATTTCCGTCGCCCCGAGCTTTTCAGTTTCTCCACACCGCTTGAAATCGAACTGCGCGGTCAAGACCTCGACACCATCCAGCTTGCTGGGCAGAAGATGGCGGCCATGCTGCGCGCCAACCCGCACTACGCCGACGTGAAATCGACGGTGGAAGAGGGCTTCCCCGAGATCCAGATCCGCTTCGACCAGGACCGCGCAGGTGCGCTGGGGCTGACCACTCGGCAGATCGCCGACATAGTGGTGAAGAAAGTGCGGGGCGATGTGGCCACGCGCTACAGCTTCCGCGACCGCAAGATCGACGTGCTGGTGCGGGCTCAGCAATCCGATCGCGCCTCGGTGGAAAGCATCCGCAAGCTGATCGTCAATCCAGGCAGTTCGCGCCCGGTGACGCTGGAGTCGGTGGCGGACGTGGTTTCCACCACGGGTCCCAGCGAAATCCACCGCGCCGATCAGGTGCGGGTGGCCATCGTTTCGGCCAATCTCCGCGATATCGACCTGGGCGGTGCGGTGGACGAAGTGCAAGAGATGGTGGCCGAAAACAACCTCGGCGCCGGCATCGGCATGCACATCGGCGGGCAGGGCGAAGAGCTGGCCGAATCGGTGAAGGCCTTGCTGTTCGCGTTCGGATTGGCGATCTTTCTCGTCTACCTGGTGATGGCTTCCCAGTTCGAATCGCTGCTGCATCCGTTCGTGATTCTGTTCACCATCCCGCTGGCGCTGGTGGGCGCGGTGCTGGCGTTGCTGTTGACGCGTTCGCCGGTATCGGTGGTGGTGTTCATAGGATTGATTCTACTGGTCGGTCTGGTGGTGAAGAACGCCATCATCCTGATCGACAAGGTCAATCAATTGCGCGAAGCAGGTGTGGCCAAGCATGTGGCGCTGGTGGAAGGCGCGCGTTCGCGCTTGCGGCCCATCATCATGACCACGCTGTGCACCTTGTTCGGGTTCCTGCCACTGGCGTTGGCCTTCGGCGAGGGCGCGGAAGTGCGTTCGCCGATGGCGATCACCGTGATCGGTGGCCTGCTAGTCTCCACGCTGCTGACGCTGGTGGTGATTCCGGTGGTGTACGACCTGCTGGACCGTCGTTCGGACGAGTACTACGCCGAACGCGGCCGTCTGCATCGCGCTTCGCTGGAAGCGGGCAACGAAGGACTCGAACCCGCATGAGCATCGCCGAACTAAGCATCAAGCGGCCGGTCAGCGCGATCATGCTGTTCGTATCCCTGACCGTGATCGGGCTGATCGCCGCGTTCCGCCTGCCATTGGAGGCATTCCCGGAAGTGTCGCCGCCCTTCATCTTCGTGCAGTTGCCTTATGTAGGCTCGACGCCCGAGGAAGTGGAGCGCACGGTGCTGCGGCCGGTGGAAGAGACGTTGTCGACGATGCCGGGCATCAAGCGCATGGATACCAGCGCGAACGCGGATGGCGCGCAACTGTTCATCCAGTTCTCCGACTGGGAGCGGGACGTCGCCATCGCCGCCTCCGATGCGCGCGAGCGCATCGATGCCATCCGCGCTGATCTGCCCGACGACCTGCAACGCTATCTGGTGTTGAGGTTCTCCACCACGGACCAGCCGGTGTTGCGCGTGCGTCTGGCCAGCGACATGGATCTCGCCGGTTCTTACGACATGATCGACCGCGAGTTCAAGCGGCGCATCGAGCGCATTCCCGGTGTCGCGCGCGTGGATATCTCCGGCGCTCAGGCCAATGAGGTGGAGATCGCGATCAACCAGGATCGCCTGACCGCGCACAACCTGGGTCTCAACGATCTCACCACGCGGCTGCAGTCCGTCAATTTCTCTGTTTCGGCCGGCACCATCACCGATGGCGGTATGCGCTTGCGCGTGCAGCCCGTCGGCGAACTCACCGACCTGCAGCAACTGCGGGATCTGGTGATCGCCAACGGCGTGCGCCTGTCCGACATCGCCGAGGTGCATTTGAAGCAGGAGCGCACGACCTTGGGCCGGCGCCTGGACGGCAAGAAAGCGGTGGGCCTGGACATCTTCAAGGAACGCAACGCGAACTTGGTGGAGGTCTCGCGCAATGCGCTGAAGGAAGTGGAGGAGATCCGCAAAGAACCTTCGCTGAGCGATCTGCAGATCAAGATCATCGAGAATCAGGGCGACAACGTCACCACTTCGCTGATCGAGCTTGCGGAAGCCGGTGGCATCGGCCTGGTGCTGTCGATCGCGGTGTTGTTCTTCTTCCTGCGCCACTGGCCCTCGACCATGATGGTCACCCTGGCCATCCCCATCTGCTTCATCATGACGCTCGGCTTCATGTACTTTGCCGGAGTTACGCTCAATATCCTGTCGATGATGGGCCTGCTGCTGGCCATCGGCATGCTGGTGGACAACGCCGTGGTGGTGGTAGAGAGCATCTATCAGGAACGCGAACGCATGCCCGACCAGCCACGGCTGGCTTCCATCGTCGGCACCCGGCATGTCGCCATCGCCCTGTCGGCCGGCACCCTCTGCCATTGCATCGTGTTCGTGCCCAACCTGTTCGGCGAGCGCAATTTCCTGAGCATCTACTTGTCGCAGATCGCCATCACCATCTCGGTGTCGTTGCTGGCCTCATGGCTGGTGGCGGTGAGCCTGATCCCGATGTTGTCAGCGCGCCTGAAGACACCTCCGGCGGTGGGAAACCACACCGGCATCATTCCGCGCATGCAGAAGCGTTACGCTGGCGTGTTGCGCTGGACCCTGGAGCATCGCGGCTGGAGCGTGATGGGCATCCTATTGATCATCGCGGTCAGCATTGTGCCGATGATGCTGACCAAGAAAAACATGTTCGGCGGCGACGATGGCGGCGAAACCAATATCTTCTACCAGTGGAAGGGTTCCTACAGCCTGAAACAGATGTCGGACGAGGTGTTGAAGGTCGAGAACTTCATGGACGCCAATCGCAAGCGTTTCCATGTCGAACAGATCTATTCCTGGTACAGCGAACAGGGCGACGCAGGCACTCGCATCAAGTTCGACATGAAGGACCTCGATAATGACGATACCAAGGCCTTGATCGAAGAAATCCGCAAGGCATTGCCCAAGTCGGCCCGTGCCACCATCGGCATTGGCAACGACGGCGGTGGCCCGGGCGGCGGTGGCGGTCCTGGCGAGAAAGTGCAGGTGCAATTAGTCGGCGATTCCACCGAAACCCTGGCGGAGATAGCGAAGGACATCGTGCCGATGCTGTCCAAGAGCCCGCAGCTGCGCGATGTGCGCGTCGATGCCGGCGATCAGAACAGCGAGCTGTCGGTACGCGTGGACCGCGAGCGTGCGGCAGCCTTCGGTTTCAGCGCCAACGATGTAGCCAGCTTCGTCGGCGTGGCCTTGCGCGGCGCACCGCTACGCGAGTTCCGCCGCGGCGAGAGCGAAGTGCCGGTGTGGGTGCGTTTCGCCGGCGCCGAGCAGTACGGCATCGAGGACCTGGATTCCTTCATGGTCCGCGCACCGGATGGACGCACAGTGCCGCTGCTGAGCATGGTGGATGTGGGCGTCACGCCCGCGGCCACGCAGATCTCGCGCACCAACCGCCAGACCACGCTAACTGTGCAGGCCAACCTGGCTGACAAGGTCACCGTGCCCGAGGCGCGTAAGGCGATGGAGGACACGCTGAAGGCGGCTTCGTTCCCGACCGGCTACAGCTATTCCTTTGACGGCGGCGCATTCCAGGAAGAGGATGAGGCCGGCAAGCAGATGATGACCAACCTGATCATCGCGCTGTTGCTGATCTACATCGTGATGGCGGCGGTATTCGAATCTCTGTTGTTCCCAGCGGCGATCATGAGCGGCGTGCTGTTCTCGGTGTTCGGTGTGTTCTGGTTGTTCTGGCTGACCGGCACCGAATTCAACATCATGGCCTTCATCGGCATCCTGGTGCTAATGGGCGTGGTGGTGAACAACGGCATCGTGATGATCGAGCACATCAACAACCTGCGGCGGCGCGGCAAATCGCGCACCGATGCGCTGGTGGAAGGCAGCCGCGAACGTCTGCGTCCAATTCTGATGACCATGGGCACGGCGATCCTGGCGATGATCCCCATCGCCTGGGGCAACACGCAGATGGGCGGCGATGGTCCGCCGTATTACCCGATGGCGCGCGCCATCGCGGGAGGACTTGCGTTCTCCACGGTGGTCAGCCTGCTGTTCCTGCCGACCATTTACGCGATCCTGGACGACATGCGTAGCGGTACCGCGCGCTTGACCCAGCGTGCGCGCATGCGCCGAGGCGACGGCGTGCCGGCGGCGGCGATAACGGCGTTGAAGGCGGAGTGAAGCAGGGCAGGTCGTCGCCTACAAAAAACAATGATCTTGCCTGAAGCGGTTTCGGTTCGAACAGAGACAAAATGCCTTCGTCATCCCAGCTTGCGCTGGGATGACGAGCTTCGTATCAGCTGAAAGCGATCAGAACAGATTCCGGGCGACGCGGAAACCGAACAGTATTTCGCCGGCGATGGTGCCGAAGCAGGTCAGCATGAAGGTCATGACTACTCGCAACACACGGTTGCGGTACCAACCGCGCAGCGTCTGCACGTTGTCGCGCAGCGCCATGAAGTCGCCATAGGCCGGCTTGCGCATGCGCAACTCGACCAGGGCGCTGAACATGCCCGAGGGCATGCCCGGCCGGAACGGTTTGAAGGGCGCGGCGGCGGCGCCAGTAAGGATGCTCAGGGGATGACCGCCCGCTAGCAGGCAGCCGACTGCGGTCAGGCCCGCGGTGTACAGGATCCATTGCTTCAGCACTTCCGTGCCGCCCGCCAGACCGCCGTGCAGGTAGCCCCAGATGATGCCGACTAGCACAAGCGCGGTGATGACCAGCGAGAACCAGGGGATCCTGCGCTTACGCCGGATGAAATCCAAGTCCTGAATCAACGGGGCGGGGTCGCGCGCGTCCTCACGCAGGTAGCGTGCGAGTCCCTGTAGATGGCCGGCGCCGACGACCGCGAGCACTTCATATGGCTTGCCTACCGGATCGACGGCTTGGACCTGACGCAACCGCGCGGCCATGTACTGGTCGCGCTCGTCGATCAGGGTGGCGTACAGGGCGGGGCTTTGCTTGGCGAACTCTCCGAAGCTGGATTCCAGCATGTCGCCCTGCTTGAGGCTCTCGATTTCCTCCTCGTCGACCTCGTCGTTGGCGAACAGGCTGACTGCCAGCCCAGCACCCAGCTTGATGCGACCAAAAAAGCCCAGACCGGCGGAAATGCGCTTGAAGGTCACGCCCACATCTCGGTCGATCAGGTGCAAGGCCAGATTGCGTTCTTTCGCCGCATTGGCGGCGGCCAGGAGTTCGGCGCCAGGCTCGATGCCGAGCTGCTCGGCCAAGCGGCGCTGATAGGCGGCCAGCCCCAGGTTGGCCGCGAACAGGGCGACCTTGCCTTCGCGTATCACCTTGACCAGATCGAGCTTGGCCAGCGCGTCCGGATCCTTCAGCGCCTGTAACCGCTGCGTATCCAGCTCGACCGCGATGGCGTCGTAGTTGTCCTTGGCGATCGCCGCGACCACCGCATCGACGCTGGTCCTGGAGACGTGCGCGGTGCCCAGCAAGGTGTAGCGCACGCCGTCGCGCTCGACGATCTGGTGCGGCTGTCCAGCAAGCGGATCCTGCGTCGCAGGAAAAGAGATATCGTTCATGGATTCATTCTTCTGAAGGTTTTTCGTTTTTGCCGCTGCCCAATGCCCGCTGCATCTGCACCGTGTCCAGCCAGCGCCCCTGTTTGCGGCCCAGCCCCGGAAATATGCCGATGATGTTGAAGCCGAGCTTCTCGTGCAGCACCACCGAGGCGCCGTTGCCGGGTTCGCCGATCACCGCGACCATTTGGCGGAAACCGAGTTCTTCGCAGTCGGCGATCAGTCGGGAGAGCAGGGCGCGGCCTACTCCTTTTCCTTGCGCTTCGGCTTTCACGTAGACCGTGTCTTCCACGGTCCAGCGATAGCCCGCACGGCCGCGATAGGAGCTGGCGTACGCATAACCGGCGAATACCCCTTCCCGCTCGGCGACCAGGTACGGATATCCGCGACTCAGGAGCTCGTCCATGCGCCGCGCCATCTCCGCCTCGTCCGGGACTTCGTACTCGTAAGTCGCCACGCCGTCGCGCACTTCCTGGGCGTACAGCTCATGGATATGCGGAATGTCGGTGCGGGTGGCCGTGCGCAGCTGCAGGTTCAATCGATATACCGCTTCAGCAAATCGCCGTAGGCGTCGATGCGCCGGTCGCGCAGGAACGGCCAGATGCGACGCACATGTTCGCTGCGGTCGAGGTCGATTTCCGTGCTGAGGATCTCGGCATCTCCACCGGCTTCGGCGATGAATTCGCCTTGCGGACCCAACACGTGGCTGTTGCCCCAGAACTGGATGCCCGATGCGCCCACGTGCTTGTCGGAAGCGATGGGCGAGGGCTCGTGGCCCACCCGGTTGCACGAGAGCACGGGCAAGCCGTTGGCCACCGCGTGGCCCCGATGGCTCAGGATCCAGGCATCGCGCTGGCGATTCTTTTCGTCTTGCGCATCGTCCGGATCCCAGCCGATGGCGGTGGGGTAAAGCAGCAGTTCCGCACCGGCCAGCGCCATCAGCCGCGCGGCTTCCGGATACCACTGGTCCCAGCAGACCAGCACACCAAGCCTGCCCACCGAGGTGTCGATCGGTTTGAAGCCGAGGTCGCCGGGGGTGAAATAGAACTTTTCGTAGAAGCCCGGATCGTCCGGGATATGCATCTTGCGGTACTTACCCAGAGTGCTGCCGTCCTTCTCGAAGACGACGGCCGTGTTGTGGTACAGCCCGGCAGCGCGGCGTTCGAACAGCGAGCTGACCAGCACCACGCCATGCTGCTTTGCCAGCTTGCCCAGGCGCTCGGTGCTGGGGCCGGGGATGGGTTCGGCCAGGTCGAACTCGGCGACCGACTCGTGCTGGCAGAAATACGCGCCGTTGTGCAGTTCCTGCAGCAGCACCAGCCTGGCGCCGCGAGCGGCGGCTTCGGCGACGCGGGCCTCGATGATGGAAAGGTTGGCCTCGGCGTTGCCACGGCCTTGATCAATGATGGCCTTTTCCTGAATCAGGGCGACGGGCAATGTTTTGCGGGTCATCGTGGGGCGGTTCTGCGGAAAGCGCGCATGGTATCGCGGATGGCGTTAACCGCGGCCCGCAGGCGACGCTTCTTCGCGTTGACGGTGCCACCGGCCCAGCAGGCCGCCGCTGCCGGCCCAGACCAGCGCGATAACGGCGCCGATGATCATCGCCGTCGCCGGGTGTTCGGCCAGCAGGTCTAGACCGCGCTTGACCCAGGCGCTGATGGCGTCGCCGCCACGGTAGACGACGGTATCGATGAAGTTCTTGGCCTTGTATTTGTCCTCGGCAGGAACGACCGTGTACAGCATTTCTCGGCCTGGCCGGACAAAGGCGTATTCGCCGGCGCGGCGTACCACCATCACCACCACGAACACTGCGAAAACAGGCGATAGCGCGAGCCAGACGAACCCAGCGGCGACTATCAACGGCACCGCCGCCAGCAGCACGCCTGCGCCCAAGCGTTGCGCGACCCGGCCGGTGACCAGCACCTGGGTCAGAATGGCCAGCGATTGCACTACCGTGTCGATGGTGCCGAAGACCTGGGTCTGGCGCGTGCGATCGGTGAAAGTTTCGGCGACCAGCCGCGCCTGTTCGAAATAGAGGAAGGTGCTGACGCTGGTAAGCAGGATCACGAAGATCGCGATGCCCATCAGGTACTTCGATCTGAATACCGCGGTGGCGCCGGCAAAGGGATTGCCACCCAACGGCTTCTGGCGCGCGCCGGTTTCCTCGGTGGGCAGCGGATGCCTGTCGCGCCAGCGCTGCAGCCACATGGCCGATATCGCGCTGGCTGCGAGGAACGCGGCGGAAAGCACGAGCAGGCCCGCATGCCCCAGCGGCGCGACCAGCAGCGTGCCCAATAGCGGCCCGGTCAGGCCGCCCAAGCTGGCGCCAGCCGCGATCAGCGCGAAAAGACGCTTGGCCTGGCGGGTGGCCATCAGATCCGCCAGCACGCTCCACGCCAGCGAAATAGTGAGCATGTTGAAGACCGACAGCCAGACGTAGAAGGACCGCGCCAGCCAGAGGTTTTCAGGTTGCGCCAACAATCCCGCTGCGAACGCCAGCAGGTTGAGTACGAAGAAGCCGTAGGTCCAAGGCAGGATCCGACGCCGCGCCGCCTTCGAAGCGATCCAGCCGTACAGCGGCAACGCCACGAGCGTCGCCACGAAGGTGGCGGTGAACAACCACTGCAGGTTGTCCACGCCACCTGTAATGCCCATGGTCTCGCGCACTGGCCGCAGCATGAAGTACCCGGTGAACAGGAAAAAGAACATCAGCAAGCCGGCCAATACCGCCGACGCCTCGCGCGCCTCGATGTTGAACAGTTTCGCTATCGCGCGCAGTACCGGATTGCCGTCGCCTTCGTTCATTCCGCAATCAACCGACCGCTGCGATTAACGATTGCCGCTGTTCCTCATCGAGGTCCGGCCCCACGCCTGCCTTAAGGTTATCGCTCTGCCGATCCGGCTTGCCGGTAGCCGGGATCACGATCATCACCGCCGGATGGCTCAAGGCGAATTTGAGGAAGGCCTGCGCCCATGAGGTGATACCCGCGGCGGCGGCCCAGGCGGGAAGCAGCTTGTCGGCCACCTGGGAGAAAAGGCGACCGTCCTCGAAAGCCCGATTCACCAGCACCGCCACGCCCAACTCGCGCGCCAGCGGGAAAACGCGTTTTTCGGCACCGCGCGATACCACCGAATAATTGATTTGCAGGAAGTCCGGTTTCTCCGCCTGCACTACGTCGGCCAGTTCGTCCTGCGCGCGCTCCAGGTAATGGGTCACACCCACGTAGCGCACCTTGCCTTGCGCCTTCAGTTCGCGCGCAAGGGCGAGCTGGGTTTTCAGATCGCCCAGGTTGTGGACCTGCAGCAGTTCGACCTTGTCGGTCTTCAGGCGCCGCAACGTGTCGTTGAACTGCGCCAGGCCGGCTTCGCGTCCGTTGACGCCGGATAGTTTGGTGGCGATCCATGCTTTGCCGCGCAGCCGTTGTTCGGCCAACAACGCGCCCAGTACATCCTCAGCCACACTGTAGGTCGGAGCCGTGTCGATCAGGGTGGCGCCGCCGGCGAAGAATCGTTTCAAGACTTCGCGCAAGGGATCGCGCTCGGACGCCGAATCGCCGACTTCGAAGCTGCCCGAGGTGCCCATGCCGATCACCGGCAGTTTCTCGCCACTCGACGGAATGCTGCGCATGTTCAAGGGCTGATCGCCTGGAGTCGCAGAGAGCGTGGCAGCCGTCACCGCCTGCGCGTCGTCCCGGCAGGCGGCAAGGGTGAGGCCGGCGGCCGCGGTAGCGGCGGCGGTCAGAAACCTGCGTCGTGAATACATGGGCGGTCTCCGTCGAGGCGGGAACCTTGGGTTATCGGCGATGCGGTGGTCCGTTGTGTAAACGAATCGTTTTATCGCGACCCAACTAAAGACATGTATCCGTATTTCCGTGACGCAGAGATCATCCTGCGGCCAGCATTCCTTCCGGCAATTGCATGGTGATGCAGTGCAGGCTGCCGTTCTGCCAGATCAGCGAACGGCAGGGTACCTGCACGATTTCGCGATCCGGAAATGCTTCGGCCAGTACCGCGGCGGCCTTGGCGTCGGCCATATCGCCGTAAGCCGGCATCAGCACCGCACCGTTGACGATCAGGAAGTTGGCGTATGAAGCCGCCAGGCGCCGACCTCCATCCAGGATCGGTTGTGCCCACGGCAGCGGGAACAAGCGATAAGGCTTGCCATCGCGGGTGCGTAGCGCCGCGATTTCCTCGGCCATCGCGCCTAGTTCGGCGTAATGCGAATCGGCCGGGTCATCGCAGGCCTGGAACACGATAGCTTCCGGCCCGGCGAAGCGCGCCAGCGTATCTATGTGCGCATCGGTATCGTCGCCTTCCAGATAGCCGCGATCCAGCCACAGCACGCGGTCCTGGTGCAGCCAACCCGCCAGGCGGGTGGTGATTTCTTCGCGCGGGAGCTCCGGATGGCGCTCGTGCAAGCATTTCCAGGTGCTGAGCAGAGTGCCCTCACCGTCGGTCTCGATTGCGCCACCTTCGAGCGCAAAATCAATGCTTTGCACGAAGTAGTTATGAAAAAGGTTCATCCCGGATAGCTCGCCGATCAGCAGGTCGTCGCGGCTGGCACCGTACTTGCCCCCCCAGCCCGTGAAACGGAAATCCAATTGCTTGAAACGATCGCCATTGCGCAAGGTGATCGGGCCGGTATCCCGTAGCCAGGTGTCGTCGTATTCGACCGCTGGTACGAAGCGCACCCGGTTCATGTCCACGCGTGCCGAGCGCAAACGTGCTTCTGCATAGGTCTGCAGGTCTTCGTCGGCGACGCAAATGACCACCGGTTCGAAACGGGTGATCGCTGCGACCAGCGCTACGTAGGTTTCCTCCACTTCACCAAGCCGTTCGGCCCAGTCGGTTTCGGCGTGCGGCCACGCGATCAGGACCGCGGATTGGGGTTCCCATTCCGCAGGGAAGCGAAAAGCATCGGTCATTGCAGTTCTATCGGGTGAGCTATCGGATTGGGGGCTTGGGCCCGATTTCTTCCGGGCTGGCCTGGTTGGCGACTACGTCGATGACGCGGCTTTTTTCGAAATACACGGTGAAAGCCGGATACACCCAGCGATTGATCACGGGCCACTGGCGCTTCTGGCCACCGCGTGGTTCGAGCTTCTGTTGGGGTGCGCCGAACCTGGCTTCCACGTCAGCGGCAGTTTGGCCGCGCACGGGCACTGCAGCAGGGGTTTCCTGAACCCGCTCGATCAGCAGGGTGTCGGCACTGGCGGTGCCCGCGCAGCAGAGCAGAACGAACATCGGAATAGCGAGAAGGCGGTGGTTCATAGTGGTGGCTCCCCAAAGGACGGGTCTTTATAGCAAAACGGCCCCAACAAAAAACCGCCGTGCCACGGTGTAGTGCAGCAATCGTGACGGTGAGCGCGTCGCTATGCCTCCGGATCGCGGACCGCTAGGTGGCCCGAATAAAGAAAAACCGCCCGGAGGCGGTCTTTCGGTAGCTTGCGGCGGTGCGCCACTTGGCGCCGACGCTAACCCGATATTTCAGTGCTGACGCGCCTTGGGCATACCTGGGTTCAGCGCTGACGCGCCTTGAAACGCGGATTCGACTTGCAGATCACGAAGACCTTGCCACGGCGGCGGACCACCTTGCAGTCGCGATGACGGGTCTTTGCCGACTTCAGGGAGGAAAGGACTTTCATGACGCACCTCGGGAAATTTGGACTGTAACTGTCTGGGAATATGGCCGGAACGGACCAGTGGTTCGGCCGGGACAAAAATCAAGCCGCGCATTCTAGCGGGTTTTTTCCTTGAGGTTCAAGCCTTTGCCCGCCAACGGCTGGTGATGCGCCGGTTGCCAGCGGGGCGGCCGGGCATAATGCCGTCAAAACCACGGGGTTCCCATGTCCGACAGCATTCCAGTTCTGACCATCGATGGCCCTTCGGGTGCTGGCAAAGGCACCGTGAGCCGAATCGCGGCGGCCCGACTGGGTTGGCATTACCTCGACTCGGGCGCCTTGTATCGGGCGGTGGGCGTGGCGGCGAGCTGGGCCAATCTGGACATTTCCGACCCCGCGGCCCTGGTGCGTTGCACCTTCGATACCGCAGTGATCTTCAAGGAAGACGCCAAGGGCGATCTGCGGGTCTGGGTCAATGGCTCCGATGCCACCGATGAGCTTAGGCTCGAAACTACCGGGGCGGTCGCCTCGGCCATCGCCGCCTTCCCCGAGGTCCGTTCCGCCCTCAAAGAGCGCCAACGGGCTTTCCGGCAGGCTCCGGGACTGGTGGCCGATGGACGGGACATGGGGACAGTCATCTTCGCGGACGCTTCCTACAAGGTTTTCCTGACCGCCAGTGCCGAGGAAAGAGCGGAAAGGCGCTATAACCAGTTGAAAGACAAAGGGGTTTCGGTCACAATAGACGGTCTGCTACGGGAGATTCTCGCCCGCGACGCCCGTGATGCCCAGCGCACGGTGGCGCCGTTGAGGCCGGCCGAAGACGCCGTCCTCATCGATACCACTGGTCTGAACATCGATCAGGTCGTGGAACGCGTGTTGGCCTTGGTGAAAGCCTAGTCCGGTTCGGATCCAACGCAGCAGACAACGCAACAAAAACAGTCCCGTCGGGATCTTTCCGACGGTTTTTCCACCACAACACTCACGGCCATAGGCATCCCGCCAGGCCGACAACGGGTGGACCGGCGCGCATGCAACAAGTGCCCGGTCTGCGTCATCAACCGAGATTTATTCAATGATCGAATCATTTGCAGAACTGTTTGAACAGAGCCAGATCCACCTCACCAAACTGAAGCCCGGCTCCATCGTCATGGGCACCGTGGTGGAAGTCCGCAACGACGTGGTGGTGATCAACGCCGGCCTGAAGTCCGAAGGCATCGTGCCGATCGAACAGTTCCGTAACGACGACGGCACGCTCACCGTTGCCGTCGGCGATGAAGTAAAGGTCGCGCTCGACTCGCTCGAAAATGGTTTTGGCGAAACCGTGCTGTCGCGCGAGAAAGCCAAACGCGCCATGGTGTGGGACGAGCTGGAAGAAGCACTGGAAGCCAACGCCACCATCACCGGCCGCATCAGCGGCAAGGTCAAGGGCGGCTTCACCGTCGACATCAAGGATGTCCGCGCGTTCCTGCCGGGCTCGCTGGTCGATGTGCGCCCCGTGCGCGACCCGGGTTACCTGGAAGGCAAGGAGCTTGAGTTCAAACTGATCAAGCTGGATCGCAAGCGCAACAATGTGGTGGTCTCCCGCCGTGCGGTGGTCGAGAGCGAGCATTCGGAAGAGCGCGAGCAGCTGATGGACAAGCTGCAGGAAGGCGTGGTGCTGAAGGGCGTGGTCAAGAACCTCACCGATTACGGCGCGTTCGTCGACCTGGGCGGCATCGATGGTCTGCTGCACATCACCGACATGGCCTGGAAGCGCGTGCGCCATCCGTCCGAAGTGGTGGAAGTCGGCCAGGAGTTGGACGTCCGCGTGCTGAAGTACGACCGCGAGCGCAACCGCGTCAGCCTTGGCCTGAAGCAGCTGGGCGAGGATCCGTGGGATAACATCGCCCGCCGCTACCCGGCCAACAGCCGTGTGTTCGGCAAGGTTTCCAACGTCACCGATTACGGCGCGTTCGTCGAGATCGAGCCGGGCGTCGAAGGCCTGGTGCACGTCTCGGAAATGGACTGGACCAACAAGAACGTCAACCCGTCCAAGGTGGTGCAGGTCGGCGACGACGTGGAAGTGATGGTGCTGGATGTGGACGAGGAGCGTCGCCGCATCTCGCTGGGCATGAAGCAGGTCGCCGCTAACCCGTGGGAAACCTTCGCTGCCATCCACAAGAAGAACGACAAAGTGTCGGGCCAGATCAAGTCGATCACCGACTTCGGCATCTTCATCGGCCTGGACGGCGGTATCGACGGTCTTATCCATCTGTCCGACATCAGCTGGAACTCCACCGGCGAAGACGTGGCCCGCAACTACAAGAAGGGCGACACGCTGGAAGCCGTCGTGCTGGCCGTGGACCCGGAACGCGAACGCATCAGCCTGGGCGTCAAGCAGCTTGAGCAGGATCCGTTCGGCCAGTTCATGGCGGCCAACCCGAAGGGCACCAAGCTGGAAGGCACGGTGCGTGAAGTAGACGCCAAGGGCGCCATCATCGACATCGCCGAAGGCGTGGAAGGCTACGTCGCCGCACGCGACATCAGCACCGAACGCGTCGACGACGCCAGCCAGCACCTAAAGGTGGGCGACAAGATCGAAGCGCGTTTCATGGGTATGGACCGCAAGGGCCGCACCCTGCAGCTGTCGATCAAGGCGAAAGACGACGCGGAAATGCGCGAAGTGCTGGAGGACTACCAGTCGCAGTCTTCCTCCACGGGCGCCACCACCCAGTTGGGCGCGCTGTTGCGCGCGCAGCTGGACGGCAACAAGTCCGAGTAAGCAAGCCACTCGATCCACTCCGGCCCGGTTCAATCCGGGCCGGTAGTGGTGCTTTTCGCCTATCTCTGTGACGATGACCAAATCCGAACTCATCGAAATCTTGAGCCGTCGCCAGCCGCACCTGAAGGCCGATGACGTCGATCTTGCAGTGAAGTCGCTGCTGGAGATGATGGGCGGTGCCCTGGCCCATGGCGAGCGCATCGAGATCCGCGGATTCGGCAGTTTTTCCCTGCATTACCGTCCGCCCCGCTTGGGACGCAATCCCAAGACGGGCGATTCGGTGGCCCTGCCGGCTAAGCACGTGCCGCATTTCAAGCCTGGCAAGGAGTTGCGCGAACGTGTCAGCAGCGTGACACCCATCGAGGAAAGCGGCGAATAAGCGCTGCTTCCCGCTTTACCGCGCTGCATTCGGCGTGTCGTCGCCAGCAGTCTCGGCTAAGCTAGCCGCTCCCGAGAATGGAGCTGCCCGATGAACATTTTCCGCTTGATCATTGCGTTGATCTTCCTCGGCATCGGGTTGTTGGTCGGCGTTTTGAACACGCAGCCCATCACGCTCAAATTGCTGTTTGCCGATATCCAGACTTCTTCGGGAGTCGCCATCATCCTTTCGCTGCTGGCGGGGGTGATCATCGGCGGTCTGATCGTCCTGGCGACCTTGGTCTGGCCTCTGTATACGAAACTGCGCAAAGCCAACAAGCAGGCTGCGGCGCCTGTGCCCCCGGTCGGTAGCAGTGCCGCCTGAGCCATCAGATAGGCCTCCAGCAAATGCAATTCCTCAACGAATGGTTCTGGTTCTTTCTATTCCTGCCGCTGGCCGCGCTTAGCGGCTGGGTGATTGGGCGCAGGGGCGGGCAGCGCCATGGCGACACCCAGGTCAGCCGGCTCTCAAGCACTTACTTCCGCGGCCTGAACTATCTGCTCAACGAACAGCCCGACAAAGCCATCGAGCTATTCCTGCATATCGCCGAACTGGACAAGGAAACCTTCGAGACCCAGGTCGCCCTAGGCCATCTGTTTCGCCGTCGTGGCGAGGTGGACCGCGCCATTCGCCTCCATCAGGGGCTGGTGCAGCGCCACGACCTGAGCGATCAGCAGAAAGTGCAGGCGTTGCTGGCCTTGGGCGAAGACTACATGCGCTCGGGTTTACTGGATCGTGCCGAGACCGTTTTCAGCGACCTGACCCGCATCGATCAACGCGCCCCGCAGGCGCTCAAGCATCTGATCGGCATTTACCAGACCGAGCGGGATTGGGAAAAAGCCATCGACAACGCCACCCGCTACGAAGAGGTCGCTGGCGAGCCGATGGGTAAGCTGATCGCCCAGTTCGAGTGCGAACTGGCCGAGCGGCACCGCACTGCGAACGATGTCGAATCCGCCCGCGCCGCCATCGCACGCGCCTACCAGGCGGACGCCAGCTGCGTGCGAGCGGGCATCCTGGAAGGACGTATCGAATCCGATGTCGGCAATCATGAAGCGGCGATACGCGCATTCGAGCGTGCGGCACGGCACGATCCGGACTACTTGCCCGAGGTGTTGCCCAGCTTGATGGCGAACTACGAACTGGGTGCGGACCTGTCCGGCGCACGGGCGTTCCTTTCCGAGATGTGCGAGCACTACCGGGGCATAGCGCCAGTGCTGGCGCTTACCCGACTGGTAGAAAGCCAGGATGGCGTTGCAGCGGCCCGTGCCTATCTGGCGCGTCAGTTGAAGGACCGTCCTTCGGTGCGTGGGGAAGCGGCGCTGATCGATCTGACCCTGGCCGAAGGCGCCGATCCCACCGCCACCCTGACCGACCTCAAGCACATCACCGATCAATTGCTGGTGCGCAATCCGAGCTATCGCTGCACGCGCTGCGGCTTCGGCGCGCGTACCCACCATTGGCAGTGTCCCAGTTGCAAGGAGTGGGGAACGGTGAAACCGCTGTTGAATTACGCGGTGGTCTGATGACAGCACTACCGGCATGGATGCTGCTGCACCTGGTGCTCGCAGCAACAGGCACATGGTTGGCTCGACGTTATGCATTGAAGAAGCAGTTGCTCGACCAGCCCGGCGAACGGCGTAGTCATGTCGTGGCCACCCCAAGAGGAGGCGGTATCGCGATAGTGGTAACCGTATTGCTGGGAATAGTCTGGCTGACGCTGAAAAATCCACCGGATGCTTTTCTGCTGGGCTGTTTCGCCACTGGGTTGGTCCTGGTCGCGGGTATCGGCTGGGTAGACGATCATCGACCCATTCCGGCCTGGCCAAGGTTGTTGGTGCATGCGGTGGCGGCATTTCTTCTGGCTTGGGGAGTGCACAGCTCCGGTCCGGGTTTACTCGCCCCTGTCGTGGCCTTCGTTCTTGCCCTGGTGCTGGTGAATGTCTGGAACTTCATGGACGGCATCGATGGGCTGGCGGCCAGCCAGGCGGCGATCGTTGCTTTCGCCATGGCGCTGCTCCTGGCCGGTGGGGTTTGGGGATGGATAGCGGCGGGACTGCTCGCGGCTCTGGTTGGATTCCTGCCTTTCAATTTCCCCAAGGCCCGGATTTTTCTGGGCGATGTGGGCAGTGGGGCGCTCGGGTTCCTGCTCGCGGGACTGCTGATAGCGGCTTTCCGCTCGGACCGGGTTCCCTGGCCGTTGCTTCTGCTGCCGATTTCCGCATTCCTGGTAGACGCGGGCTTCACATTGGGTATGCGCATCCTGCGAAGGGAACGTTGGTGGACGCCGCATGTCCAGCACACCTACCAAAAGTGGGCGGGTCGTAATGTGAGTCACGTGGGAGTCACCTTGGCTTACGCAGGATTCAGCCTCGTGGCCGCGATGCTGGTTCTTATTGGGATAGGCTGGACGGACTATGGGTCAGCAAGTATTTGCCTGGTATGGTTTCTGGGCGCAGGCTTTTTATGGGCGCGCATGCGCAGGGATATCTCTAATGAGTAAGGATGCGCAAAAGTGAATTCTTGGCGCGGAAAGATGGCTGCCGTGGTACCCCGTTTGATGGTGGTCGGGCACGATCTGTTGATGGTCTGGTTGTGTTGGGAAGCGCTGCACCATCTGCGTTATGCGATGTTGCCCAACCCTCCTTCGTACCCCCTCTGGTCGCCTGAAATCGCGATCGTCCTGGTCGCGCAGGGGCTGGTGTTCTGGTGGGTTGGTCTTTATCGGGGTCTTTGGCGCTTTGCCAGCGTTCCCGACCTGGGCAATATCCTTAAAGCCAGTCTGATCGGCTTGCTGGCGCTTGCCTTGGGGCTGGCCCTCTATAACCGTCTGGGCTCGGTGCCGCGCGCTGTGCTGGTGATGTATCCGTTCCTGCTGGTGGGTCTGCTGGGTATGCCACGCCTCATGTTTCGGGCCTGGAAGGACAATCAGAACACGGACAACAAGAACGGCATCGCCCTGCGGGTCCTGATACTTGGTGCGGGCAGGTCCAGCGAGGCCCTGGTGCGCGACCTGCGGCGCAGCGGCGCCTATCAGCCGGTCGGTCTGCTGGACGACTCGGCCCGTCTGCAGGGCACCAAGCTGCATGGCGTTCCCGTGCTCGGCGGATTGTCCGATGCCGCGACTATTGCCAAGGAAACCGCCGCCAAGCTGATCGTCATCGCGATGCCGTCGCTGGATGCGGCGAGCATGCAGCGGGTGGTGGCGATCTGCGAAAGCACCGGCCTGCCATTCCGCACGGTGCCCAGACTGGTGGACGTGCTGGAAGGCCGTTCTTTGCCTGGCGAGCTCAAAGAAGTCGCCATCGACGACCTGCTAGGGCGCAAGCCGATCACTCCCGATTGGAAACTCATTCGCGGTTGGCTGGGTGGACGTACCGTCCTGGTAACCGGCGCCGGCGGCTCCATCGGTTCAGAACTCTGCCGTCAGTGCGCCAGGCATGGCGCGAGCAGGATCGCCTTGTTGGAAGTCGATGAGCTCGCGCTGGTGACGGCTCAGACAGAGCTGCATCGCGCATTTCCCGATCTCGAGATCATTTCGGTCTTGGGTAATTGCGGCGACCCGGCGGTTATCCAACATGCGTTGAAGACCGCCGAGCCGGATGCGGTTTTCCACGCGGCGGCCTATAAGCAGGTTCCGCTTCTAGAGAAACAGTTACGCGAAGCGGTGCGCAACAACGTGCTGGCGACCGAAGCCGTGGCCCGGGCCTGCCGCGAAGCGAATGTGGGGACCTTCGTCTTCATTTCCACCGACAAGGCGGTCGATCCGGTCAATGTGCTTGGCGCGACCAAGCGTCTGGCCGAAATGGTTTGCCAGACCCTGGATGACCGCGTTTCGACGCGTTTCGTGACTGTACGTTTCGGCAATGTGCTGGATTCGGCAGGAAGCGTGGTACCTCTCTTTCGCGAGCAGATCCGCCTGGGCGGGCCAGTGACCGTCACCGATCCGGATGTGACGCGCTATTTCATGACTATCCCGGAAGCCTGCCAGTTGATCGTACAGGCCGCTGCCAGTGCTGCGCATGCCTCCATCTACACGCTGGACATGGGCGACCCGGTACCGATTCGCGTTCTCGCCGAGCAGATGATCCGACTGGCCGGAAAGCAGCCCGGCAAGGACATCGCCATCGTCTATACCGGGCTACGCCCCGGTGAGAAGCTGCATGAAACGCTGTTTCACGCGGACGAACTCTATCGGCCCACCTCCCATTCCAAGATCCTCGAAGCGCGCGCGCGCGATGCCTCGACGGAGATCATCACGCGTGCCGTTTCCCTGCTGCAGACCGCGGTAGCCAACTACGACAACGATGAACTTTCACGCATTCTGCGTGCGGCGATACCCGAATTCTCTCCCTCCGGGCAGAGCGGTGACGCCGGCGCCACGATCGTGCAATTCCCCGCCCGCGAGGCCAGACATACCCGATGAACCCACGTATCCGGAAAGCCGTTTTCCCCGTCGCAGGCCTCGGAACCCGATTCCTGCCCGCCACCAAGACCGTCCCCAAGGAGATGCTGCCAATCATCGACAAGCCGCTGATCCAATACGCGGTGGATGAAGCGGTGGAAGCCGGTTGCGATACGCTGATCTTCGTTACCAACCGCTACAAGCACGCGGTGGCCGACTACTTCGACAAAGCCTACGAGCTTGAGCAGAAGCTCGAGCAGGCAGGCAAGCTGGAGCAGCTCGAACTGGTGCG
The DNA here is from genome assembly GCF_056402315.1 of Pseudoxanthomonas sp. P4_B2. Taxonomy (NCBI): domain Bacteria; kingdom Pseudomonadati; phylum Pseudomonadota; class Gammaproteobacteria; order Lysobacterales; family Lysobacteraceae; genus Pseudoxanthomonas; species Pseudoxanthomonas sp. P4_B2. The sequence goes on from NZ_JBFUHQ010000001.1 coordinate 651,967, forward strand.
CAACGTGCTGCCCAAGCACGTGCGCGCGGTGTTCGTCACTCAGGCCGAAGCGCTGGGGCTGGGACATGCGGTGCTTTGCGCGAAGCCCATCGTGGGCGACGAACCTTTCGCGGTATTGCTGCCCGACGATCTGATCTGGAACCGTGGCCCGGGTGCGCTCAAGCAGATGGCGGACGCCGCCGAATCTTCCGGGGCAAGTGTGATCGCTGTGCAGGACGTGCCGCGCGAGCAGACCGGCAGTTACGGCATCGTGGCGACCGAAACATTTTCCGGCCGCGAGGGGCGTATCTCCGCCATCGTGGAAAAGCCCAGCCCCGAAGTGGCACCGAGCACGCTGGCAGTGGTGGGACGTTATGTGCTGAGTTCGCGTATTTTCGACCTGCTGGAGAACACTACGCCCGGGGCTGGCGGCGAGATCCAGCTGACCGACGCGATCGCGGCATTGCTGGCCGAACACCCCGTACACGCCTATCGTTTCCGTGGTACGCGATTCGACTGCGGTACGCACATCGGCCTGATCGAAGCCACCATTCGTTATGCGCTGGACCACGAGAAACTGAGCGATGCCGCGCAGCAGTTGATGCAGAACGCGCTCAAGGAACTTGGCGTCACCGAACTGGAATAATTCGGCGGCGTGCATGCGCTGCTGACTAGAAAAAAGGGCAGCTAGTGGCTGCCCTTTTCTATTCAACGACTATGTGGTTCAGAGACTTTCGAACACGCCCGCTGCACCCATGCCTGTGCCGATGCACATCGTCACCATGCCGTACTTCTGCTGGCGACGACGCATGCCGTGGACCAGAGTGGCCGTGCGGATCGCGCCGGTCGCGCCCAAGGGATGGCCAAGCGCAATGGCGCCGCCAAGCGGGTTGATCTTGGACGGGTCCAGGCCCACATCGCGAATTACCGCCAGGGCTTGCGCTGCGAAAGCTTCGTTCAACTCGATCCAGTCGAGTTGGTCCTGAGTAATGCCGGCCTGCTTCAGCGCTTTCGGAATCGCGGCAATGGGGCCGATGCCCATCACTTCCGGACGCACGCCGGCGACCGAGAAAGAGACGAATCGCGCCAGTGGGGTCAGGCCGTAATCCTTGATCGCCTGTTCCGAAGCCAGCAGGACACCCGCGGCGCCATCGCTCATCTGCGACGAGGTGCCCGCAGTGACGGTGCCGCCGAACTGGGGATTACGGAACACGGTGCGCAGCTTGCCCAGGCCTTCCAGTGTGGTATCCGGACGCGGACCTTCGTCGTTTTCCACCAGCAGCTTGCGCAGCTGGATGGTGTTGCCGGCTAGGTCGGGGGTGTGCGACATCACTTCATAAGGGGTGATTTCGCTACGGAACTCGCCTGCCTGCGTCGCCGCGATGGCTTTTTGATGCGAGGCCAACGCGAAGGCGTCCTGATCCTCGCGCGAGATCTTCCACTCCTCGGCCACCTTCTCGGCGGTGATGCCCATGCCGTAGGCGATGGCCACGTGATCGTTATCGAAGACGCTGGGCGCCAGAGCGATCTTGTTGCCCATCATGGGCACCATCGACATCGATTCGGTGCCGCCGGCCAGCATCAGGTCGGCGTTGCCCAGGCGGATCTGGTCGGCCGCCAGCGCCACGGCTTGCAGGCCCGAAGAACAGAAGCGGTTGATGGTCTGCGCGGCGATGGTGTTGGGCAGGCCGGCCAACAACAGGCCGATGCGCGCCACGTTCATGCCTTGCTCGCCTTCGGGCATGGCGCAGCCGATGATGGCGTCGTCGATGCGGCTCAGGTCGATGCCCGGCGTCTGGGCGACCACGGCCTTCAGCACATGCGCCAGCATGTCATCGGGACGGGTATTGCGAAAAACTCCCTTAGGAGCTTTGCCTACCGGGGTGCGGGTGGCGGCGACGATGTAGGCGTCTTGGATCTGCTTGCTCATTCTCGTAATTCCTCGATTCGTCGCTTAGTTGCGCAGGGGCTTGCCGGTCTTCAGCATGTGGCCGATGCGCGCCTGGGTCTTTTCCTGTTGTGCCAGTTCCACGAAGTGCTGACGCTCGAGCTTCAGCAACCATTCCTCGTCGACCAGCGATCCGCGATCCACTGCGCCGCCGCACAGCACGGTGGCGATGCGCACTGCTATTTCGTAGTCGTATTCGCTGATGAAACGGCCTTCCAGCATGTTCACCAGCATCATCTTGAAAGTGGCGATGCCGACATCGCCGGCGACCTGGATGCGGCGCGCGGGCAGGGGCGGGCGGTAGCCGCTTTCGGCCAGCGCCAGTGCTTCCTGCTTGGCCACGTACAGCAGCTCGAAGGCGTTGAACACGATCTTGTCGGTTCTGCGCATCAGACCGAGTTCCTGCGCTTCCATCGCCGAAGCCGAAACCTTGGCCATCGCCACGGTCTCGAAGGTCTTCTTGAGTTCAGCGAACACATCGCCGCCTGGACCCGCGGCCTGCGAAGCGCGTACTGCGATTTCCTTAAGCCCGCCGCCGGCCGGCAGCAGACCCACACCGGCTTCGACCAGGCCGATATAGCTTTCCAATCCCGCCACGGTCTTGGCGCTATGCATCTGGAATTCGCAACCGCCGCCGAGCGCCAGCCCGCGCACCGCCACTACCACTGGCACCAGCGAATATTTGATGCGTTGGCTGGTGGCCTGGAAGTTGGCGACCATGGCCTCGAATCCGGCCACGTTGCCAGCCTGCAACAGGCCCATGGCGCCGGAAAGATCGGCGCCGGCGGAGAACGGTTCGCTGTTCTGCCACAGCACCAGTCCCTTGAAGTCCCGCTCGGCGCGGCCCACCGCTTCCTGCAGGCCGTTGAGCACATGGTCGTTGACGGTGTTCATCTTGGTCTTGAAACCGACCACTGCAATGCCGTCGCCGTCGGTCCACATGCGCAGGCCATCGTTCTCGAACACGGTTTCGCCGGCCGGGAATTTCTCGCCCAGCAGCGGATCCGGGAAACGCTGGCGTTGGTAGACGGGCAGGGAAGAGCGCGGCAGTTTGGCGTTCTTGACCGGGCTATAGCTGCCCTCGGCGGCATGCACGCCTTCGCGGCCGTCGAATACCCAGTTCGGCAACGGCGCCGAGCTCATGGTCTTGCCGGCCACGATGTCATCGGCGATCCACTGGGCCACCTGCTTCCAGCCGGCAGCCTGCCAGGTCTCGAACGGACCCAGCGCCCAGCCGTAGCCCCAGCGAATCGCGAGGTCGACGTCGCGCGCGGTCTCGGCGATATCGGCCAGATGGTAGGCGCTGTAATGGAACAAATCGCGGAACGTAGCCCACAGGAACTGCGCTTGCGGATGTTGGCTTTCGCGCAGTTTGGCGAACTTCTCCGCCGGGTTCTTCAACTTCAGGATCTCGACGACTTCCGGCGCAGCGACGCCGGTCGAGGGGCGGTAGTCCTGCGCCTTCAGATCGAGCACCACGATGTCCTTGCCGACCTTGCGGAAGATGCCGGCGCCGGTCTTCTGTCCCAAAGCGCCCTTGGCGATCAGCGCCCCCAGCCATTTGGGCGCGGCGAAATACTTGTGCCACGGATCGTTGGGCAGGGTGTCGCCCATGGTCTTGATGACGTGGGCCATGGTGTCCAGGCCGACCACATCGGAAGTCCGGTAGGTCGCCGACTTCGGGCGCCCGATCAGCGGGCCGCTGACGGCATCCACTTCATCGAAACCCAAGCCAAATTCGGCGGTGTGGTGGATGCTGGCCAGGATCGAGAAAACGCCGATGCGATTGCCGATGAAATTGGGCGTGTCCTTGGCGTAGACCACGCCTTTGCCCAAGGTGGTGACCAGGAAACCTTCCAGGCCCTCCAACACGGCGGTATCGGTGACTTTGGTCGGGATCAGTTCGGCCAGGTGCATGTAGCGCGGCGGGTTGAAGAAATGCACGCCGCAGAAGCGGTGGCGCAGCTGTTCCGGCAGCACATCGGAAAGGGCATTGATGCCCAAGCCCGAAGTGTTGCTGGCCAGCACCGCATGGTCGGCCACGAACGGGGCGATCTTCTTGTAAAGGTCCTGCTTCCAGTCCATGCGCTCGGCAATGGCTTCGATGATCAAGTCGCAACCGCGCAGTTGTTCCAGTCCGCTCTCATAGTTGGCGGGCGTTATCGCCTCGGCCAATGTTTTGCTGGCCAGCGGGGCGGGGCTGAGCTGGCCCAGGTTGGCGATGGACTTCAGCACCACGCCGTCCGGATTTCCTTCCTTCGCAGGTAAGTCGAATAGCACGGTGTCCACACCAGCGTTGGTCAGATGCGCGGCGATCTGCGCACCCATGACCCCGGCCCCGAGCACTGCGACCCGACGTACAAGTAATTTGTTAGACATATCCTATAAATCCTTGTTTATAAATTAGAATTATTCAGTTGCCGGCACGAATGCCGGCCTCAGCGAAACGGATCAATTCGCGTGCGGCGCGCTCACGGTGCGCTGCTTCGGTGACATCGGCGGGTCGCTTAATCAGCCCGAAGTCGGCCATGGCGTAGGTAAGCGCGCCGGCCAGAAAGTCGAGCCGCCAGTACAGTTCTTCTTTGCTCAGGCCGGGGACGCAAGTGGCGATCGCCTTGCCGAATTCGCGCAGCACGTGGCCGTAGTGATCGGACAGGAACTTGCGCAGGCCATCGTTTTTTTCCGCGTAAGCGCGTGCGACCACGCGCACGAACGCGCCGCCTCCATGACGGTCCTGTGACATCGCCAGGGCGGGTTCCACGAACGCGGCCAACACCGGCCGAAGCTCGCCGGGATGCTGTTCCAGAGCGGTTTTAAGCTGACTCAGGCGCAGCGTGGTCATGTCGTCCATACGCCGACGGAAGACCTCGTTGACCAGGTTCTCCTTCGAGCCGAAGTGATAGTTGACCGCGGCGATGTTGACGTCGGCACGGCTGGTGACCTGGCGCAGCGAGGTGCCGGCGAAGCCGTGCTGGGCGAACAGTTCCTCGGCGGCGCCTAGGATCCGGTCCTTGGTGGAAAAGTGGGCGGTGTTGGCCATAAGGCTCTCGGTAATCAAACGCTTGTTTGATTTTGTGCTTAGTGGCTTTGGAAGTCATGCTGCGGCGCAACAGAGGGCGCGCGAAACGCTGCAAATGTGCCGCCGATACGTTAGAATTCCGCTACGCTTGTTAGTCTAAGCCCGCGTTTCGACGCGGGTTTTTCATGTTAACCTCGGGTCCGCAGTGGCCCACCCAACGGAGAAAATCCATGGCGCTGGAGCGCACCCTGTCAATCGTCAAGCCCGATGCCGTCGCCAAGAACGTAATCGGCGAGATTTATTCGCGTTTCGAAAAGGCCGGTCTGAAGATCGTGGCCGCCAAGTACAAGCAATTGTCGCGTCGTGAAGCGGAAGGTTTCTACGCCGTGCACCGCGAACGTCCGTTCTTCAATGCACTCGTTGATTTCATGATCTCCGGCCCGGTGATGATCCAGGCGCTGGAAGGCGAGAACGCAGTGGCTTTGCATCGCGAACTGCTCGGCGCCACCAATCCGAAGGATGCCGCGCCGGGTACGATCCGCGCCGACTTCGCCGATTCGATCGACGCCAACGCCGCGCACGGTTCCGATTCGGTGGAGAACGCCGCGGTGGAAGTGGCCTATTTCTTCGCTGCGACCGAAGTGGTCGCGCGCTGAGATCGATGCCGTGAACGAGGTCGCCAAGAAACAAAACTTGCTCAACCTCGATCGCGAGGGGCTGGAGCGCTTCTTCGCCGATACCCTCGGCGAACAGCGCTACCGCGCCCATCAGGTGATGAAGTGGATCCATCACCGTTATGTCACCGACTTCGATGCCATGACCGACCTCGGCAAGGCGCTGCGCGCGAAGCTGCAGCAACATGCCGAGGTCGTGGTTCCGCAGATACAGTTCGAAAAGCCTTCCACCGACGGCACCCACAAGTGGCTGCTAGGGATGGATGGCAAGAATTCAATCGAGGCCGTGTTCATTCCGGACAAGGGCCGCGGCACGCTTTGCGTTTCCTCGCAGGTGGGTTGCGCGCTGAACTGCCAGTTCTGTTCGACCGCCACCCAGGGCTTCAACCGTAATCTTTCCACCGCCGAAATCATCGGCCAGGTCTGGGTGGCGGCTCGCCACCTGGGCAACGTGCCGCACCTGCAGCGCAAACTCACCAACGTGGTGATGATGGGCATGGGCGAGCCGTTGATGAATTTCGAGAACGTCGTGCGTGCGATGAGCGTGATGCGCGACGACCTGGGCTACGGCCTAGCTAATAAGCGCGTGACGCTTTCCACCGCGGGCATGGTGCCGATGATCGACCGTCTTTCGGTCGAGTCCGACGTATCGCTCGCAGTGTCCTTGCATGCGGCCAACGACGAGCTGCGCACGGAACTGGTTCCGTTGAACAAGAAATACCCGATCGCCGAACTGATGGCTGCGTGCGCGCGTTATGTGCAGCACAACAAGAAGCGCGATTCGGTGACTTTCGAATACACCATGATGCGCGGCGTCAACGATCAGCCACAGCATGCCCGCGAGCTGGCGCGGCTGATGCGCCAGTTCGATAACACGGTGCAGTCGAAGGACGCGGGCAAAGTCAATCTGATCCCGTTCAATCCATTCCCGGGCACGCGCTATGAGCGCAGCACCGAGGCGGACATCCGCGCGTTCCAGAAAATCCTGTTGGATGCGCAGGTACTGACGATGGTGCGACGCACCCGGGGCGACGACATCGACGCCGCTTGCGGGCAGCTGAAAGGGCAAGTGGTCGATCGCACCCGGCGGCAGGCCGAATTCCGCCTGCATTTGCAGTCGCAAGGGATCGATGATGCGGCTGCGTAGTACTGCACTCGCCGCGCTGGTCGTACTGCTGCCGTTGTTCACCGGATGCCGGGCCTTTATGGAGCCGGCCATGAAGGAGCAACGCGCCGAATGGGTGGCTCCGGACTACCACGTTGCCGATGACGCCAAGACTACCCAGCGAATGGCGTTGGGGCGCAGACTGAGTTTGGCCGAGCAGCGGTTGCGGGCAGGCGATCTGAAGTCGGCCGAGGTCGAGGCTACGGCGGCGCTGAAGACGAACCCTTCGTCCGCTGACGCTTTGACCTTGCTGGCCGTCATCGCCGACCGCAGGGGAGCCGAAACCCAGGCGGGCGAGTACTACAAACGGGCCGCCGAGGCGGCGCCCAAGCAGGGTGGGGTGCTCAACAACTACGGGGCTTGGCTGTGCGGTAATGGCTTTCCTGCCGAGTCCCTGGTTTGGTTCGATCGCGCCCTGGCGGCGCCCGGTTACGACACCCCGGAGTCGGCGCTGGCCAATGCCGGGGGATGCGCGCTGAAGACCGGGCAGTACGACCGCGCCGACCGCGATTTGCGCAAAGCGCTCTCGATGGCCCCGCAAAACGCCTATGCGCTGGCCTCCCTGGCCGAGAGCGAATACCGTCGAGGTCGCTATTTTGAAGCGAGAGCGTTCACAGAACGAAGATTGGCTGCTGCGCCTGCCACTGTAGCCGTGCTACAACTGGCGGCTGGGATAGAAGAGAAGCTGGGCGACAAGGCCGCCGCCAGCCGATATGTTCAGCGGTTACGGGCGGAGTTCCCCGAAGTGGTTACCGCGAACCCTGGGGAAAAATCGAGACCATGACTGACCAGACACCACTGGACCTGCCGTCTGCGGGTCGTTACGCCGAAGGCTGCGGGTCCCTCCTGCGCCAGGCGCGCGAGCGTGCCGGACTGACTCTGCAAGAGGTAGGCAGTCAACTGAAGATGCCTGTCCGCGTAGTGCAGGCACTGGAAGAAGAGAACTGGCAGGTGCTGGGTGCGCCGGTCTTCCTGCGCGGCCAGCTGCGCAGTTACGCCAAGTTGCTCAAGGTCGACATCGAACCGTACCTGGAGCGTGTCGATCTGCAGGGCGTGCGCCCGGCGGAACTGGTCAGCCGCAGCCACACCCCGCGCTACCAGCGGGTACTGGAAAGCGTCGCGCGCCGCGCGGTCTATGTAGTCATCACCGCCGCGATCGCGGTGCCGGTCTGGGTGGCCACCCAATCGCATCTGAAAGAATCCTCCCAGACCACTGCGTCGCTGGATGTCGTGCCCGCATCTGCCGTATCGGCTGGGCAGAGTGCTGGCGCGGACAAGTCGTCGCCATCCGTTGCCGGTGTGCAAGCTGCACCGTATGTCGCGTCGCTGACGCCTCTGCCGCGTAACGGCAGCAATGGGTTGAGCCTGCGCATGACCGGCGATAGCTGGGTGCAGATCGACGCACCAGGCGGCGCCAACCTCGAGTACGGGCTGCTCAAAGCCGGCGAGGAACGCAGTTTCCGCAGCGGGGAAGTCGGACGCGTCGTGCTGGGCAACGCGGCGGCGGTCGAGGTTCAGCAAGGAGGTAGTACGGTGGATCTGACGCCGTACAAGCGAGCGAACATTGCGCGCTTTGCGGTATCCTCTGACGGTTCCCTCGCGCCGGTCGCTGACTGACTGACCTGCGCGCGGGTTTCTAACAGATACCCTGTCCAACCCCGAACCGAAGACCCCGCTTAGACGGGGCGAGAGTACGCATGGCGATCGACGATCTGCTCGACGAGCACGAACAAAGCGAGCGCGTCCGCAATTGGCTGAAAAACAACGGCGCCGGATTGATCGGCGGCATAGCCTTGGGACTCGCGGTAATTTTTGGCTGGCAGTGGTGGCAGAAGCATCAGGTCCAGCAGGCCGAACAGGCTAACGTCAGCTACCAGTCCGCACTGGACAGCATAGGCACCGCCGATCTCAAGAAAGCCCAGGCCGAAGTCGGGAAGCTGAAAGACGGCAACGCCTATGCGAACTTGGCCGCGTTGCGGCTGGCCAAGGCCCAGGTCGACGCCGGACAAGCGGAAGCGGCTATCGTCACGCTTCGTGGCATCAAGGCGGATCAGACGCTGCAATCGCTGGTCGATCTACGCCTCTCCAGGCTGCTGACCGACGCCGGCAAGGGCGAAGAAGCCCTGAAAATCCTGAGTGACGCTACCGACAGCGCCAGCCTGGAGGCGCGCGGCGACGCGTTGCTCGCCACAGGCAAGCGCGATCAGGCACGCGACACTTATTTGAAGGCTCTGACCGGGATGGATGTGGCTGCGCCGCAACGTCGTCTGGTCGAGCTGAAACTCAGCGATTTGGGCGGCACGCCGCCCAAGCCCGCGCAGCCAACTTCATGAGGCCGGTTTCCATGCTCAAACGCATCATGCTCGAACGCACCCTGTTGAAACGCATTATGGCGATCGCGGTCTTGGCAGTGGTGCTGTCCGGCTGCAGCACGGTCAAGGGTTGGTTCGGCGGCAAGGGTAAGGACGACGGTAAACCCACCGAACCGGCGGAACTGGTCGACTTCACCGCCACCGCCACGGTTTCCAAATTGTGGAGCGCCAATGCGGGCAAGGGCGAAGATCGCCTAGGTGTTCACCAGGGTCCCGCAGTAGCGGACGGTCGCGTCTATGCCGCAGCCGTCGAAGGCGGTGTGCGGGCGTTCGACTTGCAGACCGGCAAGACCGTATGGCAATACAAGTCCGAAGAACGCTTGGCGGGCGGTCCCGGTGCTGGCGACGGCCTGGTGGTCGTCGGTTCGCTGGATGGCAAGGTGATCGCGCTGGATGCGGCCACCGGTGCAGAGAAGTGGCAAGCCAAGGTTCCCAATGAAGTAATCGCAGCGCCTGCGATCGGGCAGGGCCTCGTGCTGGTGCGATCCAACGATGGCCGCGTGTCGGCTTTCGACGCGGCCACTGGCGAGCGCCGCTGGTTCTCCAACCATGATCTTCCCAGTCTGAGTGTCCGCGGCAATGCGCCGGTAACCTTGGGCCCCGGCTTCGTCTTCGTCGGCAACGACGATGGCACCCTTTCCGCCATGGCTTTGAACGATGGGCGTCCGCTTTGGAACCAGGTGATCGGCGTACCCGAGGGGCGCACCGAGCTGGAACGGATGGCCGATGTCGACGGCGCGCCGGTACTCGACGGCACCACGGTCTACGCGACCAGTTTCAAGAAGGAAACCGTCGCCATCGACGGTCCCAGCGGCCGTCCTCTTTGGAGCCGAGACAATGGCGGGCCGGGTGGTCTGGGCTTGTCCTCGGGCAACGTGATCGTTTCCGACCCGGCCGGTTTGGTCTGGGCACTGGATAAGACTTCGGGTGCTTCGCTCTGGTCCAATACCTCGCTGGCTCGTCGCTCGCTGACGGCGCCCACGGTGCATGGCGATTTTGCGGTGGTCGGCGATTTCGACGGCTACGTGCACTGGCTGCGGTTGGACAACGGGCAAGAAGCCGCCCGCGAACGCGTCGGCGGCAAGGCGGTGCGCGCCAAGCCGGTGGTGGCCGATGGGGTCCTGCTGGTGCAAAACGTCGAAGGCGAATTGACCGCGTTCCGCCTGCAATAACTCGGCCCGCCAGCCTTGGCCGGCAGCCGGAAAAAAGCGCACTCCGGTGCGCTTTTCTCGTATCGGCCATGCCGACCTGCCGAATAGGAGATAATCCTGTCCGCAAAGCCTGCCGCGCAGGCCAGCAATCTCCATTTTTCTTCTCCGGCTTCTTAATATGCTTCCCCTCGTTGCACTGGTCGGCCGCCCCAACGTGGGCAAATCGACGTTATTCAATGCGCTGACCCGCAGCCGCGACGCGTTGGTCCACGACCAGCCGGGAGTGACCCGCGACCGCAACTACGGCATCTGCCGCCTGGACGAGGACAAGCCGTTCATGGTGGTGGACACCGGCGGCATCGCCGGCGAAGAGGAAGGCCTCGCAGGAGCGACCGCACGTCAGGCGCGAGCTGCGGCCGAAGAAGCGGACCTAGTTCTGTTCATCGTCGACGGCCGCGAAGGCGCGTCGACGCTCGATGACGACATCCTGACCTGGCTGCGCAAGACCGCACGCCCGACCCTGCTGGTGATCAACAAGATCGACGGTCTGGAGGAATCCACGGCGATTTCGGAGTTCTCGCGCTACGGCTTCAACGACGTCATCACCGTTTCGGCCGCACATCGCCAGGGCATCGACGAACTGCTGGAGGAAGTACAGAAGCGCGTCCCCGAGGTAGGCACCACCGCGGTCCTGGACAACGATCCTGCGCGGGTACGCATCGCCTTCGTCGGCCGTCCCAACGTCGGCAAGTCGACCCTGTTCAATCGCCTGCTCGGCGAGGAGCGCATGATCGCTTCCGAAGTGCCAGGCACTACCCGCGATTCCATTTCCGTGGACATGGAGCGGGACGGACGCCAGTACCGGCTGGTCGATACCGCCGGCCTGCGCCGCAAGTCCAAGGTCGAGGAAGCGGTCGAAATCTTCAGCATCATCAAGACGCTGCAGTCGATCGAGCAATGCCAGGTCGCGGTGCTGATGCTGGACGCGACAGAGGGTGTTACCGATCAGGATGCGACCGTGCTGGGCGCCATCCTGGACGCTGGTCGTGCGCTAGTGATCGCGGTGAACAAGTGGGACGGCCTGGAGACCTACCAGCGCGAGCAGACCGAATCGCTGCTGTCGCGCAAACTCAATTTCGTGGAGTGGGCCGAGAACGTGCGCATTTCCGCCAAGCACGGTTCCGGCTTGCGCGAGCTGTTCCGCGCCATCCACCGTGCGCATGCCTCAGCCACCAAGGAGCACGGCACCAGCGAAGTGACCAAGGCCATAGAAGTGGCCTATGAAACCAATCCACCGCCTGCCGTTCGCGGCAACGCGCCGAAATTGCGTTTCGCGCACCCGGCCGGTCTCAATCCGCCGACCTTCGTGGTGCATGGCACCCGACTGAAGAATTTGCCGGAGTCGTATAAGCGCTATCTGGAGAATTTCTTCCGCAAGCGCTTCAAGATGGTGGGCACGCCGGTGCGCTTCATCTTCAAGGATTCGGTGAATCCCTACGAAGGCAAGAAGAACGTGCTGACCGACAAGCAGGTGGCCAAGAAGCGCCGCCTGATCCGGCACGTCAAGCGCGGCAAATAAGCGCGGCATCCGATAGCGAGACGATGGGCGGCTTTCCCACACGCATCAGCTACGACGACGCCTCGCGCATCGTCGATCATATCGCCAGCGAACGCCGGCTGGCCCACGAGCGGCTGGCGATCAAACGCGTGGACGGACGCATTCTGGCCCGCGATCTCACTGCACCCATCAATCTGCCGGCCTTCGACAACAGTCGGATGGACGGCTTCGCGCTGCGCCATACCGATCTGAATCTGGAAAGCGACAGCCGCCTGCGTATCGTCGGTGCGCAGTTCGCCGGACCCTTGCTTGAGCAGGCGCTGCAGCCCGGCGAATGCATCCGCATCACGACCGGCGCGCCACTACCGGGCGGCGCCGATACGGTAGTCATCAAGGAAGACGTGCACGAAAACGAGGGCGTGCTGACCGTGCCGGCCGGCGTGGTGGCAGGCGCCGACATTCGCCGCTCCGGCGAAGACGTACAAGTCGGCGACGTGGTGCTCCGCGGGGGCTCGGTTCTTTCTCCGGCGCGTATCAGTCTTGCGGCGGCGCTGGGCATGGCCGACCTGGAAGTCTCGCAACGTCCCACGGTCGCGGTGTTCACGACCGGCGATGAACTGGTGGAGCCGGGGCTGCCGCTGGTTCCCGGTCAGATCTACAACAGCAACCGCGAACTGCTGATGGGTCTGCTCCGCGCCGAGGGGCTGGAACCGGTCGCTTGGCCGACCTTGCCGGACGATCCCACCCGTATCGAAACCGCGCTGCGCGATGCGGCTTCGGCTTTCGACGTGGTCATCACCTGCGGCGGCGTTTCCGCCGGCGAAAAGGACCACCTGCCTGCCTTGCTGGCCGCGCAGGGCGGGATCCACTTCTGGAAAGTGAAAATGAAACCGGGTATGCCGGTGCTTTTCGGGCATCTGGATCGAGCGCTGTTTCTGGGTTTGCCGGGAAATCCGGTTTCGGTACTCGCGACTTTTCTCACTCTGGGTCGCAAGCTTTTGGACGGTCTGCAGGGCAGGGCGGAGCCGCGCGCGCGGCGTTTTGCTCGGCTCTCCGCGGCTTGGAAGAAACCCCACGATCGCCTCGAATTCCTGCGCGGTCGTCTGCAATACGGGCAGGACGGCATGCTCAGCGTATTGCCCAATAGCGCCGATGCCTCCCATCGTTTACGTGCGGCTGCCGAGAGCGATGTGTTGATTGTGTTGGGGGAGGGTGCGCAGGAATTCCCGGCTGGCAGTGTGGTGGAAGTGCTGGGTTACTAGCTTCCCTTCTCCTTCGGGAGAAGGTGGCGCGAAGCGACGGATGAGGGCGGGAGAATGACTTACAAGAGGAAGGTCCCGTCAAGCTGATGGTCCGCTCCCTCATCCGCCCTCCGGGCACCTTCTCCCGAAGGAGAAGGGAAGCAAAAACAGCGCGATAATCCTTCCATGTCTATTTCCGAAATCACCCCCGCACAAGCCCGTCAGCGTCAGGCGCATGGCGCGGTACTGATCGATGTCCGCGAAGCCCATGAACGCGCCGGCGGGCAGGCCGAAGGTTCGTTGGGCATCGCCAAAGGCGAACTCGAAGCCGATCCTGGTCTGCATCTGCCGGAACGGGCTACGGAGATCCTGCTGATCTGCCAGAGCGGCGCGCGCTCGATGCAATCGGCCGCTTTCCTCAGCGAGGCCGGATATCGGAATCTGTCTTCGGTCGCCGGGGGGACCACGCGCTGGATCTCCGAAGGGTTGCCGATGGTCAAGCCGCAGCTGGATGCGGACGATGCCGATTTCATGGATCGTTATTCGCGCCATCTGCGCCTGCCGGAAGTCGGCGTGGACGGACAGCGCAAGCTGGAGGCTTCGCGGGTACTTATGATCGGCGCCGGCGGGCTGGGGTCTCCGGCTGCGTTCTATCTGGCCGCGGCGGGAGTCGGCCATTTGCGCATCGCCGATGACGATGTGGTGGACCGCAGCAACCTTCAGCGCCAGATCCTGCACACCGAAGCGCGGATCGGCGAAGCGAAAGTCGCTTCGGCGCAGACGGCGCTGTCCGCATTGAATCCACGCACGCGACTGGAAGCGATCGCCGAGCGCGTCACCGCCAGCAATGTCGAGCGCCTGCTGGCGGACGTGGACGTGGTGATCGACGGTGCCGACAATTTTCCAGCGCGTTATCTGCTCAACGACGCCTGCGTGAAACTGGGAAAACCGCTGGTGTACGGCGCGGTGCAGCGTTTCGAAGGGCAGGTCAGCGTGTTCGATGCCGGACGCCATCGGGGGCAGGCGCCGTGCTACCGCTGCCTGTTCCCTGAGCCGCCGGCAGCGGAGTTCGCGCCCAATTGCGCCGAGGCCGGCGTGCTGGGCGTATTGCCTGGCGTGATCGGGCTGCTGCAGGCCACCGAGGCCATCAAACTATTGCTTGGCATCGGCGAACCGCTGAGCGGACGCCTGCTGCATTTCGATGCGCTGGCGATGCGCTTCCGTGAAATGCGGCTGCGGCCGGATCCGGAGTGCGGGGTTTGTGCACCGGGCAAACCGTTCCCCGGTTATATCGATTACCAGAAATTCTGCGGAGCCTGATTGGGCGAGGGACCGGGCCGAAATGCGCGGGGTACTCGGTGCGGGAAGAAATCCGATACTGTTGATCGCGTTCCCGCCATACCGTCGGCGGTATGGCGGGAACTGTAGCGCTTACGCCTAATCCAGGAAGTAGACCATGCGTACCCTTATCTTCATCGTGATCGGTCTGGTGTTCATGTCACTGGCTATGTGGCTGACCAAGCCCGCCAAGCGCACCACCACCGCTTGGCTATTCACTGCCGTCTGGTTGTTGGCGACGTTGTGGAACCTGTACACCGGCATGTCGCATGGCTATTCGCTGCAGGAAGAATTGCCCATCCAGATAGGCATCTTCGCCATTCCCGTGCTTGGCGCATGGATACTGGCGTGGAAGGGCCGCGGCCGTTGAGGCCCGGCGGCGGTTCGGCAGGAAGATCGCCAGGATGAACACCCATTCCCGTTCGTTGTTGCGCAGGCGTGGCCAGCACGACAGCGGCAAGGTTTCCATGGTCGAGTTGTTCTTCGACCTAGTGTTCGTTTTCGCCGTCACCCAGTTGTCGCACGGCCTGTTGGCGCATCTGACTCCGACCGGCGCGCTGCATACGCTGATGCTGCTAATGGCGGTGTGGTGGTTGTGGATATTCACCTCGTGGGTCACCAACTGGTTGGATCCGGAAAAGGTGCCGGTGCGGGTCATGCTGTTCGCGCTGATGTCGGGCGGGCTATTGATGTCGTCTTCCATACCGGAAGCGTTCGGCGAAAAAGGCCTGCTGTTCGCCTGCACTTTTGCAGCGATGCAGGTAGGCCGCAATTTGTTCATGCTCTGGGCATTGCGTGGGGAGGGGGCCGCGCAACAGCGCAATTTTCTGCGCATCCTGGTCTGGTTCCTGGCTTCCGGAGTGTTTTGGGTCTGGGGTGGCTTCGAGCAAGGTGGGTTGCGCACCGGTTTGTGGCTGCTGGCAATCGCCATCGAATACGTGTCGCCATCGGTCGCCTTTTGGGTACCGGGACTGAGGCATTCGCTCACGGCCGAATGGGATGTGGACGGCGGCCACCTGGCCGAACGCTGCGGACTATTCGTGATCATCGCGCTGGGCGAATCGATTCTGGTGACCGGGGCGACTTTTACCGGACTGCCTGGCAATGGCGTCACGGCGGCCGCTTTCCTGGTTTCTTTCCTGGGAAGCGTCGCGATGTGGTGGATGTACTTCGATACTGCTGCCGAACGCGCCAGCCACCGCATCGCGCAATCCGACGATCCCGGGCGCATCGCTCGGCTCGCCTACACCTACGTCCATCTGTTGATCGTTGCCGGCGTTATCGTTTGCGCCGTGGCCGATGAAATCGTACTGGTGCATCCGGCGCACGCCGAGACAATGGGCGTCGCCGTCATCCTTGCCGGTCCGGCGCTGTATCTGCTGGGAAATGCCTTGTTCAAATGGACATTGAACGACCGTAAGCTGCCCCCGCTGTCGCATCTGGCCGGGCTTTCGCTCCTGGCGATGGTGATGCCCTTCGCATTTGCCCATCAGTTGTCCGCATTGGCTCTGGGAGCCGCCACTACCGGCGTGATGGTGCTGGTCGCCGGCTGGGAAAGCATCGCCCTGCGTCGGCTGCCGCGCACGCAGCGATAAAGCTTCAGCGCCCCGCGCTCGGAATCACGGCTGGCAGCGGTTAACCTGTAATGCCCGCCGCAGGAAATCCAGTTTGGCCACCGAAGCCGTCTCCAGTGATCTGATCAAGGTCGTCGCCCTGTTGGGTGCAGCCGTGGTGGCCGTACCCATCTTCCGGCGCTTGGGCCTGGGCTCGGTGCTGGGCTATCTGGCGGCGGGCTTGCTGATCGGTCCTTTCGGTTTCGGCTGGTTCTCCGACCCGCAATCCATTCTGCATGTGGCCGAGTTGGGCGTGGTGATGTTCCTGTTCGTCATCGGGCTGGAGATGCAGCCTTCGCATCTGTGGAGTCTGCGTCGGCAGATCTTCGGGTTGGGTAGCCTACAGATCGCGGTGTGCACGGTCGCGTTGACGGGAGTCGGCCTGGCTTACGGGTTCAGCGCGCCGGTGTCGTTCGTCGGCGCGGCGGGTTTCGTGCTCACGTCGACGGCTATCGTTATGCAATTGCTAGGCGAACGCGGCGACATCGCGCTGCCGCGCGGACAGAAGATCGTGTCGGTGCTGCTGTTCGAAGACCTGCTGATCGTGCCGCTGCTCGCGGTCGTCGCCTTCATGTCGCCGGTGGTGCCGGACCACGCGGATGGCTCCCGATGGATCAGCGTCGGCATCGGTGTGGCCAGCCTTGCGGGGCTTATCGCGGCGGGCATCTGGTTGCTCAATCCTTTGTTTCGGATCCTCGCCTCCGCCAAAGCGCGCGAAGTGATGACGGCAGCAGCGCTGCTGGTGGTGCTGGGTTCGGCGCTGTTGATGCAAGTCGGTGGCTTGTCGATGGCGATGGGCGCATTCCTGGCCGGCGTGCTGCTGTCCGAATCCACGTTCCGGCATCAGATCGAAGCGGATATCGAACCCTTCCGCGGCATTCTGCTTGGCCTGTTCTTCCTCAGCGTGGGCATGTCGCTGGACTTGGCTGTGGTGGCGAGCAACTGGCCGCTGATCGTATCCGGCGTGCTGGCGATGATGGCCGTGAAAGCGCTGTGCATCTATGTGGCGGCGCGTGCGACCCGCAGCCCGCATTGGGAAGCGCTAGATCGTGCCGTGCTGATGGCGCAGGGTGGCGAATTCGCCTTCGTGCTGTTCTCCGCGGCAGCCGCGGTCCGTGTCATCGATGCCACGGTCAATGCCAACCTCACCGCCATCGTGGTTCTATCGATGGTGCTGACGCCGTTGTTCGTGATCGCGCTCAAACGCCTGACGCCGAAGGTCCAGGAATCGCTGGAAGGCATCGACGAGGCACGCGGGCTCAGCGGCAGTGTGCTGATCATCGGTTTCGGCCGTTTCGGCCAGGTCATGAGCCAGTCGTTGCTGGCCCGCGATGTGGACGTGACCATCATCGACACCGATATCGAGATGATCCGCAGCGCCGAAGAGTTCGGCTTCAAGATCTATTACGGCGACGGCACGCGGTTGGACGTGCTGCATTCGTCGGGCGCCGACAAGGCGCGTGCGATCGCGGTCTGCATCGACGACCGCGTCGCCGCCAACCGTATCGTCGAACTGGCCAAGGCGGAATTTTCGCAGGCGCGCCTGCTGGTGCGTTCGTACGACCGCGAGCATTCGCTGGAGTTGATCAATGCCGGTGTGGATTTCCAGATCCGCGAGACGTTCGAATCGGCCGTTGAGTTCGGCGCCGCCGCGCTGCTCGAGCTGGGGGTCGCGCAAGAAGAAGCCGAGCGCATCGCCACCGAGATCCGCCGCCGGGATGCCGAGCGTTTTGAGCTGGAAATGGCGGCCGGGGATGTTCGGGCCGGCGCACCCTTGATGCTGGGCAACGCTTCCAAGCCCAAACCCACGCCGTTCACCACGCCCAAACGTGAAGGACAGGCCTTGAACGAAGAGACGGCGGAAGTGATCAAGAGCCCGGATCTGGACTCGCGTACCGGCTAACGCAGGAAATCGCGCAAGGCTTCTGCGTAGCGCGGATCATCCGAAATATCGTTGTGGCCGGCCTGCGGAAAGTCGATCACCCGCCGCCCACCTGCCAGCGAAGCCAGCAACTTGTCCGTATTGGCCGGTGGAATCACTTCATCGCGGCCGGCGCGCAGCACCAGCAAGGGGCCGCGGTATTGGGCCAGGTAACGGACGGAATCGTAGCTGTCGCGCACGAACCAGCGCACGGGAAACAGCGGATAGTGAGACTGCGCCACCGCCGCGAGGTTGTCGAACGGGGTCACCAGCGCCACTCTTTCCACTGGCCTGCGCGAGGCGACATAGCTGGCTACGCCACTGCCCAGGCTACGGCCAACGACGGCGACGGCAGCCGAGTGCTGGTCGCTCACTTCGTCGTAAAGCGCCAGCGCATCGCCGAACAGGGCGGCCTGGTCCGGCTTGCCTTCGCTTGCGCCGTAGCCGCGATAGGAGACCAGGTAGACCGTGCGGTCGGGAAACAGCTCGGAGAATTCCGCGCGCGACATCTCCAGCCGTTCGGCATTGCCGCCGAAGTAGATGACCGCCCTGGTTTTTCCGGGATTCAATCGCCAGCCGCGCAAGGTGACTCCGTCGTGTACGAGACTGAAGTCCGTCTCCTGCGCGGCTATCTGCGTCTCGCCTGGGTAATAGATCAGCTCGCGCTGTTTGAAGAAGAGCAGGGCGCAGATGCCGCTGTAGGCGAGTACGGGCAGCGCGGCGATTCCGAATAGCGACTTCTTCAGCATTCCCATCAGCCGTGACGCCGCTGCGCCTGGGCGAATGCGGCCAGTTGCTCCGGGGTGGCGTCCTGCTGGAACTTCGCCTTCCATTCCGCGAACGGCATGCCGTACACGCGTTCGCGCGCTTCGTCCTTGCTCATCGGCTGGCCGGCGGCTTCGGCCGCTTCGCGGTACCAGTCGGACAGGCAGTTGCGGCAGAAGCCGGCCAGGATCATCAGGTCGATGTTCTGCACATCGCTGCGTTCGACGTTGAGATGCTGCAGCAGTCGGCGGAAGGCGGCGGCTTCGAGTTCGGTGGTGTCGGACATGGCTGAATCGGGGACAATAGGGTCCAACGACTTTACACCCGCGCCTAGGCCCTAATGACCCCAGTTTCCTCCAGCGCCCCTACCGCCCGCATCCTCGACGGCCGCCGCATCGCCGAGAACCTGCTCGACGAACTCAAGGCCAAGGTCGACCTCCGCGTCGCCGCAGGCCTGCCGCGTCCTGGCCTGGCGGTGGTGTTGGTGGGGGGCGACCCCGCTTCCACTGTCTATGTGCGCAACAAGCGCCGTGCGGCGGAGAAGGTGGGCATCGAGGCCTTCGACCACGACCTGCCGGCGGGGACGTCCGAGCGCGAACTGCTGGCCCTGATCGATCGGCTCAACGCCGACCCCACGGTCCACGGCATTCTGGTGCAGCTGCCGCTACCCGGCATTGCCGACGCCAGCCGCTTGATCCACCGCATCGACCCGCGCAAAGACGTGGATGGCTTCCATCCCGAGAACGTCGGTCACCTGGCTCTGCGCGAATTCGGTCTACGCCCATGCACGCCGCGCGGCATCACCACGCTGCTGGGCTATACCGACAAGCCGGTGCGCGGGCAGAACGCGACGATCGTCGGCGTCAGCAACCATGTGGGCCGGCCGATGGCGCTGGAACTGCTGATCGCGGGTTGCACGGTGACCAGCTGCCACAAGTTCACCCCCGCCGCGGTGCTGGAGGCGCGGGTACGCGACGCGGACATTCTGGTGGTGGCCGCCGGCCGTCCTGGGCTGATTCCGGGGGAATGGGTCAAACCAGGATCGGTGGTCATCGACGTGGGCATCAATCGGCTGGAGGACGGCAGTCTGGTCGGCGACGTGGGTTTCGAAGCCGCCGCCAGGCGAGCCAGCTGGATCACCCCGGTTCCAGGAGGAGTAGGGCCGATGACGGTAGCCACGCTGATGCAGAACACGTTGGAAGCGGCCGAGGCAGCTACTTAAAGCCCCTCTCCCGGCGGCGCCCGACGGGTGTGCAAGGCTGAGAGGGGTTGGGGTGAGGGTACGGCGGAGCGGGGATGGTTCAGACGTCCATGACTTCGCCGCACGCTCATCCGCCCCCGTATCAAGTACGGGGCAGGCTCTACGGGCACCTTCTCCCGAGGGGAGAAGGGAAGCGCTGCTGCCCTGCCGTGCACTGAGAATTCCCACGCAACGCTTCGTTGCGGCACCCACATCGGGACATTTCAGCCGCTGAAATAGTACAATTACGCGCTTCCCCACCAAACGGGTCCGCCGATGCTACGCATCCAGGCTGAAGCTCTCACCTACGACGACGTTTCCCTCGTCCCCGCGCACTCCCTTGTTTTGCCCAAGGATGTCGACCTCGGCACGCGCCTGACGCGCGACCTGCGGTTGAAACTGCCGATCGTCTCCGCCGCCATGGATACCGTTACCGAAGCCCGCCTGGCCATCGCCATGGCCCAGCTGGGCGGCATCGGCATCATCCACAAGAATCTCACCGTCGAGCAGCAGGCGGCCGAAGTGGCCAAGGTCAAGAAATTCGAGGCCGGCGTCATCAAGGACCCCTTCACCGTGGGTCCGGAGACCACCATCGGCGACGTGCTGGCCCTGACCCGGGCGCGCAACATCTCCGGCGTGCCGGTGGTGGAGGGCGGTCAGCTGCTGGGCATCGTCACCAGCCGCGACATGCGCTTCGAAGCCAAGCTGGACGATCCGGTCCGCCACATCATGACCAAGAAGGATCGCCTGGTCACCGTGCGCGAAGGCGCCAGCGATGGCGAAGTAGTGCAGCTGCTGCACAAACACCGCATCGAGAAGGTCCTGGTGGTCAACGACAACTTCGAGTTGCGCGGCCTGATCACGGTCAAGGACATCCAGAAGAAGACCGACAACCCCAACGCCGCCAAGGACAGCGCCACGCGCTTGCTGGTCGGCGCTGCATTGGGTGTGGGTGGCGATACCGATCAGCGCGTGGAAGCGCTGGTGGCCGCCGGTGTGGACGTGGTCATCGTAGATACGGCGCACGGTCATTCGCAAGGCGTGCTGGATCGCGTGGCTTGGATCAAGAAGCGTTTCCCGCAGTTGCAGGTGATCGGCGGCAACATCGTTACCGGCGATGCGGCACTGGCGTTGATGGATGCCGGCGCAGACGCGGTCAAGGTCGGCGTGGGTCCGGGTTCCATCTGCACCACACGTATGGTCGCAGGCGTCGGCGTGCCACAGATCACGGCCGTGTCGATGGTGGCCGAAGCCTTGCAAGACCGCATTCCGCTGATCGCCGACGGCGGTATCCGTTATTCGGGCGACATCGGCAAGGCGATCGTGGCGGGCGCTGCCACGGTCATGATCGGCGGCTTGTTCGCCGGCACCGAGGAAGCGCCGGGCGAAGTCGAATTGTTCCAAGGCCGCAGCTACAAGAGCTATCGTGGCATGGGCAGCTTGGGCGCGATGGAAAAGGGCAGCAAGGACCGTTACTTCCAGGATGCGAGCGACGCCGACAAGCTGGTGCCCGAAGGCATCGAAGGCCGCGTGCCGTATCGCGGGTCGGTCGGCAACATCATCCACCAGCTGGTCGGTGGACTGCGCGCCACCATGGGTTATGTGGGCTGCGCCACCATCGACGACATGCAGAAGAAGCCCAGTTTCGTGACCATCACCGGTGCCGGCCAGCGGGAAAGCCATGTGCACGATGTGCAGATCACCAAAGAGCCGCCCAACTATCGGATGGGATAACCATGCAGGAATGGGGCTCCTTGTTGCTTTATGTGTGCCTGATCCTTGTTGTTGCGCCAATATTTTTCATCCCCAGCCTTTTGCTGTTTAGGTCTTTCGTCAGGCGGCGCTGGTTGAGATTGGTTCTGGCCAGCGCGATACCCAGCTTCTTCGTCTACCTCCTGTTTGCTACGGTTGGTTTCGACGCATGGTCGTCCTTTCCAGCGGGTCAGCATGCTGGCTTGGAGGATCGGCTTTCGTTTGGCTGGATTGAAAGCTTGATATTCACGGCCGTCGCATTCTTGGGCGTTTTCTTGATCGACCGTTTTATGTGGAATACGCGATGACCGATCTACATAGCGACAAAATCCTCATTCTCGACTTCGGCGCGCAATACACGCAGTTGATCGCGCGACGCATCCGCGAGATCGGCGTGTATTGCGAAATCTGGGCGTGGGACCACGATCCGACCGAGATCGCGGCCTACGGCGCCAAGGGCATCATCCTGTCGGGCGGCCCCGAATCGACGACCGAGCACGGCGCACCTGTCGCGCCGCAGCAGGTATTCGATTCCGGACTGCCGATCCTCGGCATCTGCTACGGCATGCAAACCCTGGCTGCGCAGTTGGGCGGCGCGACCGAAGCGGCGGATGCGCGCGAGTTCGGGCACGCGGAAGTGGAGGTCATCGCGCCGGATACTTTGTTCGCCGGCCTCAACGACCATCCAAGCAAGACGCCGCGCCTGGATGTGTGGATGAGCCATGGCGACCATGTGTCGAAGGCGCCTCCCGGCTTCACCATCACTGCAGTGACCGACCGCATCCCCGTCGCGGCCATGTCCAATGAGGACAAGCGCTGGTACGGCGTGCAGTTCCACCCGGAAGTCACTCACACCCGCCAGGGCGAGGCGCTGCTACGCCGGTTCGTGGTCGATATCTGCGGTTGCAAGACCTTGTGGACAGCCGCCAACATCATCGACGACCAGATCGCGCGCGTACGCGAGCAGGTCGGTAGCGATGAAGTCATCCTCGGTTTGTCTGGTGGAGTGGATTCCTCCGTGGTCGCCGCGCTGCTGCATCAGGCCATCGGCGACAAGCTGACTTGCGTATTCGTCGACACCGGATTGTTGCGCCGGAACGAAGGCGACCAAGTGATGGCGATGTTCGCCGAGCATATGGGCGTCAAGGTCATCCGCGTCAATGCCGCCGACCGCTATTTCAAGGCGCTCGAAGGAGTCGCCGATCCGGAAGCCAAGCGCAAAATCATCGGCAATCTGTTCGTCGAGATCTTCGACGAGGAGTCCGGCAAGCTGGCCAACGCGAAATGGCTGGCGCAAGGCACGATCTACCCGGACGTCATCGAATCGGCCGGCAGCAAGACCGGCAAGGCGCATGTGATCAAGAGCCACCACAACGTGGGCGGCCTGCCGGAACACATGAAGATGGGCTTGGTGGAGCCCCTGCGCGAATTGTTCAAGGACGAGGTGCGCCGCTTGGGCGTCGAACTCGGCCTGCCGCGCTCCATGGTCTACCGCCATCCGTTCCCGGGCCCGGGTCTGGGCGTGCGCATCCTGGGCGAAGTGAAGCGCGAGTACGCCGAACTGCTGGCGCAGGCCGACGCCATCTTCATCGAAGAATTGCGCAAGGCCGATCTGTACGACAAGACCAGCCAGGCCTTCGCCGTATTCCTACCGGTGAAGTCGGTGGGCGTAGTCGGCGACGCGCGCGCTTACGAGTGGGTGATCGCGCTTCGCGCGGTGGAAACCATCGACTTCATGACCGCGCATTGGGCGCACTTGCCCTACGAGTTTTTGGGTGCTGTTTCTAATAGAATTATCAATGAGTTACGCGGTATTTCGCGTGTGGTTTATGACATAAGTGGAAAGCCGCCCGCCACCATCGAGTGGGAATGAGCGCCACGATCGGAGCCTTCTAAGTGGTCCGCACCCGCAAATATCCAGGGCAAACAGATGCGCGATAGAGTCTTCGGCCGCACCGGTCGCTCCATCAGGGAAATCGGGTTTGGCGCCTGGGCTATCGGCGACGCGTGGGGTCAGGTCAACGACGACGAGGCTATCGCTGCGCTACATGCGGCACTGGATGCCGGCGTCGATTTCATCGATACCGCCGACGTGTATGGAGACGGTCATTCCGAGCAACTGATCGCGCGGGCGCTGAAGGCCAGGGGCGGCGAGCGTCCGTTCGTGGCCACCAAGGCCGGACGGCGTCTGCCGCAGCAGACGGTGGCAGGGTACAGCGAGGAAAACCTGACGGCCTTCATCGACCGTAGCCTGAAAAACCTGCAAACCGAAGCTCTCGATCTGGTCCAACTGCATTGTCCGCCGACCGATCTCTATTACCGCCCGGAAGTGTTCGAACGGATGGAGCGGATGGTCGGGCAGGGCAAGATCCGTCACTACGGCGTCAGTGTCGAGCGGGTCGAGGAAGCGTTGAAGGCGATCGAATACCCGGGCGTGGTCAGCGTACAGATCGTCTTCAACCCGTTCCGGATGCGTCCTGCCGAGCTTCTTTTTCGCCAGGCGCAGGAAAAGAATGTCGCGATCATCGCTCGCGTACCGTTGGCCAGCGGTTTGCTCAGCGGCAAGTTCAACCGCGACACCCGCTTCGAAAGCAGCGACCACCGCCTCTTCAATCGCAACGGCGAAGCTTTCGATGTCGGGGAAACTTTTTCCGGCGTGCCCTACGACGTTGGCCTGGCCGCGGTGGATCGAATTCGTCCACTGGTATCCGGTGATGCCACGATGGCGCAACTGGCGCTGCGCTGGATCCTGATGTTCGAAGCCGTGACCGTCGTGATTCCGGGTGCGCGCAACCCGCGTCAGGCGGTGGAAAATGTCGCCGCGGCCGGATTGCCGTCTTTGCCGGATGAAGTGATGCATGAGGTCGCGCGAATCTACGCCGAGGACATCAAACCCCACGTACATCAGCGCTGGTGAGCCGTCCGCCGTCATCGATACGGGTCATGGCGCTGATTACGCTATGGTGCTCGCCACCTGCATGATTTCACCGGACTCCGCATGCTCCTCGACGACGAAATCCTGATGCGTCACGCGCTCGCCCTTGCCGACAGGGCTGAGCGCGAAGACGACGAGATTCCCGTCGGCGCTGTGCTCGTGGACGCCGATGGAAAAATCCTCGGCGAAGGCTGGAACCGCAATCTCGCCGAACACGATCCCACCGCGCATGCGGAGATCGTCGCCATGCGCCGCGCCGGGCAGAAGCTGGGTAATCATCGCCTCGTCGGATGCACGCTCTACGTGACCCTGGAGCCCTGCGCCATGTGCGCCATGGCGATGGTGCATGCACGGGTAGCGCGATTGGTGTATGCGGCCAGCGACCCCAAGACAGGTGCGTGCGGCAGCGTGTTCGATCTGGTAGCCGACTCGCGTCATAACCACCGCATCGACGTCAGGTCGGGCCTGCTTGCCGAAGAAGCCGGCAAGCGCCTGACCAATTATTTCCGGGCCAAGCGCGGAAAGCCGCTACTGGACTGAAGACGTTCCCTCTTCCCGCTTGGCGATATGACGGTGATCCATTTCCTCGTTGACCGCCTTGACCGCCAGCGTAGATTCGCGCGCCAGCAACAGGCTCGCCGCGAACATCGCCAGCACGCCCAATGCCGCGAGCACCGTGGGGAGCATGCCCAGCCGGTGCGCCAGCAGGTTATCCGCGGCCACCGCCAGGCTGGTACCGACGAACAGGCTGATGGCGCCGTACAGCAGTTGGCCTGCGCGCAGGATGATCAGGCTGCGCCGGCGCTGCAATGCGATGCGCTGCTCGTACAGCGCACGCTGCAGCGGATCGTCCAGGGTGTGCAGCTCCTTCAGCAAGGTGCGCGCGCGGTCGATGATTCTGGCCAGCCGGTTGTTGGCCGACAGCAGCAACGATGCGGTCGCCGTCAGGAAGAAGGCCGGCGCCAGCATCGCGGTGAGCGTGGCGTAGTGCGCGTACTGGTCGCTGTTCTGAAGCATGGCCTGTGCCCGTGGGGAGCTGCGTTATGATGCGACACAATGCGATCTTTCCGCAAAACACGCTCGCCGACGGCGATGCGCAGCCTCAAGGACCAAGACTCCCGCATGCCAGCCAATAACGCCAATAGCGACCGTCTGATCTGGATCGACCTGGAAATGACCGGGCTGGATACCGGCCAGGACTCCATCATCGAGATCGCCACGGTGGTCACCGATTCGAACTTGAACGTGCTGGCCGAAGGCCCCGAATTCGCCATCGCCCATCCCGTGGCGGTGCTGGAAGCCATGGACGACTGGAACCGTGCCCAGCACACCCGTTCGGGTTTGTGGAAGCGAGTGATCGAAAGCACGGTCACGCTGGGCCAAGCCGAGGCGCAGACGGTGGCGTTCCTGGCCGAATGGCTGCCGGCCAATGCCTCGCCGATGTGCGGCAACTCGATCTGCCAGGACCGCCGCTTCCTGCATCGGCTGATGCCGCGCCTGGAGAAGTATTTCCACTATCGCAACCTGGACGTCAGCACGCTCAAGGAACTGGCGCGCCGCTGGGCGCCGAACGTACTGGAAGGGGTGCGCAAGCAATCCGCGCATACCGCGCTCAGCGACGTGCGCGATTCGATCGACGAGTTGCGCCACTACCGCAAGCATCTGGCAGAACTAGCCGGGTAGAAACCCTTGTAGGAGCGACGTGAGTCGCGAAAGCTCCAAGGGCAAACCGTTGATCAACTTCTTTTGCGACTCACGTCGTTCCTACGCGCTCTACGGCGCTACTACGCCGAAGGCTTTGCGGAAACCGCGCCTCCGTCATCGGCAACCGAGCGGGTGACGATATCGCTCAGCGGCGTACCGTCGGCATTGTGGTGATACACATGCAGATCGCGCTGGGGTAAAGGCAAAGACATGCCTTGGCTCAGCAGTTGGCTGCGCACCGCTTCGGTGATCCTGTTCTTCGCTTCGCCCACATCCTTGGTCTTGGCCCAGGCGAACAGGGTCATGTCCACGCCGCCATCGCCCAATCGCGCGATATCCACCGCTGGCGCGGGATTCTTCAGGACCAGAGGATCGGAGGTGGCGATGGCCAGCAATATCTCCCTCGCCCGTGCCGGATCATCCTGGTATCGCACCGTCAACGGCACGTCGAGACGGCGCTGGGGTTTGGCGGTGAAGTTGATGATCGGGGCGGTGGTGATCATGCTGTTGGGCAGGATGATCAAACGGTTGTCGGCCGTACGCATGCGGGTCTGAAAGATGCGGACCTCTTCCACGGTGCCTTCCAGGCCCGCGATCTGCACGCTGTCGCCGTCACGGAACGGGCGCAGCATGATCAGCATCACCCCGGCGGCGATGTTGGACAGCGAATCCTTGACCGCAAGGCCTACCCCTAGGCCGGCGGCGCCAAGCACGGCGAGCATGGAGGTAGGCGGCACGCCGATGGAGCTGAGTGCGGTCACCAGCACCAGCACCATCATCACCGCATAACTAACGTTGCGCAGGAAACCGGACAGCGTAGTGTCGACATGGGCACGGCCAAGCACACGCTCCAGCCCTGCGCTGAGCCGCTTGGCCAGCCACATGCCGATCAGGAATATCAGCAAAGCGCCTAGCAGCGCGAGTCCCCAGGTCTCCAACAGTTGCAGCCAGTCGATCCCGCGAATGTCTTTCACGAGATCTTGCGGCGCTGCAGCCGGTGCTTTCGTCTGGATCATTGCGCCTTGAGTTTGGCTAGCCGCAGCCAGGTATCGACCACGGTATCGGGATTCAGCGATACCGACTCGATGCCTTCCTGCATCAGCCATTCGGCCAGATCGGGATGGTCCGACGGACCCTGTCCGCAGATGCCGACGTACTTGCCTTTGGCCTTGGCGCTCTTGATGGCCATCGACAGCAGCTTCTTTACCGCCGGGTCGCGCTCGTCGAACAGGTGGGCGACGATGCTGGAATCGCGATCCAACCCCAGGGTGAGCTGGGTCAGATCGTTGGAGCCGATGGAGAAGCCATCGAAAATATCCAGGAACTCGTCGGCCAGCAGCGCATTCGACGGCACCTCGCACATCATGATGATCTTCAAGCCGTCTTCACCGCGCTTGAGGCCGTGCTTGGCTAGCACGTCGATGACCTTGCGGCCCTCGTCCAGCGTACGCACGAACGGGATCATCACCCACAGATTGTCCAAGCCCATCTCGTTGCGGACCTTGCGCACCGCCTTGCACTCCAGCGCGAACGCAGGTTCGAACGACGGATCGACATAACGGCTTGCGCCGCGGAAGCCGATCATCGGATTCTCTTCGTGCGGCTCATAGTTGCTGCCGCCGATCAGATTGGCGTATTCGTTGGACTTGAAATCCGACAGGCGCACGATCACTGGATTAGGAGCGACCGAAGCGGTGATGGTGGCGATGCCTTCGGCCAACCGATCCACGTAAAAGCTCACCGGATCGGCATAGCCGGCGGTCTTCGCATCGATCTTGCGCTTGGTCTCGGCATCCTGGCGGTCGTATTCCAACAGCGCATTGGGATGAATGCCAATGTGGCTGGCGATGATCATTTCCAATCGCGCCAGACCGATACCGGCATTGGGCAACTGTCCGAAATCGAACGCGCGCTCCGGGTTGGCCACGTTCATCATGATCTTGAGCGGGGCGGGGGGCATGTCGGTGAGGTCGGTGGTGATGCGCTCGAAGGGCAGGGCGCTGCCGTAGATGAAACCGGTATCGCCCTCGGCGCAGCTGATGGTGATTTCCCTGCCGTCCTCGATATGATCCAGCGCATTGCCGGTGCCGACCACGGCCGGCACGCCCAGCTCGCGCGCGATGATCGCGGCGTGGCAGGTGCGGCCGCCGCGGTTGGTGACGATGGCCGAGGCCCGCTTCATCACCGGCTCCCAGTCGGGATCGGTCATGTCGGCCACCAGCACGTCGCCGGGCTGCACCCGATTCATGTCAGCCAGGCTGCGCACCACGCGAGCCACGCCGCTGCCGATCTTCTGGCCGATGGCGCGGCCTTCGGCAATCACTTCGCCGCGTTCCTGCAAGTGATAGCGCTCGATCTGCGTCGCCTTGACCCGCGACTTCACCGTTTCCGGGCGCGCCTGCACGATGTACAACTTGCCGCTGACGCCATCCTTGGCCCACTCGATGTCCATCGGGCGGCCGTAGTGCTTTTCGATGGTCAGCGCCTGCCTCGACAGCGCCTGCACGTCTTCGTCGGAAATAGAGAACTTGTTGCGCAGCTCGGCCGGCGTGTCCTCGATCCTGACGCGTTCGCCGGGTTGTTCCGAATACACCATGCGCAACAGCTTGCTGCCCAGCGAGCGGCGCAGGATGGCCGGCTTGCCGGCTTGCAGGGTGGGCTTGTAGACGTAGAACTCGTCCGGGTTGACCGCGCCCTGGACGACCATCTCGCCCAGGCCCAGGCTGGAAGTAACGAAGACCACATCGCGGAAGCCGGATTCGGTGTCCAGAGTGAACAGCACGCCAGAAGCGCCCACATCGGAGCGCACCATCAGCTGCACGCCGGCGGACAGGAACACATCCTCGTGCTTGAAGCCGTGGTGCACACGGTAGGCGATGGCGCGGTCGTTGTAGAGGCTGGCGAAGACTTCCTTGACCTTGCGCACCACGTCATCGGCGCCGGTCACGTTGAGGAAGGTTTCCTGCTGGCCGGCGAAGCTGGCATCGGGCAGGTCTTCGGCAGTGGCGGAGGAACGCACGGCAACGGCGATGTCGCCGCCGCCGTTGTCGGCGGCGAGTTGGGCGTAGGCGGTGCGGATATCGGCATCCAGCTGCGGCTGCAGCGGCGCTTCGATCACCCAGTCGCGGATTTCCTTGCCGGCAGCAGTCAGCGCGTCCACGTCCTCGACATCCAACGTGGCCAGCTTGTCGAAGATGCGCTTGGACAGGTCGTTATGGGCGATGAAGTCCTTGAAGGCTTCCGAGGTGGTCGCATAGCCACCGGGGACCGAGACCCCCAGATTGGCGAGCTGGCCGATCATTTCGCCCAAAGAGGAGTTCTTGCCGCCCACCCGGGCCAGATCGGCCAGACGCAGGTCGTGCAACCACAAGATATTCTGATTCAAGCGCAGTGCTCCAAAGCGGCCGTGCGCCTCGCCTATGACCTACGGCGAGGGCCGCGTCCATGGGAAGAATCGCTATGATGCAGTGCAAGACAAGCGCAGACAAGCTTGATTTTCCAGTGTTTTCATGTTGATGAGGGAGTGGTATCGATGTCGAACGTGCGCCCTGTGTTCTATGTCTCAGACGGTACGGGGATCACCGTCGAAACCATTGGCCACAGTTTGCTGACCCAGTTCACCGGGTTCAGTTTCGTCACCGACCGCATTTCCTTCGTCGACGATCCGCTCAAAGCGCACGACGCCGCTGAACGCATCCGCGCCGCCGGACAGCGCCACGAGGCCCGCCCCATCGTGATCCACTCCAATGTCGACCCCGCGATCAGCGAGGTACTGGCCGAAAGCGGGGCGCTGATGCTGGATGTTTTCGCGCCCTTCATCGATCCGATGGAGAAGGAACTGGGCGCGTTGCGCCAATCGCGGATAGGGCAGGCGCATGGATTGGTGAATTTCGAAACCTACCATCGCCGCATCAACGCGATGAACTATGCGTTAACCCATGACGACGGCATCGCCATCAATTACGACGAGGCGGATCTGATTCTGGTGGCGGTCTCGCGCGCGGGAAAAACGCCCACCTGCGTCTATTTGGCGTTGCATTACGGCATCCGCGCGGCCAACTACCCGCTGACCGACCAGGATCTGGAGACCGATCGCCTGCCGGCACGCCTGCGCGCCTACCGGCGCAAGCTTTTCGGGTTGACCATCGATCCGGAACGTTTGCAGCAGATCCGCCAGGAACGCCGCCCGAATTCCGGCTACGCCAAGCTGGAAACCTGCAAAAGCGAGGTTCTGGCGGCCGAGCGCATGTTCCAGATGGAGCGCATTCCCACGCTCAGCACCACGCACACTTCCATCGAGGAAATCGCGAGCAAGGTGATGTCCACGCTGGGACTGCAGCGGGAGATGTTCTAGCTTGGGGAAACACGAGAGGCCGCGGACGGGGCCGGTGCGGATCGCGCAGGCCGGAAGGCGTGCGGAGGAACCCCAAATTAGGCCGTTCTGAGCGATACGTCAATGCTGCCGCAATCGCGAATCAACGTGTAGGATCGAGCCATGCCCCAGGCCGTCGCCCGCACCGCAAGCATCCCCAAACTCAACCGTTTCGGTTGGCTGATGGCGCTGTACGCCGAGAACCACGCCAAGCTGAGCCGGTTGTTCGCGCCGGGGGATCTGGTGGAAGGGCGCTACCTGTCCAGCATCGGCGATGGGCTGGACCTGTACCTCGATGTGATCCAGACCCACCGCTACACGGTCGAACTTCGCCTCACCTACGGCCTGCGCGATCCGCAGACCGGCGAGCCCGACCCCTCCGCCTTCGTGCGCGTGTACCGCGATGCGCGCCAGGCCGAGGCCACGCACTGCTACCTGGGCCGTCGCTGGCAGGATGCGATCGGCATGTACCCGCCGCCGGCCGAGCTGATCAGTCACCGCATGCGTATGAATATCTTCCTGGGCAAGTGGCTGGACTATCTGGCCGAGCGCGGCCACGGCGTGGCCACGCTGCATCGTTGCGATGAATCCATGGTGGAAGTCGCCACGGCCGACTGAAAGACGCTGCGAAGCGGCTGTGCGCGGCACCGAATCTGAAAACAATAGTCATCTTTCTTCGTCACAGAGCTTGCGCGATGGGTGGGCGATAGCTAGAATTCCGCTCCTTCCAGCCCGTGGGGCCATAGCTCAGCTGGGAGAGCGCCTGCATGGCATGCAGGAGGTCGGCGGTTCGATCCCGCCTGGCTCCACCAATATCCCGGCAATTAGGCCTGTTCGGGGTAGGGAACAAGTTTCACTGCGTCCCCATCGTCTAGAGGCCTAGGACACCACCCTTTCACGGTGGACACCGGGGTTCGAATCCCCGTGGGGACGCCAATTGATCCAAGCACTTAGGGCTGCCGCAAGGCGGCCCTAAGTGTTTTAGGTAGCAGTTAGGTAGCTTGCGGAGACCGTATGTGCGCAGACAAGACCAGACTTGCAGAATGGCGTCAGCTACCTTTTTACGATCCGGATCCTGTCCTGCGTGGCCTAGCGGTCATCGAGGCTAATCCGCAGTTGCAGGAAATGCCATACGGAGTGTCGTCTCTCCGAACGCGAGAGCTGCGACCTTTCCAAGAGCGGCGCTTGGGCGCGCTGTTCTTTTTCCTCATGGGACAGGTCGAAAACACACAAGTGATCTTCGCTCACACCGAAAACGCCGACTATGATTTCGTGGGACATTTCGAGCGGGACGGTTATCACCACTATGTGCCGGTTCAAATGAAGGAGCTGGTGCCTGATTTTCTGAATCCGGATGCCACTTTGCAGCTTCTCATCGACGGTTTGAAGAAGAAGTACGTGGACTCCAGAGATTTAACTGTGGCGATAAATGTCAATAGAGTGGGCACCATCGTTCCTTCAGAGCTGGATCTTGAAGGTCTGAGCCTAATGGGGCTTTGGCTTTTTGGGACTACTACTCCGGACCAATCGGAATTGCTGATCATTGGCAACTTGATGTCTGAGTACTCTGCGAGCGGTGTTTACCGCTATCCGGGAAGGTGAGATATGAATGGCTCAGTGGCGGACGCGAATTCGCGATAATCCATCCACCCCGAACCATCGTGGGTCGGCTTAACGCAGGGGGCAGCTATCTTGGGAAACAAGCCGCCAGTCTTTGAAGATCTAGCGCAGCGTTGGCTGACATTCGCCTCTAATCAGCAAGCAGATTCTGATCCTGGACAAGACCCAAGCTTCGTAGCGTTCCTCGATTTCGATTGGTTAGTCGAGGAAGATCCAGAGCAGGCGTGGGCAACGATCTTACAAATCTTCCCTCAGACGGACTCATCACGAGTGCTTGGCCAACTGGCTGCGGGGCCGTTGGAGGATCTGCTTTCCTGCCACGGTGAGCTTTTCATTGAGAGAGTTGAGACCTTAGCTGCTACCGACCCAAGATTTGCGTTTCTCCTAGGGGGCGTCTGGAAGTTCAAGATGACGGATGCCATCTGGGACCGAGTAACTCGCGTCGCCAACATATCGGAGTGGGACAATGTCTCTTCAAATGGCTAACAATTCATACAATCCGAACCCTCGCGGGTCGGCTTAATTCAGTTGTCAGGTCACTATGGATATCTCCGAGCTCCCACAGGAAGTTCGCGCACATATCCCGCACGGATACGAGAGCGACGATGGACGTTGGCTCGTACTACCGTTGGATAACGGGAGTGACGACTCTATCTCTGCTGTGAACGTCTGGCTGCCTGCTGAGCCACCGTACCCATCAGAGCTTGCGCCCGTCATCTGGTTTGGAGCAGATGGCGTCGGCAACTGGCTTGGCTGGGATACCGCTAAGGCCGTTGCGGTCTTATGGAACCCGCACGATGAAAATCCTTGGTGGCGAGGCAGCGTCCAAGATCTTTGGCAGTTCATTCTGGGCGGCTATGGGCATGTTCCCTAAAAATCCACGCACTCCGAACCCTCATGGGTCGGCTTAGTACTGCGATCCGTGCGCGGCACAGCCGGGAAAAGAGATGCTTTCCGTCAAAACCTTCCCTCAGTCATTTCATAGACCTTATTGCGCAAGGCAACCAGCTTCGGCCCGAAATCCTGCACCAGCTTCTCCCGCGTCATCAGCGACACACGGCCGCTGCAATTGAACGCCAGCACCCGGCTGCGATCGGCCGAGACCATGGGAACGCCGATGGCGAACACGTCCGGGTTCCAATCGCCCAGCGAGAAACAGAAGCCGTAGTTCTCGTAGTCCTGCCGCGCCCGTACGATGCCGCTGCGGATCTTCGGCCACAGACCGGGTTCGCATTCGGCCTCGAACTCGGCCAGGTTGCGGTCGAATACTTCCTGCGGGCGTGCGGCCAGATCGGCTCGGCCCAATGCGGTCGATCCATGCGGCACGCGCGCGCCGGGTTCGAGCTTCATTTGGAAGGTGGGATCGCCCTGGCAAACCTCGAGCAAGACCATGCGCATGCCGTCGGCAGCGGCCAACATGACTGCGGATTGGGTGTACTCCGCCAGCTCGCGCATCAGCGGTCGCGCGATGGCCACCACATCGTTGCCTTTACTGAAAGCATGCCCAAGCGACAGCACTGCCGTGCCCAGCGAGTACTTCTCTAGCGCAGCCGAATAGGTCAGGTATCCGAGCGAAGACAAGGTGAAGGTCAGTCGCGAAACGGTGGCCTTGGGCAGGCCTGTCTGGCGGGCCAGTTCCTGGTTGCCCAAATGCTGGGCGCCGAATTCGAAGCAGCGCAGGATCGAGAACGCGCGGGCGATCGAAGTGACGAATTGCGGGTGGCGTTCGTCAATGGAGGGGCTGAAGGCATCGAGTTTGCGTTTGGGATTGCCCATTGCCAGTACCTGGGATTAGTTCCGTATAACAGAACTATGGTTTGTCGAACGACGTCGCCCTTGCTAGGAGCGGATTGGAGTTAGAGAGCCATCCGCCAAAAAAAGCGGCAGCTTGTTTCAACTTGGGGCACTCAGTACGATGCATCGTAGTGCAGAAACTTAGTTCCATCATACAAAACTAAAGACCGCTTTCCTATGGCCATGCCGGACGCGCTTTCCTGCCTTTTGAAACCACTGAGCACCTGTGCGTCCAGCAACGTCCCGGTTCTATCGCAACGGGCGAACGCATGATCGCTGAAGCGAAGTCCGGGGCCGCGTCGCAGGATCCCTTCGACATCGCCTCGTTGGATGCTTATTTGCGGGAGCAAATCGCCGGGTTCGTTGGCCCGATCCAGGTGACTCGCTTCAAAGGCGGACAGTCCAACCCGACTTACTTGCTGAGCACTCCGCAACGCCAGTACGTGATGCGTTCCAAACCGGCGCCGGTCGCGCAGCTGTTGCCGTCGGCGCATGCGGTGGAACGCGAGTTCCGCTTGCAAGCCGCACTGGCCGGTAGCGCCGTGCCCGTAGCGGGCATGCATTGCCTGTGCGAGGACGAGTCGGTGATAGGGCGCGCTTTCTACGTCATGGATTTCGTGGAAGGACGCATCTTCTGGGAGCAGTCGCTGCCGGGCATGGAACCTGCGGAACGGGCCGCCTTGTACGACGAGCTCAACCGCGTTATCGCTGCGCTGCACGGGGTCGACTTCGCCGCGCTGGGATTGGCCGACTACGGCAAGGCCGGCAATTATTTTTCGCGCCAGGTCGATCGCTGGACGCGTCAGTACCGCGCCAGCGAAACCGGCAGCATCGCGGCCATGGACCGGCTGATCGAATGGCTGCCGCTGCATATTCCACAAGAGGAAAGCCCGCAGGTGTCGCTGGTGCACGGCGATTACCGGCTGGACAACGTCATCTTCCATCCCACCGAACCGCGCATCCTGGCGGTGATCGACTGGGAACTCTCCACGCTGGGGCATCCGCTGGCCGACTTCGCCTACCACCTGATGAGCTGGCATATCGTGCCGGGGGGGGCGATGCGCGGGCTGGCCGGGCTCGATCTGGAAACCCTGGGCATTCCCGGCGAGTCCGAGTACATCGCCGCCTACGAACGCCGCATCGGCCGCAGCGCCGCTGGCGACTGGAACTACTATCTGGCCTACAACCTGTTCCGCATCGCCGCGATCCTGCAGGGCATCGCCAAGCGCGTGCAGGAAGGCACCGCCAGCAGCCCGCAGGCCGCCGAGTACGGCCGTCAGGCAACGCCGCTGGCCGAACTGGGCTGGCGTTTCGCGCAACAGGCGAAGCGGTCCTGATGCGCGCCACGCTGAGCGACGGTTGAGGCGCGCGCATGGACTCACTGTTGCTTTCGCGCCGCGACCTGCAATTCCTGCTGTACGAGTGGCTGGACGTCGAATCCCTGACCCAGGCCGAGCGCTATGCCGACCATAGCCGCGAGACCTTCGACGCGGCATTGGATACCTGCGAACGCATCGCCACCGAACTGTTCGCCCCACACAATCAAAAGGCCGACCAGCACGAACCGCACTTCGATGGCCGGTCGGTCGCGCTGATCGACGAGGTCGGGCCTGCGCTGCAGGCATTCGCCGACGCAGGCCTGATTGCGGCCGGACACGACTACGCACTCGGCGGCATGCAGTTGCCTGCGGTGGTGGAGAAGGCCGGATTGACTTATATGTATGCCGCGAATGTCGGCACCAGCGCCTATCCGCTGCTGACCATGGGCAACGCCAATCTATTGTTGGCCCATGGCAGCGATGCGCAGATAGAAGCGTTCGTGAAGCCGGAACTGGAAGGCCGTTATTTCGGCACCATGTGCCTGTCCGAGCCGCAAGCCGGTTCCTCGTTGTCAGACATCGCAACGCGCGCCGATTACGAAGGCGAATCCGCTTTTGGCCCTCAGTATCGTGTGACCGGCAACAAGATGTGGATTTCCGGCGGCGATCACGAACTTTCCGAGAACATCGTGCATCTGGTGCTGGCGAAGATTCCGGGGCCGGACGGCAAGCCGATTCCTGGGGTGAAGGGGATTTCCCTACTACTGGTGCCTAAATTCCTGGTCAACCAAGACGGCACAGTGGGCGAACGTAATGACGTGCAGCTCGCTGGCATCAATCACAAGATGGGCTACCGCGGTACGGTCAACTGCCTGTTGAATTTCGGGGAAGGCACCGCTCATCGTCCGGGCGGGAAGGGCGGGGCGGTCGGCTATCTGGTCGGCAAAGCTCATCACGGGCTCGCTTACATGTTCCACATGATGAACGAAGCACGCATCGGTGTCGGCCTGGGTGCGGTGGCGCTGGGTTACACCGGTTACCTGCATGCGCTCGACTATGCGCGCAACCGGCCGCAGGGCCGTGCCATCGGCAATGAAGGTAAGGATCCTTCCAGTCCGCAGATCCGCATCATCAATCACGCCGACGTCAAACGCATGCTGCTGGCGCAGAAGTCGTACGTGGAAGGCGCACTGGCCTTCAATCTGTACTGCGCGCGGCTGGTCGACGAAGCGCGGGTGACCGTCGATGCGGATGAGCGCGCGCAGTTGACGCTGTTGCTCGATATCCTGACGCCCATCGCCAAGAGCTGGCCTTCGCAGTGGTGTTTGGTCGCCAACGACCTAGCCATTCAAGTGCACGGCGGCTACGGCTATACGCGCGAGTACAAGGTGGAGCAGTTCTACCGCGACAATCGCCTCAATCCCATCCACGAAGGGACCCACGGCATCCAGGGACTGGACCTGCTCGGTCGCAAGGTGGTGATGGAAAACGGCGCTGCTTTCAAGTTGTTCGCAGGTCGCGTGGCGGAAACCGCCGGCAAGGCGCACGCGCATGAAAGCCTCTCCGGATTCGCCGATGCTCTCGAGCTCCGGTTTCGACGACTTACCGAAGTGACGCGCACCTTGTGGTCGGCAGGCGATGCGCAGCTGACCCTGGCCAATGCGAGTGTCTATCTGGAAGCCTTCGGCCATATCGCCATCGCCTGGATATGGCTGGAACAAGGCCTGGCGGCGGGAACGAAGGAGGGCGATTTCTACGAGGGGAAGCGTAGCGCCATGCGCTATTTCTTCCGCTGGGAACTGCCCAAGGTCGACGCCCAACTCAACCTGCTGGCCAGCCTGGATCGCACCGCGCTGGATATGCAAGACGCTTTTTTCTGATCTATCCATTCGCAAGAGAAGGCATAGGACATGGCTGACAAGAATATTTTCGACCTCACCGGAAAGACCGCGCTGGTAACCGGCGGTTCGCGCGGCTTGGGTCTACAGATGGCGGAAGCGCTGGGAAGCTATGGCGCCAGGATCGTGCTATCCGCGCGCAAGCCCGATGAACTGGAGCAGGCGCAAGCGCATCTGCAGAAACTGGGAATAGAAGCCGACTGGGTCGCCGCTGATGGCTCCAAAGACGCCGATATCGCCGCATTGGCCGACGCTGCACTGGAGAAGCTCGGCCACGTCGACATCCTCGTCAACAATGCGGGCGCCAGTTGGGGAGCGCCCGCCGAGGACTATCCGGCCGAAGCCTGGGACAAGGTATTCAATCTCAACATCCGCGGCCTGTTCCTGCTCACGCAGCAGATCGGCAAGCGATCGATGATCCCACGCAAGTACGGCCGCATCCTCAACATCGCTTCCATTGCGGGCCTGCGCGGCAACCCGCCCGGCGCCATGCAGACCATCGCCTATAACACCAGCAAAGGCGCGCTGGTGAACTTCACTCGCGCGCTAGCAGGGGAGTGGGGCAAGTATGGAATCACCGTCAACGCGTTGGCCCCCGGGTTCTTCCCGTCGAAGATGTCGCAAGTGCTGATCAAGACCCTGGGCGAGGAAATGCTGATCGGCAATTCTCCGCTACAAAGACTGGGCGACGACGAGGACCTGAAGGGTGCGACGCTGTTATTCGCTTCCGATGCGGGCAAGCACATCACCGGACAGATACTGGCGGTCGATGGCGGCTACAGCGCGGTCTGATCCGACTATCGCCTGGGAGGGCACGATGAACGATTTCAAGGGCAAGGTGGCGGTGATCACGGGCGCGGGTTCGGGTTTCGGCCGTGAGTTCGCGCGCATCGGCGCATCGTTAGGAATGAAACTGGTGCTGGCCGATATCCAGCCCGACGCACTCGAGGAAACGCGCACCGAAGTGGAAGCGCACGGGGCAGAGGTCCTTGCACGCGTTGTGGACGTATCCGATGGCGCCCAAATCGAAGCGCTTGCGGCAGCGACCCTGGAGACTTTCGGCGGCGTGCACCTGCTGTTCAACAACGCCGGCATCGGCGCCGCTGGGTTGGTCTGGGAAAACACGGTGCGCGACTGGGAGTGGGCGCTGGGCGTGAATCTTTGGGGCGTCATCCACGGTGTGCGTGCCTTCACGCCGTTGATGCTGGCTGCCGCCAAGGCCGATCCCAACTATCGCGGCCACATCGTCAACACCGCATCGATGGCCGGATTGTTGAATCAGCCCAACCTCGGTGCCTACAACGTGTCCAAGCATGCGGTGGTGTCCCTGAGCGAGACGCTTTTCCACGATCTGTCCCTGGTGACCGATCAAGTGCATTGCTCGGTGCTTTGTCCTTATTTCGTGCCCACCGGCATCCATCAGTCGCATCGCAACCGACCGGCAGATCTGGCCAACGCGACCCCAGCCACCCGTTCGCAACTGATCGCCCAGGCCATGATCAGCAAGGCGGTCACCTCGGGGAAACTCACCGCTGCGGATATCGCCGAGCGTACCTTCGAAGCGATAAGAAACGATTCCTTCTACATCGTTTCGCATCCGGACGCGTTGGACGGCGTCCGCCAGCAGGCCGAGGACATAGTTGCGTTGCGCAACCCGACCGATCCCTTTGCGCACAAGCCGGAACTGCGTGCGCAGCTCGAGGCTGCGTTGAGGGTCTGACCGGCCGCTATTCCGCCGCTCCGGTGGCGGTTGCCCTTCCTCAACTGGCTGAACGAAAGCGATTTCCGTCTGGATCCTTGTCGATTCCGGGATCGCTCGTTCGATGCATAGGTATCCAGCCCGGAAAGGGCACCAACCGAGGAAGAGGGTTTCATGAGCTACGTCGACGGATTCGTACTGGCAGTACCGACCAAGAAGCTGGCTGCCTACCGCACCCTGTCCCGCAAAGCGGGGAAGATATGGATGGAGTACGGGGCGCTTTCCTATATCGAGTGCGCTGGCGACGATGTGCCGCCGGGCAAGCTCACCTCGTTTCCGCTGGCGGTGAAACTGAAGAAGGACGAGACCGTGGTGTTCTCCTGGATCGTGTACAAGTCGCGTTCCCAGCGGGACAGGATCAACAAGAAGGTAATGGCCGACCCGCGGCTGGGCAGCATGATGGATCCCAAGAAACTGCCCTTCGACGGCAAGCGCATGATCTTCGGCGGCTTCAAGAGCATCGTCGAGCTCTGATCGCCGCTGCGGCTTGGCCAAGGAGAGATAAGTATGTCGTTAGTGCTCCACTACCACCCGCTCGCGTCGTTCTGTCACAAAGCGCTGATTGCGCTGTATGAGAACGAGGTGTCGTTCGTCCCCAAACTGGTGGATCTGGGGGATCCGACGCAACGCGCCGAGTTCCTCCGTGTGTGGCCGATCGGTAAGTTCCCGGTGTTGCGCGATGACGCCCGCGAAAAGACTATCCCCGAATCGAGCATCATCATCGAGTACTTGCAACAGCACTATCCCGGAAAGGTGAAGCTGATTCCCGAAACCGCCGACGACGCACGCGAAACCCGGCTGCTGGATCGCTTCTTCGACCTGTATGTGCACGAGCCCATGCAGAAGATCGTCACCGACCGTCTGCGGCCGGCGGGAAGCGATGATCCGCATGGAGTGGAGCACGCGCGCAAAGTCATGCGCACGGCCTTCGATATGCTGGAAAAAGACATGGCCCATCGCACCTGGGCAGCGGGCGAAAGCTTCGGCCTGGCCGACTGCGCCGCCGCTCCGGCCCTGTTCTACGCCAACAAGGTGATGCCGATCGCCGACCATCATCCGCACTTGGCCCGCTACTTGGACCGTTTGATGCAGCGACCGTCCTATGCGCGCGTACTGATTGAAGCCCAGCCTTACTTCGCTATGTTCCCAAGCTGACCAACCCACCGACCTATAGGAATGACACGATCATGAATAAGAAAACCCTACTCTTAGCAATGCTGGTCGCCGCTTCCGGCCAAGCAATGGCGGCACCGGTCAGTTACGAGATCGATCCGATGCATACCTATCCCAGTTTCGAAGCCGACCACATGGGCATTTCGTACTGGCGCGGCAAGTTCAACAAGACTTCCGGCACGCTGATCCTGGATAAGGAAGGCGCGACCGGCAGCGTGGACGTAAAAATTGATATCGCCAGCGTGGATTTCGGTCTGGATGCCATGACCGAGCAGGCGGTGTCGCCGGAATTCTTCGATAGCGCGAAGTACCCGCAAGCAACGTACAAGGGCAAGCTGGTGGACTTCGTCGACGGAGCACCTACCCGCGTGGTGGGCGATCTGACTTTGCACGGCGTCACCCGCCCGGTCGAACTGAAGATCAACGGCTTCAAATGCATCCCGCATCCCATGTTCAAGCGCGACCTCTGCGGCGCCGATGCTTCGGCAGTGTTCAAGCGCGATGAGTTCGGACTCAGCGCCGGCAAGGAATACGGCTTCAGCATGGACGTGAACTTGCGCATTCAGATGGAAGCGGTAGTGCCGGAGAAGGCTACGAAGCCTTGACGGAACAGCGTCCATGGGCAAGGTGGTCCTGCATTTCAGCATGTCCCTGGATGGCTATGTCGCCGGCCCGGCGGTGGGTATGGAATGCCCGATGGGGCAGGGTGGCGAGCGCCTGCACGAGTGGCTATTCAGCGAGGCCAGGAGCGACGCCGATATCGAGTCGGCGCGGGATATGCGTGCTAATGCAGGTGCCGTCGTGCTGGGAAAACGGACTTTCGATGTCGGCATCGGACTATGGAAAGACACGCCCTATGCGGCGCCTTGTTTCGTGGTGACGCATACGGCCAGGAACGATCTCGTGCAGGAGAACGGCACCTTCGTTTTCGTTACCGACGGCATCGAAAGCGCGGTGCGGCAGGCCCAGGGCGTCGCGGGTGACAAAGACGTTGTGATCATGGGGGCATGCACGGCGCAGCAGGCGTTCGGGGCCGGGCTTGTGGAGACGATCAATCTGCAATTGGTCCCCATACTGCTGGGGTGCGGAAGCCGGTTGTTCGAGCCGGACGCAGGTTGTCGGGACCTGGAATGCATACGGGTAGTCGAATCGCCGCTGGTCACGCATCTGCGCTATCGGGTTGTGCGCTAAGCCGATCCAATCCAAGCGTTACAAGAAGCCGTAGTACCCGACTATTGTTTCGTTTCTGACGCAGGCGCCATGTCCAGCGCGGAGACGCGCGCGCGTTCAAGCAGGAACGCGTGCTCGCGGGTATTGCGGGTCAATCCGGCCGCACGCATGAATTCGGTATGCGCCTCTTGGTGACGCCCCAGCTTGACCAACAGGTCGCCACGTACGCTCGGCAACAGATGGTATTGGGCGAGGGCGGGTTCCGGAACCAGCGCATCGACCAGTTCCAGCCCGGCGGCAGGGCCGAAAGCCATCGACACCGCCACGGCGCGATTGAGTTCCACGACAGGGGAGGGCGTGAGCTGAGACAGGGCATCGTAGAGAGCCACGATGGTTTTCCAGTCGGTCTGGTCCGCGATCGGTGCTTGCGCATGGCAGGCCGCAATCGCAGCCTGCAGGGCGTAGGGTCCCAACGGGCCGCGAAGACTGCGGGCACGCGTCAGAGCAGCGAAGCCGCGTTGTATCAACAGGCGGTCCCAACGCGAGCGATCCTGCTCCAGCAACAACACCGGTGCGCCGTCCGGACCGGTACGCGCCCGCGATCGGGATGTCTGGATCTCCATCAAAGCGACCAGCCCATGCACTTCCGGTTCCTCGGGTGCGAGCTCGGCGACGATGCGACCCAGTCGCAACGCCTCTTCGCACAGCGCCGGCCGCATCAGGTCGTCGCCGGCGGTCGCCGAATATCCTTCGTTGTAGATCAGATAAACGACGCTGAGCACGGATGACAATCGTTCGCCGAGCTCGTCGCCGCGGGGAACTTCGAAGGGAACCTGCGCTTCGGCCAGGGTGCGTTTGGCGCGCACGATGCGTTGCGCGACCGTGGACTCGGAGACCAGGTAGGCGCGTGCGATCTCATCGGTGGTCAGCCCGCCGAGCATGCGCAAGGTCAGTGCTACCCGGGCTTCCATCGACAGCACGGGATGGCAGGCGGTGAACACCAGTCGCAGCAGGTCGTCGCCTATGTCGTCGTCCATATTGGCTTCGAGTTCCGCAGTGGCGTCTTCCCAGTCGCGTTCGAGCTCATGGCCGAGTTCCTCATGCTTGCGCTGTTGCAGCTTTATCCGGCGCAAACGGTCTATGGCGCGGTGCTTGGCCGTGGCCATCAGCCATGCGCCCGGATTGTCGGGAACCCCGGATTTGGGCCATTTCTCCAGGGCGATGACCAGCGCGTCCTGCGCGAGTTCTTCGGCCAGGCCGACATCGCGCAGCATGCGCGCCAGGCCGGCAATGAGTCGTGCCGACTCGATCCGCCAGACAGCTTCAATTGCTCGGTGTGCATCTGCAGTCGTCATCGTTGGCGATCAGACCATTGCCGCCGCGGCCTTGCAAGTGCGGTGCGGCTCATCGGTTGTTCTCCACGATCATTTTCAGGGTGGCGAGTCCGGCTTCGAACTGCTTGCCGACCATGCGATCCATGTTGAATAGCGTATGCATGAGCTTGGCCGGATAGGGCATGGGTCCTTGCATGAACCAGGTCAGATGGGTATTTCCGTCCATCGGCGCCAGGGTGAAGATCACCTCGTTGCTCGCCTTTAACGGGGCCAGCATGTCCAGCTGCATCGCGATTCGGGAGGACGGATCGGCCTGCAGGATGGAAATCTTGCCGGAACCCGACGGGCCCTTGCCTTTCCACTCGTACACGGCGCCGGCGCCTTGCGGGGAGCCGCTATGGATTTTCGTGGTCGTGGGATCGGGTTGGTCGAATGGATTCCAGGCCTCGTGTGCGTGCAAATCGTTGATCAGCGGGAAGATGCTTTCTGGTGGAGCGTCGATGGCGATGCTGCGCTGCAGGCGGAATGTGTCGGGCTTCGTCGCTGCAGCGACCAGCAGGCCGACGATCAGTATCGCAACAACGGCCAATACGAGGGTGATTGCGTTCACAGCAGGATCCTAAGTGGTTGTCGACATTTCTCGAGGTAATTTCTCGACGTACGGAATTTATTGTTTCGTCGCGATTTCGTCGCGCAGGCGTTGTTCTTGTCTCCGCAGTTCCGGGGTGAACTCGGCGCCGAAATCCTCGGCTTCGAACACCTGACGGATCTCGATTTCCGATTCGCCGGGCATCGGATTGGGGCAACGCTTCACCCATTCGATCGCTTCTTCCTTGGACTTCACCTGCAGCAGCCAGAATCCGGCGACCAGATCCTTAGTCTCCGGAAACGGACCCTCGATGACCGTGCGCTGGTTGCCCGAAAAGCGGACGCGCGCACCCTTCGAGCTCGGCTGCAGACCCTCGCCGGCCAGCAGGACGCCGGCCCTGACCAGTTCCTCGTTGTATTTGCCCATATCGGCGAGAAGTTGCTCGCTGGGCATCACCCCGGCTTCGGAATTCTTGTCGGCTTTGACCATCACCATGAATCGCATGTCTGTTCTCCCGTATCGATTGGCGGCGCGCCCGGCTCCTGACCGGTTTCGGCTGAGCGTTTCACCCCGATCGTTTCGGCGCGCTCTATAACCTATGACGAACCGGAAGCCGGGGAATCGACAAACTGCCGGAAATAATTCAGGTAAGAAGGTCCCGGGCGGGGAGGCTGATGCCGCGCTAACGCGCCCCTGTTTACTATCCCGCGGCGGTGGGCGAACGAATCCTGCCGCTTCCTCTTCGCTTCCAGGAGCCGCCCCCATGTCCGAAGCCGCCTCGATGCCAGCTATCGGCGCGCAAGCGCCCGATTTCACCTTGCATTCCACGCCCGACCAAACCATCTCGCTTTCCCAGCTGCGCGGGCACCCGGTGGTGCTGGCGTTCTATCCGGCGGACTGGAGCCCGGTCTGCGGCGACCAAATGTCGCTGTACAACGGACTGCTTTCCGAGTTCCGGCATTTCCACGCGACTGTGATCGGCATCTCGGTCGATGGCGCCTGGTGCCACGCGGCTTTCGCGCAGGACCGCAAGCTGCATTTTCCTTTGTTGGCCGACTTCGAGCCCAAGGGCGCGGTTTCGCGGCTGTACGGGGTGTACCAGTTGCCGGAAGGCATCAGCGCGCGCGCGTTGTTCGTGATCGACGCAGAGGGCATCGTGCGCTGGAGCTATGTGTCGCCCAGCGGCATCAATCCGGGCGCCGATGGCATCCTGGAAGCGCTGGAGAAACTACCTTCGTCGACGGGAGCGAAAGCATGAGCCAGCTGAAACCCGATGTAGGTTCGGCCGATCATGCCCAGGGTTCGCTGCAGGCGCCGTTGGTGCTGGTGGAATACGGCGACTTCCAATGTCCGTATTGCGGCGAGCAGTATCCGGAGATCAAAACGGTCCAGGAAGCCATGGGCGACGATCTGTGTTTCGTGTTCCGGCATTTTCCGCTGGCAGAAGCGCATCCCCATGCCGAGCATGCGGCCGAGCTGACCGAGGCTGCCGACACGGTGGGCAAGTTCTGGGAAATGCACGACCGGTTATACGAGCATCAGTCGGCGCTGGACGACGGCAGCCTGGCCGGTCACGCGCA
The DNA here is from genome assembly GCF_056402315.1 of Pseudoxanthomonas sp. P4_B2. Lineage (NCBI taxonomy): Bacteria > Pseudomonadati > Pseudomonadota > Gammaproteobacteria > Lysobacterales > Lysobacteraceae > Pseudoxanthomonas > Pseudoxanthomonas sp. P4_B2. The sequence goes on from NZ_JBFUHQ010000001.1 coordinate 696,950, forward strand.
GGCGCTGGGTCTCGATGATGCCTTGTTCCAGGCGGTGCTGGACGAGGAATACGAAGGCCGCGTCCGCCACGATTTCCTCACCGGGATCCGCAGCGGCGTCAACGGTACGCCCAGCTTGTTCATCAATGGCGAACGCTACGACGGGCCACGAGATGCGGACAGCCTGATCGAACTGCTGCAGGCGATGCGCGAACTGCAGCGGCAAGGTTGAACGACGCCGGAAGTGATAGCGCCATGGAGTGTGAATTATTTACGTTGTGGTGTGAACTATTTACGTTGCAACCTCCGCTCCGGGTGCTCCCATAAACCCGTGGGCTAAATGGGGGTATATTCGAAATCCTGCGGGAACGGATGGTTTGTGCAAGGAGGGGGTAATCGTCGATGTCGCTCTGCGGCCATTTGATGAGCCAACCGGTGCCGAAGCGGTGCCTTGCGGGCGAACACTGCCGTACTTTTTGTTGGAAGGTCGTATGGTCCCGTGATCGGCGCGATTGCTCCGATCAACCGCAGCGCCCTGACCTAAAGGATCAGGCGTGATGAACGACGGAAAAGCAGGAACCGTCGTGGCCGAAACGCGCTTCGGCGATCTGCTCGAATCCATGCCGGACGGCATTCTGATGGTCGACCAAGAGGGTCGCATCGTTCATTCAAATTCTCAGGCCGAAGCGCTCTTCGGATACCAGAAAGGGGAACTGCGCGGGCAATCGATCGAGCAGCTGCTTCCCGGCCGTTTTCGGGGAATGCATGCCGGCCACCGTTCGAACTATTTCGGGCAGCCGCGTCCGCGCACGATGGGTATGGGGCTTGAACTCTACGGCCTGCGCAAAGACGGCACGGAGTTTCCGGTAGAGATCAGCTTGAGTCCGATGCGGACCGAAGACGGCACGCTGGTGGTGAGCGCCATCCGCGACATCAGCGGACGCAAGAAGGCAGAGCAAAAATTCCGCGATTTGCTGGAATCGGCACCGGACGCCATTGTCATCGTCAATCGGCAGGGCCGGATCGTGCTGGTCAATGCGCAAACCGAAATGGTCTTCGGGTACTCGCGCAGCGAGCTGCTCGACCAGCAGGTCGAATTCCTGTTGCCCGAGCGCTACCGCGATCAGCATCCCGGACACCGCAACGGCTTCTTCACCGATCCAAAGGCCCGGCCAATGGGCGTTGGGCTGGAGCTCCATGGCCGCGGCAAGAACGGCAGAGAATTTCCAATCGAGATCAGCCTCAGCCCGCTGCACACCGAAGACGGAATCCTGGTGTCCAGCGCTATCCGCGACATCACCGAGCGTAAGAATTTCGAGGCGGAAATACGCGAAAGCCGCGAACAGTTCCGCGCGGTCGCGCAGACGGCCAGCGATGCGATCGTGTCGGCCAATCAACTGGGCCGCATCACTTATCTCAACGCCGCGGCCGAGCGCATGTTCGGTTATTCGATGGAAGAGGCCGAGGGCGAGCTGCTCGAACTGCTCATGCCCGAGCAATACAAAGACGCGCACAAGGCGGGATTCGGCCGGTATCTCACCACCGGCGAGTCGCACATCATCGGAAAGACCGTTGAAATCCGAGCACGGAAGAAGGATGGATTCGAATTCCCGATCGAGATATCCATCGCCACCTGGAGCACCGCGCGCGGCGCGTTCTTCACCGCCATCGTCCGCGACATCACCGAGCGCAAGCGCTTCGAGCAGGCGCTTCAGGAAAAAAATATGGAATTGTCGAACGCCAACCTGGCCAAGGATCGTTTCCTGGCCAGCATGAGCCACGAGTTGCGGACGCCGCTCAACGCGATCATCGGCTTCACCGGAACCCTGCTGATGAAGCTGCCGGGCCCGTTGAATACCGATCAGGAAAAACAGCTCAAAACCGTGCAGGGCAGCGCGCGCCACCTGCTCGCGCTGATCAACGACCTGCTCGATCTCGCCAAAATTGAAGCGGGCAAGGTAGAGCTGCGGATCGAACCCGTTGTCTGCCAGCGGGTGATAGCGGACGTGGCCGCCTCGCTCCGTCCGCAGGCCGAAGCGAAATCGCTGGCGCTGCTGATGACCCTGCCTGAGCCGGATCTGGTATTGCGTACCGACCGGCGCGCGTTGACCCAGATCATCCTCAACCTGGCCAACAACGCGATCAAGTTCACCGATGAAGGCAGCGTACATCTGCGCGTGCAGGAGCGCCGCACGGGCGAACAGAACCTGATCGAGATCAGTGTCGAAGACACCGGCATCGGAATCTGCGAAGAGGACCAGGCGAAGCTCTTCGCGGCGTTCGCGCAGATCGACTCTTCGGCCGGGCGCCGGCACGAAGGCACGGGGCTCGGGCTGCACCTGAGCCGGAAACTCGCGGAGATGCTGGATGGCGAGATCGTGTTCAGCAGCGCGAGCGGGCAGGGCAGCACCTTCACGCTGATATTGAAGGAGTAACGATCATGGCAGCACGAATCCTGTCCATCGACGACAATCCGGATAATTTGGAATTGATGCGTTACCTGTTGGAAGCGTTCGGCTATACGCCGCTGACCGCATGCGACGGCGGCAGCGGTGTTGCGCTGGCCGAACGCGAGCGTCCTGACCTGATTCTGTGCGATGTGCAGTTGCCCGACATAGATGGTTACGAAGTCGTGCGGCGCATCCGTGGCCATCCAGAGCTTTCCGGACTCGTCATTGTCGCGGTCACCGCGCTAGCGATGGTCGGCGACCGGGCCAAGGTCCTGGCTGCGGGTTTCAACGGGTACTTGTCCAAGCCCATCGACCCGACCACATTCGTCCTTCAGATCGAGGCTTATCTCCAGCCGCAGCTGCGCAGCGCGGCGGAGAGGCTGCAGACCGCGACGCAAGCGGCGCCAGCCGGCACCGATACCAACGGCCTCACCATCCTCGCGGTCGACAATCTGCCGGCCAATCTCGAACTGATCGAAGGCCTGTTCGGAGGGCTAGGCTATCGGATCGTAACGGCCAGCAACGCGGGTCAGGCCATGGAACTGGCGCGGAGTTCGCAACCGGATCTGATCCTTTCCGATGTTTGCATGCCGCATGGCAACGGCTACGATTTGATCGATGCGGTCAAGGCCGATCCGCAACTCCGCCAGATACCGTTCGTATTCATTTCCTCGACTTTCACCAATGAGGAAGCCCGTACCAAGGGAATTGCGCACGGCGCCGACAAATACCTATTCCGGCCGATAGAGCCGCAACGATTGCTTGAAGAAGTGGAAGCGTGCTTTAGCGAGGGCCGTTGAGCGTGGCCACGATCCTGGTCGTCGACGATCGCGAGGAAAATCGCGATTTTCTGAGCGTGCTCTTGGGTTACAAGGGCCATCGGCTATTGACCGCGCAGGACGGAGCGGAGGCGTTGGCCCTGATTCACGCGGAACGGCCGGATCTAGTGATCGCCGACATCCTGATGCCCGTCATGGATGGCTACGAACTCGTGCGCCGTCTGCGCGCCGAGCCGGCGATCGCGCAGACAGCGGTGATGTTCTACACCGCCCACTTCCACGGCGCAGAAGCGCAGGAGTTGGCCCAGGCCTGTGGCGTGCAGAGCATTCTTCCCAAGCCCTGCGAGCCCGAATTAATCCTGCAAGCGGTCGAGAAGGTGCTGGCCGACGTCGCCAAACCGTTGCCGGGCTCGGTGGATGAATTCGGCGAACGTCATTTGCGCTTGATCACCGACAAACTCTCCGAAACCGTCGACGTGTTGCGGCAGACCAATGCCCGCCTGGCCGCTTTGATCGATATCGATCTTCAACTGGCTTCCGAGCGCGACCCCAAGCGTCTGCTCGAGACCGTGTGCCACGCCGCCCGCGAACTGATCGGCGCTACTTATTCGGTGCTCGCCATTGGCAAGCGCGACGACAATGGCCAGGCGGAGTTCGTCGCTGCAAGCGGCATGCAACGGGAGACAACCGATAGGCTCGGCCTGCCGCTGCTCGGGCAAGGCGTGGTCGGAAGCGCCAGCCTCCAGCGCAAGTCGGTTCGCCTGCGCAACCCTGGAGGCGATCCGACCGCGATCGGGTTGCCGGCCACTCATCCGCCCGCGCATAACCTGCTGGTCGCTCCCATCGTTTCGTTGATCCATGTGTATGGTTGGATCTGTCTCAGCGGCAAACTCGGCGCGGACGAGTTCAGCGCAGAGGACGAACGCCTACTTGAGATCCTATCCGCGCAAGCCGGCCGGATTTACGAAAACGGAAGCCTGTACCTGGAAATAAAGCAGCACGCCGATCAGCTTCAGGTCGAAGTCGGCGAACGCGAGCGCGCGGTGGAGGAATTGAGCGAGAGCGAACTACGGTTCCGGCAACTCGCGGAGAACATCGATGAGGCCTTTTTCCTGGTCGATCCGCGGAGCGGGCAGTTCCTGTACATCAGTCCCGCTTTCCAGGCGATCTACGGGAGAAGTTGCGCGAGCATCCACGCCGCTCCACGGTCGTGGCTGGATCTGGTCCATCCGGACGATCGCTGGCAAGCCATGGCCATCTTCAGCCCCGCCAATGCCAGAAGTCCGTTCGATCACGAGTACCGCATCGTTCGTCCCGATGGAGCGGTGCGTTGGATCCGTGTGCGCAGCTTCCCGATTCCCGGCGCCGGCCAGCGCATCTATCGAATCGCTGGTGTCGCCGCCGATGTCACCGAAGTCCGCAACCAGCAGGAAAAGATCAAGCGCCTGACCCGGATCAAGGAAGTTAGGAGCGGAATCAATTCGGCCATTGTGCGCATACGCGACCGCAATGAATTGCTGGAAGAGGTCTGCCGCGTTGCGGTCGATGTAGGGTTGTTCAAACTGGCTTGGATCGGATCCATCGACCCGGAAACCTTGGAGGGCAGGGTGGTGGCCTGGAGCGGAGGCATGGAAGCCTATATCGATGATGTCCGCCTGAGCGCAGAGCCGGACTCTCCTTATCAGGATCGACCCGCGAGCCGCGCGGCCCGCTCGCTGCAGCCGGTCATCTGCAATGATCTGCGGCTCGATCCGGCAATCGCTTCGGCCAAGGCCGAGCTGATCGCGCACGGCCATCTTGCCATGGCTGCTTTTCCGCTGACCGTGCGGGAGCGCGTCCATGTGCTGACCCTGTTCGCCGCAGACGCCGGCTTCTTCGATCGCGAGGAGATCGAGCTGCTGCAGGAATTGATGGGCGACATCGCGTTCGGCATGGAAAACATCGCCAAGGAGGAAGAGCTGGATTACCTCTCCCATTACGATGCGTTGACCGGATTGCCCAACCGGATGCTGTTCAACGAATCGCTGAAGCGGACGATCGGTCAAGCCGCAGAACATCGCTGGAGGGTATCGGTGCTGCTCGTGGATCTGGACCGCTTCAAGACCATCAACGACACCCTGGGACACGCGCTAGGCGACGAATTACTACTTCAGATCAGTCGACGCCTGACGGGCTGGCTGGATATCCGGGAAACCGTTTGGCGGCTGGGGGGCGACGAATTCGCACTAGTGCTGGTCGATGCCGAAGGCGAACAGGCGTCCGGCGTCGCTGTCGCCGACGGCATCCGTGGCGCTCTGCGCAAGCCGTTCCTGCTCGGCGAGCACGAAATCACCATCACCGCCAGCATAGGCATAGCGGTATTTCCCACCGACTCCAAAGACCCCGACACCCTGCTCAAGTACGCCGACACCGCGATGTATAAGGCCAAGGAGGCGGGACAGGACACGTTCCGGTTCTATCGCGCCGAGATGAATGCGTTGGCCCTGGAGCAATTGGAACTGGACAGTGCATTGCGCAAGGCACTCTCCCAAGGCGAATTTGAGCTGTATTACCAACCGAAGGTACGGACCGACAGTGGGCGATGGAGCGGTGTGGAAGCGCTGCTGAGATGGAACCGGCCCGAACACGGGCTGGTACTGCCGTCGATCTTTATTCCCATTGTCGACGGCACACGGTTGGCGGTGCCGGTCAGCGCCTGGGTGATCGACACGGCCTGCCGTCAGATAAGCCGATGGCGTCGGGCCGGGATCGGTCCGCTTCACGTGGCGGTGAACGTCTCCGGCAAATCGTTCGTGCTGGAAGGCCTGCCGGACCTGATCGCTTCCTCGCTGCGCGAGCACGATGTCGATCCGTCTCTGCTAGAGATCGAGATCACCGAAAGTTCTTTGATGATGCCGACGGACGAAACCGATGCAGTGCTCGGCAAATTGAAAGCGCTGGGCATCGGCATTTCGATGGACGATTTCGGCACGGGCTATTCCAACCTGGCTTATCTCAAGCGCTTTCCCATCGACACGTTGAAGATCGACATGGGTTTCATCCGCGACATCGCGGTGAAGCCGGACGCGGCCGCTATCGTCGTTGCTGTCATCGACATGGCCCAGAGTCTGAAGTTGAAGGTGGTGGCCGAGGGCGTGGAGACCCAGGCGCAGTATGAAATCCTGCGCGCTAGCGGCTGCGATGAGATCCAGGGGTATTTCATTTCTAGGCCGTTGCCGACTGCGGAGCTTGAAGCGCTGTACCGTCGGACGCAGGCATCGGATGCCAGAGGAGAAGTACGGCATGGTTAGGGGTCAAAACGGCTTGGCAGAGGGAGAAGGACGTCGAGATGAGCCCGGCCGAGCTGAAGAAACTGTTCAAGCGGGCTGAGGTTGACCACAAGGTCTGACAAGGCGCGGCTCTGCAAACGTTGGACCCCGTTCAGAGTTCACAAACCCTTACTCCTAATGTCGGAATTTGGGGTTAAAGTACGGCTATGTCGGTCTGGCCAACACTCCTGCGGGTACTTCTGAGCGTCACCTTGGTGCTGAATGGCGCCTCGGGGGCTGCTGCGGCAGTGCGCATGCAGATGCCCCATGAGACGGGGCATAGAGAAGCGACATTAGCCAAGGAGTCACCCGACATTTCAGCGGCCGAGATGCCTTGCCATCATTCGGCAAGTGACATTGTTCATGAGGCGCCGGTGGCGGCGGTCGATCCTACTCCGGAAAAACCGCAGCACTCCACGCCGGACTGCTGCAAATCCTCCAGTTGCAATTGTGCCTGCGTCCAGGCTGCCCAAGCGCCGCCGGCGTCCGCATTTATAACTACTCTGCTTGCCGATCATAGCCAGAGCGTTCGCCCACTATTGCTGGGCCACCCGTCGCCTGCGCTTCCACATCTGAACCGACCTCCCATCGGTTAGGTATCCCTTAGGCGCTCTTGGCGCCTGTGCTGACCTGCGCCTCGCGTGGATAACCCGCGGGTAGCTCTTGTCTGATTCCGCACGCGCGGATCCTGTTTGATGGAGTTTTTATGTCGTCCGATCTTATTGGCCTTGGCGGGCCCCGCACGCCGTCCCGTCGCCGGTTTGTTCAAGGCCTGGCTGCCGGAGGCGCGGCCGCTGCGTTGGGTTTGTGGCCCAGGAACAGCTGGGCGCTCAAGGGCGCTGGCAACAACAATGTTCTTTCCGGTACCGAGTTCGACCTGGTGATCGGCGAAACACCGATGAACTTCACCGGCCGCACTCGACCGGCGATCACCGTGAACGGATCGATCCCGGCTCCCTTGCTGCGCTGGCGCGAAGGCACGACCGTCAACTTGCGCGTGTCCAACGCATTGCCGGCTGGTTCCCTCCACGGTCATGAGACCTCGATTCATTGGCACGGCATTCTTCTGCCGACCAACATGGACGGCGTGCCGGGGCTGAGCTTCTCCGGCATCCACCGCGGCGAAACCTATCCTTACCGCTTCACAGTGCAGCAGGGCGGGACCTACTGGTATCACAGCCATTCTTCTTTCCAGGAACAAGCCGGTCTCTACGGTCCTTTGGTAATCGATCCCATCGAGCCGGAACCCTTTGCCTTCGACCGCGATTACGTCGTGATGTTGACCGATTGGACCGATCTGGATCCAACGGCGTTGTTTTCGCGTCTGAAAAAGATGTCCAGCTACGATAATTACAACAAACGCACGGCAGGCGACTTCATCGGCGATGTGCGGCGCCAGGGTCTGACAGCCACGGTGAGCGACCGAAAGATGTGGGGAGAAATGCGCATGACGCCGACCGACCTGTCGGACGTCGATGCCCATACCTACACCTACCTGATGAACGGCACGACTGCATTGGGGAACTGGACCGGGCTCTTCCGTTCCGGAGAGAAAGTGCGCCTGCGCTTCATCAACGGCTCGGCCATGACGTACTTCGATGTGCGCATCCCCGGCCTAAAAATGACCGTGGTCGCCGCCGATGGCCAATACGTGCATCCCGTTACCGTGGATGAATTCCGCATCGCTGTAGCCGAAACCTTCGACGTGATCGTCGAACCTTCCGGACAAGATGCGTTCACGATCTTTGCCCAGGACATGGGGCGCACCGGCTACGTCAGCGGCACGCTGGCCGTGCGAGAGGGTTTGCGAGCCTCGATCCCAGTGATCGATCCCCGACCACTTTTGACTATGGCCGATATGGGTCATGGCGGCATGGGCGGCGGTCACGAGATGGGGACAATGGGTTCAATGAAAGGCATGGAGGGTGGTTGTGGCGCCAACATGGGCCATGACATGTCCGCGATGACGGCTCCGCCGGCCAGCACGGAACACAGCGGTCACGATAGGACGGCGACGCAGGGCGGAGCGATGGCCGGCATGGATCATGGTGCCGGCGGCGCGCAGACCCATCCGCAAAGCGAAACCGGCAATCCCTTGGTCGATATGCAGACCATGGCGCCTGTTCCCAAGCTTGACGATCCCGGCATCGGGCTACGCGACAACGGCCGCAAAGTGCTCAGCTACTCGATGCTCAAAAGCACATTCGAGGATCCCGATGGACGAGACCCCGGACGCGATATCGAATTGCATCTGACCGGACACATGGAAAAATTCGCCTGGGGATTCAACGGCCAGAAGTTTTCCGAAGTTGAACCGTTGCGTCTGAACTATGGCGAGCGTCTGCGCATCGTGCTGGTCAACGACACGATGATGACCCATCCCATCCATCTGCATGGAATGTGGAGCGACCTGGAGGACGAGCAGGGCAACTTCCTCGTGCGCAAACATACGATCGACATGCCGCCAGGCAGCAAGCGCAGTTACCGGGTGCGCGCGGACGCATTGGGGAGTTGGGCTTATCACTGCCATCTGCTCTACCACATGGAAGCCGGAATGATGCGGACCGTGCGGGTGGAGGAGTGATCGCCATGAACACAACGAATCGTTTGATGCGAGCTAATTTTCTATGTCTGGCTATCGGGTTGCCGCTGGCACCAGGTCCCCTTCTTGCACAGGAGATGGACCATTCCCAGATGCAAATGCCTGCACCGTCGACACCGCCTCCGCCAAAGGTTAAGGCGCCTGAAGAGAAACCTGCCTCTCCAGCTGTCTCAACCGATCCCCACGCAGGTCATGGCGGCATGACAACGTCCGCGCCAAAGGTAGAGGCCGCTCCTGCGCAGCAGGTCGACCACGCTGCCATGGGCCATGACATGCCGATGCCAGCGGCGCCTCCCGAGCCCATGGATCATTCGAAGATGCGACATGACAGGGAGGCCATGTCGGACGAGACCATGCCGATGAATCACTCGGCGATGGATCACGGCGCGGAGTCTCCTGCACCCACCCAACCACGCACGCCCATACCTGCTGTAACGGATGCCGATCGCACCGCCGCGGCACCGCCATCGGGCGGCCATCCCGCACACGACAACAGCATTCAGCACTATGTGTTGTTGGATCGCCTGGAAGGTTGGGACGCCGATCCAGGAGCAGGGACCGCCTGGGCCATGCAGGGATGGCTGGGAACCGATCTCAACCGCCTCTGGCTACGCAGCGAGGGCGAGCGGGTCGACGGAAGGACCGAGGGCGCTGACTTGGAGGTCCTATATGGCCGCAGCATCGCCCGTTGGTGGGATGTAGTGGCAGGCGTTCGACATGACTTCAATCCCGGCGGATCGCAGGATTTCGCAGCGATTGGTGTAATGGGGCTCGCTCCCTACATGTTCGAGGTTCAAGCCACGGGCTACATCGGGCAGTCGGGACAGACTGCGGCGCGGCTTGAGGTCGAATACGAAATGCTGCTGACCAACCGGTTGATTCTGCAACCGATGGTCGAAGTGGATTTCTACGGACGCAACGACGAGCGTCGCGGAATCGGTTCGGGATTGAGTACCGCAGAAGCCGGCCTGCGCCTGCGCTACGAGATAACCCGGCAGTTCGCACCTTACGTCGGCATCGTCCGCGAGCAGGCTTTCGGCCGCACCGCGGATCTCCGGCGGGCTAAGGGCGAAGACACCAACGACACCCGTGTGGTCGCGGGCTTCCGTATCTGGTTTTAACTGGGAGATAACACATGCCTATCGTGACCCGTCATTCGCTGATTACCGTTGCCGTTCTAGCGCTCGCGTCCCTGTTGATCATTGGCATCTTTGTCTGGTCCGGGATCTACAACATCGGTGCGGACGATACCCACACGAAGCCCGTGTACTCAATGCTGCAGATGCTGCGTGAGCGATCCATCACCGCACGTGCCGGCAAACTGCAGCCTCCCAACCTCAAGGATCCCGCACGCATTCGCCAGGGAGCAGGCAATTACAACGCGATGTGTACTGGCTGCCATCTTAGTCCGAGCATGGCAGCCACCGAGCTCAGCAACGGCCTCTATCCCTCCCCACCGAATTTCTCCAAGGCCGATGTCGGCAATCCCGCGCACCATTTCTGGGTCATTAAGCACGGCATCAAAGCTTCGGGCATGCCGGCCTGGGGCAAGAGCATGAACGACGAGTACATCTGGAACATGGTCGCGTTCCTGCAGGAACTGCCAAAACTCGATGCCGAGCAATACCAAGCCATGGTCGCCAGCAGTGGCGGGCACTCGCACGGCGGTGGCGAAACCGAGCCGCACGGGCATGCAGAGGGTACACCTGCCGACCATGACGAAGGTGCAGTAGACGACCACAGTCAGATGGAGGGCATGCCGATGAATGACGAATCCAAACCGCATTCGCACGCACCGGGTACGCCACCGCATGATGATGGCGGAAGCGCCAGCATGAAGAAGGTAGACATGCCGAAGAATGAGTCCAAACCTCACTCACATGCGCCGGGCACGCCTCCGCACGACGACAAAGCCCCTGCTGCGGCGAAACCGGCCGACGAACACGCAGGCATGGTGATGCCGAAGTCTGAGCCTGAGGAGCATGCCGATGATGGCCACCAGCACTGACCTCATCCCCACTACTCAAGGATTGTTTCGAATGAAATTTCCTTTGCTTGGCTTCTTGTCGTTGGCCGCTTTTACGTTCATTCCTGGCATGGCGCTGGCCCATGGGCCCGAGGCTCACGCCAAGACGGCCGCATGGTCTCCCGTCGATGACCGAGCTAAGCCTGTCGTTGAAGTCATCGAGCAGTTTTCCGCTGCTTTGCAGGCCGGCGACCTTGAACGGGCCGGCAAGCTGCTTGCCGACGATGTCCTTATCCTCGAAAGCGGTGGAGCGGAAATTTCGCGCGAGGAGTATTTAGGCGGTCATGCGATACACGACGCAGCCTTTCTCAAAGCAGCGCACGTCGTAGTCACGCGTCGTATCGCTCGCGTCGAGGGGCCACTGGCCTGGGTAGGCACTGAAAGCGAGCTGCACACGACCAAAGAGGGCAAGCCGATGACCTTGCTAAGCACCGAAACGATGGTGTTGAAGCAGACCGCTTCCGGCTGGCGGATTGTCCACATTCACTGGTCTTCGCGACCAAAACGATGAGCAGGGTAGGTCACATGAACATTCGTAATTGTGTTGCGTCGTTGTTGATTCTGATGAGCGGGGCGGTATTGAGTGCTTGCGCGCAAGCGCCGCAGGAGCAAATCGTTTCAAAAGTGACTGCGGCGGAGTCGCCGGTTTCGAGAACCGGACTACCACTCGCCCTGGTTCACAAGAGTCCAAGTTGCGGTTGTTGCGGTCTTTGGGTGGAGGACCTGGAAGATTCAGGATTTCAAGTTGAAGTTCGAAACAGCGACGACGTGAACCCTGTGAAGCAACGACTGGGGGTGCCGTATGGCAAGGGCTCTTGCCATACCGCCGAGGTAGGGGGTTATTTCATAGAAGGGCACGTTCCAGCCGAAGACATTAAGCGGTTGCTGGCCGAAAAGCCTGATGCAAAGGGCCTGGTATTGCCGGGAATGCCCATGGGCTCGCCCGGCATGGAAAGCCCGGACGGTACTTCTCAGCCCTATACGGTCGAATTGGTACAGCGAGATGGAACGACGAACCCATTCAGCCAGCACTGACACGGCGGCCCTTGACTCTGGACTATGGTCCAGGGTGCAGACTGTGGCCAGTCGGTATTGAAGGTGCAAATCATGAAGATCGGTGAACTGGCCAATAAGGCCGAAGTCAACATAGACACGGTGCGCTACTACGAGCGTCAGGGCCTGCTGCCTGCACCCCAGCGCTTGCGTTCCGGCTATCGCCAATACGAGCCTCAGGACGTCTCGCGCCTGCGCTTCGTACGCCGAGCCAAGGCCTTGGGCTTCACCCTGATTGAAATTCGCGATCTGCTGGAATTATCCAGCCATCGGGGAAAAGATATGGCCAGCATGAAAGCCGCCGCCATGCTGAAACTGGATGATGTCGAGGAAAAGCTGGCCGAACTGACACGCATCCGCGATGGGCTCAAGACGCTGGTGGCATCGTGTCCCGGACATGGCGTGCTGGAGAAGTGCCCGATCCTCAATGCACTGTCGGAGGATGCGGCATGAGTACTCATTCCGATCATGCACATCACTCCTCTACGCCAAGCAGCACGGGAGGTTCCTGTTGCTCGTCCAAGGCGCCCGTTTCAGCGGATGGCGCCGTCACCGATCCGGTCTGTGGCATGACTGTTGACCCGGCGACTACGGCACACCATGCAACGCATCAAGGCACCGAGTATCACTTCTGCTCGGCGCGTTGCCAGGAGCGCTTCATTGCGGAGCCGCAAAAATATCTCTCGCCCGAGTTGAAGACTCCGGAAATAGCGGCGCCTGCAGGCACGATCTATACCTGCCCGATGCATCCTCAGATCCGTCAGGAAGGCCCAGGCGCCTGTCCGATCTGCGGCATGGCACTGGAGCCGGAAATGCCCAGCCTAGAGGACGAGGACAACCCGGAGCTGCGTGATTTCACCCGACGCTTCTGGTGGACGCTGCCATTGACGCTGATCGTGTTGGCGCTGGCTATGCTGGGGCATCGCGTTACCTTTCTCTCAACCGAAGCGCGCACCTGGATTGAGTTGGTGCTTAGCGCGCCCGTGATCCTGTGGGCCGGGTGGCCTTTCTTCGAGCGTTGCGCGCAATCGATACGCAACCGTAGTCCGAATATGTGGACCTTGATCGGGATCGGTGTGGCGGCAGCATTTGGCTACAGCGTGGTGGCCACGCTCGCGCCTGACCTATTCCCTGCGTCCTTCCGCGAGCATGGCCGGGTCGGTGTCTACTTCGAGGCGGCCGCGGTCATCGTATCGCTGACGTTGCTGGGTCAGTTGCTGGAACTCCGGGCACGCTCCAAGACCTCGGCCGCGATCAAGGCGTTGCTGGGTCTGGCTCCAAAGACCGCGAGGCGCATCAACGAAGCGGGCGCGGAAGAGGATATTCCGCTGGATCATGTTCATGTCGGCGATCGCCTCCGCGTGCGGCCAGGCGAGAAGGTGCCCGTGGACGGCACAGTGCTGGAAGGCCGCAGCAGCATTGACGAATCGATGCTGACGGGCGAGCCCATTCCTGTGGAGAAGGGGGAAGGGACCAAGGTCATTGGTGCAACCCTCAATGGAACAGGCAGCCTGGTCATACGCGCTGACCAAGTGGGTTCGGCAACCGTGCTCTCGCAGATCGTGCAGCTCGTCGCCCAGGCCCAGCGTTCACGTGCACCCATGCAACGCATGGCAGACAAGGTGGCCTTCTGGTTTGTGCTTGCGGTGCTGGCAGCGGCCGTGTTGACCTTCCTCGGCTGGGGATTATTCGGCCCGGAGCCTTCCTGGACCTACGCGGTACTCAATGCCGTCTCAGTACTGATCATCGCCTGTCCTTGTGCACTGGGCCTGGCGACGCCGATGTCGATCATGGTGGCCACCGGCCGTGCCGCGCATGCGGGCGTGCTGTTCCGCGATGCCGAGGCCCTAGAGCAGTTGCGCAAGATCGATACGTTGATCGTCGACAAGACCGGTACCCTCACCGAGGGTCGCCCGACCTTCCGCGAAATAATTTTGGCTAATGACTTCACCGCCGACCAGGTCCTGCAATGGGCTGCCAGTCTGGAGCAGGGAAGTGAGCATCCGCTGGCCGAAGCGATACTGGCCGAAGCCAAACAGCGCCAACTCCCACTTATTGCGACCGACGAGTTCGATTCGGTTACAGGGCAGGGCGTGAAGGGTAGGGTCGACGGCCATGCGCTCGCTCTGGGCAATCAGGCCCTGATGGCCGATGTCGGTGCGGACATCGCTCCCGTGACGGGTGCTGCGGAGCGCCTTCGCAAGCAGGGCGCGAGTGTCATGTTCCTGGCTGTCGATGGACACCTGGCGGGCGCGGTGGCGGTGGCCGATCGGATCAAGAGCACCACCTTGCAGGCTCTCAATGCGCTGCGCGCGGACGGTCTACGGATTGTGATGGCCTCCGGCGATGCGCAAGCTACAGCGGAGGCGGTAGGCGAGACGCTTGGCATCGACGAGGTTTATGGCCAGGTTCGACCACAGGACAAAGTCGAACTCGTGCGGAAATTGAAGGCCGAAGGCAGCCGCGTCGCCATGGCAGGCGATGGCATAAACGATGCGCCTGCACTGGCCGCGGCCGATGTCGGGATCGCCATGGGAACCGGCACCGACGTGGCCATGTCGAGCGCCCAGGTGACCCTGGTCAAAGGGGATCTAACGCGCATCGTGCAAGCCCGTGCCATCTCCAATGAAACTGTCGCCAACATGAAGCAAAATCTAGCGTTCGCGTTTCTTTACAACGCCTTGGGCGTCCCGATCGCCGCGGGCGTGCTCTATCCCGTATTCGGTCTGCTACTCAGCCCCATGATCGCAGCTTTGGCGATGAGCCTGAGTTCGGTATCCGTCGTTACCAATGCATTGCGTCTAGGAAAATTGTCCTCCACAAACTCAACCAGCGTTCCGTCACCGGAGCCGGCCAAAAGCGCTTCCTGCCATTAACCCTAAAGGAGTCACCACATGAAATACGCGCGTTCCATTCTTCTGATCTCGTTGTTGTTCTCAATCGGCACCACAATCGCAGCTGATCCTGTGAAAACCGACAAACCCGCTAGTGCCCAGGCTATGGACCACAGCAAAATGGGGATGTCGCATGGACAGATGGATCACGGCCAGATGCCACCTGCAAAAGGCAGCGCCGCCTTTATCAAGCTTGACGTAAACAAGGACGGGAAAATTTCAAAGGCCGAAATGGCTAAGGATCCCAAGGCGGCTCACTTCGCTATGCTGGATACAAACAAGGATGGTGCCCTCAGCACCGCCGAGTTCGCAAAAGCCGGCGATATGTAACCTTTTTTTTCGGGAAGGCGTGAGACGTCTTTCACGCCTTCTCAATATTCTGTCAGTCAACCTCACATTAGCATCATGAATCGAGG
Source organism: Pseudoxanthomonas sp. P4_B2 (assembly GCF_056402315.1). Lineage (NCBI taxonomy): Bacteria > Pseudomonadati > Pseudomonadota > Gammaproteobacteria > Lysobacterales > Lysobacteraceae > Pseudoxanthomonas > Pseudoxanthomonas sp. P4_B2. The sequence continues at coordinate 712,457 of NZ_JBFUHQ010000001.1, forward strand.
TGATCTATGGAAAAGATGCATAAGGGTGAACACGGGAAAGAAGGGCACTACGGACGTCTGCTCCTGATGACGGCGCTTTCATTTGTGGCGATGTACCTCTTGATGTATGCCATGGTGGACCGCGTCTCCAACGTCTATGCCAACTTCAACCAGATTTACATGGCTGGCCTGATGGCCGCGCCCATGGTCATTATCGAAATGGCCCTCATGCGCGGCATGTACCCCAACGCCAAGCTCAATGTCGTGATTGTGTTCGTCACCGTCCTGGCTATGGCGCTGTGTTGGTTGGCCATTCGCCAACAAAGCGCAATCTCGGACCGTCAGTTCCTCAGATCCATGATCCCGCACCATGCGGGAGCGGTTTTGATGTGTGAGCAGAACAAGCTGAAAGATCCCGAACTGATACGCCTATGCCAGAACATTCTCTCTTCGCAGAAGGCGGAAATCTCCCTTATGAAATCGAAGTTGGATCAGGACGGTTAGAAGACCAGCACGGGATCCGTGGGGGCATAAACACGCATAATCTTGCGAGGAATGAATAGCTGATCGTGGTGCCAATGACCAATCGTATGTGGCTGGTGCGTGGAGCATGCGGGGCAGGGAAATGACACCCGTGCGAACAGTCGCGTGCGTGCGCATCTCCACGTCGGTCTACCTATAGAACCTTCGCCATCACCTTCGATGCTGTATTGCACAAAATATATTGACAGGCCTTTTAGGGGCGTGTTATTGCTGTGATGGAGACAACATCTGCTTCGCCTTCTGCCAATGCCCTCGATTCGCCTCCTACTGCGAATTTTCCTCATCGTCGCGCTTTGCGCTGACGGAGTTACCGGCGCGTGGGCGGCGACGCGGATGGCGGTGAATCAGGCGTCACAAGCGCATCAGATAGACGGGGCAAAAGCCAAATCCGATTGCGATACGAGTGCAAGCCATCGCAAGGCATCCGTATCCAAGCCGGCAACTGCACCTGCACAAGATCAAGCTGCACAAGATCAAGATGAACACGAGGATTGCGATTGCGGTGGTAGCACGTCTTGCGCGTGCGGTTGCATGCTCACCTTTCATCCTGGGCGTACAACACCGCTCTTCGCCGCTCAGCATGCGTTAGTGTCGGTCTACTTGGCGCAACCGCTGTTGCCAGCTGTCCATACCGAAATCTCCCGGCTTTTTCGACCTCCGATCTGCTGAGCTTGTTCCGTCGCCCGAAGGGCGACGCGCTTTGTTGTCCTGTATTCGTCCCCAGCTCTGCGAGCCTTCGGCGTCAGGACTCAACCTGAACAAGTCAAACCCAATCGGGGAGAGAACCCATGTCTTTCAAACGCAATCCGCTAGCAGCGGCCGTTGGTATGTTGTTGTGCGCCGGTTTTGCCAGCTCAGCGCAGGCCCAGGAAACCACTCCCACGGACGATCAAGCCAAGACGTTGGACACCGTCCAAGTCACAGGTAGCCATATCAAACGGCTGCAAATTTCCGGTGTTGGACCGGTAACAGTGGTCGACGCTGAAGCTATCGAGCGCTCTGGCGCCACTTCGGTAGAAACGTTATTGCAACGCCTTCCTGCTTCGGCCGGTTTTGCTGGCAGCCAGACCAATGCCTATTGGGCAGAGAACGGCTACGGCACCACGCAGGTGAACTTGCGCGGCCTTGGCATCAATCGGACGCTGGTTCTGCTCAATGGCCGTCGTATGGTCAATGGCGGCACTGGCGCCAACAGCTCGGTCGATCTGAATGTCATCCCGGTGGCGCTGATCGAGCGCATAGAGGTCTTGAAGGACGGAGCTTCAGCCATCTACGGCGCTGACGCAGTCGCCGGCGTAGTGAATATCATCACCAAGAAAGGATTTGACGGAGCCGAGGCATCTGTTCGTTACGGTCAGACTTTCGAAGGTGATGGCGAAGAAAGTTCTTTTGACCTGGCCTGGGGAACGATCAGTGACCGCGGCTCATTGATGGCTGGTCTCAGTTACTCAGAAGGCGGCACCGTCAACATGGCCTCGCGTGCGCCCTGCGGTCTAGGCGAGGTCGATGGCAGCCTGCAGTGCGTTGGCAGCTCAGCGACGATTGGCGGACGGGCCTTGCTGGCGGATGGCAGTCGTGTGAACTTCAATCAAGATCCTAATGGGGATGGCGATTTCTACGAACCGTACTCCGCCGCCAGACATAACTACAACGGCAATCCCTCCCTCAATGCGGTCAATCCGATCAAACGTCTGAGCTTCAGTCTGTTCGGCGACACCGCGCTCAGCGAAGACGTCAAGTTGTTCACCGAGTTAATGTTCACTAATCGACAATCTGACCAGTTGGCGACCCCGGGCAGTTTGGGCGTGTACCGCCCGATCAATATCGCCGCGGACCATCCGACCAACCCGACCGGGCAGGATTTGCTCTTGCAGCGACGCCGCCTGGAAGAGGCAGGTCCTCGTGAGTTCTACCAGGAGACCGATACCTTCCGAGCAGTGATCGGGTTGGAAGGCCAATTCGGTGTGGGCTGGGATTGGTCCGCTGCCATCAACTGGGGACGCAACACCGGCGTGGACGGTTCCACCAAAGTCGCCAATCTCGACAGAGTGGATCAGACCCTTGATACCGCTCTCTGCAGCAATACACCAGGAGCGGCAATTCCCTGTGGCGACTACTTGGGCTACGGAGACATTACCCAGGATGTGCTGGATTACATTCTCTACACCACGCGGGACAATGGCGGAAACGACCAGAAGAGCTTCACCGCCAACGTCAGTGGCCAGCTGTTCGAGCTGCCCGCCGGATGGGTCGGTTTCGCTTCTGGTGTGGAGGTTCGCAAAGAACGTGGCTGGCGCGATCCAGATCCGTTGACCGTCCTGGGAAGCGCCAACACCAACCAGCAGGACCCCATTGCGGGTGAATACACGGCCAAAGAAGTATTTGCCGAGTTCGCGGTGCCGTTGCTCCAGGACAGCGTCATTGCCGAGTCGCTGATCCTGAACGCGGCCGTGCGCTATTCCGACTACGACCTGTTTGGTGAGGATATCAATTACAAAGTCGGCCTCGACTGGCAGGTCGTTCCATCGTTGAAAGTACGCGCCAACTACGCCACCGCTTTCCGAATCCCCAACATCCCGGAATTGTTCGGCGGTATCGCAGAAGGCAACCTGACCACGACTGATCCTTGCAGTGGCTGGAGCACTCTGCCTGCCGACTCGGTAGTGCGGCAGAATTGCCAGGCTTATGGCGTGCCGGCAGGTTACGTACAGCCCGGCAACACCATTCTCACCACCGCGGGCGGCAATCCGGAGCTTGAGCCGGAGGACGCCAATTCCTTCACGGTAGGTGCGGTGTGGACACCTGGATTCTTGCCAGGCCTAACGCTGACGGTGGACTATTTCGATATCAAGATCGAAAACGCCATTCAGCGTATCGACGGCTCGACCAAGTTGGCCATCTGCTACAACACGCCTGGCTTGGCCCATCCTTTCTGCGACGCCTCCAACTTCACCCGAAATTCCGTCACCGGCGAAGTCGATTTCCTTTCGTCTCAGCCAGTCAACGCCGCGGATGAACGCGTTACCGGCATCGATCTGGGAGGTCTGTACGAATTCGACGTCGCGGACTTCGATTCGACCGTATCGCTGGATGTCTCGTATCTGGATCGCTATGACGTACGGCCGTTCCCCGGAGCGGACGTCATCGAGTACGCAGGCAAGATCACGGGCGGGCGAGGGAGCTATGCGAAGTGGCGTGCTTACACGTCGTTGACTATGAAGCAGGATGCCTGGTCAGGATCCTACAGCATGCAGTACATCGGCTCCGCCGATGACATCAATGCTGCGCCAGGCGACATCGGCGACCATGCGCCAAGCGTGACGTACCACAACGTGCAGCTCAAGTATTCGCCCAGCAAGTCGTTTGATGTTGCTTTGGGCATCGACAATCTCTACGACAAGAAAGCCCCGTTCATCCAAAGCTACACCGATGCCAATACGGACACGATGACGTACGACCTGCTGGGTCGTCGTTGGTATGCCCGTGTCGGCTATCACTGGTAAGTACGGTCCATCCCGCCGGCAAAGTCCGGCGGGAGGGGAAGGGGTGGTGAGCGAATCTGGCTAGGAACAATTCAATGAAACCCGCATTCTGGGCGCGTCGCGCCCACAAATGGATCGGCCTGATCATCGGCGTGCAGGCGCTGCTATGGATGATTAGCGGCGTCTACATGACGGTGATATCGCTGGACATCATTCATGGCGATCACCTGGCGCACGCGCATAGCGAGCCGCTGGATCCCGGTGCCTCACGCCTGGGGCAGGCCGAACTGACGACGAGATATCCGGGCATCACGTCCCTACGAATCAAGCGCTTGCTGGGGATGGAAGTCTATGAAGTGCGTCAGGGCGACAAGACTTTGCTCATAGATGCGGCGAGCGGGAACCAAGTTTCCCCGTTAAAGGAAGCGACCGCCCTAGCACTGGCGAAAGCGACTTATCAGGGCGATGCCAAGGTGGACAGGGCAGAGTGGGTTGCTCAGGCCCCGCAAGAGGTAGCGACCCGGCCGGTGCCCATGTGGGCCATACATTTCGCCGATCGCGGCCACACTACGCTTTATTTCTCTCCTGATACCGGAGAACTGCTAGCTCGTCGGCACAGCCTCTGGCGCTGGTTCGACTTCCTTTGGATGTTCCACATCATGGACTACGAGGCCCGCAGCGATGTCAATAACACGTTGTTGCGTGTGGCAGCGGCAACCGGTTTGGTCTTCGCATTGTGTGGGATCTGGTTGTTGTTCTACAGCTTCCACCGGAGGGCTCAGCCATGACGCCCTGGATGCGGAAGATTCATAAGTGGGTCGGGCTCTTGATTGGCCTGCAGTTCGTCCTTTGGCTATCCAGCGGATTGGTAATGAGTCTGCTTGACCACGACCAAGTGCAAGGCCACCAGTACCGCGCCCATGCGGGTGAGCCGCGACCTTGGCCGAGCGATGCATTGCCAGCGAGTGGCGTCCTCGTAGACGGTGAGAGCTCGGTGCAGCGCGTCTCTTCCGCATGGCTGCTCGAACGTCCCGTGTACCAGGCGTACGACGGTCAAAAAACCCGGCTCTCCGACGCAATGACCGGAGCGACAATCGATATTGATGCTGGGTTAGCCTGGAATTTGGCCAAAGCTTCCTACACCGGTCCCGGGAAAGGGCAAACGCCTCGGTTGCTCGAACGAACGATGGAAGTTCGTGACCACGAAAGCCGTTTATGGCGAGTGGACTTCAAGGATGCGGAAGACACGACCGTCTACTTGTCTGCGGAGACGGGAGAGGTGCTCGAACATCGCAATCGCACGTGGCGGTTGTTCGACGTGTTCTGGATGCTCCACATCATGGATTACATCGGCCGGAAAAACTTCAATAACCCGCTGGTGATAACCGCAGGTATCGGAGGGTTGTGGCTAGCGTTGACAGGCATTTGGCTTCTCGTTACCAGCTTTCGCGTCAACGAGTTCATTCCTAAACGGTGGAGGGGCACCCGGGAGTTAGCAGTGTTCTCGCCGGATGGATCTGCACTACGCACGATGGAGGTTCCGGCGGGCGACACCGTATTCATCGCGCTTGCCCGTAACGGGCTGCAATTGCCATCCAATTGCGGAGGAGGGCAGAGCTGTGGACTTTGCGAAGTTCGTTTCAGAGGCAAAGCACCGGCCCCGACCAGCGCAGATCGAGAGCACCTGTCGGAAAGCAAAGTGAAAATGGGTTATCGGCTGGCCTGCAATCTGGCCGTAGATCAGGATCTACAAGTGGAGGTGATCGGAGGTGCCGGCCTATGGACGGAGCATGAAGCAACCGTCGAGCGCGCTGAGGCGGTAACTCCCTTCTTGCGCGAGATCGTGCTCAAGCCGGACGGCGCTCCGGGATCCGACTATCAACCAGGCGCCTACCTTCAGATCCATGTGCCGGATTATTCCTTGCCGCGGCATGGGATCGTTCACCCCGAACATCACAAGGGCGACTGGGCCGAGCTCGATCTGCCGGATACGCTATCCAACAGGGAAGCCGTGCGTCGCTCGTACTCGCTTTCTCTGCCTGTCGAAAAAACAGGTGGGCGATTGACCCTGCTGGCTCGATTCAGCCCTGGCGGACAGAACCGCAAGCGTCATCCGCCTGGGAAAGGATCCACGTACCTATACAGCCTCAAGCCTGGGGATCGTGTGCGCTTCAGCGGTCCGTTTGGCGACTTCGCCATCAAGCCGGGTGGAAATGAAAAGGTCTTCATCGGAGGTGGCGCCGGTATGGCGCCGTTACGGTCGATGATCCATGCGTGCCTGGAGAACGGGGTCAAAGAACGTGTCCATTACTGGTATGGCGCCCGCAATGTCCGTGAAGCGCCGTATCTCGAAGAAATGTCGGCATTGGCTAAGAAGTACGCCAACTTCAGTTGGCATTTGGTTCTCTCGGAAGAAGCGGAATGCGGTGCCGGGCTGTTGAAGGGCCTTGTTCATGAGGCCGCACATGAAACCTTGTTGCGTGATCACCCGAACCTCCACGCCTGTGACTTCTACCTATGCGGGCCGCCACCAATGCTTGTCGCGACGCGACAACTGTTGCAGCGGATGGGAGTCGACGAGGACAGGATCGCTTTTGATGACTTTAAGGTTTGATCGAGACGAGGGAGTGGGATGGCCGCGCCGAGCCCCAGAGCCTGACTATCCGTGGGCTTCGCCATCTGGTTGTTTTTACATAATATCGATTATGCGAAATTAGATGCTGGGGCCGTCTGCTGGGCTTGTGGGTCCGCACGCACTTTGGTAAGCCTAGAAAGCCAAGGATTGAGGCTCTGTCATGCTGACATGCTACCACTGCCACGCCGAACACCCCGACGCCCACTACGACTTAGTAGCGCCAGACCGGCGCGCGAATTGGCCCCGAACGGCTCCGCGGTCTTGCATGGCGCGATGAGCTGGAATTGCGCCTGGCTGGCCTTGCCGACTGGCAACACCGCCATCTAGGCCGCTTGGCTGGGTAAAGTGTCACCGCAGGGCTTTACCTTGACACCCCGGGATCCTGATCGATGTCGAGGACCGTTGCGGCGGGCTTCCGCCCGGCAACGCCGAGAAGATGTTCCTCCCCTTCACTCAAAGCAGCGAAGACAACAAAGCAGCGAAGACAAGAGCGGTCTAGGGCTGGGCCTGTCTATCGCCCGGCGCAGCGTGGAGGCCAATGAAGGCATCCTCAGAGTGCGCAATATCTCGGGCATCGGCTGTGCATTTACCATCGACCTGCCACGTCATTTGTTGCTGGCAGATTCGCCTGCTTCTGGGAACATATACCCACTCTAGCCATGCAGCTTCAGCCATGCAGCTTCGCTAGCGTTGAAATGCCGCTCTTGGCCGATAGCCGATCCGACGGTTTTTTCCAATTTAGAGGCTGATGGCGGCTATCCGTTTCATCTTGCCACCCTAGTCATGGAAGATCGAAAAACTTCTGTTCACTGTCGAGATTGATCTGGATCTTCTGGACCTGATCCTTGGTGAGCGCACCTGCCTTATAGGTGAACTGAAGCCTGCCGTTGTCGATTTCATGCCGGCCGACCTTGCCCTTAAATACCGTGGCCATGGGGATCTTGGCCACCTTGAGCGATTGCGTATCTCCGTAGCCACCGTTGCTTGGCGGATCATCGATCCATACCTTTGACCCTCTTGGGCCTGGTCTCGATATGACCGTGTGCACCAGCCACGGCTCCTGCCGGCACTTTCGCCCCAGCCGTCTCTGCCTGGGGTCGGAAGCTGCCCTTCCCTACCCTCGATAACGACTCCTAATCGCCCTTCCCTATCGTTCGTTTGCAGAGTAAGCCGATACAGCTCACCTTCGCTCTGTCTGGCTACCTGCGACGGACGCGAGGACTCTGCAGCGGCTGTACTGAGTGCGGCCTGCACCCAGCGTCATCGTTCGACGACGCTGCGTGCCCAGTTACGCATCGAACTGCCGCGCCTGGCGCGGCGTCATCGACGTACTTATTGGATGGGGGAGTTCAATCACTACTGCGCTGCTCCTGTTTCGTCTGTGGCTCCACCACCGGCAGGATCACGGCGCTCGCCCGATCGCCCCCAAACCAGACGCTCTGTGTGGCTTTCCGATAATCCTTGTCGCCGGCGTACATGATGTTGTCGACGTATGTTTGAGGATTGCGGTCATACAGCGGGAACAATGTCGACTGCACCTGGACCATGATGCGGTGGCCTGGCAGGAAGACGTGATCGACGTCCGGCAGCTTCCACGTATAGCGCTCGACCTTCCCCGCGATGAGTGGCGATGGCACGGAAAAGCTCTTCAGATAGCGACCGCGGAAGATCTCGATCCCGATCGGGAGCTCATAGCCCGCCATCGTTGGCTTCGCACCTTGTGCGGCATCTTCGGGTACATCGTTGGGGTAGACATCGATGAGCTTTACGACCCAGTCGCTGTCGGTGCCGGTAGTGGAAGCAAACAATTCCACTTCGGGCGCCCCCATGATGTGGACCGCTTTCTCCACAGGTGCGCTTGTCCAAACTGCAACGTCCGGCCGCCCCGTCACGAAGCGCTGGTCGTGCACCAGCCAAGGCTTCCATTGCATCGGATCGTCCATATCGATGGGACGCGGGATAAAGGGGACCGGTTTGGCGGGATCGCTGACATAGTCTTCATGTCCGCGTGTTTTCGGTTTGTCGAACGCCGCTTCGCCGTCACCCGCGAGATAGATCGGCTTCGCAGCACCCATCGGCCAACGTTGAGAGACGTTCCACTGGTTCGCTCCCGTCGCATACGTCAACACGGGCGGTGTTCTGGGGTCGGGACCACCCTTGAGCCAATGATCGAAGAAAGGCTTGGCGTACTTGGCGCGCCATTCGAGCGCCGTGTCGCCAGTGAACGTCACCGCGCCCAGATCGTAGCCGTAGTGGTTGAAACCCGAGTGACGCCATGGGCCGATCACAAGCGAGACCTTGTCGTTGTTCTTGTCCTTGGACTCAAGCGCGCGATAGACCGCGGGCGCCCCATAGCTGTCCTCCTGGTCCCACTGCCCAACCACCAGCATCGTCGGCACGGTATGCGGCCGTGCCGCGAGCCATTTGTCCACGGCCTGCTGCGACCAGAACTCCGTATAAGCGGGATTCTCCAGGAACTTGCGGATCCCCGGTACATGTCCTGCGCCTACTAACTTCACGAACTGTGCAACCGACCCTGCTTCCAGGTAACGCGAATAGTCGTCGCCGCCCCCTAGGGCGAACTCACCGCCCCCATCGCCCTTGTTGAATCCCTGACTCAACGGAAATCCCAGCGACGTCACGCGAAAAGCGCCATTATGGAACCAGTCGTCGCCCATCCACCCATCCACCATCGGGCTCTGCGCGATCACCGCCTTCAGCGCGGGATGCGGGTCGATCAGCGTCATCAGTGCCGTGAAGCCGAGATAGCTGGAGCCGATGACTCCGATGTTTCCATTAGCCTCAGGAACATTCTTCACCAGCCATTCCATAGTGTCGTAGGCATCGGTCGACTCGTCGATGCCGGTGTCGTTCAAGGGACCGGAGAGCGGGCGATTGAGGACCCATTCGCCCTCGGATTTGTGCATGCCGCGGATGTCCTGATAGACGCGGATGTAGCTGTCTTGCACGAACTCGGCATCCATTACCTCGAGCACGTCGACGATGCGCTGGCTCTTGACGCGCCCAGTCTGTTGGCTCGCGTTGTACGGCGTCCGCGACAACAGAATGGGCGCATTCGCGACCCCTTTCTTCATAATGACGACCGTGAACAGCTTCACGCCATCGCGCATGGGCACCATGGCCTCACGGCGAACGTAGTCGGCGGTTACGCGGATTTGTTCGTAATGCGGCACGACGTCCGGCGTCATCGGCGTCACGCGGGAGGGGGACTGCGCTGTCGCTGCGCCCACCACGGCGGATGAAGCGAAGCAGACAGACATGGCGAGGCGAGTGGCGTTGTTCATTCCGATGCACCTGGGAGGAGACGGGTTCAGTCAGTATGAATGAAGACAGCGGCGGAGTGATATCGCTGGTACTGATGGACCTTCAACTACCGGAAATGGATAGGTACGAAGCAACGGCCCATATCCGGGCCGACCCGCGGTTCGACGCTCTACCGATCATCGCGATGATCGCCCATGCCTTGAACGAAGCGCGCGCGCAGTGTCTGCGCGCAGGCATGAACGATCAGATCAGCAAGCCGATCGATCCAGCTGCTCTATATCGCCTGCTGCAGCAATGGAGCTAGTGCAAAAAATTTACGGATCATGGCGCACCCCTGTATGAAGGGTACATCAGTGCCGACAGGCGAATTACCCGGCCGCAGGCCGTGTGATTACTGTTTTCGCCTCGCGCACTTGCATCGCGCGAGCGCCCCGGCGAACATGCGTTCCGGACAAGGGGACTCCACATGGAATTGTTGACGCTGCAGCATTTCGCTCCTTACGTAAACGAGACATTCGCCGCAACCATGAACGATAGCGAGGTGCCGTTCGTGCTGGTCGAGGCGCGCCCGCTACAGGGAAGCACAGCGCCTGGCACGATGCGTCCACCATTCTCGCTGTTGTTCCGCAACGCCTCGTCGTTCCTGTTTCCGCAGCAGCTGTACCTCATGCGTCACGACGGAATGGGCGAGGTCGGGATTTTCCTGGTGCCGATCGCCCGCGAGCGCGAAGGCTTCCTCTACCAGGCCATATTCAATTAAGCCGAGCCGACCTATTGAAGCGAACGGACCGGGCCGCTGCCCCGCTCCGCTCCAACTTCTTCAGCCCGTCTACTCCGCCGACCAGCGCATGCGCAGATGGCTGCCGAGCTCTTCGACGGTGGCGAAACCGAGACGCTCGTAGAGGCGCTGCGCACCGGAATTATCGATCTGGACATGCAGTTGCACGCCGCGTCCGCACTCGACGGCATCGCGCTGCGTCTGCACGATCAAGGCGCCGGCGATGCCCTGATTGCGCGCGGCCGGATCGATGCTGACGTCGATGATCAGATAGTCCGGTTCGCCGCGATGCAGGTAATAGCGCCCGAGCGACCTGCCCTCCCCTTCGATGATCAAGAAGTCCGCTTCGCCATAGTGGCTCAGGTAATGCAGGTGCTGCAGTGCGAACTGGCTATCCAGAAAGTCGCGCTTGGCCGCCTCCGGCCAAGGTACCTGCGCGAGTTCGTCTGCGCGCGTGGACGCATAGAGCGCGCGCAAGCAGGGCAAATCGTCATCGCGCGCAGGTCGCAGCGAGATCCCGCGCGAACGCAGTAACCCGGGGGTCGTCAGGCGGCCGTCGCGGCCGGGTGGAAACGGCGGACGCGACGGCGCGCGAAGAGCGGACATGCGGACTCTCAGCTGAAGCTGGGGAATATGCCGTTGAGCGCGATGCAGAAGTTCACCGCCAGATAAGGCTGCCGGTTTTCGTGCGGCTGGCCCCCGCCGCTGGGGCCGCACATGCCCGGCGCGAACTGCGCATTCGCCTGCCCGCCAGCGACGAACGGCGCGCTGAGGCTGGGCACGGCCAACGAATTGCCGGGACTGGGCGAACTTGCGCGCTTGCTCGTATCGTTCTGGTTGTAGACGGTGAATGGATGCGAATGCATCGGCATTTGGCCCTGGGTCAGGGTCACGCTGTTCTCGCCGAAGGTCTGGCCGGTGACGCGTTGGCTCAGGCCAGGTCCCGTGCCCTGGTTGCAGCTTGCGCGACCGGTGAAGTTGGGCAACTGGAAATTGGTCGATCCATTGCCGCCGTATTGAGTGCCCAACAGCGCGAACAGCGCGGAGTTCTGTTGGATCGGCAGCGTCGCGCCATTGCAGGCGGCCCAATCGCGGGGCGGGAAATTGAAACCGAAAAGCTGGATTTCGCCTAAGAAGGGTTCGGTCATGGAGAGGTCCTCGAAACAGGTGGGCGTGCAGGCTCGCGCGGTCGGCGGCGCGAATCGAAGGGTCAGCTCTGCTGCGGGAAGATACCGTCGTAGGCGATGCAGTACTGCACCGTTAGCGTCGGCATGCAGTTGTCGTGCGGTTGATTGCCGCCGGCCATGCTGGTCGATGTGGCCGAGGTGGCGAAGCCGTTGGCGCCGGTGATGTCGGTGGCGTACATGGTGTCGCCCGACAACGCGCCCAGTTCGACCGTGTTGCCGATCGCCGTAGCGTTGGCCACCGCTGTGGTCGCACTCATCACATGGCTGTGCGCAGGCATCTGGTTGGTGGTCAAGGTGACCGTCTCGGTGCCGCTGAGCTCGCCGATGCTGCGCGTGCTCAGACCGGTGCCGGTGCCCCAATGCATCGGTACGCGTCCTCTCAGATCGGGCATGGCGAAGGTTGTTTGGCCGTCGCCGCCGTAAGTCGTGCCGATCAGGGTGTACAGGACGTCGTATTGCGAGATCGACTGCAGCGAGCCGTCGCAGGGAAACCAACCAGTGGGAACGCGGGAAAAACCAAACAGACGGATCTCTCCGACATACGAGGTGCTCATAGGGAACTCCGTGTAGTGAGTGGATGGCCGTGTCAGTTGCGCGACGGGAAGATGCCGCTCAGCGCGATGCAGTAGTTGATCACGTCGAAGGGCTGCATATTCGGATGCGGCTGGGTACCGCCGACCGGCGCGATGCTCTGCGGCGACAACGGCACCTGTGGGCCGCTGGCGGGTGCATAGAGAGCTGCGGTGTTGGTTCCGTATAGCGCATCGGTCGGGTTGCGCTGGCTGCCGTTGCTGGTGGTTCCGTTGCATTGGTGGTTGTGCGTGGGAAGCTGCGTGGTCAGCAGAGTCACGTTCTCGGCGCCACCGGTTTCGCCCAGCTGATAAGGCGAAGGCTGCCAGGCGGAATCGGCGGACGAGCCGAAAGCGACCGGCGTGCGGCTCTGCAGATTGGGTAGTGCGAATGTGGTTTGGCCATCGCCGCCGTAAGCCGTTCCCAACAGCGAAAACAGAGCCTGGTTCTGACTGATCGCCAGTAGCTGTCCGTTGCAGAGCGCGAACCCTTTCGGCGCAAAGGCGAAGCCCGTGAGCATGATCTGCCCCAAGAATACTTCGGTCATTTTTGTTCCCCAAGAATGGTGGCACCGCACGTTGATGTGAGATGCGATGGCTACTCTCGCTCACCGCATGCGTGCGGTACAAGTGAAATATTTACACCGAGACAGTAAATTTTTACGGTGCGCCCGCAGCATGGATAAATGTGAGACGCCGCACTATTCTTGATCCAGGTTCCTGTTCGAATGGGCAAGAGTTCGCAAGCATCGTGGCCGAGCATCGCCCGACTGACAGCGGACAAAGGGGATTGGATCTACGCCATCGCGAAGACAAAGAGCATCCGCTCAAGCACGCGTGGCGCTTAATTGGGGCAAGGATATGCATCAGCAGACAGCGCATGGCGCACGGCTATCGCGCGCCGGTTTCGTTTTTTGGTTCGGACTGCTGGCGCTGTCGTGCGCGGCATGGTTTTGGCCTGGCGTTGCGATGGCCGCGCCTTCGCCGTTCTGCGGACCGTTCAATGTTTCGGTAGCGCATGGTGGTTCGATCACCATCGATGCCAGCGCATGCGATGGACCGGCCAACTTCGGCATCGGCCTGCTGGAAGTACCGCCAACACACGGCACGGCCACCGTCAACACCCTGGCCCAGACAGTCACTTACGCGCATGCAGGCGGCGCCGATATTGCGACCAGCGACAGCTTCGTCTTCGACGACGGAAACAACAACGAAGTCACCGTCAACGTCACTATCGGAGCAGCGTCGCCGATCACGATCTCGCCGGGCACGCTGAGCATGACCGCCGGCACGCCCTTCAATCAACAGTTGACCGCCGCAGGTGGTACCGCGCCTTACACCTGGGCGCTCGCTAGCGGCAGCACGTTGCCGGCTGGAATCACATTCAGCGCTAGCGGTTTGCTTTCGGGCACACCCACTGCGCGTGGCAACCACACCTTCACAGTCCAAGCCACCGATAGCGCATCGCTGACTGCGAGCAAGGCCTACACCCTTACCGTCGCCAATCCGACCCTGAGCTTTTCGCCCGCCAATCCGACTGCCGCGGTGAATGGCGTGCCCTATACCTTCACGTTCACGCCGGTCGGCGGCGTTGCGTCCTATACGCTGGCGCATGAAGTCGTTAACGGTCCGCTGCCACCGGGACTGAGCCTAAGCGGCGCGACCCTCAGCGGCACGCCGACGGCACTGGGCACCTATACCTTCGGCATCCGGATCACCGACAGCAGCACTGGCCCGGGTACTTACTTCGAAGTCGAAAGCGTCACCCTGGTAGTCAATCCGCCGCCGACCATCGCAGTCAGCCCGACCACGGTTCCGGCCGCGGCCGTCGGTTCCGCGTACAACCAGACCATCACCGCCAGCGGCGGCACTGCTTCGTATACCTTCGCTATCACGGCTGGCGCGTTGCCAGCGGGACTGAGTCTCAGCAGCGCTGGTGCATTGAGCGGTACGCCGACCGCCGGCGGCACTTTCAATTTCACCGTGAGGGCCACCGATGCCAACAGTTTCACCGGAAGCCGCGCCTACTCGCTGACAGTGAACGCACCGACCATCGCGCTGGCCCCGACTACGCTGCCGGCCGGCGCTGTCGCGACGGCCTACAGCCAGACAATCAGCGCCAGCGGCGGTACCGCACCGTACACGCATGCGATCACTGCCGGTGCATTGCCGGCGGGCATGAGCCTCAGCAGCACCGGCACGTTGAGCGGAACGCCGACCGCCGGCGGCACCTTCAACTTCACCGTCACCGCCACCGACAGCAGCACCGGCACCGGCCCTTACACGGGTTCGCGCGCGTATTCGCTGACGATCAGCGCGGCTACCGTCGTGCTGCCGGCAACCGCGCTGGCCAATGGCACCGTGGCGACGCCTTATAGCGCTTCTTTGAACCCGGCCAGCGGCGGCAGCGCGCCTTACACCTATGCGCTTACCGCCGGTGCGTTGCCGACAGGCATCAGCCTTAGCAGCGCCGGCACGCTGAGCGGCACGCCGACTGCCAATGGCACCTTCAACTTCAGCGTCACCGCGACCGACAGCAGCACCGGCACCGGACCCTACTCCGCCACGCAGGCCTATTCGCTGACCATCGCCGAAATCGCGCCGGTAGCGAACGCGGTTTCCGCCACCGTCGGTTACAGCAGCGCCGCCAATGCGATCACGCTGAACATCACCGGCGGGACACCGACCTCGGTCGCCGTTGGTACCGCACCGACTCACGGCACTGCCATCGCTAGTGGACTCTCCATCACCTACCAGCCAAGCGCCGGCTACGCCGGACCGGACAGCTTCACCTACACCGCGACCAATGCCGCAGGCACTTCGGCCCCCGCGACAGTGACGATCACGGTAAGCAACCCGACCATCACCGTGAGCGCATCCGCCCCGCTCACCGCACAGGCCGGCACGCCCTACACGCAAACTTTCACCTGGAGCGGCGGTGCGTCGCCGTACAGCGGCTACTCGGTCAGCGGACTGCCGGCGGGACTCTCGATCACCGGCACCACCACCGACAGCGTGACAGTGTCGGGTACGCCGACCGCGACGGGTTCGTTCCCGCTCAACGCTTCGGCCGTCGACAGCAGCACCGGCAACGGTCCGTTCACGCAAGCGCAGGCATTCACGCTCACCGTTGGCGCGCCGACTCTTTCGCTGACGCCGGCCGCAGGTACGCTGACAGTGCCCTATGGATCGCCTTATTCGCAGGCGATCAGCGCCAGCGGCGGCACCGCGCCCTACAGCTATGCGCTTACCGCCGGTGCGCTGCCGGTGGGCATCTCTTTCAGTAGCGCGGGATTGCTCAGCGGCACGGCGACGACGCCAGGCAGCTATTCGATCACTATGCAGGCCACCGACAGCAGCACCGGTACTGGCGCGCCGTACTCGGTGGCGGTCAATTACGTACTGCAAGTCGGCGCACCCACGATCGTGATCAACCCGGCCACGCTTCCCAACCCGGTCGCCGGCGTCGCCTACTCGCAGACGCTCAGCGCCAGCGGCGGCGTAGCGCCCTACACGTTCGCACTGACCGCTGGCGCGCTGCCGGTAGGTCTTTCGTTCACCTCGGCCGGCACGCTGTCTGGCACTCCCGTGGCGTCGGGTACGTTCAATTTCACAGTCACCGCGCAGGACGTGAACGGCGAATCGAGCGCGCGCGCCTACGGCGTCACCATCGCCGCTCCGACTCTGGTCCTGACACCGACCACGCTGCCTGCAGGTAGTCCGGGCGTCGCCTACAGCCAGAGTTTCAGCACCAGCGGCGGCATCGCACCCTACAGTTACGCGCTCGACAGCGGCGCGCTGCCGGTGGGCATTTCGTTCTCCTCGGCCGGAGTGCTCAGCGGTACGCCGACTGTAGCGGGCACGTTCAATTTCGTGATCCGCAGCACCGACAGTACCGGCGGCACTGCGGCCACCATCACGGCGAGTTACTCGCTGACGATCGCAGCGCCGACGATCGTTATCGCACCGACCAGCCTGCCCGCTGGCGGCGTAGGAACGCCCTACGCGGCTAGCCTCAGCGCAAGCGGCGGCACAGCGCCGTATTCCTATAGCTTGGGCGGCGGCAGCCTGCCAACGGGCGTGAGCTTCAACTCGGCGGGAACGTTCAGCGGCACGCCGACTACCGTCGGTAATTACAACCTCACTGTGCAGGCGACGGACAGCTTGGGCTTCAGTGCCAGCCAGGCCTACACGATCAGCATCGCCGATACGGCGCCGGTCGCGGTGGCCGACAACGCGACCACACCGGCGCAGCAAGCGATCACTATCGCAGTGACCGACAACGACAGCGGCGTGATCAGTTCGGTCGCTATCGCAAGCGGGCCTGCACACGGCACTGCGGCGGTCAGCGGCACTAGCATCGTGTACACGCCGGCGAACGGCTACCACGGTGCCGATTCGCTGAGCTATATCGCCATCGGTCCCGGCGGCAGTTCTGCCCCGGCGGCGGTGTCGATCACGGTGACCCCGTTGTCCGTGCCGCAAGGCCAGCCGCAGACGGTGACCACGCTGGCGGGCCAGGCGGTCACCATCGACGCGACCCTCAACGCCACCGGCGGTCCGTTCACCGGCATCGCTATTGTCACCGCGCCCAGCACAGGCACCGCAGTCGTCAACGGCACCAATATCGTTTACACGCCGCCGATCGGCGCATCCGGCTCGATCACCATCGGCTACACCTTGAGCAATGCGTTCGGCGCATCGGCTCCGATCATTGCGACGGTCACGGTCAATCCGTTGCCGGTGGCGGTCTCGCGGCAGGTCAGCGCGATCGCCGGCACTCCGGTCGTGGTCGACCTTACCGCTGGCGCCAGCGGCGGGCCGTTTACTGCGGCGACGCTTGTCTCCGTCCTGCCGGCGTCGTCGGGCACCGCTACGATCGCCCGCAACGGCGGAACGTACGAGCTTACGTTCACACCGGCGACCTCGTTCGCCGGCCTGGCTACCGTTACTTTCACTCTGGCCAATGCGTTCGCCACTTCGACGCCAGCGACGGTCGATATCGAGGTAACCCTGCGTCCGGATCCGACCCTCGATGCGGAGGTAATGGGCGTGCTCGGTGCGCAGGCTTCGGCGGCACGCCGTTTCGCGAACGCACAGATCGGCAACTTCCAGCAACGCATGGAGGGCCTGCATGGCGGCAACGAAAGCGCGCGCTTCCAGAACCGGGTGACCTTCGCCACCGACCCCGCCTGCAACGACGATACGCGGCGCATGCTCGACAGCCACTGCCCTGTCCTCGACGAGGCCGCACCTGTTGCAGCGCCGGCACCGGCGGCCACTGGTGGTTCGTATTCAATCTGGACCGGCGGCTCGATCAATAGCGGCGACCGCGACGGCAGCGCGGACAGCAGCGGTTTGGACTTCGAAACCACGGGCGTCAGTCTGGGCGCCGACTACCGCGTCAATCGCGCTTTCGTACTGGGCGGCGGCATCGGTTATGGCCGCGACGACAGCGACATCGGCGAGAACGGCAGCCACAGCGATGCGGACAGCCTCACCCTTGCGGTGTACGGCAGCTATCACCCCGGCGAGATCTTCTTCGTCGACGGCTTGTTCGGCTATCAACGCCTGTCTTTCGACAGCCGCCGCTACGTCACCGCCAACGGCGGTCAAGTGAGTGGTGAGCGCGACGGCAAGCAGTGGCTGGTTTCGCTGTCGGCCGGCGGCGACTATCGACGCGACCGGCTGCACTTTTCGCCCTACGCGCGCTTCGACCTGGCCCGCGCCACCCTGGATGGCTACACCGAACAGGGCGATGCGATCTATGCGCTGCGATACGAAGACCAGGACGTGGATACTTCCACCGCCAGCCTGGGCCTGCGCTTGGATTACCGCTATCCGGTCAGCCTGGGCACCTTCTCGCCGCAGTTGCGTCTGGAGTACCAGCACGACTTCCAGGATGACGGTTCGGCCACGATGAGTTACGCCGACCTGCCCGGCGGTCCGTTCTACCGCGGCGAGGTACAGGGATTGGAACGCAACCGTTTCGTGCTGGGCCTGGGCGCGATATTGCATACCGAACGCGACCTGACTCTGCGCTTCGAGTACCGTGGACTGTTCGGCAGCAGCGACGATACCGATCACGGTGTTCTGCTAAACATCGAGAAGAGCTACTGATCGAACGGGCGCGGCGCTGCCGCGTCCGTTCGCTTCGCATCAACATCGGGTTGGATGAATAGCGCGAGCGCTAGGCATCCGAGCGCGAAGCCGCCGTTTACATCGGCGGCATCTTGTCGAATTTAGGCAGCGCCGGATCGAGGTGATCCCATGCGTGACCACGCACTCGGTAAGTCACCATTTGCGGTTTGTATCGGCTTGGATCGTCGAGGCTCGCGGCGTGCACCGTGAAGAAATCCGGCATGGCCGAGAACGTCACGTATACCGGCGATCCGCAGGTGGGACAGAAGCCGCGCGTCTTCGCGTTGCCGCTATCGCCGATCATGCCCCACTGCGTGGCCTGACCGCTGAGCTTTACCTGCTCCAGGCTTGGAAAGGTCAGATAGGATCCATGCCCGGTGCCGCTTGTGCCCTGGCAGTCAAGGCACTGGCAGTCGACCATCGCGATCGGCTCGTCGAAAATTTCATAACGGATCGCGCCGCAGGCGCATCCGCCGGTGTATGTCTCGCTCATGCTTTTCTCCTGGCTTCTTCCTCAGTGCAGCGGTTTCGACGGGTCGTGTTCCGCAACGACGGTCTCGAGATTTTTGAACACCTTCGGCCATCCTTCGCTCATGTTCTTGAAAGCGGTGTCGTTCTTCGGCACGACGAAACCGGAATGAACCAAGCGCAGGCGCGTTCCGTTTGCAACCCTGGAAAGGGTCAACGCAACTACGGTATTCAGCGGCGAGCCGTATCCGACGTTTTCCTCGTGTCCGCCTTCCCACGCATAGACCAGGCGTTCGTTCGGTACCGCCTCCAACACTTGGCAATGGATGACGCCGTCCCACGCGCCGGCCGGTGTGGTCTGGAACGTGAAGCGATTGCCCGCCACGGCTTCGAACCCGGCCGGCGCCATCATCCAGCGGCCGATCAATTCGCCGCTGGTCAGCGTTTTCCAGATCGTCTCCGGCGCATGCGGGAAAATCTCGTCGACCACGATTTCTTGCGTGTCCGGCTTCAATCCAGCGTCTTTCAACATAGCGTCGTTCATGGATCGATTTCCTTCAGGAGGATTCGGAGATTGGCGAACCGTTCGCGCCAGAAGACGCCGTAGTGGCTCATCCAATCGACTAGCGGCTCGAGGCCCTCAGGCTGAGCGCGGTAATAGACCTTTCGGCCCTCGGGGCGCTCGGCGACTAAGCCGGCCTGCTTCAATGACTTGAGGTGCTGGGAGATGGCGCCCTGCGTCACCCCACTGCCCTGCGTCAGCTCGGCCACGGTGATCTCGTCGGACTTGACGATCTGTTCGAACACGGCCCGCCGAGTGGGGTCAGCAAGAGCGCGCATGACAGCATTGATGGTGGCGGCTTCGATCATGGCCAATAAATTAGTGTGCACTAATTAATTAGTCAAGCCTAATTATTTCCCGGATTCAAATGCTTCGCTCATTGCGAAGCGGCGCAGGGAAAATTACTTAAATATATTATTTAAAGTTACGTCTAAACTACTGATTTATATAATGAACTGTTGACCCGCAATTCACTCAGAAAGCCTGTTTACGTCGTCGTGCCCTGCCGACGCTGGCGCAGGTCGAACAAACGCTGCAGCACGCAGAACACGAACAGCAGCAGACCGATGGCGATACGCGTCCACCATGAGCTGAGGGTGCCGTCGAACACGATCATGGTCTGGATCAGTCCCAGGATCAGCACACCGATCAGTGTGCCGATCACGTAACCCGTGCCACCAGCGAGTAGCGTGCCGCCGATCACCACGGCGGCGATGGCGTCCAACTCAAGCCCCAGCGCGTGCTGGCTGTAGCCGGACAGCATGTAGAAGGTATAGACCACTCCGGCCAGCGCCGAACAGAAGCCGCTCAGTGTGTACACGCCCACCAGGGTCGAATCGACCGGCAGTCCCATCAACCGCGCGGAAGTTTCACTGCCGCCGATCGCGTAGACGGTGCGGCCAAAGCGGGTGGCGTGAGCGGTCCAGATGCCGGCAACCACTACCAACAAAGCGATCACTGCGCCGATCGATAGACTGCCGAAGCCCAATGGAATGCGTACATACGACAACGTCGTGTAGAACGGATGGTCGATGCTGATCGAATCCACACTCAACAGCGTCGCCGCGCCGCGCGCTAGGAACATGCCAGCCAGGGTGACCACGAACGGTTGTAGCCGGTAACGCTGGATCAACACGCCCATCGCCGCGCCGAAAACGCTGCCCAGTGCCAACACCACGGGAATGGCCGCCAAGGGATGCCAGCCGAACTGCTGCACCAGCATCGCCAACAGCACCGTAGTGAAAGCGATCACCGCCCCAACCGACAGGTCGATGCCGCCGGTCAAGATGACGAAAGTGGCGCCGACCGCAGCCACGCACAGGAAGGCATTGTCGATCAGAAGATTGAGGAACACCTGCGGCGACAGAAAACCGGGGTAGAGAATGCCGCCGATCACGGCCATGACCAGGAACAACGCCAAGGTCACCAGCAGCGGCAGATGACGTGGATCCAACCGCCGCGACGCCGCCGAACTTGCGGAATTCCGGGTGTGAACGGTGCTGCTCATGCGCTGCCCTCCCCCGCTTCGCGCCGCCCCAGCAATTGGCGCACATGGCTGCGGAACTCGGCCGATTGCAGCAGCATCACGATGAATACCAACGCGGCCTTGACCACCAGATTCACCTGCGGCGGTACACCTATCGAATAAATGGTCGAAGTCAGCGTCTGGATGATCAGCGCACCGATCACGCTGCCCGCCAGACTGAAACGACCGCCGCTGAGCGCGGTGCCGCCTAGGGTGACCGCCAGGATCGCGTCCAGTTCCAGCAACTGTCCGGCGTTGTTGGCATCGGCACTGCTGACGTTGGAACTGACCAGAATTCCGGCCACGCCCGCACAAAACGCGGAGAACACGTACAACCCCACCGTGATCCACCGTGCCGGTACGCCGGCCACGCGCGCAGCCACGGGATTGCCGCCGATGGCGCGTATGAACAAGCCCAGCGCAGTGCGGCCAAGGGCCAGCCATAGCAACAGGCAGACGAAGGCAATCACGTACAGTGAAAACGGGAGGCCGAACAGGAAGCCGTTGCCGAAATACGCGTACGGTTTGTAGTACACCGTCAGGATCTGCCCATCGGCCAGCAATTGGGCGACGCCGCGCCCGGCCACCATCAGAATCAGGGTGGCGACGATGGGTTGCATGCCCAGCTTGACCACCAACAGTCCGTTCCACAGCCCGCATAGGGCCGCCGCGACCAGTGCGGCGATGATCGCCACGGCCATGGGAAAGCGCGTGACATCGCTCTCGCCGCCGATCATCCAGGCCGCCACCGTGGCCGCGATCGCCAGCACTGCGCCCACGGAAATATCCAAGCCGCGAACAGCGATCACCAGCGTCACGCCCAGCGAAACCAGGATCAGCGGCGCGGCGCGATTGGCGATATCCATCAGGTTTCCGTACACATGGCCGTCGCGCCAATGCAGGGAAAGGAAGGTGGGATTAATCAAGCCGTTGCCCAGCACCAGCAGGGTCAGGGTCAGCAGCGGCCAGAACAGCGGATGCGCGACGACACGTCGTAACCGCGATACCGAAGTGGCCGGCGAAGAGATCTCTCTCATGACACCTCTCTCATGCGTCAGTGCCTGCAATCAGGTCATACACCGCCGCTTCGCCGCAGCCTCCGGGAAGTTCGCCCACCTTGCGGCGATCGCGCATCACCGCGATCCGGTCCGAGATGCGTACAAGCTCGTCCATTTCGGCGGAGATGAAGAGCACCGCCATGCCTTTGCGCGCCAGGCGCAAGATTTGTCCCATGATTTCCTGCTTGGCGGCGACGTCGATGCCGCGGGTTGGCTCATCCAGGATCAGCACTGCCGGTTCGGTGGCCAGCCAACGCGCCAGCACCACTTTTTGCTGGTTGCCGCCCGAAAGCAGGCCAACCGGAGTTTCGATGCCGGCGGTCTTGATCCCCAGCAGGTCCACATAGCGCTTGGCCAGTGCTTCCTGTTCGCTGCGACCCAGAAAACGGCGCAGGCCCAGCTTGGCCTGCAAGGCCAAGGCGATGTTTTCGCGCACCGACAGCTCGGCCACGACGCCTTCTGTCTTGCGCTCCTCCGGGCACAGGGCCAGCCCCTGGGCCACCGCGTCGGCCGGACCTTTCAGGACGACTTCGCGCTGTCCGATGCGCAGCTTGCCGGCGTCGGCGCGATCCAGGCCGAACATCAGTCGGACCAGTTCGGTGCGGCCCGACCCGAGCAACCCACCCAGGCCCAGTACTTCACCGGCGCGCAGACTCAGGTCGGTCGGAGCGATCTGACCACGGCGCTCCAGCGCCTGCGCTTCCAACACCGTCGCACCCTCTTCCACCGCGACGGACTGCATAGCATCGCCGCGTTCGGCGACAGCGATCTCGCGACCGACCATGGCCGCCACCAGCGGCCCATGAGGCAGCGCCGCCGCCGCGTATTCGCCTACTCGGCGGCCGTTGCGCAAGACGGTGACGCGATCGGAGACCGCATACATCTGATCCAAAAAATGAGTGACGAACAGGATCGCCATGCCTTGCTCGCGCAGACGGCGCATCACCGCGAACAACTCTTGCACCTCACGCTCGTCCAGGCTCGAGGTTGGTTCGTCCAGGATCAATAACTTGGCCGATACGCTCAATGCACGTGCGATGGCGACCATCTGCTGCACTGCTACCGGGAAGTCCGACAGCGATCGTTTTGGGTCGATGTCCAGGTTCAGGCCGGCCAGCACATCGCGGGCTCGGGCGTTGACCGCGTTCCAATCGATAGCCCCGGTCCAGCGCCGACGGGGATAGCGGCCGCCGACAATGTTCTCGGCGACCGACAGGTTCGGGCACAGGTTCACTTCCTGGTAGACCGTGCTGATGCCCAGGTGTTGCGCCTCGGCCGGAGTGGACGGCGACACTGCCTGTCCGTTAACCCACATCTTTCCGCTGTCCGGGCGCATCACTCCCGTCAGCAATTTGATCAGGGTCGATTTGCCGGCGCCGTTCTGACCCATCAACGCATGCACTTCGCCAGCGCGCAGGGTCAGGTCGACCTCTTCCAGCGCCGCTACGCCGGCAAAGCGTTTGCCCAGGCCGCGAGCCTGCAGGACGATGGCAGCGTCGTCCGTGGCCATTGAGTTCAGTACTTACGGCCTGGCAGCGCCGCGGCGGCCTGGTCCTGGGTGAATACCCCTTCCTCCACCAGGATGCGCTTGGGCAGCGGACGTTTCTCGAGCACGGCTTTGACCGCATCGACCAGTTGATCGCCGATCAGCGGATTGCATTCGATAGTCGCGTTGAGCTTGCCCGCTTCCATCGCCTTGAATGCGCCGCGTACGCCGTCGATGGAAACGATCTTGATGTCTTTGCCAGGCTTCAGCCCAGCCTCTTCGATGGCCTGGATCGCACCAATCGCCATATCGTCGTTGTGGGCGAACAACACGTCGATCTTCGAGCTTTCGGCTTTGAGGAACGCCTCCATCACTTCCTTGCCCTTGGCCCGGGTGAAGTCGCCGCTTTGCGATCGCACCACCTTGAAGCGCGGATCCTTGTCGATGACTTCATGGAATCCTTTCATGCGGTCGATCGCCGGCGCCGAACCCACCGTGCCCTGCAGCTCGACGATGCGCACTTCTCCACCACCGGCGGGCGTGTCTTGCAGCAACCAGCGGCCGGCCTTGCGGCCCTCTTCGACGAAATCAGAGCCGATCAGGGTCACGTATAGCGAGTCGTCGGACACCTCGACTGCACGGTCGGTGAGGATCACCGGGATGTTGGCGGCCTTGGCCTCGCGCAGTACCGTTTCCCAGCCGGATTCGACCACCGGCGAGAACGCGATCAGGTCCACGCGCTGAGCGATGAACGAGCGCAACGCCTTGATCTGGTTTTCCTGCTTCTGCTGCGCATCGGAGAAACGCAACTGGATGCCGGCCTTGGCCAGCGACGACTTGATCGAGGCGGTATTGGCGGTGCGCCATTCGCTCTCGGCACCGATCTGGCTGAAACCCAGCACCGGCTGCGCTGCACGCCCGCTGCCCGCATCGCGCGAACAGCCACCCACGAATGCTGCCGCGCATGTCAGCGCGGCGGCTAGCATGAATCCTCGTTTCATCCCTTTCCTCCCGTTATGGTTGTTTGACCCATCCCCTCCGGGAGGTGTCCGTCGCATCGACTAGAAAGGTTTTTCTTCCGACCCTTCCTGGCATTGTGTCGCTGTCCGGCCTAGGCCGAGGTATAGGCTGTTTTGACCGTGGTATAGAACTCCACAGCATAGCGGCCCTGCTCGCGCGGGCCGTAACTCGAGGCCTTGCGGCCGCCGAACGGCACATGCGGATCCACGCCTGCAGTCGGCAGGTTGACCATGACCATGCCCACCTCTGCGTGGCGTTTGAAATGCGTGGCGTACTTCAGCGACGTCGTGGCGATACCCGCGCACAGACCGAATTCGGTGTCGTTGGCCAGGGCCAGCGCATGTTCGTAGTCGTCCGCACGCAGTACCGCCGCCACCGGGCCGAACACTTCCTCGCGCGCGATCCGGTGTTCGGGCAAAGCGGCGACCAGGGCCGGGCTCAAGTAGTGGCCGCGGGTATCCAGCTCCAGTTGTTCGCCGCCGCACAGCAGCTCCGCGCCTTCCTGACGGGCGATGTCCAGATAGGAAAGATCGGTGGCCAGTTGTTCGGCGCTGGCCACCGGACCGATATCGATGCCGCTGGTCAGGGCGTGGCCGACCTTGAGCGAGGCCAAGCGCTTGCGCGTGCGCGCGATGAACTCCTCATACACAGGAGTCTCCACGATCAATCGGCTCGAAGCCGTGCAGCGCTGGCCGGTGGAGAAATAAGCGCCGTTGACCGCGATCTCCACCGCCTTTTCCAGGTCGGCGTCGGCCAGTACCACCAGCGGATTCTTGCCGCCCATCTCCAACTGGATCTTCAGTCCGCGCGCAGCGGCCTGCTGCAGAAGCGCGTTGCCGGTGCGTACCGAGCCGGTGAAAGTCAGTGCGTTGATCCGCGGATCCTCGACCAAGGCCTGACCGACCACGCGGCCGCTGCCGATGACCAGGTTGAATACGCCCGCCGGCAGGCCGGCCCGGCTGAGGATCTCGGCCAGGGCCCAGGCACAACCGGGGACGATCTCGGCCGGTTTGAACACCACGCTGTTGCCATAGGCCAGGGCCGGGGCGATCTTCCACGCTGGAATGGCCAGCGGGAAGTTCCACGGCGCGATGATGCCAACCACGCCCACTGGCTCGCGGGTGATTTCCACTTCCACGCCGGGACGGGTCGAGGCCAGCTTTTCGCCAGGAATGCGCAGGGCTTCGCCAGCGAAGAACTTGAAGATCTGTCCGGCACGGGCCGCCTCGCCGATGGACTCCGGCAAGGTCTTGCCCTCTTCCATCGCCAACAGCCTGCCTAGTTCCTCTTTGCGCACCAGGATTTCGCTGCCGACGAAATCCAGGGCGTCGGCGCGTTGCTGCGGCGTGCTCAGCGACCAACTGCGCTGGGAAGCGGCTGCGGCGGCGACCGCATCGCGCACCTGCGCCGCGTCCAGGCTGGCGTAATCGCCCACCGGCGCCGCCAGGTCGGAGGGATTTTCATCCTGTGCGGCGGTGCCGCCGGCCACCCACTGGCCATCGATATAACTCTGGAAACGCTGGGTCATGCGAGGTGTCCTGGGATCAGAGGGGCTGTACGCCGCCGAGCGCGAAACCGGCGGCCACGGTCTGCAGCGGATTGACCAACGGCGCACCCAGCGCCGGCAAGTCGATCTCGAAGCAATCGCCCGGCTGCACGGCGATGCCGTCGGCAAAACTTAGCGTCGAGGTTCCGAAGAAATGCAGATGCACATCGCCTGGGCGGCGATGCGCGGCGTATTTGAAATGGTGGTACTCCAGATTCTCCAGCGAGTGGCACATGTTGTCCTCGCCGGTGAGGAAAGGTTTCTCCCACAGCACCGTGTCGCCGCGGCGGATGCGACTGGTGCCGCTCAGGTCGCGCGGCAGCGGTCCGGTACGCAACTCAGGACCGACTGCGCAGGCACGCAGTTTGGAATGGGCCAGGTACAGATAGTTCTGGCGCTCGGTGATGTGGTCGGAGAATTCGTTACCGAGGGCGAACCCTAGACGATGCGGGGTGCCGTCCGAGCCGATCAAGTAAAGCCCCACCAACTCCGGCTCCTCGCCGCCATCCAAAGCGAAATCGGGCGACGGCAGGGCCTGGCCCGGAGCTATCACCACGCTGCCATCGCCCTTGTAGAACCATTCCGGCTGCGCGCCGGGCCGGCCCTGGCGTGGAATGCCACCCTCCACACCCCACTGGAACACCTTCATCGAATCGGTGAGGCTGCCGGCGTTGGCATGGTCCTGCAGGTTCTGGTGCATGGCATCGCGGGTGGCGGCGCTACCCAGGTGAGTCAGGCCGGTGCCGGTGACGCGCAGATGGGCGGGATCGGGATGCGCTAGCGGGGTCAGTACCCGGTCCTCGCGCAGCAGCGTCGCATAGTCCACCGACTCGTCGCCCTGCTCCTGTGCAGCCTGCTGTTCAAGGTCGCGATTGGCCGCGATGGCTGCGGTGGCCAGTGCATAGGTAGTTCTGGAGCTGCGCAGGAGGCGCACACGGGCCCCGTCCTGGTCGATCATGCCGACCCGAGCTTCGCCGGCATCGTCAACTAGCTGAATCAGTCGCATTGCTCCGCCTGCATTCGTGGGCCACGGGTGCGACACACACCTCCCGTTAGGGAAGTACCGTGCCAGCCCACATTCTGCCGGCACCACTCATATACAACAACTCTATTTTTGTGATTAATATATATATACATCGGTATAGCTGAGAAAAACTTCGTGGCCTCAAGCACCCCCTGGTTTGTGCGCGCCCGCCTCAAGGCCCGGCAGTTGATGCTGCTGATCGCCATCGATGACGAAGGCAGCACCCAACGCGCCGCGGACGTGCTGAACATGTCCCAGCCGGCGGCATCGAAGTTGCTCAAGGACCTGGAAGATACGATGGGCGTGTCGCTGTTCGAGCGATTGCCGCGTGGCATGCAGCCGACCTGGTATGGCGAAACCATGATCCGCCACGCGCGCATCGCCCTCTCCAGCCTGAGCGAAGCCGGCGCCGAGATCGAGGCGCTGAAGGCCGGCTACTACGGCAGCGTCAGCGTCGGCGCGATCACCGGCCCGGCCATGAACCTGCTGCCGGCGGCTATGGTTCAAATCGCCCGCGACCACCCGCTGTTGCGCGTCTCGCTGATGGTGGAGAGCAGTGATGTGCTGCTGGAGATGCTGTCGCAGAACAAGCTCGACATCATCGTCGCGCGCTTGTTCGCGCGCCACGACAAACGCAACTTGCACTACCAAGCGCTGGCCGAGGAACAGGTTTCGGCCATCGTCCGTCCCCACCATCCGATCCTGGAAATCGAACAACCCTCGTTAGCCGAATTGGCGCTCGCCGGCTGGATCGTGCCGCCGGCCGGCAGCGTGTTGCGCCATCGCTTCGAGCTGATGTTCCAGAGCGCTGGACTGGAGGCGCCGAAGCGGATCATCGAGAGTTCGGCGCTCGCGTTCCTGCCGCGCATGCTGGAGGAAAGCGACTACATGGCGGTGGTGCCTACCGATGTCGCACGCTATTACGCCAAGCACAATATCGTCTCCATCGTGCCGGCGGAACTCTCTTGCCGGATGGACCATTTCGGCCTCATCACTCGTAGCGATTGGCTGCTCTCGCCCGGCGCCAAGATCATGTTGCAGGCGCTTAAAGCCGCGGCCGTGCCGGTGTACGGCGTCGATCTATCCTCGGGCAAGCCCGAGGGTTGAGGTGACCGTAATCGTAGCCACGCCATCGCAACGATTGCGTGCTCAAGTCCAGCCGGCATCGACCACGAATTCCTGCGCAGTGATGGCGCGGGCCTGATCCGAGGACAGAAACAGCGCCATGGCGGTGATGTCTTCGGGCAGCACCTTGTCCGGCAGGCATTGATTGCGCAGCAGGTCGCGTTCGCCTTCCGCATCAAGCCAAAGAGTGATTTGGCGCTCGGTCATGACCCAGCCCGGGGTCAGCACATTGATGCGGATGCGGTCGGCACCCAGCTCGCGGGCCAAGCCGCGGGTCAATCCATTTACCGATGACTTGGCCGTGGCATACACCGCATAGCCGCCGGTCTTGCTCTGCCAGCCGGTAGAACCGAGATTGATGATCGCACCGCTGCCGCGTCGGCGCATGCCTGGCACAGCGGCCTGGATGGCGAAGAACGCCGCGCGCTGGTTGATCGCTACTCTTTGGTTCCAGTAATCGGGCGTCACCTCTTCGAGGCGGTGGCGATCATCGCTGCCCACGTTGTTGACCAAGGTATGGAAATCGCCCAGTGCGCTCGCGCCGTCCTGCACAGCCTGACGCAACGCGTCGACATCGGTCACGTCGACGCGACGCCACCAGGGCGCCGCCAGTCCTTGTGCCTGCAAGCGTTCGACCAAGGCGCGGCTGGCGGCTTCGTCGATATCGACGAACGCTACCGGCGCGCCCTGGCGGACGAAGCCCTCGACTAGCGATGCCCCGATTCCCGATCCGCCGCCGGTGATAAAAACCGGTCGGCCGGCCAACTCCGGATAGCTCGCACCCTCCCCTACGCCACTTCTCCGCACTGCTAGGACAGGGTTTGTTTCTGCACTCATGTTTTGCCTCGTAGTGAAATGCTTGGAGTGGGATGATCTATATGTAAATAGATATTGATTAACTGTGATTTGTTATTTTTCTAGCATGAATATGCCCGGTAGCATCGCAACCGTAAAGCGTCGCCTGATGGCCAAGGGGTTTGGCCCAGGTCCAATCATCGGTCCAGCCTAAGGAATGCCACCTGCATGGGGTCTCCCAAAAAACCGCAGCTGCGCAGCCAGTCCTGGTTCGGGCGCGAAGGCAAGCAAGGTTTTTACTACCGAAGCTGGCTGAAGAGCGCCGGCCATCCGCATGACATGTTCGATGGCCGTCCGGTCATCGGCATCTGCAACACCTGGTCGGAACTGACTCCATGCAATGGCCATTTCCGCGAACTGGCCGAGTTCGTAAAACGCGGCGTGTATGAAGCCGGCGGCTTTCCGCTGGAATTTCCGGTGATGTCGCTGGGCGAAACCCAGATTCTGCCCACCGCCATGCTGTTCCGTAACCTGGTCAGCATGGACGTGGAGGAATCGATCCGCGGCAACCCGATCGATGGCGTAGTGCTGCTGATGGGCTGCGACAAGACCACGCCTTCCTTGCTGATGGGTGCGGCCAGCGTCGATCTGCCCACCATCGGCTTGTCCGGTGGTCCCTCGCTGTCGGGCAACTGGCGCGGCAAACAGATCGGCTCCGGCACCGGAGTGATCCACATGTCGGAGATGGTCCGCGCCGGCACGCTGACGCAGGAGGAGTTCATCGAGGCAGAGGCCTGCATGCAGCGCTCCAAAGGCAGTTGCATGACCATGGGCACGGCTTCGACCATGGCCAGCATGGTGGAGGTGCTGGGCATGTCGCTGCCCGACAACGCCGCTATTCCGGCCGTGGATTCGCGCCGCTCGCGCCTGGCCCAGCTCACTGGCCGCCGCATCGTGGAGATGGTGCGCGAAGACCTGCGCATGTCCAAAGTATTGACCCGCAGCGCTTTCGAGAACGCGATCAAGACCAACGCTGCGATTGGCGGATCGACCAATGCGGTGATCCACTTGCTGGCCCTCGCCGGCCGCATCGGCGTGCCGCTCACGCTGGACGACTGGGACGAGCTAGGTTCCAAGCTGCCCTGCCTGCTCAACCTCAAACCGTCGGGCCAGTTCCTGATGGAGGATTTCTTCTATGCCGGTGGCCTGCCCGCGCTACTGCGCGAGATCGCCGACCATCTGCACTTGGATTGCCTGACCGCCAACGGTCAGACCCTGGGCGCGAACATCGCCGATGCGCCGTGCTGGAACAACGACGTGATCCGGCCCTTGGCCGATCCGATTCGGTTGGAGGCCGGCATCGCCGTACTGCGCGGAAACCTGTCTCCTGACGGAGCGGTGATCAAACCGTCGGCTGCGTCACCAGCACTGCTGCGCCACCGCGGCCCAGCGGTGGTGTTCGAGAACATCGAGGACTTCAAGGCGCGTATCGACGACGAGGCGCTGGAGGTCGACGAAAATAGTGTCATGGTGCTGAAGAATTGCGGTCCGCGCGGTTATCCGGGCATGGCCGAAGTCGGCAACATGCCGCTGCCGCCCAAGCTGCTGCGCAAAGGCATCACCGACATGGTGCGCATTTCCGATGCGCGCATGAGCGGCACCGCCTACGGCACCGTGGTGCTGCACACCTCGCCCGAAGCGGCTGCCGGCGGCACGCTGGCCTTGGTCCGCGACGGCGACATCATCGAACTCGATGTGCCGGGGCGTCGACTTCACTTGGAAGTGTCGGACGAAGAGCTCGCCGCGCGCCGTGCGCAGTGGACGCCGCCTCCCGCGCCGACCCGCGGCTGGGCCAAACTCTATGTCGACCACGTGCAACAAGCGCACCTAGGCGCGGACTTGGACATCCTGGTCGGCGGCAGCGGCGCCGACGTGCCGCGCGATTCGCACTGACGATGAAGACGACGGACACCACCCGTCGCAATGCCTTCAAAATGCTGTTGGCGGGCGCCGTCTCCGCGCCCTTCGCCCGAGCAGCTGACCGCGCCGGCGGCGGAGCGGAAAGTAAGTCGCTCCCGCATTGGGGAATCGGCGTCGAGAACCAACGCAAGGCCGATCGGGGTGATGGCACCTACCTGAATCCGATCGTCGCTGGCGACCATCCGGATCCTACCGTCATGAAGGACGGTGACGACTACTACATGACGTTCTCGTCCTTTTATTCGTATCCGGGTTTGGTGATTTGGCATTCCACGGATCTGGTGAACTGGACACCGCTCACGGCGGCTCTCTCCAAATCGCTCGGCGTGGTTTGGGCGGTCGATCTGTGCAAGCACGGCGATCGCTACTTCATCTACATTCCAGCCGACCCCGAGGAAAAGGGCTGGTCGATCTACGCGATCTGGGCCGATGACATCGGTGGCCCGTGGAGCGATCCCATCGATCTGAAGATCCACGGCTGCATCGATCCCGGCCATGTCGTGGGAGAGGACGGCAAGCGCTATCTGTTCGTCAACGGCATCCGCAAGGTCCGCTTGACCGATGACGGTCTGGCAACCGACGGCGCGTTGGAACCGGCCTACAACCCTTGGCGGTATCCCGACGATTGGATCGTGGAGAACTTCGCCCCGGAAGGTCCCAAGCTCTTGCGGCACGGGGAATGGTTCTATCTGGTCACCGCAGTGGGCGGTACCGCCGGCCCTCCGACCGGACACATGGTGATCGCGGCGCGCTCCAAATCGATCCACGGTCCCTGGGAACACTGCCCGCACAATCCATTGGTCCGTACGCAATCTGCCGATGAGCCGTGGTGGTCGCGTGGACATGCATCGCTGGTGGAAGGACCGGCGGGCGATTGGTGGATGATCTATCACGGCTACGAGAACGGCTTCCGCACGCTCGGACGACAGACGCTACTCGAGCCCATCGAATGGACCGACGACGGCTGGTTCCGGGCTCTGGGCGGCGATCTTTCCCGGCCTTTGTCGGCACCAAAGGGAGGCAAGCGCGGCGTGTCGGGTTCCGCCCTGTCGGACGACTTCAGCGCCGACAGATTCGGAGTGCAGTGGGGCTTCCATGATCCCGCTCCTGATGAGAGGCAACGGGTCCGTTACGAATCAAAAGGTTTGCGCATCGCCGCCAAGGGCCGCTCGCCGGTGGACAGTCCACCGCTTACCTGCATCGTCGGCGACCGCGCGTATGTCGTTGAGGCTACGATCGAACTCGACCAAGGCGCCGAGGGCGGGCTGCTGCTCTTCTACAGCCACAAGGCATTCGTCGGAGTGGGCTTCACACCTACCGAGATGCGGACCTACCAATTCGCAGAAGAACAGTCGTGGATGCGGCAGCCGATGCCCACGCGGAACGTGCGCATCCGACTGACGAACGATCAACACATCGTGACCTTCCACTACTCGCACGATGGAGGCAAGACTTGGATCCTGCATGGCCACCGCATGGAGGTTTCCGGAATCCACCACAATGTCTTCGGAGGTTTCCTCAGCCTCAAGGTGGGCATTTACAGCGCGAACCAGGGAAGCATCTTGTTGCGCGATTTTTCGTATCGCGCGTTGGTCTGAATCCCGCCGGGAACGCGCTTAGTGCCGGCGCCTGGGTACGGTTCGAACAGACCTGTCGACCCTTTAGCTATCGCGCTCCACTTTGTATTCGATGCGATTGAGGTAGGTAGTTTCCGGCCGCAGGATGGCGTCGGGAAACCCGGGACGGTTGGGCGCATCTGGATACGCCGTCGGCTCCAGGCAAATGCCCCGGCCCAATTGCGGATGCACCGCATCAAGCTGGTGGCCATCGTAGACCTGCAGCCCCGGCTGGTTGCTGCTCAGGGTCAGACGGATGCGACTGTGCGGCGAGAACAGCACGGCGCCGGCGCGGTGATCGGACGACGCCAGGTAATGGTCGTAACCGCCAGCTAGGTCGAGTTGTGAGTGGTAGCCGGCATCATCCAGGACACGGCCCTGGCGAAAGTCGAAAGGCGTTCCCTGCACAGAGGCGATTTCGCCAGTCGGCAGCAGCGCACTGTCTGCGACCGGGAGGTAGCCGTCGGCCAACACCTGCAGCCACTGTGCAGATGCGGGTATGGTGGCGTCGCCTGCCAAATTGAAATAGGCGTGATTGGTGAGATTCATTGGCGTGGCTGCATCGGTGTTGGCTTGCAGCACCAGGGTCAGGCGCTCGTCGTCGATGCAGAACTCCGCGCGCACCTCGACGTTGCCTGGATAGCCTTCTTCTCCATTCGGCGAGTCATATCCCAGGCAGAGTCGATCTTCGCTCTCTGAAAGGACGCGCCAGTGCCGACGCCCGAAGCCGAGCGTGCCACCGTGCAGGTGGTTGGGAGTCTCGTTGGCACTGAGCTCATGGCGTGTGCCGTCCAGGGTGAACGCCGAACCGGCGATGCGGTTGGCGTAACGCCCTGCAATGACGCCGAGGTAGGCGCTATCGCGCAGATAGGCGTCCACGTCGTCGAAACTCAGAATCAGTTCGGTGCGCTCGCCAGTCGCATCGACATAGCTGAGGCGGCGCAGGATCGCGCCGTAATCCAGAATCTGCGCGCGCAGGCGGCCGGTTCCAATGTCGAAGGCATGGATCGGCGTGCCATCGGCTGTTGCTCCCACTACTTGTCGTGCCATCGCTGCTCCTGGTGTCCGTCCGCTGGCTGGATCAGCCTTATGGGCAGCGAGCGTAGCGGCAGGCGCGACTCCCGACCATGCCAATACTGACATCGGCAATCGCGTTGTTGGAATGGTCCTCGGCTGCCATCCCTGATACGCCGTCGCCCTTGAACGTTCGGCAGTTTGGTTGACGACGGCATCACCCGCTTCGGAGCGCTTCGAAGTAATTTGAGGCGCATCCACGAAACACAATCTAGATCCACTCAGGCCATCGTCTCAAACAACCCCAGCATTCCGCGGCGAACGATACATAAGCGCTTGCGATATCTCATCGGCCGCTTCGCGCAGCGATTGCAAGGCTTCTTGCGCGTTGATTTGCTGCGGACGGCGCTCGATAAAAGGAACTGTCAGCGTGTAGGTAGCGTGCTCTTGTTGCAGGATCGGCGCGGTGAGATCGATAACGCCCACCACGGCCTCGCTGGGGTGCATCGCATAGCCCTGTTTGCGCACTTCCTGCGCAGCTTTCAAGAACTCGTCGCGCTCGTACGGCACTTCGCTTTCGTCGATCAATTTCAGCCAGCGCGCCTGCTCGTCTTCCTGCTGAAATGCGAACAGCACCAGGCCCGAGGTCGAGTGCGCCAGCGGCCGTCGATGGCCGGGGCGCACCACCAGGCCGAGGTCGCTAGGCACATCGATCTGGGCGATCACCACGATCTGATCGCCGGAGGGCGCGACTAGATGACAGGGTTGGCGGATCTTATCGGCCAGATGGCGCATCACCGGCAACGCCACTTCAGTGACGTTCTGCACCTGCGGCTGTTGCATGCCGAGCATGAACAAGCGATTGGTGAGCATATAGCCCCCATCGCCGGCCAACTTGGTCAGATAGCCGCGCTCTTCAAGCACCTGCAGCATGCGGAAGATTTCGCCACGCGAACGTCCTACTCCTTCCGAGATTTCCCCCATGGATCGAGGGCCGGCGTTCTGAGCCAGCAACTCTAAGATGTCCAGGCCCTTGTCCAGGGCGGGTGCTCGGTACTTCGGGGTCTTGGCAATCATGCTGAACAGGATAAGGGAACAAGGCGAGTACCGGCACAGCGGCCGGGAATTGAGTCTTGGAGCTCTGCGGTGAACACCACATTCATAGCAGCACATTCATATATGAATATTATTTTTATATTTGCATAAAAACGTCAGCCGCAGTAGGCTCCGAAAGACGCTAGCGCAGCAAGCCTTGGGAGGGGTAAGCGGCATGCACTTCGAAGACGCCAACACGGTTGCGCCCAATTCCTTGGTTCGGACCGCCATTCTGCCGCTGGTCCTGATTGTCAGCCTGTTCTTCCTATGGGGAATGGCCAACAACCTCAACGACATCCTGATCAAGCAGTTCAAGAAAGCCTTCGAACTTTCCGATTTCCAGGCCGGCTTGGTACAGAGCGCGTTCTATCTCGGCTATTTCGTGTTCGCCATTCCCGCCGGCATGTTCATGCGGCGCTACAGCTACAAGGCGGCCATCGTCCTCGGCTTGCTCTTGTACGCCACCGGCGCGTTCCTGTTCTATCCGGCGGCGCAAGCGCATACCTACAACCTCTTCCTGCTGGCGCTGTTCGTGATCGCCAGTGGCCTGGCGTTTCTGGAAACCACGGCCAATCCATTGGTCACCGTCCTCGGGCCGGCCGAAGGCGCTGCCCGACGTTTGAATCTGGCGCAGGCGTTCAACCCTTTGGGCTCGATCACCGGCATTCTGATCGGACAGCACTTCATCTTCTCGGGCGTCGAGCATACGGCCACCGATCTGGCGGCAATGAGTCCTGCGGCACGCCAAGCTTTCTACGCGGCCGAATCTTCGGCCGTGCAGACGCCTTATCTGATCATCGGCGGCATCGTGGTGTTATGGGCGCTGTTGATCGCCCTGACCCGCTTCCCCACAACCTCGAGCGCGGCCGAACCCGCCGGTCAGGGTCACGGTATTTTCAGCCGCCTTTTACGCAAGCGGCGCTT
The DNA here is from genome assembly GCF_056402315.1 of Pseudoxanthomonas sp. P4_B2. Classification (NCBI taxonomy): domain Bacteria; kingdom Pseudomonadati; phylum Pseudomonadota; class Gammaproteobacteria; order Lysobacterales; family Lysobacteraceae; genus Pseudoxanthomonas; species Pseudoxanthomonas sp. P4_B2. The sequence continues at coordinate 748,294 of NZ_JBFUHQ010000001.1, forward strand.
CGTCCTGGCCATCGTGGCCCAATTTTTCTATGTGGGCGCGCAGGTCGGCATCTGGAGTTTCCTGATTCGATACATCCAAGACGGTTTGCCAGGGACGCCGGAAAAATCGGCCGCGGTGTATCTCACCGCTTCTCTGGTGCTGTTCATGGTGGGGCGGTTCGTAGGGACGGCGCTATTGCGCTATCTGCCCCCTGCCCGTCTGCTGGGAATATTCGCGCTGATCAACCTAGCGCTGTGTTCGATCGCGGTGGCAACGCCGCATTCGATCGGCGTCTATGCGCTGGTGGCCAGCAGTCTTTTCATGTCGGTCATGTTCCCGACCATTTTCGCGCTGGGCCTGGAAGGCTTGGGCGATGACGAGCGCAAGCTGGGGTCCTCGCTGATCGTCATGTCGATTATCGGTGGCGCCATCCTGACCGCGTTGATGGGCGCGGTTTCTGACCAGGCAGGCATACATTGGGCGATGGCGGTTCCAGCCCTGTGCTTTGCGGTGATCCTGTGGTTCGCGTTCACCGCTTCTGCCACCCCAGTCGCGCGCGCGACCGGGAGTGCATGAGCGATGCCACGGCTCTACTACGCACTGGACCTGCGCGACGATCCGGCGCTGATCGCCGAATACGAGCGCTGGCATAGCCCCGAGGCGATCTGGCCCGAAATCATCGAATCCATCGTCGCCGCAGGTGTGCGCGATATGGAGATCTACCGGGTCGACGACCGGCTGGTGTTGACCATCGACGTGGACGAAGATTATTCCGCCGAAGCGAAAGCGGCAGCCGACAGCGCCAACCCGCGCGTGCAGGCGTGGGAAGCGCTGATGTCCACTTTCCAGAAGCCGTTGCCCGGATCCGCGCCAGGCGAGAAATGGCGACCGATGGTTCGCATTTTCTCTTTAGCCCAGTCGCGCAAACCTGACGACGACAGCGCCGCCCTGCCCTCTGAATGCTAGCGACAATGGCGGTCTGAGCAGGTCAGCTCGATAACGATCAAAGCGCCAGCAACTCGCGGCCGGCCTTGCTCAGATCCGTGCAGCCGGTCAAAGACATGGCCACTTCCAGCTCGGCTTTGAAGGTCGCCAGCATTTCGCTCACGCCTTGCCCGCCGCCCGCACCCAGCGCATACGCCCAGGCCTTGCCGACCAGGCAGCCCTGCGCACCCGTGGCCAGCACACGTAGGACATCCAGGCCCGAACGGATGCCGCCGTCCATCAGCACCGGGACGCGTCCTCCCACCTCATCCAGGATTCCCGGCAAGGCCGCTATGCCCGACGGCACCCCGTCCAACTGGCGCCCGCCGTGATTGGATACCACGATGCCGTCGGCGCCTGCAGCCAGCGCCGCGCGCGCATCAGCGGGATCCAGCAGGCCTTTGATCACGATCGGGCCATCCCAATGGCTGCGCACCCAATCGAGGTCTTTCCAGGTGACGGTAGGATCGAAATTGGTTTTGATCCACCCTGCGAATGCGCCCACTCCACCCTCGCCGATCACCTCCGGCGGAATATTGCCGAAACGATGCGGCCCCCCGTGCAATCGCACATCCCAGAGCCAGCGCGGGTGAGTCGCGCCTTGCCAGGCGCGCATGCAGGCGCCCTTCAAGCCGATCGGTCCGGACATGCCGGAGCGCAAGTCGCGGTAACGCGCACCGGCGACCGGCAGATCCACGGTCAGCAACAACACCGGGCTGCCGGCTGCCTTGGCCCGTTCGATCAGACTCTGGCAGAAGCCGCGGTCGCGCAACATGTAGAACTGGAACCAGACCGGGCCGCCACTGTCTTCCACCACCTCTTCCAAGCCGCAGATACTCAGCGTGGAAAGACAGAACGGCACGCCGGCCGCACGCGCCGCGCGCGCTGCCTGCACTTCGCCGCGCCGTGCATACATCCCGGCGAAGCCGACCGGGGCCAGCGCCAACGGCATGCTCATGGCCTGCCCGAACAAACTCGTGGCCATCGACAATGTCGAGATGTCGGTCATCACCCGCTGACGTAGCGCGATCGCCTTCAAGTCGTCGATATTGCGCCGCAGGGTAATCTCGTCGTACGAGCCGCCATCGATGTAGTCGAACAACAGCCGCGGCAGACGGCGTCGCGCGGCTTCGCGCAGATCGGAAACGGGTCTGGCCATGTTCACACTCGCTTACGGGACATCAAGTCCCAGCGCCGATAAGTTAAAGATCCCATCACCAGCTCATTCCAGCTCGAGGGAGACGACTTCGTCATAGGCCCCTGCTGATTTCGCGACTCCCAACAGTTCGATGCCGCCGTCCACTTTGTCGAAGCGGACGTGGCTGCCGTCGCGCACCAAGGTCGCATCTTTTATCTTCTGTGTGATGGGAACGAACAAGCGATCGTCCTTCCAGTCGAGAATGTGAACATACACCGTGTTTCCCTTCTGCGTAGTCACCCCCCAGTTGCGAGGAGAAACCGGACCGCCTCGCGTGCCATAAACGCTGGCGCCATAGGTCTTAAGCCATCGGCCTATCTCGGCGTAGGTAGCGATATTTTCCGGCTGCAGCTGCCCGTTCGGCATGGGGCCGGTATTCAACAGGAAATTGGCGTTTCGTCCCGCAGCGCCCACCAGGGTTCGAACCAGGGTTTCCACGCTTTTGTATTGATCGTCGGTAAGGCTGAAACCCCAGGTGCCATTCATGGTCTCTGACATTTCAAGCGGCAGCGAGCCGATGTGTCCCTTGTTGAAGCCCATCGAGTTCTCGCCGGGAAGATCGCGCTCGAAAGTTTGGTAGTCCTCGCCCGGGAACGGCGGTTGGTGATGATTGTTGACGATCAGAGCCTGGGGCTGAAGCGAATGGATGAGCTTATAGGTACGTTCGAGGCGCCAGCGATTCTGCATCGGCGTGTGCTGCTGGTCCCACCAGCCATCGAACCATATCCCCCCAATCGGGCCGTACTGAGTCAGCAATTCGCGCAGTTGCGCATCCTGGTAGTCGAGATATTTGTCCCAGTCTCCCGTTTCCGGCCGACCCGAAAATTGTCCGGTACTGCCGCGGGGATAATAGTCGGTGCTATGCCAATCCAGCTGCGAATAATAGAAGAACAGCTTGATGCCCTGCCGTCTGCAGGCCGCCGCAAGTTCCGCAATAGGATCTCGGGCAAATGGCGTCGACTTGACCACCGTGTACGGCGAAACCTTGCTGTCGAACATGGCGAAGCCGTCATGGTGCTTTGCCGTTATGACGATGTAGTGCGCTCCGGCCGCCTTGAACGTTGCGACCCATTCATCGGCATTGAATTTCGTTGGGTTGAAGAATGTTGCCAGGCGTTCGTACTTGCTGGCGGGGATACGCGAGTCGTACATGATCCACTCGGATAACCCCTTGCTTCCAACGCCCCCGAGCTCGCTATAGAGCCCCCAATGCAGGAAGACGCCGAACTTTGCGTCCTGGAACCAGCGTCGCGCCGCCAGGTTCGATTCCGTCGGCTGATAGGCCGGCGCAACGACGGCGTCGGCCGCAGCTTGCGGCTGGGCCTGTGCATGCGCCAGAGAGGCAAGCATGAGCAAGGCTCCAGCCGATGCTTTCAGGAACAAAATTCGCATGATCACTTCACCTGAAGTTCCTGCAATAGGAAAACCAACCGGACACCCGACAAGCGCGATGCCTATCGCTGCGACTATGCCATGACATCCACTGCGCCGGAGGTGTTGACCGCCGTCGTGGGACTCCATACCGGCCCGCCCGGATAGAGATGCTGCTGCACCGACTGCGCATGCATCTCCGCCGAAAATCCTGGCTGTTCCGGCGCAAGGTAACGCCCATGATGGATGCGTACCGGATCGACGAAGTGCTCGTGCAGATGATCGACGAATTCGATAGCGCGATCCTCCTTGCTGCCGCTGATAGCGACGAAATCCGCCATGGCCAGATGCTGGACCAGTTCGCATAGACCCACGCCGCCGGCATGCGGAAACACGCGCACGCCGAACTTGGCGGCTAGCAACAGGATGGCCAGGTTCTCGTTGACCCCGCCCACGCGAGCCGCGTCTATCTGGATCAGGTCCACCGCCTGCGCTTGCAGCAACTGCTTGAAGACAACACGGTTCTGCGTGTGCTCGCCGGTGGAGACCGGCACCGGCGCAATGCCGCGGCGGATAGCAGCATGCGCGAGAATGTCGTCCGGACTGGTCGGCTCTTCGATCCAGGCGATGTCGAAGGGTGCCAACTTTTTCATCCAGGCGATGGCCGGGGCCACATCCCAGCGCTGATTGGCGTCCACCGCCATGGAGACATCCGGGCCGATCGCTTCGCGCGCCAGACGGCAACGGCGGATATCGTCCTCGACGCTGAGTCCGACCTTGAGCTTGATGGTGCGGAAGCCATCCTCCACCGCCTCCCTGGCCAGCCGCATCAACTTCTCATCCGAATAGCCGAGCCAGCCGGGCGAAGTGGTATAGGCGGGATAGCCCTCCTGCAGCAACGACGCCATTCGTTGCGCCTTGCCCGGTTCCGCGGCGCGCAACAGATCGAGCGCCTGCTCCGGTGTGAGCGCGTCGGAGAGGTAGCGGAAATCGATGGTGCGCACCAACTGTTCCGGTGTCATGTCGGCGATGTAACGCCACAACGGCTTGCGCGCGCGGCGCGCGGCCATGTCCCAGGCAGCGTTGATGACGCCGCCGATGGCCATGTGCATCACGCCCTTCTCCGGACCCAGCCAGCGCAGTTGCGAATCGTCGGTCAGGGTGCGTGCGAAGGCGCCCAGATCATCCAGTACCGCATCTACGTCCCGCCCTAACACCAGATGCGAGAGCGCGGAGATCGCCGCGGTTTGCACATCATTGCCGCGCCCGATGGTGAAGACCAGCCCATAGCCGGCTAATCCATCGGGGTCGTCGGTACGCAGGATGAGATAGGCGGCCGAATAATCGGGATCCGGATTCATCGCATCGGAACCGTCCAGTTCGCGCGAGGTGGGAAAGCGAACATCGTAAGTATCTATTGCGGTGAATTTACTCATACCCTTTCCTCAAGCTTCTTTATGCTTTTCCACGCCACTGTCGGTGGCTGAATCAATGTTTTCCATAAGCGACGGTCTGCTGTCGCTGTTGGCCCAGCCCTTCGATACCCAGTTCCATGACGTCGCCCGGTTTGAGGTACACCGGCGGCTTCTGGCCCAGACCCACGCCCGGCGGCGTACCCGTACTGATCACGTCGCCCGGCATGAGCGTCATGTAGCGGCTGATGTAGCTCACCAGTTTCGCGACCGTGAACACCATGGTCCGGGTATTGCCGTTCTGGTAACGGTGGCCGTTCACTTCCAGCCACAACGCCAGGTTTTGCGGGTCCGCTATTTCGTCGCGGGTGACCAGCCAGGGCCCGATCGGGCCGAAGGTGTCGCAGCTCTTGCCTTTGACCCACTGCCCGCCATGCTCGAGCTGGAATTCGCGCTCGGAAAGGTCGTTGATGACCGCGTAACCGGCCACATGCTCCAGCGCGGTTTCGACCGGCACATCATGCGCCTTGTCGCCGATCACCACGCCCAGTTCGACTTCCCAATCGGTCTTGTGCGAATCGCGTGGAATCACCACCGTGTCGTTCGGTCCGACCACCGCGCTGGTCGCCTTCATGAACAATATCGGCTGTTCCGGCACGGTCATACCCGATTCGGCGGCATGGTCGGCGTAGTTCAGGCCTACGCAGATGAACTTGCCGATCCGCCCTACCGCTGCACCCAGCCGCACGTTTTCAGCGACCAGAGGCAAGGACGCGATGTCCAGGGCACGGAGCGCGTCCAATTCCGCGGCGGTGAGATGCTCGCCGGCGATATCGTCGACGATATGGCTGAGGTCGCGAATGCGTCCCTCGCCGTCCAATAATCCCGGCCGTTCGTTTCCGCTCGGTCCGTAGCGCAGTAGTTTCATCGCAGTATCTCCTTACTCTTGCATTCGTTAGTTCGACCAGCCGCCGTCGATGATGTGGGTTTGTCCGGTGGTGAAAGAGGACTCGTCGGATGCCAGGTAGACAACCAGTGCAGCGATTTCCTTCGGCTCGCCCAGCCGGCCCATCGGTTGACGCTCGATGAAGCTTTTCCACACCGCTTCCTGATCACCGCCCAGCGCGGCGACGCGCTCGGAAAGCGACGGGGTCTTGATGGTTCCGGGACAGATCGCATTGCAACGCACGCCCTGGGTGACGAAATCAGCCGCGATCGCCTTGCTCAAACCGATCACCGCCGCCTTGGTGGTGGAGTAAGCGAATCGGTTGGGCACGCCTTTGATGCTTGAGGCGACCGAGGACATGTTGATGATGCTTCCCCGACCTTGCGCGAGCATGCCGGGCAGCACCGCGCGGCACAGCGAATACATCGCATCCACATTGATCGCGAAGGAACGGCGCCACGCCTCCTGATCGCAATCGAGAATGCTGCCTTGATGCACGTAGCCGGCGCAGTTGAAGAGCACATCGAATGGGCCCTGTGCGGACACGAACATGTCGATATCCTCGGAACGGGTGACGTCCAGCACCTGTGTCTCGATCGCCTCCGACTCCGCCGAAAGCAAGGCCAAGGCCTGCGCATCGATATCGGTGGCCAGCACCAGCGCCCCTTCGCGCGCGCACGCCAGTGCGCTTTCGCGGCCGATGCCCGCACCGGCCGCGGTAATGAGGCAACGCTTTCCTTGCAAGCGGCCGCTCATCGCGCAACCGCCTGATATTCGTTAGATAGTTGAGACATCGTTTTTCTCCTGCGATTCACAAGTACGATTACCGTGCCAGGCGATAGAAGCTCTGGGCGTTGTTGGCGAAGACGTCTTCCTGGTGCCCTGCGGCCAGGCGTTGAACCAGCGCTTTGGCCATCTCGAACCAGTGGAGATAGCCGGCGGCGGCGGTCACTACCGGCCAGTCGCTGCCCCACATGATTCTTCTGGGTCCGAAACTGGCGAATAGATGCGCTACGTAAGGCTCAATGTCCGCCGCGGACGCAGAGCGTCTCGCTTCGGATAGCAGACCGGACAACTTGCACAGCACGTTGGTTTGGTTGGCCAGGCGCGTAATTTGCTGCGCCCAGGTGTCGAATCCCTCGCCGGCGATGTCGGGTTTGCCAGCGTGGTCGAGCACGGCCCTCAGCTGGGGATGACGGTTCAGCCGCTCCGTAAGCACTGGCAAGTGCACAGGCGCGACCAAGGCGTCGAACGATAGATCATTGGCAATCAGCGCATTGAACGCCGGATCCAACGCAGGCCTCAGCAGCCATTGCGTGTCCGGAATATCCTGGACCATCGGCCGCAGCCCTTTCAAACGACCCTGCGCAGCCTGACAAAGCGAGGCTATCCGCTGCGGCGCGTCCTCGGCTTCGAAGTCGGTCCAACCGACAATGCCGGCGATCACAGGATGGTGGCGCGCGAGATCGAGGAGGTAGTGGGTTTCGGCTTCGGTCGCCGCTGCCTGGATTACCACCACCGACTCGACTCCGCATGTTCGCAAGGTCGCATCGATGTCGTTAGGGAGGAAATCGCGGTACAGCGCAGAAAATTCAGGCGTCAGCCACAGATAGTCGCCGCGCGAGAGCTGCCAGAAGTGCAGATGCGAATCGACGATTCTCACGGCGTTATCGCCCAGTTCTGGATCAATCCTTGGGCGCGTAGCTGTTGCCAGAATTCTGCGGGAAGTTCCGCGCTATAGCGTAGCGACGCGCTCATCGCTTCTTCCGCGTTGCGCATTCCGGCCACCACGCTGATCACTGCTGGATGGGCCAGCGGAAACTGCAAAGCGGCAGCGCCCACATCCACGCCATATTCAGCACAGATGGCATAGATCTGCTGGGCGCGTTGCAGGACTCGCGGCTCCACCGGTGCGTAGTTGTAGGTGCTGCCTGGCGCCCGCGCATCGCCCATCAAACCCGAGCTGTACGGGCCTGCTATCAGGACGCCGACGTTTTGCGCTTGCGCTTCCTGCATGATCCGTTGCGATGCGTGCTGTTCCAGCAAGGTGTAGCGGCCGGCCAGCATCACGCAGTCCAGCGGGAACAGCGGCATCAGTTCGACGGCGATGTCTTCTTCGTTGACGCCGATGCCGATGGCGCCGCACGCACCGGAGGACTTCAGTTCCGCCATCGCCGGCAGCGCCTCGTCCAGCGCCTGCCGCAGCATGATCGGATGGCTATCGCCATGGGTAAGCCGACCGATGTCGTGCAGCAACAGGATGTCTACCCGATCGGTTCCCAACCGTTGCAGACTGGACTCGAACGAGCGCATCACACCGTCGCGGCTGTAGTCGAACTCCGCTTTGCGGCCAGAGACGGCGAAACCTTCCCGACCCGGCTCGCGGGTGGCGTCTTCGTAAATTCGTCGTCCGACCTTGGTCGAGATGCGGACGCTGTCGCGCCCCACGCCCTTCAGTCCCTGACCCAAGCGGGATTCGCTCAGGCCATAGCCGTAGTACGGCGCGGTATCGAAATAATAGATGCCGTTTTCCAGCGCGGTGCCTATCGCCCGCATCGCCTCATCGTCGGTCACTTCGGTGTACAGGTTGCCGATAGGCGCCGCGCCGAAGCCCAGCACCGGCAAGCGCACGTCGGTGGCACCCAAGCGGCGTTCAGCGATCTCGATGACGGCAGACATCGTTCGATTCACTCTTCGGCAAATCGCCGCTGCAGAAACAAAGGTTTCTGGTTGCGAACCAGGAAGCTGTACATGGCGTCCCCTCCCAGGGAGTTGGAAACCGTGGCAGTGGCGGTCTGGGCAGACGCGTCACTATGCTACTGGTACCATTATTTTATATGCGAATATGCATATCATATTTGAACAATGCAAGCCTGTATGTACAAACGGCACGAATGTTCGCTCAACCTATTGATAATCATGGATTTGCTGTGCCAAGACACTTGTCGGGGGCTAATCGGTGCCGCTCAGACACGGCGAAGTCGGTAAAACGAACAGGCGAGCATCAGAGCATCGTCGATCTTCTTGCTTATGGTTTTTGCCGCCGGCCGATAGCGGAGCCCGATGCAGAAAGTCGGACAAGTTTTCTCAACATCAACAGCAGCTGGCGAAGACTGTGAGTATGCAAACCGCTGCGCAGAAACCCGAACCACCAAAAGCGTTCGCGGCCACGCCAACGCCCACCCCCTATTGCGAGCAGAATTTATGACTCCCGACCTTTCCGACCGGCAGGATTTCCGCACCGAAGATTTCCTGCGCGCGCACATCGCCGACACGATGGCGTTCTACCATCCGCGCGTGATCGACCCGAGCGGCGGCTTCTTCCATTACTTTCGCGACGATGGCACGGTCTACGACGCGACCCACCGCCACCTGGTCAGTAGCACGCGTTTCGTCTTCAACTACGCGATGGCGGCAAACGAGTTCGGCAGCGATGCGGCGTTGCGGCAGGAATACCTCGACGCCGTGCACCATGGTCTGCGCTACCTCCGCGATGCCCATCGCGATCCGCGCAGCGGCGGCTATGTCTGGACGATCCGCGACGGCCTCGCCGAAGACCGCACCAACCATGCCTACGGCGTCGCCTTCGTGCTGCTGGCCTACGCGACCGCGCGCAAGGCCGGCATCGAAGAAGTGGTGCCGTGGATGGACGAAACCTGGGAGTTGCTCGAATCTCGCTACTGGGACGCGGCTGCCGGTTTGTATCGCGACGAAGCCGACGCCGATTGGAACTTCAGCGATTACCGCGGCCAGAACGCCAACATGCATATGTGCGAGGCGATGCTGGCCGCCTACGAAGCCAGCGGCGAGCTCCGCTACCTCGATCGCGCGCTGACGTTGGCCGACCATATAACCCGGCGCCAGGCGGCGAAAGCCGGCGGCCTGATATGGGAACACTACGATCGCGATTGGAACGTCGACTGGGATTACCATCGCGACGACCCCAAGCATCTTTTCCGCCCCTGGGGTTTCCAGCCGGGCCATCTGACCGAATGGGCGAAGCTGTTGGTGATCCTCGATGGCCATCTGCAAGCACGCGGCACTGCGGAGGCCTGGCTGCTGCCGACCGCACGGCACCTGTTCGATACCGCGGTGGCGCGGGCCTGGGACGACGAATCCGGCGGACTCTGCTATGGCTTCGCACCGGACGGCAGCATCTGCGACGACGATAAGTATTTCTGGGTGCAGGCCGAATCGATCGCGGCGGCGGCGCGGTTGGCGCTACGCAGCGGCGACAGCGGTTACTGGGATTGGTACGACAAACTGTGGGCCTACTCGTGGCGGCATTTCGTCGATCACCAACACGGCGCCTGGTACCGCATCCTGGATCGAGACAACCGCAAGTACAGCAACGAAAAGAGTCCCGCCGGCAAGACCGATTACCACACCATGGGTGCGTGCTATGACGTCCTGCAGGTGCTGCGCCAATCGTCGGTCTGAGAGGTTCCACGCTCACTCGCTGCGTCCTGGCGCAATGAACACCAGGATATTCTCGGACAAGGTGTACTCAAGCCGTCATCCCAGCGAAAGCTGGGATCCATTTTGATCTTGCTCCTAGCGCAAAGGTCCAAAGTCAAGATGGATCCCAGCTTTCGCTGGGATGACGCTCTCGTATTTCGTTGGGTGTAGCGTCGGTTAAAGGTCGTCCCGAATAGGAAGCGGACCCAGTCGCAGCGGCGCGGTCGATCCGCGCACCACCAGTTGCGGCAAGAAACCCTGATTGCGCAGCGGTGTCGGCTTGTCGGCGTAGGCGTGCTGGCGCAGGCCGCCGATCAACAGGCGCGCAGCTTGCTTGGCGATGCTCTCGGTGGCCTGCTTGGCGGTGGTCAGCGGCGGCCACGACTGGCGCGAGAATGGGCTGTCCTCGAAGCCGGCGATGGAAAGTTCGTAGGGCACGTCGATGCCGGCGGATTTCGCCGCCGCCAGCACGCCGGCGGCGATCTCGTCGTTGCTGCCGAAGATCGCGGTCGGCGGTTCCTGCAGCGCTAGCAGGCACCGCGCGCCACGAAAGCCGTCGTCGAAGGTGTAATCGCCGGGCAACGCCAACTGCTCGTCGACGGTGATGCCGTAATCCTTCAGCGCCTGTTGGTAGCCTGCGTAGCGCTCGCCGCTGGAACGGTGTTGCGGGCCGCCCCACAGGAAACCAATGCGCTGGTGGCCGAGCTGGATCAGGTGCTCGGTGATCTCGTAGGCGGCGTTGCGGTCATCCACGTAGACGCACGGCAGGCCGTCGTTCGGGTCTTCGGTTGCGGCGATGATGCGCACCAGCGCAATGCCACGCTCGGCCAACGTGTCGATCAGATCCTTGCGTTCGGACATAGGTGCGGTCAGCACCAGCCCGGCCAAGCGAGAGCGCTGCACGAAGTCGACCAGTTCGTCGGCCAGCAGCGGCGACGTCGAGTCCACCGGCTGGATTTGAAGGCCGTAGCCGGTTTCGCGGCAGGCAGCGAGTACGCCCTTCTGTACCGCGATGATGTGGTACGGGTTGGGATTGTCGTAGACCAAGCCGATCACGAACGACAAACCATTGCGCAGATTGCGTGCGGACGGATCGGGTTCGTAGTCGAGCTCGGTGATCGCCTGGGTTACCCGTGCGCGCGTGCCCTGCGTCACAGAAGGTTCGTTGTTGATCACCCGGGACACTGTCTTCAGCGAGACCTTGGCGCGTTCGGCGACGTCTTTAATGGTGGATCTGCGTGTGATGGCTTGCGTTGTCATACGTTTCCCGATTCGACCCCTCTTCTCAGGCTTAAAGAGTGCCTTTTGGACACCAGTGTCGCCCAGAAGTTTGGCGCATTAGAACGTTCTAAAACGGCAAAATATCAACAAATTTGTAATCAATCCATGACTTTGCATATATGAACAGGCGTTTCTATTGCTTATAAGAGCTCTTTAACAGAAACCGATGACAGGTCATTGACATCGTTGTTTAGATCGATCCAAACTCGGGCCACAGGGGCACCTTGTCAGGTGCCAGAGCAGATCCGGGGCGTGAGGGAAGTGTGTTCGCAATGATCGATCGAGCCACAACAAGTTCATTGGCGAAGGGCATGCCCTTCCTCGCCGCAGATGTCGGCGGCACCCATGCGCGCCTGGCTCTGGTGCGTGCCGGAGCCGGGCTTGGGCAGCCGGTCGAAGTGCTGGCTTTCCACAAGTACGACTGCACCGAATACGCCTCGCTTGTCGAGTTCATCGCCGAGTTCCTGGCCACGCACGACGGCCACGGAGTGGATCGTGGAGTGGTCGCCAGCGCCGGCTACGCACTGGACGACGGCACGGTCATCACCACTAATCTGCCGTGGCCGCTGTCGATCCGCGAAACCCGTGAGCACCTCGGCTTCGCCGATCTGCGTCTGGTCAACGATTTCGAGGCCGTGGCCTACGCCGCCGCCGCCCTCCCCACCTTGGAAACCACCCACATCACCGGACCATACGAGTCCACCGTAAACGGCCCTATGCTGGTGCTGGGTCCGGGCACCGGCCTCGGCGCCGCAGTGTGGATTCCTCGCGGCGACCGTCCCTTTGTGCTGGCTACCGAGGCCGGCCAGGCCTCGCTGGCGGCGAACAACGAACTCGAATTGGCGTTGCTGGCGCAACTGCTGAAGCAGCACGCGCACGTGACGATCGAACATGTGTTGTCCGGCCCCGGCATCCTCAACTTGTACAACGCGCTGGCGGTGCTGCGCGGCGCGAAACCCGTATTGTCAAAACCAAGTCAGATCACCGCGGCGGCGCAGACCGGCGATGACGCGCTCGCGCGCGAAACCCTCGAAGTTTTCTGCGGCTTCCTTGGCAGCGTGGTCGGCGACATGGCACTGACCTACGGCGTGCAGGGCGGCATCCGCCTGGCCGGCGGCATCTTGCCGCAGATCCGCGACTTCCTTCCGAATAGCGACTTCGTCGCGCGCTACCTCAACAAGGGACCGATGCGCCCAGCGCTGGAGCGCATTCCCGTGCGTCTGGTCGAGCACGGACAGCTTGGCGTGGTCGGCGCAGCGCAGTGGTATTTGAACTAGAGAACAAAAACTTTCGCAACCGCGATCAAAGACACGGAGTGGACGTATACGGCGTCCGGGGTGGAAATCTATGGAGCAACAACAGCTCGGCAACAACACAACCCACTAGGTAACAGAACAACCACCGCAGCAACCAACAGACTGATCGGGAGAGTGGCATGAAGTACCGCAAGTCAGCACTATCGGCAGCCATCGTCGCCAGCATAGCGTTCAGCGCCCATGCGCAAGAAGCCAGCCAGGCGCCTAGTTCCAATGAGCAGGCCACGCAGTTAGACACCGTCACCGTTACCGGCTACCGCCTCTCTCTGGAAAAGAGTCAGGCGGTCAAACGCTCGGCCAATTCCATCGTCGACGCGATCAGCGCGGAAGACATCGGCAAGTTCCCTGATACCAATGCGGCCGAATCGCTCTCGCATCTGCCCGGCATTACCGTCGACCGCCAGTTCGGCGAAGGCGAGAAGGTCAGCATCAACGGTACCGACCCGGCGCTTAACCGAGTGCTGGTCAACGGCCAGACCATCGCCTCCGGTGACTGGGGTGGCAATCCTACCGACACCAGCGGCCGTACCTTCAACTACACCCTGCTCTCGCCGGAAATCATTGGCTTGATGGAGGTGTACAAGACCCCGGAAGCCCGCATCGACGAAGGTTCGATCGGCGGCACCGTGATCGTGCATACCCGCAAGCCGCTGGACCTGCCCAAGAACACCATCCGCGGTTCGCTCGGCTACAACTACAACGACCGCTCCGAAGACGGCAATCCACGCGGTTCGTTGCTATGGAGTTGGAAGAACGACGCTGAGGACTTCGGTTTCCTGGTTTCGGGCACGCACGATGAGCAGAGCATTTCTCGCGCCGGCATCGAGTATTGGGGCTACACCACTGGACTTCCCGCCACCGCCACGATCACCGGTGAAGGCGACCCTGCAGAGGCCAAGCTGCCGGTTGGCATCAGCAGTTCCTATTTTCAGCAGGATCGCAAGCGCGATGGCCTGCAGGCGGCGCTGCAGTGGAAGCCCAATGACCGCAACGAGTTCAACCTGACCGGGCTCTACGTCAAGGGCAAGTACGACAACTTCAGTCAGGCGCGCTACGTCTGCCCGGCTTGCAGCCTGAGCCAGATCACCAGCGCCACCATCGAGGACGGCTATGTGGTCGCAGCCGACGTCGACGGCGACGCCTATGCGCAGCACGATTTCAACCTGCGCAAGAGCCAAGTCGAGACCAATAGCCTGAACTTGCGCCACGATTACTATGGCGACAACTGGGTGTTCACCACCCAGGCGGGCACCACCAGCGCCAAGGGCGGCAAGGATCCGGAGTACCTGATGAAGACGCTGCTGCTAAGCGGCGGCTTCGACTTCGAGTACGACGCCAACCACACCATCGTCAATTACGACAACAACGACGCGTCCAACTGGGGTCTGGCTCCCGGCCAGCAGTACGGCGGACAGTACTACGAGACCAGCCGCGATAAAGAACGCTACTTCCAGTTCGACGCCGAGCACAACGTGGAATGGGGGCCGATCAACAAGCTCCAATTCGGCTACAAGTACACCAACCATGACAACGGCGTGTCTTCGCGCGGCAACGCGGTGGATGTGGTCTCTGCACTGAATCTGACCGAGATCCTCGGCGGCCTGGCACCTAGTGGCCTATACGACGGCCTCGGCGCGAGCGGAGATTTGACGAGCTGGCCAACGGCCGACTTGGGCGCTGCCATCGCCTATTTCAATACGCTGACGCCGCGCGGTCCTTACAACTACAACTACGGACCCTCGTTCGACGTCAAGGAAATCACCAACGCGTTCTACGCGCAGGCGAACTTCGAGTCGGGCAAGTGGCGCGGTAACCTGGGCGTACGATATGTCGACACGTCGGACAAGTCGTTGTACTGGGTCAGCAATGGTGCGGGCGGCTACGATCGGGCGCTGGCCAACCGCAGCTATTACAAGCCGCTGCCCAGCTTCAACCTGGCCTACGAGCTCAACGACGACATGGTGGCGCGCTTCTCCGCCGCCAAGGTGATGGCCCGCCCGCGCTACGGCCAATTGGCCGGGACGTTGGACCTTAACGACGCGGATCTGACCGGTGGAGGCGGCAACGTCGACCTGAAACCTTACGAGGCCACCAACTACGACCTGGCTTTCGAGTGGTACTTCGCCCCGAGCAGCATGTTGGCCGCCGAGGTGTTCCGTCGCGACATCACCAACTACGTCGTGACCAACACTACGGAACAGCAGTTGACCAATCCGATCTCCGGCGTGTCCGGCGTCTATTCCATCAGCCGTCCGATCAACGTCGCCGATGCTACTGCGACCGGCGTCGCGCTGATCTACCAGCACGCGTTCGATAACGGTTTCGGCATCAACGCCAACTACACCTACACCGATACCAGCACCAGCAGCGACCTGTTCCTGCCTTACGTCTCCAAGAACGCCTATACGTTGACCCCGTACTTCGAAAAAGGCCCGTTCAATGTGCGCGTGAACTATAGCTATCGCTCGGAGTACTTCAATCAGATCGGGCGCCAGCAATCCACCGTGTTCGCCGATGCGTACAAGCAACTCGACCTGATCGCGGGCTATCAGATCAACGATATGTTCGGCGTCACCTTCAGCGCCACCAACCTGCTCGACGAAACCTACTACTGGTACGACACCCAGAAGCGCACTCCGCTCGGCGTATACAAGAGTGGACGTAACTACCAACTGGCCTTCACCTACAAGTTCTAGTGTGGTGTGGTACGGGCAGGCCATCGTTCCCTCCACGATGGCCTGCCCTTTTTTTGCAGGACCGTGCAAGCGACCCAGTAGCTTTTCCACAGGGAGTGCCGTTCTCCATGACGCCCGATAGCCGCTGCCACGCAGCAGCTCCATTCCGCCGCCACGCTGGAGCCGCACGCCGAACGTCTGCATCGCCGCGCGCACTCCCCTATTTTTTTCGCCACCGTGACAGGGTCGCCTGCTGCGCCGACCGCGACCACGCTATTGTTCCTCCGACAGTCGAGCCTCAAAGCCACCGTCTCCCAATGCGAATGCTTGGCGAGCCAGACCAATGCCAGCGCATGGTTGCCAGGCAACTGCTGTCCCCGACAAGAACGATGAAGAAGGCGACCGCATGATCACGACACCTGCTCGTTCCGTACGCATCGATACGTTGATACGCTCATTCTCCCTGCTGTTGGTCGCCGGCCTCTCGCTGTCCGGCTGCGCGGAGCGCGCGGCTCCGACGGCAGTCGCCGCTGCGCACGTCGAAGTGCTGCCACTGATCCCCGCGCCGGTCCAGGCCAAGCGCGGCGAGGGTCGCTTCCAGATCACCGCCAAGACCGTCGTTTCGGTCGCGCCGAACGATGCCCCTGCGCGCGACACTGCGAGCCATTTGATTCGACTGTTGCGCGATACGCGCGGCTTGGATCTGAGCGTGCGCGAGGAAGCCACACCGTCGGCCGCCAGCATCCGTTTGCAGCTGGATCCCCAGTCGCCAGTGACCCAGGCCGAGGGATACGCGTTGGATGTGGATGCACAAGGCCTGCGCATCCGCGCGCGCGACCCCGCCGGCCTGTTCTATGGCGCGATCAGCGCCTGGCAATTGGCGAGCGCCGATACCAAGCACGGTGCTTTCGAAATACCGGCGGTGACGATCCGCGATTGGCCGCGTTTCGGCTGGCGCGGCCAGTTGCTGGACGTGGCCCGCCACTTCCACGACGTGGACACGGTCAAGCACGTGATCGACGCAATGGCCCAGCACAAGCTCAACGTGCTGCATCTGCACCTTACCGACGACCAGGGCTGGCGCATCGAGATCAAGCGCTATCCGAAGCTCACCGAGATCGGCGCTTGGCGCACGCCGCCGGGCGCGGGCCGCCACGGTACGCCGCAGCGCTATGGAGGCTATTACACGCAGGAACAAATCCGCGACCTGGTAGCCTATGCCGCCGCGCGTCACATCACCATCCTGCCCGAGATCGACATGCCCGGCCACGCACAGGCGGCGGTGGCGGCCTATCCGGAAGAAGTCGGCGTGACCGGCGAACGCCCTGCGGTGTCGGTGGATTGGGGCGTCAATCCCTATCTGTTCGACACCGACGGACGCAGCATGAAGTTCATCGAAGACGTGCTCGACGAAGTGCTGGAACTGTTCCCCTCGCCTTACATCCACATCGGCGGCGACGAGGCGGTCAAGGACCAGTGGGAAGCGTCGCCGGCGATCCGCGCGCAGATGCGGCAGCTTGGAGTGAAGGACGCGCATGCGATGCAGGGCTGGTTCAACGAGCAACTAGCCAAGTATCTGACTGGCAAGGGTCGGCGCCTGATCGGTTGGGACGAGATTCTGGAAGGCGGGCTGCCGGAGAGCGCCTCGGTGATGTCCTGGCGCGGTGTGGAAGGTGCCGTAGCCGCCGCCAAACTCGGCCACGACGTGGTGCTGGCGCCGGCCGGCTGGATGTATCTCGACAATCTGCAGACCGATCGCAGCGATGAGCCCAACGGTCGCCTGGCGGTACTGCCGCTGTCGCGTGTGTACGAACTGGATCCGGTGCCCGCGGGGCTGACCGCCGACCAGGCCCGACACGTGCTGGGCGCGCAGGGTGCGCTGTGGAGCGAATACATTCCTTCGCCGCGCCACGTCGACCATGCGCTGTTCCCACGTATGGCCGCGGTGGCCGAGGTAGCGTGGTCGCCGATGGCCGCGCGCAGCTGGGACGGCTTCCTCGCGCGCTTGCCGGCACAGTTGCGGCGCTATCGCGCGCTGGGCATCGATTACAGCGACGGCGCCTTCGCCGCCGATATCAAGATCGACGGTGGCCCCAATAGGGTGTTGAACGGTGGTCCTGCCAAGATCGCACTGGGCAACCAGACCGGCATCGGCCAGATCCACTACACCACCGACGGCAGCGAGCCGACACTGAAGTCCTCGCACTACAGCGCGCCGTTCGCGGTGACGCTGCCGGTTACGGTCAAAGCCGCGGTGTTCACCGAGGAGGGACAGCCGCTGGCCGCTGCGCGTAGCCGCCACCTCGATCACGACGCGCTGCTGACCGTCGACACTCAAGGCCTGCGCAACTGCCACGATGGAGGTCCGCTGGGCCTGCGCGTACCGCTGCTGCCGGATATGCCAGGCACCGACACGCCGGTGTACAACGTCGACTTGTTCTATGCCTGCTGGACCTACCCGCAGGCACGGCTGGACGGTATCTCAGGAATCCGCATCGACGCTGCGCGACTGGCACGCAATTATGGGCTGGCGCACGATCAGTCCAAGGTGCATCAATATCCTCCAAGCTCAGCGCAGGGAGAACTAGAAGTGCTGAACGGTTGCGAAGGCGAGAGGCTAGCCAAAGTGGCGTTGCCGGCTGGCACTACCTTAGGCGAACAGTTCACTCTGGAAACGCCGCTGCCACCGCGCGAAGGTGTCCACGATCTGTGCCTGCGCTTCACTGCGCCCATCGAAGGTCCGCTGTACGCGATCGGGGCCGTCCATTTGATCGAGGCCACGGCGCAGTCGCCACCCACCCGGCGCTGATCCACTTTAGGAGTTTGCATGTTCCTGTCACGCTCTCGTTTTCGTTCCTGTCGTATCCCGCATCTGGTCGCGCTGCTTTGCCTGACCTTGGCAATGCCGGTTTGGGCCGCACCACCAACCTCGCTCAGCCTCGATGACGGTTGGCAGGTTCGGTTAGTGCCGGGACAGGCGCAGGCGAAGGAACATCCGCAAGCGACGGTGTGGCTGCCGGCGCAGGTACCAGGCACGGTGCAGACCGATCTGATGGCCGCTGGGCTGGTACCCGACCCGTTTCTAGGCAGCAACGAAGGCGCGATTCAATGGGTGGGCCTGAGCGACTGGCAGTACCGCGGCCGTTTCAGTGTCGATGCGGTGACTTTGAAGCGTGAGCGCGTTGAACTGGTATTCGATGGGCTGGACACGCTGGCCGAGGTCCGCCTCAACGGCAAGCCGCTGCTGGACGCGGACAATATGTTCCGACGTTGGCGCGTGGATGCCAAACCGCTGCTCAAACGTGGTGAGAACGTGCTTGAAGTGACGGTGCGCTCGCCGATCAAGAAGATCCAGCCATGGCTGGCGCAACAACCGTATGCGCTGCCCGGCGGCTACGACTCGGCCTTCGGCGATGAGCCGGCGGCGCGACTCAGTACCACCTACGTGCGCAAGGCGCCCTACCATTTCGGCTGGGACTGGGGGCCGCGCATCGTCACTGCCGGCATCTGGAAGAACGTGCGTCTGGAAGCCTGGGACGCGGTGCGCGTGGAAGGCCTGTACATTGCCCAGCAACGGGTAGACGCACGAGCGGCGCAGCTCGAGGCGCAGATCGAACTGGAGGCCAATGCCAGCGGGCCGGTGCAGGTCGTGCTGGAAGTGCGCGGCCCTGACGGTGCCTTGGTGACGCGGATCGAACGCGATGCGATGGTCGACCCCGGCCGCAATCGCATTGATCTGCCGCTGCGCATCGCTGATCCCAAGCGCTGGTTCCCGTTCGGCTATGGCGCCCAGGATCGCTACACCTTCGCCGCGACGCTACGCGACGCCAGTGGCGACTCGCATACGATCCAGCGCAGCACCGGCCTGCGCACCGTCGAGCTGCGCCGCGAGAAGGACCGGTGGGGCAAGAGCATGGAACTCGTGGTCAACGGCATCCCGATTTTCGCCAAGGGCGCCAACCTGATTCCGCTGGACAGCTTCCCCACCCGCGTGGACGAAGCTCGCATGCGCCGCACGCTGCTCGACGCGCGCGAGGCCAACATGAACATGCTGCGCATGTGGGGCGGCGGCCACTATCAGGACGACCGCTTCTACGAGCTTGCCGACGAACTGGGCATCATGATCTGGCAGGACTTCATGTTCGGCGGCGCGATCCCGCCCTACGACGTGGCTTTCCGCGAGAATACGCGGCAGGAAGCGATCGAACAGGTCAAGCGGCTGCGCGACCATCCCAGCATCGTGATGTGGTGCGGCAACAACGAGGTGCAGACCGGTTGGGATCACTGGGGCGACCGGGTTAAATTCAAGCAGTCGATCGATCCTGAGGAGCGCACTCGCATCGAACGCGGTATGACCACGTTGTTCGGCACGGTGTTACGCGAGGTGGTCGCCGTGCACGATCCGGACGTGCCGTACTGGGCGACCTCGCCCGGTACCGATTTCGATGGCGGCGCGGATCTGAGCGACGATGGCGACATGCACTATTGGCAGGTCTGGGGCGGCGAAGCCAAGCCGGTCGAGGCCTACCTGGACGTCGACAGCCGCTTCCTATCCGAATACGGGCTGCAGTCCTTTCCGGACATGCGCACCCTCCGCGCCTTCGCCGGCCCGCAGGATATGGACCCGGAATCGCCGGTGATGCGCGCGCATCAGAAATACGACAACGGCAACGGCAACCAGCGTCTGCTCCTGTACATCCGCCGCGAGTTCGGCGAACCGAAGGATTTCGAAAGCTTCGTCTACCTGAGCCAGCTGATGCAGGCCGAAGGCATCGGCCTGGCCGCCTCGCACCTGCGCGCGTCGCGTCCGCAGGGGATGGGTTCGCTGTACTGGCAACTCAACGACGTGTGGCCGGGCGCCTCGTGGTCCAGCGTGGACTACTACGGACGCTGGAAAGCGCTGAACTACCACGCCCGCCATTTCTACGCGCCGGAACTGGCCGCCGCGCTGCGCAAGGACGGTACGACGACGTTGTCGCTGGTCTCCGACCGCACTACCCCGCTGGCCGCACGCTGGCGGCTGCGCGTGCTGGATTTCAATGGGAAGGAACTGAGCCGCCGCGAGAAGGCAGCGACGCTGCCGCCGCTGAGCAGCACCCGCGTGGGCCAGTTCAGCGACAAGCAGTTGCTCGGCGGCGCCGATCCGAAGCGAAGCTTCGCGGTGTTCGAGCTGCTCGACGGCGAGCGCGTACTGTCACGCCAACTGGTGTTCTTCAATGCCGCCAAGAAACTGGCGCTGCCCGCATCGCAGGTCCGCAGCGAATGGAAGGCGGACGGCGATGGCTTTGCGCTGACCTTGTCCAGCGACACACTGGCGCGCGAGGTCTGGTTGTCGTTCGGCGATCTCGACGTGCGTCTCTCGGACAACGCCTTCGACCTGCTGCCGAGCGAACCGCTGACCTTGCACGTAAGCGGTCAGGCCACGCAGGAGCAGTTGCGCGCGGCGCTACAGGTGCGTGACTTGGTCGGCACACTGGCCGGCGCACCGGCTGAACCCGAGGCAGCGCAATGATGGCGATTTACCGCTCTTCTCTGTCGGGATGGATGTCCTGCAACTTCGCGTCAGCGGCGCTGCTTGCTCTTTCGGCAATGACGTTGCTGACCGCCGCACCCGTGCGCGCCGACGAGGCCGAGGACCATGCCGCCGCATTGGTAGCGAAGATGACTCGCGAGGAGAAGATTGCCCAGTCGATGAATGCGGCTCCGGCGATTCTGCGTTTGCGCATCCCGGCCTACGAATGGTGGAACGAGGGTCTGCACGGCGTCGCCCGCAGCGGCCATGCCACGGTGTTTCCGCAGGCGATCGGACTGGCGGCGACCTGGAACATCGATCTGCTTGAACAAGTCGGCACGGTGACCTCGACCGAGGCGCGCGCCAAGTTCAACCTGGCCGGTGGCCCGGGCAGCGATCACAAGCGTTATGCAGGTCTGACCATCTGGTCGCCGAACATCAATATTTTTCGCGACCCGCGCTGGGGTCGTGGCATGGAAACCTACGGCGAGGATCCCTATCTCACCGGACAACTGGCGGTCGGCTTCATTCGCGGCCTGCAGGGCGACGACCCGCAGCGTCCCCGGACGATCGCGACACCCAAGCATCTGGCCGTGCACAGCGGCCCCGAGCCGGGACGTCACGGCTTCGATGTCGATGTCTCCCCGCGCGATCTGGAGGCAACCTATTTGCCTGCGTTCCGCGCCGCGCTAGTTGAGGGCCATGCCGGCGCGGTGATGTGCGCCTACAACTCGCTGCACGGCCTGCCGGCTTGCGCTGCCGACTGGTTGCTCAATGGCCGCTTGCGCGGCGACTGGGGCTTCAAGGGCTTCGTGGTGTCCGACTGCGACGCGCTCTACGACATGCTCCACTTCCATTACTTCCGTCCCGACGAAGCCGGCGCGGCCGCTGCCGCTCTGAAGGCCGGGCACGACCTAAATTGCGGCAACACCTATCGCGCACTGGGCCAGGCGCTGGATCGTGGCGAAGCCGACGAGGCGCTGCTGGACCAGTCGCTGATACGCCTGTTCGCCGCCCGCTACCGTTTGGGCGAACTCGGACGGCCGCAACGGGATCCCTACGCACGGCTGGGCGCCGATGAGATCGGCACGCCGGCCAACCGCAAGCTGGCGCTGGAGGCGGCACTGCAATCGCTGGTTCTGCTGAAGAACAAGGACGCGACGCTGCCGCTGAAGCCGGATACCCGGCTGGCGGTGATCGGCCCGAATGCCGATGCTCTGGCTGCACTGGAAGCCAACTACCAAGGTACCTCAGTCGATCCGGTGACGCCGTTGCAGGGCTTGCGGCAACGCTTCGGTATCCAGCGAGTGAACTATGCGCAAGGCGCCCCGCTGTCCGCAGGAGTGCCGGTGATGATTCCGGAAACCGCGCTGCGCAGTGGCGGACAAGCGGGACTGAAAGGCGAGTACTTCGACAATCCGGATTTGCTCGGCGGCCCACACGTGACGCGTCAGGATCGTGTGATCAGCTTCAACTGGGATCAGGTGGCGCCGGCTTCTGGCGTAGACAAGAATCGTTACTCGGTGCGCTGGACCGGCGAACTGCTACCGCCCGGTCCCGGCGACTACACGTTGGCGGTACGCGTGGCACGCTGCTTCGATTGCACCGGCCACGACCCGGTGCGCCTGTACATCGACGATGAATTGGTGATCGCGGGCAACGCCGAAGACAAGCGCGTCGCGACCGGCGCGCATAACGCCGACGGTCGTAACGTCGAAGCGCAACTGCATTTCGAGGACGCACGCCCGCGGCGCATCCGCCTGGAGATCGAACACCAGGGCCAGGACCAGGGACTGCGGCTGGAATGGCTGGCGCCGGCCGAAGCGCAACTGGCTGAGGCCGAGCGCGTCGTCGCGCAAGCCGACACGGTAGTGGCTTTCGTCGGCCTGTCGCCGGACGTCGAAGGCGAGGAACTGAAGGTCGACGTGCTCGGTTTCGACGGCGGCGACCGTAACGCAATTGGTCTTCCAGCGATGCAGCAGGCATTGCTCGAACGCGCCAAGGCCGACGGCAAGCCGCTGATCGTGGTGCTGATGAGCGGTAGCGCGGTGGCGCTGAACTGGGCGCAGCAACACGCCGACGCGATCCTCGCCGCGTGGT
Source organism: Pseudoxanthomonas sp. P4_B2 (assembly GCF_056402315.1). Taxonomy (NCBI): domain Bacteria; kingdom Pseudomonadati; phylum Pseudomonadota; class Gammaproteobacteria; order Lysobacterales; family Lysobacteraceae; genus Pseudoxanthomonas; species Pseudoxanthomonas sp. P4_B2. Next base: position 771,527 of record NZ_JBFUHQ010000001.1, read on the forward strand.
ATCCCGGCCAGTCCGGCGGCACCGCCATCGCCCAGGCGCTGGCCGGCGATTCCAATCCCGGCGGCCGACTGCCGGTGACCTTCTACCACTCGACGAAGGATCTGCCGCCCTACATCAGCTATGACATGAAGGGTCGCACGTACCGGTACTTCACCGGCACACCGCTGTATCCGTTCGGCTATGGCCTGAGCTACACCCGCTTCGCCTATGACACGCCGCGACTGTCGACGCAGACGTTGAAGGCCGGCGAGCCGCTGCGCGTTAGCATGCGAGTGCGAAACAGCGGCGAGCGTAGCGGCGACGAAGTGGTGCAGGTTTATCTTGAACGGGTCTGTTCGCAGCAGGCTCACGCGGAACAGGCGCAGCAATCGCAATCGCCTATCCGCAGTTTGGTCGGTTTCGAGCGGGTGACGCTACAGCCCGGTGAATCTCGAGAAATGAGCTTCGAACTGGACGCGCGCAAGCTCAGCGATGTCGACCGCGTCGGCCTGCGTGCGGTCGAACCCGGTGACTACCGGGTCTTCGTCGGCGGCGGCCAGCCCCACAGCGGCGCGCCGGGCAGCGAGGCGGCATTCTCGATCGAGGGCCGGATGCCGCTGCCCAAGTGATCACGTTCGACCACGCGCTCTTGTAGAGCCGAGCTTGCTCGGCTGAAGCTTTCCCGCTAACGGCAGCCGAGCAAGCTCGGCTCTACAAGTTGAAGCGCATAGCAACAAACCCAGGAGATTCCGACATGCCCACCCGCCGCGACATCCTCCAGTTTCTTGGCACAAGTGCTGGCGCCGGTTTGCTCGCCGGCGCCCTGCCCGCCTTTGCCGCTGCGAACGTTGGCGCCTTCGCCAGCAAGCGGCCGCCGAAAAGCGAGCGCCGCTTCGTCAGCGCGGCGGTGGAACGTCAGCTGGCGCGGGTCAAAGCAGGCATCGGCGATCCCGAGCTGGCTTGGCTGTTCGAGAACTGCTACCCGAACACGCTAGACACCACCGTGCAAACCGGCACCCGAGACGGCAAGCCAGACACCTTCGTCATCACCGGCGACATCGAAGCGATGTGGCTGCGCGACTCCTCGGCGCAGGTACATTCCTATATCCCCCTGGCGAAACAGGACCCGGCGCTGCGGCGGATGCTGCATGGCCTGATTCGGCGGCAGTCGCGCTGCATTCGGCTCGATCCCTATGCCAACGCCTTTCTGCCCGACGGCGCGACCCAGCCTCTGAAGTGGTCGGTGAACGACATCACCGAGATGAAGCCCGGCGTAGGTGAACGTAAATGGGAAGTCGATTCGCTGTGTTACCCGATCCGATTGGCGCATGAATACTGGCGCGCCACCGGCGACACCGCGCCGTTCGACGACGACTGGCGCGAGGCGATGCGCATCGTGGTGCGCACTTTCCGCGAACAGCAGCGCCTGCACGACCGCGGTCCCTACACTTTCCAGAGGCCCTCATCGCTCGCTACCGAGACCTTGGTGCTGGGAGGCTACGGCCAGCCGACCCGAGCCAACGGCATGATCCACTCGATGTTCCGGCCCTCCGACGACGCCTGCGTGTATCCGCTGTTCGTGCCGGCCAACCTGTTCGCGGTAACGGTGCTGCGGCAATTGGCGCAGATGAGCCAGACGATCCATCACGACCGCGACTTCGCCTCCGACTGCAGCGCGCTCGCCGACCAAGTGGAAAAGGCGACGCGCCAGCACGGCTTGATGCGCGACGCCGATGGTCAAGCGTTTTGGGCGTACGAGGTGGACGGATACGGCAACCAACTATTCATCGACGACGCTAACGCGCCCGGCTTGCTGAGCTTGGCTTATCTGGACTGCTGCGAGCGCGACGATCCAGTGTTCCAGCGTTCCCGCCAGTTGGCCTGGAGCGATCGCAACCCCTATTTCTGCCACGGCCGCGCCGCCGAGGGCGTCGGCAGCCCGCACAGCGGCCTGCGCACAATCTGGCCGATGGCGATCATCCAGTACGCGCTGGCCAGCGACGACGATGCGCAGATCCGTCAGTGCCTGCATTGGCTCAAGACCACCCATGCCGGCACCGGTTTCATGCATGAGGCCTTCGATCAGGACGATCCGGCGAAGTTCACCCGCGATTGGTTCGCGTGGGCGAACAGCTTGTTCGGCGAACTGCTTATCGATTTGGCGCAGCGCAAACCGCACTTGCTGCGCAAAGTTTGACCTATCCCTTCTCCCGCTCGCGGGAGAACGCACCACGGAGAACATGCATGCCAACACGACGCGGATTCCTGCAAAGCGCCATTGCGCTGGCCTTGTTTGGCGTGGGCGGGCAGGCCAGGCCGGCACGCGCGTTTGCCGGCAACTTCGCGCTGCCCGCCGACACCCGCGTGCGCGCAGATCTGACTCGCCATGTCGATACGTTCATCGGTACCGGTGGCCACGGCCACACTTTTCCCGGCGCCACGCTGCCGTTCGGTATGGTGCAGCTCAGTCCGGATACCTACAACGCGGCTTGGGATGCGTGCAGCGGCTATCACGAATCCGACGGCTCGATCATGGGCTTCTCGCACACCCATCTGTCCGGCACCGGCATCGGCGACATGCTCGACTTTCTGGTCGTGCCGCGAACCGGTGAGGTCAGACTGCAGCCCGGCCCGCTGAACGCACCAGAGACCGGTTACCGCTCGCGCTACGATCACGCCGATGAGGCCGCCTCTCCGGGCTATTACCGCGTACTGCTGAAGGACACCGGCATCCACGCCGAACTGACCGCCACCCCGCGCGCCGGCCTGCACCGCTATCGCTTCCCTAAAGGCCGGCCTGGCCATCTGCTGCTGGATTTGAGCCACGGCTTCCAGGACAACGCATCCACTCCGACGCGCGTCAGCGACGCGCAGTTGCGTATCGTCGACGAACGCACAGTCACCGGCGGCCGCCGCGTCTATCAATGGGCGAAGGGCCGCTATCTGTTCTTCGCGATGCGGTTGTCGCGTCCGTTCGCGCAGGTCCAGTTGTATAGCGACGACCTGCCGCTGGCCGAACCGGTGCGCCAGGCCGACGGCACTCGTTTGAAGGCAGCGCTGCACTTCCCGGATGCCGCCGCTGCGCCGCTGCTGATCAAGGTCGGCATCTCCGCGGTCAGCGCAGAGAATGCGTTGGCGAACCTCGATGCCGAGTTGCCGGACTTCGATTTCGCCCGCGTGCACGCCGAAGCGGTCGCTGCCTGGGAGAAGGAACTGGCGCGGGTGCGCATCGATACCGACGACTCCGATACCGATCACGGCACACAGCGGCGCATTTTCTACACCGGCCTGTATCACTCGTTGTCGGCGCCGACATTGTTCAGCGATGTGGATGGCCGCTATCGCGGCATGGACCTGCAGGTTCATACGTTGCCCGAGGGCTACCACAACTACAGCACCTATTCGCTGTGGGACACCTATCGCGCCTTGCATCCGCTGCTGACTTTGATACAGCCCGAACGCGTTCCCGATTTGATCCAGGGCCTGGTGCGCGGCGCGGCGGAATGCCCGGACGGCGTCGGGATCTGGCCGCTGCAGGGCGTGGAAACCGGCACCATGATCGGCTACCACTCGGTGGTGGCACTGGCCGAAGCGCATGCCAAGGGCTTCGATGGCATCGACTACGCCGCCGCTTGGCCGCTGTACCGCAAACGCGCGATGGACGACGACTTCCACGGCCTGCCCTACTATCGCCGGCTCGGCTACATCCCCAGCGACAAGGTCAACGAAGCGGCCAGCCGCACCTTGGAATACGCCTACGACGACTGGGCCAGCGCACATCTGGCGCGCGCCGCCGGCGCCGAGGACGACTACGCCACTCTTCTCGCCCGTTCGCGCAACTACCGCAATCTGTTCAACCAGGACAGCGGCTTCATCCAGCCGCGATTGGAAGACGGCAGCTGGGCCACACCGTTCGATCCGCGTGCACTCGGCCATTCGGAGCGTTGGCACGACTTCACCGAATCCAACGCCTGGCAGGCCACCTTCCTCAATCAGCACGATCTGTACGGTTACATGGAACGGTTCGGTGGCCGCGACGGCTTCGTGCGCAAGCTCGATGAACTGTTCAGCACCAGCTCCGAGCTGCCGGCCGGCGCCCCGCCGGATATCGACGGCATGGTCGGCCAATACGCACACGGCAATGAGCCCAGCCACCACGTAGCCTACCTCTACGCCTACGCCGGGCAACCATGGAAGACGCAGGCCATGGCGCGCCGGCTACTGCGCGAGCAGTACCGGGACGCCCGCGACGGCCTGTCCGGAAACGAAGACTGTGGGCAAATGAGCGCCTGGTTCGTGCTCAGCGCGCTGGGCTTCTACCCGGTCGATCCGGTCAGCGGCAATTACGTATTCGGCAGTCCCCTGTTCCGTCGCGCCGAACTGGATGTCGGCGGCGGCCGCACCCTGCGCATCGTCACCCGCCGCAACAGCGCGCAGAACGTCTACGTGCAACGCGTGCGTTGGAACGGCAAACCGTATGCGCGCAGTTGGATACGCCACGCCGACCTGGCCGCGGGCGGCACCCTGGAATTCGAAATGGGGCCGGAGCCTAATCGGGATTTCGGCAGTCGCTTGGAGGACCTGCCGCCGTCGTTCGTTTGAAGCCGCGATAGCGCCCTATCCCCCGAACAAGTCGCCGTCGCACACACCTCACGTTCCGAGAATTATCGATGCTGCGTAAAGGTTTCATTTCACTGGTTCTGACGCTCGTTCTGGCGCTGCCACTCACCGCCAGCACGGGCGACGCTTGGCCGACCTTTTCTACCGAGGCCACCCACTTCACCCGCGACGGCAAGCCCTACCAGGTCATCTCAGGAGCGATCCATTTCCAGCGCATACCACGCGAGTATTGGAAAGACCGTTTGCAGAAAGCGCGAGCGCTTGGTCTGAACACGGTGGAGACCTATGTATTCTGGAATCTGGTGGAACCGCGGCGCGGCGAATTTGACTTCCAGGGCGACAACGACGTCGCCGCCTTCGTACGCGAGGCGGCCGCGCAAGGACTGAACGTGATCCTGCGCCCCGGTCCCTACGTCTGCGCCGAGTGGGAAGCTGGCGGCTATCCCGCCTGGTTGTTCGCAGAGCCGGGCATACGCGTGCGCAGCCGCGATCCGCGTTTCCTCGCCGCCAGCGGTGCGTACCTGAAAGCCGTCGCCGATCAGGTGCGCCCGCTGCTCAACGGCAACGGCGGTCCGATCATCGCGGTGCAGGTCGAGAACGAGTACGGCTCCTACGACGACGACCACGCTTATATGCAAGCCAATCGCGAATTGTTCGTGCAGGCCGGCTTCGACAAGGCGCTGCTGTTCACCTCCGATGGCGCCGACATGCTGGCCAACGGCGCGCTCGCGAACGGTATGTCGCCCGACACGCTGGCGGTAGTGAACTTCGCGCCCGGAGAAGCCAAAAGCGCATTCGAGAAGCTGGAGAAGTTCCAGCCGGGCCGGCCACGCATGGTCGGCGAATACTGGGCAGGCTGGTTCGATCATTGGGGCAAGCCGCACGCCAATACCAATGCGAAACAGCAGGCCGAGGAATTGGAATGGATGCTGCGGCAGGGCCATTCGGTGAATCTGTACATGTTCGTCGGCGGCACCAGCTTCGGCTTCATGAACGGCGCCAACTTGCAGGGCAGTCCCAGCGATCACTACGCGCCGCAGACCACTAGTTACGACTACGACGCGGCATTGGACGAGGCTGGACGGCCGACGCCTAAGTTCGCGCTGTTCCGCGATGCCATCGCACGCGCGACCGGAGTGCCGCCGCCACCGCTGCCGGCGCCGGTGCGCTTTGCCGCGCTGCCGCAGGTTGCGCTGCGCGAATCGGCGTCGCTATGGGACAACCTGCCCGATCCGGTCGCCAGCGAAACCCCATTGCCGATGGAAGCCTATGGCCAGGACTACGGCTATATCCTCTACCGCACCACCGTGACCGGCCCGCGCAAAGGCGAGTTGTATTTGGGCGAAGTGCGCGATTACGCGCGGGTCTATCTCGACCGCAAGCCGAGCGGGAACGTCGAACGCCGCTTGCAACAAGTATCGGTGACGCTGGACGTACCCGCTGGAGAACACACCCTCGACGTACTGGTGGAGAACAGCGGGCGCATCAACTACGGCCCGCGCATGGCCGATGGCCGTGCCGGATTGGTCGCTCCGGTGTTGCTGGACGGCGAACCCTTGTTGGGCTGGCAGGCGTTTCCGCTGCCGATGCGTTCGCCGGACACGCTGCGAGGCTGGACCACGGCCAAGGTAGAAGGTCCGGCATTCCATCGCGGCAGCTTGCGCATCACCGCTCAGGCCGACGTCTGGCTCGACATGGCTGCGTTCGGGAAGGGTTTCGCCTGGGCCAACGGCCGCAATCTGGGTCGCCACTGGAACATCGGCCCGCAGCGCACGCTGTATTTCCCGGCACCGTGGCAACGGCAAGGCGACAACCAGTTGGTGGTGTTCGACTTGGATAACGTCGACGACGCCAACGTCCGCGGCAGCACGGAACCGTTGTGGAGCAACCGCTGAGATGACTAAGGTTCGCCGCATGCTCGCCGGATCAAACCCTTCACCCACCGTTCCCGAGCTGAGCGGCCAATGGCCGCTCCATCGCCTGCAAGGTATTCCTATGCCCCGCCTCTTTCGCTCTCCTATCCGTCGACTGGCCGCGCTCGCCCTGTCCTTCCTGGCTTTGCCGCTGGCCGCTGCGCAGAACTTCTCCGAGGTTCGGCCGTCGCCACAGCAAGTGGCTTGGCAGGATCTGGAGTTCGGCGTGATCGTCCACTTCAATCCCAATACTTGGCTGGACCAGGAATGGGGCGACGGCACCGCCAGCCCGTCGGTGTTCAACCCTACTCAGGTCGATGCCGGGCAATGGGCACGCGCGGCCAAGGCAGCCGGTGCGAAGTATCTGATCCTGGTCGCCAAGCATCATGACGGTTTCGCCCTATGGCCGACCGCGCAGAGCGAGTATTCGGTCAAGAACAGTCCCTGGCTGGGAGGCAAGGGCGACCTGGTCAGGATGACCAGCGAAGCGGTTCGCAAGGAAGGCTTGGGCTTCGGTATCTATTTGTCGCCATGGGACCGGCACGAACCCAAGTACGCCGACACCAAGGCCTACGACAAGTTCTACGCCGCGCAGTTGGTGGACCTAGCGCTCCATTACGGGCCGATCACCGAATGGTGGCTGGACGGCGCCGGCAGCGCCGGCCACGTCTACGATTTCGACAAATACATCGAGGAGCTGCGCACCTACCAACCGAATGCGATGGTGTTCGCCGACACGGCGCTGTTCGAATACGGCGACATCCGCTGGGTCGGCAACGAAGACGGCTTCATCGTGGGCGAGAACTGGAACGTGATCGATCGTCACGGCTTTTTGCGCTGGCGGCCGGTGGAAGTAGATACGCCGCTGCATCGTTTCCAATGGTTCTGGCATGCCAACAGCGATCAGACGCTCAAGAGTCTGGACGAGCTGGTGGAAATCTGGGAGAAGAGCGTCGGCTTGGGCGGACAGCTAGTGCTGGGTATCGCGCCAGACACTCGCGGCCTACTGCCGGAAGCCGACGTGCAGCGGCTGCGCGAGCTGGGTGAAGCGATCCAGGCGCTGTATGGCCCTGCCAAGAACTTGGTCCTGAGTAATCTGAAAAGCGCAGGCGCCGGTACCGCGGCGGCCGATGGCGACCGGGACACTTTCTGGAGCGCGCCGGACGGCTCGCACCATGCGACCTTGGAACTGACTTTCAAGCAGCCGGTGACCTTCGACAGCGCGTTGAGCATGGAATGGATCAATGCCGGCCAGCGTGTGCAGAAATATGCGGTGGAAGCATGGCAGGACGGCCAATGGGTGCGGCTGGCGCAGGCGCAGGCGATCGGACGAATGAAAATCGATCGGTTCGCGCCGGTGACCACCTCGCGCGTACGCCTGAACATTCTGTCCAGTACCGATCCGGCGCATATCCGCGAGTTCCAATTGTTCAACACCGGCAAAGGCGCAGCAGCGGCGCGATGAGCGCGCCGCAACCGAATCCTCATCATGCGTCTTCCACGAACCGATGCCCTACTCGCCTACTCGTTGCTTGCCACCCTGACCGTGACATCGTGCGGAACCTTACCCGCGCGGTCGCCGGTGGTGCTGGAGGAATTCATCGCCACGCGGTCGCCGACGCCGCAAAGCCATGCTTCCACTCTGGTCGAAACCCGTGACGGCACTTTGCTCGCCGCTTGGTTCGGCGGCCAGCGCGAAGGCGCAGCTGATGTAGGTATATGGCTCGCTCGCCGCGATGCAGGCCGCTGGCAATCGCCGCGACGCGTGGCCGACGGCGCCCAGGACAACAATATGCAGGACAACGGCCAGCCGCAGCCGGCATGGAATCCGGTGCTGTTCCAACCTGCGCAGGGCCCATTACAGCTGTACTACAAAGCCGGCCCCAATCCGCGGCAATGGTGGGGACTGCTCACCCTTTCCTCCGACGACGGCGCGCATTGGTCGGTGCCCAGGCGCCTGCCCGACGGCATTCTCGGTCCGATAAAGAACAAGCCGCTGCAACTGACCAGCGGCCGCATTCTCGCCCCGAGCAGCAGCGAGGACGAGGCCGACGGCTGGCGCGCGCACATCGAAACCAGCGACGACAATGGATTGCACTGGCGGCGTGGCGGCGCACTCAACGATCCGGCCCATATCGGTGCGATCCAGCCCAGCCTGCTGCGCCATCGCGACGGCCGCCTACAGGCGCTCGGGCGCAGCAAACAGAATCGTGTGTTCAGCGTCTTCTCCAATGACGATGGCGTCACCTGGGGTCCGATGACTTTGCTGGACATCGAGAACCCCAACGCCGGTACCGATGCGGTGATGCTGCGCGACGGTCGCGCGTTGCTGGTCTACAACCCGACCTTGGCCGGCAAGGACTGGTGGGAAGGTCGTGGTGTGCTGGCGGTGGCGCTGTCGGATGACGGCGTGCGTTGGCGACGTGTGCTGACGCTAGAGGACAGTCCCAAGGATGAATTTTCCTATCCGGCGGTCATCCAGACTCGCGACGGACTGGTACACATCAGCTACACCTGGAAGCGCCAGCGCATCAAGCATGTAGTGCTGGATCCGCGCTTGCTGCCATCGTCGACGGATGAGCCCTAGTGGCTGCCTACGCAACGAGCCTTTATGTTCTTGGCGCCGGCTTGGGTCATCGGAACGGAAGGTTTACGCGCTGCCGCGGGAGGGGCGCCGGAAGCCCACAGGCAACCGATAGAGGCCAGGCCCGGCGATCTGTGACCAAGGGCTCACAAAACTCATTTGTGAGCTCGCGTTGGTCCAGGAAACGCTACCTGACCGGCACTTGCGCCACTGTCGAGCGGCTATGCTTTGGTAGCCCCGGCTTCGACCACGCACAGTCAATTTGGCCGTTGGCGTGCCTCAATAGGCACCCACCGCGCAAGCGCGAAGAACGAGACGGTACGACTTGCAGGTATGCCCCGTTTGTCGCAGGATACGGGAGTTGGATCGATCTAAATTGGATTGGTGACGCCTTGGATAAACCGCGCCGTATCACCCTGAACGACATTGCGCTCGCTTGTGGGGTTTCGCGCGCGACCGTCTCGCTGGTGTTGCGTCGCAGTCCGCTGGTGCACGCCAATATGCGCCGCCGGGTCGAGGCGGAAATGCAGCGTCAGGGCTACGTCTACAACCGCGCCGCCGCCAACCTGCGCCAGCGCGTGTCCACCACGGTGGCACTGGTCATCAACGATCTGTCGAATCCGTTCTTCGCCGAGTTCGCTACCGGCGTCGACGAGGCGCTCGGCGCGAAGGGCTACGTCACCCTGCTCGGTAGCAGCAACGAGTCGCCCGCGCGGCAGCGTCAGTTACTGGGTTCGCTCATAGAACACCACCCGGCCGGGATCATCTTGTCGCCGGCCGAGAACAGCGACGTCACCGATGTGGAAATGACGATCGGCCGGCACGCGCCGCTGCTGGTCTTCAACCGCGAACTGACCGGCACGCCGGATACGGGTTTCGAATACGACTTTCTTGGCCTCGACAATCGCGCCGGCGCGCGCGCGGCGACCAAGCGGCTGCTTGAGTTGGGACATCGTCGTATCGCCTTCTATGGTGGCCATGCCCATTCCAGTTCTTGCCGCGAACGCCGCCTGGGCTATCAAGACGCGTTGAGCGCGGCTGGCATTCCGGTCGATCCGAGCGCGATGATCGAAACCGCTCCAACCCGCTTCGAAGCCAATGTGCACGCAGACGCATTGTTCGCCGTCGACGCGGCGCCGACCGCGGCGGTCTGCTATAACGACGCGGTGGCGCTGGGCCTGATGCTGGGGCTGACCCGTCTGGGCCGCCAACCGGGCGTCGATTTCGCCGTCACCGGTTTCGACAATATCCCCGAAGCCGCGGTCGGCGTCCCGCCGCTGACCACGTTGAACGCCGACCCGCGTGCGCGCGGACGCCAGGCCGCCGAACTTCTTTTGCAGCGCGCCGCCGCACCGTCGTTGCCAAGGCAGTCGGTGATCGTGCCCGTGATGCTGACCGAACGAGAGAGCACCCCGCATGCGCTCAGCGCCTGAGTCCACCGACTCGCAACGAGCGGCAACCGATCGATGAACGCCGCCAACAACACTATCCTCTGTTTCGGCGAAGCGCTGATCGATTTCCTCGCCGGCGAGCCCGTCGAGGGTGAAGCCCGCACGTTCCGCCAATTCGCCGGCGGCGCCCCGGCCAACGCCGCGGTCGCGGTGGCGAAACTGGGCGGCCGCTGCGAATTCGTCGGCATGCTCAGCGAAGACATGTTCGGCGACTTCCTGTTGCGCAGCCTGCGCGAAGCCGGTGCCGGCGTCCGCTACGTGCGCCGCACCGCCGCGGCGAATACCGCACTGGCCTTCGTCTCGCTGGATGCCCACGGCGAACGCAGCTTCAACTTCTATCGTCCGCCCGCTGCCGACTTACTGTTCCGCGACGCGGATTTCGACGCCGACTGCTTCGCCGCAGCGGGCATCTTTCATGCCTGCAGCAACAGCCTGACCGATGCCGACATCGCCGCGACGACGCTGTCGGGCATGGCCCGCGCGCGCGGCGCGGGTGCGCTGGTCAGCTTCGACCTCAACCTGCGCCCCGCCCTGTGGCCGGACGCGGCGCCACCGCTGCCAGTGCTGTGGCGCGCGCTCGAGGCCGCCGATCTGATCAAGCTCGCGCGCGAGGAGCTCGAATATCTGAAAGAAGGCAGCTTCGACGACGACGACGTCGTTGCCCGCCTGCTGCGCACCGCGCGCCTGGTATTGATCACCGACGGTGCCGCGCCGATGCGCTGGTTCGCGCGCGGACGCAGCGGCGAATTGCCGACATTCGAGGTCAAGACGGTCGACACCACTGCCGCCGGCGATGCCTTCATCGGCGGCCTGCTGTCGCAGCTTCAGCGCGAAAGAGTCGATACACGCACGTTCGATGCGTTCCTCGCCGATTCGGCCGAGCTCGAGCGCTGCCTGCGTTACGCGTCGGCTTGCGGCGCGCTGGCAGTGACCCGGCATGGCGCGTTCGCGGCGCTACCAACGCACGCCGAAGCGATCGCGCTGCTAGGCGCTTCGGCGGTGGAAGCGTAGATGGAGCCGGCCTCGCCGCTGCCGCTTATACCGCCGGCATTCGTAGCGAGAGAGGCATCGCTTATGTCCGCTTGGCGACGCCGTGCAATGCTTCGACGAGGCGACGCACTTCCCCCGCATCGCTGCGGGTTTCGCCGCCCGCCATACCTAATGCATCCGCCGGTGCGAATCGCATCCGCGAAGGCAAGATGCGCTTGGCCGAGGCATGGAATTCACGTGCGCCGGTCGCGGCCATGAGCACGGCGATGTTGTCGGCGTCGATGCCCGCGCCCGGCATGATCTCGATGCGACCTGCGGCCTGTTCGATCAACCGACGCAGGTTGGCGCTGCCTTCCCTCGCACTGGCCGCGCCGCCGGAGCTGAGTACGCGCCTGAAACCAAGACCGATGATCGTCTCAAGCGCCGCCGTCGGGTCGCGGCAGACATCGATGGCACGGTGGAAAGTGAGATCGAGCCGATCGGCGGCCGAGATCAGTTCCCGGCAACGCGTCACATCGACGTCACCCTCCGTGGTCAGTGCACCCACCACCACCCCGTCGCAACCCGCGGCGGCGCAGTGGGCGATATCGGCGAGCATGGTCGCGTGCTCCTCGTCTGCGTATGCGAAGTCGCCGGCGCGTGGTCGCACCAGCACATGCATCGGAATGGACAAGCGTTCGCGCACCAGTGCGATCTGCGCCGGCGACGGGGTCAGGCCGCCTAACTCCAGCGCCGCGCATAGTTCGATGCGCGAAGCGCCCCCTTCCTGCGCGGCCAGCGCCGAGGCGAGCGAGTTGGCGGCGATTTCGAGGACGTACGTCGCGCTCGGCCCGGCGCGTTCCTGGTCTGCTGGCGTTCCTTTCACTATCTGCCGGCTCCTTGTTCTGATTCGGACTGCGAGAATGCCATCGCCAACGGCATTCGTTCGCGAGGACGTCCACGTTAGCACCGCCCCTGCCGCTCGGCCAATCGAGCCTTGCGGCGAAAAGAATCCACCTATCGAGAGCAACCAATGAAACCGCTACGACTCGTATTGGCCGCCTTGCTGTGCGCGGTGCCATTGTCCGCCGTGCACGCCGAAGACCACGGCGATTACGTGCCGGAAACCGATCCATTGGTGGTGCGCAAGCTGGAGCAATGGCAGGATTGGAAGTTCGGCTTCATGATGCATTGGGGTCCGTATAGCCAGTGGGGCGTGGTCGAATCGTGGTCGATCTGTTCCGAGGACGTGGATTGGTGCAAACGCCCCGAGGGCGAGCCCTACGTCGACTACGTCAAGCGCTACGAGCAACTGCCGACCACCTTCAATCCGGTCAAATTCGACCCGGAGCTGTGGGCGCGCATCGCCAAGGACGCCGGCACGAAGTACGTGGTGTTCACCACAAAGCACCACGACGGTTTCGCGATGTTCGACACGCAGCAGAGTGATTACAGGATTACGGCGCCGAATGTTCCGTTCCACACCAACCCGCGCTCCAACATCACCAAGGAAGTATTCGACGCGTTCCGCGCGCAACACTTCGGCATCGGCGCTTATTTCTCCAAACCCGACTGGCACAGCGACGACTACTGGTCGCCGCGCTGGGCCACGCCGAACCGTCACAACAACTACGACACGCGCAAGCATCCGGACATCTGGAAGCGCTTCACCGACTTCACCCATGCGCAGGTCGGCGAACTGACTTCGCAATACGGTCCGCTCGACATCTTGTGGCTGGATGGCGGCTGGGTGCGCCCGACCGACACCACGGACGGCGTAGCGGAAGGTAACGCAGGCGTGCCGTGGCCGCAGGACATCGATATGCCGGGAATGGCTGCGATGGCGCGCAAGAACCAGCCCGGCCTGATCGTCGTCGATCGCGCCGTGGGCGGGCGCTACGAGAACTACCGCACGCCGGAGCAGAAGATCCCCGACCAGCCGCTGCCGTACCCGTGGGAAACCTGCATGACTCTCGGTGAATCGTGGTCGTACGTGCCGAACGACAAGTACAAATCCTCGCGTAGCGTGGTGCAAATGCTGGTCGATGTGGTCGCCAAGGGCGGCAATTACCTGCTCAACGTCGGTCCTGACGCCAACGGTGAACTTCCTCCGGTCGCGGTCCAGCGCCTGCACGAAATCGGTGCGTGGATGAAGGTCAACGGCGAGGCGATCTACGCGAGCCGATCCGTCGCCCCCTACCGCGACGGCAAGTTTCGTTACACGCGGCTGAAGGACGGCACCGTTTACGCGTTCTATCTACCTGACGCGAATGAAAAGAAACTGCCTGCGACGCTACGCATTCCCGGTCCTGCGCCTGCCGCAGACACGGAAGTGAAGCTCCTCGGAAACGACGCGCAGCTGGCCTGGCGTCGCGAGGGCGACACCACTGTGGTCGAGATCCCGGCATCGCTGCGCAAACAGACTGCCAACGCTTACGCCTGGGCCTTCCGCTTACCTGGCGCTGTGCCCTCTAACCAATAGGCGTCGAAGGCTGCGCCAAATCGGCCATTGAGATTCACTGAAAGGCCATGGTGAGGATACGCAGCGCATCGCGGGATCTGGAATCGTTAAGGGCGCTGTAGAGCATCACCTCCTGGTCAGGGATGGGCGGCAGCGCAAGGTTGCTGCCGACGTCCACAGTGGCTACCGGCGCCGTACTTTTCGCCAGCAAGGCCACGGCCAGGCCTGCGGCCGCTGCGGCGCCCACGGCGGCGCCGCCTTTACCGATGAAAACTTCGCTCCAGGCAATCCCGGACTTGTCGAGCGCACGTACCGCCATGGTTCGGATGCGGCAACTTTCGCCCTGCGTCGCGAGCGGCAGCGGCTGACCGGCATAGGGCGTCCAGCCTGGCAGCGCGAACCAAGAGAAGGATTGGGCGAACACGGCCCTACCCCGCTTGCGCCCATCATCGGGGCGCAGTACCAGGGCCGCGTCGATCTCGCCTTGCTCGTAGGCCTGCATCAATTCGCGCGTCCCGGCAATGCGCAGCTCGATCAGCAGACCGGGATCACGGTCCTTCAACTGACGCAGCAATGCAGGCAGCTCGCCGCCCACCAGCTGTTGACTGATACCGATAGCCAGCCGACGAGGCTCGACCTCGAATGCAGCGGTGGCCCGGTCGTGAGCCGCCACCAGCTCGCGCGCCGCTTCCAGGAAGACTAGTCCTTCCGCAGACAAGCGCACCTGCCGCGGCGTGCGCTCCAATAACCGGCGACCGAGCTGTTGCTCCAGTCGCCTCAACTTGAGACTGATCGCGGACTGGGTGGTGCCCAACACGTCCGCGGCGCGGGTAAAGCTTTGCAGTTCTGCTGTGAGCGCGAACGCCCTGACCGCGGCTACGTCCAAGGTTTTCATAGGCTATAAAGATATGGATTTGCAATGACTGATATATACACCAATGCCATATTCAAATAACAGAAGATGCACTACGGTTAACACCTGCACAGGCATTTAGGGAGAAACCGACTATGAGCACGATAGGTATTGGTCTAAGCGCATTGGCCGGCCTGAGCGGCTTGGCAATGGCCGCTCAAGCGACGATCGAATCGCCTTTGCAAGGCACCTGGACGTTAGTGGCGGCGGATCGGATCTTGTCCAATGGCGAGCAGGTGCGTGATTACGGCGACAATCCCAAGGGCCGACTGATGGTCGACGCAGAGGGACGCTATTCCCTGCAGATATTCAAGTCGGAGCGCCCGCGCTTCGAGGCAGCGGACAAGGCCGCGGGCAGCGAATCCGAATTCAAGTCCGCGGTGATGGGCTCCAGTACCCACTACGGGACGGTGGCCGTCGATGCGCACGAAGGAATTCTCACCTTCGCGATCGAGTCGGCCTCTTTCCCCAACTGGGAAGGCACCGTACAAAAGCGCAAGTACACCCTAAAGAATGGGCTGCTGAGCTACCAGGTGCCGCCGCGTCCTGACGGCGGCATCCCGGTCTCAGTATGGCGAAAGCAGGATTAGATTTTCCTTACAAGCCGCAGCCTACGGCCACTTCATCTCACCCTTGGCAACCTTGGCGCTCAGTTCCAGCGAAGACACGCCACCCAGGTCCGGGTAACGCTGTTTCAGTGCTGCGATCAGCGCATCGGCATTCTTGGCCTTTGCCGTTTCCTCATCGAAGGCGCGGATGTAGTCGGCGGTGAAACGCACGGTATCCAGATTCTGCGGCGAGCCCGGCTTGAAGTGGCCCGGAATCACGGTGTTCGGCTTCAGTGTGGTGATGCGGTCCAGCGTGGCCAGCCAGTCGGCGTGCGATTGCGGCGTCTGCGTATCAGCCATCCAGACGTGCTCGCCAGCGAAGACGGAAATCCCGCCGATCACGGTCTTGATGGAGGGAATCCACACGAAGCTGCGATCCGGCGTGGGGCCGTCGAGGCCGACGATCTCCAGCTTGTTCCCTTCCAGGTCGATCTGATTGCCCTGAATCGGCTCGGGAACGACGATCCGGCTGGGCGCACCCGCGCCTAATTTCGGACCCCAGAACTGCAGCTTGCCTGCAGAGCTTTCCTTGATGTGGGCGATGGTCTGCGGAGTGGCGAACACCTTTGCTTCCGGGAACGCGGTAGTCAAAGCCACCAGGCCGAAATAGAAATCCGGATCGCCGTGGCTGATATAGATGGTGGTCAGACGCTTGCCCGAGGCCTTGATCAAATCGACCAATTTCTGTGCGTCGACAGTGGAGAACTGCGCGTCGACCAGCACCGCATCCTTGGCGCCGGTGATCAGCGTCGAGGACACCTCGAAGATACCGTTTGCGCCGGGATTGTAGACCTCGGTCTTCAGCGGCTGCAGGACGGGTTCGGGCGCGCTGGCAACCGGAGCCGTGCCTTCGGCTTCAGCATTGGTAGGAGTCTTTGCGGTGCATGCGCTGAGGGCAATGGCAATGGCGATCGCACAGGCTGCGCTTGAAGGACGAGCGTTCATGGTCGTTTCCTGGTTGGGTCTGTCGGGTGTAGATCGCCACAATAAGAGAATGAAATCGATCTAGAAACCGCGTATAAGTCGATTAACTGTTGCATAAATCGATCAAATGGACCGGATCACCGCCCTCAATGTGTTCGTCCAGGTCGCAGACCGCGGCAGCCTTACGGCGGCGTCCGAGGCGCTCTCCATGTCGCGTGCCATGGTGTCGCGCTACCTGGCCGAACTGGAGAGCTGGCTGGGCGTGCGGGTCTTCCATCGCACTACCCGCCGTCTCAGTCTGACTCCTGCCGGCGAAGCGGCGCTATCGCGTTGCCGCACGATTCTGGAATTGGGCGAAGACATGCGTGCCGCGTTGGCCGATCCGGACGATGCGCCGCATGGCCGGATCCGCATCACTTGCAGCACCTCTTTCGGCCTCAGTCACCTGGCGGCAGCGGTAGCCGACTATGTAGCGCGCTATCCCGGTACCGCGGTCGACATGATGCTGATGGATCGCGCAGTGAACCTGGTCGAGGAACGTATCGATCTGGCGATCCGCATCAGCAGCGAGCTCGACCCGGGGCTGATCGCCCGCAAGTTCTCCGTCTGCCGCTCCTTGCTGTGCGCATCGCCAGCCTACCTCAGTAGGCATGGCGTGCCGCTGCATCCCGAAGAGCTGGCGATGCACAACTGCCTGACCCACCATTACGTCGGCAGGAGCCTGTGGCATCTCGAACGGGCAGGCCAGACCACACCGGTTGCGGTCAGCGGCAACATCAGCTCCAACGAGGCCACCGCATTGCTGCAAGCGGTAAGCGCCGATGCGGGCATCGCCATGCTGCCGACCTACCTGGTTTCGCCGTTGATCAGAGCTGGCGAATTGGTGATCGTGCTGCCCGACTACAGCGTCGATAGTATGGGCATCTACGGCGTTTATACGTCCAGACGACAGATGCCATTGATAGTGCGCAGCTTCTTGGATTTCCTCGCCACCCGTTTCGGCGAGGAGCCGGAATGGGACCGGCTAATCGATTAGAGCCTCATCACTGCTTGCATGCCTCATGGACGGCATCGTCCAGTTTGCGAAGAAGATCGAACGTTCTTTTCAGTCCCACCGAGATCAGCTTGGCCTCACGACGCGCCTTGGCGGCGTCGCATCTTTTGTTGGCAGCATTGATAGGCGATTTCTTTCCGGCCCGGTTTCCAGAACGTGTTCGACGCGCGCTTGCCGCACGTCCGAATTGCGCGGATTTCACGTCTTCTTTCCGATGTTTCGCCTGGTCATGGCTAAGCTCCACAGCGGATGGCTCTGGCTCCGGCGTGGCATCCCATTGCTTCACCAGGCTCTGGCTAGCGTCGCAAGCTGCGGATTGATAGCTCACCTCCTTGCCCTTCATGCATTTATGGATCTGCTGCGCATTGCCCGCTGGGGCGATGAGAAAAAATAACGACAGAATCGCGACACGCATGTCCTCTGCTCACTCAGCCCGCCTGTCCGTAGGCGCTGCGCAATTCTATCGAAGCGCCAAGCGGGCGCTGATGCGGATAATTGAGTCGGACCCGTAGGGTTTTTGCTCGCATATCGGTAGGCGACAGCGGCAAGTGCCCTGCCCCGCATTGCGAGCGGGCATTCCTACCGGGGGCGCCTCGCATGGCTGGGGTGCGGTCCATTTCACAGATTCTTTGGTACTAGTGCTGGTAACGTTGGGTGCGCTTTGGGGAGCGGTCATGGGGTTGTTCAGTTACGCCGTGCTGCGCCTCGCGAAAAGCGTGACTGGCCATTCCCTGCGGAGGCGCGAGCGCCTCAGGACCATGCAGGGTGCCAGCCGCACCATTAGCCTTGTATACCGCTTCCCCCGAAGCCGCTTCCCCCGGAGCGTTGATATCCATCCCCTGGAGCCTGCATGTCCACACCCACCTCTTTTGCCGCCGATTCCGATGAAAAGGAGAGTCTTGCCACTCGCTGGGCGGAATCCGGTCGCCTCCCCGACAACCTGCTGCGCATGGGCATCCGCCGCCAATGCGCGCAACGTCTGAAAGACGAACGCAAAGGCGGCGCGGATGAAGTGTTCGCGCGTCAGCAGGCCTGGCTGGAAGGCTTGCGCAACAGCGATATCGCCACCGAGACGCCGACGGCCAATCGCCCGCATCACGAACTGCCGGCGGAATTCTTCCAACTGTGCCTTGGCAGGCAGCTCAAATACAGCAGCTGCTATTGGGACGAATCCACCACCAGCTTGAACATGGCCGAAGACCACATGCTGCGCCTGTACGGCGAGCGCGCCGAACTGGCCAACGGCCAACGCATCCTGGAATTGGGTTGCGGCTGGGGTTCACTGACCCTGTGGATGGCCAAGCAGTACCCGGAGTCGAAAATCACCGCAGTCTCCAATTCGAAGCTCCAGCGCGAATTCATCGAAGCCCGATGCCGCGAGCGCGCCATCTTCAACGTGGAAGTCGTCACCGCGGACGTGAATAGTCTGCGCATGGAAGACGAAAGCTACGACCGCGTGGTGTCGGTGGAGATGTTCGAGCACATGCGCAATTACCAGGAGCTGCTGTCGCGCATCGCCGGCTGGTTGGTGCCCGGCGGCAAGCTGTTCGTGCACCTTTTCTGCCACCGCGAACTGCTGTACCTGTTCGAGGCCAAGGGCGAAGGCAACTGGATGGGGCGGCATTTCTTCACCGGCGGACTGATGCCATCGGCCGACACCTTGCTGCACTTCCAGGACAGGATTTCGATCGAGCAACGTTGGCTGTTGTCCGGCCAGCATTACGAAAAGACCGCCAATGCCTGGTTGCAGAATCAGGACAATAATCGCGAGCAGGTCATGCGCGTGCTGCAAGGCGTCTACGGCATGGTCGATGCACCGGTGTGGTACCAGCGCTGGCGCATGTTCTGGATGGCCTGCGCGGAGTTGTTCGGCTACGACAATGGCAACGAATGGATGGTGGCCCACTACCGCTTCAAACGCTGAGCGGAGCGCATAGGCCGTGCGATCAGGTCCCAGGTAAGTCCTGGCTGACCTGATCCATTCCCTCCCACGGATCGTTGTGCAGCCTGGCCGCGCGCTGCAACGCGCGCGCCATCGTATACATGCCGGGCGTGTCGATCTTGGCGAGCTCTTCCCAGCGCAGCGGCATGGCCACCGTGGCCAACTCGCGCGCACGCAGCGACCACGAACACACGCTGGTCGCTCCCCGCCCGTTGCGTAGCCAGTCGATGAAGATCACCCCGTTGCGCTTGGCCTTGCTCATCGTGGCCACGTACTTGTCCGGCGAATGGGAAGCCAGCGCTTCGGCGAAGGCGTCGCAGAAGTCCTTGACCTCGTCCCAGCTCGGCCCCCGGTTGATTGGTACGACCACGTGCAGCCCCTTGCCTCCCGACAGCCGCAGGTAGCTTTGCAGTCCCGCCTGTTCCAGGCGTTTACGGATATCGCGCGCCGCGGCCTTGACCTGGGGCCAGGTCACGCCGGGTCCAGGATCGAGATCGAACACCATTCGGTCCGGCTTTTCGGGCGCCTCCACGCGCGAGCCCCAGGGATGAAATTCCAGGGAATTCATTTGCACTAGTTCCAGCAGTCCCGCTAGGCCCTCGATGTACAGATAATCTTCGTTGCCGCTTTTTTGCCTGAGCGAAATGGCCAGCACCGATTTGCCCAGTGCATCGCTGTGGTGCTTCTGGAAAAAGCATTCCCCTTGCGCGCCATCGGGACAACGCACCAGCGACAGCGGCCGCCGCACCAGTTCGGGCAATAACCACCGTCCCACCTGTCGGTAATAGTCGGCCACCTGCCCCTTGCTTATTTTCTCTTTCTTGTAGACCACGCGTTCGGGATGGGTAATGTTTACCTCGCTGCTGCCTGTATCCAGGTCCTTCATCTGTTTGTCCTCTCGTAATCGTTTGAAACTCGCCTGGCGCAAGAGGCCTTCCTTGGCCCAGCCGCGGAAAGCAACTTCCGCGACCACGGCCGGTTTGACCCAGCGCACGCTGTTCGCCGAAAACGGCACGTGCCGTGGCAGTTCGACGGACGCTTCGCGCGTCCGTAGTTTGGAAAGGGTCGCCTCCAGCGACTTCAGCGTCGCATCGTCGTAGCCGGTCCCCACTTTGCCCACGTATCGAAACGCACCGTGTTCCGGCTTGGCCATGAGCAGCGAGCCGAATCCGTTACGCGACCCTTTTGGTGCGGTGTAGCCGACGACGACGAATTCGTCGGTGTCTTCATGCTTGACTTTGGCCCAGGCCGGACTGCGCGATTGACTGTAAGCCGAATCGATTCGCTTACTGATGATGCCTTCCAGGCCTTTCTCCTTGCTTGCGGCGAATACTTCCTTGCCGTGACCCAAAACGTGTTCGCTGAAAGCCGCCACGCCGGGCTCGCTGCCGACCAATTCCTTCAACAGGCGCTTGCGTTCGACCAACGCGCAGCGGCTCAGATCCACGCCGTCGATGCCGGGCATGTCGAATACCACGTAGCGCAACGGTTGTTTCGAGGTTCCGTCTATGGCGCGTTGCAACGCGCTGAAATCGCTGCGCCCCTGTTTGTCTATCACCACCAGTTCCCCGTCCAGGCGCACCTCCTTGACTGGCAGCGCTTCGATAGCATGGGCCACTTCGGGAAAGGTTTCGGTCCAGTCTAGCTTGCCGCGCGAACGCAGCTTGACCTTGCCCTTGACCAAGTCGGCCATCATTCGGTAGCCATCCCATTTTATTTCGTGCAGCCAATCCTCGCCGGTGGGCGGCGTTTCGCGGGTGCTGGCGAGCTGTGGAGAAAATCCGGCGGGATAGTCGCCCTTGCGCGCGCCTTCGATGAGCAGCGCGCGCTGCGACCAGCGTGCTTTGCCGGCAGGTTTTGAGCTCTTTTTCGTTTTGCGGGCGCTGGCGCTGCCGCGGGTACGTGCGGTCGGTGGCAGTTTCTTTCCCGCCTCCAGTTCGTCCGCATCGACATCGGCAACATACTCGTCGTCGCGCTTGATCAGCAGCCACTGTTTCTGTTTGCCGCGCAGGTTGGTGCGTACCAACTTCCAGGCGCCATTGAGCTTGTCGCCGTGCAGCACGAAGTCCAGCTTGCCTGCGGCGATGGCTTCCAGCGGATCTCCTTCGCTGGCCCATGTCCCATGGTCGAAGACATCCACATGCCCGGCCCCATAATTGCCTTCCGGAATATCTCCCTCGAACGTCGCGTAGGCCCGCGGATGGTCTTCCACTTCCACCGCCAATCGCTTTTCGCCCAAGCGAAAGGAAGGACCCTTCGGCACCGCCCAGCTCTTGAGGACGCCGTCGGCTTCCAAGCGGAAGTCGTAGTGCCGCGCCCGTGCATGGTGAAGTTGCACCACGAAGATCGGGCGCCGCGTCCTTACGCTCTTCCCACTCGATTCCGCGTCTGGCTCAGGCGTGTCGTCGAAACGGCGTTTGCGGTTGTAATCGCGCAGCGACATCGATCACGCCGATTTGCGCTTGGCCACCTTCTTGGCCGGAGCCTTGGCCGTCGCCTTCTTGGCAGGCTTTTTGGTAAGCATCTTGGTATTTCTGGCTGCCTTCTTGGCGGGTGTGCGCTTCTTGCTGTCCAGACTTTTCTGCAACAGCGACATGAAGTCCACCACATTGGTGGCCGCATCTTCCGGTTCTGCATTGGATTCGACGATCTTGGTGGTGGCGCCTTTCGACTTCACCCGCTTCTGGATAATGGCCTGGAGACGCTCGCGGAACTCGTCGTGGTAGTCGTCCGGCGACCATTTTCCCGACATGGAAGAGATGAGCTGCTTGGCCATCTCCATTTCCTTGGGCGTGATCCGGTATTGGGAGGTCTTGCCGGTAGGCAGCTTGTAGTCCGCAGGATCCACCAGCTCCTGCGGATAGCGCAGCAGAATCAATACCAGCGCATCGTCCTCGGGCATGACCGCGCACAGGTACTCGCGGGTGCGGATGACCACGCGCGCGATTCCGATCTTCTTGCTCGCCTTCAGGGTCTCGCGCAGCAGTACGTAGCCCTTTTCCGCTTTCTTGCCCGGAACCAGAACGTAGGGCTTTTCGTAATAGCGCTGGTCGATGCTGCCGGCGTCGACGAACGCTTCCACTTCCACCGATTCGTGGCTTTCGGGAGCCGCGGACTGGATGTCCTCCTTTTCCACGGTGACGTAGTTGCCCTTGGAGTATTCGAACGCCTTGACGATGTCCTTCCAGGGGACTTCTTCGCCGGTCTCGGCATTGACGCGTTCGAAACGTATCGGATTCTTGTCGCGGGAATCCAACATGCGGAAATGCAGGTCCACCTTGCGTTCGCCGGACATCAGCGAAACGGGGACGTTGAGCAGGCCGAAGGACAGCGTGCCGGTCCAGATGGGTCTTGCCATGGAGATCTCCTTTGAGGGACGACTCGTAGGAGCTCAAGCCGACCAGGAACCGATACCGCTGTGGCCGTTATACAAGCGTGAGGAAGCGCAATTCGGCTTCACCCGCGGTTTCTAAAAGCCGCGCATCATGCGAGGCATTCTTCCATGGAGCCGCAGGGATGAAACTCGCAAAGACATTCAACAAACTGGCTCAGATCACCGCAAAATTCACCGGCAATCCGCTCTGTTTCTGCCTGGCGGCGGCGCTCGTATTGGTATGGGCGCTCACGGGCCCCTTCTTCGGCTTCAGCGAGGGCTGGCAGCTGGTGATCAACACCGGCACCACCATCATTACGTTCCTAATGGTGTTCCTGATCCAGAACACGCAGAACCGCGATACCGAAGCCATGCAGATCAAGCTGGATGAGCTGATCTTCGTCACCCGGATGGCCAACAACGAGTTGCTGGATCTGGAAGAACTGGAAGAATCCGAGCTCGATCGGTTGCGCCAGCGCTACGAAGACATGGCCAAGCAGGCGAAAGCGGAACGCGCGCGCAAGCTTGCCGGCAAGCGATCCGGTGGATCATGATCGCCGTCGGTCAGAACGTCACCGGGACGCGCACCGTGAAATTGAGATCCGGAGTATCGCGGGTCAGGCCGGCGCCGAGGGCGACGTTCAGCGATACCTGGTCGTTGAAGCGATAGGTTCCTCCCAGCAACAGCGTGGCCAGAGTGACGCGTACCGCGCCGGCCACGTCTTCGCCGTTTTGTTTCGTCTTGCCGATGATGTTCTGGTCGTAGCCTATGCTGATCGCGGCCTTTTCGTTGAGCGCCAGACCCATGCCCAGGTTGAAGCCGATGATGTCGCCGGCTTCGACATCGCCCAGGAATTCCTTCTGCCCGCCGATGACGGTGCGCGAGACGTCGCTGCGCTTGAAGTTGTGCAAGTAACTCAGGCTGCCGAAGAAGACCACGGGGTCGGACGGAAATAGCCAGGTGATGCCCGGCTGTAGGGCATTGAAGCCGCTTCCGGTAGGCAGTTCCAAGGGAAGACCAGTGCCGGTGGTATTGCCGATGCAGCGGGTAACGCAATCGGTGGTCACTTCGAACAAATCGGTGCCGGTGCGGCTCTTGTAACGCAGCCAGGCGACGTAATAAGGCTTATCCGGGCCTCCGTGGTTGAGTTGATAGCGGGCGGTCACTTCCACATCGCCCATACCGCTTCCGTTAGCGTTGAATACGCGATCCACCGCCGTGCCGGTGAAGATCTCGCGACTGACCGTATCGCTGTTGATGTAGACGTAAGGCAGTCTGGCTTCCATCTCGAAGCGGTTGCCCAGGCCGTAGCGGGCGGTCAGCACGGCGGTCGCCGACGTGGTCTTCACCTGGCGCACGTCGATCAGGCCGATCAGCAACGCGGGAATGATGGTGTAGCCGACCAGAGCGACGCGGTCGTTGGAGGAGTATCCATATTGCAGTCCAGGCTCCAGCACCAGCGTGCCGGAGGGAGTCAGCACGCCGGGTTGATCGAAGATCTGCGCCACTTCGGGCGGCCTGTTCTGCGATTCGGGCGCCTGCCCCACAGGTTGTCGAGCCGGTTGCTGCGCACTGGACTGCGCATAGGCCGGTACTTGCATGGCGCCCGTCGAAAGCGCTGGCGCAGGCAACCCGCGGGCGCGCGCATTGGCCAGCAGCTCCTCATTCAAGACCCGTTGCAGCTGCGCGAGGCTCTGCTCCTGCGTCTCGATGGAATTGCGCATGTCGTCGAGCTGGCGCGACTGCTCGTTGATCTGCCTTTGCAACCCGTCGAGCCTCGACTCACCGCCAGCCGCAACCAGCTCCTGTGCCCGGAGGGATCCGCAGATCGCCATGGCTAAGCAGGCCATGGGCAGTAACGGAAAATGAGCCAATTCCTTTCGTTTCATACGCTGTCCCCTGTGGTGGACGCTCAGGGCAATCCTGGCGAAGTGATGAGCGCGCTGTGCAGCGCGTCGTAGCTGTTGAGTTCCTGCAGCATTCCCAACGTGTCCACGCCTACGTTCAAGGTGGTCATGGCACTGATGTCCTGGCCGTCGAGCGTGTTTTGGATCACCAGCGCGTTACCACCGGCGCCAGAATCGATGCGGTTGCCTTCGCCTATCTGCACCACCCTGCCTTCGTTGATGGCAGCTAGAGCATTAGCTTGGTCGGCGGTCATGCGTCCGAGATCGGGAATCTGCAAGGTCGCGCTGGCGACGAGTTGCCCATTGACGTAGACCAGGCGCTCGATGCCGAACGAAAGCGAAAGACCGGACGGCATCAGCAGGCCGCCTCTCATATCCGCCAATCGCGCCGGATCCACGGGCACCCATTCGTCGCCAAGAAGAATAGGGAAATCAGCACTGACCTGCCCTCTCGCGGAAAAAGGCAGGCACGCGCTTATGGAAAGCGCGAATAGAGAAACGAAACCGGCGGTCGTATTCATGGCTCAGATGTCTCCCGGTCCACGTCGGGGCATGGCGATATTGCGCAGCCCTTCGCGCTGGATGCCTATGTCCAACGGGGCTGGTGGCGCGGTGCGCCAATCGCGTGTCTGGTTGAAGCGTGCGATCTCGCGCCGGTTATGGATCACGAATAGCACCCGGTTGTCCCACAATGCCTCGAAGCGCGTGCGCGACATCGCACGCGTGCCCCGCGCCGGGTCGCCCAGCAGCACGCGATCGTTGCGCAGACCTTTGACCACGACGAAATGCCGATAGCCGCGGTCGTTCAACAATACGATCGCGGGTACGCCTTCTTCGGCCAGCTTATCCAACGGCAACTCGAATCCGTCCGCCTCGAAACCCTGCGACTGCAGGTAACGCCGCATGTCCAGCAAGGAGAAGCCTTCTTTGCGGATCTTGACCTGGTCGCCATGGGTGTACATCTTCACGAAGACCTGCTCTTCGTTCACCGGCACTCCGTACTGATAGCTCAACAGCGTGGCGGTGGCCGCAGATCCGCAACTGAAATCGTAGCGTTGAGGCACGGTCGTTCTGAACCGTGCCTCCTTCAAGCTGGTGATACGCAGATCGTAGCTGCCGCCGTACGGTGCGCGTACGTCGATTCCACCCGCCAGCAGGGGCGCGGCCCATGCCAACGATAAGACCGCGCCCATGACCAGGGATACGATCCTGATCATGGTGACGGCGGTGCCACAAACTGCACGTTCACAACCATTCCGTTCTGGATCAACACATTGCTGCCGGTGTTCTGGATCACCGTGTTGATGCCGTTGGCGTTGGTGAAAGCCCCATCGCTGATGGCATTGGCGCCGCTGACAATATGGTCGGCGGTGTTGCCTTCAACGGTGCCGTCTATCAGCACGTCGTTGTCGACCGTGCTTTCTCCGCCGCGCAGCCGTTCCAGTTCGCTGGCATCGACAGGAATTCCGATACCGGTGTCGCTGGCTTCAGTCGATGCCGCCGGCATGGGTTCTTCGCCGAAAAGCATGGCGTTAGCGAAGACGATCGTGCCCGCGTCCGTGTAGGTCGCCGGCAGTGGAGCGGTGTCATGCCCCTGTGCAGACGCCTCCCTGGTGCCGGCGAAGCATGGCCCGGCCGCTACGGCGCAAGCCAGCAACGAAATAAAGCGATTGATGCGCATGGTGGTTCCTCCCTTGCCATCCTTGCCATGCGTTTCGCACGCGCTTGCCGCCTCTACTGGCGCGGTTGCGCGTGATGCATCGGGCCGCCGTAACGGCCCGGTGCATCGCTGCGAAGCGCTTACGGACCTACGGTCAAATTGGCCTGCACGGTGATGCCTTGCTGGATCAGCGAAGCTGCGCCGCTGTTCTGCGCCGCCACCATGATGCCTGCCGCCGATTGGCCGACGCTGGTCATGTTGTTGGACATGTCGAAGGCGCCCGCGTCGTTGGCGACTGATCCGCCACTTCCGCCCGCACCGCCGACCGCTCCATTGCCGACGCCGCCGTTGCCAGTGCCGCCGTTGCCATCGCCGCCCACGCCGCCGTCGGCGCCCATCGCGCCTACTGCACCATCGCCGGCAGTCGCATCGCCATTGGTCGCGCTTGAGGATGCGCCGCCATTGGTGGCATCGCCGTTGGTGGCCGAACCGCCGTCGCCGCCGTCGCCCGCCGTGCTGGCCACGTCACCGCTGTTGCCACCGGTGCCGGTGCCATCGCCGCCGGTAGCGGTCGCCGAACCGGCAGTACCCGCGCCGCCGCTGGCCGTTCCAGTTCCGCCGGTGCCGGTGCCATCGCCCGAGGTGCCGTCGCCGCCGGTACCGGTGGCATCGCCGCTGCTGCCGTTGCCGGCACCGCGCTCGCGCACCCAACCGCTCTGGCCACTGCCATCGCCGCCGCCAGCCGCGCTCAAACCACCGCCGTCGCCGCCGTCGGCATAGCCGTCGCCGCCGCCCGCTGCACTCAGGCTGCCGGCATCGCCACCGTAGCCATCGCCATCGCCGCCGCGTCCGCTATCGTTGCCGTCGGAACGTCCGCCACTGCCGCCATTGCCTGCGTTCGCATCGCCGATCCAAGCGCTGCCGTTGCTGGAATCGCCAGCCGATGCGCTGCCGTTATTGGCGTCGCCGCCGGAACCGCCGCTGCCGCCGTCTCCGCCGTTGCCGCCATTGCCACCGTAGCCGTCGCCACCGTTGCCTTCACCGCCGTAGCCATCACCGCCTGCGCCGCCTCTCGCACCATTGGCGTCGCCCCAGTTGTTGGCGACATTGCCGAGATCGTGCACGCGCACATCGGTGACGTAGCCATCGAGTCTGGTCGTGGCAACGGCTTTACTGTGGTTGAAGGAATTCGAGAAGGTAGCTGTAGCCGTTCCGCCGTTGTTGGCGGCGGCTGTGCCGTAACCGTCCGCATAAGCGACGCCATTCGCGCTATTGTCGCTGTTATCGCTGTTATCGCTATTGTCGCTGTTGTCACTGTTATCGCTGTTGTCTGTAAGCGTGATCGTGTCGATCGCTACCTGCACATTTTCGCCAGCGCCGTTTTCGGTGTTTTCCGCAGCAAACGCCTGACCTCCCAATCCCAGGCCAAGCGCGATCGCCGTTGCGATCAAGGTCTTCTTCGTACTCATCTCCATTCTCCTGACACGTCGGCCTGACACCCAGGGGAGGCATCAATAAAGCGACGGTTCGTCAGCATTAACAATGCGATTTGTTATGAGTGCGCTTGCAACGTGTGAAGAAAAACTAATGATTGAAGGCTTCGAAATACCGGTCGAGCGGCTTGTATTCGTGATTACACAAAAGTTTGCCAATAACGCAGCAAAAATCCGCCACCGGACAACCGCGGCGGAAAATCCTAAACAAGGACATCGAAAAGGCGGCCCATCGGGGTTAACAAAAAAGTCGGGGTACCAATCAGAGCGCCCGCTTTTCAGGCTTGTTTCAGGCTAGAAAACACAGCCGATTGCGCAGCCTTAACCCGGCACCGGCCAGGTCGATTGGCCTAGCCGCCAGCCCGCCAGTACGGCGATCAGGCCTAGCGCCACATGCAGAAAAACGGTCAACCCCAGCCAGGCCCACCGTTCCGCGCGGACCAGCTGCAGCAAGTCCAACCCGAAAGCGGAAAACGTGGTCAGGCCGCCCATCAAGCCAGTCAGCAGCAGCGCGCGCCAGAAATCGGTTTCGTTGCGTTGCAGGATCCAGACCAGCAGCAGGCCGGCGAAAAAACAGCCGACGACGTTCACCGCCAAGGTGGAAACGGAAAACGCGTGCTGCGCCGATCTGGGCAGCAGCAGATTCACGCCGTGCCGCAACAGCGCCCCGATGGCTCCGCCTACCGCGACCGCCACGGCCTGCATCAAAGGCGTACTCATGCGTCGGAACTCTTGCCGCCACGCGGCTTGCCGGCGCTGTTGCGTTGCGCTTCGGTGCGAATGGCGCGCAAGCGGTCGATCTTTTCTTTCAGCTTGATTTCCATGCCCCGCTCTACCGGTTCGTAGTACACGCGCTCGCCCATCGCATCGGGAAACGCGGTCTGGTCCAGGGCGATGCCGCCTTCAGCGTCGTGGTCGTATTGGTAGCCGCTGCCGTAGCCCAGTTCCTTCATGAGCTTGGTTGGCGCATTGCGCAGATGGATGGGCACGTCCTGGGTGCCGTATTCGCGCACGTCGCGCTTGGCCGCGCCGAAAGCGACATATCCGGCATTGGACTTGGCGGTGCTGGCAAGATAGATCGCCAATTGGGCCAACGCGAGCTCGCCTTCAGGGCTGCCGAGCCGGTCGTAGGTTTCCCAGGCTTCGATGGCCATCTGCAGCGCGCGCGGATCGGCCAGGCCGACGTCCTCCACCGCCATGCGGGTCATGCGCCTGGCTAGGTAACCGGGATCGCAGCCGCCATCCAGCATTCGGGTAAGCCAGTACAACGCTCCATCGGGGTTCGAGCTGCGCACGGATTTGTGCAGCGCCGATATTTGGTCGTAGAACTGTTCGCCGCCCTTGTCGAAACGGCGGGTGCGGTCCGCAAGCACCTGCAGCAGGGTCTGCTCGGTAATCAGGCCGCCCTCTCCCAGCGCTAGTTCGGCGGCGATTTCCAGCAGGGTCAATGCACGACGCACATCGCCGTCGGCTGCGCCGGCGATTTCACGAAGGGAGTCCTCGGATACCTCGATGCCCTGCCCGCCGAGCCCGCGTTGTTCATCGTTCAAGGCGTGACGCATCGCCTCCATGATGTCTTCCCTGGAAACCGATTCCATCACATGCACGCGGCATCGCGAGAGCAGCGCGGAGTTCAATTCGAACGAAGGATTCTCGGTGGTCGCACCGACGAAGATGATGGTGCCGCGTTCGATATGCGGCAGGAACGCGTCCTGCTGGGCCTTGTTGAAACGATGCACCTCGTCCACGAACAGCACGGTGTGGCGTCCGTCGGCGAAACGGTGCGCGGCCTCGGCCAGCACTTGCCGCACTTCGGGCAATCCCGACAGCACCGCGGAGATCGCCTTGAATTCGGCATCGGCGTACTTGGCCAGCAATAGCGCCAGCGTGGTCTTGCCGCAGCCCGGTGGCCCCCACAGGATCATCGAATGCACATGGCCAGATTCGACCGCACGGCGCAGCGCGCTGCCCGGCGCGAGCAACCGGCGCTGACCGACCATTTCGTCCAGAGTGCGAGGCCGGATGCGCTCGGCCAGCGGACGCATCGCAGTGCGGTCCACACTGAGCAGATCGGGCTCGTCGGTCAGTTTGGTCTTGGGCTTGGCCACCCGGACATTCTAACGGTCAGGGGTCGCAGGTGATGCGAAGCCGCGTGGATCGGAGCTACCCCTAATGATTTTGGATGGCTCCGACGGCTGCATTGGGCCGGCGAATCGCTCAAATATCGCCAACCACGTCCACGCCTTTGGCCGGGGTGTACTTGAAGGTGGTACCGGCGAATGCGGGATTGCGCTTCCAGCCGTTGAAGCTGATCTTGGTGTTCTGTCCAACGGCATCAAGCACTTCCATCCGGCTCAATCCGCCCTTGCCGAAGCCCAGGCGCGCGGATTGGAAACTCGCGTCGCCTTCGCTCTTGGGGGTCAAGGTCAGCCACTGCAGGCCATCGGCGTTGCCGGATTCTTTCACATTGAACTGCTGGTCCAGTTTGGCCGGGTCGATTAGCGCCGACAGTGGGCTGTTCTGTTCTTCGCTGCCCTGGTCGCGCACGGTGACCTGTTGCAGATCGGGGTCGTAGACCCACACTTTTTTTCCGTCGGCGACGATCAGCTGCGGGTACGGCTTGGCGTACTCCCAGCGAAACAGGCGTGGCGCGGACAGCGCCACGCGACCGCTGGAGGTTTCCTTGAGCTTGCCTTTTGCGTCGTAGACCTGCTGAGTGAATTGCCCGTCCAGGCCCTTGAGGCCGGAAGCGAAGGACTTGAGTTCGTCGCGGCCGCCCGCGAGGGCGTTGCCGGCAAGCAGCGCTGTGCCGAGGAACAGCAATGGGAGGGACAGTTTCATTGGGGAGTCCTTGGATGACCTAGAGGCGCAGTGTCGCGAGATGAAGCTGAACACGTACCGATCCGCCCGATCTTTGCTGAACCGCTTCGAATCGCGGAGCCGCAAGACCTAGCAGCACAACGGCATCGGCACTACGGAGCCTCAACGGCCGCCTCGTCGACCTGCGCAGTGCTCAAGTCCCCATATACGATCTGCGCGCGGAATCCGCGCCGGACGTACTGGTACAGCTCACGG
Organism: Pseudoxanthomonas sp. P4_B2; assembly: GCF_056402315.1. Classification (NCBI taxonomy): domain Bacteria; kingdom Pseudomonadati; phylum Pseudomonadota; class Gammaproteobacteria; order Lysobacterales; family Lysobacteraceae; genus Pseudoxanthomonas; species Pseudoxanthomonas sp. P4_B2. Next base: position 802,454 of record NZ_JBFUHQ010000001.1, read on the forward strand.
AACGCAGGATAGTCGCCGGGAAGACACAGCTTGTCGGCGCCGTGGATGGCGTTGAGGCTGAGCCGATGCGTGGCGATCACCTCCTGCCCTTCCCGCTTCCAGCTGGCCTCGTATTCGCCCGCGGCATTGCTGAAACGGCTACTGCGCGGAATGGCGATAATGGGGACCGTGGCCGGAAATTTCAGCGTATAGGTCTCTTCCCGCAGGCTGTCGTTGCAATAGAACGGAGTGGCGTTGCCTTCGCTGGAAGCGGTGGCGTAGATGCCGCGCATGGAATCGGCGCCCGGCGGATCCGGCAGGGTCATTCCACCGACCACGCTGAAATCGACGTAGTCGGTGGCGTCGAAGGCGAACGAATAACCGAATGGCTTGCGCAGGTCGTCGACATCTCCTTCCAGTTTCAGGCGCCCTACGCCGTTGAAGCCGGAGGCGGACATGATGGATTCTTCGACGCGTGGTCGGTTTTGCGAAGTCAGCTGGGCGAACATGCCGCGCAGGCCGATTTCGCCGGAAGCGCTGCCGTCCTGCCGAGTGCGTCCGCTGACATCGCCGTTGGCGCTGAACGTGTAGGAGCTTTCCACCCGGTAGGCGTTGACGTCAGGCCCATTGGGGGGCGTGCGAGCGAGTTTTCCGTCCGCCGTATGCACGACCGGAGCACCGAGATCGCTGGAGGGAAGTTGTCCGAAGCGTGCGTAGGGACTAGTGGAATCGAGATACAGATCGAATTCCGGCAGGTAGTTGATCGCGTGATTGAAACGGCCCAGTACCGCGATCGGCGGCAAGGTCGGGCCGCCACCGGCACCGATCAGCACCGGCGTGCTGGCGATGCCTTTGGCGGCCAGCAGCGCTTCCAGAATCACGGTGTGATCCTTGCAGTCGCCATAACGGTTGGCGAGGATGCTTTCCGCCGAATTCGGTTCCAGTCCGCCATTGCCCAGATAGACGGCTACGTAGCGAATGTTCTTAGCGACCCATTCGTAGATCGCTGCGGCCTGCGCGCGACGATCGCCGACCCCCCTGGTGATGTCGTCGGCACGCGCCTGAATATTCGGAGAGAGCTTGGCCGCTTCGGCGCCCTTCAATTGGTAGGCGCGGCCCATCGCCGAGAAATCGGGATAGGTACTGGCCATGACGGTGGGGCCGTATTCCCAACCGGCAGCGGTCCAGTTCTGGTTCTGCATCGGCGTTTTTCGGCTATACGTCCACGACCAGCGGGCAGTGTCGCCCTCGATCTTCGGGCGGTCGCTGCCCTGCACATCGCGGGTGTACACGTGCATGGGCAGGTTCTTGGGCGCGGTCAGGGTGATCTTCGCGTCGTCGTACTGGGTGAACAGGCTCAGGTTTTCCCACAGGCCGAAATAGCCGGGGAAATACGGAATGTTCTGGCTCTGCCGGTAACTGTAGACCAGCCGCGTGCCGGGCGAGAGATTGGGGAACACGATGACTTTGACCTTGCGGTCCGCATACATGGCGGCCGAGGCGCTGGAATAGCTTTCCTGGGTGTAGATCTTGTCGGCGGGCACGTCGTGGCGCGTGCCGTCGGGCGCGATGGTGTAGGCGGCGATGACTTCCAGCGACTCCATCTTCTCGCTGTAGCTCAGGCGCACCTGGCTGAAGTTGTCCACGCCGGCCTTGGTCTTGATCAGGATTTCGTATTCGTTGGTCTCGACGCTGGTGGCGTCCGCCTTCACTTCGTAGTCGGCGCGGTAACGAACGAAGCTGAAGCTGTTGACCGGCTCCTGCGCCGCGGCAGGCTGCGGTTCCGCGGGAGGAGTCGTCTGGGTCGCGCTGGCCGGCTCCTGCGCTAGGCAGACGGCAGGAAAAAAGGCGATCAACAGCAGTGCAGCGATACGTTGCATGCGTGGTTCCGGTTATCCGAATGGTTGCGGTGGGGACACAGTTAGCGCGGGCGGCATCAGCCGCGTGGCGGTGGCGGCGCCAGCACGCTGCGATCGCCGTTGTGCTCGGGCGGAGTCACCACGCCGGCCGCTTCCATGGCCTCGACCAGGCGCGCTGCCCGGTTGTAGCCGATCTTCAACCGGCGTTGCACGCCGGAGATGGAAGCACGACGCGTTTCGGTGACGATGCGCACCGCTTCGTCGTACAGCGGATCGTTCTCTGCGTTGTCCGACCCAGCCGCGGCTTCCGGCAGGCCGGTGGCGCCGACCACGGTGCCGTCGCCCATGGTCTGGATTTCCTCCAGCACGCCTTCGATGTAGTCGGCCTTGCCGGTCGCTTTCAAGTGTTCGACCACGCGATGCACTTCCTCGTCGCTGACGAAGGCGCCGTGGATGCGTTCCGGCATGGCGGTGCCAGGCGGCAGATAAAGCATGTCGCCCATACCCAGCAACGTCTCTGCGCCGGATTGGTCGAGGATGGTGCGGGAATCGATCTTGCTGGAGACCTGGAAAGCGATGCGCGTGGGGATGTTGGCCTTGATCAGACCGGTGATCACGTCCACCGACGGCCGTTGCGTGGCCAAAATCAAGTGCATGCCGGCCGCCCGCGATTTCTGCGCAAGCCGGGCGATCAGTTCTTCCACCTTCTTGCCGACGATCATCATCATGTCGGCGAATTCGTCGATGAAGATGACGATGAAAGGCAGCGTTTCCAATGGCATGGGCGCTTCGCCCAAATCGGCAAATCCGGTATTGGAGCCAGGCTTGAACAACGGGTCCATCAACGGTTGCCCGGCGTCCTGCGCGTCCTTCACCTTCTTGTTGAAGCCGCCCAGGTTGCGCACGCCTACCGCGCTCATCAGCTTGTAGCGGCGCTCCATTTCCGCCACGCACCAACGCAGGCCGTTAGCGGCCTCCTTCATGTCGGTGACCACCGGCGCCAGCAGATGCGGAATGCCCTGGTAGACCGACAGTTCCAGCATCTTCGGATCGATCATCAGAATGCGCACATCCTTGGCGCTGGCCTTGTACAGCAGGCTCAGCACCATGGCGTTCACGGCAACGGATTTACCCGAACCGGTGGTGCCGGCGACCAGCAGATGCGGCATGCGCGCCAAGTCGGCCACAGTGGGCCGTCCGGCGATGTCCTTGCCCAGCGCGATGGTCAGCGGACTGGGCGATTTGTCGTATTCCTTGGAGCGCAGCAGCTCGCTGAGATAGATCATTTCGCGGCTGGTGTTGGGGATTTCCAGGCCGATCACCGACTTGCCGGGAATCACATCCACCACGCGCACCGACTTCACGCTCAGGCCGCGGGCGATGTCCTTGTCCAGCGAATTGACCTGGCTGACTTTGACGCCGGGTGCCGGTTCCATCTCGAAACGGGTGATCACCGGCCCCGGATAGGCACCAACCACCTGCACATCGATGCGGAAGTCCTTGAGCTTGAATTCGATCTGGCGCGACAGGGTTTCCAGGGTTTCCTCGGAATAACCACGGGTCTGCGGCTTGGGATCGTCCAGCAGTGACAGCGGCGGAATGCCGGAGTCGTCGCCGCCGGTGCCGTGGAATAGCGGTATCTGTTGCTCGCGTTTGGCGCGATCGCTCTTTTCGATGACCGCCGCCGGGGGCGGTTCTATATGCACCGGCTCACGACGGGCGCGCTGCACGGCGTCGACCTTGCGTACTTCCTCGCGCTCCTCGCGCAAGACCCGGGTCTGTTGCCATTCGGCTGCCTGATGGGTGCCGCGACGGAACAGCGCCGGCAGCGCCATCACGCCCTTGCCGATGCGTTCCATCACTGCGAACCAGGACAGGCCGGTGGCCAGAGTCACCGACACCAGGAACAGCGCCAACAGGAACAGATTGCCGCCCAGGCTGCCGAACAGGCTATTGAGCGAGCCGCCCACCAGGCGACCCAGGATGCCGCCTGGTCCTGCGGAAAAATCGGCGGCGGGTACCGCCCGCATGAACAACAGCCCGGTCGACGAAATCAGGAAGCCCACGATGCCGATCAGACGCAGCGCCGGGCCCAGGTCGGCCTCGCCATCGCCGTCGGTATCCATGCCGAACAGCGCGATCCACGCCACCACGCCGAGCATGATCGGCAGCAGGAATGCGATGTAGCCGCAGAAGGCCAAGAGAAGATCTGCGACGACGGCCCCCACCCTGCCGCCCAGATTGTGGATGGGCGTGGTCAGGCTGCCGGACTGCGTCCAGCTGGGATCGTCGGGCGAATAGGTAAACAGGCTCGCCAGCAGGTAAAGCAATAAGGGCGCGATGGCGATGAGCGCGAGGTCGCGCCACAGGCGCTGGCGACGCGGATTGACCGTCGACGCCTGCTTGCGGGCTGCCGAATTGGCGCCCTTGGCTTTGGAAGTTTCCGGAAGCTGCTTTGCCACCTATCGACCAGACCTTAAGAATGCTGCATTAGTCTTTGATAATAAACGAATCTGGAGGGGATTTCAGTACCCAGCCAACTATTGTGATGCGATTGCCGACAGCCGAAGGGTTTCAAGATCCCGTTGGTGGTGAGCCTGTCGAACCACGTTCTTGGCGGATCACCGATGCGCCTGGAACCTTTCGCGAAAAGTGTGGTTCGAGAAACTCACCACGAACCGGTTCTATGAGCTCCAGAACCCAATACGCACCACCGCATTCCATCCACGCGCCTTGATTCGATTGCCCCCCACCGCCACTCTATGCGCCTGCGATGACGATGTTAAAGCGCATCGTCATCGCCTTTCCCACCTTCATTTTGAGTATACATGAGCCTTTCTTCCGTCAATTTGTCCAAGCACTGCCGCCTGTTGATTCTGGGCTCCGGCCCCGCCGGTTGGACCGCCGCCGTCTATGCTGCGCGCGCCAATCTCAAGCCGGTTCTCATCACCGGGCTGCAGCAAGGTGGCCAGCTGATGACCACGACCGAAGTGGACAACTGGCCGGGCGATGCCCATGGCCTGATGGGCCCGGATCTGATGACGCGCATGCAGGCCCACGCCGAGCGCTTCGACACCGAAGTGATCTTCGACCATATCCATACCGTGGACCTGGCCCAGCGGCCGTTCAAGCTGATCGGCGACAACGGCGAATACACCGCCGACGCCTTGGTGATCGCTACCGGCGCGACCGCCAAATACCTGGGACTGCCCTCGGAAGAGCTGTTCAAGGGTCGTGGCGTGTCCGCTTGCGCCACCTGCGACGGATTCTTCTACCGCGACCAGGACGTGGTGGTGGTCGGCGGCGGCAACACGGCCGTCGAGGAAGCGCTTTACCTCTCCAATATCGCCCGCAAGGTCTACCTGGTGCACCGCCGCGACACATTGCGTGCGGAGAAGATCATGCAGGACAAGCTGTTCGCCAAGGTCCAGTCCGGCAAGATCGAGCTGGTCTGGCATCACGCGGTCGACGAAGTGCTGGGCAACGAAGCCGGCGTCACCGGTGTGCGGGTCAAGTCGGTGCAGGACGGCAGCACGCGCGACATCACCGCGCATGGGCTGTTCGTGGCCATCGGCCATACGCCGAACACCAGCCTGTTCGAAGGCCAACTGGCGATGAAGAACGGTTACATCACCATCCGCACCGGCCTGGAAGGCGAAGCCACCGTCACCAGCGTGCCGGGCGTGTTCGCCGCCGGCGATGTCGCCGACCAGGTCTACCGCCAGGCCATCACCTCGGCCGGCTTCGGCTGCATGGCCGCGCTGGACGCCGAGCGCTATCTGGACAAGGACGCTTGATGCTGCGGATCAGTGCCGACCCGACGGAGTTGGATATCGCGCTGATCCATGATTTCCTTGCTCGTGACTCGTATTGGGCCGCGGGCATCCCTCGTGCGACCCTGGAACGCGCCCTGGCCAACTCCATCTGCTATGGCGGCTATCTCGATGGCGCGCAGGCGGCTTTCGCACGCGCGGTCACCGACCAGGCCACGTTCGCGTATCTGGCCGATGTGTTCGTAGTACCGGATCAACGCGGCAAGGGCTATGGACGCGAGATCGTGCGTGCTCTGATGGCGGATTCCCGCTTGCACCGCCTGCGCCGCTGGCACTTGGTTACGCGCGACATGCAGGACTTGTACGCTCAGGTCGGCTTCACCGAATTGAGCCACCCGGGGCAGCATATGCAGATGCATGATCCGGACGTGTATCGGCGCGCCGCAAGCGGACCGGAATGACCGAGCTTCGCATCGTCGGCAGCCTGGCGAGTGTGCCTGCGACCGTATGGGATTTCCTGCACGGCGGTGGCAATCCATTCGTATCGCACGCCTTTCTCTCCGGCCTGGAGCAGCACGGTTGCCTGCGCCCCGACTGGGGTTGGACCCCGCATCACGTCACCCTATGGGAAGGCGACGAACTGGTCGCCGCGGCACCGGGTTACCTGAAAACCAACTCGCATGGCGAATTCGTGTTCGATCACGCCTGGGCGCACGCTTATGCTCAGTACGGACGCGACTACTTCCCCAAATGGCTGGGAGCCGTGCCCTACTCGCCCGTCACCGGTCCTCGCCTGCTCGCCCGCACGGAAGCGCATAGGGAAACCTTGCTAGCTGGAGTGATCGCACAGGCGCGCGATGGCGAATTCTCCTCTGCCCACATCAATTTCCATACGCTTGAAGAAGATTCCGCTTTCGGCCCCGACTGGCTCTCCCGTACCGACGTGCAATACCACTGGCGCAATGAGGCGGGCTGGCAGGACTTCGACGGTTTCCTCGCCGCCTTCGATCACAAGCACCGCAAGAACATCCGCCAGGAACGCGCCAAAGTGCAGCGCGCTGGCATCAGTTTCCGGGTTCTGCGTGGCGATGAGGCCAGCGACGAAGACCTTGCGACCATGTTCGCCTTCTACCTGCTAACTTTCCGCGACTACGGAAACTCCCCTGCGCTGACCCTGGAATTCATGCGTCATCTGGCCCGGACCTTGCCGCGCAACCTGGTCGTTTTCCTCGCCGAACGCGAAGGAACCGCCATCGCCGGCGCGCTATGCCTGCGCAGCGGCGACACCTTGTACGGCCGTTATTGGGGAGCGAGCGAAACTTCGCCCGGGCTGCATTTCGAAACCTGCTACTACCAGGGCATCGAATATTGCCTGCGCGAGGGCCTGAAGATCTTCGAACCCGGCGCCCAGGGCGAGCACAAGCTGGCGCGTGGCTTCCTGCCCGCTTATGTGCGGAGCCGGCACTGGATTGCCGATGCGGATTTCGCCGATGCGCTGCGGCGATGGTGCGCCGAGGAAACCTTATCGGTGAAGCGCTATGCGGCGACACTCGCCACGCATTCTCCGTTCAAGTCCGTAGGAACGTCGTAGCCGCACCGGTTAACCTTCAACGATGCGACGCCCTGCATTTCTCTCGCCCGATCCCGAGTCGCCTTTTCCGCCGGCCGATGCCGCATTGCGCCAGCCCGACGGCCTGCTGGCCGTGGGCGGCGACCTTTCCCCGCAAAGGCTGCTCAACGCCTATCGCCACGGCATCTTCCCTTGGTATTCCGAAGGCCAACCGGTCCTGTGGTGGACGCCGGACCCGCGCATGGTGTTCCGTACCGAAGGCGTCCGGCTGTCCTCGCGTTTTCGTCGGGAGTTACGTCGAAGCACGTGGCGAGTCCACGCCGACACCGCTTTCGACAGCGTGGTTGCCGCTTGTGCCAGCACGCCGCGGCCCGGCCAGGACGGCACCTGGATCACCGACGACATGCAGGCAGCTTACCTAGAGCTGCATCGGCTAGGCCATGCGCATTCGGTCGAAGTGTTCGACGCCAGCCCTTCGGGCGAAAGCCGGCTAGTGGGCGGCATCTACGGCGTGGCGATCGGCCGGATGTTCTTCGGCGAAAGCATGTACAGCGGAGAGTCCGGAGGTTCCAAGGTCGCGCTCGCTGCGCTGGCGTTCCGTTTGCACGAATGGGGATGGCCGCTGATCGATGCCCAGGTTGAAAATCCGCACTTGTCCAGCTTGGGGGCGGAAAGCTGGCCGCGTTCCCTGTTCCTGCAGAAGGTCGACCTGCTCACCGGCCTATCGGAAGGGCCGGGCAACTGGAGCCAGCGCTTCGGTATCCTCCAGGCCGCCGCACTGGCCGAAGTCAGGTCCGATTAACGCATTTTTTGCATGCGCGGCGGCCGACGCGTAGAATCCCCGCTCTTACGGCCCACGCCGCTCGCTACACCTACAGGTTTACATGTCGAAAGACGACTCAATTGAATTCGAAGGCACCGTCACCGAGACGCTGCCCAACACTATGTTCCGGGTCAAGCTGGAGAACGGGCACGAAATCATCGCCCACATCTCCGGCCGCATGCGCAAGAACTACATTCGCATCCTCACCGGCGACAAGGTAAAGGTCGAAATGACCCCTTACGATCTGACCAAGGGTCGCATCACATATCGGATGAAATAATTTCATCAAGTTACTGATAACAAAGGCGACTGAGGTCGCCTTTGCTGTTCTTGCGGCACCTGCGCCCTAACTGGCCGCCTACCGGCTTTGCACGCTTTGGCCCGAGCACGTGCGATTGGTCACCGACACTTCAAGCAGATTCATGCCAGGCCTGGGTTGCCTAACCTGAGCTCAGCCCACTCCCGGGCTGTCATCCTGGTCAAGCTCAGATGTTCAAGCTCAAATCGACATTGCTATTCGTGGCGCTCGCGGGTTTCGCAGCCGTGGCCCACGCCCGGCAAGAGAATGAAAAGTTGGCGGATTGCGTCGACCTGCCTGCCGATTACCAGGCCGCACGCTTCGGTTCTCAGTACCTGCTGGTCAAGGACGGCGACAATTACTACCGGATTGGATTCAACGGCAGCTGCAGCGCTATCTCGCTTTCTTCGAATGTGAAGATCGCTACCCAAGGCCAGGTCAACCGCCTGTGTCCGAACGACACGAAAATCTCCACCAAACGCGACAGTTGCTCGGCGAGCGAAGTGGTACGCGTCGATCAGGACGAGTACGAAAAGTACGCTCGCAGGCAACATTGACCCGGCGATCGCCGGCAATGGTCAGACCGTTGCCGGCAACAACCTCTCGGGCTCGGATTGGGCGACGACCACCAGGTCGTCGTCCTTCACGTCGATACTGACCCGACCGCCGCCCACCAATTTGCCGAACAGCAGTTCGTCGGCCAGCGGACGCTTGACCTTGTCCTGGATCAGACGGGACATTGGGCGTGCGCCCATCAACGGGTCGAAGCCGTGCTTGGCCAGCCAGTCGCGGGCGGCCGGCGTAGTGGACAGACTGACGTGCTTCTCCTGCAGCAGCATCTCTAACTCGATCAGGAACTTGTCCACCACGCGCTGGATATGGTCGAAGCCCAGGCCCTGGAACTGCACTACCGCGTCCAGCCGGTTGCGGAATTCCGGCGTGAAGCTCTTGCGGATCACTTCCATCGCATCGGTGGAATGGTCTTGCTGGGTAAAACCAATCGTACGCCGCGCCGCCTGGGTGGCGCCAGCATTCGTGGTCATCACCAGGATCACGTTCTTGAAGTTGGCTTCGCGGCCGTTAGTGTCGGTGAGGATGCCGCGGTCCATGACCTGCAACAGGATATTGAAGATATCCGGATGCGCCTTCTCCACTTCGTCCAGCAGCAGCACGCAGTGCGGAGTCTTGACGATCTTCTCGGTCAGCAGGCCACCCTGGTCGAAGCCGACATAGCCCGGAGGCGCGCCGATCAGGCGGCTGACCGAATGCGATTCCATGTATTCGCTCATGTCGAAACGCACCAGCTCGATGCCTAGCTGCAGCGCCAGTTGCTTGGTCACTTCGGTCTTGCCGACGCCGGTGGGACCCGCGAACAGGAAATTGCCGATCGGCTTGTCCGGATTGGCGAGGCCCGAGCGCGCCAGCTTGATCGCCGAGGACAGCGTCTCGATAGCCGGATCCTGTCCGAAGATCACCATCTTCAGGTTGCGCTCCAGGTGCTTCAGCACGTCCTTGTCGGACGAGGACACCTGCTTGGCCGGAATGCGCGCCATCTTGGCCACGATGGTCTCGATTTCCTCCACGTCGATCAGGCTCTTGCGTACGCCTTCGGGCAGTAACTGCTGGCGCGCGCCGGCTTCGTCGATGACGTCGATGGCCTTGTCCGGCAGCAGACGGTCGCCGATGTGCTTGACCGACAGGTCTACTGCCGCCTGCAACGCGTCGTCCGCATAAGTGACATGGTGGTGGGCTTCGTACTTGGGCTTGAGGCCCTGCAGAATTTCGAAGGTTTCGCCGACGGTAGGTTCGACGATATCGATCTTCTGGAAGCGGCGCGCCAGGGCGCGGTCTTTCTCGAAGATGCCGCGGTATTCCTGGAAGGTGGTGGAACCGATGCAGCGGAGTTCGCCCGAGGCCAGCGCGGGTTTGATCAGGTTGCTGGCGTCCATGGTGCCGCCGCTGGCGGAGCCTGCACCGATGATGGTGTGGATTTCATCGATGAACAGGATCGCGCCCGGCAGTTTCTTGATCGCCGACAGCACGCCCTTCAGGCGCTTTTCGAAATCGCCGCGGTACTTGGTGCCCGCGACCAACGCGCCGAGGTCTAGTGAGAAAATGGTCGCGTCGAGCAGCACTTCGGGTACCTGCCCTTCGACGATGCGTTTGGCCAGACCCTCGGCCAGCGCGGTCTTGCCCACACCGGCTTCGCCCACGTAAAGCGGATTGTTCTTGCGGCGGCGGCACAGGACCTGGATGGTGCGCTCCACCTCATCGGCACGGCCCACCAGCGGATCGATCTTGCCATTGCGCGCCAGTTCGTTGAGGTTGCTGGCGAATTCGGCCAGGGCGTCGCCCTTGCCCTCGCCATCGGCACCCTCGCCGGTCTTGCCCTCTCCTTCTGGGTGGCCGCCGGATTCGTTTTCCTCGCCCTGCTTGGCGATGCCGTGCGACAGGTAATTGACAACGTCCAGACGGGTGACGTCTTGTTGGGTCAGGAAATAGACCGCGTGAGAGTCCTTTTCGCCGAAGATCGCAACCAGCACATTGGCGCCGGTGACTTCCTTCTTGCCCGAGGATTGCACGTGGTAGACCGCGCGCTGGAGCACGCGCTGGAAACCCAAGGTGGGCTGGGTGTCGCGGCCGTCGTCCTCGGCCAGGCGCGAAACCGAGGCCTCGATGGCTTGCTCCAGGTCGTTGCGCAGGCGTGGGGCGTCGCCGCCGCAGGCCTTGAGTACGGCCTGGGCCGAGGCATTGTCCAGCAGGGCCAGCAGCAGGTGCTCCACGGTCATGAATTCATGCCGGGCTTCACGGGCGCGCTTGTAGCACTGGCCGATGGTTTGCTCTAGATCTTTGCTGAACATGGGTTACTCCGACTGCTGTTCCCCACAATATGAGGCCTGTCTGGCGGATTTCCACAACCCTTTCGGGTTTCAGTGTTCAGGATATGGAAAGCAGCAAGGATCGGGTAAGGGTCAAGAGGGAACCGACATCCCGGCAATCCCGCCGTTCTGCTCCTCATTCGCCTTGTTCCCTTACCTCCTTACCGCCCTTTTACGCCTTTTCCATCGTGCACAGCAAAGGGTGCTGGCTCATGCGCGCATATTCGTTGACCTGGGAAACCTTGGATTCGGCCACTTCGCGGGTATAGACCCCGCATACGCCGCGGCCCCGGGTGTGGACGTGCAGCATGACTTGGGTGGCTTTCTCGATGTCCATGGCGAAGAACTGCTGCAGTACCAGTACCACGAAATCCATCGGCGTGTAGTCGTCGTTGAGCAGCAGCACTTGGTATAGCGGCGGGCGCGCCACTTCTGGCTTGCTGGTTTCCACCATTACGCCGTGGTCGCGTTCGTTTTCGTTATTGCGGGGCATGGGAGAATTATACGGATTGGACGGGCTGCATCGCTGCCCGCACAATTAACGTATTCAACTGGAGAGTCGCTTTGCACAGGAAATCGCCCTTGACGTCCCTATCGCTCGCCCTCGGTCTTGGCGTTGGCCTGGCTTTATCCCTGCCGCTGAGCGCCCAGGAAACGGAAAGGACCGTTCCGGACGCGGGCATTAAAGCTCAGCTGACGGAGCTGGGCTACGAATACGAACTGGACGACGACAACGATTTCAAATTGGTTTTCGAAGTCGGCGACGAGGGGCGCAGTCAGGTCGTATATGTCCTGTCTGCGGTGGAAACCTACGGCAAACATTCGGTGCGTGAGGTGTGGTCGCCGGCCTATGAATCTCCTACCGAGGACTTCTCCGGACCGGTCGCCAATCGCCTGCTGGAAGCTTCCAACAGCGCCAAGCTCGGCGCCTGGGTGAAGCAGGGCAAGAACGCGACCTTCGTGGTCAAGATTCCCTCCGACGCCAGCAAGGAAGAGCTGGACGATGCCATCGACGCGGCGGTCAAGCTTGCCGACGAGATGGAGAACGAACTCAATCCCGGCCAGGACGACCTCTAAAGTGAGCTATCGCGAAGGCCGCTTCTGGCAGCCGGACGTGACCGTGGCCACGGTGGTGGTTCGCGACGGGCGACTGTTGATGGTCGAGGAGCGGGCTCAGGGCAAGCTGGTATTCAATCAGCCGGCCGGCCATTTGGAGCCGGATGAAAGCCTGTCCGAGGCCGCCCTACGCGAAACCCGCGAAGAAACCGGCTGGGAGGTCAAATTGACGGCCTTCATCGGCGCCTACCAATGGAAGGCCGAAACCGATCGCCATTACCTGCGTTTCGCTTTCGCCGCCGAGCCGCTGAGCCACGACGCGGCGCGCGAGCTGGATGAAGGCATCGTGCAGGCCTTATGGATGACTCCCGCGGAATTGCAAGAACAGCAGGCGCGTCACCGCAGTCCGCTGGTCTGGCAGGTGGTGCAGGATTATCTGGCAGGACGCCGCTCACCCTTGTCGATGCTGCAGCAGATCGCATGAGCGCGCCACGTGTCATCGTGGGTGTATCCGGCGGCGTGGATTCGTCGGTGGCCGCCCTGCAACTGGTGAGAGCCGGCGAACGGACCGGCGACTCGGTCGCCGGCTTGTTCATGCAGAACTGGGCCGATGATGGCAGCGGCGACTGCCGTGCGGAAGAAGATCGCCGCGACGCGGTCGCGGTCTGCGGAAAACTCGGAATTCCTTTCCATTTCCGCGATTTTTCCGCTGAGTACTGGCAAGGGGTTTTCTCGCATTTTCTCGCCGAATATGCTGCCGGCCGCACGCCAAATCCGGACGTGCTGTGCAATCGGGAAGTGAAGTTCAAGCATTTCCTGGACGCGGCCCGCGAACTGGGCGCCGAGAAGATCGCCACTGGCCACTACGCCCGTATCGCCCATGAGCACGGGGTGGCCAAATTGTTGCGCGCGGTGGATCGCAACAAAGACCAGAGTTATTTCCTGCACCAGCTGGGTCAGGCCCAATTGTCCGCGACCCTGTTTCCGGTGGGCGAACTGCAGAAATCGGATTTGCGGAATATCGCCCGCAAAGCGGGATTGCCGACGCACGATAAGAAGGATTCCACCGGCATCTGCTTCATCGGCGAGCGCGATTTCCGCGAATTCCTCGGCCGCTACCTGCCCGCCAGAACCGGCGAAATGCGGGACCCTCGCGGACAGAAGATCGGCGAGCACGCGGGCGTTTTCTATTTCACCCTCGGTCAGCGCGAAGGCCTGCAGATCGGCGGTGTGCGCGGCCGCGCCGCGGCGCCGTGGTATGTGGTCGGCAAAGACGTGGCCAGTAACGTGCTGTACGTGGACCAGGATACGGCCAGCCCTTATCTGCAATCGACGACGCTGTGGTCGGAAAGCGCACATTGGGTGGAGGGCGATGCGCCCGCCGATCAGTTCGAGTGCACCGCGCAAACGCGCTATCGGCAAACCGACGAACCTTGCCGGGTGAAGGTGACGAACGATGGCACGCTAGAGGTTGCCTTTTCGCGTCCGCAGCGGGCCGTGACCCCGGGACAATCCGTGGTGCTCTACCAGGGCGATGTATGCCTGGGTGGCGCGGTGATCGCGCGCACCAATGCGCCTTTGGAGCAGGAATTGGAGCAAGAATTGAAGCGGAAATCCGCGGAGCAAGCAGCTTGAGCAGACCCCTTTCCGAACGCGTGCTGGCGCTGGCCGGCGTGGTCCAGGCCTTGGCCCAGGTGCGACGCATCGCCGAGACCGGCCAGTCCGACGCCAACGCAGTGCAAACGGTGCTGGACAGCGTATTCCGCATCGATGCCGATACGCCGCAGGCGGTCTATGGCCGCGCTGCCGATCTAGCGCCCGGCCTGCGTCTGCTGCGCGACTATTTCAACAAAGAAACCGGCGACGACGGCCTGCCTCGGCTTGCGCTGGCGGTGTTGCAGTTGGAACGGCGTTTTGTTGGCGAAACCGATACTGCGGCTGCAGTGGCCGGTGGAATAACCGAGATCGCGGCCCAAGCAGAGGCCGCCGGCAGCACGCATCCGGAAGTGCTTTCCGCATTGGGCGCTTTGTATGCGGATACGATCAGCCACTTGCGTCCGAGAGTGATGGTGCAGGGAAATCCGCACTATCTGGGCCAGCCCGGTGTGGTGGCGGAGATCCGCGCCATCCTGCTGGCGGCGGTGCGTTCGGCGGTGTTGTGGCGGCAACTCGGCGGCAGCTATTGGGATTTTCTGTTCTCGCGGCGCGCGATGGCCGATGCGGCGAGCGAATGGCTGCGCTAAGGCGGTTGTAGGAGCGGGCCCTGCCCGCGAGCTTTTTACGACCCGTCGTCAAGAGCTCGCGGGCAGGGCCCGCTCCTACAAAAGAAGAAACCCGGCTTGCGCCGGGTTTTCTTTAGATCAGGCCGACACTGTGTCGGCCACTTCCTTGTAATCCTCGATCTGGTCGAAGTTCATATATCGATAGATCTGCGCACTGCCTGCTTCCAGCACGCCCATGTCGGCCATGTATTCCGCCTTGGTGGGAATGCGGCCCAGTCGCGAACAGATCGCCGCCAGCTCCGCCGATCCCAGGTAAACATTCGAGTTCTTGCCCAGGCGATTGGGGAAATTGCGCGTGCTGGTCGAGAACACGGTGGCGCCCTCGCGCACCTGCGCCTGGTTGCCCATGCACAGCGAGCAGCCCGGCATCTCCATGCGTGCGCCGGCGGCGCCGAAGGTGCCGTAGTGGCCTTCCTTGGTCAGCTCGGCCGCATCCATCTTGGTCGGCGGCGCGACCCACAGCTTGGTCGGGATATCGCGCTTGCCTTCCAGCAGCTTGGACGCGGCGCGGAAGTGGCCGATGTTGGTCATGCACGAACCGATGAACACTTCGTCGATCGCCGCACCGGAGACTTCCGACAGCGTCTTCACGTCATCCGGGTCGTTCGGGCACGCCACGATGGGCTCGTGAATGTCGGCTAGGTCGATTTCGATCACCGCGGCGTATTCGGCATCGGCATCGGGCGCCAGCAGTTGCGGGTCGGCCAGCCACGCTTCCATCGCCTTGATGCGCCGGGTGATGGAACGCACGTCTTGATAGCCTTCGGCGATCATCCACTTGAGCATCACGATATTGCTGTTGATGTATTCGATGATCGGCGCCTTGTCCAAATGCACGGTGCAACCGGCGGCGGAACGCTCGGCGGAAGCGTCGGACAGTTCGAACGCCTGCTCCACTTTCAGGTTAGGCAGGCCTTCGATTTCCAGGATGCGGCCTGAGAAAATGTTCTTCTTGCCCTGCTTGGCGACGGTCAGCAGTCCCGACTTGATTGCGTACAGCGGGATCGCATTGACCAGATCGCGCAAAGTCACACCCGGCTGCAGCTCGCCCTTGAAGCGCACCAGCACCGACTCGGGCATATCCAGCGGCATCACACCGGTGGCCGCGGCGAAGGCGACCAGGCCCGAACCCGCGGGGAAGGAAATGCCGATCGGAAAACGCGTGTGCGAGTCGCCGCCGGTGCCGACCGTATCCGGCAGCAACATGCGATTGAGCCAGCTGTGGATGATGCCGTCGCCCGGACGCAACGGAATGCCGCCACGCGTGCTGATGAAAGCCGGCAGCTCGTGGTGGGTCTTCACGTCCACCGATTTCGGATACGCGGCGGTGTGGCAGAACGACTGCATCACCAGATCGGCGCTGAAGCCCAGGCAGGCCAGGTCCTTCAATTCGTCGCGCGTCATCGGGCCGGTGGTGTCCTGCGAACCCACCGAGGTCATCTTCGGCTCGCAATAAGTGCCCGGGCGCATACCCTTCCCTTCCGGAAGGCCGCAGGCGCGGCCGACCATCTTCTGCGCTAGGGTGAAGCCCTTGCCGGTATCGGCGGGTACCTGCGGCAGGCGGAACAGCGTGGACGGCGCCAATCCCAGCGCTTCGCGCGCTTTGGCGGTCAGTCCGCGGCCGATGATCAACGGGATGCGGCCGCCGGCGCGCACTTCGTCGAACAGCACGTCGGACTTGACCTGGAATTCGGCGATCACTTCGCCGTTCTTGAGCGCTTTGCCTTCGTACGGACGCAGTTCGACCACATCGCCCATATTCATCTGCGTTACGTCGAGTTCGATCGGCAGCGCGCCGGCATCTTCCATCGTGTTGTAGAAGATGGGTGCGATCTTGCTGCCCAGGCAGACGCCGCCGAAGCGCTTGTTGGGAATGAAGGGAATGTCCTCGCCGGTGAACCACAGCACCGAGTTGGTCGCGGACTTGCGGCTGGAGCCGGTGCCGACTACGTCGCCCACGTAGGCCACCAGATGGCCCTTCTCCTTCAGCGATTCGATGAACTCGACCGGGCCGCGCTTGCCGTCTTCCTCGGGCGTGATGCCATCGCGCTTGTTCTTCAGCATGGCCAGCGCATGCAGCGGAATATCCGGGCGCGTGGTCGCATCGGGCGCTGGCGATAGGTCGTCGGTATTGGTTTCGCCGGTCACTTTCAGCACGGTGACGGTCAGGCTCTGCGGCACTTCAGGACGGCCGGTGAACCATTCGGCTTCGGCCCAGCTCTTGATCACGCCCTGGGCATGCGCGTTGCCGGCATCGGCCTTGTCCTTGACGTCGTGGAAGGCGTCGAACATCAGCAGCGTTTTCTTCAACGCTTCGGCGGCGATCGCGCCCAGCTGCGCGTCGTCCAGCAATTCCACCAACGGGTGGATGTTGTAGCCGCCCAGCATGGTGCCGAGCAGTTCGGTCGCGCGTTCGCGGGAAATCAACGAGCACTTTTCGCTGCCGAACGCCACCGCAGCCAGGTACGAAGCCTTGACCTTGGCCGCGTCGTCCACTCCGGCCGGCACCCGATGAGTAATCAACTCGACGAGGAAGGCTTCTTCGTCCGCGGGCGGCGCCTTCAGCAGTTCGATCACCTCGGCGGTCTGCTGCGCAGACAGCGGCAAGGGGGGAATACCCAGCGCGGCGCGCTCGGCAACGTGTTGGCGGTAGGCTTGCAGCATGGATACGTCTCCGGGGAAATCAGTTGTAGTGAATGGGTTCAAGCGGCAGGAACGATCAGCTTGAGACCCTTGAAATAGTCGCGATAGAAACTGTCATCGCGGGTGATCAGCCCATCGCATTGCAATAGCGCATGCGCGCCGATCAGGAAATCGGGTACCGCACGGCTACGGG
This sequence comes from Pseudoxanthomonas sp. P4_B2, assembly GCF_056402315.1. Taxonomy (NCBI): domain Bacteria; kingdom Pseudomonadati; phylum Pseudomonadota; class Gammaproteobacteria; order Lysobacterales; family Lysobacteraceae; genus Pseudoxanthomonas; species Pseudoxanthomonas sp. P4_B2. The sequence goes on from NZ_JBFUHQ010000001.1 coordinate 819,809, forward strand.
TGCCGCCGCGCTGGCGATAACGGCGCTGCATTTCTCCGGCCCGCAGCGCCGATTTGGCTTCCAGGGCATTGAAACGAATGCTCATTTCCTCCAGCACGTTCAAGGCCTCCGAGCCATCGCGCAGCGCGCTACAGACCTCCGCCAAGGCGACATCGCAGACCACGACAGGTCCGTTGCTCAGGCACTGACGCAGACAGGCTTCGGCAGCGTCGGCCTGCGGACCGTCGGCCAGCAGGTCCACCAGCACGGAAGAATCGATGGCGATCATGACAAGGTCGTCTCAGGGGCGCGTTTCAGTTTCAAGGATCCAGCGGATCGCCAGGCGCCCGCCCGCGGATGGCGCGCATGGCTTCATCGGTGGAATCGAAGCCGTCCAGCTTGAAGCGGCCGCGGGCGCGGGAAATCGCGTCGTCCACACTCTTACGTAGGACGATGCGGCCGTTTTCCAGCTCGACTTTCAGAATGCTGCCCTTGGTCAGGCCCAGGGCATCGCGCACTGCCTTGGGCAGGGTGATCTGGCCACGTTCAGCGACGGTCGCTTCCATAGGCATGCTCCTCAGGTATGTCGCAATAATACGTACTTTATTATCCATACTCAAGCGCGCATACTGTTCGCATACCCATTGGTCGTAAGGTGGATCACGCCCCAATTGGGGATAATTACTGAACGGTCGACGCGGCATGAGGTCTGACCTCGCACCAAGCGCCAGTCGCGCGCCCTCCCCCAGCTACAGGAGCCTCCCGATGAGTGATTCCTTCGCCACCCGCACCTCCCTGCAGGTCAACGGCAAGTCCTATACCTACTTCAGCCTGCCCAAATTGGGTCAGCGCTTCGATATCGCCCGCCTGCCCTACTCCATGAAAATCTTGCTGGAGAATCTGCTCCGCCACGAAGACGGCGGCATGACCGTGGGCAAGGACCATATCGAAGCGGTGGCGCAGTGGGATGCCACCCGCGAGCCAGACACCGAAATCGCCTTCATGCCAGCGCGGGTAGTGCTGCAGGACTTCACCGGCGTGCCCTGTGTGGTAGATCTGGCGGCGATGCGCGATGCCGTAGGCAGGCTCGGCGGCAAGGCCAGCCAGATCAACCCGCTGATCCCCTCCGAACTGGTCATCGACCATTCCGTGCAGGTCGACGTGTTCGGCCGCGCCGATGCGCTGGACCTCAACGGCAAGATCGAATTCGAACGCAACAAGGAACGCTACAGCTTCCTGCGCTGGGGCCAGAAATCCTTCGGTAATTTCAAAGTGGTGCCCCCAAATACCGGCATCGTCCACCAGGTGAACTTGGAGAACCTGGCCCGGGTAGTGATGGAGCGCGAAGTGGAGGGTGAACTGCTAGCGTTTCCCGACACCGTATTCGGCACCGATTCGCACACCACCATGATCAACGGCATCGGCGTGCTGGGCTGGGGCGTGGGCGGCATCGAGGCCGAGGCGGCGATGCTGGGCCAGCCTTCCTCCATGCTGATTCCGCAAGTAGTGGGCTTCAAACTGACCGGCAGGCTGCCGGAGGGCGCGACTGCGACCGATCTGGTGCTGACCGTCACCCAGATGCTGCGCAAGTTCGGCGTGGTCGGCAAGTTCGTCGAATTCTTCGGCGACGGCTTGCAGCACCTGCCGTTGGCCGACCGCGCCACCATCGCCAATATGGCGCCCGAATACGGCGCGACCTGCGGCATCTTTCCTATCGATTCGGAATCGTTGACCTACCTGCGTCTTTCCGGGCGCCCGGCCGATCTGATCGCGCTGGTCGAAAGTTACGCCAAGGCCCAAGGTCTATGGCATGAGCCCGGTCAGCAGGAAGCGACCTACTCGGCGACCTTACATCTGGACATGGCCGAAGTGCGGCCTTCGATGGCCGGACCGAAGCGTCCTCAGGATCGCGTATTACTGGAGGACGTGGGCAGGAATTTCATCGAGAGCCTCGGCCCGTTGACCGCCAACCGCAAGCCCAAAAACGGTGAGGCCGTTGAGGAATTCAAAGCCGAAGGCGGCGCGCAGCCGCAGGCCGCACATCTCGCCGCCAAGCCGATTTCGAAGATCTTCATCCAGGACCAGGATGCCGAACTCAACGATGGCTCGGTCGTCATCGCCGCGATCACTTCCTGCACCAACACCTCCAATCCGGCGGTAATGCTTGGCGCCGGCCTGCTTGCGCGCAATGCCGTGGCCAAAGGCCTGAAAGCGGCCCCGTGGGTGAAGACCTCGCTGGGTCCGGGTTCGCTGGTGGTCACCGATTATCTGAAGAAAGCGGGCGTTCTTTCGGAACTGGAGAAGCTCGGTTTCTTCGTAGTCGGCTACGGTTGCACTACGTGCATCGGTAATTCCGGACCGTTGCCGGATGCGGTGTCCAAGGGCATCGCCGAAAACGAACTGGTGGTGGCCTCGGTACTGTCCGGCAACCGCAACTTCGAAGGCCGCGTGCATCCGGAAGTGAAAGCCAACTACCTGGCCTCGCCGCCGTTGGTGGTGGCCTACGCTATCGCCGGCACGGTCAATATCGACCTGACCACGCAGCCGCTAGGCAAAGGAGCGGACGGCAAGGACGTTTTCCTGCGCGATATCTGGCCCAGCAACAAGGAAATCGGCGACACCATCGCCGCGACCGTGGGGCCGGAGCTGTTCGCGCAAAACTACGCGGACGTGTTCAAGGGTGACTCGCGCTGGGCGTTGATCGAATCGCCCGATGGCGAGTCCTATGCGTGGGACGAATCTTCCACTTACATCAAAAACCCGCCCTACTTCGACGGCATGACCATGCACGTCGGCACCATCGACGACGTGCATGGTGCGCGTGTGCTCGGCCTGTTCGGCGATTCCATCACCACCGACCACATTTCGCCGGCCGGCAACATCAAGAAGGACTCGCCCGCGGGCCACTTCCTGCAGCAGCGCGGCGTGCAACCGGCCGACTTCAACAGCTACGGTTCGCGCCGCGGCAATGACGATGTGATGGTGCGCGGTACCTTCGCCAATATCCGCATCAAGAACCTGATGTTCGGCGGCGAGGAAGGCGGAAATACGCTTTATTTCAGCGATAAAGGCGCTGCAGGCGAGAAGATGGCGATCTACGATGCGGCCATGAAATACAAGGCCGACGGCGTACCGCTAGTGGTGTTCGCGGGCAAGGAATACGGCACCGGTTCGTCGCGCGACTGGGCGGCGAAAGGCACCAACCTACTCGGAGTGAAAGCGGTGGTCGCGGAAAGTTTCGAACGCATTCACCGTTCCAATCTGGTCGGCATGGGCGTATTGCCCTTGCAGTTCCAAGACGGCGAAAACGCGCAAACGCTGGAACTGGATGGGTCGGAAACTTTCGACATCACCGGCTTGCAGAATGGCGCCGGCAAACAGGTCGCGCTCACAGCCACACGCAGCGATGGCAGCAAGTTGCGGTTCGAGGCCAAGGTGCTGCTAATGACGCCCAAGGAAGTGGAGTACTTCCGTAATGGCGGCTTGCTGCACTACGTGCTGCGCCAGTTGGCGGGCAAAAAAAAGGCGTAATCGTACGGACATCGTGGGGCCGGTTACCGGCTCCGCATCGGGATAATGTTGCGCTATGGGTTCGGCTTCCATTGCGCGTAATACACACGCCATTCCCCGTCTTCGATCCGCCAGCCGCTGGTGATCGAGTACGTCTGCGCGCTGTCGGGAACAAAGCGGCCGCTGCCTCCGGTCAGCAGGACGGTGAAGCGCACAGTGGCCTGGCCATCCTTCTGTTCAATTTCAACCGGTCCTGTGGTTACGCCTATCGTCGAATTGCCCAGCACCTGCGCACGCATTAGATTGTGCAATGCAGCACGATCCATTCCTTCGTTTCCGATGAAATCCGCAGCCACGCCTTCCATGAAATCCGATGCTTTTCGCTCGCTTGCCGCGGTCTGCATCCGCTGCAATTCCGCGCGCAACGCCATTTCCGGAGTATCGCGTGCACAGGCCGCCAGCGCTGCTAGAGCCAGCAGCAGCAAGCCGGCTCGGGCCAATCGTCGAAAGGTCTGGAACCTCGATCCCAATGTCTTCGCCTTTTCCATCCGGGGCGGTATGCTCGCATCGTGGAACCCCACAATCGACACCTGCTCTTTGCATGTGCCGGACCAATCAAGGCCCTGGGGAGGGAGTGAAAGATGAGTCAGGATCGTCCGTGGTTCAAGAATTATCCGCAAGGCGTACCGCATGAAATAGATCTGGACGAATACCGGTCCATCGTTTCGGTATTCGATACCGCAGTCCGGAATTTCAATAATCGTCCTGCATTCTCCAACTTCGGCAAGACCCTGACCTACAACGAAATCGAAGCGCTGAGCCGTCATTTCGCCGCGTACTTGCTCGGCGAGTTGAAGTTGAAGAAAGGCGATCGCGTCGCCATCATGGCGCCCAACTGCCTGCAGTATCCGATCGCCATTTTCGGCATCCTACGCGCCGGACTGACGGTAGTGAACGTCAACCCGATGTATACCGCGCGCGAACTCAAGCACCAATTGATCGACTCGGGCGCCAGCGCGCTGGTGGTGGTGGACAATTTCGGTCATACCGTGCAGGAAGTAGTGGCGGATACGCCGCTCAAGCAGGTCATCACCACGGGGCTGGGCGATCTGGTCGGGTTCCCGAAGGGAGCGATCATCAACTTCATGCTCAAGTACGTGAAGAAGTTGATCCCGGACTACGACATCCCCGGCGCCGTCCGCTTCAAGGACGCATTGACCCTCGGCCGCATGCACAAGTTGCCCGAGATAGACATAGACGGAGAGGATATCGCCTTTCTGCAGTACACCGGCGGCACCACCGGCGTTTCCAAGGGCGCCATGCTGACCCATCGCAATCTGGTGGCCAATATGCAGCAGGCCGCCATCTGGGTGGGCACCGGCCTGAACGATGGCAATGAAGTCATCATCACCGCGTTGCCGCTCTACCATATCTTCGCGTTGACGGCGAACGGACTGGTGTTCATGAAACTGGGTGGGCTTAACCACTTGATCAGTAATCCGCGCGACATGCCCGGTTTCGTCAAGGAGCTGCAGAACACGCGTTTCACCGCTATCACCGGCGTCAACACTCTCTTCAACGGCCTGCTCAACACACCCGGCTTCGACCAGGTCGATTTCTCCAATCTAAAGATGACCCTAGGCGGCGGCATGGCCGTGCAGCGCGCGGTCGCGGAAAAATGGAAGAAAGTGACCGGTGTGACCCTAGTGGAAGCCTACGGCCTGACCGAGACTTCGCCAGCGGCTTGCATCAACCCCATGGATCTGAAGGATTACAACGGCGCTATCGGCCTGCCGATTCCTTCCACCGATGTATGCCTGAAGGACGACGATGGTGTGGTCCTTACCAAGTTGGGTGAAGTTGGCGAGCTCTGCATCAAGGGCCCGCAGGTGATGAAAGGTTATTGGCAGCGCCCGGAAGAGACTGCCAACGTGATCGACGCCGACGGCTGGCTGCACACGGGCGATATGGCCAAAATGGACGAGAACGGATTCTTCTACATCGTGGACCGCAAGAAGGACATGATCCTGGTGTCCGGTTTCAACGTGTATCCCAACGAGGTTGAGGACGTCATTGCCAGCATGGAAGGCGTGCTTGAGGTGGCGGCCATCGGAGTGCCCGACGAAAAGTCGGGCGAGGCGGTCAAGGTATTCGTGGTCAAGAAGGATCCCTCCCTCAACGCCGACCAGATCAAGGCCTATTGCCGCGAGAACCTGACCGGGTACAAACAACCCAAACTGGTCGAATTCCGCACCGAACTGCCTAAGACCAATGTCGGCAAAATCCTGCGCAAAGAGCTGCGCGACCCTCCGCCGCAAAAGGCCTGAGACCAGCAATCCGAGGGCCGGCTTAATGCCGGCCTTTTTTTTGGCCTGTGCCCACATCGTTCGGGGGCGACCCCGGGGATTTTATGATCTACGTCACACTTTTGTGAGCGATGGCATTAACTCCACCCATTCATTGGTTCTTCACGGCGCCGCAAGGGGTTTTTAACGACGTGTTCAGGTGTAGGATCGGGCCGCCAGTCACATTTGACCGCAGCACCGTCCAGCCCCCATAGCTTCCCTTACAACGCATTCAAGCCGAGGATCCAAAAATGAGCAACGTCGAAAAACTGCTTCGCAGCCGCCCCTACCAGACCCTTCGTGTCGATTCCGAGCCGAATGGCGATAGCCATTGGATGTACATGCATGCGGAGGCCGCCCCGGGCGTTCGCCCTTGTTTCCACAGCCAAATGCTCGACGACGTGCTCAGCTTCATGAATTCCGTCACCTTGCGCGAATCGCAACGCCAGTCGGGCAAGCTGCGCCATCTGGTGGTCGCATCCGAAGGTTCCGCATTCAATCTCGGCGGCGACCTGGCGCTGTTCTCGCAGTTGATCCGCGAAGGCAATCGCGACCGTCTGCTCAGCTACGCGCGTCGCTGCATCGATGGCGTGTACCACCTCAACACCGGTTTGGGCGGCGATGTACGCACCATCGCCCTGATTCAGGGCGATGCATTGGGCGGAGGCTTGGAGATCGCACTCTCCTGCCACACCATCGTGGCCGAAGAAGGCGTGGACATGGGCCTGCCGGAAGTGCTGTTCGGCCTGTTCCCGGGCATGGGCGCCTACTCCTTCCTGTGCAAGCGCGTGTCGCCGCAACTGGCGGAAAAGATCATCCTGGAAGGCAATATCTTCAGCAGCGACGAGATGTACCGCATGGGTGTGGTGGATGTGCTGGTTCCCAAGGGCCAGGGCGCATCGGCGGTGCAGGAACTGATCAACAAGCAGAAGCGCTCCTCGCACGCCTACCTGGCCATGAATGCTTGCCGCAATCTGGCCCAGCCGGTCGGCTACGACGAACTCATGCGCATCACCGAGGTTTGGGTGGATACCGCGCTGGCGCTGGGCGACAAGTCGCTGAAGATGATGGAGCGCATCGTACGCGCCCAGGAAAGGCGCGCTTCGGTGCGTGCTGCCTAAAACAGTCGTTTATGGAGCAAGACCGCTAAAGGACTAGCGTAGGGGGAAAGGTTGAAAAACGGCTGCGTTGCGCAGCCGTCAGGAACGATCGCTATCCTTTTTGACGCCGTCGCGCGTGCGGCCGCGTGCTTCCAACGCCACGCGGCCCTGGCTCAGGCTTGTGTTCAACATCGCAAGCCGCTGACGCCATTCTGTTGCGATCTGCTTATCGCTAGCTTGCATCAGCTCACCACTAGCGGCCGCAAGCTTGACCAAGCCCAGGTTGCTGGCCACGCCTTTCAGCGCATGCGCATGCTCGCGCAGATGGACGCCATCGCCGCTTTCCATCGCGTGGGCCATCGCACCCAGGCAGCCCTCGGCATCGTTGAGGCATTGTTGGATGAACTCGCGCTCGAACGCATCGCCCATGCCCAGCACGCTGAGTTCGTTGAGCACGCTCGGATCTAACACGTTGTCCAATACCGGAAGTTGCGGCCGGTCGGTCTGCACCGGGGTTGTAACGCGGCCGTTCTGGGCGATTTCCGCCAGCACATCCAGCAAGCGCGTGGCCACGATCGGCTTGGCTAGGAAGGCACGCGCGCCTGCTTGTTCACAGCGCGAGATGGCATCAGGCGTAACGTCGGCGCTTAATACCAGCACCGGAGTGCGCGGCCCGCCGCCGGCTTCCATGATGCGCAACTGCTTGAGCAGATCCAAGCCGCTGATGCCGGGCATGTGCAAGTCGACGATGACGGTGTCGTAGTCGGCGATTTCCAGAGCGTCCAGCACTTCTTCGCCTCCGTTCACGCAGACCACTCGGTGCCCCGCTTTTTGCAGCAGGCGCTGGACGACCATGCGGTTGGCTTCGTGGTCGTCCGCAACCAGAATCTGCATGCTGCGCACGCGTGCGCGATGGCGCAAGAACGGATCGGAGAACGCGATGATGTTTTCCGCGCTGTGTTGCTCTTGTTCTTCGATCCACGCCGGAACCACCGGCGCCTTGACGGTCTGCACCGCCTCGAACGGCAGCTCAACCCAGAAGCTGCTGCCGCGGTGCTCGGCGCTTTCGAAGCCGATGCTGCCGCCCATCGCCTCGGTAAGGCCCTTGGCGATCGTGGTGCCGAGACCGGTGCCGCCGTAGCGCCGCGACAGGCTGACGTCGGCTTGTTCGAAAGCTTCGAAAAGCTTTGCGCGCACGCTGGCGGGAATGCCGATGCCGGTATCGGTGACGATGAAACGCAGATTGATCTTGTCGTCGTGGCCAGGTATCAGTTTGACTTCCAGCTTCACGGATCCGGCATCGGTGAACTTGACCGCATTGCCGGCCAAATTCAGCAGCACTTGGCGCAGGTGGCGGATGTCGCCGCGCAACTTGGCCGGCACGTCCGGATCGATGCGCGTTTCGTAGCTGAGCTGTTTGCCGCGCGCTTGCGGCAACAGGATCATGCCGATGTTCTCGATCAATTCCTGCGGCGAGAATTCGACGACATCGAGCTTCAATTTGCCCGCTTCGATCGCCGAGATGTCCAGCACGTCCTCTACCAGCGCCAGCATGCTGCGGGTGGAGGCTTGGATGGTGGACAGGCATTCGCGCTGTTCGCTGTCCAGTTGCGTAGTGGCCAACAACTCGGACATGCCGGACAAGCCGTTCAAAGGCGTGCGGAATTCGTGGCTCATATTGGCCAGAAAGCGGCTTTTCGCCTCGTTGGCGCGATGGGCTTCTTCGGTGGCGCGAGTCAACTGGCGCAGTAAGCCGGACAGATACATGGGTACGGCGATCAAGCCCAGCAGCAGACCGATGCCCAGGGTGCGGTTCTGCACCCAATAGTCACTCATCACCAGCACTACGGCGAAGCTAGCGCAGGCCATCGTCACTGCGATGATCAAGTAACGGTTGCCGTAGCGCAGGCCGTTGCCCACGGTGACCCACATCAGCACGATATAGGCCCAGGCGAGCGGCTCGCCCATGCCAATCATGGCAGCGGCCATCAAACCGTAATCGGCCACCATGCCTAACGCGCGGCGGGGACCAGACTTGCCGGGGCGCACCAGCAGCCAGGCGACGATGCCGATGCCGTTGGCCAGACCCGAAAGCACGATCGTCAGCACGATCGAATACTCGTGGGAATCCAGCATCTCGCGGGAAGAAGGAAGCAGCGCGTAGGCCAGGATCAGTGATATCAGGCTCAGGCGCACGATAGCCTGGCCGTGTTCGCTGTCAGGGCGATTCGAGAGCCGGCTCCGGACCCAGGTCGTCAAGGCGTGCATGGCTGTCAAAGCGTGCATGGATTACTGCATGCCCGGGCGGACGTGCACGGTCGAATACTGGTCGCAGATATCGTCCAGCCTGGCGCGGCCACGGCCCAGCGCATCCACGCAGGCCGGATCGAACAGGCGGCCCCGCTGCGCGTACAGATACGCCAGGGCCGCATCGCGATCCCAGGCCTTCTTGTACGGGCGCGGCGAAATCAGCGCATCGAACACATCGGCAACCGCCACTATTCTGGCTTCGAGCGGGATCGCGTCGCCTTTCAGGCCATCGGGATAGCCGCTGCCGTCGTAACGCTCATGGTGGCGCAAGGCAATGATGGCGCCCGCCTGGATGAAACGGTTGTGGCTGCCGCTTAGCAATTCGTGGCCGATGCGCGGATGCCGGCGCATGACTTCGGTCTCCTCCTCGGTCAACGGGCCTGGCTTCATCAGTACCGAATCGGGGATGGCGATCTTGCCCATGTCGTGCAGCGGCGCGGCCATCTCGATGGCACGCACCTCGTCCTCGGGCAGCCCCAGCTGTTCGGCGATCAGACCGGCGACATGCGCCATGCGCTCAAGGTAGGCGCTGGTGCCGCTGTCGCGGTATTCGATGGCGCGCGCCAGTCGCGAGAGCGTCTCGCGTTCGCGCTCTTCCACTTCATGCATGCTCGAAAGCAGCCGCTGCTCCAGCGACATGGCGCGCTGTTTGATGTTCTCGCTCTGTTGGCGAAGCTGCAGCAGGTTGCGGCAGCGGGCACGCAGTTCGCGCGGGCGAACCGGCTTCACCAGGAAGTCGATGACACCGGCTTCCAGTGCCGCCTGGCGGATGGGCTCGTCGCCGACCACGGTGATCAGGATGATCGGTATATCCCGGTGCATGGGCAGGCGGCGGAAACGGCGCGCGAATTCCAGGCCATCCATGCCGGGCATGCGGTAATCCAGCAGCAACAGATCGGTGCGATTGGCTTCGCACCAGGCCAGCGCCACGGCGGGATCGCCGAAATCATGCACTGACAATTCCGACGCAATGTCCTCGATGACATGGCGCAGCATCGTCCGCGCTGATGTCTGATCGTCCACGATGACGATATCCAAGCCGCTTCCAACCCCATTGGGCCACGCAACGTGGCTGTCGGGTGAGGATACTCCGGTGTAGACCCTGCTGGCATCTAGCATAGCTTCAACCCCTCCCGGCCAACTCGTCTTGGCGACGAAAAAACCGGTGCTTCGGAACTGGGAGACTCCTCACCCGCATGTTAGGGGGAACGAGAGAAAAGTCCTGTCTTTAGCTGGAATAACGCAGAAACCGTGCCACTTTTCTTACCTGAAGCCCTCTGCGGGTAATTGTGACGTGCGTCACAATATTAACTATACCCAGATCCATGGGGCGCACTCGGCCGGAGACACAGGGCAACACAGGTGGGGATCTACGGGCAAAAGCTGCCCAAAGGCGTCACTTGCAGCGCGCTCAGCCCGCTGCTTCGGGCCGCATATAGGGAAACAACAGCACGTCGCGAATCGAATCCGAACCGGTCAGCAGCATCACCAAGCGGTCGATGCCGATTCCCAGGCCTCCCGTGGGCGCCAGTCCCACCTCCAGGGCGCGGATGTAGTCCGCGTCGAAATGCATGGCCTCATCGTCACCGCCCTCCTTCGCCTCGACCTGGGCCAGGAAGCGTGCCGCCTGATCCTCGGGATCGTTGAGTTCGGAAAAGCCGTTGGCCAGCTCCTTGCCGTTGACGAACAGCTCGAAACGGTCGGTATAGCCGGGCTGGTCGTCGTTGGCGCGGGCCAGCGGCGAGACCTCGACCGGATGGTCGGTGATGAAGGTCGGCTGGATCAGCGTGTGTTCCACCGTTTTCTCGAAGATTTCCAGCAGCAGCTTGCCCCAGCCGTAACTTGGCTTGACGTGGATCTTCAAACGCTCGCAGTGGCGCACTAGCGCCTCGCGGTCGGTGCAGTCGGCCAGGCTGATCTCGGGATTGTGATGGCGCACCGCCTCGTCCATGCGCCAGCGACGGAACGCGGGGTCCAGGTCGATCTGTTCGCCGTCCCACAGCAGTTGGCCGGTGGCCAGCACTTCGTGGGCTACATCGCGGATCACGCCCTCGGTCAGGTCCATGATTTCGTTGTAGGTGGCATAGGCCTCGTACAACTCCAGCATGGTGAATTCGGGGTTGTGCCGGGTGCTGACGCCTTCGTTGCGGAAGTTGCGGTTGATTTCGTAAACGCGCTCCATGCCGCCCACCACCAGACGCTTGAGGTACAGCTCGGGCGCTACCCGCAGATACAGATCCAGGCCCAGCGCATTGTGGTGGGTAGTGAACGGCTTAGCCGCTGCGCCGCCGGGGATGTAATGCATCATCGGCGTCTCCACTTCCAGGAAGCGTCGGGCATCCAGCCATTCACGCATGGCGCGGATGATCTTGGAGCGCTTGATGAAGACTTCGCGCGCTTCTGGGGTAACGATCAGGTCGACATAGCGTTGGCGGTAGCGCTGCTCGACGTCCGACAGGCCATGCCACTTGTCTGGCAGCGGGCGCAGGGATTTGGTCAGCAGGCGCAGGCTGGACACCTTGACCGACAGTTCGCCGGTGCGGGTGCGGGTCAGTCCGCCCTCCACGCCGACGATGTCGCCGATATCCCAGCCCTTGAATGCATCGTAGACGTCGCCCAACGTGTTGGATTGCAGGAACAGCTGCACGCGTCCGGATTCGTCCTGGATCTGCGCGAAGCTGGCCTTGCCCATCACCCGCTTGGCCATCAGGCGGCCGGCCACCTTTACGCCGCGCTGTGCGGCTTCCAGCGCCTCGGCGGACCAAAGGTCCTTGTCGCCGTACTGCGCCTGCAGATCGCCCGCGTAATCGACGCGGCGGAAGTCGTTGGGGAACGCGATGCCCTGCCCGCGCAACGCCTTGAGTTTCGCGCGACGCTCGGCGATGAGGCTGTTTTCGTCGGGCGGGAGCGTGTCGTCTGTCATAGGGGGCGAGATTCGAATGGGAAGATTGCGGGAGAACGATGATGCGCGAAATCAAGCGTCGCTGCGTTTGGAGCCTGCTTCCAGCCCGGATTTGAGGCTGGCCTCGACGAATTCGTCCAGGTCGCCGTCCAGCACTTTCTGGGTATCGGTGCGTTCGACGCCAGTGCGCAGGTCCTTGATCCGGCTCTGGTCGAGCACATAGTTGCGGATCTGGCTGCCCCAGCCGATATCGGACTTGGTCGCTTCCAGCGCATCGCGTTCGGTGTTGCGCTTCTGGATCTCCAACTCGTACAGCTTGGCCTTTAGCATCTTCATCGCGGTGTCGCGGTTGGCGTGCTGGCTGCGGCCGGTCTGGCAGGCGACCACGGTGTTGGTCGGGATGTGGGTGATGCGCACCGCCGACTCGGTCTTATTGACGTGCTGGCCGCCGGCGCCGGAAGAGCGATAGACGTCGGTGCGCAGGTCGGCGGGATTGATGTCGATCTCGATGTTGTCGTCGACTTCCGGTGACACGAATACCGAAGTAAACGAGGTGTGGCGGCGGTTGTCCGAGTCGAACGGCGACTTGCGCACCAGGCGGTGCACGCCGATCTCCGTCTTCAGCCAGCCATAGGCGTAGTCGCCCTCCACGCGGAAAGTGGCCGACTTGATGCCCGCCACTTCGCCGGCGCTGGCTTCCATCAGCTCGGTCTTCCAGCCGCGCGATTCGCACCAGCGCAGGTACATGCGCAGCATCATCTCGGCCCAGTCCTGGGCCTCGGTGCCACCGGCGCCGGCCTGGATATCGACGAAGCAGTTGGCCGGATCGAGTTCGCCGGAGAACATGCGCTGGAATTCCAGCTTTTCCACGTGGGTATTGAAGCGATCGACGTCGGCGACCACCGCCACGGCGGTTTCTTCGTCGTTTTCGCTTTCAGCCAGTTCCAGCAGTTCGACCGCTCCGGCTAGCCCGTCTTCCAGGCTGGCGATGCCGTTGACGTTCTTTTCCAGGCTGGAACGTTCGCGGCCCAGCGTCTGGGCGTATTCGGCGTTGTTCCAGATATCGGGGCTTTCCAGCTCCCGGTTTACTTCTTCCAGGCGCTCGCGCTTGGCGTCGTAGTCAAAGATACCCCCGAAGCGCATGCAGCCGTTCCTGGAGGTCGGCGATGCGCTGGCGGATAGGGTTGAGTTCGATCATGAGGGTAGTGGTGGGATGCGAAACAGCCGCAAATTCTAGCAGGCTGACGGGTTCAGGCGCTGGGCGCGCCCAATTCCACGCCCCCTCCCGCGCCCACTCGGCCACGCAGATCGGCGCGATAGCGGCGACTGCATGGCAGCGTGGTGCCGTCCTTCAGATGCAGGCGCGCGTCGCCGGTATCCATGGGTTCGATAGAGGCGACCTGGTCCAGATTGACCAGATAGCTGCGGTGGACCCGCGCGAAGCGGCGTGGGTCGAGCTTGGTCTCGATGGCTGCGATGGTGCTGCGTAGCGGATAGTCATGCTGGCGCATGCGCAGGTTGACGTAATTGCCGGAGGCCTGGATCCATTCGATGTCGTTGGCCGCGACCAGGAATTCCCGGCCCAGCTTGCGTACCAGGAAGCGCTCGGGCAGTTCGATCCGCTCTACCGGCGGTCCCTCATCGGGTGCGTCGAGCAGACTGGCTTCGCCCTGCCAGCGACGCAGCAGGAAACGGTAAGCCTCGATGCTGAACACCATGATCATGAAGCTGCGGATGTCCTTCAGGTATTCGTAAAGGAATTCCCTTCCCCAGGGGCCGAAGTTGTACTCCATGCCCTGCCAGCGATAGATCAGCACGCGCAAGGCGACCATGCCCGCCACATGCAACATCGAAATCGCCACACTGGCCAGCAGATACCAAGGCAGCTGCTGCCGCCAGGTATCCCAATGCAGCGGAAAGCGGCGAGTGAACCAGACGATGGCAGGCAACAGCGCCAACAGCCAGACCAGCGCACTGCTGGACTCCCACACCGCCGGCTCCCAGCTCAGGATGTCCGACTGGCCACGGCGGATTTCCATCAGCGTAGTGATGCTGTTGCCGATGCAGTTCATACCGATCAGCAATACCCAGAAGCCGATCTCGAAAGTCCGGCGCCAGGGCAGGAAACGGCGGTAAGCGGCATCGGAAGCGGATTCGGTCATAAGCGCATTCTAGGCGAGCGTGCGGGATTCCCTGCGGGCGGTCGTCCCTGCGGACCCGCGATTCGTCCCTTCGTCCCCGCAACCGGTCCCCTTGCGCTCGCGCCGCAGGACCGTTGGCGCCCCAATGGCTGCCTGTCTTCATTGAACGGGAATTGACCATGCAACGTCGCCACGATCTGGATTGGGTCCGCGTCTGCGCCTTCGGCGTGCTTGTCCTCTATCACGTGGGCATGTATTACGTGACCTGGGACTGGCACGTGAAGAGCCCCTACGCCAGCGCAACCCTCGAGCCACTGATGCTGCTGAGCAGCCCTTGGCGGCTCTCGCTGCTTTTCCTGGTGTCCGGCGCGGCCAGCGCCTTCCTGTTCGGCAAGCAGCCGCAGGGATTCCTGAAGTCGCGTTCCTGGCGCCTGCTGGTTCCGCTGATCTTCGGGATGCTGGTCATCGTGGTGCCGCAGGCGTACTACGAAGTGATGGATTCGCGGATTCCCGGCGGCTACCACGACGGTTACCTGGCCTTCTGGGGGCGCTATATGGCGAACGATGGCACGTTCTGTGATGACGACGGCTGTCTGGATCTGCCGACCTGGAACCACCTGTGGTTCGTCGCCTACCTGTGGGTGTACACAGTGGCGATCTGGCTGATCGCCCGGCTGATGCCAAACGTCTGCCGGCGCGCGGGGGAATGGCTGGGCGGCCTACTATCCGGTTGGGGCGTACTGCTGTGGCCGGTACTGCTGCTGACAGTCGCGCGGATCGCATTGGTCGAACGCTTCGAAGCTACCCATGCGCTGGTCGACGACTGGTACAACCATGCGCAGTACTTCAGCGTGTTCCTGCTGGGCTTCCTGATGGCCCGCGCCACCGGATTCTGGGAAGCCTTGCGACGTCTGCGCTGGGCATCGCTCGCTTTGGCCGCGATCAGCTATGGCTTCATCATCTGGTACTTCTATGGCAGCGGGTATGGCGACGCCAACGCACCGCCGGGTGCCTTGCGCCAGTTCCAACGAGCAGTGTGGGCGCTGAACCAATGGAGCAGCATCGCCGCCATCTTCGGTTTCGCCTACCGTTTCCGGCATGCAGACAGCCCGGCGTTGCGATATCTGGTACCGGCGGTGTTCCCGGTCTACATCCTGCACCAGAGTGTGATCGTGATAGCGGCGTACAACATGAAGCCGCTGGGCATTGCGCCGGGGATCGAAGGCCCGCTGCTAATCATGCTGACGTTCGCGGCATGTTTCGGTGGATACGAGGTCATCCGGCGCGCGGACTGGCTGCGGCCTTTGTTTGGCCTCAAGCGGCGTTCGCTTACCCCCGCCCTCGGCGATGCGCCTCAACCAGTCGTGTAGACGGTTGCCGCAGCCTTGTAGAGCCGAGCTTGCTCGGCTGCTTTTCGCGCAATCAAGAGCAGCCGAGCAAGCTCGGCTCTACAGAGATTCGCGGTGCTCGACGATCAGCTGGACGGCGTTGCCGCCGCGATAGTCGTCGGGCACCAGCCGATACGCCAGGCGCAGGTGGGACTCGGGTTCCTGCTCGCGCCAGCCGCCGAAGTGGATGGCATTGAGCGGTTCCCGGCGGCCTTCGACCCGCAAGCTGAGTTTGAGGTGGCGTTCGCCGACCACGCGCCAGTCGATCACCTCGAACACGCCATCGAAAAGCGGCTCGCCATAGCCCTGCCCCCACGGTCCGCCACTGCGCAGCGCCTCTGCGTTGGCCACGACGAATTCCTCGGCCGACAGTTCGCCGTCGCTCAGCAGTTCCGCATGCAGCATGGCCGGATCCATCATCGCCTCGACTTGTTCGAGGAAGGCAGCCTGGAAGCGGGTGAACTCGCTTTCTTCCAGGCTCAGCCCCGCCGCCATGGCGTGACCGCCGAACTTGCCCATCAGTCCCGGATGGGCGACGTCCACGTTGGCCAGCGCATCACGGATGTGGAAACCGGGAATCGATCTTGCCGAACCGCGCAGACTGCTGCCGCCCGGTTCCGAAGGCGCGAAAGCGATCACTGGACGATGCAGTTTTTCCTTCATCTTCGATGCTACAAGACCGACCACGCCCGGATGCCATTCCGCATCGAACAGGCATAGGGCTATCGGCGTCTGCGGGTTGTCCGTGCTGTCGAGTCGCTCGATTGCGGCCTCGGCTTCGTCGACCATCTGCTGTTGCACGCCACGGCGTTCGGCGTTGATTCCATTCAATATCTGCGCCAGTTCATAGGCTTGGGTGGCATCGTCGCTGAGCAGGCATTCGATGCCGATGGCCATGTCTTCCAGGCGGCCGGCGGCATTGAGTCGGGGTCCGATGGCGAAACCGATATCCGCGGCCGTCAACCGGGCGGCGTCGCGGCCTGAGACCTCGATCAGCGCTCTAAGCCCTGCGCAACCCTGCCCTGCACGCAGCCGCCGCAATCCAGCGCCAACCAGGGCGCGATTGTTGACGTCGAGCGGAACGAGATCGACGATGGTGCCGACCGCAACCAGGTCGAGCAGCGTGGAAAGGTCGGGCTCGCCTTGCGCCAGCGCTCCTTGCTCGCGCAGCTGTTTCCGCAACGCCAGCAACACATAGAACATCACCCCCACACCGGCCAACATCTTGCTGGGAAACGCGTCGCCACGCAGGTTGGGATTGACGATGGCATCGGCCGGCGGCAACGACTCGCCGGGCAGATGGTGGTCGGTTACCAGCACCTTCCATCCCAGCGCTTTGGCCGCCGCGATGCCTGCATGGCAGGCGATGCCGTGATCGACGGTCACCAACAGGTCGGGTTCCAGCCCGGCGAGTTCGCCCACCAAGGCCGGCGACAGGCCGTAACCGTGCACCATGCGGTTGGGCACCGCCGGGGTCACGCGCGTCGCGCCGAGCATGCGCAATCCACGCACGCCGACGGCGCAAGCCGTGGCGCCGTCGCAATCGAAGTCGCCGACCACGACGATATGGCGCTGAGCGGCGATCGCATCGGCAAGCAATGCCGTCGCTTCCGCCAGCCCGCCCAGGGTTTCGGGCGGCAGCAGTTGCGCCAGCTTCGGCTGCGCCTGCTCCAGGCTGATCGCGCCGCGTCCAGCGTAGATGCGGCGCAGCAGCGGCGAAAGGCTCTCCGGCCAGCTTCCTGCCGCATCGCCCTCGCGGCGACGGATCCTCGGACTTTGAGCCATGCCTACAGCGTCGCCAACGGCTTCCGCCAGAATCGCCAGCGCTGGTCGCGGCGCAGATGGAAAATCGCGCCGTCTTCGAAATCGAGGGTCAGCGACTGCAGCTCGCGTTTGCGCACCGCTTCCAGCAACGGTTGCACAGCCTCGTGAGCCACCAACGCCAGATCGCGCAGATGGCGCAAGTCGACCAGCGCGTCGACTTCCTCCGCGTCGTCGGTCGTCGCCGACACCCCTGCGGCATTGGCCAATGCCCGCAGCAGAATCTCGTTGCCTTTGACCTGCCGGTAATGCGTGCGCACGAAATCCGGCAGCGCGCCCGCGCCCCAGAACCAGAGGGAATTGACTGCCGGTTTGCCCAGCGAAGCGCGCATGGCGTTCCAGGGATGGTTGTGCAGGACGACCTGGGTTTCGGTGAGTAAGGCGCGCCAGCGGCGCCCTAGGTCGCCTTCGGGCAGGTGAGCGAACAGGTCTTCGCCCAGTACTTCGTCGGGGGTCGCGAACGCCGGCAATTTCGACTCCCGGGGAAGACGCAGATACCAGCGCGAAGGCCGTGGCGCATCCAGGGCGAAGCCGGCATCGCCGAACAGCGGCCGCAAGGAGGGCAGCAGCTGGGCGCTGTCCTCGGCGGTGAGCGCCAGCGAGTCGCCATGCGAGAGCATGCGTGCCCCGCCCATATCCGGGGCGATGTGCGCGGGGTCCACCCGTAGCCAGGACGATTGCGCCGCATCGCCGGCGTCCAGTTGCCGGGTGAGCGCGGCGACGGGCCAATGGTCGGGAATCAGTTGGAAATGGCGACGCAGTTGTTCGGGTTCGCCCGCCTCGCTGCCTTCGCGATCGGCTTGCGCAAGGGCCTTGGCGAACGCTGCTGGCAAGGGCCGGCCCGCGAACCGCGAACGTGCGGGCAGCAGCAGCGTTGCCGATGCCATCGTTGGCCCCGCTCAGCCCGCGTACGCGACGCTGACGATTTCGTATTCGCGCTGACCGGCCGGCGCGTCGATGACCACCGAGTCGCCTTCGTTCTTGCCGATCAGTGCGCGCGCCAGCGGCGAGGAAATCGCGATCATCGATAGTTTGATATCGGCTTCCAGGTCGCCGACGATCTGATAGCGCTTCTCTTCGTCCGTTTCCACGTCGGCCAGGGTCACGGTCGCGCCGAAGACCACGCGCGACCCCGCGTTGAGCTGGGCGACGTCGATCACTTCCGCATGCGACAGTTCGCTTTCGAGCTGCTTGATGCGGCCTTCGACGAAACTCTGCTGCTCGCGGGCGGCGTGGTATTCGGCGTTCTCCTTCAGATCGCCGTGCGCGCGCGCTTCGGCGATCGCATTGATGATCTCCGGACGCTTCACCGATTTCAGCTGGTCCAGCTCGTCGCGCAGGCGCTGCGAGCCTTTTAATGTAAGTGGCGCTCTCATTGCTCTTGCAACTCCTTGTGCAGTTCCTGCAGCGCCCAGACGGGACCGGTGCCGCGGAATTCAAGCGAATGCACCAGCGCGCGGGCGCCGGCGATGGTGGTGGAATAGGTCACGCGGTGCTGGAGGGCTTCGCGCCGTATCGAGAACGAGTCGGAAATCGCCTGGCGTCCTTCGGTGGTATTGACGATATACACGATTTCGCCGTTCTTGATCAGGTCGACGATGTGCGGGCGGCCTTCGACCACCTTGTTGATCTGTTCGCAGGCAAGGCCGTTCTTTTGCAGCCAGGCGCAGGTGCCGCGGGTGGCGACCAGCGTGTAACCACGCTGGATCAGGTCCTTGGCTACCGGCAATACCCTGGATTTGTCCGGATCGCGTACCGACAGGAACACCTTGCCCACCGGTGGCGCCTTGATGCCGCCGGCTTCCTGCGCGCGCGCGAACGCGGCGCCGAAATTGCGCCCCACGCCCATGACCTCGCCGGTGGAACGCATTTCCGGACCGAGAATGGGATCGACGCCCTGGAACTTGGCGAACGGGAAGATGGCTTCCTTCACCGAATAGTAGTGCGGCACTATTTCCTTGATCGCGCCCTGCTCGGCCAGCGATTTGCCGGCCATGCAGCGCGCGGCGATCTTGGCCAGTGGCATACCAGTGGCCTTGGACACGAACGGTACGGTGCGCGAGGCCCGCGGGTTTACTTCCAGCAGGAAAATGGTGTCGTCGCCATCGTCGCTGGTCTGGATGGCGAACTGCGTGTTCATCAGACCGACTACGTTCAGGGCCTTGGCCAATTCGACCACTTGACGACGCAGTTCTGCTTGGGTTTTCGCGGACAGCGAATAAGGCGGTAGCGAACACGAAGAATCGCCGGAATGCACGCCTGCTTCTTCGATATGTTCCATCACCCCGCCCACCAGCACCGCGCCGGTGTGGTCGGCGATCACGTCGACGTCCACCTCCACCGCATTGTCCAGGAAGCGGTCCAGCAGCACGGGAGAGTCGTTCGAGACCTTGACCGCATCGCGCACGTAGCGCGCCAGGTCCGACTCGCCGTACACGATTTCCATCGCGCGGCCCCCGAGCACGTACGACGGACGTACCACCAGCGGGTAGCCGATCTCGCGCGCCAGCACCAGCGCTTCCTGGTCGTTGCGGGCGATGCGGTTGGGCGGTTGCTTCAGGCCCAGTTTTTCGACCAGCTGCTGGAAGCGTTCGCGGTCCTCGGCCAGATCGATCGAATCGGGCGAAGTGCCGATCACCGGCACGCCGTTGGCTTCCAGCGCCTGCGCCAACTTCAACGGGGTCTGCCCGCCGTACTGCACGATCACGCCCTTGGGTTTCTCCAATTCGACGATCTCCAGCACGTCCTCGAGCGTCAGCGGCTCGAAGTACAGGCGATCGGAAGTGTCGTAGTCGGTGGAGACGGTTTCCGGGTTGCAGTTGACCATGATGGTCTCGAAACCATCCTCGCGCAGCGCGAGCGCCGCATGCACGCAGCAGTAGTCGAACTCGATGCCCTGGCCGATGCGGTTAGGACCGCCGCCCAGAATCATGATCTTGTCGCGGCCGCTCGGCTCCGCCTCGCACTCGTCCTCGTAGGTCGAATACAGATAGGCGGTGCTGGTGGAGAACTCCGCTGCGCAGGAGTCGACGCGCTTGTACACCGGTTTGACCTTGAGCGTGCGGCGCAGGTTGCGCACCGCCGTTTCATTGGTCTGGGACAATTGCGCCAGACGCGTGTCGGAAAAACCCATGCGCTTGAGCTTGCGCAGACGCGCTGCGTCCAGCGAAGCGAGACCTTCGGCAGCGAGGGTCTTCTCTTCGGAGATGATTTCCTCGATCTGGTCCAGGAACCACGGGTCGATGAAGGACAGCGCATGCACGTCTTCCACGCTCATGCCGGCGCGGAACGCATCGGCCACGTAGAACAGGCGCTCGGGGCCAGGCTCCTTCATCTCGCGACGCAGGTCGGTCAGATCGTCCGCGCTGCTCAGGTCCAAACCCGTGGGGTCGAGGCCCACCTTGCCCGTTTCGAGTCCGCGCAGCGCTTTCTGCAGCGACTCCTGGAAGGTACGGCCCATCGCCATCACCTCGCCCACCGATTTCATCTGCGTGGTCAGACGCGCGTCGGCCGCGGGAAACTTTTCGAAAGCGAAACGAGGGATCTTGGTGACCACATAGTCGATCGCCGGCTCGAACGAGGCCGGGGTCAGGCCGCCGGTGATTTCGTTGCGCAGTTCATCCAGCGTGTAGCCCACTGCGAGCTTCGCTGCGACCTTGGCGATCGGGAAGCCAGTGGCTTTGGACGCCAGCGCGGAGGAGCGCGACACGCGCGGGTTCATTTCGATCACCACTACGCGGCCGGTCTGCGCATTGATGCCGAACTGCACGTTGGAGCCGCCGGTGTCGACGCCGATCTTGCGCAGCACCGCGATGGAGGCGTCGCGCAGGCGCTGGTATTCCTTGTCGGTCAGGGTCTGCGCCGGGGCGACGGTGATCGAGTCGCCGGTATGCACGCCCATCGGGTCCAGGTTCTCGATGGAGCAGACGATGATGCAGTTGTCCGCGGTATCGCGGACCACTTCCATCTCGAATTCCTTCCAGCCCAACACGGATTCTTCCACCAGGACTTCGCTGGTGGGCGAGAGTTCCAGGCCGCGATTGACGATGTCGATGAGCTCTTCACGGTTGTAGGCGATGCCGCCGCCGCTTCCGCCCAGGGTGAAGCTGGGGCGGATGATGGTGGGATAGCCCACGCGGGTCTGGATATCGAGCGCCTGTTCCAGCGAACGCGCGACCTCCGCCTTCGGGCATTCCAGGCCGATCTCGGCCATGGCCACGCGGAACAGCTCGCGGTCCTCGGCCATCATGATCGCTTCGCGTTTGGCGCCGATCAGTTCGACGCCGTACTTTTCCAACACGCCGTTGTCGGCCAGATCCAACGCACAGTTGAGTGCGGTCTGTCCGCCCATAGTGGGCAGCAGCGCATCGGGTCTCTCCTTGTCGATGATCTTCTCGACCATCTGCCAGGTGATGGGCTCGATATAGACCGCGTCGGCCATCTCCGGGTCGGTCATGATGGTGGCCGGATTGCTGTTGACCAGCACCACCCGGTAGCCCTCGTCCCGCAACGCCTTGCACGCCTGCGCGCCCGAATAATCGAATTCGCAGGCCTGGCCGATGACGATGGGGCCGGCACCGATGATCAGGATGGTTTTGAGGTCGTTACGCTTGGGCATTGGGGATACGCTCTGGTTTACTTGGCGGCCGCTGGCGCGGCAGCGCTTTTCTGGCCGATGTACTTGTCGAAGAAGGCAAGCATCTTGGTGTAGAGATTGACCTGGTTGTCGATGTCGCGGAAACCGTGCGCTTCCTTGCTCTCGACCACGACATCTTCGGGTTGCTTGCCCACCGTCTTCAGCTGGCTGATCAGGAAATTCATTTGCGCGATCGGAACGCGCTGATCTTTTGCGCCATGGACCAACATGATGGGCGCCTTGATCTTGTCTACGTTGTAGGCCGGGCTGTAGGTCTGCATAGCGCCGGTTCCCAACGGCAAAATATCCTTCTGGAAATTCCGTCCGCTCTTGCTCTCCTGGATGTCGCCTTTGGCCAACATCATCGGCAGCGAATAAACGCCGACATAACCCACGGTGCAACGGTACAGATCGGGTTCGCGTACGACGCTCATCAGCGCGGCGTAACCGCCGTAGGAAGCGCCGTAAATGCAGACGCGATTCTTGTCCACGATACCCTGGCTGGCCGCCCAGCTCACCGAATCGGTGAGGTCGTCCTGCATCGACGTCCCCCAGTTGCGATAACCGGCGCGCATGAACGTGTTGCCGTAACCGCCCGAACCGCGGTAGTTCATCTGCATCACCGCATAACCGCGATTGGCCAGAAGCTGCACTTCCGGATTGAAGCCCCAATCGTCGCGCACTCCATGCGGGCCGCCATGGGGATTGACGATCAGCGGCAGGTTCTTGCCGTCGCTATTCTTCGGAATGGTCAGGTAGCCGTGGATCATGGTGCCGTCGCGGGTCTTCACCGAGATCGGCCGCATCGGCGACATGTCTTCCGGCTTGATCCAATCCATGAACGAAAGCAGATAGGAAGCGCTGCCCAATTTGCTGTCGTACAGGAAGACCTGTCCCGGATCGGTATCGCTGTAGGCACGTACCACTATGTAGCGCGCGTCATCGCTGATTCCGCCGAACGAGACCGCTTTGCCCGGGAACGCCTTGATCAGGCCGGAGTAGATTTTCGCTTCGGGGTGCTCCGGAGCGACGATATCCCACTCGGGAATGCCGTTGTCGTAGCGCACGGCTAGCAGGGTCTTGTCGTCGCTGCTCCACAGATAGCGCGCGGCATCCACGGTTCCGTCGGTGGAGAGGAATTCTTCCTTTTGCGTTTCGGGATCGACCAGCACCAGCGTTTCCGGCTTGCCCTCCTCGCCCTTCGAGAAGTACACGCGCTTATCGTCGGTGGCGAAGCCTAGCGGCGTATAGGTCGCTCCACCGCGCTGGCTTTCGTGAATGAGCTTCCATTGCTCACCGTCGCGGCGATAGGTGACCTGCCGACCGTCTTCCATCTCGCCGAAAACGAAGCGGGGCTTGCGCTGATGGTCCACCAGAAAGCTGCCGCCGTCGACGGGCGCGCTGGCCACGGTGGTTATGTTGCCGGTGTAGACGTTCAGCTTGAACAGATACGCGTTGTCGATAGACCGCTCGACAAGAATCGTATTGGGATCTTCAGGAGTCAGGTCGACGAAATTGTAAAAATTCCCGTTGGGAATATCGAGGCGTTTGGTTCCGTCGATATTGGAAGCGTAAAGATCGCCCTTCGAGGTTTCGAAATCGAACTCGCCGGTCTTGAAGGTGACGAAGAACAGCAGGCGCTCGTTGTTGGCCCACACCACCTGCCGGAAATGGCGGTTCTCACCGTAGTCCCACTTCCCCACCACTCCTTGGTCGGAAACCCTCAATACAGCCAGCACGGTGCGATCGGCGCGGGGAACACTGACAGCGATGTGCTTCCCGTCCGGCGAAAGACTGACAGTGGTGAACTCAGCATCCTTGAAGAAATCCCGGATGGGCACTTCACCGGCCGTCGCGAACAACGGGAATAGCACCAGCAGCAGCAACAAAAGACGACTGACGAGCTTCATATCCAACTCCCTTTTGAACTTAGTTTTACGGCGCTTCTGCGCCCCTCTCATCACGACGTCAGACACCCGTCGCCCCTAAAGCGAATCCCATTGAGCGATCATCCTGCCAGTTTCATTTGTTCAATGAACCGGTCGAACAACGGCGCCACATCGCGCGGCCCCGGCGAGGCTTCCGGATGCCCCTGAAACGAAAACGCCGGCGCATCGGTGAGCTCGATGCCCTGGTTGGTGCCGTCGAACAGTGAGCGATGGGTCACGCGCACGTTGGCCGGCAGGGTCGATTCGTCGACCGCGAAGCCATGGTTCTGCGAAGTGATCATCACCCGGCCGCTATCGAGATCCTGCACCGGATGGTTGGCGCCGTGATGGCCGTGGCCCATCTTCAGGGTTTTGGCGCCGGCTGCGAGCGCGAGCAACTGGTGGCCCAGGCAGATGCCGAAAGTCGGGATCTTCTGCGCGACGAACTCGCGTATCGCCGCGATAGCGTAATCGCAAGGTTCCGGATCACCAGGACCATTGGACAAGAACACCCCGTCGGGCTTGAGCGCCAGCGCAGCGGCAGCCGAGGTCTGAGCAGGGACCACAGTCACATCGCAACCACGTTCGGCCAGCATGCGCAGGATGTTCAACTTGACGCCGAAGTCGTAGGCGACGACCTTGAATCTGGCCCCGACGTTGACGGGAAGCCCCGTATCCAGATCCAGCTGCCCTTCTTTCCACGGATAGCTCTGGGTGGTGGAAACCACCTTCGCCAGATCCATCCCTTTCAGGCCGGGGAACTTGCGGGCGGCTTCCAGCGCCTTTTCCACATCGATGTCACCGGCCATCAGCGCGCCGTTCTGCGAGCCGCGGTCGCGCAGCAGGCGGGTCAGCTTGCGGGTGTCGATGCCGGCGATGGCTACCACGTTGCGCTGCGTCAGCCACTCGGGCAGCGCTTGCTGGTTGCGCCAGTTGCTAGGACGGCGCGGCACGTCGCGGACGATCAAGCCGGCGGACCAGACCCGACGCGCTTCGTCGTCCTGGTCGGTACAGCCGGTGTTGCCGATATGGGGATAGGTCAGAGTGACCAGTTGGCGGGCATACGAGGGATCGGTAAGGACTTCCTGATAGCCGGTCATGGCGGTGTTGAACACCACCTCGCCGGCGGAAAGGCCGCTCGCGCCTACGGATTCGCCCTCGAATACGGTGCCGTCTTCGAGTACGAGGATTGCGGGTTGGGTCACTGGGCTCGCCTTGGGGGTGAAGGAACCCTGTCCCTCCAACTTGCGGCTGCAAGAAACCGCGAACTCGGTATTTCTCCGGTCCGTGGCGGTGGGTAACAGGCGAGCGAGAATTGTACGGGCGCGGGGTCGTGGACGCCAGTCGTTTTTCGGGAATCGGCGGAACAGGCCCTAGTTCAGTCCAACAAATCCCGGAGCCGGTAGGCGGCTGCCGGCTTGCCGACGATGCGCACGGCCGCGTGCAAGGCGCCCCGGGCGAAAATATCGCGGTTACCGGCACGGTGCACCAGCTCCAGACGCTCGCCCAGGCCGGTGAACTGGACCGTGTGCTCGCCCACGATGTCCCCGGCGCGCAGGCTGGCATAGCTGACTTTGGCGCCGTTCGCGGCCGCGGCTTCGCCCAGAGTGAGGGCGGTACCGGAGGGCGCATCCTTCTTCTGGGTGTGGTGGGCCTCGATCACGTCGCAGTCCCAGCCGGGTAAAGCCGCTGCGGCGCGTTCGACCAATTCGGTCAGCACCGCCACGCCCAGGCTGAAATTGGAGGCCCAGACCAGTGGAACTCTCGTAGCCGCTGCGTCCAGGGCAGCGCGTTGCGCTTCGCTCAGCCCGGTGGTTCCCGACACCAACGCTGCGCCACGCGCCACGCACAGGTCGAGCACCGGGTCGAATCCCTCCGGCAGACTGAAATCGATGGCGACGTCGAAAGCGGGCGCACCCGAAAGCTCGTTGGCGGCGAAGAACGGCACGCCGTCTACCACGCGTTGCGCTGGCGACTTACGGGTGACCGCCGCCACGACTTGGCAATCGCCCTGTTCGGCGCACAACCGCAATAAGGCCTGGCCCATACGACCGGAGGCACCGTGGATCAACATTTTTATGGGGCGGTTCATCCGCCAAGGCTAGCCCGATGCCCATGCGGTAACAAGCCGCATCTAAGCGGTGCCGGCTTCAATTCGTAGTTTGGGGAGAACCCTCCCCCATTCTTTTCGACCGTAACGTGGGCACCACCAGAGGCGGTTGCGCCAAGGCATAGCCAGCGATCACCGTGCGCGACATCTCGCGATCATCGAGCAGGTCAGGATGGAATCGCGGACGCAGATAAGCCCATAGATGACCCAAGGTGCGGGCAAACATGTGGTGGTCCGGCCCGAGATGCCGCCACAGTTGCCTCCACGTACCGATCTTGAACAACAGTCGATCCTGCGCCAGAAAACGGACCATAGCCATACTGATCAATAGATAGAACAGCGGCACGGTCAGCAAGAAGCCAAGCGCGCGCACGACGTAAGTCGGGGAAACGGCGGCGAGCACGTCGAAGGCGACGCGCTTGTGTTCGATTTCCTCCGCGAAGTGCCATTCCATCAGCGCGCGCATCTGCGGATGCGCTTCGGCCAGTAAATCCTGCGACAGGAATTCATGGCCGATATAGGCGTTGATGTGTTCCACGCAGCTCACCAGCGACACGCGGAGCGCGAGTGGCGTGGTGCGTTCGATCGTGCGGAAAGTGAGCAATTCCACCGCCTTTTCGAAGCCTCTGAACCGGTAGCCTTGCGCATCCAGATTGCGCCAGTAACGCTTGTGGGCGATTCCGTGCTGCGCTTCCTGATGGATGAAATCGACCACGGTGTCGCGAAGCGCCTGATCGTGGATCCGCGGCATGCAGCGCTTCAGCGTGCGTATGTAGAACGCCTCGTTGGCCGGCACCAGCACCGTATAGGCATTCAGAATCGATGAGACAACCGGATTTCCGGGAAGCCAATGGCGCGGGATATCCAAGGGCAACGTGGGCGTGAAACTGCGCGGGATGATCGGGTCGGACATGTTTGGACTCCTCGACGCCTACAACCTGCGTCACTTCCTACAACTCCTGGAAACCGCATTACGGCAAAGCAAAAAACAAACTTACGCCGCATTGCGCTCGGGCAAAGCGGCGATTTCCGCCTTCAACAAGGCACCCAATTTCTGCATGCCGATCTCGATCTTCTCTGCGGGCACGGTGACGAACGACAAACGCAACGTGTTCGATTGCGGATCGACCGCATAGAACGGTGCGCCGGGTACGAAAGCCACATGCTGTTCGATAGCCTTGGCCAGCAGGGCGCCACTGTCCACGCCTTCGGGCAGGTTGACCCAGATGAACATGCCGCCGGCGGGCTGGTTCCAAGTCGCTTCGGAGGGGAAATAACGCTCCAGCGCAGCCAACATCAGCTCGCACTGCTTCGCGTACAGCGTACGGATAGTGGGAATGTGGGCATCCAGGAAGCCGTCCTGCACCGCTTCGTAAACGATGCGCTGGGAAAACGACGGCGTATGCAGGTCGGCGGCCTGTTTGGCCTGCACCAGCTTGCCGTGCAGCTCTTCGGGCGCGACCACGAAGCCCAAACGCAGGCCGGGAGCCAGCACCTTGGAGAACGAGCCCATGTAGATCACGTTTTCCGGCGCCATCGACAGCAGGCTGGGCAACGCGTCGCCGCTGTAGCAAAGCTCGCCATAAGGGTCGTCTTCGACTACCGGCACACCGGCAGCGATGGCTTTTTCTAGCAGCGCCTTGCGGCGTTCCAGCGGCAGGCGACGACCGGTGGGGTTCTGGAAGTTGGGCAGGCAGTACATGAAACGCGCGCCGTCCAGTTTCGCTTCGTCCAGAGCGTCGGTGATGATGCCGTCCTCGTCCGTTTCCATGGCCGAAAATGCCGGCTGGAACAGGGAGAACGCCTGCAACGCGCCGAGGTAGCTGGGGGTTTCCACCAGCACCTTGCAGCCCTCGTCGATCAGCACTTTGCCCAGCAAGTCCAGGCCCTGCTGCGAACCGGTGGTGATCAGCACCTGGCTGGGGCGGATGGTGGCGCCGTTCTGGCTCAACCGTTTGGCAACCCACTCGCGCAGCGGCGTATAGCCCTCGGTGGGGCCGTACTGCAATGCCGCCTGCGGGGCTTCGTCCAGCACCTTGGTGCAGGCCCAGCGCATGCGCTCGATGGGAAAAGTGTCCGGCGATGGCAGACCGCCTGCAAAGGAGATTACCTCCGGGCGCTCGGTAACTTTGAGGATTTCACGGATCGCCGAGCTGGTGAGGCCCTGGGCGCGCTTGGAGATTTGGATGGAGGTAGTCATCCGGCAAGTTTACCGGTTAGCCGTGCGGGCCGTTGGTCCTGGGGCCGACTGGGGACCTCAGGAGCGCTTCCAGAGTCAGACTTCCGTTCTCGCCAGCCAGTCGATGATGGACGCGCCGACCTCCAGCGGCTTCTCGCGGTGCAGAAAGTGCCCTGCCCCTTCGACAATGCCCCATTCGTAAGGGCCGGCGAAAAGATCGCTCTGACAGCCCAGCAGTTCCTTGCGTATATCGCGCGATCCGCACAGCACGCGCGTGGGCGTGGCGATGAGGTCGTCCAGCCTGGCGGTGACGTCGGCCAGCGCCGGGTCGCCTTTCTTGGGATTCATCATGGCCCGGTAGTAGGCCAGCGTGGCTTCCATCGCGCCGGGTTGCGCGAGCATCCGCTTGATCTGCTGGACATGCGCGCGGTCGTCGTAGGTCGCCGACCACATTTTCCAAAGAAGTTCGATGAAGGCGAAATTGCTGGCCCTGCATAGCGCTTCCGGTAACCAGGGCAACTGGAACAGGAACCAGTGAAACGAACGCAGGATGTGTCTGGGCGATCTCCTGATCGTGCGGCGCCCTTCTTTGGGATGCGGCACCGCTAGTATGACCGCACGATGGATCCATCCCGGATAAGCGCTCAAAACCGAATAGCTGATCGCTGCGCCCCAGTCCTGCCCCACCAAGCAACAGCGCTGACCTGCGTTCAGCGCCTCGATCAGGCACTTGATGTCGGTGGCCAGCGTGGCCAGATCGAAGTAGCCGCCATTGGGGATTTCGGTCGGCGGATAGCCGCGGAGGAAAGGGGCTACGACGCGATAACCGGCTTCTGCCAGCATCGGCATCTGGCGCTCCCAGGAGTACGCATTATCCGGGAAGCCATGCAGCAGCAGGACCAGGGGACCTTCCCCCTGCTCCAGGTAGGTGAACCGCAAACCGTTGGCCGTGACCTCGCCCTTGCGCATGCGGCGATTGTTGCATGGGACCGGGGGTAATCCTTACGAAGTCATCCGGTCCCAGAATGACTTCACCCCGTCGAGGAAGGTGGCCGACTTCGGCGAGTGTCTGCGCGCGTCCTCACCGGTGAAGGTGGCCTCGAACTTCTCCATCAGCTCGCGCTGTTCGGCGGTCAGGTTGACCGGCGTCTCGACCGCCACCCGGCAGAACAGGTCGCCGGTGCTGCGGCTACGTACGGATTTCACGCCCTTGCCGCGCAGGCGGAACAGCTTGCCGGTCTGGGTTTCGGCGGGAATGCGGATTTCCGCTTCGCCTTCCAGGGTAGGCACGCGCACGGTGTCGCCGAGCGCGGCCTGGGAAATACGGATCGGCACTTCGCAGTGCAGGTCGTCGCCGTCGCGCTGGAAGATCGGGTGCTCGCGCACGCGCACTTCCACGTAAAGGTCGCCGGGGGGAGTGCCGGTAGGGCCGGCTTCGCCTTCGCCCGCAAGACGAATGCGGTCGCCGTTGTCCACGCCCGCCGGGATCTTCACCGACAAGACTTTCTCTTCTTCCACGCGACCGGCGCCATGGCAGGTTTTGCAGGGGTTGCGGATGATCTGCCCGCGGCCGCCGCAATGCGGACAGGCCTGTTGCATGGCGAAGATGCCGCGCTGCATGCGCACCTGGCCGCGACCGCCGCAGGTGGTGCAGGTTTCGGTCTTGCCGTCCTCCGAACCGGAACCATGGCAGGGCTCGCACGCGGCCAGCGTCGGAATCTCGATACGTTTCTCGATGCCGGCGACGGCCTCTTCCAGATCGAGTTCCATCACGTAGCCGACATCGGCGCCACGGCGTGCAGCGCGTGCACCACCGCCACCACCGAAAATATTGCCGAAGATATCGCCGAAGATATCGCCCATATCGGCTGGGTTGGGCCCTGCGCCGCCACCGCCCATGCCGTGCTCGAACGCGGCATGCCCGTGCTGGTCGTACATGCGGCGCTTGCCGCCGTCGGACAGCACTTCGTAGGCTTCCTTGCATTCCTTGAACGCGGCTTCCGCGGCGGAATCGCCGGGATTGCGGTCCGGGTGGTGCTTCATCGCACAGCGTCGGTAGGCCTTTTTAAGCTCCTCCTCGCTGGCATTGCGGGCCACGCCCAGGACTTCGTAGTAGTCGCGTTTGCTCATGAGTTGATCGGGAACCAGGTTTCAGGAATCGGATAACAAGATGGAGCGAGGCTAACGCCCCGCCCCATCGGATCTACAGAATCACGATCGTTACCCGATCACTTCTTCTCGTCTTCTTTGACTTCGGTGAACTCGGCGTCGACCACGTCTTCGCCCGCGTTCTGGCCGGAGGCCTGACCGCCGCCGCCTTCCTGTCCCGCCGCCGCGACCGCCGCATACAGCGACTGGCCGGCTTCCTCCAGATTTTTGGTCTTGGCTTCGATCTGCGCCTTGTCGTCGCCCTTCATCGCGGTTTCGAGATCGGCCAGGGCCGCCTCGACGTTGCCGATGACACTGCCGTCGACCTTGCTGCCATGCTCGGTGATGGCGGTGCGGGTGGCGTGGATCAGGCCGTCGGCCTGGTTGCGGGCCTGCACCAGTTCGTGGAACTTCTGGTCTTCTTCGCGATGCGCTTCCGCGTCGGCCACCATCTGCTGGATCTCTGCCTCGGACAGACCGGAACCGGACTTGATCTCGACCTTCTGTTCCTTGTTGGTCTTCTTGTCTTTGGCGCTGACGTGAATGATGCCGTTGGCGTCGATGTCGAAGGACACTTCCACCTGCGGCAGGCCGCGCGGCGCCGGTTCGATGCCGGACAGGTCGAACTTGGCCATCGACTTGTTGAAGCGGGCCTGTTCGCGCTCGCCCTGCAGCACATGCACGGTCACCGCGGACTGGTTGTCTTCGGCGGTGGAGAAGGTCTGCGACGCCTTGGTCGGAATGGTGGTGTTCTTCTCGATGATCTTGGTGAACACGCCGCCCAGGGTCTCGATGCCCAGGCTCAACGGAGTCACGTCCAGCAGCAACACGTCCTTGACGTCGCCGCCCAGCACACCGCCCTGGATCGCGGCACCCAAAGCGACTGCTTCATCCGGGTTGACGTCTTTGCGCGGTTCCTTGCCGAAGAACTCGGTCACCGCCGCCTGCACCTTGGGCATGCGGGTCTGGCCGCCGACCAGGATCACTTCGCCGATGTCGCTGGTGCGCAGGCCGGCATCGTTCATGGCGATGCGGCACGGCTCGATGGTCTTCTTGATCAGGTCTTCGACCAGCGCCTCAAGCTTGGCGCGGGTCAGCTTGATGTTGAGATGCTTCGGTCCGGAGGCGTCGGCCGTCACGTACGGCAGGTTCACTTCGGTCTGCTGCGAGGACGACAGCTCGATCTTGGCGCGCTCGGCCGCATCCTTCAGGCGCTGCAGGGCCAGCGGATCCTTGCGCAGGTCGATGCCCTGGTCCTTGTTGAATTCATCGACGAGGTAGTCGATGACGCGCTTGTCGAAATCTTCGCCGCCCAGAAAGGTGTCGCCGTTGGTGGCCAGCACTTCGAACTGTTTTTCGCCATCGACATTGGCGATCTCGATGACCGACACGTCGAAGGTGCCGCCGCCCAGGTCGTAGACCACGATCTTGCGGTCGCCGCCGTCCTTGTCCAGACCGTAGGCCAGCGCGGCCGCGGTGGGTTCGTTGATGATGCGCTTCACGTCCAGGCCGGCGATCTTGCCGGCATCCTTGGTCGCCTGGCGCTGGCTGTCGTTGAAGTAGGCCGGCACGGTGATCACGGCTTCGGTGACGGTCTCGCCGAGGAAGGCTTCGGCCGTCTTCTTCATTTTTTCCAGAATGCGCGCGGAAATTTCCTGTGCGGAAATCTTCTTGCCGTCGGAGGTCGAAACCCAGGCGTCGCCGTTGTCGTGCTGGACGATGCCGTAGGACACCAGACCGATGTCCTTCTGCACTTCGGCGTCGGTGAACTTGCGGCCGATCAGGCGCTTCACCGCATAGAAGGTGTTCTTGGGGTTGGTGACGGCCTGGCGCTTGGCCGAGGCGCCGACCAACACTTCGCCGTCTTTGGTATAAGCGACGATGGAGGGCGTGGTGCGGTCGCCTTCCGAATTCTCGATGACGCGGGCTTTGCCGCCGTCCATGATCGCCACGCACGAGTTGGTCGTGCCCAGGTCGATGCCAATGATCTTGCCCATGTTGCTTGCTCCCTAAAAGTCTGTCTTTGGCCGGCCATGCGCCGGGTTGATGGATGAAATGTGGGGTTTAAGCCCTCTCCTTCAAGGGGAGGGTTGGGTGGGAACGGTGTTTGCCTGCCTTCGAGATTCAGCTCGCCTGCGCGAAAACCATCCCCCATCCCGTCCTTACCTTTACAAGGTAAGGAAATAGTCAGTCGTGCTTGGCCACCACTACCAACGCCGGCCGCAGCAGACGGTCGTTGAGCAGGTAGCCCTTCTGGAACACCTGCACCACGCTGTCCGGGGCGGCGCCAGGTGCTTCCACGTGGCTGACGGCCTGGTGGAATTCAGGATTGAAGGGTTCGCCGGTCGGGTCGAGCATGCTCAGGCCGTTGTCGGCAGCCACTTTGAGCAGCTGACGAAAGGTCAACTCCAGGCCGTCATGCAGCGGACCTGGTTCCTTGCCCGCTGCAGCCAGGCCGGCATCGAGACTATCGAAGACCGGCAGCAGGTCCGACAGCAGGCGTTCGTTGGCGAACTTGCGCAGCTGCTCCAAGTCGCGGCTCACGCGCTTGCGCTGGTTTTCCAGGTCGGCGCGTTCGCGCAACACGTCGGCGCGGGTCTGCTCCAGCTCGGCGCGCAGGTGTTCGACTTCGCTGGCCAGTTGGTTTTCAAGACTGTTTTCCTCGCCTTCGGAGACACTGTCGGGCGCGGAATCGGATTCGTTATGGCTGTGGGTCATGCGGGCTTCCGTGGCGGGCCGCCCCGGGGAACGGGCGGCGTAAGACGAACCTATGGGGCCGGCGCTGCAGGATTCAAGGCGGAGGGCGTTACGGTTGCGGCGCGTCCATAGCCGCGCCTAGTGCGTCGGCGGCGGCCTGGACCACCGGAATCACCCTCTCATACGCCATCCGGGTGGGTCCTATCACCCCGAGCACACCCAGCACCTGCCCGCCGGCGATATACGGCGCGGTGACCACCGAGACTCCATCCAGCGGGGCCAGGCCGGTTTCCTCACCGATGAAGATGCGTACCCCCGGCGCCTGCAGGGTGCGTTCCAGCAACTGCAGGATCTCGCGCTTGCGGGCGAAGGTTTCGAACAGTTCCCGCAAGCGGTCCAGATCCGACAGGTCTTGCACGCCAATCAGTCGGGTCTGCCCGGTCAGCACCATGTCGTCGCTCGCCGGCACGAAGGCGTGTTCGGCAAGCTCCACGGTATGCGCCAGCAGCCCTTCCATCTCGGACTGGGCATTGCGCAAGTCGCGCAGCAGGGTCGCGCGGATTTCGGACAGGGGCCGGCCCGCGAAATTAGAATTCAGGTAATTGGCGACCCGCTCCAGTTCGGAAGGATCGTAAGTACGGCGGGGCTCGATGACCCGGTTCTGCACGTCGTTGTCGGCGAACACCAGGATCGCCAGCACTCGGCGCCCGTCCAGCGGCACGAAATCGATATGTCGGAAGGCGAACTGCTCGCGTTTGGGCGCGCTGACCACGCCGACGAAATGGGTCATCGCCGAGAGCAGCTCGGACGCGTTCCCCAGCAACGCTTGGGTACCGACGCCGGCCGGAAGTTCGGAGCGCAGTCGCGCCACTTCTCCCTCGCCCAGCGGCTTCATCTGCACCAGGCTGTCGACGAACATGCGGTAGCCCTGCGCGGTGGGGATGCGACCGGCGGAGGTGTGCGGCGAGGCCAGCAGGCCGAGTTCTTCCAAATCGCCCAGGATGTTGCGAATGGTGGCGGCGCTGACGTCCAGACCCGCATGCCGGGCCAGCGTCTGCGAGCCCACCGGTTCGCCATCGCGGATGTAGCGCGATATCAGCGTGCGCAGTAGGTGGCGGGCGCGGATGTCGAGATCGGCGGGGCGTGTAGACATTCCGGATAGATAGCCTTCCCGATGGACCAATGCAAGCCGCCCTGCGCAAACCTCCGCTGTCCGTCTCAGAGATTGCGCCGCATGCCACTACAATGCGCACCCATGCTCAGACACCTCGCCCTCAAGGATTTCGCCGTCGTCCGATCCGCCGAACTGGAATTCGGCCCGGGTATGACCGTGATTTCGGGTGAAACCGGCGCAGGCAAATCCCTGCTGGTGGACGCCCTGGGTTTCCTTTCCG
This sequence comes from Pseudoxanthomonas sp. P4_B2, assembly GCF_056402315.1. NCBI lineage: Bacteria > Pseudomonadati > Pseudomonadota > Gammaproteobacteria > Lysobacterales > Lysobacteraceae > Pseudoxanthomonas > Pseudoxanthomonas sp. P4_B2. Next base: position 854,397 of record NZ_JBFUHQ010000001.1, read on the forward strand.
GGTTGCGCGCCGATAGCGGGGTGGTGCGCCATGGCGCCGAGCGCGCTGAGCTCTCCGCCGAGTTCAGCCTGGACAACGCTTCCCCTGCCCTGGCCTGGCTGCGCGACAACGAACTCGACAACGCACCCGACGACGGCAGCAGGGATTGCCAACTGCGCCGGGTGATCCGTGCCGACGGCGGCTCGCGCGCTTTCATCAACGGCCGCAGCGTCACCCTGGCCCAGCTGACCGAGCTCGCTGGCCTGCTAGTGGAAATCCATGGCCAGCATGAGCACCAAGCACTGCTGTCCCGCGCCAGCCAGCTGGAGCTGCTGGACGCCTATGCGCGCAACGAAGCCGAACGCAGCGCTGTCCGCAACGCCGCGCAAGCCTGGAATGCCTTGCTGCACGAACGCGACGCCCTCTCCCAGCAAGGCGATGTGTCGGACCGCATCAACTATCTCGAGCATCAGTTCAAGGAACTGGAGCGCGAAGACCTCACTGCAGCGGACATCGAGTCGCTCTCCGCCAGCCATCGTCGCCAGGCCAACGCCTCAGGTCTCATCGATGCCTGCAATGCCGCATTCTCACGCCTGGCAGGCGAAGAAGCTCCTTCGGTTTCCCGACAACTGCAACAGACCCGCAGCGAACTGGCGCGCATGGCCGAGCACGAGCCGCGTCTTCGCGAAGTCGATTCGCTACTGGAAAACGCCAACATCCAGTTGGACGAAGCGCTGGTGGTCCTGGACAAGGTGCGCGACGACCTGGATGCCGATCCGGCGCAGTTCATGGAACTGGAGCGCAGACTCACCCGCATCCACGATCTGGCGCGCAAGCATCGGGTCGCCCCTGAACAGCTTGGGGCGCGTCGCGATGCCATCGCCCTGGAGCTGGAAGGTCTGCGCGGCGCTGGCGAGCGCCTGCTCAGTCTCAACACCGAAATCGAATCGGCCGCCGCTGCCTGGCGCGCCGCGGCCACCAAGCTCGGCAAGACCCGGCAAACCGCGGCGGCGAAACTTTCCAAGGCCACCAGCGTATTGATCGCCGAGTTGGGAATGGCGGGCGGGCATTTCGAGATCGCCATCGAGCCCAATGAAATCGAACGGCCCGATCCGCAGGGCAGCGAGCGCGTGGAGTTCCTGGTGTCGGCCAATGCCGGGCAACCGCCGCGCGCACTGCGCAAGGTCGCTTCGGGTGGCGAGCTCTCGCGCATCTCCTTGGCCATCGAGGTCGCCGCATTGGGACTGGACGCGGTTCCCACCATGGTCTTCGACGAAGTCGATTCCGGCATCGGCGGCGCCGTGTCGGACATCGTCGGGCAGAAATTGCGCGCGCTCGGCGAAAAGCGTCAGGTGCTCTGCGTGACGCACCTGCCGCAGGTCGCGGCGCAGGGCCATGCGCATTACCGGGTCAGCAAGGCGCCGGTGGAAGGCATGACCCAGAGCTCGGTGGAGTTGCTGGATGGGAAACAGCGGGAGGAAGAACTCGCCCGCATGCTGGGCGGCGTGGAAGTCAGCAAAGAAGCGCGCGCGGCGGCGAAGCGGCTTTTAAGCGACGTGGCCTAACGCACGGCGGGGCTTGACCCGTCATTACCATGCACAAACCTCGCGTTGGCCTATAGCGAAAAATAGTCGCGGCATAAAGCGGAATGACCGGTTGCCATCGCAATCGGAACGATGGCAATGGCGGGTCAAGACCCGCCCTACAGTTGCGTTATCAGGGAAATCCAAGACTCAGCGCTTCTTGCGCACGTACAGCACCAGCGAGTGTTCCTCGATCTCGTAACCGTGCTGGGACGCGATTTTCCGCTGCAAAGCTTCGATCTCTTCGCTGGAGAACTCGACGACCTTGCCCGTTTCGATGTCCACCATGTGGTCGTGATGCTCGCCCCGGTCCAGTTCATAGACGGCCTGGCCGCCTTCGAAATTGTGTTTCAGAACCAGGCCAGCCGCCTCGAATTGAGTCAGCACGCGGTACACCGTGGCCAGCCCGATTTCATCGCCATGGTCCAGCAGATGGCGATAGATGTCCTCGGCGGTCATGTGCCGGGGCTTGCTCTGTTCCAGCAGCTCCAGGATGCGCATCCGCGGATGCGTCACCTTCAGTCCGACTTTGCGTAAATCCTGCGATTCCATGGCCTCTCCGTTCATTGGCGGTTTAGCGCCAGCCGCCTTGGGCTGGGTTGCGGCGGCCGTTGGAAGTGTATCATCGCCCGGTCCTCTTCCCTGTCGAAACGCGGTGCCCTTCCCGATGCGTAAATTCCTGCTGATCGCCGCCGTGACCTTCGCTGTCTCTGGTTGCGGCATCCTGTACAAACAGCCGATCTACCAGGGCAACCTGATCGAGAAGAGCAATGCGGACCAGCTGGCCGTGGGCCAGAGCAAGCAGCAGGTCGTCGCCCTGCTCGGCACGCCTTCGATCGCCGACCCGTTCCACGCGCAGCGCTGGGACTATACCGCCGTCGAACGCACCAACCGTCGCGGCACCACCGAAATCAAGAACCTGACGGTGTTTTTCGAAGGCGACACGGTGACCAAGTGGGAGGGCGAATACTTCCCGGAAAACGACGTGCAATTGTCCAAGGACGTGCGCAAGTTCGGTCCCAACCTGGCCAAGGAAAAGAAGAAAGGCGCCCGTCGCTGATCTTCGCTATTTGGGCTTGGCCGCGCGCCGCCTGCGCGCATCCTTCGGATCGATCTGCAGCGGTCTGAGCAATTCGATGCGGTCTCCCTCGTGCAATACGGTCGATGCTTCGGCATTGATGCCGAAGATCGCGTAGCCGTTCACTCCTTCGACCTCGGCCCAGCCCGCCTCCACCAGAGCCTGCTCCAGCGTGGCGTTTTCGGGCAGATCCAGCGCTACGGCCTCGTGCCGGCGCGGCCAGGCCATGACCAGTTCTATTTTCATCATTCGCCCCGGTCGGCGACCCGCACGAAATCATCCACCATGCGATCCGCCAGTCCCTGGAATCCCAGTGCGATAGCGGGACCCAGCAAGCGGTTGCTCGGATCGAACTCCAGTGTCAGGGTGACCTTGCTGGCGCATTCGTCCAGCGCGTGGAATTCCCAGCGCCCGTGCAGTTTCCGGAACGGGCCATCGACCAGGTTCATGTCGATGCTATGCGGACGATCCAGCGTGTTTTCGGTGGTGAACCAGGTGCTCAAGGCGCCCAGTCCCAGGTCCAGCCGCGCGACCAGCCTGTCGGTGTCCGATTCGATCAGCTCGGCGGCGCTGCACCAGTCGAAACGCCGCGGGTAGGCGGCCACGTCGTTGACCAAGTCGAACATGCGGGTGGTGGAGTGTTCGACCAGGGCGCTGCGGCGGATGGTTTGCATGCGTTGACGGGGCTCTGGCTGGGTTAGGCTCGCTTGCACTTCCACCATCGGCGACAATAGCGCCATGGCGAAGAAACCCGGCAAGGATAAAGCAAACAGCACTGGCACGATTGCGCAGAACAAGCGCGCACGCCACGAATACCACCTTGAGGAACATTACGAGGCAGGCATGGCGTTGCAGGGATGGGAGGTGAAGGCGATCCGCGCCGGCCGCGCCAATATCACCGAAGCCTATGCGGTGGTCCGCAACGGAGAGCTGTTCCTGTTCGGCGCGCAGATCACGCCCTTGATCCAGGCTTCGACCCACGTGGTCGCCGACGACCGCCGCACCCGCAAGCTGTTGCTGCACAAACGAGAGATCGACGTACTGATCGGTAAGGTGGAGCGCGACGGCTACACCATCGTGCCCACTTCGCTTTACTGGAAGGGCAACAAGGTCAAGGCCGGCATCTCCTTGGCAAAAGGCAAACAGACCCACGACAAGCGCGAAGCCAGCAAGGACCGCGACTGGGCGCGCGACAAGCAGCGCGTGATGCGCCGCCACAACCGCGACGCCTGATCAGAACGCTTCTGATCAGGTCGATGCCAGCATCTGGATCATGTTGGGAATGCCCTTCCCCTGCATGTAGGGATCGCGCCCGATATCGGTGCAGTGGCTCAGCACGATTTGCTTGACCCTATCGGGGAAGCCGATGAACTCGCGCCGCACCGAAAGGAAGCCCGCGATCAATCCGGATACATGCGGCGCCGCCATGCTGGTGCCGCTCATCTCGACCATCCAGGTCTTCGGATCGGCTACCTTGAAATCGTAGTGCGCCGAAATGATCTTTTCGCCAGGCGCCACCACATCGGGTTTGTGCCGGCCGTCGGCGGTCGGGCCACGCGAGGAAAAATAGGAAACGCCGTAGCTGTGCGGATTACCCTTGTGCACCGAACCCACCGCGATCGCGTCCTCCAGATTCGCCGGATCGCCGATGGTCATGTCCATGTTCGCCGGATACGACTCGCCGTCGTTCTGCACCAGCCAGGCCAGGCCTTCGTTGCCTGCGGCCAGCACCACGACCACGCCTTGCCGCCACAAGCGGCGTAGTTCGTTGCACAGCGGGGTGAAGCCGCAGCCGTAGCTTTCCGCGTCGAAATAGCCGCCCAGGCTCAAGTTCATGCCGTGAATGACCAGTTCCCCGGCGTGGTCGTTGATGTCGGCCACCTGCTGCACCGCCTTTATGATCCAAGAATCGCGGCCGTTGCCGTCGTCGTCCAGCACCTTGAACCCGTACAGTTGCGCCAGCGGTGCGATGCCGGCGAAATCCACCTTGTCCTTGCCCTCACCCGGCAAGGGAGCGCTGCATTGCCCTGCGATCACTCCCGCCACATGGGTGCCATGGCCATTGCGGTCCAATTTGCTGAAAGCGACGCCGTCGGCGCGCAGCAATTTCTTCGGCTTGCCTCGCACGGTGCAATCCCACTGCGCCGCGACCACATCGCGCTTGCCCTTCTCGTAGAAATGCGGATGCCCGGCGGCGATGCCGGTATCCAGCACTGCCCAGCCGATCTTCTGCCCGAGCGCGCGATACGCCGATTGCGCGGCATCAGCCTGGATCACGCTGCGCGACTGGTTAAGCAGCGCGCGCTTGCCCGCATCGCGCCATAGCCGCTTGAAACTCAGGGCCTGGTAGTCGTTGCGCAGCGATTCGATTTCGAAACGGGTCAGCTTGGCCGAAACGAAGCGCTGCAGACCGTCCTCCAGGTAGATTTCGTCGTCCAGCGCCTCGTTCTTGAGCTTGGTCGTCTCCGAAGCCAGACTGCGTATACGCGCAAGCAGCGCGGCGCGCGCCGCCTCGCGTCCGCCCTCACCCGCCGGCAGCTTATCGAGTTCGATCAGAACTTCATGGCGGTGCTCGGCGCCGTTGGCCTCCAGCCGATCGGACAGATCCTTGATGAGCACGGTATTGGAAACCGGTTGATCGAAACCCACGCCCACCACTTCGCGCACTTTGGCGCGCACATGCAGGTTGGAAAGATAGCCGGAACCCGAATGCGGATTGCGCGGGCTGTCCGTATTGACGTCGGCGCCCTGCAGATTGGAGAAGCGTTGCCCTGGATTCTCGATGTCATCGGTCAGGTTTCCGTCCAGCGCCACCGGATCCTGGCGGTCGGCGACGTTGTACCAATGCCGCACGCACGGCGGGAACGGCAATTTCTTTTTCCCGATCGACCGCTTGAACATACTGCGGACGCTGGGCAGACCCAGCGGCGAGCCGATGGTGACGAACAGCGCTACGTCGTATTTGGCTGGGTCGAGTTTACGCAGCACTTCGTAGGCGATCATCGAGCCTTGGCTGTGAGCCACCACTACAAACGGCCCGCCGCCGGATTCCATGCGGTCCAGCAGACTGCGTTCCATGGCCGCGCGCCGTTGCTTGTCGAAGAAGAAATCGTGCACGTCCTGCAACAAGGCGGCGGAGATCAGCTTGAGCAGGATTTCGTTGACTTTGTCGAGCAGCCCGCGCTTACCGGGGCCGCGTTGCGGCGTCCCAGTAGCGCCCATTTCGTCGAGCATGGTGTGCAGCATTTCGCTCTCGGCCGGCGTAGCGGCCAGTGCGTCGGCCAGTTCGCCCAGGTCGCGGCGGCTGGGGGCCACGCCCAGCGCGCTCAGTACCCGTTGCTCGGCCTGGTTGATGGTGGGGCCTTGATCGCGGTCGCCGCAGGTGCCGGGCTCTGGGGTTGGATAACGATCACGATTGACCCAGTACGCCAGCCGCGTCCGCTCGCCCATGCCGCGACCGAACAGCGCTTTGTCCCATTGGCAGCGCAGCACCTCGGCAGTGGGCTTGTTGCCGATGCCATGTATGTAGATGACGGTCTTGGCTTCGCCCTGAGCGGCGGCCATGAAGCCGGACCGTTGCAGGGCGTTCGACTGGTTGGCCTTCGGGGAAGCCGCTCTCCTGGCCCCGGCAGACGCCTTGCTCACCTTCTTGGTCGTCTTTCCCGCTGCTGCGACGCTGTGGGAAGTTGGGGGTCGCTTGCCGCCCTTCTTTGCTGCCATGGTCGATCCTCCGCCTTTCCGTGGAAAACGCGCTTCCTCCGGGCTCGGGGCCATGGGCAGGAAAGCGATGAAGCGATGCTAACCAGCGTCTGTCGCAGAAGTTGTGACCCGGGTCCATCGCCCCTACACTGGGGATATCAGCAAGATCTGATTCCCGGGGATGCACTGGCTTCGACGGGGGTTGCGAAATTGCCTGGTGCATGCCGAGGGGGCGACTTTCCTCGTTAATCCAGTAGCAAACTTCTAGTTGCCAACGACGACAACTACGCTCTCGCCGCTTAAGGCGTAAGCCCCGAACCCACTTGTGCCCGTGCTCGTGGATGTAGGGTCATTATCACGGAACCGGCTGTGACGGCTGCCTGTCAGTCACGGCTTAACCAAAACAGGCTGGTCACCGGGTGCGCTTTGCGTGCCGTGCTGCTCGGGGACGAGACCTAACGGAACGCTAAGCATGTAGTACCGGGGATGGAGTGCCTTCGGACGCGGGTTCGATTCCCGCCATCTCCACCATCCAGTGGAAAGAACGGGCCGCGAAAGCGGCCCGTTCTTTTTTGCCGAAGGCAGGCTGCTTCGGCAACCGTATGCGCGGACACTAGAATCGCGCTACCTCGCATAAAACGACACCGATGAATCCCCAATCCGAAATGCAGAAAATGCTCGCCGGCGAGTTGTACGACGCGGGCGATGCGGAAATACAGACCGCACAAACCGCGGCCAAACATTGGATGGCGCGCTACAACGCCGCCGCGGATCAGCCTGCTTCGTTTCGCCGCGAATTGCTGCGCGAACGTCTGGCCACTGTGGGCGATGGCGCGGTCATCCGGCCGCCGTTCCATTGCGACTACGGATTCAATATCAGCCTGGGCGAAGGCGTATTCCTCAATTTCAATTGCGTGATCCTGGACGTTGTGGCCGTAACCATCGGCGCCAGGACTCAGATCGCACCGGGCGTGCAGATACTGACGGCCGATCATCCGCGCGATCCGGAAATTAGGCGCACGGGTCTGGAATTCGGCCGCTCGGTGCGCATCGGCGAGAACGTCTGGATCGGTGCCGGTGCGCTGATCCTGCCGGGAGTGACGATTGGGGACGACGCCTTGATCGGGGCCGGCAGCGTGGTGACGCGCGACGTGGCCGTTGGCGCCACGGTGTTCGGCAATCCCGCGAGAGCGAAGCCGCAATAAAAACGGGCCGCTTTTGGCGGCCCATTCTCTTTCGCTGCAGACGAATGCGCGGCTTACGAACGCAGCGGCAACACGCGGATTTCGACCCGGCGGTTCAAGGCGCGGCCCGAATCGGTGTCGTTGCTGGCTACCGGCTGCGTTTCGCCGAAGCCGACGATCTCGAAGCGTTCACGCACCAGTCCCTTGCCGATCAGGTAATTGCCCACCGAATTGGCGCGTTGCACCGACAAGGTCTGATTCGCCGCATCGCTGCCGACGCTGTCGGTATGGCCGGAAACCTCCACGATGGTCTGGTTGTACTGGGCCAAGGTGCTGGCGACATTATCGAGCGCCGGATAGAACTGCGGTTTCAAATTCGACTTGCCGAAATCGAAAGTAACGCCATCAGGCAGATTGAGTTTGATGACATCGCCATCGCGGCTGACCTCGATTCCGGTTCCCGCGGTCTGGCGACGCAGCTCGGCTTCCTGACGGTCCTGATAGGCGCCGATAGCGCCACCGGCGAGGCCGCCCACCCCCACGCCCACAAGAGCGCGCTGACGCCGTTCGGTAGCATTGCCGCCGCTCAGCAAACCGGCCACTGCGCCGATGCCAGCACCGATCAATGCGTTGTTGCGGGTGCGGTTGGGATCGTTGGGATCGTTGGTCTGCCCGGTGTAGGTGGCGCAGCCGCCGAGGGTAACGGTGGCGATAAGCGCTGCTGCGGTGGCCTTGAGTGCATGGGTCTTCATTCGACTTCTCCTGTCATGGGGACCGTGTCCCACTGGGTGGTTCAGAATCGGCAAGCTACCTAGCTTGGGATGTCTGACAGCTAAAGACAGGTGAAGAAGACGCAAACAGAACGTAATTCGTTCAGCTTGACGTGGCGATCAGAGCCGCCGCCGCGTCCGAGTCGAGGTTCTTGTCCCAGTTGCCCATCAGCGCCAGGTACAGCAACTTCTCGAACTCAGGACCGAAGCGCTGGATCACCGCATCGGGATCGGGAACCAGCTTGGCATCGGCGATCAAGCCGAAATGCACCCGGCTGTTGTAACTCATGATGGAGATGCCGATGCCGATGGAACCGGTCTGCGGCACCCAGAACATCATTTCCCGCATCTTGCAGCCGCCTAGGTACAGCGGCTGTTGGGGGCCGGGAACATTGGTCGCAACGGCGGTGGCCTTGCGGCTAAAGAGCTCCAGCGCGATCCCCTGCACTGCCGTTGGTGCCATGCCGAGCGCGGCTAAAAGTCCAAATGCAACAATGGCTTGCCTTGAATTCTTCAAGTCATTCATGCATTTGGCGACGCGTTCTACCCTGCGAATAGGATTGTCTTCGCCGACCGGAAGCTCAAGAAATACCAGACCGAAGTGGTTGCCCAGCTTCTTGGCGTGCTCCAGTGGACGCAGATTCACCGGCACCGTGGCGCGCAGGGTCACTCCTTCCAAATCTTCGCCGCGCTCGATCATGTAACTGCGAAGCGCGCCCGCCGCCGCCGCCATCAGCACATCGTTGACCGTGCAGTCGCAGGCCCGGCCGACCGCTTTCACTTCATCCAGGTCTAAGGGTTCGGCCCAGGCCACCCGCTTGCTCACCCCCAACTTGCCACGGAGCATGGTGGGCGGATCGTCGGACAGCGCCAGCGCCGCCAACAGTTCACGGCCGATCTCGCCGCCCTCCTTCGCCAACATCGTCGCCAGGGTCGGATCGCGGTACATCTCCATGCCCTTGTCCAGCACCTTGCCGCCGATCTTCATGTAACGGTCCATGGCGCCGACGCGGCGCACCACTTCGGCCCCATCCTGCTTCAACCAGGCCGCGCGCAACTCGCTGCTTTTCTCGGGTTTGCGGGTGGTGTCGGTCAGCGACAGCAGCACCTGCACCAGGGCGATGCCGTCGGCGTAGCTGTGGTGGATGCGGGTGACCAATGCCGAACCGCCTCCGTATTTCTCTACCAGGTGGAATTGCCAAAGCGGTTTCGATTTGTCCAACGGCGTGGACGCCATCTGGCTGACGAAACGTTCGAAGGCCTTCTTCTCGGATTTCTTGTCGCTGCGGCCCGGCAATGCGGTCATGCGTACGTGCCAGTCCAGGTCGAAATGCTCGTCTTCCAGCCAAGCCGCGCCAGCGGGCGTATCCACCGCCTTCTGTAGGAAGCGCGGATAGGCCAGGAAGCGCTTCCTGACCAGCTTCTTCAGCGTTTCCAGCGTCATCGGCTCGTCCAGCATCAACACGCCGGTGATCATCATCGGATTGGTGGGGCGTTCCATGCGCAACCATGCCGTATCCACCCGCGACATGGGTTCCTTGCGCGGCTTGCGCGGCGCTTTTGTCGTTGCCATCGTTTTCTCCTCTCCCGCGTCGAGTGAAGCACGCGGCGGCGAAGGGCGTCAACGCAGTTCGGATGTTGCGCTGCGCTAGTAGGCGGCCAGCGCCGGAGCGCCTTTGGGTGGGAAGCGGCGCTATGCGCCGGTGGCGTCGGCCATCAGGTACTCGCGTGGGATGCGCTGATTGAGACCAGTCAGGATTTCGTACGGAATGGTGCCTGCGGCCTGCGCCACTGCTTCGCAGTCGATCGCCGCATCGTCCTGCCGCCCGATCAGCACCACTTCATCGCCGTTGTAGGCGGTGCCGGCCGGGCCAATGTCGACCATGAACTGGTCCATGCAAATGCGGCCGATGATCGGATGACGCTGTCCGCGCACCAACACCTGGCCGCGCGAAGACAACGCGCGCGGGTAGCCGTCGCCATAGCCGATGGGAAGCGTGATCACGCGTGTATCCGCCGCCGCGGCCCAGGTAGCGCCGTAGCTCACGGTGCGGCCCGCTTTAACCACCTTGAAGTAGACCACGCTGGAAACCAGCGACAGCGCCGGTTTCAGCGCCACGGTAGCGCGCGACGCCGGGTCCGGCATCACCCCATACAGCGCAATGCCCGGGCGCACCATGTCCAGCCAGGTCTCCGGAAAATGCAGCACGCCGCCAGAATTCGCGAGATGGCGCAGCGGCATCGGTGCGCCGATCCGCTCGAAGTGCGAGCAGGCGGCCAGAAAACGCTGCAACTGCTCGGCAGTCATGGCGGAGGCAGGATCGTCGGAACAGGCAAGATGCGAATAAACGCCTTTAACCGTGCACCAGCGCGAAGCCACTGCCGCTTCGATGAAGGCGCCCGCGCTCTCGCTGTGCACGCCGATGCGTTCCATGCCGGTATCGATCTTCAGGTGGATCACCGCCTTGCGGCCGACCGATTGGGCGGCCTGCTCCACTTGGCGAAGCTTGTCTACGGAGGAGACAGTCACTTCCAGGTCGTGGATCAGGAACTGGGTCACCTGTGGCGCGTGGATCCCACCCAATACCAGAATCGGTATCTGCACCCCCGCCCGACGCAGTGCCAGTCCCTCTTCCACGAAAGCGACGCCCAACTGGGCGATACCCTGCGCTTCGAGGTGTCGGGCCACCGGCACCAGGCCATGCCCATAGGCATTGGCTTTGACGATGCCCATGATCGGCACGCCGGTGTGGCTGTGCATCGTTCGCAGGTTATGGGTCAATGCATCGAGGTCCACGCGGATGCGCGTGGGACGGTCGCTGGCTTCGGCGCGAGACAGGTTTGGTTGACCGGGCACGGCGGTCGGAGACGAGTCGGACATCGCCAGATTGTAGCCGTCCTACCCTGGCGGCAACGCGAACGGTCCGCAGCGTTCTCGCGTTGGCGAACCCGCCGTCGGCACCGCGAGTGGCCTGCGCTGTCGCCGGATTCCGTATCAATAATGATAACCATGGCGCGCCAGGATCGATGATGGACACCACGCTCACCCCGGACAGCTCGGTCTACCGCATCCTCTATTTCGAAGAGATATATCCGAGCCGGGCCGCGGAGGAACAGGCCGAGAAGAGCAAGCTGGCCGCCTTCGGTACGCTGGCACGGCTCAATCCGCTGAATCGGCCGAAGCCGGAAACGGTGAAACTCTCGAAATGGGAGCTGCGCTACGAACCGTTCTGGCACCTGGTTGCGCGTCGCGAGATCGACTACCTGCACGAAGCGGTATATCCAGTGCAGATCACCAATCCCTACGCGCGTAAAGTCGAGATCGCCGGAAGTTCCTTCGAGATCATTCCCAACAGCGGCGGCAGCAAGCCACGCATCGACGTGCAGTTGCAGGAATTCTGCCACCGCAAGATCGATGCAGTGGTCCACCAGGACGGGCTCAAGCGCGGGATCAAAGCAGCCAAGCTGCAGGGCTATATCGACCGCTACAAAGCGACCGAGCGCACCCAGCTCGACATGGACGGCACCATTCCACCGCAGCTGCCATTCAACGCCGCCGTGCAGATCGTGAAAGCGAAACTGGCTGCCGAGCCCATCGATGCCCATTCGATCCAAAGCGACACGGTCGAGTTCACCACCGCGCACCTGTATTTCCGCCCGGTATTCGCCTTCGAATACAACTGGAACAACAAACTGGGCGTAATCGAAATCGATGGCCTCACCGGCGAAGTGATCGAAAACGGCGAATGGTTCCGCGAGAAGGTCGACATCGTGATGTCGCGGGAGATGATGTTCGAGCTGGGCGCGGAAGTGGCCTCTGCGGTGGTGCCGGGCAGCGGTTATGCGGTGAAGCTGCTGAACAAGGTGACACAGGAAAAGCCCAAGATCGATTCGGTTTAAAACAAAGAATGCCCTAGCTGGTTCGCAATCCCGGCGAAAGCCGGAACCCATGCGTCGGATAGTTGGGTCCCGGCTTTCGCCGGGATGACGCCCTCTTTATTCGCTCTTATTCGAAGCTTCCTACTGCGTCGTGGGCAAGATTATCGAAGCGCGTGTACTCGCCGAAGAACTTCAGCTTGATCGAACCGGTGGGGCCGTTACGCTGTTTGCCGATGATGACTTCGGCCAGGCCTTTGTCCGCCGAGTCCTTGTGGTAGTACTCGTCGCGGTAGATGAAGATGATGACGTCGGCGTCCTGCTCGATGGCGCCGGATTCGCGCAGGTCGGCCATGACCGGGCGCTTGTCGGTGCGTGTTTCCAGCGAGCGGTTGAGCTGCGAGAGCGCGATCACCGGCACATTGAGTTCCTTGGCCAGCCCCTTGAGCGAGCGGGAAATCTCAGAGATTTCCGTGGCCCGATTCTCGCTATTGCCCGGCACCGCCATCAGCTGCAGGTAGTCGATCACGATCAACCCTAGATCGTGCTCGCGCTTGAGCCGACGCGCCTTGGAGCGCAGCACGTCCGGCGACAGCGCCGGCGTATCGTCGATGAAGATCTTGGTTTCCTTGAGCATGCGGATGGCGCTGGTGACGCGGCTCCAGTCCTCGTCCTCCAGCTGACCTGTGCGCAGGCGGGTGGCGTTGACGCGGCCGTTGGAGGAAATCAGGCGCAAGGCCAGCTGCGAAGCCGACATTTCCATCGAGAACACCGCGACCGCCTTCTTCGACTTGATCGCTGCGTATTCGGCGATATTCAGCGCCAGCGTGGTCTTGCCCATGGCCGGGCGGGCGGCCAGGATCAGCAGGTCGGTCGGCTGCAAGCCGGCGGTCATTTCGTCGAAGTCGTGATAGCCGGTGGGCAGACCGGTAATGCTGCCGCCGTTCTCGAAACGGCTCTGCAGCACTTCGAATGCATCCTTCAATGCGGTGTTGACCGCGGTGAAATCGGTGCGCCCGCGCGCGCCGGCTTCGGCGATGGCGAAGACTTCCTGCTCGGCCTTGGCCAGCAATTCGGCGCTGTCGCGGCCGTCGGGCTGGAAGCCGTCGTTGATGATCGCCGTGCCGACCTCGATCAGCTGCCGCATCACCGCCTTGTCGCGCACGATTTCCGCGTAGGCCACGATGTTGGCGGCCGACGGCGTGGTGGTGGCCAGCTCCACCAAATAGGCGCCGCCGGCGACCTGCTCGATCTGTCCCTGCGATTCGAACCACTCGCCCAGGGTCACCGCATCGTAGGGACGGCTCTTCTCCGCCAGCTCGCTGATCGCGCGATAGATCAGCTGATGATCGCGGCGATAGAAGTCGGTGTCGTTGAGCTTGTCGTTGATGCGATCGTAGGCTTCCGGCGCCAGCATCAACCCGCCCAGCACCGCCTGCTCCGCTTCGATGGAATGCGGCGGCACGCGCAGTTGTTCGATGCGTGCGTCGTGCTGGTCGTAGCGGAAACCTGGGCGTGCTGACATGGGTGCGGTGGATTCCTATGCAGGGCTTGCGATGAGGCCAACGCGGGCAAGAGACGTCGCTCGGCGAATCTGATCGGCCATCGTAGGTCCTCCGCCTGTGTGCGCGCGATGGCACAACCTGTGGATAAGTACGATTGCTTGATAAACCTTGCCGGTCTCAAATCCTGCGATACCGAAAACGAAACGGGCGCCTTTCGGCGCCCGTCACGGTATTGCGGCGGTTCGGGCTCAGACGTCGGCGATGACGATGACCTTGACCGTGGTTTCGACGTCGGCATGCAGGTGAACCAGCACGTCGTATTCGCCGATATGGCGGAACGCGCCTTCGCCAAGGATGACTTCGCTCTTCTCCAGCGGGAAACCCGCCTTGGTGAAGGCTTCGGCGATGTCGCGCGGGCCGACCGAACCGAACAGCTTGCCTTCGGTAGCGGCGTTGGCGCTGATGGTGACGCTGGCGCCTTCCAGCTTGGCGCGGCGGCCTTCGGCTTCGTCATGGATCGACTTGGCCTTGGCTTCGTAGTCGGCGCGCTTGGCTTCGAACTCGGCGACGTTGGCGGCGGTGGCCGGTACGGCCTTGCCCTGCGGCACCAGGTAGTTGCGGCCGTAGCCCGGCTTCACGTCGACCTTGTCGCCGAGCACGCCGAGATTGGTCACTTTCTGCAGGAGGATCAGTTGCATGGTCTTGCTCCGTATTCGTTAGCGGGATTCATCCCGCAGCGGTGGGCTGTCCGAATGACAGTGAATGGATGACGCCGTTGGAAAATAAGGTTTCCCCATCGGGAGCCGCGCTTGTCGCGAAGCTCCCGTCGGGACACGACTTACATGTCGTGGCTGTCGGTGTACGGGATCAGCGCCAGGAAACGGGCGCGCTTGACCGCGGTGGACAGCTGGCGCTGGTAGCGCGACTTGGTGCCGGTCACGCGGCTGGGAACGATCTTGCCGGTTTCGGTCAGGTACTGGCGTAGGGTGTTGAGATCCTTGTAGTCGATCTCTTTCACGCCTTCGGCGGTGAACTTGCAGAACTTGCGGCGACGGAAGAACTTGGACATGGGTGTGCTCCTTAGGCGGCTTCGGCAGTGTCGGAATCGGTGTCGACGGCGGCTTCGACAACCTCGCCCTCGTCGTCATCGCGACGGCGGCGTTCGCCACGCTCGGGCTTGTCGCCCTTCTCGTCCTTGCTCTTCATGATGATCGACATCTCGGTGTCGGCTTCATCGCGCTTCATGATCAGGTGGCGCAGCACCGCGTCGTTGAAGCGGAAGCTTTCGGTCAGTTCGGCCAGGATCGCCTGTTCGACTTCGATGTTGAACAGCACGTAGTGGGCCTTGACCAGGTTCTGGATCGGGTAAGCCAGCTGACGGCGACCCCAGTCTTCCAGACGGTGGATCTTGCCGCCGCCATTCTCGACCAGCGTCTTGTAACGCTCGATCATGGCGGGGACTTGCTCGCTCTGGTCAGGATGGACCAGGAACACGACTTCATAATGACGCATCGTTGTATACCTTTCGGATGAGGGCACGGCGAAAAGCCGGACCGGACAGCCCCCCGTACCGTCCCCCAAAAACATGAGGATGAAGGACGCGGTGGGGCAAGGGTTCCCGCGAGCAGGTGCCCGTAGGAAGCCGTAAATTATGTCAGCTCAATGACTTAGCCGCAAGCCAGCCCTACCGAGTCGCCCCTATTGGGCTGCCTTGCGGGTCGCGATCCAGGCATCGATATGCTTTTCCAGGGCCTCCAGGGGCACCGAGCCGGTCTCCAGCACCGCATCGTTGTATTCCCGCAGATCGAACTTCGGCCCCAGCTCGCGCTTGGCCTTGGCCCGTAGCTCGGAAATCTTCATCTGCCCGATCTTGTAGGCCAGGGCCTGGCCGGGCGTGCCGATGTACCGGTCGATCTCGTTGACGATGTCCTGGTCGGTCTTGGCTGCGTTGTCCTTGAAATAGGCGATGGCCCGCTCCCGGCTCCAGCCCTTGGCATGCATGCCGGTGTCCACCACCAACCGGACCGCGCGCCACATTTCGTAGACCAACTGACCGAAACGGTCATAGGGGTCGTCGTATAGCCCCATTTCGTAGCCTAACTGCTCCGCGTACAGGCCCCAGCCTTCGCCATAGGCAACGAAATAGGCCGTACGACGGAACATCGGGGCGTCCGGAATCTCCAGCCCGCGCGCGAACTGGAAGTGGTGACCGGGCACCGCTTCGTGCAGCGACAGCGGCACCATTTCCCAGGTCGGCCGCACCTCCGGCTTGTACAGGTTGACGTAGTAATAGCCAGGCCGGGTGCCGTCGGAGGCGCCCGGCTGGTAGTAGGCGGTCGTGGTGTCCGGGGCGATGTTGTCGGGGATCGGCCGCACGCCATACGGCAGGCGCGGGATGGTCTTGAACACCTTCACCAGTTCCGGGTCGATGCGCTTGGACAGCGCCCGGTAAGCGGTCAGCAGCTCGTCCGGCGTCTTGTGGAAGAACTTCGGATCGGTGCGCAGGTAGGTGAAGAATTCGCCCAGCGTGCCCTTGAAGCCCGCCTGCGCCTTGACCTTCTCCATCTCGGCGCGGATGCGCGCGACCTCCTTCAGGCCGATGGCGTGGATCTGCTCGGCGCTCAGCTCGGTCGTCGTGTAGTAGCGCGCCAGGAAATCGTAGTAGGCCTTGCCGTTCGGCAGGTCGGTCGCGGCGATCGACTCGCGGGTTTTGGGCAGGTACTCCCCGTTGAAATACGCCTGCAGCTTGCGGTAGGCGGGAACCACATCGCTGGCGATGACGCGCTTGGCGTCAGCCTGCAGCTTGCCGCGCTCCGCTTGGGAGATGCTGTCCGGAAACTTCAGGAATGGCTTGTAGAAGGCGCTCTTGGCTGGGTCATCGACCACCTGCCCCGCGATCTGCGCCGGCACGCGCTGCATCAGCACACGCGGCGGCAGATTGCCCGCCTTCACGCCTTCCTGCATCAGCACGATGATCTGGTCGATGGTCTTGGGCAGCGCTTGCAAGCGCTTCAACCAGTCCTGGTAGTCCTTGACCGTGGCGAAGGGCAGCACCTCCGCGATGCCGTCCGCGGTCTGCGGCCCGCCCTGGTGGCTGATCGGCTGCTGGTATTCGCGGAACTTCTGGCGCTCGATACTGCGCTGCAGATTCCATTCGAAAGTGTCGTAGTCCAGCTGGTCGGCCGCGGACAGGGTCTTGCGGTCGATCGCATGCAGCTTTTCCAACGCCGCGCGATCCTCGCCTTCCCGCACTGCGATGGCCGACAGACTGAAATCGGTCCAGCGGTCGTTGAAGCGGGGATCGCCGTTGTAGCTGGCGTTCTCCGGACTTTCGCGCAGGCCACGCTCCCATTCGTCGGCGAACAGCTGGTGAAGCGCGGGATTCTGGGCGCTGGTTTGCGCGTGCGTAGGAACAGCGGCGGCAAGCGTCAACGCTGCCAGCAACAGGGGACGGAACATGGACCACTCCGGATTCGACGAACCGGGAGCTTAATACGCGGAGGTCAGGTCGGTGGGAGTGCCATTGGTCGCACCCGCCACATTGCGATGGCTTCAGGCCAGATCGGCTTCGGTGGTGAAGCTCTCGCCGCAGCCGCATTCGGCGGTGGCGTTGGGGTTGTGGAACAGGAAGGTTTCGCTGAGGCCCTGCTTGCCGAAGTCGATCTCGGTGCCATCGACCAGGGACAGGCTGTCGGCATCGACGAAGATCTTCACGCCTTCCTGCTCGAACACGGTGTCGTCCTGGCGTCGCTCGCGGGCCAGGTCGGCCACGTGACCCCAGCCCGAGCAACCGGTGCGGGTAACGCCGAAACGCAGGCCCAAAGCGCCCGTCTCGGCAACGAAGCGTTGCACGCGCTGGAACGCGACTGGGGTAAGGGTAATAGCCATCGGATCTCCTGCTGCCAACGATTATAGACCTGCGAGCAGGGCTTTCCCGGCGCTGCTCCGGTAAACTCCGCGTTCCATTAATGGTTGCGTTCCCGAAGGATTCAAGTCATGACGGTGGTAAGCGTCGAACATGCGCTGGCGGGCAAGATCCCGGCCGGCGGCGAAGTCACGGTACGCGGTTGGGTGCGCACACGGCGCGATTCCAAGGCCGGCCTGTCCTTCGTCAACGTCAGCGACGGCTCCTGCTTCGCGCCGATCCAGGTCGTCGTTCCGAGCGCGCTGGGCAATTACGAATCCGAAGTGAAGCATCTCACCGCGGGTTGCGCGGTCGTCGCCACGGGCACCTTGGTCGTGTCCCAGGGTCAAGGGCAGAGTTACGAGATCCAGGCCTCCGAACTGGAAGTGGTCGGCTGGGTGGAAGACCCGGAAACCTATCCGATCCAACCCAAGGCGCACTCGCTGGAATTCCTGCGCGAAGTCGCCCACCTGCGTCCACGCACCAACCTGTTCGGCGCGGTGACGCGCATCCGCAACAGCCTGGCGCAGGCGGTGCACCGTTTCTTCCACCAGAACGGCTACTACTGGATCAGCACGCCCATCGTCACCACTTCCGACGCCGAAGGCGCCGGACAGATGTTCCGCGTGTCCACGCTGGACCTGGCCAACCTGCCGCGCACCGACAAGGGCGAAGTGGATTTCAGCCGCGATTTCTTCGGCAAGGAAACCTTCCTCACCGTGTCCGGCCAACTGAACGTCGAGGCCTACTGCCTGGCGCTGAGCAAGGTCTACACCTTCGGCCCGACCTTCCGCGCCGAGAACAGCAACACCACCCGCCACCTGGCCGAGTTCTGGATGATCGAGCCGGAGATCGCCTTCGCCGATCTGGCCGAGGACGCGCGCGTGGCCGAGGACTTCCTCAAGTACCTGTTCCGCGCAGTACTGGACGAACGCGGCGACGATCTGGCCTTCCTGGCCGAACGCGTGGACAAGAACGCGATCACCAAGCTGGAGGAGTTCATCAACGCGCCGTTCGAACGCATCGAATACACCGATGCGATCAAGCTGCTGCAGGAATCCAAGCAGAAGTTCGATTTCCCGGTCGAATGGGGCCTGGACCTGCAGACCGAGCACGAGCGCTGGCTGACCGAGCAGCACGTGGGCCGGCCGGTGGTGGTCACCAACTATCCGGAGCACATCAAGGCGTTCTACATGCGCCTCAACGACGACGGCAAGACCGTGGCGGCGATGGACGTGCTTGCGCCCGGCATTGGCGAGATCATCGGCGGCAGCCAGCGCGAAGAACGACTGGACGTGCTGGATTCGCGCATGGCGCAGTTCGGACTGGATGCGGCGCACTACGGTTGGTACCGCGATTTCCGCCGCTATGGCACGGTACCGCATGCGGGTTTCGGCCTGGGCTTCGAGCGGCTGGTGGTCTATGTCTGCGGACTTTCCAACATCCGCGATTCGATCCCTTACCCTCGCGCGCCGGGCAATGCGGAGTTCTGATCCGTGATCCTGTTCTTCGCCCTGCTCTTCGTCGCCACCGCCATCGCCGGTTTCTGCGCGTTCGTGATTTTCTGGCCGCTGACACTGGTGCACGTGCGCGACCGCCATGAAGCGCTCGCCGCCGAATTCGGCGCCGGTGCCTTCCTCAAACCGGTCGCATTGGGCTGGCTGTTGAGCGGCCGCTACCGCGAAACGCACGACAGTTCGCTGACCGGTCTGGCCACGCCGGCGAAGGTTTCGCTGCTGGTCATCTTTGGCGGCCTGGCATGCGCTGGAGCGCTTTGGCTTCTGTCCCTGGTGATGGCATGAACGAGACGATCGACTATCAGTGGTACGTAGCGTCCCTCGGCCGCACCCTGGTGTGGGCGCGGCTGTGCGTGCGCGAAGCGGGCACCGCCGAAGTCTTCGACAGCGACGGCAATACACTGACCTACGACAGCGACGACACCGCCCGCGCCGCGCTGTTCGATGCCGAATTCGTGGCGTTCGACGGACTGGACGAAGACGATGCGCTGGCCAGGGGTTTCTCGCTGGACGAAGTCTCTCCGCCGCGAGCGGAGAACGACGCTGCGTTGCGTAACCTGATGGTGCAGTCGCTGGGCGCGCGGGCCTGATCCGCTCCGATGTACACGCCCCCGGCTTTCGCTGAAACCGACCTGCTCGAACTCGATCGACTGCTGGGGCGCGATCCTTTCGTCACCCTGATTAGCTGTGAGGAAGGCATTCCGTTTGCCAGCCATCTGCCCGTACTGTATTCGCGCGACGGCGAGCGTGTGTTGATCGAAGGTCACTGGGCCAGACCGAATCCGCAGATTGCGCATGGCGGCACCGCATTGATGATCGTGCACGGCCCGCATGCGTATATCTCCCCAGGCTGGTACACCGATAAGGAAGAAGCCGCACGGGTGCCGACCTGGAACTACGCGGTAGCGCACCTGACTGGCAGGCTGGAAGCTTCCACCGAGGAGGCTTTCCTTGCCAGCATCGTCGATCGCCTGAGCGTCCGCCATGAAACCGCCGTCGGCAACGATTGGCGCTACGAACACGGCAATCCCAGGCTCCGCAGTCAGCTGCGCGGGATCGTGGGGTTCCGTTTCGTGCCCGAACGGATCGAACTGAAATTCAAGCTCAGTCAGAACCATCCTGCGGCCAATGTGCAGGGCGCGGCAGAGGGACTGTCGAAGCTGGGGGATCCGCAATCGCATGAAATCGCGGGATTGATGAGGGAGCGGCTCGCAAGTCGCGCACCCGACTGAGGAATGCATGGACCTGAATCTCAACGGAAAACATGCGCTGGTTTGCGGGGCGTCGGCAGGCATAGGCCGCGCGGCCGCATTGGAACTCGCGCTGCTGGGCGCAGACGTCACTCTGCTGGCTCGGCGCGCTGAGACGCTTGAAGCAGTAGCGTCCTCCCTGCCCCGCAACGCCGTAGGCCAGCGGCACGACTGGGTAGCCGTCGATATTTCCGAGCACGAAGCGCTGGCTGGGCGCGTGCAGGCGCTGACCAGCGCCAAGCCGGTGCATATTCTGGTCAATAACACCGGCGGGCCGCCCGGTGGCCGTGCTATCGATGCGGATGCCGGCGCCTATCTCGACGCCTTCAACAAACATCTGCTGGCCAATCAGATGCTGGTGCGGGCGGTGCTGCCTGGCATGCAGAACGCGCAATGGGGCCGCATCGTCAATGTGATTTCCACGTCGGTGAAAGAACCTATCGCCAACCTCGGCGTCTCCAATGCCATCCGTGGCGCGGTCGCCAGCTGGGCCAAGACCCTGTCGCGTGAACTGGCCCAGGACGGAATCACGGTCAACAACGTATTGCCCGGCTATACCCGTACGGCACGACTGGAGCAAATTCTGGACGACCGCTCCACCTCCACCGGCAAGACGCGCGATGCGATCGCCGCCACCATGTTGTCGACCGTGCCGGTAGGCCGCTTCGCCGAAGCCAGCGAGATCGCCGCCGCCATCGCTTTCCTTGCCAGCCCTGCGGCCGCCTACATCAACGGCGTCAGCTTGGCCGTGGATGGCGGGCGCATGCAATCGATCTAGCACGCGAGAACACGCTTCGCCGGACACCTCTCTGTCGGCGCCCGTTCCGCCAACGATGACGCTTTCGACGCGGGCGGTTAAGCTTGGCGGATGCAGAAGCTGCACCACTGGATCGATGGCCAGGCGCAATCGCCCCGACGCGGAGGTTGGCTGGAGGTATTCGACCCCTGCACGGCCCAGCCCCATGCGCAGGTGGCGCGCGGCGATGCCGAAGACGTGGAAGCCGCCATCGCCGCCGCCGCGAGGGCCTTTCCGGCGTGGTCCGCCCTGCGCAACAGCGACCGTGCCGCATGGCTGGAGAAACTCGCCGCGGCACTGGAATCGCGCATCGATGCCTTCGCTCGCGCCGAGTCGCTGGATGGCGGCAAGCCATTTGCGCTGGCACGCGATGCCGAAATTCCGCGTGCGGTTTCCAACCTGCGCTTCTTCGCCCACGCGGCGACCCAGTTCGCCAGCGAATCGCATCACGGCGAGGCGGGCCTCAACTACACGCTGCGCCCGCCATTGGGTGTGGTGGCGACGATTTCGCCGTGGAACCTGCCGCTCTATCTATTCACCTGGAAGATCGCCCCCGCTTTGGCTGCCGGCAATACGGTAGTCGCCAAACCTTCCGAAGTGACGCCGCTGACGGCGACGATGCTGGGCGAACTGGCGGCCGAGATTGGCTTTCCAAAAGGCGTGCTGAATGTCGTGCACGGGCTGGGACCGGAAGTCGGCGAACCGCTGGCGACGCATCCGCAGGTGCGCGCGGTGTCGTTCACCGGTAGTACCGCGGTCGGCAAGCGCATCGCCTCGCTGGCTGCGCCTGCTTTGAAGAAGGTATCGCTGGAACTGGGCGGCAAGAATCCATCGTTGGTATTCGCCGACAGCGATTGGCGCGCCCAGATCGACACCTTGGTACGTTCGGCTTTCCAAAATTCCGGCCAGATATGCCTATGCGGTTCGCGCTTGCTGATCGAACGCCCCATTTACGCGGATTTCCGCGATGCCCTGGTCGAACGCGTGCGCAATCTGCAAGTAGGCGATCCCATGGCGGAGGGAACGCAGCTGGGCCCGCTGGTCTCTCAGGCGCATCTGGATAAGGTCATGGCCTGCCTGCAGCGGGCGCGCGAAGAAGGCGGCCGATTCCTGTATGGCGGCAATCGGATCGATCGCGCCGGCTGGTTCGTCGAACCGACCATAATCGAAGGACTCGGGCCCGACTGCGCAAGCAACCGCGAAGAGATCTTCGGGCCCGTGATCACGCTGCAGGCCTTCGACACCGAAGCGCAGGCTCTGGCCCTCGCCAACGCCAGCGACTACGGCCTGTCCGCATCGCTATGGACCCGCGACCTGGATCGCGCGCACCGGCTTTCCGCGCAACTGCGCGCGGGCATCGTTTGGGTCAATACCTGGTTGATGCGCGATTTGCGTACGCCGTTCGGCGGTGTGGGTTCTTCCGGGTTGGGTCGCGAAGGCGGTGCCGAAGCAATGCGTTTCTTCACCGAACCCAAGAATGTCTGCCTGGCCCTGCTGCCTTAATTTGGAACAATGTACGAATGACCGACCTCGAACAACTGTTGCGCAACAACCGCGAATGGGCCGAAAGGATCAAGCAGGAAGATCCGGGGTTCTTCAAACGACTGTCCCAGCAACAATCTCCGCGCTACCTGTGGATCGGTTGTTCCGATTCGCGGGTGCCGGCCAACCAGATCCTCGGCTTGGACCCGGGCGAGGTGTTCGTACACCGCAACATCGCCAACGTGATGTCGCACGGCGATCTCAATTGCCTGTCGGTGGTGCAGTTCGCCGTGGATATCCTGAAGGTGGAGCACATCCTGCTGGTCGGCCACTATGGCTGCGGCGGCGTGCACGCGGCCATGACCGGCGCCCGGGTGGGCCTGGCCGACAACTGGCTGCGCCATGTCGGCGATGTGGCCCAGAAGCATGCGGCGCTGCTGGAGCAGACCGACACCGAATCCCTGCGCCATGCGCGCCTGTGCGAACTGAACGTGATCGAGCAGGTCTTCAACGTCTGCCAGACCACGGTGGTTCAAGACGCATGGGCCAGCGGTCACAAGGTCGCGGTGCATGGCTGGGTGTACAGCCTGTTCGATGGCCGCGTGCGTCAGTTGGGCATGGATGTGGAATCCAACGATCAACTGATGCCGGCTTACCAGCGGGCGATCGCGGGGATATCGCCGAAGAGCACGCGCAATGAGTAAGGCAGTGCACTCCGACGCCGCCCCAAGGCCGGTCGGCAGCTATCCGCACGCGCGGCGCGTGGGGAACCTGCTGTTCCTTTCCGGCATAGGCCCGCGGGATGCCGCCACCGACGCCATCCTCGGCAACGTGCATGACGCCGAAGGTCGCTTGATCAGCTACGACATCGATTCGCAGACGCGCGCCGTCTTCGCCAACGTGCGCGCGGTGCTGGAAGCCAGCGGCGCCGGCTGGGAGGATCTGGTCGACGTGACCGTCTACCTCACCGACATGGACCGCGATTTCAAGGCCTACAACAAGGTCTGGGCCGAGTATTTCCCCGACGCGGACACTGCGCCCTGCAGAACCACAGTGGGCATAACAGCCCTGCCTACACCTATCGCCATCGAACTGAAGTGCGTCGCAGCGATCAAGGAGTAATCGAATGCTTCCGAACCCACTTAACCTGCAAGCCTGGATCGAAGAGCATCGCCACCTGCTGAAGCCGCCGGTCGGCAATAAAGTGATCTACGCCGGCGACTTCATAGTCATGGTGGTGGGCGGTCCGAATTCGCGCACCGACTATCACTGGGACGAGGGTCCCGAATGGTTCTATCAACTGGAAGGCCAGATGGTATTGCGCATCCAGGAGGACGGTGCGGTACGCGATATTCCCATCAGCGCTGGCGAAATCTTCCTGCTGCCCCCGCGCGTACCGCATTCGCCGCAACGCATGCCCGATTCCATCGGCCTGGTCATCGAACGCAAGCGTCTTCCGCACGAGGATGACGGCCTACTATGGTTCTGCGAGCGATGCAACCACAAGGTTTACGAAGAATATTTCCACCTGCACGACATCGAGAAGGATTTTCCGCCCGTATTCGACCGCTTTTATTCCTCGGTCGAACATCGCACCTGCGGAAACTGTGGGCATCTGAATCCCGCTCCTTCTCGCTATGTCATGCCGGACACCTGAACCGCGCTACGGCGCCTGTTGGACTAGGGAAACTTCACGATGAAGTGGTCGCCACCGCGCGTGTTCGTCTGTTTTCTGTTCGCGGCATTCGCTGCTGTCGCCTGCAACGCGGCTGAAACCGAACCACCGGTCGAACCGCCCCCGGCAACAATCGTGATCCATGCCGGTGCGGTGCTGGCCACACCGGGCGAACCTCCTTTGGGTCCACAAACCATTGTCGTGCGCGATGGGCGAATCGTGTCGATGCAGGAAGGGCTGCGGCCGGCTTCCGAGTTCGGTACCGACGCGGCGTTGGTCGATCTGTCCGACAAGTTCGTGTTGCCAGGACTGATCGACCTGCACATGCACCTGGCGATCATCATGGATGCCAGCAACGAGACGGCCGCGTCCGAATCGAGGCTGGCGCTCGCCGTTGCCGGCTATTCGCGCAAACTGTTGGAAGCAGGAGTGACCACGGTGCGCGACGTGGGCGACAACACTGGCGTGACGTTCGCGTTGCGCGACTCGTTCGCCAATGGCGATCTGCCTGGTCCGCGGACGTTCGCGGCGGGCCGGATCATTTCGCGGACCGGCGGCCATGGCGCTAAACAGGCCACGCCTGGTTCGCTGCCCTACACGCCAGCGCAGTGCGACGGTCCGGAATCGTGCCGGCGCGCGGTGCGCGAGAACATCGAACAGGGTTCGGATTGGATCAAGGTCACCGTGTCCGGCTCCGGGCGCGAATCCGGCGGCAAGGCCGACGCGCAGCCGATTCTGTTCGAGGACGAAATGAGGGCTATCGCCGAAGCGACCGCCCAGGCCGATCGTCCTATCGCTGCGCATGCGCACAGCACCCGCGCAATCAACATGGCGCTGACTTACGGCGCACGCACGATCGAGCACGGAACCTATTTCGACAACACGTCCGCGGCTTTGTTCAAGCGCCATGGCGCATTCCTGGTGCCTACCGCTTTTGTCGCCGACTACGTCCGCTCCAAGCTGGAAATGTTCGCAGGCGGGCGCGACGGCAGATCGGAGGACGACCTGAAGGCTTGGACGACCGCGGCTCTGGCCGGCCCTGGACGCGCCTGGCGCGCCGGTATTCGCCTGGGCGTCGGCACTGATGGAGGACCCAGCTTCGAACCCACCGCTACTGCCCGGGAATTGGAACTGTATGTCGCCAGCGGTGTACCCGCCGCCGAAGCGATCCGCGCCGCCACCTCCAACGGCGCTGAAATCCTTGGCATGGGAGATAAGCTGGGGTCGGTCCGCCCCGGTTACCTGGCCGACCTTATTGCAGTCGATGGGAACCCGTTGGCGGAGATCGCCCGCTTGCAAAAAGTGGCGTTCGTTATGAAGGACGGCATCGTTCACAAATCGGCTGCTGGCAGGACTCAGCCGGTAAACTGAGCGCATGCTCAAGATCGACACCCACGCCCACTACCTGCCGCACACTTGGCCGGACCTGGCCAAGAAATACAACGATGAGCGCTTCCCCGTGATCCATCACGGCGATGACGGGCGTGCGCGCATCTACAAGGACGGCAAGTTCTTCCGCGAGATATGGCCCAAGACCTGGGATCCGCAGGTACGCATCGACGACTACGCCAGATTCGACGTGCAGGTGCAGGTGCTCAGCACCGTCCCGGTCATGTTCAGCTATTGGGCCAAGCCCAACCAGGCGCTGGACCTGCATCAGGCGCTCAACGACCATACGGCCGAAGCATGCCGCCAGTATCCCCGCCACTACGCGGGCATCGGCACGGTACCGATGCAGTCGCCACGGCTGGCGGTTCAGGAATTGGAACGCTGCATGGACCAGTTGGGCCTGCAAGGAGTGCAGATCGGCAGCCATATAGGTGACTGGAATCTGGACGCGCCCGAACTTTTCGAGTTCTTCCAGGCGGCGGCCGAGCTGGAAGCCGCGGTGCTGGTGCATCCGTGGGACATGATGGGCGCGGCCAGCATGCCCAAATACTGGTTGCCCTGGCTGGTGGGCATGCCGGCGGAGCAATCGCGCGCGGCGTGCTGCCTGATCTTCGGCGGCGTACTGGAGCGGTTGCCGAAACTGAAGATATGCCTGGCCCATGGCGGCGGGAGTTTCCCCTACACCATCGGCCGCATCGAGCACGGTTTCAACATGCGCCCAGACCTGGTGGCCACGGACAATCCCGGCAATCCGCGCGATTACATCAAACAGCTCTACTTCGACTCGTGGGTGGCCGATCCCCGCGCGTTGCGATACCTGCTGGACACCGTAGGCACCGAGCGCGTGATGCTGGGCACCGACTATCCCTTCCCCTTGGGCGAACAGGAACCCGGCGCGGGCATCGCGGCCCTGAATCTGGATGCGGTCGGTCAGGCGCGGCTGTACCACGGCACCGCGCTGGAATGGCTGGGCCTGTCGGCCTCGCGCTTCGCATGAATCAAATAACCACCGCTTTTCCAGAGATCCCTAACCAAATGAGCGATTCGCTTTCCCGTACCCACGCCATGGCCCTGGACGCCGCCGATCCGCTGCGTCCGCTGCGCAGCGAATTCCTGATTCCCAAGCACAAGCACAACGAGCAGATCTATTTCTGCGGAAACTCGCTGGGCCTGCAGCCGCGCGGCGCGCGTGCGCATGTGCTGCAAGTGTTGGACAAGTGGAGCCATGAAGCGGTGGAAGGCCATTTCACCGGTCAGGCGCAATGGATGACCTATCATGAACAAGTGCGCGAACCGCTTGCGCGCGTGGTCGGCGCCCAGCCTTCGGAAGTGGTAGCGATGAATTCGCTTACCGCCAACCTGCATCTGATGATGGTCAGTTTCTACCGTCCGACCAGCGAACGCGCCGCCATTATCATCGAAGCCGGCGCCTTTCCTTCCGACCGGCATGCGGTCGAATCGCAGATCCGTTTCCATGGTTTCGATCCTGCGACCCAGCTGATCGAAGTGCAGCCCGACCAGGCCGATGGCACCTTGTCGATGGGAGCCATAGAACGTGCGATAGGCGAGCACGGGGCGCGTACCGCGTTGGTGTTGTGGCCGGGCATCCAGTACCGCACCGGACAGTCTTTCGAGCTCAAGAAGATCGCACGCCTTGCCCATGCCCAAGGCGCGGTAGCAGGTTTCGACCTTGCCCATGCCGTCGGCAACGTGCCGGTCGACCTGCACGACAGCCAGGCCGATTTCGCGGTGTGGTGCCATTACAAATACATGAACGCCGGCCCGGGCGCCGTAGCGGGCTGCTTCGTGCATGAGCGCCACGCCCGTACCAGCCGTCCGCGCTTCGCCGGCTGGTGGGGCCATGAAAAAGAAACCCGTTTCCAGATGGGCCCGCAGTTCGTGCCGACGCCAGGCGCCGATGGTTGGCAGCTCAGCAATCCGCCCATTCTGGCGTTGGCGCCGTTGCTGGCATCGCTGGAAGTATTCGACAAGGCCGGCGGCATGACCGCGATCCGCGCCAAGTCCGAGAAGATCACCGGCTTCCTGGAGTCGCTGATACGCGCGCGCGTTCCAGAGACGCTGGAGATCGTCACTCCTTCCGATCCTGCGCGCCGCGGCAGCCAGCTCTCGCTACGCGTCGCCGGCGGGCGCGAACGGGGACGCGAGCTATTCGAATATCTTTCCTCCGTCGGCACCATCGGCGACTGGCGCGAACCCGACGTAATCCGCATCTCGCCCGCCCCGCTCTACAACAAATTCATGGACGTTTACCGTTTCGTCGAGGAAGTCGAATCGTGGCGCGGGGTGTGAGGGCGAAACCTTGAACGACCGGAATGGAAGATCCATCACCCTCATCGGCGCCGGCCTGGCCGGTGCACTGCTGGCCATCCTGCTGGCGCGTCGCGGCTGGCGCGTGGAGGTACATGAAAAGCGTGGCGATCCGCGCGTGAAAGGCTATGAAGGCGGCCGTTCCATCAATCTGGCCCTCGCCGAACGCGGACGTAACGCTCTGCGCCAAGCCGATGCCGACGACGAAGTGATGGAACAGGCGGTAATGATGCGCGGCCGCATGGTGCACTTCCTGGACGGCCGTCAGCAGTTGCAGCGTTATGGACGCGACGACTCAGAAGTGATTTGGTCGATCCACCGCGGCGACCTCAATATCGTCCTGCTCGATCTTGCCGAACAGGCCGGGGCGCGTTTGCATTTCAACCACAAGCTCGAAAGCGTCGACTTCGACGCGCGCTCTGCGCGTTTCGTCGACGAGCGCGATGGCTCGGAAAGCGAGACTGGATTCGAAGCGCTGGTGGGCGCCGATGGCGCAGGCTCTTCGTTGCGCGCGGCGATGATGAAGCAATCCGACTTGGGCGAGACGACGGAGTTCCTCGACCATTCCTACAAGGAACTCGAAATCCCGCCGGATGTGGACGGAAATTTCAAAATCGAGCCCAATGCGCTGCATATCTGGCCACGCGGCCACTACATGTGCATCGCGCTGCCGAACGACGAAAAAACCTTCACCGTCACCCTGTTTCTGCCCAATCAGGGCGACCCCAGTTTCGCCACGTTGCGAACCGGCGCCCAGGCCAGGGCCTTGTTCGAGCGCGATTTCGCCGACGCCGTACCGTTGATCCCGCGGCTGGAGCAGGATTGGGAGCGCAATCCGCCTGGGCTCCTCGCCACGCTGTACCTCGACCACTGGCATATCGACAACCGCGCCGTGCTGCTTGGCGATGCCGCGCACGCCATGGTGCCCTTCCACGGCCAAGGTATGAACTGCGCGTTCGAGGATTGCGTGGTGTTGGCCCGCAAGTTGGAACAGCATGCGGATCTTGCCGACGCCTTCGCGGCGTTCGAGGCCGAACGCAAGCCCAACGCCTCGGCCATCCAGCAGATGGCGCTGGAGAACTACCTGGAGATGCGGGATCGTGTCGACGACCCGGATTTCCTGCTGCAGCGGGAACTGGAGCGTGTGCTGCAGGAGAGGCATCCGGGACGTTTCGTGCCGCACTACACCATGGTCACCTTCATGCTGATTCCGTACGCGACCGCGCTGCATCGCAGCGAGATACAGCGCGAAATCCTGGTCGCGGCGACGCGCGGACTGGACTCGCTGGATGCGGTCGACTGGAAAGCCGTGGACGCCGAAATAATGTCGCGCCTCGATATTCTGGTGGATGCCGCCTGATGGCCGCGAGTTTCCTGTTCTACGACCTGGAAACCTTCGGCCGCGATCCGCGTCGCACCCGCATCGCCCAGTTCGCCTCGGTACGCACCGACAGCGATCTGAATGTCATAGAAGAGCCGATCAGCTTCTTCATCAAAGCCGCCGACGATCTGCTGCCCTCGCCTACCGCCACGTTGATCACCGGAATCGTCCCGCAGCATGCGTTGCGCGAGGGCGTGGAAGAAGCAGAAGCCTTCGCCCGCATCGCCGAGGAAATGTCGCGTCCGGAGACTTGTACGCTGGGCTGGAACTCGCTGCGCTTCGATGACGAGTTCGTGCGCCATGGACTGTTCCGCAATTTCTACGACCCGTATGAACGCGAATGGCGTGGTGGGAATAGCCGCTGGGACATGCTGGACGTGATGCGGCTCGCGCACGCGCTGCGTCCCGATGGAATCGTCTGGCCCGAGCGCGAGGATGGCGCCACCTCCTTCAAGCTGGAGCACCTGGCCGCGGCCAATGGCGTTCGCGAGGGCGACGCCCACGAGGCCTTATCCGACGTATACGCCACGATAGGCATGGCGCGTAAATTCCGCGACGCCCAGCCGCGCCTGTGGGACTACGCGCTGAAGCTACGCGACAAGCGTTTCGCCGCCACGCTGCTGGATACCGTAGCGCTGACCCCAGCTGTGCATATTTCCCAACGTTATCCCGCAAGCCGAATGTGCGCGGCCCCCGTGCTCCCACTGGCCCGCCATCCGCGATTCGATAACCGCGTCATCGTATTCGATCTCGATGGCGATCCCGAAGCGCTGTTGGGCCTGGATGCCGGGGATATCGCCGACCGGCTCTACACGCCCGCAGCGGATCTTCCGTCGGGCGAGCAACGCGTGCCGCTGAAGGAAGTGCATCTAAACAAGTCCCCGGCGCTGGTGTCTTGGTCGCACCTGCGCGAAGAGGATTTCAACCGGTTGCAGATTGATCGGGAAGCCATGGAGGCGGCGGCCGAAAGGCTGCGTCCCTTCGCAGCGCAGCTTGCGGAGAAGATGCGGCGTGTGTTCGGAAGCGAACGCGTCCACGACAAGCCAGACGTCGATGCTTCGCTATACGACGGCTTCATCGCCGACGGCGATAAGCGTGGGATGGCGGAGGTCCGTGCCACACCGCCCGAGCATCTGAACAAGCGCGAATTCGGCTTCAAGGACCCGCGCCTGCCGGAACTACTGTTCCGCTATCGCGCCCGCAACTGGCCCGGCGCGTTGACGCAGTCCGAACAGGAGCGATGGAATCATTACCGCAGGCAACGGCTATGCGTGGACAGCGGAATGTCGGAAGTAACGTTCGAATCCTATTATCAGGAGATCGATACCCTTCGCCTGCAGTGCGCGGAAGACGGCATCAAACAAGTCTTGTTGGATCAGCTGCTGGCGTGGGGTAAAGAGCTGGAGCGCCAACTGTCGTAGGAGCGACGTGAGTCGCGAATTAATCCATCCAGATTCATTCGCGACTCACGTCGCTCCTGCGCGCAATTATCTGCAACTTTTGCTTATGGCCTTTCTATGACCACTTATTTCTCGGATGCCAGCTTCAAGTTCCTGCGTGCTCTCGCCAAGAACAACGACAAGGCCTGGTTTGCCGCCAACAAGCAGAAATACGAGGACCATGTGCGTCAGCCATTCCTGCGTCTGCTGACCGATCTGCAGCCCGATCTCGCCCAGGTCAGTCCTCATTTCCGCTCGGATCCGAAAACCGTGGGCGGCTCGCTGTTCCGTATCTATCGCGACGCGCGCTTCTCCAACGACAAGTCCCCCTACAAATCCTGGCAAGGCGCGCGGCTCTACCACGAGCGGCGCAAGCAGGTGCCCGCACCTTCCTTCTACCTGCACCTGCAACCCGGCGAATGTTTCGTCGGCGCCGGTCTCTGGCATCCGGAACCCGATACCCAACGCCGCATCCGCCAGTTCATCGTCGACAACCCCGGCAGTTGGAAGGCCGCCGCCCATGCGCCGAAATTCCGCAAGCGCTTCGAATTCGAAGAAGGCGAGATGCTGAGCCGCCCGCCGCGTGGGTTTCCGGCCGATTTCGAGTTCATCGACGACCTGAAGCACAAGAACTTCGTGTTCTGGCGCTTATTGGATAACGAAACCATGACCGGACCGAGACTACGGCAGACACTGGCGACCGACCTTGCCGCTTTGGCCCCGTTCGTGGACTATCTGTGTGCGGCCCTGGATCTGGAGTTCTGAGTATGAAGAAATGGATCGCTTTGGTCCTGGTGTTGTTGATCGCCCTGGTCGGCTATGTGGCCGCAGGCCCATACCTTGCGATCAACGGCATCCGCACGGCGCTGGCCGAACAGGACACCGGCAAGCTGGAGCGGCACGTAGACTTCCCCGCTCTGCGCGTCAGCATCAAGGCGCAGATGGAAGACGCCTTGGCGCGGCGTGCGGGTAGCGACCTGGGGTCGAATATCTTCGGCGCATTCGCCTTGTCGGTCGCCAGCAACGTCATGGGCAGCGGGGTGGACGCCATGGTCACGCCGCTGGGCATCGGCGCCTTGTTGCAGGGGCGCAGCATGTGGAAGCAATCCATCGGCGAGACCGTGAATGGCGACACCTACGGCAAACCCGTACCTGCCGACCCTCTAAAAACGGCGACACATAAGTACGAATCGTTGTCGCGCTTCACCGCCACCGTGCAGGACGAGGATGGCGACCCCGTGGTGTTCGTGTTCAAGCGCAACGGGTTGACCTGGAAACTGGCCGATATCCGCCTGCCGTTGTAGGAGCGGGCCCTGCCCGCGATCGCTTCTCACGCGAAGATCCGTCGCGGGCAGGGCCCGCTCCTAAAACAAACTGGTCAGGGATTCGCCACGCCGTGCGGCACATGGCCGGTCGCCACATGCAGGCGCGCACTGTCGATGTTGTGCTGGGAGTCGTCGAAGAAGATATCGGCGCCGAACGCCTCCAGGAACGGACCTTTATGCCTGCCGCCGAGGAATAGCGCCTCGTCCAGGCGCACGCCCCACTCGCGCAAGGTACGGATCACGCGCTCGTGCGCTGGGGCCGAGCGCGCGGTGACCAGCGCGGTGCGGATGGGCGCGTCCTTGCCCGGCGGAAAAGCGGCCTGCAGGTCGTGCAACGCCGACAGGAAGCTCTTGAACGGCCCACCCGACAAAGGCTCCTTGGCGCGGTCGCGCTCATGCCGGCCGAAGGCTTCCACCCCCTGCTCCCGCGACACCCGTTCGCTCTCGTCGCCGAAGATCACCGCGTCGCCGTCGAAGGCGATGCGCAACTGGTCGGAACGTTGCTGCAAAGCCTTGGCCGGCAGGATCGTTGCCGCGGCGATGCCGTGTTCCAACGATCGCCGCACGGACTCCGGATTGGCGGAAAGGAACAGGTCCGCACCGAAGGGCTTCGCATACGGCCAAGTCGGCTCGCCCGATGTAAAGGTGGCGCGGACGATGCCCAGTTGATGATGTTGGATGGAATTGAAGATGCGCAATCCGGTGTCGGCGGAATTGCGCGACAGCAGGATCACCTCGACCCTGGGCGCATCGGCGGGCGCGCCTTCATTGAGCGCCAGCAATTTCCGTACCACGGAGTAAGCCATACCGGGAGCCAGCACGTCGTCTTCGTGCGTGCGCTGGAAATCGCTGTACGCCTCGACTCCTTCGCTCTCAAAAAGCGCGTGGCTTTCTTCCAGGTCGAAAAGCGCGCGGGAAGTGACCGCGACCGTCAGCAGGCGGGGAGTGTTATCGGAAGACATGCCGCCATTATCCCGCACGCCGGTCGCATCGGACGAGAAAACGTTGGCTAGCTCGAGCCTCCGGGAGCCGCGCGCACCACGATCCGGGTTGGAGGCCCGCGCTGGTTATCGCGGGTCACGGCCCGTACTTCGACCTGCAGATCGATGGTTTTCTGCTGCGCCGGCGCGCCTTCCTGCCACATGAACAGGAAATCGCTGCTGCGTCCCTCGATGGGAGCCTGGATCGGCCCTTCGGGAAAGATCGCATAGGCCGGGTTACCGGAAACCACCTTGAACTCGAACCCCATGTCGCGCAGCTTGTGCTTCCCGCGCGGCCACTCGACCGCCACCGAAAGCAGACCAGTGTCATCGCAATTGGAATGCTTTGGACCGATGCCGCGGACTATTTCCGTGACCGCCACCACGGGCACAGGTATCTCGCCGACCGTTTCGACCGGCGCACCGCCTGCGGCCAGCGCGAACGGCGTCAGCTTGCTGGTCATTCCGCACGCATAAACCTGCGGTGCGGCCAAGAGCGCGCACAGCATGACCACACACTTGCCCTTCATAGGAGACCCCTCCCCCAATCGGAATGTCTGTACTTGAGCCGCCCCACTTCACGGCTATTGAAAGCATACCTCTTTTCCAGTCAAGTCAAGACGGGTCAGACCACGAACTGCTCGCTGAGGATGCGCTCTTCCAGATTGTGCTCGGGGTCGAACAGCAGGGTCACGGTGCGCTCGCGGGATTCGCGGATGGTGACCTCCACCACATCGCGTACTTCGTGCGAATCGGCGGTGGCGCTGACCGGGCGCTTGTAGGGGTCGAGCACGCGGAAGCGCACTTCGGTGTCGGCCTTGAGGATCGCGCCACGCCAGCGGCGCGGCCTATACGGCGCGATCGGGGTCAGGGCGATGGTGTGCGAGCCCAATGGCAGGATCGGGCCATGCGCCGAAAAATTGTAGGCGGTGCTGCCGGCCGGTGAGGCCACCAGCAATCCGTCGCAGACCAGTTCATCGACCCGGGTCTGGCCATTGAGGTCGATGCTCAGATGCGCAGCCTGCCGGGTCTGGCGCAACAACGAAACCTCGTTGTAGGCCAGCGAGCCGATGCTGGCGCCGGATTCGGTGAGCGCCAGCATTTCGAGTGGGCGCAGCTTGGCGGGCTCGGCCGCGGCGATGCGGTCCAAAAGGCCGTCATCGCGGTAATGATTCATCAGGAAGCCCACCGTGCCCAGCTTCATGCCGAACACCGGCTTGCCCAACCCGCCATGGCGATGCAGGGTCTGCAGCATGAACCCATCTCCTCCTAGCGCGCAGAGCACGTCGGCGTCTTCGGGTTCGCAGACGCCATGAAGCGCGGTCATTTGCGTCAGCGCCTGCTGCGCTTCTTCGGAGGGACTAGCGAGAAAGGCGATGCGTGGCGTAGTCATGGCGGCAGCATAACCTCAACCCAGCGCTGCAGGAGCGGAAAGACCCGCTCCTGCAGCTCGCTCAATGCTTGACCGACAACTGCGACAGGCGCTGGACCGCAACCGAGGCGGTCGGATAGTCGAGCGTCTTCTGCGCGGCCAGTTCGTTGAGCATGTTCAGGGTGAAGCGCAGGGCGGCATCGTCGCGTTCGATCCAGTTGCGGACCTTGGCATCGGCGTCGCCGCCCTTCATCGACAGCACCTGATCGGTAAGCAGGCGTTGCTGGGTCGCGAGTTCGTCGCGCAGTACGCCACGCGCCACGGCATGCCAGCGCCCGTCGACCTGCAATCCGTCGATCTGGTCGAACAACCACGGCAAATGCAAGGCCTCGCCCAGGCGGTAATGCGCCTTGGACACTTCCGCCGGCTTGAGCTTGCGCGCACGCGCGAGTTCGATGATGTCGCTGGAAGGCTCCAGATAAGGCAACGCCGCGAGTTGTCCGGCAAGAGTCGACGGCAAGCCCTTCTCCTTCCAGTCCTGCAGGCTCGCCTCGTAGGCGGGACGCAGGGAATCCGGCAACACGCCATCGGCCGCACGGATCTCGTTGTAGCCATCGTGGTAACGCGCCACTGCGGTAGCGATATCGGGAATCGCCCCCGGGCGGCTCAACAGCCAGCGGGTGAACGAACGCTGCAACGACCAGATCACCTGCAGGGCATCGATCTGCACGGGCTCGGGTACCTTGCCATCCAGCGCGTCGATCTGCGTCCACAGCGCACGCGCATCCAGGGTTTCGCGGGTGATGGTGAACGCCTTGGCCACTTCGGCCGGACTACGCCCGGTGTCTTCCTGCATGCGTAACAGGAAGGTCGCGCCCATGCGGTTGATGGTGGAATTGGTCACGGCGGTGGCGATGATTTCGCGCTTGAGGCGGTGCTTCTCCATTTCGTTGGCGTATTTCTTCTGCAACGGCTCGGGGAAGTAGCGCTGCAGTTCCTTGGACAGGTACGCGTCTTCTGGAATATCCGAATCCAGCAGCTGCTGGTAAGCCACCAGCTTGGAGTAGGAAAGCAGCACCGACAGCTCCGGGCGGGTCAGCCCCTGCCCACGCGCTTTGCGCTCGGCCAGTTCGGCATCGGACGGCAGGAATTCGATCTGCCGGTCCAGCAGGCCCTGCGATTCGAGGGTTCGGATGAAATGCTGCTTGGAACCCAGACGCGCGACGCTCATCCGTTCCATCAGGCTGATCGCCTGGTTCTGGCGATAGTTATCGAACAGCACCAGATCAGCCACTTCATCGGTCATCGACGCCAACAGCTTGTTGCGGGCGTCGTAGGTCAGCTTCTTGGACTGGACCACACCGTTGAGCAGGATCTTGATGTTGACCTCGTGGTCCGAGGTGTCCACGCCGGCGGAGTTGTCGATGAAGTCGGTGTTGAGCAGCACGCCGTGCTGCGCGGCCTCGATGCGGCCGAGTTGGGTCAGGCCCAGGTTGCCGCCCTCGCCCACCACCTTGCAGCGCAGGTCGCTGCCGTTCACGCGCAGCGCGTTGTTGGCGCGGTCGCCCGCATCGGTGTGTTGTTCGCTGCTGGCCTTCACGTAGACGCCGATGCCGCCATTCCACAACAGGTCCACGGGCGCCTTCAGGATCGCGCTCATCAGTTCGTTGGGGGACATCGACTTCACATCGTCGGCGATGCTCAATGCCGCATGCACTTCCGGGGTGAGGTTGATAGCCTTCAGCGAGCGCGGATAGACGCCGCCGCCCTTGGAGATGAGGTTGACGTCGTAGTCGGCCCAACTGGAACGCGGCACCTGGAACATGCGAGCGCGCTCCTTGAACGAGCGCGCCGCGTCCGGGTTCGGATCCAGGAAGATATGACGATGATCGAATGCGGCCACCAGGCGGATATGCTCGGAC
Organism: Pseudoxanthomonas sp. P4_B2; assembly: GCF_056402315.1. NCBI lineage: Bacteria > Pseudomonadati > Pseudomonadota > Gammaproteobacteria > Lysobacterales > Lysobacteraceae > Pseudoxanthomonas > Pseudoxanthomonas sp. P4_B2. The sequence goes on from NZ_JBFUHQ010000001.1 coordinate 890,831, forward strand.
AGCAACATGCCGTTGCCGAACACGTCGCCGGACATATCACCGATGCCGGCGCAGGTGAAGTCCTGGGTTTGCGAATCGCGGCCCATGGCGCGGAAGTGGCGCTTGACCGATTCCCACGCACCCTTGGCGGTGATTCCCATGCCCTTGTGGTCGTAACCGACCGAGCCACCGGAGGCGAACGCATCGCCCATCCAGAAACCGTGCGCGATGGCCAGGCCGTTGGCGATGTCGGAGAACGTGGCCGTACCCTTGTCCGCCGCGACTACCAGATAAGGATCGTCGTTGTCGTGGCGAACCACGTCCTGCGGAGGCACGATCTTGTTGCCGACGATGTTGTCGGTGATGTCCAGCAGGCTTTGGATAAACATCTTGTAGCAGGCGATGCCTTCGGCCAGCACCGCGTCGCGGTCGCCGCCGACCGGCGATTGCTTGACGAAGAAACCGCCCTTGGCGCCGACCGGCACGATCACCGTGTTCTTCACCATCTGCGCCTTAACCAGGCCCAGCACCTCGGTGCGGAAGTCCTCGCGACGGTCGGACCAGCGCAAACCGCCGCGCGCCACCGGGCCGAAGCGCAGATGCACGCCTTCCACGCGCGGACCGTAGACGAAGATCTCGCGGTACGGGCGCGGCTTGGGCAGGTCCGGCACCCGCGCCGAGTCCAGTTTGAAGCTGATCGTGTGCGCGGGACGACCATCCGCGCCCTTCTGATAATAGTTGGTGCGCAGGGTGGCTTCGATCACGCCCATGAAACTGCGCAGGATGCGGTCTTCGTCCAGGCTGGAGACGCGGTCCATCAACTTGAGCAAAGTCTTGTGGGTGGCTTCGACCTGGTGTTCGCGATCTTCGCCGCGCGTCTCGATTACGTACTGCAAAGACTTGAGCGTAGCTTCATCGCCACCCGCCAAGGCGCGCAACTGTTGGGCGAAACGCTCCTGGCCCTGTTTGATCTCCGCCTTGCTCTCCTTGCCCGTGCAGGGATCGAAGCGCGCCTCGAACAGCTCGACCAGCAGCCTGGCCAGCAGCGGATAGCGATTGAGCGTTTCTTCCACATAGCTTTGGGAGAACGGCACGCCGGTCTGCATCAAGTATTTGCAGTACCCGCGCAACAGCGCGACCTGACGCCATTCCATGCTGGCGCCGAGCACCAGGCGGTTGAAGCCGTCGTTCTCGGCGTCGCCGCGCCAGATGCGAGCGAACGCTTCCTCGAAGGCGGCATTGCGATTCTCGACATCGATCTCGCCACTGGCTGATTCGACCTCGAATTCCTGGATATAAACCGGGGTGCCCTCCACTTCCAGACGGAACGGATGTTCGGAGATCACGCGCAGGCCCATGTTCTCCATCAACGGCAAGGCGTCGGAGAGCGGCAGGTCGCGGTGCTGGCGGTAGAGGTTGAGGCGCAGCCTGCCCTCGCCTTCGCGCTGGCGGCGCGACAGGTGCAGGCTCAGGCGCAGATCGTCCGGCCCATTGAGCGCGGCGAGCTGTTCGACGTCGCTGGCGGCGATGTCCGGCGAAACGGTTTCGATATAGCCAGCCGGCAAGGCGCGCGCATAGCTGCCGGAAAGCTTCAGGCCTTCGGATTCGCCATGGCGCGCGATCAGGGTTTCGCGCAGATCGTCCTGCCAGTTGCGCAGCAAGTGCGCCAATCGCGCTTCGAGTTCAGCGGTGTCCACGTTGACCTGTTCGCCCGCGTGCGGCCGCACCACCAGATGCAACTGCGCCAGCGGCGATTCGCCGAGCTGGACGTTGGTATCCACGTATTCCCCGTGCAGCGCCTCTTTCAACAAGGCCTCGATGCGCAGGCGCACATCGGTGTTGAAGCGTTCGCGCGGAATGTAGACCAGCGCCGAGAAGAACCGTCCATAGCGGTCGCGACGCAGGAACAGCTTACTGCGCACGCGTTCCTGCAGGCCCAGGATGCCCAAGCTGGTGCGGCTCAGCTCGTCTTCGTTGGATTGGAACAGTTCCTCGCGCGGCAGCGTTTCCAGAATGTGGCGCAGGGCCTTGCCGCTGTGGCTGTTGGGCGACAGGCCGGACTGGCGCATGACGTGCTCGTGGCGCTCGCGCACTAGTGGAATTTCCCAGGGGCGGCGGTTGTAGGCGCTGGAGGTATACAGACCGATGAAGCGCTGCTCGGCCACTGGCTTGCCTTTGGCGTCGAATTCCAGCACACCGATGTAGTCCATGTTGCCGGGGCGATGCACGCTGGAACGGGCGTTGGTCTTGGTCAGGATCAGCGTATCCACCGCGCCGGACTGCGGCATGTAATGGGCGGCGAGCGATTTCACATTGCGCGTGGTCGATTGGCCCTTGCCGCGCAGCAGGCCCAGGCCACCATCGACGGCTTCGAGCAAGCGCTCCCCGTCCTTCTGTTCGATGCGGTATTCGCGGTAGCCGAAAAACGTGAAATGGTCATCGGCGGCCCAACGCAGGAATTCCTGGGCCTCGCGGCGGCCCGCGTCGTTCACCGGCATGCGGCGCGTGGCCAGCTCCTCAGCCAGCGCCAGCATCCTCTCGCGCATCGCGCTCCAGTCCTGGACGATGGAGCGGACTTCGCCCAACACCTTACGCACGCGGGCCTCGATCACCGGCATCTGTTCGGCAGGCTGGCGGTCGATTTCCAGCAGCATCAGCGATTCGGGTTGCCCTTCGCCCACCGCAGTGAGCTTGCCCGCCTTGTCGCGGCTGAAGCGCAACAACGGGTGTCCCAGCACGTGCACGCCGATACCGGCATCGGCCAGGGCCATGCTCACCGAATCGACCAGGAACGGCATGTCGTCGTTGACGATCTGCAGCACGGTGTGCGGCGATTCCCAACCGTTGGCTTTCAGGGTGGCGTTGAACACGCGCACGTTGGCGGTACCCGGCTTGCGCACACGCGCGAAATCCAGCATGTCGCAGGCCAGCGCGGCCCAGGCTTCGGGCGCGTGGTGCGGATATTCGTCGTCTTCCATGCGCTTGTAGAACGATTCGGCGAAGGCCTTCGCTTCGGCCTGACGCGCCGCCGGCAAGCGCTTGCGGATGGCGTTGAAAATGGGTTCGAGCGAGAAAACGGGTGTGGGCTTAGCTGGCGCCGTTTTCGCTGCCGTGGCCTTGCTGGTCTTGGCCGCGGAGGCCTGGGTGTCGCTGGTCGTGGAATCGGATTTAGAAGAGGACTTCGCGGTTTTTTTCGGTTTGCGAACAGCGTTCATGCAGGCCGTGACTCTGTGTTTGTAGGCAGTAGGTAATTGTAGCCTCGCGGGCGATGACAGCCTTGTTGCGCGGCCGCAAATCATCGACATCCCTTCATGGGCGAATCAGCGGACCGCTGCTAGCGAACGGAGCTCATCCGGCGTGTGCGCATCAGACATCACATCGGGAAGGTACCCCGTTACCTGGCGATGAAGCGTCCGTGCCGATATCGGGTGAGCCCTCCGATTTCGCATCGTGGGCTGGTCAAATTCTAAACTGGACGGTATAGTCCAATTCCTATGTCGGCCTCCCCCAGTCCTACTCCCGCCTTGCGGCGCCGCCAACGCGTGCACGACGCCGTGCGGGAGTTGATGGCCGAACAGGGCTTCCGGGTCAGCATGGACGCGGTAGCCGCACGCGCCGGCTGCTCCAAACAGACGCTGTATTCGTATTTCGGCAGCAAACAGGAGCTGATGCGCAGCGTCATGCAGGAACACCTGGAAATGGCCACGGCCCGCCTCGACGACGAACACGGCGATTTGCGCACGACCCTGCTAGCGTTCGCGATGGAGCACCTGCAGCGACTGTCCGAGCCGCATGTGATCGTCACCTGTCAGCTCTTGAGCGCGGAGGCTGCCCTGTTCCCCGAAGAGGCCCGGACCCTATACCGCGACGGCTGCGACACCCTGCAGCAACGCCTGGCCGAATGGCTGACTCTGGCCATGCGCCGCGGGCAGCTGAGGCATGACGATCCGCACTGCGCATCGGAACTGCTTTTGGGCATGATCGTCGGCTTGGATTTCGAGCGGCAGCGCTTCGCCGTACCGCACCGCGACGCCGATGCCGTGCGCCAGCGTTGGGCCGAATTCGCTGTCGATGCCTTTCTACGTGCTTTCTCACCTGTTGCGACCACCAGCGCCGACCCTGTTCCTCTTTTTGCGATTCCCTCTTCCAACCGTTTCGACACCGATTCCGGAGCCTCCCTACCATGACTGCCAACCTCCGTTCCCTCGCATTGGCCAGTGCCGTTTTGCTGGCCTTGACTGCCTGCAAGAAGCCGGAAGAGCAACAAATGCCGCCGCCGGAAGTGGGTGTGATCACCGCTCAAGCGCAAACCGTGCCGTTGCAACGCAATCTGGCCGGACGGCTGGCGCCGTTCCGCAGTTCCGATGTGCGCGCCCGCGTATCCGGGGTACTGCTCAAACGCGTCTATCAGGAAGGCAGTGACGTGAAGGAAGGCCAGGCGCTGTTCCAGATCGATCCCGCTCCGTTGCAGGCGGCACTGACTGCCGCCCAGGCCAACCTGGCTTCGGCTCAAGCCAGTTACACCAACGCCCATGTCGCTGCGAATCGTGCGCGCCAGCTGGCGCCGCAGAAGTTCGTTTCCAAGTCCGACCTGGACAATGCCGAAGCCGCCGAACGCACGGCCGCCGCTGCGGTGCAGTCCGCCAAGGCCAGCGTCACCAGCGCGCGCATCAATTTGGGCTATGCCAGCGTCACCGCACCGATTTCCGGCCGCGCCGGCAAGCAGCAGGTCACCGAAGGCGCGCTGGTCGGCACGAGCGATGCCACCTTGTTGACCACCATCGATCAGATCGACCCGCTGTACGTCAATTTCTCTATTGCCGCGAGCGAACTGGAACAACTGCGCGGTGCCCAGAACGTGTCTCTGGCGAGCAATGGCAAAGCCAGCGTCAACGTAGTGCTGAGCGATGGCCGCGTGTACGACCAGCCCGGCACCGTGGATTTTTCCGACACCGTGGTTGATCCCGCTACTGGCGCGGTTTCGTTACGCGCGCAGCTGCCCAATCCGCAGCACACGCTGTTGCCGGGCAGCTTCGTCACTCTCAAGGCCACGCTGGGCGAACAGAGCAATGCCTTCCTGCTTCCACAGGCAGCGATCCAGCGCGACCCCGCCGGCGCTTACGCCATGGTGGTCGGCAAAGACGGCAAGGTGGCGCGCAAGAATGTGACTACTGGCGACGCAACCGACGGCCAATGGCTGATCACGGCAGGTTTGGCCGCGGGCGACCAGGTCATCGTCTCCGGCCTGCAGAAGGTACAGGACGGCGGCCCGGCCAAGCCGACTCCGTGGAAGCCCGAAGCCGCGCAAGGCGCAGCCAAGGGTCCGGAAGCCACCCCCGCCGCGTCGCAGCACTAAAAGGGATCGCTTCCATGATGTCCAAATACTTCATCGACCACCCGATCTTCGCCTGGGTCGTAGCGATCCTGATCTCGCTCGGCGGCGCAATTTCCATCTTCAGCCTGGGCGTCGAGTCCTACCCCGACATCGCCCCGCCTCAGGTCACGGTCAACGCCAGCTACCCCGGCGCCAGCGCCGAGGCCGCAGAAAAAGCCGTCACCCAGGTGATCGAACAGCAGCTCACCGGCATCGATCATTTGCTGTATTTCAGCTCCTCGTCCAGCGCCAGCGGCGGCGTCAGCATCACCCTGACCTTCGAAACTGGCACCGATGCGGACATCGCCCAGGTGCAGGTGCAAAACAAGGTCTCGCTGGCCACCCCGCGCCTGCCCTCGGAAGTGACCCAACAGGGCATCGTGGTGGCCAAGTCCAATGCCGGCTTCCTGATGGTGCCGGCGCTGCGCTCGAGCAACCCGTCCGTCGGTATGGATGCGTTGCAAGATCTGGTCGGCGGACGCGTGCTGGATCAGATCTCGCGCGTGCCCGGTGTGGGCAGCACCCAGCAGTTCGGCAGCGAATACGCCATGAATATCTGGCTCAATCCCGACCAGCTTCAGGGTTATGGCCTGTCCGCCACCCAGGCGCTGACGGCGGTGCGCGGCCAGAACGTGCAGTTCACCGCTGGCGTTATCGGTTCGGAGCCCGCCGTACGGGGCCAGGGCTTCACCGCTTCGGTTTCGGCCGAGGGCAAATTCAGTTCGGCAGAGGAATTCGGCAACATCCTGCTGCGCGCCAACCCCGACGGCTCCACCGTACGTCTGAAGGACGTGGCCCGCATCAGCGTCGGTGCTTCGTCTTACGGCTTCGAGACGCGCTGGAACGGCGATCCCGCCGCCGGCTTCGCCGTGCTGTTGCTGCCCGGCGCGAACGCACTCAACGTGGCCGAAGCGGTCCGCGCCAAGATGGACGAACTGGCGCCCAGCTTCCCGCCTGGGGTGAGCTGGTTCGTGCCCTACGACACCACCGATTTCGTGAAGATCTCGATCGAGGAAGTGGTCAAGACCCTGATCGAGGCCATCGTGCTGGTGTTCCTGGTGATGCTGGTCTTCTTGCAGAACCTGCGCGCCACTCTCATCCCTACGCTGGTGATCCCGGTGGCGCTGCTGGGCACCTTCATCGGCATGACCGTGGTCGGCTTCACCATCAACCAGCTGACCCTGTTCGGCATGGTGCTGGCGATCGGCATCGTAGTCGACGACGCCATCGTCGTGATCGAGAACGTCGAACGCATAATGACCGAGGAGAACCTGCCCCCGCGCGAGGCCACTATCAAGGCCATGCACCAGATCAGCGGTGCGGTGATCGCCATTACCGTGGTGCTGGCGGCGGTGTTCATTCCCAGCGCCCTGCAGGGCGGCAGCGCCGGCGAAATCTACAAGCAGTTCGCGCTGACCATCGCCATCGCCATGCTGTTCTCGGCGTTCCTAGCCCTGGGCTTCACCCCGGCATTGTGCGCGACCATGCTCAAGCCCACCGGCCACCATGAAAGCCGCAATGTAATCTTCCGCTTCTTCAACAAGTACTACGACAAGATCAGCCACACCTACGTGGGCCATATCGGCTCGGCGGTGAGGCACGCGCCACGCTGGATGATGGTGTTCGTGGCGTTGGCGCTGATATGCGGGCTGCTGTTCACCCGCCTGCCCGGCAGCTTCCTGCCCGAAGAAGACCAGGGCTACGCCCTGGGCATCGTGCAATTGCCGCCGGGCGCCACCATGCAGCGCACGCAGAAGGTGTTCCAGCAGGTTCGCACCAACCTGAGCAAGCTGGAAGGTTTCGACGGTCTGTTCGAGGTGACCGGCTTCAGCTTCGTCGGCCAGGGCGAGAACGTCGGTATGGCGTTCATCAAGCTCAAGCCCTGGGACGAACGCAAAGTCGACGCCAGCCAATTCATCCAGAACGCCAACATGGCCCTGTTCGGCATCAAGGACGCACAGATCTTCGTGGTCAACCTGCCCACGGTGAACGGGCTGGGGCAGTTTGGCGGCTTCGACATGTACCTTCAGGACCGCACCGGCAAGGGCCGCGACGCACTGATGCAAGCCATGGGCACGTTACTGGGCAAAGCCGGCAACCCGCAGGCCAGCCCCGCCCTGACCGGCGTGCGCCCCAACGAGTTGCAGCCGGCGCCGCAGTTGAAGCTGACCGTCGACCGTGTGCAAGCGCAGTCCATGGGCGTGTCGGTCTCGGATGTTTTCAGCACCATCCAGGTGATGCTGGCACCGGTGTACGTGAACGATTTCTTCTACGACGGCCGAATCAAGCGCGTGACCATGCAGGCCGACGCGGCCTACCGCATGGGCCCGGAATCGCTGAGTCACCTCTATGCGCCAAGCACACTGGCCAGCAATGGCAGTGGCGGCAGTGAAATGATCCCGCTCAGCAATGTCGTCAAGTCCGAGTGGGTCAGCGCCTCCCCGGCCCTGACCCGCTACAACGGCTACGCCGCGGTCAACATCGTCGGCTCGCAAGCGCCTGGACACAGCTCCGGAGAGGCGATGAAGTCAATGGAAAATATCGTCACCAAAGACCTGCCACAGGGCTTCGGCTTCGATTGGACCGGCCTGTCGTACCAGGAAATCCTGGCCGGCAACACGGCTACATTGTTGCTGGTGCTGTCGATCCTGGTAGTTTTCCTGTGCCTGGCGGCGCTGTACGAAAGCTGGTCCATCCCGGTTTCGGTGCTGCTTGTGGTGCCCCTGGGTGTGCTGGGCGCCATTGTCTTTGCCATGCTGCGCGGACTGCCCAATGACATCTACTTCAAGATCGGCCTGATCACCATCATTGGTCTGGCAGCGAAGAACGCCATCCTGATCGTGGAATTCGCGGTGGAGCAGCGTCGCGAAGGCAAGACCTTGCGCGATGCCGTGGTGGAGGCGGCGCGTCTGCGGTTCCGCCCGATCCTGATGACCTCGCTGGCTTTCATCCTGGGCGTGACCCCGCTGGCCATATCCACCGGCGCCGGCGCCAACGCCCGCCACGCCATCGGTACTGGCGTCATCGGCGGCATGATGTTCGCCACCTTCATCGGCTTGTTGCTGATCCCGGTGTTCTTCGTGGTGGTACGCCGCATGCTGGGCGACAAATTGGATGAGTCTTCAGGCGAATATGTGGAGCGAATGAAACAGCCGGCGCCGCGCTGATTCCAGCGTCTGTTTGGACAACGACCCCGGCACTACGCCGGGGTTTTTCATCTTCAGTATCTTCCCCAGCGATGGCGCTGCTATTCGCCAGGGTTCAGGGCGACAGCCGTTTCTCGATGAGTAATGACTACCGGTATCGCATTCACCAGGCCAAGGACGACAATGCGGAGCCTTCGCTGCCGACCGTAACGCCGACGGCGCACTGACCACCTCTTACGATCGGCGATGGCACGAGTCCATCGCCGGTTGTCTTGGTTTGGCGTTGTAAGCGACGGCACTCGGTGGGCCCGCAATGAGCATGTTAGGGTTCCGGCTCCTTCGATGGAGCCGTTCCCCTATGCCCCGGAATATCCCCTTGACCCTGGCGCTTGCCTGCCTGGTCGCGTGCAAGCCCGATCCCGCCCCGGTGCCGGAAGCCGCAACCCAGACTCCTGCGGCAAGCACCTCTTCCGAAGCCAAACGCATCGAAGCCGACGTGCGTTACCTGGCGGACGATAAGCTCGAGGGACGCGATACCGGTACGCCGGGCTACGATCTTGCGGCCGAATACGTGGCCCGCCGCTATGCCGAAATGGGCTTGAAGCCGGCAGGCGATGGCGAAACCTTCTTCCAGCGCGTACCGCTATTGAAAGCGCTACGCCAGGAACAGGGCGCTGCATTCACCATCGACCGCGGCGGCAGCAAGGTGTCGTTGCAGTTCCGCGACGAGTTCTTGCCCAGCCTCAACTACAACGCGCCCTCGCATTCGCTGACCGCAGCGGCGGTATTCGTCGGCCAGGGCGTCTACGCACCGGAGCTGGGACAGGACGATTTCGCCGGAGTCGACGTGCGCGGCAAGATCGCGGTGCTGTTCCCAGGCGCACCCGCGCGGTTCGACAACGACCGTCGCGCTTTCTATTCTTCCGGCACCCAAAAGCTGCGCACGTTGTCCGAGAAAGGTGCGGTGGGGGTCGTGTTCGTGGGCACTCCGGAATACGAAGAACGCGGCCCCTGGGCCAATTCGGCCGCCAAATGGAGCATGCCCGGCATGCGTCTGCGCGCCGAGGACGGCACCGGCATCGATACGTTTCCGCAGCTGAAGGCGGGCGCTTCGGTCAGCGCGGCGGTCGCCAAGGCGATCTTCGCCGGCAGCGGACACGAAGCGGACGCCTTGTTCAAGGCCGCAGCGGACGGACAGCTGAAAGCATTCGATCTGCCGGGCACGTTGACCCTGGCCGGGCGAACCCGCATCGAACCTGCCGAGTCGCGCAACGTCGTCGCCAGGCTCGACGGCAGCGAGGCCGCCTTGGCCCGCGAATTCATCGCCTACACCGCGCATCTGGATCATATCGGCGTAGGCGCCGCGGTGAATGGCGACGGCATCTACAACGGTGCGTTGGACAATGCACTGGGCGTCGCGGTGATGCTGGAAGCGGCCAAGGAATTGTCCGGTGCCGCGACCAAACCCAAGCGTTCGCTGCTATTCATCGCTCTGACCGGCGAAGAGAAAGGATTATTGGGCGCGGAATGGTTCGCCTCGCATCCCACCGTGCCCAAGAACGATCTGGTGGCCAATATCAATATGGACATGCCGGTGCTGCTGGTGCCCGGTAAGGACGTGGTGCCGATCGGATTGGAGCATTCGACGCTGAAGACCGCGCTGGACACGGCGGCCAAGGAAATCGGCGTGGGCCTGTCGGCCGATCCGTTCCCGGAAGAGGTGGTGTTCGTGCGCAGCGACCAGTACGCCTTCGTGCGGGCGGGCATCCCGGCCGTCTATCTGGATGGTGGCGTGGAGCCTGCCTCCGCGGGTGGGGCGAGTCCGAAAGAGGCCTTGGACAAGTTCTTGCGCACTTGCTATCACCAGCCCTGCGATGACGCATCGCAACCCATTCAATACGAAGATGCGGCTCGCCTGGCCCGTCTCAATGCGCGCATCGGCACGCTGGTCGGCGATGCCGCGGAAAGACCGAAATGGAACAAGGGCGATTTCTTCGGCGACCGTTTCGCGCCTGCCGCGAAGTCACCCTGAAACGAACCGTCGGCATATGAAAAACCCCGGCCTGGCCGGGGTTTTTCTCTCCATCAACCGGACTGGTTTCGGCGAAGCTATTTCGCCGCAACAACCGTCTTCGCTTTCTGCCCCGCAATCCACTGGTCCACGCGACGTTCCAGCAACGTTAGCGGCAAAGCGCCGCCGCCCAGCACCGTGTCGTGGAAACCCTTGATGTCGAACTTGTCGCCCAGTTCGGTCTCCGCTTTCTTGCGCAGCTGCTGGATGCGGATCATGCCGATCTTGTACGCGGTGGCCTGCCCCGGCATGATCAGGTAACGCCGCACTTCCGACTTGATCGCCGCCAGCGGCACCGCGCTGTTGGCGTCGAAATATTCCACCGCTTGCTGTTCGGTCCAGCCTTTGGCGTGCAGGCCGGTATCCACAACCAGTCGGATCGCGCGCCACATTTCCGAACTCAAGCGGCCGAACTCGGAATACGGATCTTGATACGTGTCCGGCATTTCTTTGGCCAGCCATTCCGAATACAGGCCCCAACCCTCCGCATAAGCGGTGAAGCCCGCCTGGGTGCGGAACTTCGGCACGCCGGTCAGTTCCTGCGCGATCGAGATCTGCATGTGATGGCCCGGCAGACCTTCGTGGTAGGCGATGACTTCCAGCGAAGGTTTCGGCATCGCATTCATGTCGGACAGATGAGCGTAGTACACGCCGGGCCGCGAACCATCCGGCGTTCCTGGGAAGTAGTGCTGCGCTGCGCCGTCCTGCTCGCGGAAAGCTTCCACGCGCTTGACTACCAGATCCGCCTTCGGCAGCAGGCCGAAATAGTTCGGCAGTTCCTTCTTGATGTTGGCGATGGCCTTCGATGCATCATCGATGTAGCCCTGGCGGCCGGCGTCGGTATTCGGGTACTTGAACTGGGGGTCGGAATCGATGAAGGCGAAGAACGCGTCAAGGTCGCCCTTGAAGCCCACCTTGTCCTTCAGTGCGTTCATCTCGCCCTTGATGCGCTCGACTTCCTTCAGACCCAGCGCATGGATTTCCTCGGCCGTCATGCTGGTGGTGGTCATCTGACGCAGCTGGTACTCGTAGTACGCCTTGCCGTTGCTATGGGTGGTGCCTACGCCAGCGGCATTGACCGCTGCCTTCGGCAGTTCTTCTTCGGACCATGCGATCACGCGCTCATAGGCGGGCTTGAACTGTTCCAGGAGGGCTTTGCGTGCTTCTTCTTTCAGCGCGGTTGCGCGCTCGGCATTGATCTTTCCGCTCTTCACCAGCGCATCGGCCTTGGCCTGCGCATCGGCCCAGATCGCCGAATCCTTGCCCGCAGAGAACGGCGCACCGGTAATGACCTTGCGCGACTGGTCGATGACGCCCTCATAAGCGAACTTCGGCGGACGCACACCTTGCCCGGCCGACTTGCGGGCGCGCTCGAGCAGTTGGTCGAATGCCTGCGCTACGGCCTTCACTCGCGAAACGTAAGCCGTGTAGTCCGATTCTTCTTCCACCTTGTGGAAGCTGATCAGCAAAGTGGGCAGGAAACTCTGCGCACCGTTCATCTGGTCGAACGCGTAGCCATCGCCAAGGAACGGCACACCATCGCGCGCGTTCTCGTACTGCAGCTTCCACAGGTCGTAGGAAAACTTCCCTTCGTCGCTGAGCTTGTCGTAGTCGAAGGTCTTGTCCATTTCCTCGACGCTGGCCTTCTGCCAGGCGACCTGGTCCAGCTGCGCCTTTTCCGACATATCGTCCAACCGGTCGTACAGGTCCTTGCGGCCCTGGAAGGTCAGCTGGATCGGGCTGAAGTGCAGTTGTTCCTCGTACTTCTTCTCGAACCACTGGTTGAGCCGCTCGGTTTCGGCGGCGACATCGGCCTGCGAGAAGGAAGCCGCCGGCGTTGAGGCCGTGCCGGCTTCGGGCGTAGCGGCACGGTCGCAGGCAGTCAGGGCCAGCGCAAGGGCACAGAAAATCAGGGTTTTACGCATCGGGTTCTCCAGAGTGGATGCGAGAGACAGACCCCCGCATCAGAGAACTCTAGCGGACCAGGTACAAGCCCGTCCCATTACTAAAGATGGGTCGATCGCACAGAAACGTCAGCCGGACAAGACACGACAAGTCGACCGTGCATACACCGCCATGCAGCGGTGTATGCGGGTGTACCGAACGGTCTCAGCGCAGGCCGGTTTCGTTGCGGGCGATCACCAGACGCTGGATCTCGGAGGTGCCCTCATAGATCTCGGTGATCTTGGCATCGCGGAAATAACGTTCCAGCGGCATTTCCTTCGAGTAACCCATGCCGCCATGGATCTGCACGGCCTGGTGGGTAATCCACATCGCCGACTCGGACGCGGTGAGCTTGGCGATGGCGGCCTCGTTGCTGAAACGCTTGCCTTGCCCTTTAACCCAGGCCGCGCGCAGCGTGAGCAGCGTCGCGGCATCCAACTTGCACCTCATGTCGGCGATCTTGGCCTGGGTCATCTGGAAAGTACCGATAGCCACGCCGAAAGCCTTGCGCTCCTTGACGTAGGCCAGCGTCGCTTCATAGGCGGCGCGGGCGATGCCGATGGCTTGCGAAGCGATACCGATGCGTCCGGCGTCCAGCACGCCCATAGCGATCTTGAAGCCCTGCCCTTCGGCGCCCAGCACGTCTTCAGCGGGGACCACGTAGTCCTGGAACTCGATTTCGCAGGTGGCCGAGGCGCGGATGCCGAGCTTGGGCTCGGTCTTGCCGCGATGGAAGCCTGGGTTGGCCGTGTCCACCAGGAAAGCGGTGACGCCGCGCGCACCCAGTTCGGGGGCACTCATAGCGAATAGGACGATGTATTTGGCGACCGGGCCGGAGGTGATCCAGCTTTTCTTGCCGTTGATGACATAGCTACCGTCGGCCTGCTTGATCGCACGGCAACGCATCGCGGTCGCATCTGAGCCCGACTGCGGTTCGGTCAGCGCGAAAGCGCCGATTTCGCGCCCTTCGGCAATCGCGCGCACGTATTTCTGTTTCTGCTCCTCCGTGCCATTCAAGAGGATGCCGTTGCAGAACAGCGAGTTGTTGACCGACATGATGGTGGAATGGGCCGCATCGCCGGCCGCGATTTCGATCATGGCCAGCACATAGGCGATCGGGTCCATGCCAGCGCCGCCGTATTCCGCTGGCACTTCGATGCCCATCAGGCCGTTCTCGCCCAGCAGACGGATGTTCTCCAACGGGAATTCACCCACCCGGTCGAAGTGTTCGGCGCTCGGCGCGATCTTCTCCTGCGCGATGCGCCGCGCCACCTCCTGGATCATCAACTGTTCTTCGGTAAATCCGAAATCCACGGCAAACCCCTTCCTGTAAGCATGTCCGCCCATTGTACCGGGCCACCATGCGCGGGCGTACGCGGCTTGACCCGGCGCCCATCCGGGCGGACAATATCTTTATATCGCGATAGGAAGATATGTATGGATCTGGAAGCCTGGTCGACCCGGCTCAAGGTATTCGCCGATGCTACCCGCGTGCGCTTGCTGGTATTGCTGGCCTCCGAAGAGCTGACCGTGGCCGAGCTCTCGGCCATCACCCAGCTGGCCCAGCCGCGTGTCTCCACCCATCTGGCCAAGCTGAAGGAAGCCGGCCTGGTGCGCGACCGTCGCGCCGGCGTATCGGCCTATTACCGTTTCGACGAAGACAATCTGGACAAGGCGCAACGCGAGCTCTGGCGCAATCTGCGGGAGGGCAGCGACGATCCGTTGCTGCGCCAGGACGCCGAGCGTGTGCCCTCGGTGCTGGCCGCGCGTGCGGCCGAACAGAACTGGGCCGACAGCGTCGCTGGCGACATGGAACGGCACTACTCCCCGGGACGTACTTGGGAAGCACTGGCGCGCACAGCGTTGCCGCTGCTGGAAACCGGCGACGTGCTGGACATCGCTTCCGGCGATGGCGTGCTGGCCGAGCTGCTTTCGCCGCATGCCAAGCGCTACGTCTGCATCGATACCAGCGCGCGCGTAGTGGCGGCCGCAGGCGAGCGCCTTCGCCGTTTCCCCAACGTGGAAGTACGCGAGGGCGACATGCATGCCCTGCCCTTCAAAGACAACAGTTTCGACCTTGTGGTCCTGATGCACGCCCTCACTTACTCCTCCAAGCCCGCACAGGCGGTGTCCGAGGCGGCACGCGTGCTGCGCCGCGGCGGACGCCTATTGCTCAGCAGCCTCGCCAAGCACGAACACCAGGCCGCGGTGCAGGCCTATGGCCATCTCAACCTGGGCTTCGGCGACAAGGAACTGCGCAAGTTCGCCGAAAAATCCGGCTTACAAGTGTCGAACCTGGGCACGGTCACCCGTGAGCGCCGCCCACCGCATTTCGAAGTGATCTCGCTGATCGGAGTCAAACCATGAAAACGCTACCCTGGCTGAATCCCGCGCGCGCGAACGCCCTGCAGAAAGCGCTATCCGAACGCATCCTGATCATCGATGGCGCCATGGGCACCATGATCCAGCGCCACCGTCTGGAGGAAGCGGACTACCGCGGCGAACGCTTCGTCGACGGTTACGACAGCGCGCACGTCCACGACGGTCAATGTGGCCATGCTGTCGAAGGGCATGACTTGAAGGGCAATAACGATTTACTGTTGTTGAGCAAGCCGGAAGTGATCGCCGGCGTGCACACCGAATACCTGGAAGCGGGCGCCGACCTGGTCGAGACCAACACCTTCAACGCCACTTCCGTCAGCCAGGCCGATTACCACCTGGAACACCTGGTCTACGAACTCAACAAGGAAGGCGCACGCGTCGCACGCGCCTGCTGCGATGCCGTCGAAGCCAAGGAGCATGCCGAAGGGCGGCCGGAAAAACCGCGTTTCGTGATCGGCGTATTGGGCCCGACCAGCCGCACCGCTTCCATCAGCCCCGACGTCAACGATCCCGGTTACCGCAACACCAATTTCGACGAACTGCGCACGACCTACCGCGAAGCCATCGAAGGCCTGATCGACGGCGGCGCCGACACCATCATGGTGGAAACCATTTTCGATACGCTCAACGCCAAGGCCGCGCTGTACGCGGTAGAAGAAGTGTTCGAGGCACGCGGCGGCCGCCTGCCGGTGATGATCTCCGGCACCATCACCGACGCGTCGGGGCGCACGCTTTCCGGCCAGACCGCCGAGGCGTTCTACGCCTCCGTAGCGCATGGCAAGCCGTTGTCGGTGGGCCTGAACTGCGCGCTCGGCGCCAAGGATCTGCGCGAACACGTGGAAACGCTGGCGCGCGTGGCCGACGGTTACGTCAGCGCGCATCCAAACGCCGGCCTTCCCAATGCATTCGGCGAGTACGACGAAACCCCCGAAGAAATGGCGGCGACCTTGAAGGAGTTCGCCGAGTCCGGCCTGCTCAATCTGGTCGGCGGTTGCTGCGGTACTACCCCTGCGCACATCAAGGCGATCGCCGAAGCGGTGAGCGGCATTCCGCCGCGTCGCCTTCCCGCCGATCTGGAGTTGGCCGACGCCGCATGAGTACCGACATCCGTCATACCCGCCTCTCCGGACTTGAGCCGCTGGTCATCACTCCCGATCTGTTGTTCATCAACGTGGGCGAGCGTACCAATGTCACCGGCAGCGCGCAGTTCAAGAAGCTGATCAAGGAAGAGCGTTACGAGGAAGCGGTGGAAGTCGCGCGCCAGCAAGTCGCCAACGGCGCCCAGATCCTCGACGTCAACATGGACGAAGGGCTGATCGATTCGGAGAAAGCGATGGCGCGCTTCCTCAATCTGATCATGTCCGAGCCCGACATCGCGCGCATCCCGGTGATGGTGGACTCGTCGAAATGGAGCGTCATTGAATCTGGCCTCAAATGCCTGCAGGGCAAGAGCGTGGTCAATTCGATCTCGCTGAAGGAAGGCGAGGAAGCCTTCATCGAACACGCGCGCAAGGTGCTGCGTTATGGCGCCGCGGCGGTGGTGATGGCCTTCGATGAGGACGGCCAGGCCGACACGTGCGAACGCAAGGTCGATATCTGCACGCGTGCCTACAAGGTGTTGACCGAGCAGGTGGGATTTCCGCCTGAGGACATCATCTTCGATCCCAATATCTTCGCTATCGCCACCGGCATAGAGGAGCACGACAACTACGCGGTCGACTTCATCGAGGCCACCCGCATCATCAAACGGACCCTGCCGCATTGCCATGTCTCGGGCGGCGTGTCGAACGTGTCGTTCTCGTTCCGCGGCAACGAGCCCGTGCGCCAGGCGATCCATTCGGTATTCCTGTACCACGCCATCAAGGCCGGCATGGACATGGGCATCGTCAACGCCGGCGGCATGCCAATCTACGACGACCTGGAACCCGATTTGCGCGAGCGCGTCGAGGATGTAGTGCTGAATCGCCGCAAGGACTCTACCGAACGGCTGTTGGAAATCGCCGAGCGCTACCGCGGCAAGAAAGGCGAAGTGCAGGTCGAAAACCTGGCCTGGCGCGACAAGCCGGTGCGCGAACGCCTGAGCCACGCGCTGGTGCATGGCATCGACCAGTACGTGGAAACCGATACCGAAGAGGCGCGCCAGCTTTCCACGCGTCCGCTGGACGTGATCGAGGGCCCGTTGATGGACGGCATGAACGTGGTCGGCGATCTGTTCGGCGCCGGCAAAATGTTCCTGCCGCAGGTAGTGAAGTCGGCGCGGGTCATGAAGAAGGCCGTGGCTTATCTGCTGCCCTTCATCGAAGCCGAGAAATTGCGCACCGGCGATGTGGGCAAATCCAACGGCAAGATCATCATGGCCACGGTCAAGGGCGACGTGCACGATATCGGCAAGAACATCGTCGGCGTGGTGTTGGCCTGTAATAACTTCGACGTGGTGGATCTCGGCGTCATGGTGCCGACGCAGAAGATCCTGGACGTGGCGCGGGCCGAGAACGCGGACTTGATCGGTCTGTCCGGCTTGATCACGCCCTCGTTGGAGGAAATGACCCATGTGGCGCGCGAGATGCAGCGCCAGGGCATGACCATGCCGCTGCTGATCGGCGGCGCGACGACTTCGCGCGCGCATACGGCGCTGAAGATCGATCCGCACTACAAATCGCCGACGGTCTGGGTCAAGGACGCCTCGCGCGCGGTCGGCGTGGCGCAGTCCCTGATCTCCAAGGATCTGCGCGGCCCGTTCATGGCCGCCAACGATGCAGATTACGCGGAGATCCGCGAGCGCCACAAGAACCGTGGCGACGCCAAGCGGCTGGTGCCGCTGGCGAAGGCGCGCGGGCAGAAGTTCGAGGGTGGTTGGGATAGCTACATCCCACCGACACCCAACAAGCCGGGCATCACCGTATTCGACGATTACCCACTGACCGAACTGGTGGAGCTCATCGACTGGACGCCTTTCTTCCAGGCGTGGGAGCTGGCGGGCCGATATCCGGCGATCCTTACCGATGAAGTGGTGGGCAAACAGGCTAGCGAGCTATTCGCCGATGCGCAGGCGATGTTGAAAAAGATCGTCGAGGAGAAATGGCTCACCGCCAAGGCGGTATTCGGTCTGTGGCCCGCCAACAGCATAGGCGACGATGTCGTGGTCACCCTTCTCCCGCCTGCGGGAGAGGGGTTAAGAACTCTGCATTTCCTACGCCAGCAGGTCGACAAACCGGTCGAACGACCGGACTTTTGCCTCGCGGACTTCATCGCGCCGCAGGACAGCGGCAAGCAAGACTGGATCGGAGCCTTTGCCGTCACCGCCGGCATCGGCATCGACGAACACGTGGCCCGCTTCGAGGCCGACCACGACGACTACAACGCCATCCTGCTGAAGGCGCTGGCCGACCGCCTGGCCGAAGCCTTGGCCGAACGGTTGCATCAGCGCGTACGCAAGGAATTCTGGGGCTACCAGGCCCAAGAAGCCTTGGATAATGAAGCGCTGATTCTGGAAAAGTACGTCGGCATTCGCCCTGCCCCGGGCTATCCCGCCTGCCCGGAACACAGCGAAAAAGGCACCTTGTTCGAACTACTGGACGCAGGCGCGAATGCGGGGATGACGCTGACCGAAAGCTTCGCCATGCTGCCGACCGCGGCGGTGTCCGGCTACTATTTCAGCCATCCGCAGAGCCAATACTTCGTGGTCGGCCGCGTGTCCAAGGAACAGGCCGAGGATTACGCCAAACGCAAAGGTGCGACGTTGGTGCAAGCCGAACGATGGCTGGCCTCCAATCTGGACTACGATCCGGAATAAGTAGGTAATGAGCCCGGGGCTGTTTTAGCCTTCCATCAATCGATAGTAGACCTGGGATCCACGCATGGACGCCATCACCGACAGCGCCAATGCCGCTTTCATTCGCAAGTATGCCGCACCCGGCCGTATCGGCTTGTGCGGCGGGCGCGACTGGATCAACAAAATCATTCGCAAGGCGCAGGCCCCGCTGACCAACGACGGGCATCGCAGTCTGTGGTCGCACGCTTTCATTTTCAGCGAACAGCGCCTCGACGGGCATTGGTGGGTACTGGAATCCGATTTGGACCTGCGCTATCGGCAGATACGCCTGGGCGTGCAGGAAAATCGCGCCGACCGCTATTTTGACGACGAGCTGTTTCCAAACCTGGCCATTCTGGACTTCGGGCTGGACGAAACGAAGACCCGTCAGGTCCAGATCGCTGGACTGGATCTGTTGTCGGGACTCTCGAGCTATTCGCTCAGCGAACTGGTCGGCACCTTGTTCGCCATGCATAGCACCCGCCTGCGCAAGCGCGACAATCTGCTGGCCAAAGAAGGCGCACTGTATTGCTCGGCGATGGTGCAGCACTGCTACGCGGCAGCCGGCGTTGAATTCATTCCCGGCGTGCATGGCAAGAACATCGCACCGCAGGACCTCTACGACTCGGTGCTTCCGCACCAGACCCATTCGCTGATCCGCGACCTCGGCATTTCGAGCCTGCGTCGTTTCGCCCACGAAGCCAGCGAGCTGCTCAACACGCCCGTCGAGGACCTGCTCTGAGCATTCAAGGCCATGGCTGACCCCGTGCAGCGAACGACCGCCGAGGCGCGTGTGCCTGCGGTCCGCCTGTCCAGCTTCTACTTCGCCTACTACGCCGCACTGGGCGCGTTCACGCCGTACTGGAGCCTATACCTGAAGTCGCGTGGCATGGAGGTAGCGGCGATCAGCGTGCTGATGAGCCTGTGGTACGCCACCCGCATCGTCGCGCCCAGCACCTGGACCACGCTGGCGGCGCATTCTCCGCATCCCATCCGCTGGCTGCGCCTGGGTTGCTTGTTGACTTTGATGAGTTTCTCCGCCTTCCTGCTGCCGCTGGATTTCATCGGGCTGTTCGCGGTGATGTGTGCGTTCTGTTTCGCTTACAACGCGGTGATGCCGCAGTTCGAATCGATCACCATGTCGCACTTGGGCGCGCGCAGCGATCGCTACGGACATATCAGGGTCTGGGGTTCCATCGGCTTCATCGTGGTGGTCTCGCTATTCGGCGTACTGCTCGACCGTTTCGGCGTGCGCACCCTGCCCTGGCTGATGCTGCCGTTGCTGGCGGGACTGCTGGCATCGTCCTTCGCTAATCGCTACGCGCATCCGGTCGAAGAGGTGCATGACGAGAACCACGTAGGCTTCAGGGCGCGCCTGAAGCGCCCTCAGGTGATCGCCTTTTTCGTGGCCGCGTTCCTTGCCCAGATCTCGTTCGGTCCGTACTACACGTTTTTCTCGATCTATCTGACCGAGCATCACTATTCGGCGACCATGCTGGGCGTGTTCTGGACGGTGGGAGTGTTGGCGGAGATCGGGGTGTTCTTCCTCTCCAGCCGCATCTTCCGGCGGTGGGACGCCGGCAAGGTGCTGACGTTCGCCCTGCTCAGCGCAGCGTTGCGATGGTGGGCGACTGCGCTCTGGCCCGACAGCATTCCCCTGATGATCGTGGCGCAGCTGACCCACGCCCTCAACTTCGGTGCGTTCTTCGCAGCGGTCATGCAGTTGTTGGTGCGTTTCTTTCCGGGACGCATGAACGGCCACGGGCAGGGAGTCTTCTACGGCCTGTCCTCGGGCGTCGGTGGCGTGGTCGGTGCGCTGGCCGCCGGACAGCTTTGGCATTTCGGCGGCGATGTCGCGTTTCTTGCGGCAGGTTGTTTTGCGCTGCTAGCCGCCGTCATCGCGTGGTACTGGCTGGTGAGGAACGCGCCAGCCCCGGGCCGTTGATCGGTCATCCGTTCCAGATATCGCGATCCCGCAGGAAATTCCGTATGGCGTTCGCGGCCTCGGAAGCCACGGCCTGGAATACGAAATGCGGCGCCTCGATGTCGACACGCCACACTCCGGGCATAGCGAAGTCTTTCTCGACGCCGCTTTGAAGCAGTCGGTCGCGGCTGGCCCGCAGATACAGTACGGGCACTGTTATTCGCTGGAATTCTTCCCTGACGTCCACCTGCAGCGTCGCCATAAGACGCGCCTTGAGCACGCTCGGCTCGACGAGACGCAATGACGATTCAAGCTCGCGCCTCACTTCGGCGTCATGCCAACCTCCCATCAAGACGGCCTCAAGTACGGGAAGCGGCGGCGTTACCGACATAGGCAGGAATCGCAGTATTCGAGACAGCAAGCCTGCCTGCGCAATCGGTTTGCGAAGGAACGAAGCGGCGATGACCAAGCCCACCAGACCGGATGGCCGTGCTGCGGCGAGCAGCACCGCCAAGGGACCCGCATAGGACTCCGCTACGATCAGGAAAGGCCTGTCCCGCGGTAGGCGGAGTGCGAGCGCTTCGGCAAGAGCTTCGTAGCGATCGAATGCGTCGACCGGATAGTCGAGTATCCGCACTTCGAAATCACCCGATAAATCCGTCGCCAGGCGGCTATACAGTCGGCCGGTGCCATCGAGCCCGGGCAGCAGGCAGACAATGAGTCGTTGGCTGTTTTCGGCTACCAAACCAGATCGTCAGGCACTTGATACTGCGGATCGGAGTACGGATCGTCGCCAGCCGGCGCGTCCGGATCGACCTTCAGCGCTACGCAAGCCGGAAAGATGCTTTCGGCTTCGGCCAGCAGCGCGGCGGTGACCAGCAAGTAGCGGCCGTTCTGCTGCACTACGCCGAGTTCGCCGGCATTCAACGCTTTCAACTGTTCCGCATTGACGTGGATGCGCTTGATCTTGCCGCCGTAAGGAAAATGCCGGGCGATCTCCGCGTTTGGATCATTCAGCGGCTTGTCTTTCAGCAACTCCTCGACGCGGGCCTTGGCTTCACGGCGCAGGCGCGCCTCTTCCTGTTTCAGGCGCTCGGCTTCGATGCGTTCGTCCTTTTCCTTCTGCGCGCGGATGGCATAAGCCTTGGCCAGGTCCATTTCCTCGCGCGAACGAGCGGGTTTGGCTTGCGCCGCACGCGGCGCATTGTTCGGCCTGGGACCCTGGCCCGGCCTGCCAGCGGGTTTGCCCGCAGGCTTGCCACTGGCATGTCGGTTGTCCGGTCGGGAGTCGGGCCTGCGCTCCGGCTTGCGTTCGGGTTTTCTTTCGGGCTTCGGCGCCGGCTTGAAGCCGAGCCCCAGGAGTTGGTCGCGTAGGGAATCGGTCATGGTCGTGGACGGTGGGGAGAGTCGCTGGCTCCAGTATCTACCGGAGCCAGGAGAAAGAAACCAGTAGAGCCGCGCAGCCTATCAATAGTGCGGCGGCGGCGGTTCGTCCGTGGCGTCGGCGTACAACTCGGTGCGGACCTTGCGCAGATCGGACAGCATGCTGCGCATCAGCTCGGAAGTCCGGTTGCCTTCGGCGCGCGCATCGGCGAGCGCTTCGCTTAGCTCTCCCAATGCGTGCTCCTGGAAGGCTAACCGGGTTTCCAGTTCGATCAGTCGTTGCTCCAACGCCGGATCCAGCGCTTTCGGATCACTCTGCACGCACGGATCTCCCTCGGCCGATGCCGTAATACGCCAGGCCCGCGGCCTCGACGTCGACAGGCTCGTAAAGGTTGCGGCCGTCGAAAACGACCGCATCGCCCAGCGCCGCGTACAAGCGCGCGAAATCCGGACTGCGGAACTGCTTCCATTCGGTGACCACCACTAGCGCGTCGGCGCCCTGCACTGCCGCCGTGGCCGAATCGCAAAGCACCAGATCATCGCGCTGACCGAAGATGCGGCGAGCTTCATGGGAAGCTTCCGGATCGTAGGCGCGGACCAGGGCGCCGGCTTGCCACAACTGCTCCAGCAGACGGCGGCTGGAAGCTGCACGCATATCGTCGGTGTTGGGCTTGAAGGAAAGCCCCCAGACCGCGAAAGTCTTGCCGCGCACGCCTTCGTCCTCGCCCAGGTCGTAGTGGCGCTGGATCAGTTCGAACAAATGGCCTTTCTGCGATTCGTTGACCGCTTCCACCGCATTGAGCAAGCGTGCGTCGTAATGATGTTGTTGCGCGGTCCGGGCCAACGCCTGCACATCCTTCGGAAAGCAGGAGCCGCCGTAGCCCGCGCCGGGATAGATGAAATGCCAGCCGATGCGCGGATCGGAACCTATGCCATTGCGCACGTGCTCGATATCGGCGCCGACGCGTTCGGCGATGTTGGCGATCTCGTTCATGAAACTGATCTTGGTCGCCAGCATGGCGTTGGCCGCGTACTTGGTCAGCTCCGCCGAACGCACATCCATCACCACGATGCGGTCGTGGTTACGGTTGAACGGCGCGTACAGCCGCTTCATCTTGTCGACCGCCCGCGCGCCTTCCGCACCGATCACGATGCGGTCTGGGCGCATGCAATCCTTGACGGCATCGCCTTCCTTCAGGAATTCGGGATTGGAAACCACGTCGAAGGCCACTTCGGCGCCGCGCGCCTGCAATTCCGAGGCGATGGCGGCGCGTACTTTATCGGCCGTGCCCACCGGAACGGTGGATTTATTGACCACCAGCGCCGGCCTGTCGATATGCTGGCCGATGGTGCGTGCCACCTTGAGCACGTACTGCAGATCGGCGCTGCCGTCTTCGTCCGGCGGCGTACCTACCGCGATGAAGACCACTTCGCCGTGGGCGATGGCCAGGGCGGCGTCGGTAGTGAAATCCAGCCGGCCCGCCTCATAGTTGGCTTTCACCATCGGCTGCAGGCCCGGCTCGAAAATAGGCACCACGCCCTGCTTCAGGCCTTGCACCTTGTCTGCGTCGATATCGACGCAGATCACATCGTGGCCTACTTCCGCTAGACAAGTGCCGGTAACCAGACCGACATAACCGGTTCCAAAAATCGCTATCCGCATGGGGGACTCACTGGCTCAGTAAAAGGACTACTGCAGGATACCCATCAGTTCGACATCAAATGTCAGCGTTGCGTCAGGACCGATCGGACCCTGGCCGCCGTTGGGGCCGTACGCCAGGCCGGACGGGATCCAGAAACGGTATTTGGCGCCCACCGGCATCAACGAAACGCCTTCGGTCCAACCCGCGATGACCTGGTTCAGGCCGAACTCGGCCGGTTGTCCGCGCTGGTAGGAACTGTCGAAGACGGTGCCATTGAGCAGCTTACCCTCGTAGTTCACCCGCACGCGGCTTTGCGGCGTGGGACGCGCGCCGCTGCCCTGGCGCAACACCATGTACTGCAGGCCGGACGGCGTGGTGATGACGCCCTTCTCGTTCTTGTTCTTGGTCAGGAAGGCCGCTCCTTCCTCGCGGTTCTTCTGCCCGGCGGTGCTTTGCTTCTTGGTCATGTAGGCCTGCATGGTGGCCTGCGCTTCCTGCTCGGTCATCAGCAGCGCGCTCTTGGCCAGCGAGCTGCGCACCGCTTGGACCAGCACCGGCAGATCGATTTCGTCCTTCAGCGGCGCCAGCGACGGACCCACCGCGAAGCTGCCCAGCATCAGACCCACTTTATCCTTGGCCACGGCCGGCGGCTGCGAGCCCGGCGGCATGCCGGGTACAGGCGCTCCCTGCTTCACCGCCAGGTTCATACGTAGCGCTTCGTCGGTCGCCTTGGCTTCGGTCTCGGTGATCAGCGGCTGCCCGCCGGCGAAGACATTGCCGACAGCGCGTTCGAACGCGGCGATGTCGATGTATTCGGCGATAGGTTGGAAAGACCTGCCCACGTCCATACCCACCGCGTAGCTGACCTTGTCTTTCTCCGTCACCAGCGCGGTCTTGCCGCCTTTCTCCACCGTCTGTGCCGACAAGTCGCCTCCCATCATTGCCAAAGTCGCCGCCATCAATGCGGCTACGCCGCGCATCGCCCGCTTCATTGCTAACTCCTGAAAAAATTCGAAACCGACGCCGATATCCGGCGCAATACGGATATTGTCGCATGCGCGACGACGATGACGCGGGGCTTATTTGCGGGGGCGCTTGGCCTTCAGTTCGCGTTCTATCGCAGCCACCAACGCCGCATCATCCGGCTTGACCTTGCTTGGGAAGTTCGCCACCACCGTGCCGTCGCGTGCGATCAGGTATTTGTGGAAATTCCAGCCGGGCGACACGCCGGTCGCTTTCTCCAGCTCCCGATACAGCGGTGTCGTCTCGTCGCCCTTGACGTGCACTTTTTCGAACATCGGGAACTTGACGCCGTAAGTAAGCGTGCAGAACTCCTTGATCTGCGCTTCCTCGCCCGGCTCTTGGCCCTTGAAGTCGTTGGAAGGAAAGCCGAGAACGGTGAAACCGCGCGCTGAGTACTTCCGCTGCAGTGCCTCCAGGCCCTCGTATTGCGGGGTGAAACCGCACTTGCTTGCGGTATTGACCACCAGAATGACGTCGCCGCCATAGGCTTCCTTCAGGTTCACGGCGGTTTTCCCGGCCAGTGCCCGGTAGTTCTGGTCCAGCAAATCCTGGGCGAATGCGTTCTGCCCGACCATCAAAAATCCAATAATCATCAATATTTTCAATGCGTTAGCCATTGTTAGAACACCTGGAAGAAAGCCGGAGCGCAGTATGCCTTTAGTTGGGTAACAAAGTTGACATGACCTATTGACGTGCCGTGATTAGGTGTTATAGTTCAATACAACACCACTCACCCAACGCAGCGGGGGTCCCATGAACCACAAACTGTTCACCACACTGTCCAGCCTCTCCATCAGCACCGCGCTGTTGGCCGTGGGGCTGATGGCAAACGGCGAGGCTAATCGCCTTCCGGATCATGCCAATGACACCCTGGGCAACGACAGTCCGCTGGTCGAATCCATCGAAACCGGCGCCGTGCAGGCGACCGATGAAGTGGTGGCCCCGGTTGAGCGAAAACACCGTCGCAGCCGTTCCTCGCTGTCGATGCCCTATTTCTCCTTTGCTCAATCACTGCGCCCGCGGGGCTGAACCATGATGACTCTGACCTCAATCCAGTGGAGCGACGGCGCTCCCATTTACCGCCAGCTGAAGGATCGCGTGATCGCGATGATGCTGGACGGTGTACTCAAGCCGGGTGACGCTCTGCCCTCGGTCCGCCAGGTGGCGGCCGAGTACCAGCTGAACCCGATCACCGTCTCGCGCGCCTATCAGGAACTGGCGGACGAGGCACTCGTCGAAAAACGTAGAGGACTGGGGATGTTTGTTACCGACGAAGCCGCGAAGAAACTGCTCGTTAGCGAGCGCGAACGATTCCTGCACGACGAATGGCCGGCGGTCGCCGAGCGCATCAACCGTTTGGGCCTGTCCACCGAAGAACTGCTGCGCCAGGGGGGTGCCAAATGAGCGCTGTCGCCAACAACATCGGCTTAGATACAGTGACCGCCAACACAGTGATTACCGCGCGCAACCTGCGCAAGGCGTATCGCAACAAGTTGGCCCTGAACGACACCAGCTTCCAGATCGAAGCCGGGAAGATCATCGGCCTGATCGGCCCCAACGGCGCCGGCAAGACCACCGCGCTCAAGGCGATCCTGGGGCTGGTGCCCTTCGACGGCGACCTGAAGGTGTTGGGGCTGGACCCGCGCAAGCAGCGCGACGAGCTGATGAACGAGGTGTGTTTCATCGCCGACGTCGCCGTGCTGCCGCGCTGGATCAAGGTCAAGGAAGCCATCGATTTCGTCGACGGCATCCATCCTCGCTTCGATCGCGCCAAGTGCGAACGCTTCATCGCCAATACCCAGCTCAACCCCAACCTGCGCGTCCGTGAGATGTCCAAGGGCATGATCGTGCAGTTGCATCTGGCGCTGGTGATGGCCATCGACGCCAAGCTGCTGGTGCTGGACGAGCCGACCCTGGGCCTGGACATCCTGTACCGCAAACAGTTCTACCAGCGTCTGCTGGAGGATTACTTCGACGAACAAAAGACCATCATCATCACCACCCATCAGGTGGAAGAGATCGAGAACATCCTCACCGACGTGATGTTCATCCGCGACGGCAGGATCGTATTGACCTCGCCGATGGAAGAAATCGCGGACCGCTACACCGAAGTGCTTGCATCGGCCGAACACGTCGATGCAGCCCGCGCCCTGAAGCCCATCGACGAACGCGCCCTGCCCTTCGGCAAGACCGTGATGCTCTTCGACGGCGTATCCCGGCAACAGCTCGCTGCCTTGGGCGAAACGCGCAACCCCGGTCTGGCCGATCTGTTCGTGGCCATCATGAAAGGAACCTACGCATGAACGCCCCCGCTACTACGAGCATCACCACGCATAAAACCAACAACTTCAAATGGCTGTTGAAGCGCGAATACTGGGAAAACCGTGGCGGTTTCTTATGGGCGCCAGTGATCACCGGCGCCATCGTCTCCTTCCTCTATCTGCTGATGGCCATCATCGGCAGCATCGCCGGACGCAGGTCGGCGGGAGCCGACGGGTTCGTCATCAACGGCTCGCATGAGGAAGTCGCCAAAGCCATCGGCGCGTTCGGCGACGGGGTGCTGCTGGCAGGTGTGCTGCTGGCCTTGGTCGTGCTGGCTTTCGTGGTCTTCTTCTACGCGCTGGGTTCGCTGTACGACGACCGCCGCGATCGCAGCGTGCTGTTTTGGAAATCGCTGCCGGTTTCGGACACGCGCACGGTGCTTTCTAAGGCGGCATGGGCCCTGGTGCTGGCGCCTATCGCGGCCGTGGCTGTCGGCATCCTGATCGGCGTGGTCTTGTGGATCATTTCGGCGCTGACCCTGACCGTGAATGGTCTGGGTGCGGGCACCGCGGTGTTCACCGATTCGCATCCGCTGCGCATCATCGGTGGCGTGCTGGGTTCGTTGCCCGTCTACATCATGTGGGCCCTGCCCACAGTGGGCTGGCTGATGCTGTGCTCGGCATGGGCACGCAGCAAGCCGTTCTTGTGGGCCGTCCTGCTGCCGGTGCTGGGTTGCGTGATCGCCAGCATGACCTCGATCCTGCCGGGCGTCGACGTCCGCCACGATCTGGTCTGGTACACCCTGGTCTACCGCGGTCTGCTGAGCGTCGTGCCTGGCGCCTGGTACCCCACTCTGGAGCATGGCGCAATCGACCCCAACGTCCACATCGATACGCCGGATCAGTTGGCCAGCGCCGTCGACCTGACCACCAGCTGGCAGGCCTTCGCCACCGCGGACATCTGGATCGGCGTGGTGTTCGGAGTCGCCTGCATCATCGGCGCGATCTACCTGCGCCGCTGGCGCGAACTGGCCGATTGATAGCTTCCTCGAATCACTCCTCCAACCCAATAGAGATCGCGTCATGAACACGACCAAGTCCCTTGCCATAGCCCTCCTCGGCGTCCTGCTGCCGTTAGGCGCGCAAGCCGCCGGATCCGCACCTCCCGAGGACACCCGCGCGGAAATCAAACACGAAATGGCCGACGCCCGCCAGGAAATCCGCCTCGAAATGGCCAAGGCACGCGCCGAACTGAACAGCGAGAACCTGTCCCTCGACAAAAGCCTGCATTTCGGCAAGAACGGAAAGAGGAAATCCGCCGACAATGACTCCTTGCCGGCGGCCCAGATCACCCCGAAGGGCGACTTCCTCGTCGACGGCAAGGCGGTAGCCATCAACGCACAGCAGCGCCAGCAGCTGCTCGATTATCGTGGGCAGGTCATCGAGCTGGCCAAGGTAGGCATCGATGGAGGCGAGCGGGCCGCCATGGCAGCACTCGACGCCACAGATGTTTCATTGTTCAGACTCATTGTAGGCGGCCTCAGCGGCAGCCTCGAGCGCCGCGTGGAAGCATCAGTGAAGCAGCATGTCGAACCGCTCGTCCGGCAGATCTGCCGACGCTTGCCGCAAGTTCTGGAGTCGCAGCAACAATTGGCCGCCAACCTGCCCCAGTTCCAGCCCTACGCCAACCTCGAACGCGACGACATCGACGACTGTGAGCGTGATCTCCGCAGCGAATTCGCCGCGCGCTGAGCCTGCGCCCAGTAGGAACCCCGGCTGGGTCCAATGCGCCGCTCATTCCAGCCCCCACGCTATCGGCTCCAATGGAGTACCCCATGCGCAAATCACTTTTCCCCTTGTTATTCCTGCTACCAGCCGCGGCCTTTGCCGCGTCGCCGGAATGCAAGCACTCGCAGCCCCGCGATCTCAAATTGGACCTGACCGGCGTGAAGGCGGTGGTCTTCGATATCGCCAACAACGACCTGACCATCGATGCCTCGGCCGGCGCCAAGGCCGCACTCGGCGGCAAGGCCTGCGCCTCTAGCGAGGAATATCTGCAACAACTCAAGCTGACTCAGCACAAGGCCGGCGACAAGTTGTACGTCACCGCCCGGCGGGAAGGCGCTTTCGGCGGTGTCTTCTTCGGTAACAGCTATGCGTACCTGAAACTCGCCGGAACGCTGCCCGACGACATCACGGTGCAGCTGAAAGTGGGGTCGGGCGACGCCGTGGTCACCGGCGCCTCGCTGCTCAGCGCCGATGTCGGTTCGGGCGACGTGGAAGCCCGACACATCCGTGGCCTAGTAGCGGCAACGGTCGGTTCCGGCGATATCACCCTTGAGGACATCGGTTCGCTGCATGTGATTTCGGTCAGCTCCGGCGACCTTTCAGCCAGAAAAGTGCATGGCCCCGCCAAAGTCGGCAGCGTCGGCTCGGGAGACTTCGAGCTGAAAGGCGCATCGGGCGACGTCGAAATCGGTTCGGTCGGTTCCGGCGACGCCAAGGTCAGCGACGTTTCCGGCAGTGTGAGGGTGGCTTCGCTGGGTTCGGGCGATGTCGACGTGCAGGACATTCGCGGCGATCTGTCCGTCCAATCGAAAGGCAGCGGCTCGGTGAACCACAATCGCATCGACGGCCGCGTCAGCGTGCCGAGCGACAACTGACTTCTACCTAAGAGACTCTCATGAAGATCATGCACATGAAGATCATGCATTCCTCGTTGCTCGTACTTTCCCTGGCCGCATTGATCGCCGGCTGCCAGCCGGGCACGCATGTCTCCACCGACAACGGCAATGTCACCAGCAACGGCAAGGTCATCACTTTGCGCGCCAATGGGCAGCCCGACGCAAAAATTTCCGCTGATGGCGAGCTGACCATCGGCGGCAAGGCGGTCGCGGTGAATCCTGCCCAGCGTGTGCTGCTGCAGAGCTACCTCAAGGAAATGAATGCGATGACCCTCGACGGCATCGCCATCGGCAAACAGGGCGCCGCACTGGCGGGCACTGCGGTCAGCGAAGCCATCAAGGGGGCGATCAATGGCGATGGCGACCAGATCGACGCAAAAATAGAAGCCGAAGCCGAGAAGATCGAGCAGCAGGCGATGCGGCTGTGCCAGCGCTTGGTGACCATCAAGGTTTCCCAGGACGCTCTCGCCAGCCAGCTTCCCGCATTCAAGCCTTACGCCACCATCGACGCTTCGGACGTCGACGATTGCGGATCGAAACAGAAGGTCAGTTACACCGCAGGCAATGAAGTCGGCAGCTCGCTGGCCAAGGCGGTCAAAGGCGACCAAGCGACTGCCGATCCGGCCACCGAATCCGGCGACGCGGCCGCGCAAGCGGACGCCGCTGCTGCTGACAGCGAGACAAAGAAACGCTGATATCTGATCGCCGGTTCAGTCGGAGACGAATTTTCTTCGTCATCCCAGCGAAAGCTGGGATCCATCTTGATCTTCGACTTGGCGCATAAGGCAAAAGCAAAATGGATTCCAGCTTTCGCTGGGATGACGAGGTTGTATAGATCTGACCCTGTAGCGCTGAATTAAAATTGCTCTAACCCGCGCCGCCGCCCGGCTTTCCGTGAATGCCGCCCTTGGCCAGTAGCGCCGGATCCAGCAGCGCTTTCAGCGTCTTCTCCGGAAGCCCGGTGACTTCCCTTGCCACCTCCAGCACCGGACGGTTCTGCTTGTAGGCCTGCTTGGCGATGGCCGCACCTTTTTCGTAACCGATCACCGGGTTCAGCGCGGTGACCAGGATCGGATTGCGGTCCAACGCTTCCTGTATATGCGCCTGGCGCACGCCGAGCCCGGCAATGGCCGAATCGGCCAGCAAGCGCGACACGTTACTCAGCAGCTCGATCGAATCCAGCAAGTTGGCGGCGATCAACGGCAGCGTCACGTTCAATTGGAAATTGCCGGTCTGCCCGGCCACCGTAATCGCCGTGTGGTGGCCGATGACCTGCGCGCACACCATCACCGTGGCCTCCGGAATCACCGGATTGACCTTGCCCGGCATGATCGAACTGCCCGGCTGTAGCGTAGGCAGTTCGATCTCGCCCAGTCCCGCCAGCGGTCCTGAATTCATCCAGCGCAGGTCGTTGGAGATCTTGATCAGGGCCACCGCAAGCGCGCTCAGCTGGCCGGAGAGTTCGACCGCGTCGTCCTGCGCGGCCAGGCCCTCGAACTTGTTAGCGGCCGATTCGAAGCGGGCCTTCGTCATCGTCGACAGCGCACGGGCCACCCTGGCGCCGAAGCGGCGATCGGCGTTGATGCCGGTGCCGATCGCGGTTCCTCCCAAGGGCAGGCGCCGCAGGCGCTTCAGGCTGTCCTGCAGGCGATCTTCCGCCGATTTCAACTGCGCCGACCAGGCCGAGAACTCCTGCTGGAAGGTCAGCGGCATCGCATCCATCAGATGCGTGCGGCCGGTCTTGACCACTTTGGCCAGCGACCTGCCGCGACGATCGATAGTCTGGCGCAGATGCTTCAACGCCGGCAGCAGGTTCTCCACCACCGCCAGCTGCGCCGACACGCGGATCGCCGTGGGGATCACATCGTTGGAGCTCTGGCCCAGATTGACATGATCGTTGGCATGGACTTTGGCCTTGCCCGCTGCTGAGGCCAGATTGGCGATGACCTCATTGGCATTCATGTTGGACGAGGTGCCGGAGCCGGTCTGATAGATGTCGATCGGGAAATGCGCGTCGTACTCGCCAGACGCGACCTGCAGCGCTGCCGTCCTGACCGCCTTCGCCACGCCTTTGGGCAACAATCCCAGGCCGACGTTGACGTCGGCGGCCGCGGCCTTGATCAGGCCGAGCGCACGGATAAAGCCGCGCGGCATCGGCTGACCGGAAATGGGGAAGTTCTGCACGGCGCGCTGGGTCTGCGCGCCCCACAGCGCCTCGGCGGGCACGCGCAGCTCGCCCATGCTGTCCCGCTCGATTCGAGTACGGCCTGTTCGGAAACTGGATTTCATGGGTTCTCCATCATGGTTCCACCGCTGGCGGCGAGCGCTGGCGGACGATTCCAGCATACGCCACCGCCTGTGGTGGACGCGTGGCGTAAACTATTGCGCCCTCCTCCCGTGTGCCACGCCCACCATGTCGGAAGCCGCCCTGCTAGCCCTGTCACCGCTCGATGGCCGCTACGCCGGCAAGGTCGACGCCCTGCGTCCGATCTTCTCCGAATACGGATTGATCAAAGCCCGGGTCAAGGTGGAAGTCGAATGGCTGCTGGCGCTGGCCGACGCGCCGGGTATCGTCGAGCTGCCCCCCTTCAGTGCGGCCGCAAGCCAGCGCCTGCGCGCGCTGGCATCTGCTTTCTCCACCCGCGATGCCGCGCGGGTCAAGGAAATCGAGCGCACCACCAACCATGACGTCAAGGCGGTGGAGTATTTCATCAAGGAACAGTTGAAGGACGACGCCGAGCTGGGCCCTGCGCTGGAATTCGTCCATTTCGCCTGCACCAGCGAAGACATCAATAATCTGAGCTACGCGTTGATGCTGGAGCAGGCACGCAGCGAAGTGCTGTTGCCGGCGCTGGACAAGGTGGCCGCGCTATTGCGTACGCTGGCCCATGCCCAAGCCGCTCAGCCGATGCTGTCGCGCACCCACGGACAGACCGCATCGCCGACCACGCTGGGCAAGGAAATCGCCAATGTGGTCGCCCGCCTGGAACGCCAACGCAGGCAGATTGCGGGCGTGGAGCTGACCGGCAAGATCAATGGTGCGGTCGGCAACTACAACGCCCATGTGATCGCCTACCCAGAAGTCGATTGGCCGACATTCGCGCAGTCCTTCATCGAAAACTTGGGCATCGTCTTCAATCCCTACACCACCCAGATCGAGCCGCACGACAACGTGGCCGAGATCGGCGACGCCGCCCGCCGTGCCAATATCGTCCTGATCGATCTGGCGCGCGACATTTGGGGCTACATCTCGCTCGGTTATTTCAAGCAGACCCTGAAGGAAGGCGAAGTCGGCTCCAGCACGATGCCGCATAAGGTCAATCCGATCGACTTCGAGAATGCGGAAGGCAACTTCGGCCTGGCCAATGCCCTGTTCGAACACTTCAGCGCCAAGCTGCCGATCAGCCGCTGGCAGCGCGACCTCACCGACTCCACCGTCCTGCGCGCGCTCGGCACCGCTTTCGGCCATACGCTGGTCGCGCTGGATTCGCTGGCCAAGGGCCTGGGCAAGCTGACCGTGGCGCCGGAACGCCTGGATGCAGATCTCGATGCCGCCTGGGAAGTGCTGGCCGAAGCCGTGCAGACGGTCATGCGCCGGCATGGGTTGCCCAACCCCTATGAGCAATTGAAAGCGTTGACCCGTGGACAGGGCATCACCGAGCAGTCGATGCGGGCGTTCATCGGTTCGCTGGAATTGCCGGCGAATGCGAAGCGGCGGTTGCTTGATTTGACTCCGGGAAGTTACATCGGTCTTGCCGATTCCCTGGCCCGCAAAATATAAGCGACGTCATCCCAGCGAACGCTGGGATCCATGTTGCCTTTCGCGGTCCAATTGCCGCAAGTTGTCCAGAGCAAGATCAAGATGGATCCCAGCGTTCGCTGGGATGACGAGCAAGAACGATGAATCTGCTGATCAACATCGATGTACCCGACCTAGCGAAAGCCAAAGCTTTCTACGCCGAAGCTTTCGGCCTACGGAGTGGCCGCCGGCTCGGCGACGACGTCTTGGAGCTGCTGGGCGCCGAAGCGCCGTTCTATCTGCTGAAGAAGGAAGCCGGAAGCATCGGCGCCGCAAACTCAGCGCGCGCATACGGACGCCACTGGATGCCTTTGCATATCGACGTTGTGGTCGACGACCTTGAATCCGCCCTCGCCCGCGCACTGCGCGCAGGAGCCGTGCAGGAAGGCGATATCCGCGAAGCGGAATGGGGGCGTATCGTGCAGATCGCCGATCCTTTTGGCCATGGCTGGTGCCTGTTGCAGTTCCTGGGCCGTGGTTATGACGAGATAGCGACATGAGTAAGAAACCATCTCCAGGCAAGTCCCTCGCCATCGAAGTGGACGCCGCACGCCTGCCGCCGCTGGGCATGCCGCCGGCCGAATTCCTGCGCGACTACTGGCAGAAACGGCCGCTGCTGATCCGCAATGCCTTCCCAGGCTTTGCGTCGCCGATCGAACCCGAAGACCTGGCCGGCCTGGCTTGCGAGGAAATGGCGTTATCGCGCATCGTCGTGCACGACCGCGAGCGCGATGCCTGGACGCTGCGCACGGGGCCTTTCACGGAGGAGGAGTTTCCCGGCATGCCCGACCACGACTGGACCCTGCTGGTGCAGGACGTGGATAAGTGGGATGTGGATGTGCGTGGAATCCTGGGCCATTTCGACTTCCTGCCGCGCTGGCGCATCGACGATGTGATGGTGAGCTTCGCCGCCACCGGCGGTTCGGTCGGTGCGCATGTGGACCAGTACGATGTGTTTCTCCTGCAGGCGCAAGGCCAGCGGCGCTGGCAGATCGATGCGGGAGCCAATCCGCCCACGGATTTTCGCGACGATGTGGAGCTGAAGCTGCTCCGTGAATTCAGCCCGAGCCACGACTGGATACTCGAACCCGGCGACATGCTCTATCTGCCGCCTGGAGTGCCGCACCACGGTGTCGCGGTGAATGCTTGCCTGACTTTCTCGGTCGGCATGCGCGCTCCCTCTTCCGCCGAACTGGTGAGCGATTACCTGGACAATCTGATCGCCGAGGCCGACGAGTCCATGCGTTATCACGACCCGGACCTAACGCCGCCGAAAGATCCCAACGAAATCGACGCCGCGGCAATGGCGCGTGCGATAGAGGCGCTGAACACCCTGCGCCTCAACGACCCAGACAAGCTGGGCGACTGGTTCGGACGCTTCATCACTACCTACCGCGCAGGCGGTGAAGTGGTTGCCGGCGGCGATTCGCGTTCGCGCATCGAGATCGAATGGGATCTGCAGCAGGGAGCTCTTTTGCAGCGCCATCCCTTCTCGCGACTGGCCTGGCGCAAGAGCGGTCGCATGGCCATGCTTTTTTGCAGCGGCCTGGAGTTCAAGCTGCCGATCAAGGATGCGCAGCAACTCGCGGCCGCCGATGTGCTGGACGGCACTGCTTACGGCAGCCTGTCCGACGCAGGCCGCGACGTGGCCATGGACCTTTACTCGCAGGGGCATTACCAGTTGCTGTTGGACGAGGAAAACGAATGAACGCTCGCGCGTTCCACGTAGAACCCATCGACTACGCCAGCGGGTTGGCTGAACTGCGTGCGGTGCGCGAAACCGTGTTCGTGCAAGAGCAACAGGTGCCCATCGCTGAGGAATGGGACGCGCTGGATCCGCTATGCCGGCATGTGATCGCCCGCGACGAAGCCGGTCGGCCCATCGGCACCGGCCGACTCACGCCGGAACACAAGATCGGGCGCATGGCAGTACTCGGCGACTGGCGTGGCCTGGGGGTCGGCGATGCGATGCTGGCTGCGTTGATGGCGGAAGCCCGCAAGCTGGGATGGCCGGCGGTTTCGCTCAACGCGCAGGTGTCGGCCGAAACGTTCTACGCCCGCCAGGGGTTCATTCCCTACGGGGAGCGTTTTTGGGAAGCGGGCATCGAACACCAGTCCATGCGCCGCGCCCTGCACGGCCCCACGGCGGTCGAGAATGCAGCTGGCGCTATCGCCGCGGCGGTCGCGGTCGTCTCGCATGCACGCCGCACCTTGCGGATCTACAGCCGCGAGCTGGACCCGGGTCTGCTCGACAACAGCAGCGTGCTGGAAGCGCTGCGCCGCTTCTCGACCGGTAAACGCGGTGGCGAGGTACAGATCCTGCTGCAGGATGCCGCCACTCCACAGCGCACGCTGGCGCCTTTGCTGTCCCTGGGCCAGCGCTTGCCCAGCGTGTTCGCCTTCCGCGAGGTGCGCGAGCCTGTCGACAAAGCCTACGCCTCGGCCTTCATCGCCAACGACATGGGGGGCTACTACTTCCGCACCTTGGGCCACCGTTTCGATGGCGAAGCCGATCTGCAGGGCGCGGGCCGTGCGCGGCAATTGTGTGACGAGTTCGGCCGATTCTGGGAGCGATCGCGGCCCTGCACCGAACTTCGGGCCCTGGGCATCTGATGTCGCCCGCGCCGGCCGCTGTCCCCACGCCGTCCCACGAGCCACCGATCCTGCGCGCGATCTGCGCCTTTAGTCCAAGGCGCTTACGCGCCCTTGTCACCATGCGCGTATAATTTCCGCGTATTCATATAGCCCGCGCGGGTGGCATTTGCACCCACCGGAAACCCCCAGGCCGGATACCGGCCCAGCCCGACAAAGCCAACCTACGCCATCGTGGACAACCTCCTGAAGCAGTTTGCGCAATCCTCGCAACTCGGTGGCGGCAACGCCTCCTTCATCGAAGACCTATACGAGCAATACCTGGTCTCCCCCGATAGCGTCGGTCCCAAGTGGAAGACCTACTTCGACGGCTTCAAGGGCCGCGAGGCCGGCGATGTGCCGCACTCGGCCATCATTTCCCAGATCACCGAAGCCGCTCGCCATGCTGCCAACAACGGTTACGCCAGCGCTCCTGCCGGGGCCACCGGCGCTGGCGACGAGCGTGAACGCAACGTCGGCCGCCTCATCACCTCTTACCGCTCGCGCGGCCATCTGGCCGCCAACCTGGATCCGCTGGGACTGACCCCGCGCCAGGACTCGCCGGACCTTGAGCTGGCTTTCCACAACCTGTCCGACCGCGATCTGGACGCCGAATTCAGCACCGGCGGCGTCGCCGGCCAGCCGCGCATGAAGCTGCGCGACCTGCTGGCGCGGCTCAAGGCCACCTACGCCGGTTCCATCGGCACCGAATTCATGTACATCACCGACGTCGAGCAGCGCCAGTGGCTGTATCAGCGCCTGGAAGCGGCCGGTGGCAATTATGGTCTGGATGTCGAAGCCCAGCGTCGCACCCTGGAACGCGTGACCGCGGCCGAGGGTCTGGAGCGCTACCTGCATACCAAGTACGTTGGTCAGAAACGCTTCTCGCTGGAAGGCGGCGACGCGCTGATCCCGCTGCTCGACCTGACCATTCGCCGCGCCGGTACCGACGGGGTCAAGGACATCGTACTGGGCATGGCCCACCGCGGTCGCCTCAACGTGCTGGTCAACACCTTGGGCAAATCGCCACGCAAGCTGTTCGACGAGTTCGAAGGTAAGTTCGAGCATCTCGAGGACGACCGCGCCCACACCGGCGACGTCAAATACCACATGGGCTTCAGCGCCGACATCGCCACCCCGGGCAATCCGGTGCATCTGGCGCTAGCGTTCAATCCTTCCCACCTTGAAATCGTCGACCCCGTGGTCGCCGGCAGCGTACGTTCGCGGCAGGAACGCCGTGGCGACAACGAGCGCAAGGCCGTCTTGCCGGTGATCATCCATGGCGACGCCGCCTTCGCCGGCCAGGGCGTGGTGATGGAGCTGTTCCAGATGTCGCAGGCACGCGGTTTCGCGGTCGGCGGCACCCTGCATATCGTCATCAACAACCAGATCGGCTTCACCACCAGCGCACGCGACGACGCCCGTTCCACGTTGTATTGCACGGACGTGGCGAAGATGGTCGGCGCGCCGGTCCTGCATGTGAATGGCGACGATCCGGAAGCGGTCGTGTTCTGCGCGAACCTGGCCTACGAATTCCGCCAGGCCTTCAAGAAGGACGTGGTCATCGACTTGGTCTGCTATCGCCGCTGGGGCCATAACGAAGCCGACGAACCGGCGGCGACCCAGCCGCTGATGTACCAGGTGATCCGCGCGCACAAGACCACGCGCGAACTCTATGCCGCTCAGCTCGAAGAGAAAGGCGTGATCGCTCCGGGCGAAGCGCAGGCGTTGGTCGACACCTACCGCAACAAGCTCGACTCCGGCGAAGTCACCACCGAGTTGGCCAAACCCAAGCCCGATGAGCTGGCGATCGACTGGTCGAAATACCTGTCCGGCAAGGTTACCGATCCGGTCGACACCAAGGTCAAGCGCAAGTCGCTGGATCAGTTGGCCAAGATCATCAACACCATTCCCGCAGGCGTGACCCTGCATCCGCGCGTGGCCAAGATCTACGACGACCGCGTGAAGATGACCAAGGGCGAGCTGCCGGGCGACTGGGGTTTTGCCGAGAACCTGGCCTACGCCACCCTGCTTTCCGAAGGCCATCGCCTGCGTCTGGTCGGCCAGGACGCCGGACGCGGCACGTTCTTCCACCGTCACGCCATCCTGCACGACCAGAAGACCGACAGCTATTACTTGCCGTTGCGTCAGCTCGTCGACAACCCCGAAGACGCCACCATCATCGACTCGCTGCTCAGCGAGGAAGCGGTGATGGCGTTCGAGTACGGCTACTCCACCACCGATCCCAACACGCTCGACATCTGGGAAGCGCAGTTCGGCGATTTCGCCAATGGCGCGCAGGTGGTGATCGATCAGTTCATCGCTGCCGGAGAGGCCAAGTGGAGCCGCATCAGCGGCCTGACCCTGCTATTGCCGCACGGCTACGAAGGCCAGGGCCCGGAACACAGTTCCGCACGCCTGGAACGCTTCCTACAGCTGTGCGCGCTGGAAAACATGCTGGTCTGCGTGCCCACCACGCCGGCGCAGTGTTTCCACATGATCCGCCGCCAGCTGCGCATGACCACGCGCAAGCCGCTGATCGTGATGACGCCCAAATCGCTGCTCCGCCACAAGCTGGCGGTGTCGTCGCTAGATGAGCTGGCCAACGGCGAATTCCAGCACCTGATTCCGGACGCCGCCGCGGATGCGAAGAAGGTCAAGCGCGTGGTGCTGTGCTCGGGCAAGGTCTACTACGACCTGCTGGAAGACCAGCACAAGCGCGGTCAGGACAATGTGGCGATCCTGCGCATCGAGCAGCTGTATCCGTTCCCGCGCGAACTGCTGGCTGCCGAACTCAAGCGCTACGCCGGCGCCACGGAAGTCGTGTGGTGCCAGGAAGAACCGCAGAATCAGGGCGCGTGGTACCAGATCCGCCACCACCTGAAGGCCTGCACCACCGACAAGCAGGAAGTGTATTACGCAGGTCGTGCGCGTTCGCCCTCGCCGGCCGCCGGTCATTTCGCCCAGCATGTCGAGGAGCAGCTGAAGCTGGTCGCCGATGCGCTGGTCAACGAGTTCGGCAACGTCATCGTCGCCGAATAATTCCATTCGAAATAATTCCGTTCGAATTGCACCCATCCAAATAGGAAGCCTTTCCAACATGGCCACCGAAGTAAAAGTCCCGGTTCTTCCCGAATCCGTTTCCGATGCCACCATCGCCACTTGGCACAAGAAAGCCGGCGACGCGGTCAAGCGCGACGAGAACCTGGTGGATCTGGAGACCGATAAGGTCGTGCTGGAAGTGCCCTCGCCGGTCGATGGTGTACTCAAGGAAATCAAGTTCGCCGAAGGCGCCACGGTGACCAGCCAGCAGCTGCTGGCGATCATCGAGGAAGGCGCCGCCGCGCCGGCTCCGAGCACGGACAAGAAGGCCGAGACCGCACCGGCGGCCGGCGCGCAGGAAGTCCAACCTAAAGCCGAAGCCGCCAAGGCCGAAAAGGCTGCGCCCGCCTCCACCAAGCCGGCGCCCGTGGCCTCCACCGACGGCCTGCCGCCTGGCGCCCGTTTCACCGCCGTCACCGAAGGCATCGATCCAGCCAACGTCGAAGGCACCGGCCGCAAGGGCGCGGTAACCAAGGAAGACCTGATCAATTACGCCAGCGGCAAGACCTCCGGCGTCTCGGGCGGCGCACGTCCGGAAGAGCGCGTGCCGATGACCCGCATCCGCACGCGCATCGCCGAGCGCCTGATGCAGTCCAAGAACTCCATCGCCATGCTCACTTCGTTCAACGAAGTGAACCTGGGCAAGGTCATGGCGATGCGCAAGGAGCTGGGCGAATCGTTCGAGAAGGCCAATGGCGTCAAGCTCGGTTTCATGAGCTTCTTCGCCAAAGCCGCGGCCAATGCGTTGCAGCGCCACCCCGTGGTCAATGCCTCGGTCGATGGCAACGACATCATCTATCACGGCTACGCCGATATCTCGATCGCCGTTTCCACCGAAAAGGGCCTGGTCACGCCGGTGCTGCGCAACGTCGAACGCCAAAGCTTCGCCGACATCGAGAAGGGTATCGGCGAGTACGCCAAGAAGGCGCGCGACGGCAAGCTGGCCTTGGAAGACCTGCAGGGCGGCACCTTCACCATCACCAACGGCGGCACCTTCGGTTCGCTGATGTCCACGCCCATCGTCAACCCGCCGCAGAGCGCCATCCTGGGCATGCACGCCATCAAGGAACGCGCGATCGTCGAGAACGGCGTCGTCGTTGCCGCGCCGATGATGTACATCGCCCTGTCCTACGACCACCGCATCATCGACGGCAAGGACGCGGTGTTGTTCCTGGTCGACATCAAGAACCAGTTGGAGAATCCGAGCCGCATGCTGCTCGGGATGTGATGCTTTAAAGCCCCTCTCCCCTCGGGAGAGGGGTTGGGGTGAGGGTACGGCGAAGCACTTCCGGTGAACCCAGAAGATAGTAATCGGCTCTTTTAATCCCCTTTCGGCGCCACCACTTTTAATCCGCCGTACCCTCATCCGCCCTTCGGGCACCTTCTCCCGACGGGAGAAGGGTGAAGCGAATCAAGGAAATCGACATGGCAGAACAATTCGACGTCGTCGTCATCGGCTCCGGCCCTGCCGGTTACCACGCCGCCATCCGCGCAGCGCAACTCGGCCTGAAAACCGCCTGTATCGATGCTGCGTTGGGCAAAGATGGAAAGCCGGCTCTAGGCGGCACCTGCCTGCGCGTGGGCTGCATTCCGTCCAAGGCGTTGTTGGACAGTTCGCGCCAGTTCTGGAACCTGCAGCATCTGTTCGCCGATCACGGCATCACCACCAAGGACGCCAAGATCGACGTCGGCACCATGGTCGGCCGCAAAGACAAGATCGTGAAGCAGTTCACCGGCGGCATCGCCTTGTTGTTCAAGGCCAACAAGATCACGCCGTACTACGGCTTCGGCCAATTGCAGCCAGGCAACATCGTCAAGGTAAAGCAGCACGACGGCACCGAAGTCGAACTGAAGGGCACCAACGTCATCATCGCCGCCGGTTCTGACTCGATCGAGTTGCCGTTCGCCAAGTTCGACAACGAATACATCGTCGACAATGTCGGCGCGCTCGATTTCACCAGCGTGCCCAAGCGCCTGGCGGTGATCGGCGCCGGCGTCATCGGTCTGGAGCTCGGCAGTGTTTGGAAACGCCTGGGCGCCGAAGTCACCATTCTCGAAGCGCTGCCGGATTTCCTGCCCGCCGCCGACGCCGAAGTAGCGAAGACGGCGGCGAAGGAATTCAAGAAGCAAGGCCTGGACATCCGCCTCGGCGCCAAGGTCAGCAAGACCGAAGTCAAAAAGAAGGAAGTGCACGTCACCTACGCCGATGCCGAAGGCGAGAAGACCCTCGTCGTCGACCGCCTGCTGGTGGCCGTGGGCCGCAAGGCGGCTTCGAAAGGCCTGCTGGCCGAAGGCACCGGGGTGAAGCTCAACGAGCGCGGCCAGGTGGAAGTGGACGAACACTGCCACACCGGCGTCGACGGCGTCTGGGCCGTGGGCGACTGCGTGCGCGGCCCGATGCTGGCCCACAAGGGTTTCGAGGAAGGCATTGCGGTGGCCGAACTGATCGCGGGACTGCCCGGCCACGTCAATCTAGACACGGTTCCGTGGGTGATCTACACCGAGCCGGAAATCGCCTGGGTCGGCAAGACCGAACAGCAGCTCAAGGCCGAAGGCATTCCCTACAAGACCGGCAGTTTTCCGTTCGCCGCCTTGGGCCGTGCGGTGGCGATGGGCGAGCCGGCGGGCTTCGTCAAAGTCATCGCGCACGAGGAAACCGATCGCATTCTGGGCATGCACCTGGTCGGAGTCGGCGTATCGGAGCTGGTGCACGAAGGCGTGCTGGCCATGGAGTTCAGCGGCTCGGCCGACGACCTGGCCCGTATTTGCCATGCGCACCCGACCCTGTCCGAAGCCGTACACGATGCGGCGATGTCGGTGGCTAAGCGGTCGATCCACAAAGTCAATTGAGCAACCAGCTTCCCGCCCGCATGGCGGGAAAGGCGAAGGGGTGAACCGTGCCACGCACGTTCACCCTTTTTCCGTTTTTGAGTACAGCATAAGGATCCAGCATGAAATCGATCTGCGTTTATTGCGGTTCCAACGCCGGCAGCAAGATCATCTATTCCGAGCGCGCCGCGGCCTTGGGCGACCGCATCGCCAAAGAAGGACTCCGTCTGATCTACGGCGGCGGCAATGTCGGCCTGATGGGCGTGGTCGCAAACGCGGTGCTGGAGGCCGGCGGCCAGGTCACCGGGGTGATTCCAAAGCAGCTCGCCGATTGGGAAGTCGCACACCGCGGCCTGACCGAACTGGAAATCGTCGGCTCCATGCACGAACGCAAGGCGCGCATGTTCGACCTTGCCGATGGTTTCGTCACCCTGCCCGGCGGCTTCGGCACCATGGAAGAGATCTTCGAGATGCTGACCTGGCGCCAGCTGGGCATCGGCAACAAGCCATGCGCCTTTCTGGACGTGGACGGCTTCTACGCGCCGCTGATCGGCATGATCGATCGCATGGTGGAGGAACGCTTCCTGCACGCCGAGCAGCGTACCGACCTGTGGCACGGCGAGGACATCGCCGCCATGCTGCAATGGATGCGCGACTATCGGCCGGCGCAGGCTTCGAAGTGGATTGATGAGAAGAGACGGTCGGCATTGCGGTGACTCCGCCGGGGGAGATCACTGCGAACTGACCAGCCGTCTTTCTTAATCAACTCATAGTCCTTACCGACGTCATCCCAGCGAAAGCTGGGATCCATTTTGACTTTCGCGCTATCTCCCATTTGGCGCGCGCCCATGTAATTTGCGAAGATCAAGATGGATTCCAGCTTGCGCTGGAATGACGATTCACTTCTTAATGTAACTACGGGCTAAGGACAGCCAAATGCAACGAGAACGCGTTCCCTGCGTCTACATCCTAGCCAGTGCGCCCCGCGGCACGCTGTATGTGGGCGTCACTTCTAATCTCCCTGCCCGGATTTGGCAGCACAAGAACGATCAAGTGGACGGGTTCAGCAAGAAGTACCTAATACATACTTTGGTCTGGTACGAGGTGCATGGGACGATGGA
Organism: Pseudoxanthomonas sp. P4_B2; assembly: GCF_056402315.1. Lineage (NCBI taxonomy): Bacteria > Pseudomonadati > Pseudomonadota > Gammaproteobacteria > Lysobacterales > Lysobacteraceae > Pseudoxanthomonas > Pseudoxanthomonas sp. P4_B2. The sequence goes on from NZ_JBFUHQ010000001.1 coordinate 933,938, forward strand.
ATCTGCAATCCTGCGGGAGAAGGCGATCAAGGCCTGGAAGCGGGTTTGGAAGATTGAGTTGGTGGAGAAGTTCAATCCAGAATGGTTGGATCTTTACTCCGGAATTCTCTAATTCGGCCCTAGAGCAAGATCAAAATGGATCCCAGCGTTCGCTGGGATGACGACTGGAAATTCACTGTCATGACCATCCCGAAGCAGTTTCCCGCTTTCCGCATTCACAACGACGACGCCGGCTACCGCGCCGGCATCGAATCGATATCGCTGGACGATCTCAATCCTGGCGAAGTCGTCATCAAGACCGAATACTCCTCGGTCAACTTCAAGGACGCGCTTGCCGGCACCGGCGAAGGCAAGATCCTGCGCAAGTTCCCATTGGTGGGCGGCATCGACGTCGCCGGCCATGTGGTCGCCAGTACCGATCCCGCTTTCAGGGAAGGCGACGCCGTGCTGGTCACCGGTTCCGGGCTCAGCGAAACCCGGGACGGCGGTTACGCCGCCTATGCGCGGCTTGAGTCGAGGTGGGTCATTCCCCTGCCTGAGGGCTTGAGCCTGCGCGAGAGCATGATCCTGGGCACGGCCGGCTTCACCGCCGCTCTGGCGCTCTATCGGATGCTGGACAACCGGCAGACGCCCGCATTGGGGCCGTTGGCCGTGACCGGCGCCACCGGCGGCGTGGGTTCGCTGGCGATCGATATCTTCACCAGCGCCGGTTTCGAGGTGCACGCCATCAGCGGCAAGGCCGACCAGACGGACTATCTGACGTCGCTGGGCGCCACCCAGGTGCTGGGACGCGACGCGCTGGCCACCACTCGCCCAATGGAATCGGTGCGCTTCGGAGGCGGTTTGGACAACGTGGGCGGCAGCATGCTGACCAGCCTTCTGGCGCAGACGGCGCCCTACGGCAATGTGGCCTCGGCCGGGCTGGTCGCCAGCCATGAGCTGCCCACAACGGTCATGCCTTTCATCATCCGCGGCGTCTCACTGCTGGGCGTGGCCTCGGCCGGAACCGCCCGCAGCATACGCGACGATATCTGGCGGCATCTGGCCGACGACTGGAAACCCAGGCGTCTGGAAGCCATTTGCACGCGGGAAACGACGCTAAACGGCCTTCCTGAGGTCTTCAATGGCATGCTTTCGGGCAAATCGTTCGGCCGCACCCTGGTCAAAATCGGCTAAACGCGAACCCCGTCACGCCCGACGGACCCCCCCCATTTTCCGTTGACGCAAAGTCACACTACAATCGGCACTGGGGACAACTTGGGGTAAAGCATGGCGCGCATTCTGATCGTCGACGATTCGCCTTCACAGCTGCTGGGCATCCAGCGGATCGTCGAAAAACTTGGCCACGAATCACTCACCGCCGAAGACGGCGCCGCGGGCGTCGAAGTCGCCAAGCGCGAACTTCCGGACATGGTGCTGATGGACGTGGTCATGCCGAACCTCAACGGGTTCCAGGCCACGCGCACCTTGAGTCGCGAAGCCACCACCAAGCACATCCCGGTCATCCTGGTGACCACCAAGGATCAGGACACCGACCGCATGTGGGGACTGCGCCAGGGCGCGAAGGCGTATCTGACCAAGCCGTTCTCGGAAGACGAACTGGCCGAAGTCATCGAGCGCATCTTCAGCACCAGCGAAATGCCGCCGTCCACCGCAGCCTGACGCCGGTAGTCTGGCGACTCATGAAAACGACGGGTTCTTACCCGTCGTTTTCGTTTTCCTCGAACGCAGTCGCCAGCATCCGATAGAGAGTGCGCTGGCGCTCGTTGACCGCACGCGGCGCGGTGATTTCCAGTTCCACGATCTGGTCGCCCACAGGCGTACCGGGCAGTCCGCGTCCACGCAGGCGCAGCTTGCGTCCCGCTTCCGAATCGGCGGGAACCTTCAACTCCACTGGACCGCCGAGGGTCTGCACGCTGACCGTCGCCCCGAGCGCGGCCTGCCACGGCGCCACCGGCAGCACGTAGATAATGTTGCGTCCGTCCACCTCGAACTGCGGGTGCGCGGCGTACTCGATTTCCAGCAGCAGATTGCCGCCACCATCACCTTGCCCGGCCAGGCGGATCACCTGACCGGGACGCACGCCCTTGGGTACGCGCACGTCCAGTTGCTTGCCATTGAGCCCCAGACGCACGCTGCCGCCGTCGTAGACCGCCTGCAGCGGCACCGACACCTTCGCGCGCGTATCGCCAGGAGGACGCGGTCCACGCGCGCCGGCGCCCGGATGCGCACGGCGCCCGAACAGGCCTTCGAAGAAATCGCTGAAGCCGCCGCTGCCCGCGCCGTCGCTGCCGAACACTTCTTCGAAATCGAAGCCCGGACCACCGCCGACGCCTCCGCGTCCGAAATCGGGCGGCGGGCGGAATTCCTCGCCGGGCCGGTAACCTTGCGCGCGCAACTGGTCGTAGGCCTGGCGCTTCTGAGGATCGCGTAGAGCCTCATAAGCTTCGTTGACGCCCTTGAATTTCTCCTCTGCCCCTGCTTCCTTGCTGACGTCTGGGTGGTACTTGCGCGCCAATCGCCGGTAGGCCGTCTTGATCTCGGCATCACCCGCGGTGGGTTCGACCCCGAGCACCTGGTAGTAATCCTTGAACTGCATCGTTTACCTCATGAACAATCGGCCCGCAATCCTGCGACTGCGAGCCGATTCTACTTACTGCGGGGCACAGGCGTCGCTGCTGCTGCGACCTATGCCATGCCCGCACCGCTTTACTGCATCGTCGGTTCGCCGACCTGGATGCGGCGCGGGGCCGACTGGGCCTTCTTCGGAATGCTGATCTCCAGCACGCCATTGCTGCCGCTGGCCACGATGCCTTCGGCGTCGGCGCTGTCCGGCAAGGCGAACTCACGGTGGAACGCGCCCTGGCGCCGTTCGGCTCGCGAGTATTTCTCGCCTTCGCCGAGCGCCGGATTGGAGCGCTCGCCCTTGATGCTCAATACGCCCTTGTCCATCTGGATCTCGATCGCATCGGTGGCGATTCCCGGCAGATCCGCCAGGATCACAAAACGCCCTGCTTCCTCCCGCACGTCCACGCGCGGCACCCATTGGGCTTCTGCAGGAGCGTTGGCGGCGGCCTTGTCGAAGAAGTGCTCGAACAACTGGTTGATTTGCTGCTGGCGCGCGACCTGGCGCGGCCAATGGCGGTAATGAACGGCATGCATGGTGTGACTCCTGAGTTCTGTTTCCGGTAGGGAGCGGCGCTTGGCCGCCATGGCCAAGAGATAGGCGTGAAACGGCCGGTTTCAAGTACCTTTGACGCGGCCTTACCATCCCCGCGCCTACCCTGCATTCATCCTCAAGGAACCCTCCATGACCATACAGACCGGCGACACCATTCCTGAAATCACCCTCAAGCGCATCCGTGACGGGGTGGAGACGGTCGACACCCTCACCTTGTTCGGCGGACACAAGGTCGTGCTATTCGCGGTACCCGGCGCATTCACGCCGACCTGCTCGGAGCGCCACCTGCCGGGTTTCGTCCAACACTTCGATGAATTCCACAAACGCGGCATCGATGTGTATTGCGTGTCGGTCAACGACCCCTTCGTGATGCAGGCCTGGGGCAAGTCGCAAGAAGTACCGGAAGGCCTGGAGATGCTGGCCGACGGCAATGCCGATTTCACCCGCGCCTTGGGCCTGGAAATGGACGCCAGCGGCTACGGCATGGGCGTACGTTCCAAACGCTATGCGTTATACGCGGAAGACGGCGTGGTCAGGCAGCTCTGGGTCGAATCTCCCGGCGAGTTCAACGTCTCTTCGGCCGAACACGTGCTGGAAAACCTGCCGAACTGATTCCCTCTCCCTCCACCACAAGGCCAGCCAATGTCCCAGCCCGCCAGCAAATCCAAGCCGCAGAAAGCTTCCACTGCCGGCAAGTCGCCTTTGACCGCCACCGCAACTCTGCGCGCGAATGCGCGCAAGAACATTGAGGATGGCGCAATCACCAGCACTTACGGCGCCGACAAGGAAGTGGTGATCCGTCTCTTGAACGAGGCGCTGGCCACCGAATGGGTCTGCGTATTGCGTTACTACCGCCACTACTTCATGGCCTCGGGCATGTTGGCCGATTCGATCAAGGCCGAATTCCTGGAGCACGCGCAGCAGGAACACGAGCACGCCAACAAAATCGCCGAGCGCATCGTGCAGCTGGGCGGCGAACCGGACCTCGATCCGGACACGCTGACTAAGCGCGCGCATGCCGAGTACAAGGTCGGTCACGACCTGCGCGACATGGTCAAAGAGGACCTGATCGCCGAGCGCATCGCCATCGACAGCTATCGCGAGATGATCAACTACATCGGCGACCGCGACACTACGACCAAGCGCATCCTGGAATCGATCCTAGCCCAGGAAGAGGAGCACGCCGACGAGTTCTCGGACCTGCTGGACGGCTGGATCGGCAACTAGCCATATCTTGTAGGAGCGACGCGAGTCGCGAAACCTGTAACCTTTGATTGCTAAGCGCTTCGCGACTCGCGTCGCCCCTACAGGGTTTGCTCATAGAAGGACGCGGAAGCTGATCCGCGTCCATGCGCCGCTCTCCGCTAACGCGGTAAGGGTATGGTCGCCGGGTTCCGAGTAGTCGCGCTGGAAAGGCTGCGCGCCATTGGTTTCCGCTATCCATCTCCCATCCAGCAACCATTGGATCTTGGTATCGCTGCCCAGTGCACGTATCTGCAACCTAGCGCCATGCGTACTGCTGGGTGCGCGGGCGATGGTGGCGCGGTCATTCAATCCTTCGATGCGCAGCTCGGAGGAGGCTTCGCGCCCATCGGCGATGCAGTCCGCGGACAACGCGGGCAACCGGGACTCCCTACGCGTTTCCGATGACAGCCATGGCGATGCGAGCGCCGGCCAACGCGCGATTTGCGCCGCGCGCGGCTCATGCGGTTTCGCGCATTCGCCCGAAAGCCGCAGCCCTGTTTTCGCGTCCACCTCGAAGCGCTCGCGTCCGGTATTCCAGAGCCTGGCATCGCGTTCGGCGAACGTCGGCGGAACGGCGCCGTCCAGGGTCCATGCTTTCATCCGTCGCTGGCATAGCTGCGGAGCGTCGGCTTCGGGCGGCAAGCCCAACGGCCAGCAGATTTCCGCCTCGGCGACGTTGGCGGGCGGCGGCGCGGGCACGCCGTCGCTGCGTGCCTGCGGCAGGCTGTCGATCACTTCGAACATCAGCGGCAACGCGGTAACCGCGCCGTACTGGCCCGGCAAGGGCGTGCCGTCCGGTCGACCTACCCATACGCCGACCGTGTAGCGGCGCGTGCCGCCGATCGCCCACGCATCGCGAAAACCGTAGCTAGTTCCCGTCTTCCACGCCACGCGCGGACGCGAACCGATATCAAAAGTGCCTAACCCATAACCGGGCCTTGGATTGGCTTCGAGTATTTCGCGCAGTATCCAGGCCGCTCCCGGCGACATCATGCGGCGGTCTATGACCGGATCGGCGTCGGTATAACGCACGCGTCCGGCGAGGCCGTCGCGATTGAATGCGGCGAACGCGCCCACCAGGTCTTCCAACCGCGCACCGGTACCGCCCAGAATCATGGAGAGATTGGGTTTGCCGCCGCGCGGATATTTCAGCTCGATGCCCCCGTTGGCCAGCCGCGCGGAAAAACGCGCTGGACCCACGCGATCCAGCAAATCCACCGCGGGCACATTCAAGGAAAGCCGCAAAGCTTCGGCCGCACCGATGGGACCGTTGAAGGCGGAATCGAAATTGCCCGGACGATAGCCGTCGAACGTCTGCGGCGCGTCGATCAACAGGCTTTCCGAGTGGATCAACCCGTCGTCCAGCGCCAGACCGTAGAGAAAAGGCTTCAACGTGGAACCGGGCGAGCGCCAGGCCTGCACCATGTCCACATGACCCAGCCGCTGCTTGTCGCCAAAAGTCACCGAACCGACATAGGCACGCGCCTGCAGACTGGTGTTGTCGACCACCAGCAGGGCGGCTGAAGTGCGTTCGGGCAGAGTGGAGAAATAAGCGAAGACGCGTTCCTCCAGCGTCCGCTGCAGCTCGGGATCGACACTGGATACGATGCGCGCGGCTTTGGGATCGGCCTGATGCAGGCGTTCGGCCAGCAAGGCGGCGCTGAGCGGCGGTTTCAGGGAACGGGCGACCACCGATTCGACGCGGGCATCGTCCACCTCCGCCTGCGGCCAGACACCCAACGCGACCATGCGCTTGAGTACCTTGTCCCGTGCGATGCGCGCAGCTTCCGGATGCCGATCAGGACGCAGCCGGCTGGGCGATTGCGGCAATACCGCCAGCAAAGCCGCTTCGGCCTGCGATAGTCGCGACGCCGGCTTGCCCAGATAAGCCCAGCTCGCCGCTTCCACCCCTTCGATGGCGCCGCCGAACGGCGCACGTTCCAGGTACAGCTGTAGGATTTCCCGTTTGGACAAGTGCGCTTCGAGCTGCAGCGCGCGCAACAGTTGCTTGGCCTTGCCCCATGGCGTGCGCGAGTGCGGGTCGAGGATGCGCGCGACTTGCATGGTCAGGGTGGAGCCGCCGGAAACGATGCGTCCGCCGCGCAGCCACTGCCCGCCTGCGCGTAGCAGCGCCCAAGGATTGACGCCGGGATGCTTCCAGAACCAGCGGTCTTCGTAGTTGAGCAGCGCCTGCAGGTAGAGCGGCGATACGGTTTCCGGCGTGGCCGGGTAGCGCCAGACGCCGTTGCGATCAGCGAAGGCGCGCAGCGGAGTGCCGTCGCGTGCGACCACCAGAGTGCTGGTGTCGCGGGCTTTGGGAAGTGGAGGTGGGAAGGCGAGGTCCAGGACGAGGAGTGTCACCAACACGGCTATCGTGCCCCAGCGCAGCCAAGGCAGCAGACCTCGCACGCTTTTTCTTCTCCCTCCGGGAGAAGGTGGCGCGAAGCGACGGATGAGGGAATGGAAATTCCGTGCCACGGGAACCCTAATGCGGGCGGACAATCCGCTCCCTCATCCGCCCTACGGGCACCTTCTCCCGGAGGGAGAAGGGAAGCTTCCCCATCACGGCTGCACCACCGTGATCGAGGCCGGCGTCGACTTGCCCACGCCACGGATATCCGGGCGGTACATGTCTTCCACCAGCGGCGGCGGCACGCTGTAGGTGCCAGGAGTGACCGCACGGACCAGGTAGAACACCTTGGCGGCGTCGCCGCGATCCAGCTTCAAGGCGGCCACGTAGCGATCGTCGCGGTACTCCTCGTGCTTGACGTCGGCCGAGCTGGAGCGGTCGGTAATGTTGATGCCGTCCACCACTACGTCCGCCCACTGCTTGGCGTCGCCCAGGTTGAAGTTCTCGATCTCAAGACCGGCCGGCAGCAGATCGGTGAACAAGGCATCAGGCATGCTTACGTTCGCGGTGATGCTGACCCGTACGATCAATGCCTCGCCCTCCTTCAAGGTGCTGCCCTTCCACTCCTTGCCATCGGTCGTGTAATAGCTGCGTTCGATACCGATCTGCTTGTTGTCGAAAGCCGGCGGGCTGCGCTGGATACCGGCGACTTCCAGGCTGGCGAACAAGGGCGGTTGGCCTTCGGGCGTGAATCGCACGCCCTTGGCGAGAGTGGCGTAGTCGAAACTGCGGCCGAAGATCTTGGTGGCCGCAACCGCCTCGCTTTCGCCGCCGACGCTGTAGCTGCCCGAGACGAGTTTCTTCTGATCCGCCATCAACGCTTTGCCCAGACGCGCCAGCGCCACCTGCTCCTGCGTGCTCAGGTACATCCAGCCGGTGTTGCGGCGCGCATCCAGCTCGCGACCCAGGGACACCGAGCGCGCATCGTAAGCCGGCTTGCCGAGCTTGCGCTCGTGCACCAGCGCGATCATCAAGGCATCGTCGCGCACGCGGCTGCCGTAGTCGCCCAGATAACCCGAACGATCGCCGGCCTTGGCGAAGCCGTCGGCGATCGCCTTCTCGCCCCGCTTCTTGTCGCCCTGCAGCGACAGCGCGATGCCCAGGTGCACCAAGGGCAGCCCGGTGAGGCTCTTGCCGCGCTCGTTGTCGTAGAGCGCACGCAGCGTACCCAGCGGGGCGCGGTTCACCCGGGCCAGCACGTAACCGGAATAGGCCTGGCTGGCGAATTTAAGATGGTCGCGCGAATCGTAGCCATAGAACTGCGCACCGCCCGCCAGCAGATCCTCGCTCAAGCGGGTCAAGGCCTTCTGCAGCACCGTATCCGGTACTGCGAATCCACCTTCCTTCGCATCCAGCAGGAACTCCACGATGTAAGGCGTCAGACCCGGATTGACGTAACCGTCATCGCCCCACATCGAGAAATGGCCGGTGGACACCTGCATGGAAGCCAGACGACCGAAGGCGCCCTCCATGCGTTCGCGGCGCTTCTTCGGATCCAGCCCCTTTACGCCCAGCATCTTCGCCGTCGCATCGTCCAGTTCCAGCGCGGCATAGCCTTTGCTGGTGGTCTGTTCGGCGCAACCGTACGGATATTCCAGCGCGCCTTGCAGCGCGCTGGCGAACGGGATCGGCGGCAGCGCACTGACCATCATGCGCACGTTGACCGAACCGGTCATCAGGCCATCGGCGAAACCGCTGCCAAGTTCGACTGGCGCCAACGTGTCGAGCACTCGCGTCTGTGAACGCAACACCGACGGCCAACCAGCGCGCACCGGAACATCGTACTTGCGATCGACCTTGAAGCCGCCGCCATCCACCCGCACACGGACCTGTGCGGTGGTGTAACCCTCGCCCGCCGTGATCGGGAAGCTGAGCGTGGTCTTGGCGTCCTTACCGAGCTTGGCGTTGCGCGAAGCCTGTGCGATCGACAACGGACCGATGCCATCCACCTGCACCTTGAAATCGCCAGGCTGCCCGGTGAAATTCTGCACGTCCAGGGTCACCGTGCTCTTGTCGCCCGGCGCCAGTACGCGCGGCAGACTGGCTTCGGCCACGATGGGCGCGCGCACCAGTGTTTCGCGATCCTTGTTACCGTAACGATCCTCCGAGTACACCAACACCGACACCCGCAAGGTGCCGTTGAAATCCGGAACCTTCAACTTGACCCGCGCATTGCCCTTCGCATCCAGCTGTACCGGGCCAGCGAACAGGTCCACGGTCTGCACGCGCGAGGTCGGGCGCTTGGCCTGCGGCAATGCCGCCAGCGCCATGTCGCCGCCGAAACGGATCTTCGCGGTATCGCCTTCGAAACTTTCGATCACGCGACCGTACACGTCGTACGCATCCACACCCAGGCGGCGCTGGGCGAAGAACTGCGCATTGGCGTCGGGCACCGGGAAGCGGGTGATGTTGAGGATGCCGACATCCACAGCGGAAACCGTCACGAACGCCTGTTTTCCTGCCAGTTCGGGCACGCTGACGGTGACCGGCAGATCCTGCTCGGGCCGCATCTGTTTCGGCGCGACCAGTCCTACCGAGACCCGGCGCGCCCTGCGATCCATAGGCACATGGGCCACGCCCACAGCGCGCGCCGGAGTGATCTTGCTGGGTACGGAACCGCCGCGGAACACCAGTGCCGTGACGTACACGTCATGGCGTTCCCAGTCCGCGGTCACCGGAATCTCGAAGGTGCTGCCCGGCTTGGCGTCGATTTCCTGCACGTAAAGCATGCGGTCGCTCTCGACCATCAACAGTCCCTTGCCGGGATGCGGCGGAGTGACCGTGACTTTGAGCGTGTCTCCGGCCTTATAGCCGGTCTTGTCGAGGGCGATCTTCACCTTGTCGGGGCGCGCATCCAGGCCACGGTTCTCGTCGTCCCAGCTCCAGCCCGCATTGAACGGATAACGCGTGGTCAGGCCGGTCGCCGGATCGAACACTTCCAGCCGGTAGCCCCCCCACTCCACCGGGTAATCGACCTTGGCGGCGGTCGCTCCGATATCGACCGTCTTAACCTCCAAGTTCTCGAAGCGCTGGGTGAAATCGTAATCCCAGCCGTCGTCCTCGTCGTAGTTCCAGTGGTAGTCGCGGATTTCGCGCACCAGAGTGACCTTGAGGCCCTTGGCAGATTGCGGCTTGCCGGCAGCGTCCACGCGCACCAGCTCGAAGCGGGCATTGCTGTTGGCGTCGGCGCCGTCCTTATCGTCGAACAGCGGGCGCACGCCGACCAGCGCATTGGCCGGCCACAGCACGCGCTTGAGCGTGCGGTTGACGGTGCGGCCGCCGGTTTCGTAGACGCTGCCGGAAACGACTGCCGCTATCGTGCTGCTGGGCTTAGCTTCGGCGGGCAGCGCGATGTCTTCCTCGTAAACGCCTTCGGCATCGAAGGTCGTATCGATGATGTCTTTTGCTTCCTTGGGCAAGCTCAAAGTGGGATCGCCGAAAAAATAGCCGGGCAGTTGTTCCAGCGGATGTTGTTCCACCGCGATCGCCATCTTGGCGGTGAAGCGGTTGCCGTCGGCCGGCGCGCCGTACAAATAAGCCGCTTTGGCCTTGAGCTTGAACGGCTCGCCAGGCTTGAGGACTTGCTGGGTGGCTTCCAGATCCAGCTTCATGCGCTCGGGTAGGAACTCCTCGATGCGCAAAGTCATGCCCTGCACAGCTTCCTTGCTGGCCGGATCGGTGCGGAATTCGACCTGCCAACGCCCGGTCGGCGCTTCCGTCGGAATGACCTGCTCGAAACTGAAATACCCCTGCGCACCCGGCTGGAGACGGGTCTCTCGGAAGGTCTTGCCATCCGGCTGCTTCAGGCGCAGAAAGATCGGCTGAGGTTTGGTGGGCTTACCGTCGTTGTCGCGCAGCAACGCATTGATGCGCACGGTTTCGCCCGGGCGATACAGATCGCGCCCGGACCAGGCGAACACATCGAACCAAGCCGTCTCGCGGCCGGCGACCGAAAATTCGGACAGATCCAGCGCCGGTTGGTTGAACGGCAACATGGATACGTCTTTGTCGCGCTTGGCGATCAGCACTTGGCCCGCATCGAGCTTGTAGTTAAGCAGCGCGTTGCCGTTGCTGTCGGTCTCGCCCTTCAGGAACACCTCGCCCTGCGGGTCGAGGATCTTCAGCTCAACGCCACCGATGGCATCGCCGTTGTTCAACGAGGCCGTGTGCACGAACAACTTGTCCTTGTAGGCGCGCGCATGCAGGCCGATGTCGCTGACCGTGAAGAAGGCGGTTTCGAAATCGCCGGAGAACTTGCCGGTGCGCTTCATCACCGCGAAGTACAGGCCGGGATCCTGCAGCTCCTTGATGTCCTGGATAGGAAGATAGGTCAGCATGCGTTCGTTGGGCTTGCCGCCCAGCACGAAGCGGTTGACGTAGACCGGCTCGGCCAGCTCGCCTATCGGCGTGTTGTCGTTGTACTCGCTGTCCAGGTCCCAATTGCCGCGCCTGCCCCCACGCTGGTATTCGGAGAAGAACTTGGGCAGGTTCTTCTCGCTGACGCGCAGGAACTCTACGTCCACTTCCTTGACGTTGATCGACACCACCGGCAGTCCGCGGCTTTCGCGTGCCGGCAGCACGCTGCCCTGCGAAGCGAAACCCACGGCGGGATCCAGTTGGCCGGTATGGACTTTCTCCTTCAGCTCCTTGCCCAGCCGGTTACCGTCGGCGGCAAGCAGGTCGGCACGCACCAGGACTTCGTAGTCCTTGGCCGCCTCCACGTACGGGAAGCGCAGGATCAGGCCCTTTTCGTCCAGCACCCAACTGCCTTTGACGGTTGCCCCTTTGTCGTCGGTCACTACCAGCAGATCGTCGAAGTTCTGCGAGCCCACTAACGGACGGCTGAATTCCAGGGCGATGGAAAGATCGCCGTCGTGCTCGTCCGGATAGATGCTGGCCAGCGCGAAGCCCTTGATCTCTTCCTTCTGCGCTTTGATCGGTTCGCCGCTCGGCTCGGGAAGCTGCCCGGTTTCGTTGCGCTTGCAGGCGCCCAGCGCCAACAGCATCAATGCCGAAACGAAAAACGCGCGTACCCAGCGGATGCGCGCGTTTGCCTGCGATGTCGATTCCATTTGCATTTCCCTGCCTAGGATGTATTGGCAGTATAGAACGCAAATCGAATTGGTTTAGGGTCAAGCCTGCTTACAAATTCGTGCTTCGCATCCGCGATGTTCTTCATTTTTGCCTCCCCCTTTGAAAAAGGGGGAGTGAGGGGATTTGCTTTTGCTTCAGAAGCAGGATCAAGAGCCCCCGTAGCCCCTTTTCAAAGGGGGCAAAGCAAAAGTAACGTCGCTCAGGCTTGCGGACTGGGACCATCGACTGAGGGGACCACGAGCTCGGATGACTCGTCGTCCTCGTCCAGCGATGCATCCAGACGCTCGACCGCCTGCAGGGTTTCTTCCTTGGCCAGCTTTATCAGGGTCACACCCTGGGTATTGCGGCCCACCTGCGAAATTTCCGCGGCGCGGGTGCGCACCAGGGTGCCGCCGTCGGAAATCAGCAACACTTCGTGGTGGTCGGACAACTGCACCGCACCGACCAGCTGGCCGTTGCGCGTCGAAGTCTGTAGGGCGATCACGCCCTGGGTACCGCGGCCCTTGCGCGGATAGTCCTCGACCGGAGTGCGCTTGCCGTAACCGCGCTCGCTGGCAGTCAGGATGTCGCCGTCGCCTTCGACCACGATCAGGCTGCGCACCTGCTCGCCCTTGGTCAGGCGGATGCCGCGCACGCCGGTGGTGTTGCGGCCGGTGCTGCGCACTTCCTTCTCGGCGAAACGCACGGCCTTGCCGTTGGAAGCGAACAGCATCACGTCGCGGCTGCCGTCGGTCAGGGCCACGCCGATCAGCGCGTCGCCTTCGTCCAGGTTGATGGCGATCTTGCCGCGCGACAGCCGGTAGGCGAACTCGGTAAGCGGAGTCTTCTTGACCGTGCCGTCCTGAGTGGCGAACAGCACGTACTGGCCTTCGGCGTATTCGCGCACCGGCAGCACCGCCTGCACGCGTTCGCCGGCTTCCAGCGGAATCCAGTTGATGATCGGACGCCCTCGCGCATTGGAACCGGCTTCCGGCAATTGGTACACCGACAACCAGAACACGCGCCCGCTGCTGGTGAAGGTCAGCAGGGTGTCGTGGGTGTTGACCAGCCACAGCTGATCGATGAAATCCTCTTCCTTGGTCGCCGCCGCGCTGCGTCCGCGGCCGCCACGGCGCTGGGCGCGATAGGCGCTGGCCGGCTGGCGTTTGGCGTAACCGGCGTGCGACAGGGTCACCACCACGTCTTCCGGCGCGATCAGGTCCAGGATGTCCAGGTCCTCTTCGCTGTGGCGGATTTCGCTGCGGCGCGCGTCGCCGAACTCTTCTTTGATGTTCAGCAACTCGGTGCGGATCACTTCCAGCAGCACATCCGGGTTTTCCAGGATGCGGATCAGGCCGCCGATGGTTTCCAACAGCTCCTTGTATTCCTCGGTCAGCTTTTCCTGCTCCAGACCGGTCAGGCGATGCAGACGCATTTCCAGGATCTGGGTGGCCTGGATCTCGGTCAGCTGATACGCACCATTGAGGAACCCGACTCCGGCCGGCAGGTCCTCCGGACGCGAGGTATCGGCACCGGTGGCCGCCAGCAAGGCGCCGACCAGACCCGGTTCCCAGGTCTTGGCCAGCATGCGCTCGCGCGCTTCGCCGGGGTTGGCCGAAGTCTTGATCAGCTCGATCATCTCGTCGATGTTGGCCAGCGCGACGGTCAACCCTTCGAGGATGTGCGCGCGGGCGCGGGCCTTGCGCAGTTCGAAGATGGTGCGGCGAGTGACCACTTCGCGGCGGTGGCGGATGAACGCCTCCAGCATCTGCTTCAGGTTCAGCGTCTGCGGACGGCCGTCGACCAGCGCCACCATGTTGATGCCGAACACCGACTCCATCTGGGTCTGCTGGTACAGGTTGTTGAGGACCACGTCGGCCGAATCGCCGCGCTTGACCTCCATGTAGATGCGCATGCCGTCCTTGTCGGATTCGTCGCGCAGCTCGCTCAGGCCTTCCAGCTTCTTTTCCTTGACTAGCTCGGCGATCTTCTCGATCAACCGCGCCTTATTCACCTGGTACGGGATCTCGGTGACGATAATCGACTCGCGGCCGGTATCGTCGTTGATCTCGATGGTGGCGCGCGCGCGCATGCGCACCCGGCCGCGACCGGTGCGGTAACCCGCCACTATCCCGCTGGTGCCGTTGATGATGCCGGCGGTGGGGAAATCCGGGCCCGGGATGTACTGCATCAGCCCGTCGACGTCGATTTCCGGGTCGTTGATCAGCGCGATCAGGCCGTCGATGATTTCGGTGAGATTGTGCGGCGGGATGTTGGTGGCCATGCCCACCGCGATGCCGGCCGAGCCATTGACCAGTAGGTTCGGGAACCGGGTCGGCATGACCGTCGGTTCGTATTCCTTCTCGTCGTAGTTGAGCTGGAAGTCGACGGTTTCCTTGTCGATGTCCGCCATCAACTGGTCGGTAAGCCGAGACATGCGCGCTTCGGTGTAACGCATGGCGGCTGCGGAGTCGCCGTCGACCGAACCGAAGTTGCCCTGCCCGTCCACCAGCAGATAGCGCAGCGAGAACGGCTGAGCCATGCGCACTAGGGTGTCGTACACCGACTGGTCGCCGTGCGGGTGGTACTTACCGATCACGTCGCCGACGATACGCGCCGACTTGAAATGGGCCTTGTTGCTATGCGCGCCAAGTTCGTTCATCGCGAACAGGACGCGGCGATGCACGGGTTTCAGGCCATCGCGTACGTCGGGAAGCGCGCGACCCACGATCACGCTCATGGCGTAGTCCAGGTAGCTGCGGCGCATCTCGTCTTCGAGGTTGACCGGGATGATTTCCTTGGCGAGTTCTGCCATTCGGGTTCCGTTTTCTGGTTATTTCTACGGCCAAAGACCGGGCTACCGAAGCAGGTTCGGCGGGCCGGAAATCGGTGGGATTTTCAACTGCGGAATTGTACCACGGATGGGTACCTGGGAGCAGCCTGGGAATGCTAGAAAAACAAGCACTTAGAGGAGCTAGGGATGACCGAAAAAGCCCGAAGCGGATAGCGATAACTCAAGGGTCGTTATCCCGGCGAATGCCGGGGATCCAGCTACCCGACGCTGTTGAGCTGGGTCCCGGCATTCGCCGGGATGACGTCGCTGATTTTTTGCAGAGCCGAACTTGCTCGGCTGCTCTTACGCGAAATCAACGGCAGCCGAGCAAGCTCGGCCCTACAGGAGCTGGTCAGCCGAAAGCCAGTTGCATCTTTTCGGCTGTAGGCCGCTCGATAACGCCTTTCTCGGTGACGATGGCATCGATCAACTCACCCGGGGTGACGTCGAAGACCGGGTTCCAGGCGCGGATGCCTTCCGCGACGATACGCACGCCGCCGATGCCGAGCATTTCGCCTGGGTCGCGTTCCTCGATTTCGATCAAATCGCCGCTGGCGGTGTCCATGTCCACTGTCGAGGACGGCGCTACCACCATGAACTTGACCCCGTGGTGACGCGCAGCGATGGCCAGCTGATAGGTCCCGATCTTGTTGGCGGTGTCGCCGTTGGCGCAGATGCGGTCGGCGCCGACGATTACCCACTGCACCGCGCCGGTTTTCATCAGATGCGATGCCGCGGAATCGGCGATCAGGGTCGCGTCGATCCCGTCCTGCTGCAGTTCCCAGACCGTCAGCCGCGCGCCCTGCTGCCAGGGCCGGGTTTCGTCCGCGAATACCCGGGCGATGCGGTCTTGGGCCACGCCGGCGCGGATCACGCCGAGTGCGGTCCCGAAGCCCGCCGTTGCCAGCGAACCGGTATTGCAATGGGTCAGCACGCCGCTGCCGGGTTCTATCAAGCCGGCGCCCAACGCGCCCATGTGGCGGTTGGCGGCGAGGTCTTCTTCCGCAATAGCCTGCGCCTCGCGCTCCAGCACCTGTTGCCAGTCCGCTCCGGCGGACTGCAGCACCCGGCGCATGCGGGCCAAGGCCCAAGCCAGATTGACCGCGGTAGGCCTGGCGGCATTCAACCTTTGCAGGGCCGGCTCCAGCTTGAGCGCCGCCTCGGCGCCATTGGCGGCCTCGATTTCGCGTGCCGCCAGCACCACGCCCCAGCCCGCCGCAATGCCGATGGCCGGTGCGCCACGGACCGCCAGCGAATGGATCGCTGCGGCCACTTCATCGCTACTGCGTGAACTGAGATGTTCGACCTGGAAAGGCAGTTTGCGCTGATCCAGCAGATCCAGCGTTTCGCCGGTCCAGAGGATCGGGCGAATCCGGTCGTAGCGGGCATAGTCGATATCTTTTTCCATGCCTCAAGTTTAAATCATCGTCGGTAAGCCAAGCGTTGCGCTCAATACACGCCGAATTCCGCGCGACAACCTTTGTCGACCCAGATACCCGTACTGTCCCAGTCCCAGTTGGTTCCTTTCACGCAACGGGTCCGGGAGAGCTGGCGCAAGAGGTCCACTCCCTTTTCCACTGTTACCTCGCAACGCTTTCGCTGCCTGTCATCGGATTCGCACAGGAGTTTCGTCGACCCGGTATCGATGGGCGAAGCGGACGCATCGGTCTTGCCCACCCTGAATTCGGCCCGGCAGCCGCGGGCTGTCCAGATACCGGTCTCGTCGTAGCCCCAGTCCAGGTTTTCGACGCAATCGGAGTCGGACAACAACCGCGTCAGGCGCACGCCGTTGCGGGTTTCCGCCGGGCAGTGTTCCACACGATTGGCCCGGGATTCACAGCGCACCAGCGTGCCCTCGATCTTGTCCTCTATCGGGACCGATTTGCCGGTAATGAATTCGGCGCGGCAGCGGTGCGACACCCAGACTCCGTGCCGATCGTAGTCCCAGTTACGGCCTTGCATGCAGGGCGTTTTCGACAATTGCTTGACCAAGGTGATCCCTTCATCGGTATCCACCTCGCAGTAGTGCTGTTCGGTGCGGTCGGATTCGCAACGAAAACGCATGCCGCTGGCCGTTGGCGCTTCGCCAAATACATCGGCCGAGCATGCCAACAGCAACACCACGCAGACTTTCGAAAGGATCTTCATGCTTGCCCCCGTAACACCAGCGACAGAGTCACACGAATCCCGTTAACGAATATGAAAAATAAGGTGTCTGAGTGTCTGATCCGCCGATATCCGTTCAGGCTTCCCTAAATCGGAAAGCCAGCACGTCGGCAATGCGGTCGGTGCCCATCATGGCCATGAGCAATCTGTCCACGCCCAGCGCCACTCCCGCGCACGCAGGCAGCCCACCGGCCATGGCGTCGAGCAGGCGTTCGTCCACTGGCGGCAGCGACGCGATCCTGGACTCGCGCACCGACAGATCGCGCATGAAACGCTGGCGTTGCTCGGTCGCGTCGATCAGTTCGTGGTATCCGTTGGCCAACTCGTGACTGCCCAAGTACAACTCGAAACGTTCGGCCAGCGGTGGATCGCCGGGGCGTATTCTCGCCAGCGCGCATTGCGAAGCGGGCCAGTCGCGAACTACGGTAATACGGTCCGCCGGAAACGCGGGCTGCAGCAGATGCGTGATCAGCAGATCCAGCCAGTCGTCGCGCGTCAGCCCCTCTGCGTCGATGGTGTGCGCGGACAAAGGCGCGCGCAGTTGCTCATCGGAAGCGGTGAACGGATCCAGACCGAGCCCTTGTTGGAACAGCTCGCGGTAAGTGCAGGAAACCACTTCGGCTTCGCGGCGAATCAGGCCCAGCGCGCGCTGCACCAGTTGTACGGTTTCTTCGATTAGTTGCAGGTGATCCCAGCCCAGGCGATACCACTCGAGCATGGTGAACTCGGGGTTGTGGCGTCCGCCGGCCTCGCCGTTACGGAATACGCGGCCCAGCTCATAGCAGTCGCCCACACCGGCGGCGAGCAGACGTTTCAGCGGGTACTCGGGCGACGTGCGCATCCAGCGCGTGCGCGCGCCCGCTTCGGAGTGCCCGGTGAAGTGGGTGGTGAAGCTTTCGATATTGGGTTCGGTGTTACCGGCCTCGGACAGGATGGGCGTCTCCACCTCCAACACGTCACGTTCGGCGAAATACAGCCGGAACAGCGCGTTGACCGCCGCGCGTAGGCGCAGCGCATCCAGATTGACGGTGGACGTGGCGCGCCGCGTCTTTTGCGTCATGAATGCTTTGCCAGGAAATCCAACAACCTCTGCTCATCCCATACCTCGACCCCGAGTTCCTCGGCTTTGGCAAGCTTGGATCCCGCCGCCTCGCCCGCTACCACCAGGCTGGTCTTCTTGGACACGCTGCCCGCGACTTTGGCGCCCAGCGCTTCGAGTTTTTCCCCGGCTTCGTCGCGGCTCATCGAGGACAGGCTGCCGGTCAAGACCACGGTCTTGCCATCCAGCGGCCCTACGACGACTTTCTCCGTCTTCGGGACTGCGGCCAACAACCGGTCGATGGCATCGCTACCCTGCAGCAACAGACTCGCGTTGTCCGCAACCTCGAGCCACGTCGCCAGCGCATTGGCGGATTCGGAAGGCAAGCCGGCGCTTACGAACTGATGCGCAGGCGCATCCACCAGCGCCTGCGCAGTGCCGAAGGCGTTGCCGAGCTGTTCGGCACGGATGCGGGTCACCTTGGGGATTTCCAGGTCCACCAGCAATGTGGCCAGGTCCAGTCCTTCGCGAAGTTTCGCCGTCGGCGGATGCGTTTCGGAAATCTTCACCCCGCGCGCCAGCAGCTCATCGACAACCTGCTGGTTGCCGGGTTGGTCCAGGAAATGGCCGATGGACCGCGCGACTTCGCCGCCGACATCCGGGACATGCTTGAACAAGGGCCATGGCAGGCGACGGATCACTTGCAGATCGCCGAACCATGCCGCCAACGCCTTGGCGGTGCTTTCGCCGACGTGCTGAATGCCGAGGGCGAACAGGAATCTCTCCAGCGTGGTGTTGCGGCTGCGATCGATGGCCTCGATCAGGTTCTCCGCCCATTTGGTGGCGACCTTCCCGGCCTTTACCGTCTCTGGCGTGGTGCCGTCGCGCTCGTCTGCGCGACGTTTCATTTCCAGCAGGTCTTCCAACGTCAGCTTGTACAGGTCCGCCACCGATTGCAGGTAACCCAGGTCGGACAGAGCCTCGATGAAACGGTCGCCCAGGCCGTCGACGTCCATTGCCCGTCGTGAGGCGAAATGACGGATGGCTTCCTTGCGCTGTGCCGGACAACTCAACTCGCCCGAACAACGCCAGGCGGCTTCGCCTTCCTCGCGCACGATCTCCGAGCCGCAGATGGGGCAAGCCGCAGGCATCTTCCACGGTTTGGCGCCTTTCGGCCGTTGCTCCAACATCACGCTGACCACTTCCGGGATCACGTCGCCGGCGCGGCGCACGATCACCGTATCGCCCACGCGCACGTCCAGGCGCGCGATCTGGTCGGCGTTGTGCAAGGTCGCGTTGGTGACGACCACGCCGGCGACCTGTACAGGCTTCAGCCGCGCGACTGGCGTGGCCGCACCGGTGCGGCCGATCTGGATCTCAATGGCCTCGACCGTGGTGGACTGTTCCTGCGCAGGGAACTTGTGCGCGATCGCCCAGCGCGGCGCGCGCGAGACGAAACCCATCTCGCGTTGGCCGTCGTTGTCGTCCAGCTTGTAGACCACGCCGTCGATGTCGAAGGCCAGCGCATCGCGTTTGCCGCCGATCCGCCCGTAGTAGTCGAGCAGGCCTTGGGCGCCCTCGACCACTTTCGATTCCGAGCTGACCGGAAATCCCCATTCGCGCAGCTGCTTGAGCGTGGCCGAATGCGTGTCCGGCAACGCACCGCCCTCGACCAAGCCGACGCCATAGGCGAAGAAAGCCAGCGGACGCTGCGCGGTCAGGCGCGGGTCGAGTTGGCGCAGCGATCCCGCGGCGCCGTTGCGCGGATTGGCCAGCACTTTGCCGCCGTGCAGACGCGCCTGTTCGTTGTATTTCTCGAAAGCGGCGCGCGGCATGTACACCTCGCCGCGCACTTCGAGGACCGCGGGCCAGCCTTTTCCGCGCAGGCGCAGCGGAATGGCTTTCACCGTGCGCAGATTGGCGGTGACGTCCTCGCCACTGGCGCCGTCGCCGCGGGTGGCGCCCTGCACGAAGCGGCCTTTTTCGTAACGAAGGCTGATGGCGAGACCGTCGAGTTTCGGTTCGGCCGAAAATTCTAGCACTGGGCGCTTCAGTTTCTCCTCGATGCGGCGCACGAAGTCGCGCACCTCGGCTTCACTGAAGGCATTGCCCAGCGAAAGCATCGGAATGGCATGGCGGACTTCGGCGAACTTCGAGGAGGGTGCGTTGCCGACGCGCTGGGTCGGAGAATCGGGCGTCACCAGTTCCGGATGGGCGGCTTCCAGTTCGTCCAGCTCGCGCAGCAGCCGATCGTATTCGGCGTCCGGAATATTGGGTTCGTCGAGGACGTGGTAGCGGTGATTGGCGTCTTCGAGTTGTTGGCGGAGTTTGGCAGCGCGAGAAGAAGCAGTAGTCATGAGATGGTGGCTTTCAAACCCTTCTCCCGCCGGAAGAAGGTGGCGCGTAGCGCCGGATGAGGGTACGGCGGAGTCAGCGTCGTCGGAACCATCATGACTTCGCCGGACCCTCACCCCAACCCCTCTCCCACTGGAGAGGGGCTTCAATCACCAACGCGGCGACTTGGTCAGCGGTGGCGCTTCGTGCTGGCGGTCGTAGGCGCGCAGTTCCTCGCGGATATGCATGATGCGCTGGCGCCCCAGCGCGTTGCGGCTGTCGTCCAGGACCACGCCATCCAGCAGCTCGGCCATGCGCTGCACATTGGGCAGCAGCTTCTCCCAGGCGTCCAGCGCGGTCAGCGGCGCCGGCAGCGTGAGGAAGAAAGCGATGGCCGGCGTTTCCAGTTCGCGGATGTTGGCCATGTCGAAACTGCCGGGCTGCAGGATGTTGGCCATGCTGAAAATAGGCCCTCGCTCGGGATGGTTCTCGACTAGGCGGTGGAACACGTTCATGTGGCCGAAGGTCAGGCCGGTTTTTTCGGCGGCCACGACGATGTCCTCGCCGCGCAAGGTGTGGCCGGCGCGGGCGGCGACGTAGAGCGACACGATCTTGTCGAAATCCTGGCTGGGGCGCTTGCCCAGGTCGGTTTCGATGGCGCCGCCGGGCAGACCCAGCTCCGGCTGGGAAACCGCATCGCTGCTGTAGTCCAGCCCCGAGCCGTCCGCGGAAAGATCCCCAGCCAGGCTGGGCTCCGTGCGCGCGCCATCGCGTTCGCCGGGCTCGAGACGTTTGCCCTGCTTCGATTTCTTGGGACGGCCGAAGAAGACGATCGCCACGATCAGCAGCACGCCTGCGATCAGGATGCCGATTCTAAGCAAGGCCATGTCGGACATTTATCTGTTTCTCCGCGCGGGGGTCGCTGAGGGGATCGTGCTTGTCAAAGCCGTGCTTATCAAGGTCGTGCTTTTCAGGGTCGTGCTTTTCAGAGTCCCGTTTGCAAGGGTCGTGCCGCCCAAGGCGATGTTGCCCAAAATCAGGCGGCTCCGGCCAGGCGTGCGGCCTCTTCCAAGTCCACCGAGACCAGACGGCTGACGCCAGGCTCCCGCATGGTAACGCCACTGAGCTGGTGTGCGGCTTCCATGGTCGATTTGTTGTGGCTGACAAACAGGAACTGCACCTTCTCGCTCATCTCCTTGACCATCGCCGTAAAACGACCGACGTTGGCTTCGTCCAGCGGGGCGTCGACCTCGTCCAGCAGGCAGAACGGTGCGGGATTGAGCTGGAAGATGGCGAATACCAGCGCCACCGCGGTCATCGCCTTCTCGCCGCCCGAGAGCAGCGAGATGTTGGAGACGCGCTTGCCGGGGGGGCGGGCCATGATCGCCACGCCGGTGTCCAACAGATCCTCGCCGGTCAGCTCCAGGTAGGCGTGACCGCCGCCGAACAGGCGCGGATAAAGTTCCTGCACGCCCGAATTCACCCGATCGAAAGTGTCCTTGAAGCGGCCGCGGGTCTCGCGGTCGATCTTACGGATGGCTTCTTCCAGGGTTTCCAGCGCCGAGGTCAGGTCGGCGTTCTGCGCCTCCAGGTATTCGGAGCGCTGCGAGGCTTCGCCGTACTCGTGGATCGCGGCCAGGTTGACCGGCTCCAGGCGACGCATCTTGCCGTCGATGCTGCCCACCGCCTGCTCCCAGTCGGCCACGGCGGCGACTTCGGGCAGGCTGTTGATGACGTCTTCCAGCACGAATCCCGCTTTGACCACGGCGCCCGAGAGTTGCTCGGCCTTCAAGCTCAGCGCCTGCTGATCCAGCTTGCGCTGCGAAATCACTTCGCGCTGAGTCAGCGACTGTTCGTCGCGCTGGTGGCGCACTTGCTCGAAGTTGCGCAGGTCGTTGTCGATGCCTTCCAGTGCCGCGCGCGCTTCGCCCAACTGGCGATCCGCCAGCACGCGCTGCTCCAGCGCGGCCTGGCGTTCGTTTTCCAGCGATTCGACCGGCGAATCGCCGGCGCTCAGCTGCGAGGAAAGTTCGCCCAGGCGCGAATCGAGCTGGCCGCGCTGGCCGCTCATGCGTTCCAGGGCCTGGCTTAAGGCCACGATCTGGGTGCGCTGGGATTCCAGGGTCAGCGCCAGCGCGTGGGCGGTGTCGCGGGAATTTCGGGCCGCGTCGCGGGCGGCATCGCGTGCTTCGGCCAACTGGCGGCGCTCGGCATCCAGCGACTGCCGCGTGGTTTCCAGTTCGGCCATGCGGTTGATGGCGTCTTCAAGCTTGGAACGCGCCTCACGGGCCTGTTCGCGGCTGTTGTCGAGAGTTTCATGCAGCTGCAGCAGTTCGCCGTCGATGCGGTCGATGCGGTTGCGTGCGGACTCGACCTTGCCCTGTTGGCTCTGCAGCTGGCCGGCGAGTTCGGAAACGCCGCGGTGGGCGATGTAGAGCGCGCGCTGGGCGTCCTCGCGATGCTGTTCGGCGGCGAGCAGCTGATCGCGGAAGCTGGTCAGCAACTGGTCGAGTTCGGCTTCGCGCTTCTGCAGCGCTTCGATTTCCACGCGCAGCGATTGGATGTCGCGCTCGCGCAGCAAGGCGCCCTGCTTGGCCGCACCGGAACGCAGCACGCGCACCCAGCCGGCGCCCATGCGTTCGCCACTGCGGGTGATGACCGAGTCGCCCTCGCCCAGTTGCGGCAGCAGGCGGCGGGCTTCGGCCAGATCCTCGGCGACATGTAGGCGCGCCAGCAAGCGACGGATCGCCAGCGGACCCTGCACTTTCGCCGCGAGCGAAGTCGGCGCGAAGGTAGAACCGTCGTCGTCGGAGGACACCAGTGCGATCCGGCCTTCGCCGAGTTCGCCCAGCGCTTCGACCAGCGCTTCGGGGGCATCGACGAGAACGCCCTCGATCAGCTGGCCGAGCGCGCCTTCGACTGCGTTTTCCCAACCCGATTCGACGGTCAGCCTTTCGCCGACGCGGGCGGCAGAATCGAGTCCGCGCGATTTGAGCCACGCCACCGCCGCGCCCTGCTCCTGGCCCAACGCAGCGTGCTGCAGGGTTTCCAGCGAAGACAGGCGGCCGCGCGCGGCCTGGGTGTTCTTGCGGACTTCCGCTAGTTCAGACTGCGCGCTGCGCTGCTGTTCCTGCAGTGCGCCGACGGCCTGCTTGCGGGTTTCCAAATCGGTATTCAGCCCGTCCAGCGACGCCTTCTGGGTTTCGTGCTGCAGCTGGGCCTGTTCGAAAGTCGCGGCTAGCGCGTCCAGATCCAGCCCGCTGCGTTCGCTAGTCAGGATTTCGCGACGGCGCTCGGCTTCCAGCGACTGCTTGTCCAAATAGTCGACACGGGTGCGCTCGACTTCACCGGCGCGAGCGGCTTCGGAGGACTCGCGACTGTGGCCTTCCCAGCGCTGCTGCCAGTCGGATAGCTTGGTCTCCGCTTCGCGCAGGGCTTCCTGCTTGTACTGGTCGTCTTCCTGCAACTGCGCCAGTTGCGGCTCGGCCTCGGCCACGGATTCGCGCAGCACCGCCAGCTTGGTCTCGTCGCCGCTGATGTGCTGGCCGAGTTCGGAGAGCGCACTCTGCGCTTCGTCGCGGGCCTTCTGCAGGCGCTCACCGAGCTCGCGCTGGTGCTGGATCTGCTGTTCGATACGGGCCAACGCGCTGCCGACCTGGTAGACCTCGCCCTGCGCCTTGTTCAATGCGTCGCTGGCCGATTCGCGGCCGGCGCGGCCGGTTTCCAACTGGCGCTCGGCTTCGCGCTGTTCGGCGATCAACTGCTGCAGCTTGGTCTCTTCTTGCGACAGGCCTTCGCGCAGCTTCTGCAGTTCGCCGTCCAGGCCGCGGTATTCCAGCGCCTTCCACTCGGCGTCCTTGATCTTTCGTTCTTCCTGCAGCGCCTGGTATTGCTCGGCCTGGCGGGCCTGGCGCTTGAGGTGCTCCAACTGCTTGGTGATCTCTTCGCGCAGGTCGCCCAGGCGGTCGAGGTTTTCGCGGGTGTGGCGGATGCGGGTTTCGGTTTCCTTGCGGCGCTCTTTGTATTTGGAGATGCCGGCCGCTTCTTCCAGATAGATGCGCAGGTCTTCCGGGCGCGCCTCGATGATCTGGCTGATCATGCCCTGCTCGATGATCGAGTAGCTGCGCGGGCCCAGACCGGTGCCCAGGAACAAGTCGGTGATGTCGCGGCGGCGGCACTTGGTGCCGTTGAGATAGTAATTACTGGTGCCGTCGCGACTGACCAGGCGTTTGACGGAGATTTCGTTGAAGGCGGCGAATTCGCCGGCGATGGTGTGGTCGCTGTTGTCGAAGATCAGTTCGACCGTGGCCTGCGAGACGGGCTTGCGCGCAGCCGAACCGGAGAAGATCACGTCGGTCAGCGAATCGCCACGCAGACGGCTGGCCGAACTCTCGCCCATTACCCAGCGCACGGCGTCGATGATGTTGGATTTGCCGCAGCCGTTAGGACCGACCACACCGGTCATGTTGGTGGGCAGATGCAGGGTGGTCGGATCGACGAAGGATTTGAAACCGGACAGCTTGATGGTGGAAAGGCGCATGCGGCGGTTGCTTCCGGGCATCGCGGCCGGACCGGCCGGCGCGCTGCCACATTTAGTAATCGGGATTATGTTTCGACGCCAAATTATTGATTTAACTGGCGAAGGTGGTCTGCGAACAAAGCACCAACCAGGGAGTATAACGGGCTGCAGGGCGGGAGCGCTTCCCGCCGCAAGCTGCCGCCTTGTAGCGCCGAGCTCGCTCGGCTGCTCTTGGTTTAAGGGTGGCAAGGCAGCCGAGCAAGCTCGGCGCTACGAAACCCGCCGAACCGGGCTGCTTCAGGCGCCCGCTACGCCGGCTCGACGCGGATTCCGCTTTCCGGATCGAAGTAATGCATGCGTTCCGAGACGTAGCCCAGATGGACCTGGCCTCCGACTGCCGGCAGGTCGTAGGGCGGCAGGCGGATCACCAGATCGCAGCCGCCGCAGCCCAGATTGAGGAAGGCTTCGTTGCCCACCGGCTCGACTACTTCCACCTTCGCCGGCAAGCGATCCGCCCCCGGCGGCCCCAGGTGCATGTCTTCAGGCCGCAGTCCTATCGTCAACTGTTTGCCGACATAGGTCTGCAATACCGCTTCCATGGCGGGTTGCGGTTGCAACAGCAACTCAACGCCCTCGGCGATGACCAGACGCAAGCCGTCGCGTTGCTGCAGTTCGCCCCATAGCAGGTTCATTTTCGGGCTGCCTATGAAAGTGGCCACGAAGACGTTGGCTGGCTTCTGGTACAGCGCCATCGGCGTATCGATCTGCTGCACTTCGCCGTCTTTCATCACCACGATGCGCTGGCCCAAGGTCATCGCTTCGACTTGGTCATGGGTGACGTAGATCATGGTCGTGCCCAGTTGCCGGTGCAGGCGGGCTATCTCGGTGCGTACCGAATGTCGCAGCTTGGCATCCAGGTTGGAGAGCGGCTCGTCCAACAGGAACACTGAAGGTTCGCGCACCAGCGCTCGGCCCAGCGCCACGCGCTGCCGCTGGCCGCCCGACATCTGCCCAGGCAACTTGTCCATCATGGGCGTCAGGCCCAGCGTCTCGGCTGCCGCCGCAACTCGTCTCTCGATAGTGGCTTTGTCGTGCTTGCGCAGCTTCAGGCCGAAGGCGAGGTTCTCGGCCACGGTCATGTGCGGATACAGCGCATAGCTCTGGAACACCATGGCGATATCCCGGTCCTTCGGCGCCACTTCATTGACCACGCGCTCGCCGATGGAAAGCGTACCGGCGGTGATGTCTTCCAAGCCGGCGATCATCCGCAACAAGGTCGACTTGCCGCAGCCCGACGGTCCGACCAGCACCATCAGTTCGCCGTCGGCGACTTCGAAACTGGCGCCGTGCACGGCCACCTGGCCGTTGTCGTATATCTTGCGGACGCTATCTAATTGAACGCTGGCCATCATCTCTCCGGCGATGAAGTTCTGACTGTCGCCGGCCCTCCCGGTGACTGCTGGCATGCATCCCGATTGCCGCGTGCGGCAATCGGGATGCAGTTGGCTTTATTTCTATTTCAGCCCTCTGACCGGTTCCGCTGACCGAAGGCTTGCGGTATTCTGCCATGTAACCGTTTTCACAACGCAATATCCCGAATCCTATTGATACATCTACGACACCGCCGGAGGGGCCATGTCGAATATTTACCAGTTCCCGGACGATTTCGTTTGGGGAAGCGCCACCGCTGCCTATCAGATCGAAGGCTCCCCGCTCGCCGATGGCGCCGGCCCCAGCATCTGGCAGCGCTTCGCCCATACGCCGGGCCGCATGCTCAATAACGACACCGGCGACATAGCCTGCGACCATTACAACCGCTGGCGCGAAGACATCGCGATCATGAAAGAGTTGGGCATGCAGGCCTACCGCTTCAGCATTTCCTGGAGCCGGGTGCTGCCGGAGGGCAAGGGCCGCGTCAACCAGAAAGGCGTGGACTTCTACGAACGTTTGGTCGACACGCTGCTGGAGAACGACATCCAGCCTGTCGCCACTCTCTTCCACTGGGACCTGCCCGCCGCGCTGGACGACCAGGGCGGCTGGTTGAACCGCGATATCGCCGGCTGGTTCGCCGATTACGGCCGTTTGATGTTCGGGCGCCTGGACGGCCGCATCAAGCGCTGGGCCACGCTCAACGAACCGTGGGTGGTCACCGATGGCGGTTATCTGCACGGCGCGTTGGCGCCGGGCCACCGCAACCGTTTCGAAGCGCCCATCGCCTCGCACAACCTGATGCGCGCGCATGGCGCGGCAGTGAAAGCCTACCGCGAAGTCGGCAAGCACGAGATCGGCCTGGTGGTGAACATCGAGCCCAAGTATTCGGCCAGCGATAGCGCCGAAGATCTCGCTGCGACCCGTCGCGCCGAGGCCTACATGAACCGCCAATACCTGGACCCGGCGTTCTTCGGCACCTATCCGGAAGAGCTGCGCGAAATCTTCGGCGAAGCCTGGCCCGAGTGGTCGCAGGACGACATGGACCTGATCAAGCAGCCGCTGGATTTCATCGGCGTCAACTACTACACCCGCAACGTGGCCAAGCACGACGAACTGAATTGGCCGCTGAAGGTCGCACCGGTCCGACAGAACCAGCATACGTATACAGAAACCGGCTGGGAGGTATTCCCGCAGGGCCTGACCGACACGCTGGTGTGGGTGAAAGAACGCTATGGCAACCCCAAGGTTTTCATCACGGAGAACGGCGCGGCCTTCTTCGATCCGCCCAAATCAGAGAACGGACGCGTGCGCGATCCCTTGCGACTCAGCTACTTGCGCCAACATTTGCGCGCAGTGCACGCGGCGATCGAGGCGGGTTGCGACATCGGCGGCTACTTCGTGTGGTCGCTGCTGGACAACCTTGAATGGTCGTTGGGCTATTCCAAACGGTTCGGTATTGTCCACGTGGACTTCGAAACCCAGACCCGCACACCGAAGGACAGCGCACGCTATTATGCGAAAGTTGTCGCCACTCACGGCGCAGCGCTGAGCAACGAGGACGACTGAGTCGGATGCCGCGGAATACTCTTTGTAACCATCGCCTGAAGTACTCCGCATGACCGCCACGCCCCCTGCTTCCGCAGAGCGTGCTTCTGCAGAGCCGGCTTCTACAGAGCCGGCTTCTACCGAGCGTGTACTGCTGGCCGATATCGGCGGCACCAACGCGCGCTTCGCGCTGGCCGATACCTCGCTGGAAACGCCGCTCATCGTCGATAGCGTTGGGGAATTCGCGGTCGCGGATTTCCCTTCGCTCGCCGATGCCGCCCAGCATTACCTGGACAAGACCGGCGCGATCGCGCAGAACGGTGTATTCGCAGTGGCCGGCCGCGTCGATGGCGACGAGGCTCGCATCACCAACCATCCCTGGGTCATCTCGCTTTCGCGTACGCGCAGCGCGTTGGGTTTCGACGACATCAAGCTCGTCAACGATTTCGCCGCGCAGGCGATGGCGGTGTCGTTGCTGACTCCGGCCGATGTGGTGCCGATCGGCGGCGCACGCTGGTCGCCGGCGCCCGCATCGGTGAACAAGACCTACGCCGTCATAGGCCCGGGTACCGGGCTGGGCGTAGGCGGCCTGATCGTGCGCGACGGTCGGCGCTATCCGCTGGAAACCGAAGGCGGCCACGTCAGTTTTCCGCCTGGCACGCCGGAAGAGATCGAAATACTCGAGAAATTGTCCGCACAGTTCGGCCGCGTTTCCAACGAGCGCCTGATCTGCGGGCCCGGCCTGGTCAACCTGCATCGCGCCCTGAGCGAGATCGCGGGCGAAGATCCTGGCCCGATGCAACCGGCCGACATCACCGCACGCGCTGCGGCGGGCGATCGGCGCTGCATGCGCACCCTGGATGTTTTCTGCGCGGTGTTCGGGGCCATCGCCGGCGACCTGGTGCTGAGTGCCGGCGCCTGGGACGGCGTATTCCTCACCGGTGGACTGGTGCCCAAGCTGCTGTCGTCGCTGCAGCATTCCGGCTTCCGCCAGCGCTTCGAACACAAGGGCCGCTTCTCGCCCGCCATGTCGCGCGTGCCCACCTTGGCTGTCGTGCACCCGCGCCCTGGACTACTGGGCGCGGCCGCCTTCGCGGTGGAAAGCTTCGGCAAGAAATAACCTTGCCATCCTGCGCATAAAGGCTGGTGTGAAGTGGTATTTGACTGGCATTCAAAATACCCAAGAAACGAAATGCCAGAACGGCTAAACTCAGTCGGGCGGAGCGCTTTCCCAGACCCATCCAAATAATTGGTATTGTTGTGGTCTGCTAGCGGAAAGGTCCTGCTCTGTATCCGCCGGCCTTCAGTGGCAGCGGATCTTCGTTCCCTGCCCCTTCCGCAGACCCAGCCTCCGCCATGACCCTGCACCCAAGACTCCACGAAATCACCGAACGCATCCGCAAGCGCAGCGCCGATTCGCGGCGCGCCTACTTGGCCGGCATCGACGCCGCCCACCGCGAAGGCCCTAACCGCACGCGTTTGAGCTGCGGCAATCTGGCCCACGCCTTCGCCGCTTCCGGCAAGACCGACAAAGGTCGGTTGCGCGCCGATATCACCCCCAATCTAGGTATCATCAACGCCTACAACGACATGCTGTCGGCACATCAGCCGTTCGAGCATTACCCGGAGATCGTGCGCCAGGTCGCCCGCGAGCTCGGCGCCACCGCGCAGGTGGCCGGCGGCGTGCCTGCCATGTGCGACGGTGTCACCCAGGGCCGTCCGGGCATGGAACTGTCGCTGTTCTCACGCGACAACATCGCCCAGGCCACCGCCATCTCGCTGAGCCACGACATGTTCGACGCGGCCCTGTACCTGGGCGTCTGCGACAAGATCGTGCCCGGCCTGCTGATCGGCGCCCTCGCCTTCGGTCACCTGCCGGCGATGTTCGTGCCCGCCGGCCCGATGACGCCGGGTATTCCGAACAAGCAGAAAGCCGAGGTCCGCGAGCGCTATGCCGCCGGCGAAGCGAGCCGCGAAGAACTGCTGGAAGTGGAAGCGGCTTCGTATCACGCCGCCGGTACCTGCACTTTCTACGGCACCGCCAATTCCAACCAGGTATTGCTGGAAGCGATGGGCCTGCAACTCCCGGGCACTTCCTTCGTCAATCCGGGCACGCCGCTGCGCGATGCGCTGACCCGCGCCTCCACCGAACGCGCCTTGCGCATCACCGCCCTGGGCAACGACTATCGCCCCATCGGCCACCTGATCGACGAGCGCGCCATCGTCAACGCCATGGTCGCGCTGATGGCCACCGGTGGTTCCACCAACCACACCATCCATTGGATCGCCGTCGCGCGCGCCGCCGGCGTCGTGCTGACCTGGGATGACATGGACGAGCTTTCCCAGATCGTGCCGCTGCTGGCGCGCGT
This sequence comes from Pseudoxanthomonas sp. P4_B2, assembly GCF_056402315.1. Classification (NCBI taxonomy): domain Bacteria; kingdom Pseudomonadati; phylum Pseudomonadota; class Gammaproteobacteria; order Lysobacterales; family Lysobacteraceae; genus Pseudoxanthomonas; species Pseudoxanthomonas sp. P4_B2. The sequence continues at coordinate 964,083 of NZ_JBFUHQ010000001.1, forward strand.
GTATCCGAACGGCGACGCCGACGTGAATCGTTTCGCGGCGGCGGGCGGCACCCAGTTCGTGTTCCGCGAACTGATCGATGCCGGCCTGATGCATGGTGATATCGCTACGGTCGTCGCCGGCGGCATGCGCGCCTTCTGCGATGAGCCGCGACTGACCGAGGGCAAACTGGACTACACGCCGGGCGTGGCCAAGAGTGCGGACGAAGCGGTGGTGCGACCTGTCAGCGACGCCTTCGACCCGCACGGCGGCCTGCGCCTGCTGCGCGGCAATCTGGGCCGTTCGCTGATGAAGATTTCGGCGGTGAAGTCCGAATACCATCGCATCGAAGCGCCGGCCGTGGTTATCGATGATCCACGCGCACTGAACAAACTGCATGCCGCGGGCGTACTTCCGCAGGATTTCATTGCGGTGGTCCGCTATCAGGGCCCGCGTGCCAACGGCATGCCGGAGCTGCATTCGCTCGCGCCGCTGCTGGGCCTGCTGCAGAACCAGGGCCGGCGCGTGGCGCTGGTCACCGACGGCCGTCTTTCCGGCGCTTCCGGCAAAATTCCCGCCGCGATCCACCTCACGCCCGAAGCGGCGCGTGGCGGCCCGATCGGAAAACTGCGCGAAGGCGACATGATCCGTCTCGACGCCGAAGCCGGCACCCTCGAAGTCCTCATCGATGCGGACGAGTGGAATGCCCGCACGCACGCACCCAATACCGCGCCCGCCGCGCAGGACCTTGGCCGCAACCTGTTCGCCTGGAGCCGCAATCTGGTGACTCCCGCCGACCAGGGCGCGTTGTCGATTTCCTGTGGCCCGCCGTCGCCTGAAGGTGGTTGGGAATACGACGCGGAATATGAACTTGGACACGATCATGCTGCTGCTGCGGCACCGCATGAGGCTAAAGACGCCTGAGTTTTCCCTTCTTCCATCGGCGCCCGAAGGGTGTGCAAGGCTGAGAAGGTGCCCGAAGGGCGGATGAGGGTACGGCGAAGTCCATGATGTTTGCACCACCCTCACTCCGCCGTACCCTCACCCCAACCCCTCTCCCGATGGGAGAGGGGCTCGATCTCTGGAATCAATCACGATGACCATCACTCAACACCAGCAAAAAGCCGAACAACTCCTCCGTGCCGCCGGCATCCTGCCCGTAGTCACCGTGCATACGCTGGACGAAGCCCGCAAGGTCTCTGCGGCGCTGCTCAAAGGCGGCCTGCCGGCGATCGAGCTGACCCTGCGTACGCCGGTGGCGATGGAAGCGCTGGCGATGCTGAAAAGAGAATTACCCGATATCGTGATCGGCGCCGGTACCGTGCTGACCATCGAGCAGATGGAGCAATCCATCGCGGCCGGCGCCGACTTTCTGGTCACGCCAGGCACGCCTTCGGAAATGGCCGACGCCCTGGCAAAAGCGCCGATCCCCGTCGTCCCCGGTGCGGCAACGCCGACCGAACTGCTGTCGCTGATGGCCCGCGGTTTCCGCGTGTGCAAGCTGTTCCCTGCGAGCGCAGTGGGCGGCCTGGCGATGTTGAAAGGCTTGGCTGGCCCGCTCTCGGACCTGAAGATCTGCCCTACCGGTGGCATTACCGAAGACAACGCTGCCGACTATCTGTCGCAGCCCAACGTGGTCTGCATCGGCGGATCGTGGATGGTGCCGAAGAATTGGATCGAAGCCGGCGAATGGGACAAGATTGCGGACAGTTCGACGAAGGCTGCTGCCATCGTGGCGAAGGTGCGTAGAGGCTGAACGTAGGAGGCGTAGGAGCGACGTAAGTCGCGAATACATCTTCTTGTCGGCGATCCTTCGCTATTTACGTCGCTCCTACGACAGACAACCGATTTTTTAGGGCGTCTCGGCGATCACGCGTGCGGGCACAGTCAGCACACGCAATTCACCGTCCTTCCACTCCGCGAGCTGTCCGTTGACGGTCGTTCGTCCGGGTGCGTTCGGGTACGGCCAAGGCAGCACCAGTCCGCCCGCAGGCGCATTCAGGCCCGCCTCGATCTCCAGCTCCAACTTGCCACCTGCACGGCGCAACGAGTAACCCAGCTTGCCTTGCGGCGTGCGCAGGTCGCGGATCGCGATGCCCTTTCCTTCCAGCCAGTCGGCCGGAATGCCCGCCGCCAGCACGATGCTGTCGTCCAATTCGCGCGTATAGGCGAACATGTCCAGCGCCGAGCGCACGAAATCCGAGGCCACCCACGCATGCGGAAGATCGCCGACGAAGAACGGCGTGCGCGGCGTGCGCGACACGACTTCCGCCCACTGGTTCCAGGGCTGCGGCGCACGATCTTTGAAGAAGAACTGCACGGCGTCCCAGGCCCGCTCGCGCCAACCCAGGCGCACGAAGGCGGCGACGTTGCGCCATTCGTAGGGCGTGTAGTCCTTCCACTCGCGCATGCCATTGCTGCGTTTCTCGAACTCGTTCCAATAGCGTTCGAAGGTCGCATCCAGCAATTGCTTCGGCATCCTGCCCTGCTCGCCGCCCGGCGCCAGACCGATGGTGGTCGAGGTGGGATCGAAATCGCCCAGCTCCGCCGAACCCGGCAGGAAATCGATATCGTGCTGACGCACCGCGGCCTGGAAAGAAAGGTACAAGTCTTCTTGAAACTGGTCGCGCGAAGCTGCGAAGCGCTTGGCTTCTTCGTCCTTGCCCAGCCAACGGGCCACGTCCACCGCATCCTTGTAGCCGCGCAGCGCCCAGAAATTGTCCCAATACGAATGCACCGGTTTGGCCGAATAGCCTTCGTGGCTGATCGACACCGGCATCATTCCATAAAAGGCCGGGTTGAGTGCACGGTTGGCCTCGGTGCGCTCGCTCAGGCGCAACTTCTCCATGTACTCGTATGCGCCCAGCACATGCGGCCACATCTCTTCCAGGAACTGCTCGTCGCCGTCGTAGCGGTACAGCTCGGCGATGTTGAAGATCAGTTCGCCATGGCTGTCATTTTCCGGCACCGGGTCGCTGCCGCGGTCGTCCACGCAGCACGGCACCATGCCGTCCTTGAACTGGTACGGCGCATAGAATTCGACATAGTCGCGCACCACTTCCTCACGGCCCATGCGCAACAGACCTTCGGAAATCATCGCCCCGTCGCGGATCCAACTGCGTGCATAGGAACGCGTGCCCGGTTGCAGGCGCGGACCGATGCGCGAGATCAGCATGTGCGCGGTGGCGGTGCGCAGGGTGTCGACCAGTGCCTGGCCTTGCGACGGAACTTCGATCCGCACCTGATCCAGTTTTTCGCGCCACTGCGCAGCGACTCGTTCCTGAGCAGCACCGGCGTCGAAATCGGTGGTGATGACGTGGTCGTAAGCGATGCCGCCTTCCAACGGCACCAGCCACGCTATTTCACGGCTTGCCCCGGGCGCCAGCTTGATCCGGTACAACAACGCACCGGAAGCCATCCCCGTCGTATCCTCATTCACTGCGGCCAGCTTAGTATCTTTCGCACCCCAGAGATCCCCGCTCGCCTGCAACCGCTGGGCGATCATGCCCGCATCGAAGGGCGTCGCCAGCATCCCATCGGCAGGCTCGACGGCGTGCACGATCTTGTGCTGCAGAGTCTCGGGCCGGTCGGTATCGTCGTTGATCCAGAGATGAGTCGGCGTCAGCTGCAGCTTGCTGATCGGACTGATGCCGCCGGGAGTGTTGAGGAACTGGCTGGGCGGATTGACCTGCCAGGGCTGCACGGCCAAGGCCAGCACGTAGTCGCGCGTGCGCTTGCCGGTGTTCGTCAGCCGGTAACGACCCACCAATCTTGCGTCGCCCGCCTCGCCTTCGGCAAACGCGGTCACGCGCAAGTCGAAATCGGCATGCTTCCAGTCGACGCTTGGAATCGGCAAATAACCGTCCTGCAAGGACTGGCTCAGTTCGACATCGGCCCAGGTGACCAGCTTGCCGTCGACCAGCACCATCGGCGCGATGCTGGGCGCACCCTTGCCCAGCTCGATCGCGCCGTCTTCGCCGATCAGGCCTTGCTCGTGACCCCCGTCGATGCCGACGATGGTCCAGTACGGCTGCTCGCCGACGAAGCTGCGTGGAAACCAGCCACGCGGGCTGTCGCCGGCAACGGATTTGATGAAATCGTTGGGTGTCGCTGCGAACTCCAACGGCTCCACTATCGCCTCGGCCAATCCAAACGACTTGCCAGGACCGGCCGCCACGCTCAGGCGCAGGTAACGCGATTCCGACTCGGGCAGCGCAAGGTAGTCGCTACCGCCGTCACCACCTACCACCGTGCGTACGTCGCGCCAACGCGTGCCGTCGTCGGAGAGCTGCAACAGGTAGTCGGAGGCGAATTCGTCTTCTTTCCACACCAATTTCAGGCCGCCGAACTCGCGCGACTTACTCAGGTCCAGGGTCAGTTGCGGCGGCGTCGCGACGGCGAAGTCCGCATACCAGGCCGTCTCCGGATTGCCATCCACGGCATTGCCGGCCACGCCACTGCCGTTGGCCACCGACGCGCTGGCCGTAGCAGCGAGAGGCGAACGGTCTTCCGGCGCCAACGCGGTGAAGGTCAGCTCGTCGAAGCACACCGACCCCTTACCGCCCTCATTGTTGTAGACGGTGTATTCGAGCTTTGCGCTCTTGCGCAGGACACGGTCGGGATCGGGTCCCCAAGCCTTGTCGATATGCCGCTTCTGGTAGCGCACGCCGGTCCATTCTTGCGGGTATTCGTATCGTGGCTTGTTGACCCACCACACGTTGTCGCCACTGGCATCGGTGAGCTTGAACTGCAGGTCGTTGGCGGGCGAATCGCCACGCAGCTGGAAGTCGAAGCGATAGTTCTGCGGATATTCCAACGGCAAGGCACGCTGGATTCCCGCGTAGCCGGAGACGCCGTGATAGTCGTAGTCCAGGCACAGCGCTTTGCCTTGCGCGCCTTCGACCTGGCGGAGAGCGGCGGTGACCTGGTTGGAGGTGACTACGCGCCAGATAGTGGGGTCGCTGAAGTCGTCTAAGACACGTGACTTGCTTTGCGCATTTGCGTCGGCAGCGACCAGGGCCAAAAGAACTATCGCACAAACAATCTTCGTCATTCCCGCGAAGGCGGGAACCCAGTGACTTTCGCTCTTACATGACGAAACGAACCAAGCAAAGTCGCTGGGTTCCCGCCTTCGCGGGAATGACGATTCAATGTTATCGCGCGTCATCCAGCTACTCTCGCTCATCCTTTTACGCTCCCCAGCAACAGACCCTGGATGTAGTAGCGCTGCAACACCAGGAACAACAACAACACCGGCAGGATGGTCACTACCGAGCCGGCCATCATCAATTCGTAGTCCATCACGTGTTCGCGCGATAGCGAGGCCAGCGCTACCGGCAGCGTCTGCAGGCTCTCATCGCTCAACACGATCAACGGCCACATGAAATCGTTCCAGGCGCCGAGGAAGCTGAAGATGGCCAGCGTCACCAGGATCGGTTTCAGCGCCGGCAGCACGATCTGGAAGAAGATCCGCCATTCGCCGGCGCCATCGATGCGCGCAGCTTCCAGCAATTCGTCGGGAATGGTGCGCGCGTACTGACGTACCAGGTAGATGCCGAAAATCGCGGCCATCCCCGGCACGATGGCTCCCATGTAGGTATTCACCAGCCCCATCTGCTTCAGCAGCAGGAACAACGGCATCATCGCTACCTGCGCCGGAATGACCAGCGCGGCCAGCAGCGCACGGAAGGTCCGGTCGCGGCCCTTGAAGCGCAGTTTCGCGAACGCGTATCCCGCCAGCGTGTTGAACAGCACCGACAACAGCATCACGCAAGTGGAGACGAGGAAGCTGTTGAATAGGAAGCGGCCCATGCCCGCGCGCACGAACAGTTCCCGATAGTTGGCGAAGGTGGCCTGCGACGGCAGCAGCGGCGGCGGAAAATGCCCCGCTTCGCCGGTCTGCATGAACGACACCGACAGCATCCACAGCAGCGGCGCCAGGCTAACGACGGCGACCACTACCAGAAGCCCATTCACGACCAGCGACGGGAGCAGGCGGCGCTTCATTCGACACCCTTACGGCGCGCGAACCACAGCAGTCCGCTGGTCGTCGCCACCATCAGTACGAACAATAGGAACGCGACGGCCGAAGCATTGCCCAGATTCCACCACTTGAAGCCTTCCTCGTACATCAGGTACAGCACGCTCTTGGTGCTCTCCAGCGGTCCGCCCTGGGTCATCACATAGGGTTCGGCGAACAACTGGAAATAACCGGCCATGGTCAGGATGCTCACCAGCAGCAGCACCGGCCCCAGCAGGGGCAGGGTCACATGGCGGAACTGTTTCCAGGTGCCGGCGCCGTCGATGCGCGCGGCTTCGTACAGGTCCTCGGGGATGCTCTGCAAACCAGCCAGGAAGATGATCATGTTGTAGCCAAAGTTCTTCCACACTGCGAACAGGATGATGGTCGGCATGGCCCAGTGCGGATCGCCCAGCCAGTCGATCGCATCGATACCAACGGACGACAGGCCCCAGTTCACCAGCCCGTACTTGGTGTGGAAGAGATAGCGCCAGATCACCGCCACCGCCACCACAGTGGTCACTACCGGCGCGAAGAACGCGGTGCGGAAGAAAGGCTTGAACCGCCCTGCCTTGGAATGCAACAGCAAGGCTGCGCCCAGCGACATCGCCACCGACAACGGCACGCCCACCACTACGAAGTACAGGGTGTTGCCCAGCGATTTCCAGAACAAGGGATTCTGCAACAGGCCCGCATAGTTGCCCAGGCCGACGAACCGCAGATTATTCAGGTCGGCGAGCGCATAAATATCGAAGTCGGTCAGGCTCAGCGCCAGCGCCGCGATCACCGGCAGGCCGAAGAACAAGCCGATCACGGTCAACGCCGGCGCCGCGAACATCCAGCCTGCGGTCGACGGTTTCATGGCGCGCCCTTGCCTTCCGCCTGGTCGAGCATCCAGCGTCTTTTTTCCAGAAACCTGTCCGCCCGTCTGTCCATCTCTTCGGCGGCTTCGTCTACGCTCATGCGGCCGTTGGCGACTTCCTCGCCTATCACCCGCATTTCCTGTGCGATACGTTCCCACTCCGGTACCTTGGGTGTGGGAACGGCACGCTCTAGTTGCTCGCGGAAGGCCTTCGCGTGCCGGTCGTTAGCCAGCGCAGAAGTCTGCCAGGGCGAACGCCGCGGCGGAAGATCGCCGGTCAACGCATGGAATTTCGCCTGCGTCTCGGGCAAGGACAAATACTGGATCAGCTTCCACGCCGCAGCCTTGTGTTGCGATTGACGGAAAACCACGAAGCTCGTGCCGTTGGCCAGCGATGCGCCCGGTCCATTCGGTCCCGGCAGCGGCATCGTCATCCAGTCGTCCTGCTGCTGTGGCGGCAAACGTTCCTTGAACTTGGCGATATTCCAGGGGCCGGAGATGTAGTACGAATAGAAGCCCTTGCCGAACTCATCCCATACGTTCGAAATCTGGTTATTGGTCACTACCGGTGCGAGCTTCTGGTCGAAGATCTCTTTGTAGAAGCCCAGCGCATGCTTGAAGCCCGCACTGCGGAAATTTCCGTAGCGCCCGCCCTCGCGCAATAGCGGTTCCGGTTCTTGGATCGCCAGGCTCAGCAATGGTTCGAACTCGTTCAACGGCAGCAGGATCGCGTAGCGCTCAGGACCCACTTTTCGCTTGACGGCGATCATGGCCGTCCGCCATTCGCTCCAGCTCTGCGGCACTTTGCCGACGCCGGCTTCCTTCAGCAGGTCGGTCCGGTAGAACGGCAATCGCGTTTCCACGTACCACGGCACCGCATAGATCTTTCCTTCCACCACGCCGCTGTCCCAAACACCGGGAAAGTAATCGGGGACATCGAAATCGCTGGCCGCCGCGATTTCTTCGTCCAGCGGATGCAATGCGTCCAGGGCGGCGAATTCCGGAATCCAGGTATTGCCGATGGGCGAAACGTCGGGGAGCGATTCACCGGCGAAGGCGGTCAGCAGCTTTTCGTGCGCCGATAGCCAGGGAAGCTGCTGCAGGTTGACCTTGATGCCGGGGTTGCGGCGCTCGAATTCCGGTATCAACTGGGCGACCACCTCACCTTCGTAACCCATGGCCCAGAACGTGACTACTTCGCGATCGTCGGTTTTGCGGCTGCAAGCCACACAGAGAGTAAGCAAGGCGGCGATTACAAGGAGTGTGCGCAAGGCCATGGTCGTCCGCAACCTCACACTCTCACTGTCATCCCAGCGAAAGCTGGGATCCATTTTGCTTTTGCTTCAAGGTCGTTCGATTCATGCAAAAGCGAAGGCAAAATGGATCCCAGCTTTCGCTGGGATGACGACGGTGGGTTGCATGACACGACCTGGAAACGGGCCGTGGTTCCATTCATTCTGTCTTGACTGGGCATTTAGACAGCTTACTGCGGCGGCTGCGGCCTTTGCGCAGCCTCTTCTTGCTGGCCGTCCGGATTGCCGCCGCGGGATTCCGCGGCACCTAATGCGCGCGCCGTAGCGGCCTTGGGATCGGCGGGAGCTTGAGCAGGCACAGGTTCGCCTTCTGGCGTAAGCCATCCGCCCTCGAATCCTGCGCGTTCCAGACCTTCGCGGATGTGCTCGTTCTTCTTCATCACGTTCCAGACGAATCCGTTGCGGTAGTTGGCGATCATGGTCAGGATCGGCCCCTGGTCGATGCCGATGTAATCGCTGGATACCCAGCCCTCGCCCGGCACCAGCCGCCCGGTCTTGAGCGGGATGTCGTAGTCGAAGCTGCGGTTGAACGAATCCAGGAAACCATAGCTGGAATAAATGTATTCGCCATAGCGATCGTGCATTTCCACCGTCGCGGGTATCACGATCTCGGGAGCGAAAGGCAATGAGGAGACGGCGGCGGTAGGAGCGATGGTGCCATCGTCGAAGTTCTCGCGCAGGCCGGCGCCGCGCGACGAGTAATGGCGGAACTCGCGCTGTTCGCCGCGGTAGTCCTGCAGGGTCTGTTGCGGGCCATCGCTGGCGGTCAGGCCCCACACGTTCTCGCTGTAGTCTTTCCATTTCATCGGATTGGAGATGGCGTACGAGCGCTGCGCCAGGGTGGCGCGGCGGCTGTTCTCGAAGTAATCGATGCCGCGTTCCCGCATGTAGTCGTCCTGGATGCCCTTGAAGTCGATCCAGACCTGGCTGTACTGGTGGCCGAACAAGGGACCGAAAGCCAGGAACTCCTGATCCTGATAGACGCCCCACACATCGTTGTAGGTGCGCGTCCACACTTCCCACGCGTCCGGGCTGACGGGGTGCGTAGGCGAGCCCAGCGCCAGGATGTAGACCATCATGGCTTCGTTGTAACCCGCCCAGTCGTGTTTGATGAAACCGCTCTCCGGATACCAGCCCATCGAAATCAGCGGTTTGTTCTGCTGCATCCAGTTCCAGTCCACGCGCCGATAAAGCTCTTCGGCGACATCGCGGATCTCCTTCTCGCGCGGCTCATCACGATCGTAATAGGACTGCGCGAACAGAACGCCCATCATCAGCAGCGTGGTATCAACGCTGGACAGCTCCACCCAGCTGTCGTAACGCTGGCCTTTCTGCATGTCCAGGAAGTGGTAATAGAAGCCCTTGTTGCCGCTCTTGCCCGTCCGCTGCGGTCCCTGCGGCATGTCGCGGAAGAATTTCAACGTCAATAAAGTGCGGTCCACCGCCTGATTGCGGCTGATCCAGTTGTTCTCGATGCCGATCGGATAAGCGGTCAACGCGAAACCGACCGAAGCGATGCTGGCGAACGGACGCGACGGGAATCGGTCGGGCGTAAGCCCATTCGCTTGATTGGTGGTGTCCCAGAAGAACTGGAAAGTGCGGCGCTCGATGTCGCGGAACAGCGGCGGAAGCTCCGGCTTGATATCCTTGGCGGGCACGGCCGCCACCGGCTTGTCCGCCGGTTTTGGCGCTGCAGCGGGCGGCGGTGCCTTATTGCACGCGCCCGCGAGAGCGATCAACGCGCCCAGTGCGATCGTGCGGCCAAGTTTCAAATTTCCTGAATTCATCTAGCGGTCCGTTGTAAACGTTTTCATTTTAGATCAAAGATCCGATCGCACGCTGATGCGCACTCCATCCAAGCTTTTCTACATGCCCGATGGAGGCGTGGCGGCGCAATATCGGTCGATGAAGGCCTGTTGCATCGGCATAGCATCGACACAGTCGGAAACCGTGCGTCCTATGCTGGCGATATAACGGGCCAGATCTTCATCCGGCAGTTGGTCGACCAAGGGATGGTAGCTCTGCGGCAGGATGCCCTGCCCGATCATGATCTGGACCCAACTCATTTCCGCGAACATCTCTTCGCCATTGCGGAAGAAACGGCCACTGTCGCGGAACAGATCGATGTTGGCCTGCAGCTCGGGCGGAATCGGCATCTCCCGGCATTCGCGCCAGAACCTGGTGTCGTCGCGTTCGGTGGCGTGGTAATGCAGGATCAGGAAATCGCGGATCCGCTCAAACTCAAAGCTCAATTGGGCGTTGTAGCGGTCCACCAGGACATCGTTAACACCTTCCCGCGGGAACAGGCTGAGCAGCCTCATTATTCCCACCTGGATGAGGTGAATGCTGGTCGCTTCCAGCGGCTCCATGAAGCCGCTGGAAAGCCCAAGCGCAACGACGTTCTTATTCCAGAACTTTTTCCGCCGGCCGGTCGTGAAGCGCAACGGACGCGGATCGTCCAGTGCGCGTCCATCCAGGTTCCGCAGCAACGTCGTCGCCGCCTCGTCGTCGCTTATATGCGCGCTCGAATAGACATAGCCGTTGCCGGTGCGATGCTGCAGCGGGATACGCCATTGCCATCCGGCTTCGCGCGCGTTGGCACGGGTATAAGGCGCGGCAGGCCCGACGTTCTCGCTGGGCACGGCCATCGCGCGATCGCAGGGCAACCAGTGGGTGAAGTCGATATAACCGGTCTTGAGCGTGTCTTCGATCAGCACGCCACGGAAACCGGAACAATCGATGAAAAGGTCGCCGCGGATAACCTCGCCGTCCTCCATTTCCACCGCGTCCACGAAACCGCGCTCGGCGTCGAGCAATACCCGCGCGACGATGCCTTCGGTGCGCTGCACTCCCTTCTTCTCGGAGTAGCCGCGGAGATAGCGCGCATATAGGCCTGCGTCGAAATGATAGGCGTAAGCGATGTTGGCCAGCGGCGAAGCCGGGGGCACATCGGAAGCCGAAACCATGAATTTCCCACGCGGCGCGGCCAACGCGCTCAGCAGATAGGCGCTGATGTCCGCGGCTTTGCCGGACCGGGATGCCTTGATCCAGTATTGATGGAACGGGAGCATGCCCAGGCCGCGGCCTATCTCGTTGCCGAAGCCATGCATGTAGGAATCGCCGAGCCGGTTCCAGTCGTTGAACTGGATGCCGAGCTTGAACGTGCCCTGGGTATTGCGAACGAAATCGGCCTCGTCGATCTGCAGCAGGCTGTTGAACAACCTGATATGGGGAATCGTGCCCTCGCCCACGCCGACCGTGCCGATGGCCTCAGATTCGATGAGCCGTATCGAACACGCTTCGCCAAGCGTCTTGGAAAGCGCCGCCGCCGCCATCCAGCCCGCGGTGCCGCCTCCGACGATGACTATATTCTTGATCGCGTTTTCGCTCATCGGATCGCGCTCTTCGTGCAAGGACGGCCAAAATCCGTCATTTCATTCCAGCCATTTCCAACGCTTCCGTCCCATCGCAAGACAAGACCCGCGTTCGCGGGTCTTGTCTTTGCCGCTCTTGTTACCGCTGCGGTTACCAGATGACCCGGACGCTCATGAACAGCGTGCGCGGCGGGGTGTACTGGGAGCCGTACTGATTGAAGCTGACGTCCGGGTTGTAGACTCCACCACCGCCCCAGTTGACGTTGTATTGGCTGAGGTTATCCGCGTCGGTAGCGTTTATGAGATCGCCACGCACCTGCACCGTTACATTCTCCGTCACCAGCATATCCTTCGACAGGGACAGATCCAGTTGTTTGACGCCGAAGGTGCCCGGCGCATCCAGCGCCACCGCGCGCGGGAGCACCGTATTGGGTGCGCCGTAATTGTAGAAGCCCACGATCTCGTTCAACGGTGCCGGAGTGGCCAGGGTCAGCTTGGCCGATGCGGTTATGTTCCAAGGCAGGTCGTAGATACCGGTCACGACCAAGCGATGCTTAGGCACAGCCTTCAGATCGATGAACGCGTAATCCTCGATGGTCGCGGCATCGAAGGCGTAATGCTCATCGCCGCCTCGGTTACCCGTGGCGTGCGAGAACGTATAGGCCGCCGAAACACCCCAGCCCGATTCCTTGGTGTAGGGCTTGTCCGCGGAAAGCAGCAGCTGGGTGGTCTTGGTTTCGATGCCGTTGTTGCCGATGATCAATGCCCCGAAACCCGGCGGCGAATGGCCCCAAGGCTGCGAACCGTCCTGGAAGAAGTCGCCGTTGGGATAACGGTTACCGAGCGTGAAGACGAATCCTTCCTTGCTGTGGATATAGGCCACCGTGGCCGAAGTGTTCCATTCGCCCACTTTGTTGCGCATACCCAAGGAGAACTGGTCCGAATACGGAGTCACCAGATCATTATTGAGCAGGTCTATTTCGCCGTTGCGAACGTTCGAGGTCACCAGCGTCGCCAGCTCATCGGATCCATTGAGGTAACGCGGATCCCAAGCCACGCAGCTGCCCGGGGCTGGAGTGCAGCCTGTCGTATCCGAGAAACGGATCGTGTATCCGGAAAGCGCGGACTTGACCTGTTCCAGGCCCATGTAGTCGTACAAGTTGCGATCGTAGCTGCGGCCGGCGCCGCCGAATATCACGTGTTGCTCGTCGCCATTGATGTCGTAAGAGAAGCCGAGACGCGGCGCCCAATTGTTCTTGTCGGATTTGCGATTGTTCCCGTTGCTGATGTAATCGTCGAGGTCGATGCCACCAAGCGCCAACTGCTCCGCGTAAGTCGCCGTGATGGCCGGATTGGTGCCCGGACCGGTCAATGCAGCGACGACTTCCGGCGGGGTGACGAAGTCGGTGTAAGACGGGATTTCCTCGTAGTCCCAGCGCACGCCGAGGTTGAGCTGCAGCTTGTCGGTCACGTTCCAGTCGTCTTGGATATACAGGCCGATCTGCTTGGACTTGGTGGTGACGGAAGGTGTGGCGCCCGCGAAGGGCAGATTGAACCTGACCTGGTACGGAATGTCGCTGGTGCCCAACGGCAATCCCGCTTGCGTACCGTCGTTGACAGCGTAGTAGAACGAGGGATTCTCGGTCGAATTCTCGCTCTGGGTCAGGTCGATCTGCTTGTACTTAATGCCTGCCTTGACGACATGATCGCCATGCCACTCGAAGCCATTGAAGGTGATGTCGTCCTGAATGGCTGGACCCTTCTGGCCCTTGCGCTGGATAGCCAGACCGCTGGTCGCATCGTCGAAAAGGATAACCCGATTCTGGTCCAGGCCAAGCGTATAGATCGACTGGTTGCCGATGGAGTAAGCGGTCGGATTGAACAACACGTCCTCATAGGTGACGCGCAGTTCGTTCAAGTAGCTTTCGCCGTAGTGCTCCCAGTTCAGGTCGTAGCGCTCTTCGGTATTCTTATTATTCTTAGCGGCGTCGGCCGTGGTGATGCCGCCAACGCTGTCACGACTGTCCTCGTCACGCACCTTGGCGGAAAACTCCAGTTTGTCGTTGTCGCCGATCTCCCAGTCGATCTTGCCGAAGTACAAATCCTCCTGGAACGGCCGTGTCACCGGTCCCAACTTGCCCTGAACGTCGGCCGGCAGGTACTGGCCGATACCGACGTTGGTACCCGGGACGATAGGGTCTGCGGGAATGACGAAGCCTTTTCCTTCATAACTGAAGAAGAAGTGCATCTTGTCCTGGATGATCGGGCCACCCAACGCAAAGCCGTACTCGTTCTGATGTGTCTTCTGCTTTTCCTTGCCGGGCGCCCTTTCGCCAGCAGTTTCCGTACGCCAACCGGAATCCGTATGCCGGCCGAATACCTCGCCATGGAACTCGTTGGTGCCTGACTTGGTGGCAGCTACGATAGCGGCCGAACCTACCTGGTCGAACTCGGCCTTGTAGTTGGAGGTAATGACTTTGTACTCGCCGATCGCCAATTGTGGGAACGGGTTGCCCGCACTTTGCTGCTGACCAGACACGCCGCCGAACAGATAGCTCTTCTGGCCGACGCCGTCGATGTAGACGTTCACCGCGCTGGTGGTCTGCGCGCCGCCGCGGATATCACTGTGGCCGGAACCATCGGTGGTGAATTGCATGCCCGGAACGGTGTCGGCGAATTCGAGGAAGTTGCGGGTCAGCTGGGGAACCGTATTGATCTGCTTCAGCGACACATTGGTGCCGACTTCGGAAGTCTTGACCTCCGTCAACGGCGGAGCGGTCACGGTCACGGTATCGAGCGTCGTTGCGTCTCCCGTGGGGGCCGCCGCAGGGGCACTCAGATCAAGGCTGACGGAAGTAGCCACGCTCAGGGTCACGGTTCTCTCGGTGCCGGGGCCAGCGTCGACCTGGTACGTACCTGGTGGCAGGCCCACCAACGAATACGAACCATCGGCATTAGGCATGACTCGACGGACGGCGCCAGTGGCAGTGTTCTTCGCTGTCACCTGGGTCCCGACAGGCGCGTTACCACGCAACGTCGCATTGGAGGACTGGGCGAAGGCGGGGGCCATGCTCAGCGTCAAGCAACTGGCCAGGGCGCAGGTGAGCAACTTGCGTGTGGGACGGATGTTGCGTGGCTTGCGGTTCTTCATGACCTCTCCCCTCCCAGGGTATGCAAACTGAATTGGAAAAACGGTTGGAATCGGTTACATCGTCGGCAAAAAATATTCGGCTCACGAACTATCGGATTTGGCCGTCCGGCGTGTCGCATGGATGGTGGATTCGCGCACGATGAGTTCCGGCACCAGCGTCTGCTGCGTCGACGGCTGCAAGTCATCGGACTCGATCGACTGCAGCAGGCGGGTAAGCGCCAACCCACCCAACTCCGCAATGCTGACCCGCATGGTGGTCAAGGTAGGGTGAACGAAGCGCGCCAGCGGAATGTCGTCGAAGCCGGCAAGCGCTATATCGGCCGGAACTTTCACGCCCGCTTCGTTGAAAGCGTAGAGACAACCCAGCGCCATCATGTCGTTGGCGGCAAATACCGCATCGGGACGCTGCTTGGAGGCGACGATCCGCTTGCCGGCCTCATAGCCGGAGGATTCATCGAAATCGCCCGGCAACTCGATGGCCTCGGCATCGGGCAGATGCTGCGCCAATGCGCTGCGATAACCGCGCAAACGCTCGCTGGCATCGAAGTTGTCTTCTGGACCGCAGATGAAGGCGATCCGCTGGTGCCCGGCCTCCGCGAGATGCTTGACCATGGTCGAAGCACCGCCGAAGTTGTCGATGCTCAGCACCGGATAGGTGGCATCGGGCAGATGTGTGTTGATCAGCACCGCCGGCAATGCGGTCGGAAGGTTGTCGGTGAGGAACCCGGGACGATCCGCATAAGGCGACAGCACCAGCAGGCCATCGACGCGTCCACGCATGGCGCGCAACGCCTCACCCTGCTCTTCCGGGTGGCCGTGATAGCTAGAAACCAGCAGATGCTGGCGACGGGCCCGAGCGACCACGTCGATACCGCGGATCAGCTCGGAGAAGAATTCGCCGTACAGGTCCGGCAGCACCACGCCGATGGTCTGGGTACGGCGGCTGCTGAGGCTGCGGGCGGCGGCGTGCGGCTGGTAGCGGAGTCGATTTGCGATCTCCGTCACATGCTTGCGCACGCCTTCGGCGACATTCTCATGTCCGTTCAGTGCGCGTGACACGGTGGCGACGGATACCGACGCCTCACGTGCAACATCCTTGATGGTGACATTGGTTCGAGCCATTCACCGCCCCTCCGCGGTTAGGACTGTACTAAGTGGCGGCGACTGTAAACGTTTCCATGATCATATGTAAAGCTTTCATAAGTCTCATAGGCAATTCGTTATTTTTCAATCATTTACAGACAATAATTCGGTCGAAAAAGTGACGCAGCGCAACATATTTCGACCGCCGGCGGACCCTCTTCCAACCGGCCAATCCTGTCCGACGTGACCGCTTATCGCGCGGTTACCTCGAACTTCGCCTCAAGGTTGTCTACCGAATTGCCGCCCGCAAATACCGTGAAACTACCCGGCTCGACGATCCGCTTCATGTCCGCTCCGTAGAAGCTCAGGTCATTTGCGGTCAGGGTAAAAGTCAACGTTTGCGACTTCCCGGCCTGTAGGTGGACACGGCGGAACCCGCGCAGCTGCTTGACCGGACGGGTGACGCTGGCCACATCATCGCGCAGGTACAGCTGCACCACTTCGTCGCCCGCACGAGAGCCGGTATTGGTGACGGTCACTTCCACCTGCAACGTGCCGTCGGCCGGAATCTTTTTCCGGCTCAAGCGCAGCGCGTCGTAACGGAAGCTGGTGTAGCTGAGCCCGTGTCCGAAGGCATACAGCGGCTTCCACGACACATCCAAGTACTTGGAGGAATAGCGTTCTTCTTCGCGCGGCGGGCGCCCGGTGTTCTTGTGCGCGTAATAGATCGGCACCTGGCCGACATTGCGCGGGAAGGTAATCGGCAACCGCCCAGCCGGGTTGTAGTCGCCGAACAGCACATCGGTCAGCGCATGGCCCGCTTCGACGCCGGGGAACCACGCCTCCAGGATCGACGGCACCTGTTCCTGCAGACTATTGATCGACAAGGGTCGGCCATTGAACAGCACCGCTGCCACCGGCTTGCCGCTCTTCTGCACGGCCAGCGCCAGTTGTTCCTGCACGCCCGGCAGATCGAGCGAGGTCCTGTTGTTGGCTTCGCCGCTCATGTCCTCGGCTTCGCCCAACATCAGCAGCACGGCATCGGCCTGTCCGGCGATGCGCACCGCTTCGGCGATTCCGGTGGTGTCGGCAGTGTTGATGTCGGCGCCGTGCGCGTACAGAACCTTGGTTTCCGGGCCGACCGCAGCGCGGATGCCGGCAAGTGGCGTCACCACATCTTCGGGACGGCCCATGCCCGCCCAACTGCCCAGCATCGCGCGCGGATTGTCGGCCAGCGGCCCAATCACCGCCAGCGTGCGAATCTGCTTGGACAGCGGCAGCACGTTGCCTTTGTTTTTTAGCAGCACCATGGATTCGCGCGCCATAGTGCGCGCGGCATCGCGATGGTCGGCGGTGAGCGTCTGGCTTTTTTCCAGCGACTCGTCGCAATTCCGGTACGGGTTATCGAACAAACCCAGCCGGTACTTGGCGCGCAACACACGAAGCACCGCGTCATCGACCGTAGCTACAGGAAGTTTCCCGGCGCGCACCGCCTTGGGCATGTCCTTACGGTAGATGTCGCTGACCATGTCTATATCCACGCCGGCCTCCAGCGCGCGCCTACCGGCCTCAGTGCGATCGGCGGCGATGCGATGGTTCATCAGTTCCATCACGCCGGTGTAGTCGCTGACCAGCACACCGTCGAAGCCCCATTCGCCGCGCAGCACGCCGTTAATCAACGGGCCATTGGCATGCATCGGTACGCCAGCGATCTCGTTGAAGGAGGCCATTATCGATCCCACGCCCGCATCGACCGCTGCGTGGAAGGGGGGCAGATAGACCTCGCGCAGGGTGCGCTCGGAAATATCCACCGTGTTGTAGTCGCGGCCGGCTTCGGCACCGCCATAGGCAACGAAATGCTTGGCGGTGGCCAGCACGCTGTCGGCAGCGCGCAAGTCGTTGCCCTGGAAGCCGCGCACTCGCGCTACCGCCATCACTTGGCCCAGATAAGTATCTTCGCCCGATCCCTCAACCACCCGACCCCAGCGCGGATCGCGCGCTACGTCCACCATCGGCGCATAGGTCCAGTTGATACCGTGCGCGGTGGCCTCTACCGCACCCACCCGGGCAGCCTTCTCCACGGCGATCGGATTGAAGCTGGCCGCTTCGCCCAATGGCACCGGGAACACGGTGCGATAGCCATGGATCACGTCGAAGCCGAACAGCAAGGGGATGCCCAGCCTGGATTCCTTCACCGCGATCCGCTGCATATCGCAGGTCAGCTTTACGCCCTGCATGCCCAGG
This sequence comes from Pseudoxanthomonas sp. P4_B2, assembly GCF_056402315.1. Taxonomy (NCBI): domain Bacteria; kingdom Pseudomonadati; phylum Pseudomonadota; class Gammaproteobacteria; order Lysobacterales; family Lysobacteraceae; genus Pseudoxanthomonas; species Pseudoxanthomonas sp. P4_B2. Next base: position 982,106 of record NZ_JBFUHQ010000001.1, read on the forward strand.
AAGGAACCGACCTGGCCCTTGCGCACCTGATCGGTACCGGCGGCTTTTGCCTTGGGTCCGGTGTCGTTGCCGATGCCGGGCGGCTGGTTGAGTTGTCCCAGCTTTTCCTCAAGCGTCATCCGCGCCAGCAGGGACTCGACGAAAGCCTTTTCCCCGGTATCGGAGGGCTTTGCTGCTTCGGCGGCCACCAGCCCCAGCGGCGCCAGGGCCATTACCCACAGCGCCAGGGAACTCCGGGCGCGTCCTCCACGATTTCCCTTCCGATACGTCGCTTTCATTTTCCCGGCTCCTCCTTCCAGATTTCAGGCGGGCAAATGTAAACGTTTTCAGGAAAGGGTGTAAGTCGCACCGCAACAGTTCGGGACGTCAGTCCGGTTCGCCCGGTGCCCGGGCTTGGATCTGCAGCGCGTGGATGTCGGTCGTCATCATTTCCCCCAATGCCGCATACACCGCTCGATGCCGGGACAGGGAGTTCTTCCCGGCGAAAGCCTCGCTGACTATTTCGACGCTGTAGTGCCCTCTTCCGTCCCGCGCACCGGCATGGCCAGCATGCAGGTGGCTGTCGTCGTTCACGATCAGCTGCGTGGGTGCGAAAGCGATTTCGAGCGCCTCGCGGATGCGGGCGAGCCGGCTACTCAAGGCAGGACCTTGCGGAAGGGACGCACTTCAGTGCGGACGTAGGCGCCTGCCTCTACATAAGGATCGGTGTCGGCCCAGGCACGCGCGGATTCCAGGGAGTCGAACTCGGCGATCACGATGCTGCCGCTGAAACCGGCTGGACCCGGATCCTCGGCATCGATCGCCGGGCACGGCCCCGCCAGCAAAAGCCGGCCTTCGTCGCGCAATGCGGTCAACCGCGCCAGGTGCGCGGGACGCACCGCCGTGCGTTTGGGCAGGGCGTCGACTGCGTCATAACCTTCAATTGCATACCACACTAGATCTCTCCGGGATCCTATCCAGCCTGAATTGTACGGTGAGGCCGCGGGCCCGGCGCTGGACACCCGCCTCGCCACCCCTTACTCTTGATCCATTGCACGGCCGGAAGCAGCGGCCCGCCCGGACTCGGCTCATTCGCCTTCAGGCTCATTTGCCAGCAGTCCCGTCGACCGATTCGCTGCCCCCACCCGCCCGGGCCCAACGACCTTCTCGCTGTCTGCCGCCTTGTCCTTTGGCGTGCACTGTCTGCTTGATGTGTGGGAATGCGATCGCACTGCGACGCACTGTTCAGCCGCAAGACCCAAGCACGTCGGCCCCAGCCGCGTGGTGCCTGCAATTCATGGCTTATTAGATGACTTCCGACCTCGCGCAAGACGCGAATCCGCAAATCGATACGCTCAAGCCCCAACAGCCGGCTCCTCAGCAACATGAGATGCCGCTGGCGATGGTGCATGGGCAAGCCGTGCTGCAGATTCCCCAGGACCTGTATATCCCGCCGGACGCGCTGGAAGTGATCCTGGACGCGTTCGAGGGCCCGCTGGACCTGCTGCTGTACCTGATCCGCCGGCAGAACCTGGACATCCTGGACATCCCGGTAGCCGAGATCACCCGCCAATACGTCCAGTACATCGGCGTAATGCAGGATTTGCGCTTCGAGCTGGCCGCCGAATACCTGGTCATGGCCGCGATCCTGGCCGAGATCAAGTCGCGCATGCTGCTGCCGCGTCCGGTGAGCGAGGAAGGCGAGGAAGGCGACCCACGCGCCGATTTGGTGCGTCGCCTGCAGGAATACGAACGCTTCAAGCAGGCCGCCGAGGATATCGACGCCCTGCCCCGCCTGGACCGCGATACCACGCCGGTGCAGGCGCATGTGCCGGAACGCGCCGTGGTCCGCCTGCCGCCGCCGGTGGACCTGCGCGAGATGCTGCTGGCCCTGCACGATGTGCTCAAGCGCGCCGATCTGTTCACCGGCCACGCCATCAAGCGCGACGCGCTCAGCGTGCGCCAGCGCATGGGCGACGTGCTGACGCGGCTGGAGGACGGCAAGTTCCACCGCTTCGAATCGATGTTCACGCCCGAAGAAGGCCGGCAGGGCGTGCTGGTCACGTTCCTGGCCATGCTGGAACTGGCCAAGGAACAGCTGCTCGACTTCGTGCAGGAAGCGCCACTGGCGCCGATCTACTTGAAGTCGCTGGCCCTGAACAACACCAACGAACCGCTGGCGTTTTCCAGCGAATTCGATGACGGCGACGCCGCCAACGACAACTGACCGACACCCAGAAGCCAAGCACCGCATGGATCAAGCGCTCATCACCCGTATCGTCGAAGCCGCCCTGCTGGCCGCCAACCAGCCGCTGACGCTGGCGCAGCTGCATGGACTGTTCCCCGAAGACCAGCCTGCCCCGCCCGACAGCGTCGAGCAGGCGCTGGAACAATTGCGAGACGCCTGCGCCGATCGCGGTGTAGAGCTGGTGGAGGTTGCTTCCGGCTTCCGCTACCAGGTGAAGGAAGAAGTGCACGGCTGGGTCTCGCGCATGTGGACCGAGCGCAAGACCAAGTACACCCGCGCCACCCTTGAGACACTGGCGCTGATCGCCTACCGCCAGCCGATCACCCGCGGCGAGATCGAACAGGTCCGCGGCGTGGCCGTCAGCAGCAATACCATCCAGGCCCTGGAAGAACGCGAGTGGATCCGCGTGGTCGGCCACCGCGACGTGCCCGGCAAGCCTGCGCTGTTCGGTACCACCAAGATCTTCCTGGACTATTTCGGCCTCAAGCGCCTGGACGAATTGCCGCCGCTGTCCGAACTGAAGGACATCGGCGAACTGGAACCGCAGTTGTTCATGGACGAAGCGCCGGTACCGGTCGGCCTTCCCAGTCCGGAAGCCGCGCAGGAAAGCGACGCCGCTGATGACGGCGAAGAAATGCAGGCCGCCAACGACGAAGAGCTCGACGCCGACGCCGATCACGCGACGGAAGACGAACAAGACATTCCTTCGGAAGAAGACGCTTCCGAAGCGATTCCCCATCAAGAACATTCCTTAGAAAACCAGGACGAAACCGAAGGCGCCGATCCGGACAGCCAGGCTTCGTCGGAGCAGAAACAATGAGCGACACCCCTCGTAACAAACTCTCGCTGAAGCGTGGCGACGCCGCCGAAGCCAGCGACACCACCAAACTTTCCGAGCGCCTGCACAAGGTGCTCGCGCAGGCCGGCCTGGGTTCGCGCCGCGCGCTGGAACAGCGCATCGCCGACGGCCTGGTCAAGGTCAACGGCGAAGTCGCGCAGACCGGCATGTCGGTCAAGGGCGGCGACCGCATCGAACTGGACGGCAAGACCTTCGTCGCCAGCGCCCTGACCGAACCGGCACGCGTGCTGCTGTACAACAAGCCCGAAGGCGAAGTGACCACGCGCGAAGATCCCGAAGGCCGTCCCACCATCTTCGAAGCGCTGCCCGCCTTGAAGGGCGCGCGCTGGATCGCGATCGGCCGCCTGGACATCAACACCACCGGCCTGCTGCTGTTGACCACCGACGGCGAACTCGCCAACGCGATGATGCATCCGTCCTACGAAGTGGAACGCGAATACGTCTGCCGCGTGCGCGCGCCGGAAGGCATGGAGACCGTACCCGACAATCTGGTCGATCGACTCGCTCGCGGCGTCGCGCTGGAAGACGGCCCAGCCAAGTTCGATGTGATCGAGCGCATCGGCGGCACCGGCATGCACGAGGGTGGCCAGCACGATTGGTTCCGCGTTGTGGTCAAAGAAGGCCGCAATCGCGAAGTTCGTCGTCTGTGGGAATCGCAGGGCTGCCAGGTCAGCCGCCTCAAGCGCACGCGCTACGGCAAGATCTCGCTGCCGCAGCCGCTGCTGCGCGGCCAGTCGCAAGAACTGCCGGATGTGCAAGTCGAAAAACTGCGCGCCGAGCTGGGTCTGGAAACCGGCGCTCCGCCCGCACTCACCCTGCAGCCGGTGATCGGCCAACGCAAAGCGGCCAAGGCCACCGTGCATGTGGGCGGCGGTCGCACGACGGGCCAGGCTTACGTCAACGGCCACAACACCGCCGACGAAGGACGCGAGTTGCGCCGCTTTGACCACGTGCGCGAAGACCGCGGTCGTGGCCGTTTCGGCAACAAGAAACCCCATGGCGGTCTGACCGTCAGCGGCGAAGCGGCCGCCAAGCAATCGCAGAAGCCGTTCAAGTCGCGTCCCACCAAGGGCCCGAAACCGCTGCCTGATGGCAATCCCGCTGCATTCCGCAGCTGGTATGTGCCCGAAGGCGTGGACACCGGCCCGACCGGTCACCGCAATGCCGGTCCGCCCAAGCCCTATGGCGCCAGGCCCGGTGGCCCGCGTCCTGCGGGTGCGGGTGCGGGGCGTCCTGGTGCCGGCCGCCCTGGCGGCGGCGCGGGTGGTCGTCCGGGTGCGGGCGGCAATCGCCCTTATGCGGCGCGCAGCGAAGGCAATTTCGGCAACGAAGCCCGCGGTCCGCGTGGTCCCGGGCCGAAGGGTCCGCGTCAAGGTGGACAAGGCCAGGGCGAAGGTCAGCAGCGCGCACCGCGTCCGTATGGACATCCGGGCAACGCGCCCAGCTTTCCTTCCGATCACGCCAACCCCGGAGCCTATAACCCGTACGGCCAGCAGCCGCGCCCGCCACGTCCGCAAGGCGCGCGTCCGGGTGGCAACCGTCCTAACAACAACGCAGGCCCGCGCCCGAATGGCCCGCGTCCCGGCGGTCCGCGTGGTGCAGGCCGCCCGCCGGGCGGCGGCAATCGCGGTCCGCGCGGCGGCGGCCAAGGCTGAAGCGCGATAAGCATCGATAAACAAAGGGCGCTTAGGCGCCCTTTTTTTTACCGCACTTCATGCCCGCCTCACATTGCGCCAGCAGTGTCCGTCTACCACGACAAACGGACATGAAGTACCGATGGCAAGCAACAGCACCCCGCATTACGAGGCGATTGTCGTGGGCAGCAGTTTCGGCGGCGCTGCCTGCGCCCTGGCGGCGCGTGAAGCCGGCCTGCGCGTGTGCGTACTAGAACGCAAGCACGACCCGGGCGACCGCCTCCACACCACCGGCATCATCGTCAAGGAGGCCGCAGAGGATACTGAACTCAGAAATCTGCCATCGAACTTGGTTCGCAGGATCGATACGGTGCGGCTGTACTCGCCCAATCTACGCAGCGCCCTGTTGTCGGCGCCCGGTTATTTCTTCCTGACTACCGACACGCCCAATGTCATGCGCTGGTTGGCTCAGCGACAACGCGACGCGGGGATCGAACTGCGACTAGGCCATTCCTTCCAGGCCGCGCAACGCAACGATTCCGGATTTCAAGTGGACGGCGTGGGCACCGCGCGCTATCTGATCGGCGCCGATGGCGCGCGTTCGCGCGTGGCCGAGCGCTTCGGTTTGGGCAGGCCCAAGCATTTCCTCTACGGCATCGAATACGAGTTCGATGGAATCTCATTGCGCGAGCCCGACACGCTGCATTGTTTCATCACCCGCCGGTTCGCGCCCGGCTACATCGGCTGGGTCGCGCAGACGCCGACGGGGGTCCAGGCCGGTCTGGCGATGCGGCACGATCCGGCGAACACACGCGCACCGGATATCGCCGGTTTCCTGGACCGCGTCGGCGATGTTGTCGGCCTGCCGGCACGGCGCCGCGCCGATGCGATACGCGCGGGCCTAATTCCATGCGGAGGTCCGGTAGCGCCGTTGGCGCACGATGGGGTGATCCTGACAGGCGACGCCGCGGGCATCGTTTCCCCGGTCACGGCGGGTGGAATCCATTCGGCTTGGCGCCATGGTTGGCTTGTCGGTCGCGCACTGGCGAACACTGCAGGACGCGGCACTCCCGAGGAAATCGCGATCAGCCAGGCGCCACGATTCTTCCGCAAACGACTACTGCGCTGGGCCTTCGACCATGCGCAGATGGATTGGCCCTTCGACCTGCTGTTGAGAACGCCGCCACTGCGTTGGGCCGCCGAACAGATCTACTTCCACAAGCGCGGCGCGACCAGAGACAACCCCGCCTGAAAGCCCACAGATATCGGCGCGGCACGATGAGAACCGCTCTCATTTCCTCGGTTACAATACGCCACCGAACTCTCTTCACGTCCGACGTTTCCCATGTCTTCCGCTTTCGGCACCGAAACGGTGCTCGACGTCCGTCACTGGACCGACGACTACTTCAGCTTCACCACCACACGCGATGACGGCTTCCGTTTCGACAACGGCCAATTCGTGATGATCGGCCTGCAGGGTCAGCAAGCGGACGGCACGCCCAAGCCGTTGATGCGCGCTTATTCCATCGCCAGCGCCAACTGGGAAGAACAGCTGGAGTTCTTCAGCATCAAAGTGCCCAACGGTCCGTTGACCTCGCGCCTGCAGCACATCAAGCCTGGCGACACCGTGCTGGTGGGCAAGAAGCCGACCGGCACATTACTGATCAGCGACCTGCATGCGGGAAGGAATCTCTTCCTGCTCGGCACCGGCACCGGTCTGGCGCCCTGGCTTTCCATCATCAAGGATCCGGAAACCTACGAACGCTTCGACCGTATCGTGCTCACCCACGGCGTGCGCCACCAACACGACCTGGCTTACCGCGATTACTTCGAGAAGGAACTGCCCCAGCATGAATTCCTGGGCGAACAGATCCGCGAAAAGCTGTTGTATTACCCGGCGGTCACGCGCGAAGACTTCATCCATCGCGGCCGGCTGACCGAACTCCTGGACAGTGGCTGCATGACCGAAGCATTGGGCCTGCCCGCGCTGGATGCGGCGCACGACCGCGCCATGATCTGCGGCAGCCCGCAGATGCTGGCCGACCTGCGCGGGATCCTCGATTCGCGCGGTTTTACCCCCGCTCCGCGCATAGGGACTCCGGGCCAATACGTCTTCGAACGCGCTTTTGTCGAAAAATAGAACTTGCGTGCTAGCCTTCCGGCAAACGGAGGGGAGTCCGATGATCAAACAAATCCTGTTGGGCGTGGTCCTTTGCGGCTGCGCGCTGGTTGGCATGGCCGGGGAATCGAAACCGCAACCCAAGGTCGGCGAGATGCCGCCGCCCATGCTGGGCAAGCTGCATGGCGGCGATACCCAAGTGAACCTGGACAACTATCGCGGCAAAGTCGTTATCGTCACTTTCTGGGCGTCATGGTGCGGACCCTGCCGGCGCGAACTACCGGTACTGGCGCAATTCCAACAGGTTATCGGACATGACGCGCTGGAAGTGATCGCGGTGAACTTCAAGGAACCACGACCGGATTTCCTCCGCGTGCTACGCGCCAATCGCAAGTTGGACCTGAATTACGTTCACGACGGCAAAGGCATCGCCAGCGACGAATATGGGGTGAATTCGCTTCCCAACATGTTCGTGATAGACCGCGACGGCAAGATCGCCCATGTGCATCGCGGCTATTCGGAAGAGATGCTTGAAGGTTTCATCACCGAAATCACGGACCTATTGCCCGAGGAAGTGCTCAAGCGTCCCGCAGGAGTCTAACGACGGCCGACCGTTCTCAGCCAAGCGCCGCTTCAATGTCGCCGGCGATCGACTCGGGCTTGTCGGTGGGCGCGTAGCGTTTGACCGGCTTGCCATCGCGGCCGACCAGGAACTTGGTGAAGTTCCACTTGATCGCGTCGATGCCCAGCAGTCCGCCTTTTTCCTTCTTCAGCCACTTCCACAGCGGATGCGCATCGGCGCCGTTGACCTCGATTTTGGCGAACATCGGGAAGTCCACTTCGTAGGTCAGCGAGCAGAAGTTCTTGATCTCCTCCTCGTTGCCCGGCTCCTGGTTGCCGAACTGGTCGCAAGGGAATCCCAGCACCACCAACCCGCGGTCGCGGTAATCCTGCCAGAGTTTTTCCAGGCCGGTGTATTGCGGGGTGAAGCCGCATTTGGAAGCCACGTTGACGATCAGCAGGGCCTTGCCGCGATAGTCGGCCAAAGGCACGTTTTTCCCATCGATGTCGAGTGCTTCGAATTCGTAGGCGGTGGTCATGATTGCGCTCCGGAGAATGCCTTATCAGACACCCGATGTGCGAAATGAGCAAGCCTGGGAGGAATCTTGTACCTGCAAGGCCAGACGAGTGACGTTGCAACCATAGAAGAACAAACTTAATTCACCGTGATCGTGTTGTTGTTCTTATCAGTGGAGAAAACCACCCGATACGTTGCAGGACCATTTGGGATAGAAGGCGGGAAAGATCGGACTATTGCCGAATATATGCCTACGCCGCCATCGCTCCCAGCGCCCAGGAGCGTAGTGGTAAAGCTTCTCTCATCCTGGGGATTGCCATTAAAAGAAGCTGCACATGCCGTCAGACCACAGGCGAGCTTATCCAACGAAATCCCAGCATCGGATGCTCTTAGAGCCGACTTTAGATTTTCTTCGTAGACCCTACTTATCTCAGTGGCATCTGGGTCGGTATAGCTTTCGGATTTCAGCCTGTCTAAGACTCGGTCAAATTCGTCCACGCCGATGATCGCATTGATGTATCCGACCCTTAATCCGTCGGGTGAGACCAGCAGCGACTCTATTGGCCGAGGCTTACCCACCGAAATGCGATGTGCGGTAGGGCTATCATCCTCCGAGACTCGAGTCTGCGCCGCACTCGCAGACATTCCCTTGCTATTGGAATCGTAACCGCGCTGCTTCTCTTCAGCCCCTATCAAAGAATCAGTTTTTGCACCGAACAACGTGCTTCTGACTTCCAGCGTATTCGTTGCAAACGCATAAATGATTGCAATTGCAACCAAGGCTGCCAGAAAGAAGATTACTTTTGTCTTGTGCATGAGTTATCCGATTAGCGATGCCAGCTCTTGGAATCAAGGAACTCTGATGCTTCCGGGGCCTTTTACGATCATCGACACCCAGCCGTATGCGCTATCTCTAACACTTAACTGCCCATTGGAATTTGAAGAAACCACGCATGAATTCTGACAAACAAACGTATTACCGTTAACCACCACCGATTCACTAGCAAACGCTTGGTTCAAACAAATAAGTGAGCCGAGCGTCAAAACACCTACCAAAATTGCGATGCCGATTTTGTAGTTCCTTAACATTTCTCGTCCTTGCTGATGCCGCCACCTTGCGGCAAGCCCAAGATTGTCCAGCGCTTTGGTCGAAGTCAATGCTCCGTGATGTAATGCTCCATAAGTCACAATAGGCGAACGCATTATGGTCATTCTTGTTCCTCGCGCAGCGAGAACAGAGAGACCTTAGAAATTCCCTGGAGGTCCCGTGCGCCAGCACAGGATCGAATAACCTTCGAAGGACAAGAGCAGAAGAGTCCGTGGCCATGCAGGCAGCTTCCGACCCGAACTCCCTGGCCACCCTGTATATCCACGTGCGGATATTGCTGGGCATGATCGTAGGCCTGGGGCTGACCCACCTACTGCGGCATCTGGCGCGCATCGTCGAACGTCCCAAGGCGCGACGCGTGTACTGGGTACACCTGGCGTGGGCATTGTTCATGTTCATCTACCTGCTGCACTTCTGGTGGTGGGAATTCTCCCTTTTTCACCAAACGCACTGGAACTTCAATCTCTACCTATTCGTGACCGTCTACGCGTTGCTGCTGTACCTGCTATGCGCGCTGATCTTTCCGGAAAGCGTCGGCGACTGCCAGGACTACCGCGACTACTTCTATTCCCGCAGGCAATGGTTTTTCGGTTTGCTGGCTCTGATGTTCGCGGTGGATGTGATCGACACGGCGATCAAGGGAACCGATTATTTCCAGCACTTGGGTCCGGAATATCTGATCCGCAACACCGGCTACATCCTCGCCAGCCTGGTTGCCGTTAAGACCCGAAACCGGTACTACCACGGCGGTTTCGCCGTGGTAGCCCTGCTCTACGAACTGTCCTGGATAGTGCGACGCTACGAAGCGCTGCAGCTCTGACCGCGACGCTAGCGATCAGCGCGCTGCGGGATGCACCTGCACAGGCGCTGCGAAGGGCTTGATGCCCAGCGCCTCGTCGATCTCGCTGGGGTAGTACGCCTTGCCCTGCTTGATCACCAGCGCCACTTTGCGGATGTCGGCGATGTTCACCGTGGGATCGCCATCGACCAGGATCAGATCCGCGCGCTTACCTACCGTCACCGAACCGCGATCGGCTGTGGTGCGCGTGTACTTGGCTCCGTTCCAGGTGGCGATCTGCAGCACCTGTGCCGGAGTGATGCCGGCCTTCACATACAGCTCCAATTCGCGCTGCAGGGTGAAGCCGGAAATCTCGTCGGTGCCAGCCACGATCGGCACGCCGGCCTTGTACATCAGGCCGACGAACTCGACCAGCTTGTCGAAAGATTTGTTGTATAGCGCTGCAGTTGCGTCATCGGGGATATTCATTTCGCCGACGCGGCGGCTGCGCTGGATGTCGGGCGGCAGATGGTCGGCCACGTCGGCCACGATCGGCGAGAGCTCGCCTTGCCGCTGATGCAGGAATTCGAAGGTAGCCAGAGTCGGATCGACCACGATCTGTTTCTTCGCCAACAGGGCGATGAAGTCTTGTACGGGCTTGGAATCGAAATCCAGACCGGCGGTCTTCTTCGCCACCAGGTAGAAACGCTCCAACGTGCGCGTGTCCGTTTCCGGAGTGACGAAGAAGTTCAGCATCAGCTGGTTGATGTGCTGGATCTCGTCGTAACCTTGGTCCACCGCATCCTGCGCGCGCATGAAAGCCGGAATGTGACCGCTGACCCGCAGACCGCGCTGGTGCGCATAAGCGGCGGTGTCGCGCAGGATGTCCTTGGGGAACGAGTTGTAGATCTTGACCTGCGGATAGCCATGATCGGCGTACCAGTCGACCGCTTTCTTGGCTTCGTCCAGGTTCTTGATCACGAAACCGTTGCGGGCCGACATCTTGCTCTCGCCTTCGATGAAACCGGCGGGCACCACGCTGGGGCCGAGCAGTTTGCCCTCGCTCAGTTGGGCCATCAGCTGTTGCAAGGTGGTGTTGTCGTTGCCCATGTCGCGGATGGTGGTGATGCCAGCCGCCAGATGCAGGCCGCCGTCCCACGGGCCGAAATGCGCGTGCATGTCGAACAGTCCCGGCAACAGTATTTTTCCGCCTGCCTCTATGACGTTGTCGGCCTTCGTTTTCTCGCTGCCGGCGCCGGAGATCGACACTATCTTGCCGTCGCCGATCAACACGTCCGAGGCCGCGCCCAGAGTCGCTTTCTCGCTGTCGAATACGCGCGCATTGCGGATCAGCGTGGTGCCGGCCATGGGGTGCGCAAGGCGTTGTTCCATGCCCAGCAGCACTTCGCCTTCGGCCTGCTTCTGCCGCGTTTCCAACGCCATGGCGTTGGATTCCCAGCCCTCTTCAATCAGCTGCAGGAAACCGGGATAGATGAAGGCGAACAGCCGCGGATTGTCGCCGGTGGTCGACCATGCGAATGTGGGCGTGAGACCCACACCGGTCATCGCCACCAGCTGCACCATGCGCTTTTCGCTGCCATGATTCACTTCGGCGTCGGCGACCTTGCGCACCGTCAGCGTGCCGCTGGGAATCAGCGGCAGCTTGCCGTCGCTGCGCTTGGCCAGCGCAGACATGGCCACCGAAAAACCTTCCGGCGTGCCGCCCAGGGTCGAGTACAGCGCCGTGCCGGAAACCTGCTGCTTGCCCTGATCCGAAGTCGACTTCCATTCTGCGCTGTCGCCCGCGCGCGAAAACGTTTCGTCGACCTTGGCCCCGAAGGTGGAAGTGCCGGTGACTTTGTATTGGCTGTAAGTGCCGTCGACGGCGAGTTTGTATTCCTCTTTCAATTCCGGCCCGCGGCCGTTGTCCTTGAAGATGAAATCGACGTGGGTGGTGCCGTCGTCGTCCTTGCGCACGACCTGTTCGCCGGCCTTTTTGCCTCCGTCGACCAGGGCCACATAACGAATGGTTTCGGCCGCCGCGGCCGGGCCGGCAAGGAACAATGCAAGGGACAGGCACAAGACATGCTTCATCCGGGAATCTCCATGGGGAAGTGAGCGGCAGGCCAGAAAGTGGCCGCCCGGAGCTTATCCCAGCACCGCAGCGACTACCCCTGTCTTTCGTCACAGGTGCGGCGGTGGCTCCATCGGTTAGCCTGTAAAGTCCAACTCTGTAAGGAAGCTGCAGAATGACCACCCGTCTTGCCCTGGCGCTTGCCGCCTCCCTTGGACTTGCCATGCCCGCCTATTCCCAGGCCGCCGCTCCGGCCGCTACCGAAGCCGTCAAGGCTTCCAATCCCGCGATCCAGAACAACCCGTTCGCCACCGAAAGTCCGCTGCCGCTGCACTATCCGCAGTTCGACAAAATCAAGGACAGCGATTTCGCCCCCGCCTTCGATGCCGGCATGGCTGAGCAGTTGAAGGAAATCGACGCCATCGCCAACAACACCGAAGCGCCGACCTTCGACAACACCATCTTGGCCATGGAAAAGAGCGGCCAGGTGCTGAACCGCGCCCAGACCGTGTTCTTCAGTTTGGTCGGCGCCGACACCAATCCAGCGCGCGAGAAGCTGCGTAGCGACTACTCCGGCAAGTTCGCCGCGCATAGCGACGCCATCGCGCTCAACGGCAAGCTCTTCGCACGTATCGACGCGCTATACGGCAAGCGCGACACGCTGGGCCTGGACGCCGAAGGCGTGCGCCTGGTCGAGCGCTACCACACCGATTTCGTCCGTGGCGGCGCCAAGTTATCCGACGCAGACAAGGCCAAGCTGAAGGCGATGAACGGAGAACTGGCCGCACTGGGCACCAAGTTCAGCCAGAACGTGTTGGGCGACGTCAACGCCTCGGCCGTAGTCATCGACAGCGTCAAGCAATTGGATGGCTTCACGCCTGAGCAGATCGCCACTGCCGCCGCTGCCGCCAAAACGCGCAAGCTGGAGGGCAAGTACGTCATCGCTTTGCTCAATACCACCGGCCAGCCGCCGGAGTCCGAACTGACCGACCGCGCCACGCGCCAGAAGCTGCACGAAGCCTCGATCGCGCGCGGTAGCCACGGCGGCGAGTTCGACAATCGCGAGATCATCAGCAAGATCATGAAACTGCGCGCCGACCGCGCCAAGCTGCTGGGCTATCCCAACCATGCGGCCTATGTGCTGGAAGACGAAACCGCCAAGACCCCGCAAGCCGTCAACGACATGCTGGGCAAGCTGGCCCCGGCCGCGGTGGCCAACGCCAAGCGCGAAGCCGCCGACCTGCAGAAGATGATCGATAAGGAAGGCGGCGGATTCCAGCTGGCGCCGTGGGACTGGTCCTTCTACGCGGAGAAAGTGCGCAAGGACAAATTCAATTTCGACGAAGCCCAGCTCAAGCCGTACCTGGAACTGGACAGCGTGCAGCAGAACGGCGTTTTCTACGCCGCCAACCAGCTATACGGCCTGACTTTCAAGGAACGCAAAGACCTGCCCGTGTACGAGCCCAGCGTGCGCGTATTCGACGTGTTCGACGCCGACGGCAAGCAGCTGGCGATCTTCATCTCCGACATGTACGCGCGCGAATCCAAGCGCGGCGGCGCTTGGATGAATTCCTACGTGTCGCAATCGGGCCTGACCGGCTATCTGCCGGTGGTCGCCAACCACCTCAATATTCCCAAGCCGCCGGCCGGCAAGCCGACTCTGCTGACCTGGGACGAGGTGACCACCATGTTCCATGAGTTCGGCCATGCGCTGCACGGCATGTTCTCCAACGTGGAATACCCCTACTTCACCGGCACCAGCGTGCCGCGCGACTTCGTCGAATATCCCTCGCAGGTCAACGAGATGTGGGCCGACTGGCCGTCGATCCTGAAGAACTATGCCAAGCACCATGAAACCGGTGCGCCGATGCCGCAGGAATTGCTGGACAAAGTGGTCGCCGCCGCGAAGTTCAACCAGGGTTTCAAAACCACCGAATATCTGGGCGCAGCCATGCTCGACCAGCGCTGGCACCAGATCGGCGCCGACCAGGTGCCCGCTGCAGCCGGCGTGATGGCGTTCGAAGCCGCCGCTCAGAAGACCGACGGCACCGACTACGCCCCGGTCCCGCCGCGTTACCGCACGCCTTATTTCAGCCACATCATGGGCGGCTACTCGGCCGGCTACTACGCCTATATCTGGTCGGAAGTACTGGACGCCAACAGTGTGGAATGGTTCGAGCAGCACGGCGGCCTGAAGCGCGAGAACGGCGACCACTTCCGCAAGACCCTGCTCTCGCGCGGCGGCAGCAAAGACGCGTTGCAGCTGTTCCAGGATTTCGCCGGCCATGCGCCGAAGATCGAGCCTTTGTTGAAGAAGCGTGGGCTGGTGGCGGACGTTGCCGACGGCGCCAACCCCACTCCGACGCCCGACGCACCTAAGAAATAAGCCTCACCTCTCCTCGTTGTGCAAGCACGCCACCTTCGGGTGGCGTGCTTGTTTAGGCCTGCGGCGTGGCGTTGAGCGCACGATCCGACGTGGAAATCGCAACTCTCAACGCTCGCGCAAAGGTCGGCTCAAATCCAGGAAAATCTCGCGCGCGGCCACACCCTGGTCCGGCTGATCGATGAAGAAGCCCTGCACACCCAGACCGTATAGCTGCACGGCCTCGGCGATCACGGACTGCGGGATTCCGCCCGGCGTCTGCGCCAGATAAGACTCCTCTGCACGCAACGTGTAGGGATGCACCTGTAATCCGGCCTTCAGCGCCCAACCCAGCATGGGATGGACCAGACCAGCTCCCTGGCCGGCCAGTTCGGCTTTGCCGTCGCCGTTGGCGTCGACCTTAGACGCTAGCGATTCGCGCGGCAGCAGGCTGCCCTTCCAGGGGCCGACGCCGCTGGCGTAATTCGCCTTCATCCATTGCAGAACCTTCTCAGTGGCGAACGCGCCGTATGAGGTGTTGGCGTTCAAGCCTCCCTCGACCTGTCCGATCAAGCCGCCGTACAGCGCAGCGAGGTTGGCACCATGGCTGGCGTTGTAGGTCACGTCATAGGGTTTGGCCGTGTAGAAATCGTCGTACAGCTGCACCAGCGGCAGATCGACGCCGGCCGCGGGCATCCAGCGCTTTTCCAGTTCGATAAGGTTTTCGAACTCGAAACTCTGGATATAGATCCGCGTCGGATCGGTGAAGCCCTCGGCCACCAGGGTCTCGATCAGCTTGGCACCAAGGGACATGCCAATCGGAGTGCCGTCGATCCGCCGGCCTTCCTTGGCGAAATAGGTCGGATGCTTGGTTTCCGGATACACGCCGACCCGGCGCCCGCCGTGGCTCTCCCGCTTGGCCAATTGCAACACTTCGGCGAAAGTCGGAATGGCGTACTGGCCGTCGAAGCGGGTATTGTCCGGGCGGACCTGCGGAATGCGCTCTTTCGCACGCAGCGTCTTGATCTCGGCCAAGGTGAAGTCTTCGGTGAACCAGCCGGTCATCGCAATGCCATCGACCCGTTTGGTGGTCTTGCGGCTGGCGAATTCGGGATGCGTGGCTACGTCCGTAGTGCCCGAGATTTCATTCTCGTGACGCGCGATCAGCACTCCGTCCTTGGTGGCGACCAGATCGGGTTCGATGAAGTCGGCCCCTTGCTGGATGGCGAGCCGGTAGGCCGCCAGCGTGTGCTCGGGGCGATAACCGCTGGCGCCACGATGAGCGATAACGATCAACCCTTGTTTGGCCTGCCCATGCTGCGGGTCGAGTTTGCGCAGCCCCACCGCCTGCTGCGCGGAAGCGATCGCGGCCATTGAGAACAGGGCGCACACGGATAATGCACGGACAAGCGCTATGCAGTTCGGTCTCTTGTTCATCGGTTCGTCCTTTTTGGGAAAGTCGGATGCCGACCTCCCCCTCAAGCCGACGCGACCAGCCTCGAATGCGCAGGTTGCAGCGGCTTTACCGAATGACTTACATCGCGTGACCCCGGCCGGATTAGCGCAGCGCGACAAACAACAAAAGATGCGGCTATTCCAGGATTCCGTGCAACGCAGAGCGCCGGGTTCGACAACCCGAGAAGGCGATGTGCGTGGCGACTAGCTGGTGCGCCGGACGAACCCGCGTAGCTAGTCCACCAGTTTCTGCCGGTCGCCCGACATTTCGGTCCAGTGATAGCGACCGGTAGCCGGGTCGTACACGCGATTGGGAGCGACCTGGATCATGCCGTTGACCGGCTTGCCGTTCGCGTCCAGCAGGTTGTTCGGCTGTTTCCGGGCGCTAGGCGCGGCCGCGCCGGTCGGCACTTCCCGCGCCGGTCCTGTACTCGGGATGGCGGTAGGCGCCTGCGGGCGCTGATTGGGGTTACTGGCCACCTTGGGTACCTGCGTAGGTTGCGCCTGATCGAGTTTGGGGCCGATGCCGCTATCGCTCGGCGGCGTGGCCGGTTTGGTGGTGGGCACGCTGGGCTGCTGCAGTTGTTGCGCCAGCGCTGGCACGGCGGCGATGCCGATGAGCGCTGCGAAAACCAGGGGAACGCGTTTCATGACGCGGCTCCAGTTGGGGGAATGAGCCGACCGTAATCCTCCCTACCTTCACGCACCATGAAAAAGCGCCCGTCAGCGCGGGGCCAGATAACCGCCCTTCACTCCGCCGTTGGACAGCACCACCTGCCACAACTGCGAATTGCGCGTACGGAAAGTTGCCATGGACGCGCCCAGGTAGTACCGCCACATGCGGCGGAAGCGTTCGTCGTAGCGCGGATCCAGCGGCCACGCGCGCTCCACGTTGTCGCGCCAGGCCTGCAGCGTGCGGTCGTAGTCGGTACCGAAGTTGTGCCAGTCCTCGATGACGAACAGGCCTTCCACCGCGTGCGCGATCTGCGCCGTGGACGGCAGCATCGAGTTGGGGAAGATATAGCGGCCGATCCAGGGATCGGTATGGTTGACCGAGCGGTTGGTGCCAATGGTGTGCAGCAGGAATAGTCCGCCCGGCGGCAGGCAGCGCTGCGCCACTTCGAAATAGCCGCGGTAATTCTTGACGCCGACGTGTTCGAACATGCCCACCGACAGCACTGCATCGAACGGTTCGTGCAGCTCGCGGTAATCCTGCAGGCGGATTTCGATCGGCAGGCCGGCGCACAGTTCGCGTGCATAGTCGGCCTGCTCCTTCGAGATGGTGATTCCCACCCCACTGATGCCATAGCGCTCGGCCGCGAATTTCAGCGCCTCCCCCCAGCCGCAGCCGATGTCCAGCACGCGCATGCCAGGCTTCAGGCGCAGCTTGCGGCAGATCAGATCCAGCTTCGCTTCCTGCGCCGCGTCCAGTCCATCCAACACGCGCCCATCGGCCTGGGTCCAGTAACCGCAGCTGTAGACCAGGCGCCGGCCCAGCATGGCGGCATAAAGATCGTTGCCCAGGTCGTAGTGGCGTTCACCGACTTCCCGGGCACGGTTGCGGCTCTGCAGATTCAACAGGCGCGCGCGCAGGGCGTCCCACAGTTCGCCGGCGCTGTGCACGCGCTGCTCCAGCCGGGCCATCAGCACATGAAACAGGAACCCGTCCAGCGATTCCGTATCCCACCAGCCTTCCATGTAGCTTTCGCCCAGACCCAGCGATCCCTGCCCCAGTACCCGCGCGTAGAAATGGGAATCGTGTACCTGCAGATCCCAAGGACGGCTGCCGCCGATCCTCACATCGGCGCTCTCAAGCAGATCGGCGACCCGTCGTTGGAAGCGCTGCTGCGGCATGTCTGTAGCTCGGTTATGAGGATTTGGCGAACAAGCCGGCGTATTCGGGCGCAACGTGGGGCAGCAATATCATCGCCGGCACATCCACTGTCTGCGTGCCGTCCGCATAAGGACCCACCTGATAAGGCGGGAACACGAAGCGCAAGGCGGTGATCTTGCCGTCGGTACCTACTATCGGTTGGAACTGGCTGAAATTATCGACGTCCAGTTCGGTGCCTTCGTCGATCATCTTGTCGGCGCTGCGCACGAACTGCAGGCGCTCCTCTGGCGGCAGTTCGTCGGCGTCGGCCCGTACCGACACACTGGTGTGCAGTTGTTCCCGGATATAGGCGCCGATGACCGCCCAACCTTCGGCCTTGGGTACCAGCTCATTGGCGGTAAGCAGTTTGTTCTGCAACGGCAGCCACACGAAACGCGCTACCAGCGGTTCGCCATGGGCACCGCCGGTGTAGCGGCTGCCGTCGGCGGCGACGGCCACTAGTTCCGGGGTTTCGGCCACCTGCTCGAAACTGAGCGACAGTTCGTACGGCGCAGAAGGCTTGTCGTTGCCGAAGCCGGCCACGGCCTGCATCAGCTCTGCTCGCGCGGCATCGGAATAGGCGGCGACGGCCTGGGCCAGGCCCGGATACTTGTTGAGCGTCGGCGGATAGCTGATGCCCACAACGTAGGCATCGTTGGTTTCGATGACGTCCTTGAGCTCGGGTGCTGCGGCTGTGCCGGTGGCGGGCGTCCCCGCCGGTACGGTGGCGGGCTGTTCGGCGGCGGCGGGCGTGTCGGCTTCGCGCTTGCATGCACCGAGCGCCAGGGCCAGCAGAAACAACAGGGGGATTTTCGACACGGATCGCACGACCAGCCTCCTTCCAGGGAATGCACACAGTTTATGCCGCGACGCAGCAGCATGACAGCTGGTTTTCGGGGTGCGGCGATTCGCTAATCGACCAGATCGGCGTACTCGGGATGGCGCTGGACATAGGCGGCCGAATAGGAACAGGCCGGCACCACCCGTAGACCTGCGGCCCGGGCATAGTCCAGTGCGGCTTTGACCAGTTCCCCGGCGATGCCGCGACCACCTATGGCATCGGGCACGCCGGTGTGGTCGATGATCAGGCGCGCGCCCTGCTGGCGATAGATCAACTCCGCCTCGTATCCGTCCACCTGGGTAGCGAAACGATGGGAACCGGGATCGTGGTCGATACGCAGGGACATGAGGTCTCTCCAATGGGTGGATGCTTGGCAGCCGCATTGTGCCGTGGGCGGTTCAAGCGGCGGCAAAACTGGACGCGGCGCGTCACATTCGGGCGATCCGGCGCCTGCCGCTCCCGTCCTGCAACGCTTTCGAGACGGCCGCCGATAGTTGGCACGATAACTGCTTTATCCCTCCCAAGAGCAAACACACGGGGAACGGCAATGAACTTCGACGACGCAACCATCAGCAACAACGCATCCAGCGACTTCACCCTGCTGGAAGGTCTGTACCAGCTTGCCGTCACCGGCCACACCGACGACTGGGAATTCGAGCGCCTCAACAACGCCGTGTACGAGCGCCTGCTGTCTTCCTACAACGGCGGCGTCGACATGGGCATGCATGCGGCTGCTAACCCGCTGAACCTGGTGGAATGAGTTTTTCTGCCGCATTGGCAGCGCATATCGAAACAGCAACTGCTCCAAGCACAACAACCACAAGCACAACAACAAGACGACCTGTCCACAGGTCCGGACGCAGGTGACGGGGGTCACCTGCGTCATTTTTTTGCGCGTACGAAACTACGTCGATAGCGTCAGCGATTGTCGCGCTTGCCTTGATTACGCCTGTCCTGCGTGCCGGAGCTACCCTGTATCGCCTTCATCCTGCTTTCGGCGGCATGCAGCTCTAACGCTTTCTCGGCAGCTTCATTGGACTGGAATCCGGGGTCCAACACGGGTGTGTGATGCGGATCGAGCAACTGCCAGGGCTGCGATTCGCGATCATGAGCCTGTTTCTGTTCCAGCAGCTTCCGGGTTACGGCCAACGCCTGCCGTGGCGTGGGTTTGCGCGGGGCCGGCTTGGCCACGCGCTTGGCGGGTGCGGAGCCGGCGTTGGATTTCGCGGGAGCCGACTTGGCAGGCGCTTTTCTCGCCGCAGTCGCCTTCTTCGCCGGAATCTTTTTCGTCACTGCCTTGCTGGCGGCGGTCTTCTTCGCCGCTTTCTTGACTACGGCTTTCTTCGTCACCGTCTTCTTCGTAACCGACTTGGTCGCTTTCTTCGCGGTGGCTTTCTTGGCCACGGGCTTCTTCATTGCAGCCTTGGCCGCCTTCTTTGCGACTTTGGCGGGAGCCTTTTTCTTTGTGGCCGCCTTCTTGGCGACTTTGGATGTCTTGGCAGGTTTACGGGTAGCCATTACGATCTCCATCTCCGTTTGAATCTTGCGGTTACTCGATAACACGCAAAACATTCAGATACGGTGATCGTGTTGACCCGGAGTTCAGCCTCCGAACGAGGGCTGCTGCAACTGCCGCAGGAAATGACCCAACACGCGCGGCTCCATAACCAGCATGAACAACACGCCGTAAGCGGCGCCGGCAAGATGCGCGCTGTGGTTGATGCGGTCGCCGCCACGGCGGTCCATCCAGATGCTGTAGCCCACGTAGAGCACGGCGAACAGGATGGCCGGCATGGGAACGAAGAACACGCCGATGATCGACCAGGGCCTGACCAGAATGTAGGCGAACAGGATGGCCGACACCGCGCCCGACGCACCCAGGCTGAGGTAATTGGGGTTGTGCTGGTTCTTCAGATAGGTCGGCAGGATGGACACCACCAGCGCCGAGACATAGAACAGCGGATAGACCCACACACCTACGTCGCCCATCAACGACTCGATCTGCGGGCCGAAGAAGAACAGTGTCAGCATGTTGAATAGCAGGTGCATGAAATCGGCGTGGATGAAGCCGTAGGTCACCAGCCGGTCGTACTGCTTGTGCTTGTCGATCGCCGGCGGCCACAGGATCAGCCGATCGGCCAGTTTGCGGTTATTGAAGGCAATCCAGGACACCACGCAGGTGATGGCGATCAAGGCATAGGTAACGGGGGTTTCCATCAAACGGCTCCAACGGCGCGATAGTTATCCTGCATTGGATAGCGCCACGCGTACAGTGCGAATGCCAGGGCAGCGATGAAGGCAAATACGGCAAAGAAGAACATCAGAAAGGCGTTTTCGCTTAGCCCGGTGCTGGCGATGCGCGAAATTACCGCTTCATTGCGCACGCTGACATTGGTCAGCAACACCCAGACATTGCCGAAAGTAACAGAGAGGTACCAAAGCGCCATGATCACTCCTTTCATGGCTTGCGTGGCTTGGCTATAGGCGAATTCCAGCGCCGTGGCCGACACCAACACCTCGCCGAAGGTCAGCAGCATGTAGGGCAGGATTTGCCAGGCCAGCGACACTGGATCGCCGCCGTCGATCCACAGCTGAATCGCGCCCGCAACGATCCACGCTATGCCAGAGAACGCAATGCCCCACCCCATGCGTTTGAGCGCAGTAGGCTCGAAGCCCATGCGCCGCAGCAACGGATACAGCACGATATTGTTGAAGGGGATAATCAGCATCACCAGCAGGGGATTGAGCGCCTGCATCTGCCCCGCTTCCTTGACCAGCCAGCTGGGCCACCACCACAGGTCGTGCGGCACCATCATGGTCTTGCCCTGCAGCACCCAGGTAGAGGCTTTTTGGTCGAACAAGGACCAGAACGGCGTGATCAGCGCGAACACGATGATCACGCGCAGCACAGCGCGGACGCTGTCCACCGCCGAATCCGGGTGCCGGCCGCGGGCGCGTTCGAGCTGCATCGATACACCGATGCCGCCGAATGCGATCAATGCGCCCAGCGCCAGACAGGCGGTGATGACGAAACCGAAACCTTCCGGCCAAAAACCGGGCTTGATCGCCCAGCACAGCAGCATCGCCACTGCCAGTACGGCGCCAGCCAAGGCCATCGACAGACCGGGTCGCCTCTGTCCGGCCTCGTGCCGGGTCAGAGCGGTGCGGGCGACGTTGTAGAACGAATCCGGGTCGTTCCCATGCGTCGGCGGCACCCGAACGTACTGCTTGCGGCCCAGCCAGAAGATCAGGGTGGCGATGAACATCAGGATGCCGGGGATGCCGAAGGCCACCGCAGGTCCGAAGCTGCGCAGAAACAACGGCATCAGCAACGAAGCGAAGAAGCTGCCGAAGTTGATGGTCCAGTAGAAGAAATCGAATACGATCTTGGCCATGCTCTTGTTCGACTCGTCGAACTGGTCGCCGACGAACGACACCACCAGCGGCTTGATGCCACCGGAACCAAGCGCGATCAGGAACAGGCCGGCATAGAACCCGGTGCGGTTGTCATCGAATGCGGCCAGGCAAGCGTGGCCGACGCAGTAGATCAAAGAGAACCAAAACACGGTGTTGTACTTGCCGAAATAACGGTCGGACAGCCATCCGCCTAGCAGCGGGAAAAAGTACACACCGATCACGAAACTGTGGAATACATCCTTGGCGGCGCCTTCCCTTCCTGCCTCCGGGACATAGGCCAGGATCACGCTGCTTACCAGGAACTGGACCAGGATGTTGCGCATCCCGTAGAAACTGAAACGTTCGCAGGCCTCGTTGCCGATGATGTAAGGGACCTGTCGCGGCAGGCGTGCTGATTGCGCCGTGGCTGTCGTGCTCATCCGGTATTCCTGCCAATAGTTGCGGGAAGGGTAACCCAGGAAGCGTGCGCGAATCGACGCTTCTGGCTAATGCGATGCCGGCCGGCAACGTGCATCATTGGCTTTTGAAGACGAGAATCCACCCCATGCGCTCATTGCTCCTGCAACTCCCATTGCTCCTGCTCACCGCATTCGTCATGCCCGCCTCCGCCGCCGACGCGTCCTTGAGCACGGTCTCCGAGCGCTCCGGCTTCCTCAAGACCGGACGCTACGAGGAGGTCGTCGTGTTGTGCGACGCATTCGCCAAAGCCTATCCGGATGCAGTGCGCTGCATCGATTTCGGCACCTCTCCCGAGGGCAGGTCGATGAAGGCGCTAGTCGCTTCCACCAGCGGCGCGCTCGACGCAGCGACGGCGCACAAACGCGGCCTGCCGGTCGTGCTCATCCAGGGCGGCATCCACGCGGGTGAAATCGACGGCAAGGACGCCGGTTTCCTGGCCCTGCGCGAAATCCTGGAAGGCAAGGCGGCGAAAGGCGCGCTCGACAAACTCGTGTGGGTATTCGTGCCGGTCTTCAGCGTGGACGGCCATGAGCGCTTCGGCGCCTGGAACCGCCCCAATCAGCGCGGTCCCGAGGAGATGGGCTGGCGCACTACCGCGCAGGGCTACAACCTCAACCGCGACT
This sequence comes from Pseudoxanthomonas sp. P4_B2, assembly GCF_056402315.1. Lineage (NCBI taxonomy): Bacteria > Pseudomonadati > Pseudomonadota > Gammaproteobacteria > Lysobacterales > Lysobacteraceae > Pseudoxanthomonas > Pseudoxanthomonas sp. P4_B2. The sequence continues at coordinate 1,005,013 of NZ_JBFUHQ010000001.1, forward strand.
ACGTAAAAGCCGACGCACCCGAGATGCAGGCGATGCTGGCCCTAATCAACGAATGGGACCCGCTGGCCGAAGTGGACCTGCACGTCACCGATGGCGCCAAGTTCGAACACGACGTGTCCATCCAGGTGGAACCGGTCCATGCCGGCGACAGCGAATTACGCAAAGCCGGCCGCACTTGGCGCGACGGAGTGATCGCCGACCTGACCCGTCAGGGCTCGCTGCCCCTGCCCTATTACCCTTCTTTCGCGGTCTCCGATGACCCCACCTCGGGCTTCGACGACGGAGTGCCGCCGCCGCGGTTCTCGCATGGCTACTTCTGGCTGCGCAACCGCATGGGCATGCTGGTGGAAACCCATTCCTGGAAGACCTACCCGGTACGCGTGCGCATTACGCGCAATGCCGTGGTCTCGGTATTGGAACGGGTCGCGAAAAACGGCCAGCAATGGCTGAAGCTCGCACACCAAGCCGACGCGCGCGCCAGCAAGTTGAAAGGACGTCCTGTGCCGCTGACCTATGCGGCCGGCAAGGAGTCGCACCTGGTCGATTTCCGTGGCTACGAATACACGCGTACACCCTCCGAGATTTCCGGCGCGCTGATGACGCGTTACGACGAGACCAAACCGCAGATCTGGAAAATTCCGCTGCGCGACAATCTGCAGCCTAGTCTCAGCGTGGCCGCGCCGGGCGGCGGCTACCTGGTGCCTGCGGCGCATGCTGCCTGGGTGGGAGCGAAGCTGAAACAGCACGGCATCGACTTCCGCACGCTCGACGCGCGCTCCGGGGTGGTGGTCGAAAGCTTCCGCGCCAGCGAGACGACGCCTGCCGCGCAACCTTCCGAAGGCCATCAGCGCATGGCCGTCAAGGGCGAATGGAAGGCGGACAAGCGAGATATCGGCGCCGGCGCGCTCTTCGTGCCGATCGCGCAACCCAAGTCGCGTCTGGTCATGTCGCTCCTGGAACCGCTGGCGCCGGACTCGCTGGTGGCATGGGGCGAATTCAACAACGCCTTCGAGCGCAAGGAATACATGGAAGACTACGTGACCGAGGAAGTCGCGCGCGAGATGCTGGCGAAAGACCCGGCGTTGAAAGCGCGGTTCGAAAAACGCATCCGTGAAGACGCCGCTTTCGCCCAGAATCCACAAGCGCGCCTGGAGTTCTTCTATCGGTTGCATTCCTCATGGGACGAACGCTACAACCTGTACCCGGTGATGCGCATCGCTACAGTTCCCCGCTGATCCTCGCATGAGTTTCAATGGAATGAAGACATTCGCGCTGTGCCTGCTGCTGTCGCTGATCGCTTTCTCGCTGCCTGCACGCGCCGTCGGATCCCCCGACGGCGCCTCGGAGAAAACCGTGAAAGTCGTCACCCTCAACCTGTACCACGACAAGGATGAGTGGCCGAAGCGCCGCGTACAGATCGTCGAGAAACTGAGGCAGCTGCGGCCCGACGTAATAGCGCTGCAGGAAGTGCTCCAGCACGAAACGCTGACCAACCAGGCCCAATGGCTGGCGGCGCAGCTGGATTACCAGTGGTATTTCGTCAGCACCGATCCCGTCGGCAGCCCGCGACGCTATGGCAATGCGATCCTGACCCGCCACCCGATCCTCAGACGCGGCCAGAAGTCCCTGCAGCCGCTGGACGATAGCCGTACCGCTGCGTTCGTGCGCATCGATCTGGACGGAAGGTTGCTCAACGTCTACGCCACCCATCTGCACTGGACCGACCAGGGCGGAGCGATCCGCAGCCGGCAGGTCGCCGATCTGATGCGGTACATCGACGAGACTTCGGAGAACATTCCGAGCCTGGTGGCCGGCGATTTCAATTCCACCGCCGACTCGCCGGAGCTAGCGGCGCTTCGCGAACGCTTCGTCGACATTTACGGCAACCGGCACCCGGATGCCGACACGGTCTCAAGCAGCACCTTGAACCTGAAGTATTTCGCGCCCAAACGTATCGACCATGTCTTCTTACAGCGCGACGCCTTCGCTCCGGTCAGCGCCAGCATCCTTTTCGGTCGCCCGGATGCGCAGGGCGTATGGGCTTCGGATCATTTCGGATTGTTCGCCGAGTTGGAGTGAACGGCTTCAGCGATGGGACAAACCATGCGAATCGCGGCGCCCGGCATGGGGCGGAGTCCGACTCAGGATCAGCAGCTCATGTACTTCCAGTTCCTGGTCTTGCCTTCCGATATCCACTCCACCGCTTGCGCAATGCGGCGCTGCCGCGTTTCTGCGCGTTTGGCTTCGATCACCCACTCCACATACTCGCGGCGATAGCCGGGCGGGAACGCATCGAATGCGGCCTGCGCCTTGCGGTTGCCAAGCAGGGCCGCCGCCAGGTCATCCGGAACGTCCGCAGGGGTTTGGGTTTTGCGTTCTTACTGACGGGACGTTTGACCCCAGCTTCGATTAGCCGCATCGCCTGTCGCAGGCCATCGTTGAAAACCTTCTTCGATGGCATATCCGCGATTTTTCCGATACGCCCGAACTGGCCCATGGCTTGTTCGCGTTTGCCGTCATCGCCGGTAGGGTTCGGCGTAGCGAGGGAAAAACCGAAAGCGGCATGTTGCTTGAATGCCGCCATGCTGCACAGGATGCGACCACGATAAAGAAAATGCGGGTGGCTCCATTTGATCGTCTCTTCGACATCGGCACAGCCGGCATGCACCGCGGCGCGAAGATGCAGGAGGATGGGCTGGGCGAAGTCGGCCGCCTTTGCGATATAGGCATCGACACGCGGATCCACACTGGCCATGGGCGCCTCCGGAATGATGGGTCGGCATGATTCTAGACAGCGCCGCTCGTCACGGACAGCTCGCGTCGCGGTATGCGATCTTCGCCCATTCATCGCGTACCATCGATGATCGCTGCTCTGCCGTCGAAGCTTCGCTAGCGTTCGATCGGCCTATCCCGCGCAAGGACGACCTCTTCAGACATCGCATGCGAAAGCTTTCCGTCATCGCTCTTATTCTCCTGCTGCTGGCCGGCGGGTGGTGGCTGCGACAGCACGACGAGCAGGCTAGCGGCCCTGCCATTGCCTCGCCGGTCGCTGAGCTGTCGCAGCAGGACGCGGCGAAGCAGGATCGCTTGCCCGCCTTCCTGCCCGCCGAGGCACGCGACACTCTGGCCCTGATCGCTGGTGGCGGACCCTTCCCCCATCCGCAGGACGGCAGCGTGTTCGGCAATCGTGAAAAACGCCTCCCCGCCAAGCCGCGCGGCTATTACCACGAATACACTGTGGATACGCCAGGCCTCAACCACCGCGGCGCCCGCCGCATCATCACCGGGGGGCAACCAGCGGAAATGTATTACTACACCGATGACCATTACGACTCATTCCGCAGCTTCCAGGTCGCGCGATGACTGAATCCGGTTTCGAACTGGGTCTGGACGACCCGACACGCGCCGGGGTTTTCTTCGTCACCGGCGACGATCTCAATGTGCTTGCCGCAGCCGCGCACGACGCGGGCCTGCTGCCCTGCCTCGTCGATCTGATGGGTTGCGGCAACAAGGCGACCCTGTTGTTGCGGATCGCGGTGGCCATGGATTTCCCCACTACTTCCAGCCGCAACTGGGATGCGCTTTCCGACAGCCTGCGCGACCTGAACTGGATGCCGGCCAAGGGCTATGTACTGCTGTTCGACGGTGCGGGGGAACTGCATTACGTGGATGAGGAAGACTTCGACACGCTGGTCAGCATTCTGGACGAATGCAACCGCGCCTGGGCCGAGCGCGACGTGCCGTTCTGGGCGTTCCTGGCCCTGCGCGAAAGGGATTTCGTCGCACTGGAGGACTGAGCGCGCGTCGCTCCAGGGGGCGCAACATGGGGCGCAAGGCTACGCAGTTCAGCGCGATGCTGCGATCATGGCGCATGAGCGACCAACCGACGGACTTCGAAAGCCTTTCCCTCTCACCCGGACTGCAGCAGGGCGTAGAGGCGGCCGGCTACGCGCAAATGACCCCGATCCAGGCCGAAAGCCTGCCCGCGATCCTCGCCGGACGCGACGTGATTGCGCAGGCGCCCACCGGCAGCGGCAAGACCGCCGCATTCGGCCTGGGACTGTTGCACCGGCTTGATCCCGCGCTGATTCGTGCCCAAGCGCTGGTGCTCTGCCCCACCCGGGAGCTGGCCGATCAGGTGGGCAAGCAGCTGCGCAAGCTGGCCACCGGCATCCCCAATCTGAAGGTGCTGGTGCTGACCGGCGGCATGCCGTTGGCGCCGCAACTGGCTTCGTTGACCCATGACCCCCATGTGGTGGTCGGCACGCCGGGCCGCATCCAGGAGCTGATGCGCAAGAAAGCCCTGCACTTGGCCGGTGTGCGCACGCTGGTGCTGGATGAAGCCGACCGCATGCTCGACATGGGCTTCGAGGAAGCGATTCGCGAAATCATCGGCAAGACCCCGAAAGAGCGGCAGACTTTGCTGTTTTCGGCCACCTTTCCCGAGGCCATCCGCGATATCGGCCGCAATACCATGCGCGACCCGCTGGAGGTCACCGCAGGCGGCGTCACCGAACAACCGGAGATCGAACAAACCTTCTACGAAGTCGATCTGCCGCGCAAGCAGACCACGCTGGCAGGCCTGCTGTTCGAACAACGCCCTGAATCCTGCGTGGTTTTCTGCAACACGCGCCGCGATGTCGACGAAGTGGCCGAATCGCTGAAGCACTTCGGCTTCACCGCGCTGGCCTTGCACGGGGACATGGAGCAACGCGACCGCGATGAAGTGCTGGTGCGTTTCGCGAACCGGAGTTGCAACGTGCTGGTCGCCAGCGATGTCGCCGCACGCGGGCTGGATATCGACGAGCTGGCCACCGTGGTCAACTACGAACTTCCCACCGATCCGGATGTATACGTGCACCGCATCGGCCGCACCGGACGTGCGGGCAAGGGCGGCCAGGTACTGAGCCTGGTCACTCCTCGCGAGATATCACGCGCGCATGTGATCGAGGAAAGACAAGGTTCGCCGTTGCGCTGGAAGAAGCCGGTGGCCGTGGCGCCTGCCGCGCGCAGTGCGCCGCCTGCTGCGATGGCGACGCTGCGCATCGATGCGGGGCGCACGGACAAGCTTCGTCCTGGCGATATCCTGGGCGCGCTTACCGGCGATGCGGGGTTGCCCGCCAGCGCCATCGGCAAGATCGACATCTTCGCGACGCGTTCCTATGTCGCGATCGTACGGACGCAAGCCAACAACGCATTAGCGCGGCTCGACGCAGGCAGGATCAAGGGCAAGAATTTCCGCGTCCGCAAAATTTGAGCGTTCGCTTTTGCTGTTGCCGGAACAACCCGTGAGGCGCGGCATGCGGATTCGGTAAACCCGAAGGGCGGCGCACATGGATGTGCGCCGTTTCCGTAGGCGCACGAATATGCTTTACGGTTGTCCCAATTCGCATGCGAACCCAACGGCTTCATCGTTGGGCGCGCCGTAGAGTGGCTTTCTTTTGGCTACTTTTCTTTGCCGTTCAAAGAAAAGTGACTCGCGCAACGCGCGGCTTTCAACAGCCGAACGGCTGGTCAACTCTTTTGCTCCTCTGAAAGGGGGCGCCAAGAGCGCGCCCCCTTCCGCCTTCGGCACCTTCCCCCGCAAGCAGGGGAAGGGCTACATCTGGCAGTCCGCGCCTGATTCAGCCGAACCGTAGGTCGGGACTACGCCCTCGACGCCGTATATCTAGTCAAGAACTGCAAGAAAGCATCGAACACCCTGCCCGATCGCGTGCCCAGTCCGGGCGGCGCTGCGCAAAGGTTTCGCGACCCGGCTGTTCGTCGTAGGGATGGCGCATGACGTCCAGCAGCTCCGCAATCCCCTCCTCATCGCCCTGTTCGGCGCGATCGATCGCCTGCTGCGCCAGATAGTTGCGCAGCACAAATCGGGGATTAGCCATACGCATGCGGGCTTGCCTGGTTTCGGAATCGAGCGTATCGGACCCGATTCGCGCCGCGTAGCGCCGCAGCCACTCCATCATCGCCGGCTCGGTGGCTGAGCGCTTGCCCGCATCGTAGAAGGCCTCGCTGACCGGATCGAGGGTCGGCACTGCAGGATCCACCCGGGCCAGCCCACGGAAGAAGAGGCTCATATCCACCTCACCCGAATGCAGCAACGATTGCAGGTCTTCCATCAGTGCGACATCTTCCTCCCGGCACTCGGCCAGGCCGAGCTTGCGCGCGATGTTGTCTTGATCGGCGGCGGCATAAGTTTCCCGATAGCGCTGCAGCCCCTCTTGCAAGGGTTCGGGACTCGCGAACAGCGAAGACAACGCGCCTGCCAGCCGGGTCAGGTTCCAGTACGCGATCTTCGGCTGCCAGCCGAAACGGTAGCGCCGTCCCTGGGCATCGGTGGTGTTGGGCGTCCAGTCCGGGTCGTAGTCGTCGATCCAGCCATACGGGCCGTAATCGATGGTCAGGCCTAGGATCGACATGTTGTCAGTGTTCATCACCCCATGCACGAAGCCGACCCGCATCCAGTGCGCCAGCATGATCGCAGTGCGTTCGCATACCTGCGCGAACCAGCGCGAATAAAGCGTTTCGCCCTCGCCTTCGAGTTCGGGAAAATCGCGGCGGATAGTGAAGTCCGCCAATTGCTTGAGCAGAGGCAGCTCGCCACGCGATGCGGGTAGTTCGTAATTGCCGAAGCGCAAGAAAGAAGGCGCGACGCGGCAAACGACGGCGCCCGGCTCGGCTTTGGGGTGTCCGTCGTAGAACATGTCGCGCACTACGGGCTCGCCCGACGCTACCAAGCTGAGCGCACGCGTGGTGGGCACGCCCAAGTGGTGCATGGCCTCGCTGCACAGGAATTCGCGAATGGACGAACGCAGGACCGCGCGTCCGTCGGCAGTGCGCGAGTAAGGCGTCGGGCCGGCTCCTTTGAGCTGCAGTTCCCAGCGCTGGCCTGCGGCATTGATCGCCTCGCCCAGGGAAATGGCACGTCCGTCGCCCAACTGCCCCACCCAATGCCCGAACTGATGGCCACCGTAGTTGGCCGCAAACGGCCGCATGCCCTGCAGCAGAGCGTTGCCGCCGAAGACCTGGGCGAATTCCGGTGAGGCGACGTCGCCTTCTTCCAGATCCAGCAGGGCGGCCGTTTCCCGCGACCAGGCCAGCAGCCGTGGTGCGGCGACCGGGGTCGGATTCACCAGCGAATACAACGCAGCGCGGACTTCGCGTACGCCCGGTCCCTGCTGTGGATCGCCGGGAAGGTCGGTGACGAAGCGGTTGTCGAATGTCAGCGGTTTCATCGGCACAGGCTACGCGCCGGCGGTTGAAGCGGCGCAAACAAAAACGCCGGGGCAAGCCCCGGCGTTTCGGACAACGATACAGTCGCTATTAGAGCGGCTGGACTTCGTCGGCCTGCATACCCTTCTGGCCCTGCACGGCGACAAAGCTAACGCTCTGGCCTTCCTGCAGCGACTTGAAGCCAGAACCCTGGATCGCGCGGAAATGCACGAAAAGGTCCGGGCCGCTCTGCGGGGTGATGAAGCCAAAACCCTTGGCATCGTTGAACCACTTGACGGTACCGGTTTGACGGTCAGACATCTTTGAAACTCCTGAAACGGATGAAAAAAATCACGACCTGGGGACCCCGGGCCGAGACTGAGTTGCAGGTGTTAAGCAAAGCGGAAAGATGTAGCTGATCGTTTTGGATCGACTGCATCAGGCCACGATTTACGGTGACCCAAGCAAACACAGTGCCGTGCACACTACACACCTTTCCAGGAAAAGCCAATCCCCCGCCCAACCGCAGATAACCGGCAGAGGGCCGGTTTGCCCTAAACTGGACTCCCCTACCGGAAAGAAGCCCATGGCGAAGCCCAATTATTCGTTCGAGAAGAAGCAGCGCGAGCTGGCCAAGAAGAAGAAGCAAGACGAAAAACTAGCCAAGAAGCAGGCTACGCGGGAGCCCGGCCAGACCGACGATACCCCGCCTCCCGGGTCGGACTCGTCCGGCGGCGGCCGCTAGTCGGGGTTGTCCAGCACCCTCAGGCTCTCGAAAGTCCGCTGGACCCCGCTCACAGGGTCCGCGAAGGATAGGCCCTTCGCCAGCAATTGCAGGGGGCGCCTGTAGTCGTCCGGAGCCTGGTCCGCCAGATCCGGGTAATAAGGGTCGTGCCGAATCGGCGCTCCCAGGCCAGCCATATGCACCCGCAGCTGGTGTTTGCGGCCGCTGATGGGGAATAGCGCATAGCGCCACCATTCGCCGCCCGAGCTCAGCAGCTCGATCCGGGTCCGGGAATTGGCTTCCCCCTCGTCTTCCCGCATGCGGAAGAAAGGCTCCGATTTCACGATGCGCGACTCGCGCACCAGCGGGAATCGCAGCCCCGGCAGTCCCGTCGCTACCGCTTCGTAGCGTTTTTCGATCCGGCGCTCGCGGAACAGCGCTTGGTAGGCACCCCGACTGTCCTTATTGGCCGAGAACAGCACCAACCCCGCCGTGCCGCGATCGATGCGGTGCAGTGGGACCAGGTCCTTATTACCCAGCCGCCCGACCAGCCGAGTCAGCAGCGTTTCGCGTACATGCACGCCTGCAGGAGCGACCGGGAGGAAGTGTGGCTTGTCGGCCACCACCAGGTGTTCGTCGACATGCAGGATCGTTTCCTCGAACGGGATCCGGGGTTCCTCCGCCACTTCGCGGAAGTAATGGATGATGGCGCCGACGCGATACGGCGCATCGGCAGACAGCGGCTGTCGCGCCGAATCCAGCACCCGCCCGCGCGCGAACCGCTCCAGCCAGCGGGCGCGTTCTACCTGCGGAAAGCGCGCGCACAGACCGTCCAGCAAGGTCATCCAGGCGCCGAGGGGAAGCTGCAAGGTGCTGGCGACCGCCTCGGCGGGATCGGGATCGGAACCGGTATGGGGAGCGGACAAAGCGGGGCCTCCGCGGAACAAGGCCGTATCATGGCCGACCTTTTCCCCAGACACCTTCATGGCGCTCAAGTCCACCGTCGTTAAAGCCGAGCTGCAGATCAGCGACATGGATCGCCATTACTACGCGACCCATAACCTGACTGTGGCCCAGCATCCTTCCGAAACCGACGCGCGCCTGATGGTGCGGCTGCTGGCTTTCGCCATGTATGCCGATGAGCGCTTGGAGTTCGGCCGCGGCCTGAGCCAGGACGACGAACCAGACCTGTGGCGCAAGGAACTGACCGGCGAGATCCTGCTGTGGATCGATCTGGGCCAGCCGGACGAAGCCCGCATCCGCAAGGCCTGCGGGCGTTCGCGACAAGTGGTGCTGTTCACCTACGGCGGCCGCAGTTCCGACATCTGGTGGGAAAAGAACGCCGCCTCGCTCGCCCGCAGCCGGAATCTGACCGTGATCGATATTCCGATCGAAGTAGTCGAACAGCTGACCGCGATGATGGTGCGCGGCATGCGCCTGAACGTGATGATCCAGGACGGCGAGCTGCAGGTGTTGGGCGGCGACGTCACCATCGACATCAAGCCCGTGATGCGCCAGGCAGCCACGCAAGGCCAGTAACCGCATGAGCCACAGCCACGACGTGCTGGTCATCGGCGGCGGCGCGGCTGGGTTGATGTGCGCGTTGACCGCCGGCCAGCGTGGGCTTCGCGTGCTGGTGGTGGAACACACCAACCGCGTGGGCAAGAAGATCCTGATGTCCGGCGGCGGGCGCTGCAACTTCACCAACACCGGCACCACGCCAGCGAACTACCTTTCCGGCAACCCGCATTTCTGCAAATCGGCGCTGGCGCGCTACACGCCGCTCGATTTCATCGGCATGGTCGAACGCCACGGCATCGCCTATCACGAAAAGGAGCTGGGGCAGCTGTTCTGCGACGCCTCTTCCAAACAGATCGTGAAGATGCTGCTGGATGAATGCGAAGCAGCTGGGGTGCGCATAGAGACCAGTTGCAGCGTTGAACACGTGCAGCGCACCGATGAGGGTTTCCGCTTGCGCACGACCCGCGGCAGCCTATCCGCACCGTCCCTGGTGGTCGCCTGTGGCGGCCTGTCGATTCCCAGTATGGGCGCCAGCGGATTCGGCTACGAACTCGCGCGCCAGTTCGGGCACACAGTGCTGCCGACGCGCGCCGGGCTGGTGCCGCTCACGCTCACCGGCAAGCACCAGGAACACCTGCAAGACCTGAGCGGTGTGGCGCTGCCGGTCGAGGCGACCTGCAATGGCCAGAGCTTCCGCAATTTCATGCTCATTACCCATCGCGGCGTGAGCGGGCCTTCGATTCTGCAGATTTCTTCTTACTGGCAGCCCGGCGACGATCTACGTCTCGACCTGCTGCCCGACGGCGATGCCTTACAGCTTCTACGCGAGCAACAAGCATCGCGCCCAGCCGCCGAACTCAAGACCGTCCTTTCGGATCTGTTGCCGCGGCGCTTCGCGCAGCGCCTGTGCGAGCTGTGGTTGCCGAACAAGCCGATGAAACAATTCAACGAACCCCAGTTACGGGAGATTGCGACGCAACTGCAGAGCTGGCCGCTGATCGCCAGCGGCACCGAAGGCTATCGCACCGCCGAAGTCACCCTAGGCGGCGTGGATACCGACGAGCTGTCGTCCAGCACCATGCAATCGAAGAAGGTGCCGGGCCTGTACTTCATCGGCGAGGTGGTCGACGTCACCGGCTGGCTAGGCGGCTACAACTTCCAGTGGGCCTGGGCTTCGGGCCACGCCGCCGGCAACGCGGTCTAACCGCAACCCACTGCCCGTAAGTCGGGCCCGCCCCGGACGGACGTAACCCAACAGGAGCGTCGGGGACGTAGCCCCGACCTACTTCAATCTTTCATCGCTTCGGCAGCGAGTTCGAAGGACCGCAATCGCGCCTGATGATCGAACACATTCGCGACCAGCATCAGTTCGTCCGGCCGGTGGCGGTCGATGAAAGCGGCGATGCCCCGCTTCACCGTCTCCGGATCGCCCACCACGCTGCAGGCCAGGGCATTCTCCACGCCCAGCTTTTCATGTGGCTGCCAATAGGTTTCGATGTCGTCGATAGGCGGCGGGATCAGTCCCGGCTTACCGCGGCGCAGGTTGACGAAGCTCTGCTGCGCGGTGGTGAACAGACGCCTGGCTTCGGCATCTGTCTCGGCTGCCACCACGTTCAACGCCAACATCGCATGGGGCTTGGCGAGATATTGCGAAGGACGGAAGTCGCGGTGGTAGACCGCCAGCGCCTGATCCATCGCGTCCGGCGCGAAATGCGAAGCGAAGGCGAAGGGCAGGCCTAGCGCGGCAGCCAGTTGTGCGCTGAACAGACTCGATCCCAGCAACCAGACCGGCACGTCAAGTCCGGCACCTGGAACGGCGCGCACCAATTGGCCGGGCTGTACTGCAGCGAAGTAGCTCAATAGCTCCTGCACGTCGAGCGGAAACTGCTCGGCGCTGTCGAAATAGCGTCGCAGCGCTTTGGCCGTGGGTTGATCGGTACCCGGCGCGCGGCCCAAGCCCAGGTCGATGCGGCCTGGATAAAGCGACGCGAGCGTGCCGAACTGCTCGGCCACCTGCAGCGGCGCGTGATTAGGCAGCATAACCCCGCCCGAACCCACACGAATTGTCTTGGTGCCGCCGGCGACATAGCCGATCAGTACCGCAGTGGCGGCGCTGGCGATGCCAGGCATGTTGTGGTGCTCGGCCAGCCAGTAACGCTGGTAACCCCAACCTTCTGCGTGTTGCGCCAGATCCAGCGTGTTGCGGAAGGCCTGGGCGGCATCGCTGCCTTCGCAAACCGGGGCAAGGTCGAGAATGGAAAAGGGAACCATGGCAACGGTCGTTCCAGACGAAGGTACCGGGCTACATTGGGCCGGCAACGCCGCAATGCCAGCGCACCGACGCGGGACGCAGCATTCCGTGTGCGGCCTGCGCGGTCACATCAGATGACGCAGCTGCGGCAGGTATTTCTCGGCCGAACCGGTATTCACCACGACTACGCGTTCGCCACGCTTGATCAAATGGCAATCCAGCAACTGCGGCAATGCGGCCAGGCAAGCCGCGCCTTCCGAACCGATCCACGCCGGCTGCTCGCGCCAAAGACGCGAGAATTCGGCGGCGATCTCGCCCTCGCTCACCGCAACCGCCGCGCCCCTGCTGGCGCGAATGATCTGCAGCACCCGGAAATGACCTACGCCTCCCGGCACGTTGAGGCCGACGGCCAACGTCTGCCCCGCGGTCACTGCCGTGGTGTCGTCCGCACCTGCGTCGAACGCCCGGACCAGCGGCGGCGTGGCTTCGCTCTGCACGCAAAGCATGCGCGGGCGGCGACTGTCGATCAGGCCCAAGGCCTGCAGTTCGTCCCAGGCTTTCCACATGCCCAGCACGCCGGTGCCGCCACCGGTGGGGTAGATCACCGCGTCCGGCAGCGACCACTTGGTTTCGCCATGGAACGGTTCGGCCAGCTCCAGGCCCAACGACTTCTTGCCTTCGATGCGCCAGCCGGGCTCCTGGAACGTGGCCACGGAAAAATAGCGTTGCGGAATGTATTTCTCTTTCAGCAACGCACCGGATTCGCGAATGGTCGGCCCTGCGAGTTCGAGGATGATGCGGTCCGGAAAGCGCAGCGCCGCCGCGGCCACGCTGCCTAGAATCGGCAGCGGCGTGTCTTCCGGCATCGCCACCACCACCGACAGCCCGCCCGCCAGCGCGTAGCGCACCAGCGAATCGCCCGCATTGCCCTGAGTCGGCACAGCGAGTTTGCTCAAGCCAAGTCGGCGTGCCTGCGCGGCGACCATGGCCATGCCGCGGTCCTTGAAACTCTGGGTGGGATTGGCGCCGTAACCGGCATGCGCCCTGCCTTCGTCCTTCAGTTGCAGTGCGATGCCGGCCTGGCGCGCGACGGGATGATGTGCGTAGTCCAGCAGCGGGGTGGCGCCCTCGCCCAGCGCGACGATGTGTGCGGCGTCCGCGGGCGATTCGATATCCAGAGCCATCAACGCACCGAAACGCCACAGATCGCGACGCTGGGGTCGGTACCAGGCCGCATTCGGCTTCTCAGCCGCGAGCCGGTCGAGATCCAGCACCATTTCCACGGGCCGTCCATCCACCGGGTCCAGGTTCATCGGTACATCCGGCGGATATTCGATGCCCGATCCCAGCCCGCGCAAGGCACGCACGTAAGACATCGCAACTCCGATTCATTCAAAACAAAAGCATAGCCGGGCGCGACGCCGCGGCGTCATGAGCGGATGGAATATCGACTGCGCCAGCCCGCACTTAACGATGGTGCGATGCGACCGATCGGCGCTAGCGCGGATCAGGACAGCAGATCGAACGGTCCGCCCTGCTCCAGCGCTTTCTGGTAGGCAGGCCGCGCATGGATGCGCTGCAGGAAGCCGTGCAGGTTGGGCTTGTCTTCAAGACCATGGCGCGCGGCAGCGGCCTCGACCGGGAAACTCATCTGGATGTCGGCCGCACTGAATTCGTCGCCAGCGAACCAGCGCGATTTGCCCAGCTCGCTTTCCATGTAATCCAGGTGCAGCTTCACCTGCGGCCCGACGAAGGTCTTCATGACCTTGTCCGCGATTCCCTTGGCCACCGGCTTGACGAAGAACGGCATCGGCGCTTTTTTCAATCTCGAGAAGACCAGGCTCATCAGCAATGGCGGCATCGCCGAACCTTCTGCGTAATGCATCCAATAGCGGTAGCGCAGGTTTTCCGGCGTGCCTGGCGACGGCGCGAAGTCGTGCGCGGTGTCGTAGCGTTCCACCAGGTACTCAAGGATCGCGCCGGATTCGGCCAGCGTGTTCTCTCCGTCCACCACCACCGGCGATTTTCCCAGCGGGTGAACCTTGCGCAGCGATGGTGGCGCCAGCATGGTTTCGGGATCGCGCTGATAGCGGATCACGTTGTAATCCAACCCCAGTTCCTCGAGCAGCCAGAGCACGCGCTGTGAGCGGGAATTGTTGAGGTGATGGACAGCGACCATGATTTCCTCGCGATAGTGGGAGCGCGCGTCATCGACGCATGCCGATCATATCCCCAATGCACTCGATCGACTGACATGGGAGCGGCGTCTCGCCGCGAGCTTCTCCGCTTTCAAAGAAATCTCTCAGCGCTTGCTCTGCGGGCACCGGCTAAGAGCTCGCGGCGGGACGCCGCTTCCACGGATACCGGATTTACTCAACGTCCTGTCAGGCTGCGTCCACCAACGGTTTGAGTTGCGGATCCAGCGCGATGCGTTCGTCGAACACGAAGCAATGGCCCTCGTAGCCCTGCCCGCCCACCTGCTCGAAGTAACCCAGGATGCCGCCGTCGAGCTGCAGCACGTTGTCCATGCCTGCCGCCTGCATCCACAGCGCGGCCTTTTCGCAACGAATGCCCCCTGTGCAGAAGCTAACCACCGTCGCATCGGCCAGCCCGTCACGATGCGGCTCGATCGCTGCGGGCAAATCGGTGAACTTGTCTATCGGCAAGCTCAGCGCGCCGGTAAAGGTGCCGTATTCCACTTCTTGTCGGTTGCGCGTGTCCAGCAACACCACACGCTTGCCCGCGTCGTCATGACCCTGCTGTAACCATTGTGCGAGCGTCGCCGGAGCGACAGCCGGGGCGCGGCCGGCCAATGGGGAAGTCTCGTCGCGACGGAAGCTGATGATTTCCGGTTTGACCTTGACCTTAAGGCGCGCGAAGGGCTGCGCATCGCTGCGGCTGTATTTGACCCGCAGCTCGGCGAAGCGCGGATCGGCCATGAGCTGATCGAAGAAGGCGCGGATGGCTTGCTCCTCTCCCGCCAGGAAAAGGTTCACGCCTTCCGGCGCGATCAGTGCGGTACCCCGCAATGGCCCCAGCTCCGCCCACGCACGCACTTGCGCGGCCAGGGCCGGCGGATCGGCGATCGGAACGAAATGGTAGGCGGCGGTATTGAGAATCATGGACGCCATTGTAAATGCCGCCGGCCCGGGCAAAGAAAACATTCAACCAAAGGGTTGACAATCAAACGGCAGTGGGTAATATTCAACCCTATGGTTGAATATGACTCTCCGCAGCTGGATTCCCCGCAGTTGGATTCGGTGTTTCAAGCCCTTTCCGACGGCACGCGCCGCCGCATGCTGCGCAGCCTGAGCACCCAGCCGCGCAGCGTGGGCGAGCTGGCCGCGCCTTTTCAGATTTCCCTGGCTGCCGCTTCCAAGCACATCAAAGTGCTTGAGCGCGCTGGGCTGGTGCAGCGACGGATCCAAGGACGCACCCACCTCTGCCAGCTGCGCGCCGAAGCTTTGGCCGAAGCCGAACAATGGCTGCAGTACTACCAGCGATTCTGGAGCGAACGCCTGGATGCGCTGGAGCTCGCATTGCGCGCCGAACCCATCGAACCCGCCAAAGGAAAGAAGAAATGAGTCCCATCCTGCCCGTCGAAGTCAGCATCACCCGCTACTTCAATGCTTCGCCCGAACGCGTGTTCGACGCCTGGCTGGTGCCGCGCACCTTGGGGCAATGGATGTTCGGCCCGCGCGTGCGCGATGAGAACGTGGTGCGCCTGGATGTGGATCCGCGCGTCGGTGGCAGCTTTTCGCTGAAGGTCGAACGCAAGGGCGAGCTGATCGATCACATCGGCACTTATCTCGAAATGGACCGCCCGCATCGCCTCGTCTTCACCTGGGCGGTCAAAGGCGATTCGGACGACGCGCCCAGCCAGGTGCGCATCGACATCGCTGCCTCCAGCAGCGGCAGCGTGCTCACCCTCATCCATACGATGGATGCGAAGTGGGCCGAGTACGCACAACGCACGCAGGACGGCTGGAACACCATGCTCGACGCGCTCGCCGGGCTTTTCTGACCCCACAACTCTGACCCCACAACACAAGGGATAACCATGAATGCTTCTTACGCAACCGTCATCGCTCCCCTCACCGTACGCATCGAACGCACCCTGCCCGGCCCGATAGAACGGGTCTGGGCGTATCTCACCGAGTCGGAAAAGCGCCGCCAATGGCTGGCGGCCGGCGACATGGAACTAAAGGAAGGCGGTTCGGTGGAACATGTGTTCCGAAATTCCGAGCTGACCGGACATGACGGCACTCCGCCCCCGAAGTACGCGGCGCACGCAGGCGAAAGCCGCATGCACGGCCGTATCACCGCCTGCGAGCCGCCGCGATTGCTGGCCTATGACTGGGGCGAAGGCGACGCGGCCTCGCACGTACGCTTCGAACTGAGTCCGCGCGGCGATGCGGTGCATCTGATCCTCGTGCACAGCCGCCTGCCCGACCGCGAACAGATGCTCAGCGTCGCCGGGGGTTGGCATACGCACCTGGGAATGCTGCTGGACAGGCTGGAAGGCCGCGAGCCGGCAGGTTTCTGGGACACGCATACGCGTCTGGAAGCCGAGTACGAAAAGATCATTCCGTAAAATTGGTCGGAAAGCCGCGCCCCGGCGCCAACCGGGGTGCTTACGGGCAAAGACTTCCCGCTTAGCCCAGGAACAAATACGGCAGCGCCAGCGTCAACGCCACGATGCCGACGATGGCCCCCAACACCGCCAACACGTACAACGGACGCCGGTTGAACAGTTTGCCGAAAGTTTCCGCGCTGCCGTCGTCGTGTGCGGCGGCCTGTGCGGCCTTGGCTTGCTGCAGCCGCCTGACCTGGTATTCGGCCATCAAGGCTTTGGCGCGAACGATGTCCGCATCCTCGCGCATCCAGATGCCGCCCGACGAGATTCCCCAGGGGCTGGGCTGGGTTTCGTAGAAGTCCATGCCGCTTTCAGTCAACCAGGCACGCACTTCCTCGGCTTCGTCGTCGGGCACGTTGCGTAGGTTGAGCAGGAGTTTGGCCATGGCCACATGATAGCCGCGAAGCAGGAAAGCGGCCGCATGCGCTACCCTGCGCGCCCCGAGATCAGGAATCCCCATGCGTTTCGCACTTCCGTTACTTGCCCTGCTTGCCCTGCTTGCCCTTTCGGCGTGCGCCGATCCCGGCCCGCCGTCCGGTGGCAGCGTGGCCGAGCTGCAACGCATCGACGAAAAACCCGGCACCGGCGCTATGGCGACCGCAGGCTCGGATGTCACCGTGCACTACACCGGCTGGCTCTACGACGAGAAAGCCAAGGAGTTGCGCGGCGAAAAGTTCGACAGCTCGGTCGATCGCGGCGAATCCTTCACCTTCTTGCTCGGCGCCGGACAGGTGATCCGCGGCTGGGACGACGGCGTCGCCGGCATGCGGGTCGGCGGCAAACGGCGCTTGCTGATTCCGTCCGATTACGGTTACGGCCGCGATGGCGCGGGCGGCGTGATTCCGCCGAATGCGTCGCTGGTATTCGAAGTCGAGCTGCTTGCCGTCAAGCCGCACTGATCCGCCATGACCTCCATTCCCGCTGCAACCTCTCTGCGCCTGGCCGTGATCGGCGGCGGCCCCGCGGGTCTGATGGCCGCTGAAGTCGCGCGCGCGGCGGGGATCGAAGTCGATGTGTACGAGGCCAAGGGATCGGTCGGGCGCAAATTTCTCATCGCCGGCAAGGGCGGGCTCAACCTCACCCATTCCGAACCGACGCCCGCATTCGTGCAGCGTTTTCGCGAACGTGCGGACGAAGTGGGCACCTGGTTGAAGGAGTTCGACGCCGACGCCCTGCGCAAATGGGCGAGCGGACTCGGAGTGGAGACTTTCGTCGGCAGCTCGGGACGCGTGTTTCCTTCCGACCTGAAAGCGGCGCCGCTGCTGCGCGGCTGGGTGCGCCGGCTACGCGAAAGCGGAGTGCGCTTCCATGTGCACCATCGGTGGCTGGGCTGGAACGGCGGTGCCCTGCGTTTCGCCACCCCCGATGGCGAGGCCGAAGTGACCGCCGATGCGGTGGTGCTCGCACTCGGCGGCGGCAGCTGGCCACAGCTGGGATCCGACGGTGCGTGGCAGGCGCTGTTGGCCGAACGAGACATCGATGTCGCGCCATTGCAACCGGCCAACTGCGGCTTCGATATCGACTGGAGCGAACACTTGGCCACGCGCCATGCCGGTGCACCGCTGAAGCCCGTGATCGCCCATTGGCGGGATGTGGAGGGCCGCGAACACGAACTGCAGGGCGAATGCGTGATCAGCGCCGACGGCATCGAAGGCAGTTTGATCTATGCCCTGTCCGCCGAACTGCGTGAAGCCATAGTCCGCAACGGCCACGCCACCCTGCAACTCGACCTAGCGCCAGGACGCAGTCTCGAACGCCTGCAGCAGGAACTGGCGAAGCCTCGCGGCCATCGCAGCGTCAGCGAACACCTGCGCCGCCAGGCGGGCATCACCGGAGTCAAAGCTGCGCTGCTCTACGAGATGCTGGACAAAGCCCAGCTCGACAATCCCGCATTGCTCGCGCGCACAATCCATCGACTGTCTTTGACGTTGAAGCGTCCGCGTCCCTTGGCGGAATCCATCAGCAGCGCCGGAGGCGTGCGACTGGAGGCGATGGATGACGGATTGATGCTCAAAGCATTGCCCGGCGTGTTCTGCGCAGGCGAAATGCTGGATTGGGAAGCGCCGACCGGCGGCTATCTTTTGACTGCCTGCTTCGCCAGCGGCCACCGCGCCGGCGAAGGCGCGGTGGCTTGGCTGAAAGCAGCGACGCCTTCCTGATCTGGTCGTCCGCCATGGCCCGGCAAGGAATTTATCCCTGCCCGCGACGATCGCGGACGTGGCGGAAGAATATCCATCGCCGTGTTGAAATTCGGTTAGGTTTCCGCGTCACTCTCATGACACTGGGTGATGTGTTCAGAACGGAATCGGCAATCCCACATACGGCGCAAGCAACCAGTAGACGCCGGCGATCACCAGCACCCACATCGCAAGCTTCAGTGCGAACCCGGCGACCTTCAGCGCAAGGTAAATGCCCAGCACGATCAACACTATTCCCAGCCAGCTCATTTTCTTATCCCGATCGAAGTAAGTGAGAACAATCGCTCGCAAAAAACATCAGGCCGATGTTTTCCGCTTGCCCTGCTTGCGCGCCTGGGCGGCGACGAACATGTTGTCTACCAGGTTCGGATAACTGCGCCCGGCCGCTGCGGCACGCGCCTTGGCCTGCTCGATCTGTTCCGGCGTGAGTTTGGTATGCGCTTCGGCGCTCAAGGGATTCTTGCGGTCCCAGGGTTTCGGTGAACGATTGGTCATGGTGCTCTCACTATTGGCGCTGTCGATTCGGTAAGGGGCCGGTTCAGTAATTGCCCATGAAGTCGCGCTTGCCGACTTCCAGCCCATTGTGGCGCAGCAGGTCGTAAGCGGTGGTGACGTGGAAGAAGAACTGCGGAAAACCGTAATGCAACAAGTAGTTCTGCCCTTCCATCCTGCGCTCCTTAGGGGTGCCAGGACGCAGCACGATCTCGCGCGATTCGCCGCCTTCGAAGGCGACAGGATCCAGGCCGCCAATGAACTCCAGGCTCGCCGCCACCAGCGCGCGCAGATCGGCGAAGGTTTTCTGTTCGCCATCGAAGACCGGCAATTCGGCGCCCGCCAGCCTTGCGGATATGCCGCGGGCGAAATCGCAGGCGATCTGCACCTGTTTGGCCAGCGGGAACATGTCGGGGAACAAACGCGCCTGCAGCAGTGCGCCCGGGTCGATCTTGCGTTCGGCCGCGTGTGCTTCGGCTTTGGCCAGCAGTTGGTCCAGGCTGCCGAGCAATTGCTGAAATACCGGAACGGAGGCGGCGTGAAGGGAAAGAGTCATCGTTGTTCCTATGGGAGTGATGGAGGTTGGGGGTAGGAGCGACGTAAGTCGCGATCAAGCCGAACCGGGAAGGCGCCATCGCGACTCACGTCGCTCCTACCGGCATTGATAAGGGGAATCAATCCTGCTCGGCGGCCGCCTCGCGGCCCTGCTGGCGGATCAGCGCTTCCTCGCGGGCGTCGTTGATGGCGTCGCGTACGCCATCCAAATCCACGCTGCGCTCGTCGTGCACGAACTTGCCGGTGAGCGGCGTGTCCGGCAACAGGTCGCCCTGCTCGAATAACGCCCACATCTCCTCGCCGTACCAGGTATCCAGCAAATCCGGAGCGAACGCGCCCAGGGTCGCGGTGAGGTTATTGACGTCGCGCAACAGCATGGCGCGCGCCGCGTTGTTGCCGCCGGCGCTGACCACCTGCGGGAAATCGATGACGACCGGCCCCTCCGCGCCGACCAGGACGTTGTAGGCGGAAAGATCGCCATGGATCAGGCCGACGCAGAGCATCAACACCACCTGGCGGACGAGAAAGGAGTGGTAATCGCGCGCCTCTTCGGGGCTCAGCTCGATTTCTCCCAACCGCGGCGCGGAAAATCCGTCCGCATCGGTAACCAATTCCATCACCAACACGCCGTGGAAGTACCCGTACGGCTGCGGCACGCGTACGCCGGCCTCGACCAACTGGTAGAGCGCATCGACTTCGGTATTCTTCCAGGCCGTTTCTTGCTGTTTGCGCCCGTACTTGCTGGCTTTGCCGATCGCGCGCGCCTCGCGGCTGCCGCGCACCTTGCGGCCTTCCTGGTATTGCACGCGCTGCTTGAAGCTACGCTGCGCCATGTCCTTGTAGACCTTGGCGCAACGCACGTCGTCGCCGGAGCGCACCACGTACACGGCCGCTTCCTTGCCGCTCTTCAGCGGGCGCATCACTTCGTCGATCACGCCGTCATCGATCAGCGCTTGCAGGCCTTGCGGGGTCTTCATCCAGTGCGGGGTTCGGCCAGTGGGGCGCCCATTGTGCCTGTGCGGTGGCCCGAACCGGAGAAAACGGACCGTTTGCGGGCAAGCGCTTACACTGCATGCCCGCAATCGCACGCCTCCCCATGTCCGAACCCGTCCGTCTGGCCAAACGCGTCGCAGAAATCGCCGGCTGCTCCCGGCGCGAGGCCGACCAGTACATCCAGGGCGGCTGGGTGACCGTGGACGGCGAAGTGATCGACGCTCCTCAGCACCCCATCACTACTCAAATCGTGCTGATCGACCCGGAAGCCGACCTGGAAGCCGCGGAACCGGCGACCTTGCTGCTGCATAAACCGGCGGGCATCGTGTTCGAAGCCACGCCCAAACTGGCGACTCCCGCCAGTCGCACCGAAGGCGACGACCCGGAGATCCGCGTGCTCAAGCGCCATTTCGTGCGTCTGACTCCGCTGATGCCGTTGGATACCGAAGCCAGCGGACTAATGGTGCTGAGCCAGGACGGGCGCGTCTGGCGGCGGCTGAGCGAGGACGCCGACATGATCGAGCAGGAGTTCGTGGTGGAAGTGGACGGCGAACTCGCCCCGTACGGTCTGCCGCGCCTGTGCGACGGCATGCTTTACCAGGGTCGCGCCCTGCCCCGGGCCAAGGTCAGCTGGCAGAGCGAAAACCGCCTACGCTTCGCGATCAAAGCAGTACGGCCGGGGCAGTTGCGGCATATGTGCGGACAGGTGGGGTTGGAGGTGCTGTCCATTCGCCGCATCCGCATCGGCCGCATCCCGCTGAGCAAGATGCCTGTCGGCGAATGGCGCTACCTGCCGGTCGGCGAGCGCTTCTGAATGTTTGCTGTTACCGCAACCGCGGTCACGCTCGCAGTGATTGACGGCGAAGCGTCCGGATGCCGAAACTAAGCGCTGCGCTGGCCTCGCCGCCGCACCCACGCTTCTACCTATGATAACGATCACCCACCTACCGATGAGAGGCTTGCCATGAGCAAGGGAATGGACCAGAAGAAAACCGAGAAGAAGGCGCCCACCAAGACGCTGAAGGAAAAGCGCGCCGAGAAGCAGGAAAAGAAAAAGAGCAAGTAAGTGAAAGCATGCCCTGATGGGCATACAGTCATTGTGGGAGCGCCGTCCCGGCGCGAGCTCTTGACCTGATCGGTAAAGAACAAAAGCTCGCGCCGGGACGGCGCTCCCACGAACTTCTAGACCGCCGCGGTTACCACCACCTCGATCTTCCACTTGGGATTGGCCAGTGCGGCCTGCACGGTGGCGCGCGTGGGCGTATGTCCCGGTACTACCCAGGCCTCCCAGACCTCGTTCATCGCGGCGAAATCGCCCAGATCCGGCAGGAATATCTGCGCATGCAGGATCTTGCTTTTGTCGCTGCCGGCCTGCGCCAGCAAACCGTCGATGGATTCCAGCACTTGCTTGGTTTGGCCTTGGATATTGACGCTGGTGTCTTCGGGGATCTGGCCGGCGAGGTAGATGGTGCCGTTATAGACCGCCATTTCCGAAAGACGCTTGCCGACTTCGAATCGCTGGATCATGGGACTTCCTCCGTGGATCGATAAGGGTACCGATCCATCCTACGGGAAGTGCTCGCCATCCCGTAACATCCGTCCGTCGACGCAATAGATTCCAGGGGTAGGCAGTTTGGACGGAACCATCGTCTCCTCGGAGGCCGCAAAAGGCCGCTTCCGGCGCGGATGCAAGCGCCTGCTGCTGGCTTTCTTCGCCTGTTATCTGGTTTCTGCCCTCTGGCAGGTTTACAAGCCCCTGCCCGCCGGCATCGGCCGGGACTTTCCCCTCGCATCGTCCAATGACGTGGCATTGCTCACCGACATCACCTATGTGGATGCGACCGGCGTGCGCCATAGCGAGCAGCAGGTGTTCGATGAAGTCCTTCGTCTGATCGGGCAGGCGCAACGCGTGGTCGTGGTGGACATGTTCCTATTCAACGACTTCACCGGCGCCGATGCCGCGCCCGCCTTGCGTCCCCTGAGCGCCCAGTTGACCCAGGCGCTGGTCGAACGCAAGCGGGCGGTGCCCGGCTTGCAGATCGTGATGATCACCGACCCCATCAACACGCTGTACGGCGGAATGAAATCCAAGCACGTCGATGCCTTGCGCGCAGCAGGCATCGACGTGGTGATCACCGACCTGTCCCAGATCCGCGCGCCCAATCCCGCATGGTCGGGACTCTGGCAACTGTGCTGCCGATGGCTGGGCAACAGCGACAGCGGCGGCTGGCTGTCCAGTCCGTTCGGCCAAGGCGAAGTCACCCTGCGCAGCTATCTGGCCTTGCTCAACCTCAACGCCAACCACCGCAAGACCCTGGTGGTCGATTCAGGCGACGACTGGGTGGGGCTGGTGGCCAGCGCCAATCCGCATGACGGCAGTAGTGCCCATGGCAATGTGGCATTGAGATTCCGCGGCCCGGCTGCTTTCGACCTGCTGCAAAGCGAACGCGCTGCGGTGGCCATGTCCGGCCCTAGTTGGCCGCAGCCATTGGCTTCGATCCAGGCGCCTGCCCTCCCCGCCAAACTCGCCGACGCTATCCAGGTGCAGGTCGTCACCGAGGGTCGTATCCGCGACGCGCTGCTCGCCGGCATCTCCAGCGCCAAAGCGGGTGAGCGGTTGGACATCGCGGTGTTTTATTTCTCCCACCGCGGACTGGTGAAGGAAGTCGCGGCAGCCCAGCGGCGCGGCGTGCGGGTACGGGTGCTGCTGGATCCTAACGAGGATGCTTTCGGCCGCAAGAAGAACGGCATCCCCAATCGCCAGGCAGCGCTGGAACTGCACAGCGTCGGAGTACCCATACGTTGGTGCGACACCCATGGCGAGCAATGCCATGCCAAGTTCATGCTGAAGCGCGGCGCCGCAGGAAAAGCGGAATTGATCGTGGGATCGGCCAACTACACGCGACGCAACCTGGACGACTACAACCTGGAAAGCAGCGTGCGCGTGCTGGCGGCCGCCGATGGTGCAGTGATGGAGCGCGCGGCTTCTTATTTCGAGCAAAGCTGGAGCAATTCCGACGGCCGCCGGATCAGCCTGCCTTATGCCCGTTATGCCGACGATTCACGGCTGCGCTACTGGCGCTACCGTTTTACCGAGGCCACCGGCCTGTCGAGCTTCTGAAGCCGACGCTTTCTGACCTAGCGCGGCAATGACCTCGGCCCGGCTGATCGGCGTGATCGCCAGTTGGAAGCGCGCATTCATCAGATCGACCAGGGCGCGCGCCCATTCCGCATTCCATGCGCTGCCAGCGTGGCCGTCGGCGAGCACCGTATGGTCCGGTCCATCGCCTGCCGCGTTGCGCACCCGCAACTTGCCCAGCATCAGATCGCGGTAGGCAGGGCGTCCCTGTCGGTCCCGCGAGCCCCAGCGTGCCGCGAACCAAGCGCGATCATCGAAGAAGGCGATACCCGGATCGGCGCGCGCCATTCCGGCCAATGCGTGGTCGAAGACATCCAGGCCCTTGTCGATATTGGCCAGTTGCACCGGATCGTGCCAGCGGTCCAGGTAATTCGGCCAGTGGGCATTGTTGAAGATCCCGACCAGCACGATGCGCACGCTTGGGTGGTGCCCACGCAGTAACGCCACCGAGCCCCGGATGGCCTGCACACAGGCGGCGATCTTCTCCTGCACCGTTGGCGCCCGAGGGTCGTGGGCCAGCTGCTGCAGATCCCGCGCATCGCCGAAGCTGTTGACGCCGATGCGGATCAACACTACCCCATTGCGCCAGCGCGCCGGCTCCTGGTCCATCAGCGAAAGCAGTGCCCTGGCTTGTTGCGAATAACCTGTCAGCAGGTCGTTGCAATCGGCGCCGGAAAGCGCGAAGTTGTAGTGGTAATCCTGCTTGGGTGGGGAACGGCCTTCCCGCCCCAACCAACGGTTCGCACGCGCCACCACACCGCGCGTGCCATGAAACCCCCATTCGCCTTGATCCAGTTGCCGCCCGCGCAGGCGGTGCAACAGCTCGGTCCACTGCCATGTGGTCGGACGATAGGCGCCGCCCCGCTTGGCGCTTCCGGGCGGAAAAAAAACCGAGTCATGGTAGGCATGGCTGTCCGAATCGCCGAGCACCGCCAGAGACACCGAACCGTCGGACGCAGTCGGCACATGAACTACCTTGACCCGGTAGAAGTACAGGCACAGCGCCACAGCGCCGATCAGGGCGAGGTAAATCCAGAAAGTCGAGCGTTTCGCCGGCCGCATGCAAACTTCCCCGTGCACCCAATGGGAAACGGTTAGGTGCGCCGGCTCCGGCCAGAACCCACATCTGGTCTGGCGATTCCAGATCTTCGGGAAAATAGCCGTGCAGGCAGGACGACGGCCTTCAGGAAGGCTGGCGTAGGATGTCGGGGTCGTACTCGCGCGTCTCGCCCGGCCGTACTCCAGTCGCCCGCTTCGCTCCTTTCCCCGCGTCCACCTTCCCGCTATCGGGATCCCCCTGCGACGCCATTCCTGGAGCGCCCATGCCGGGCTATGCCACCCGCTTGCTCACCGTCCGCCTGGGCGGACACGACTATCGCATCCGTGCGCTCAGCGATCTGCAGCAGTTCGCCGACCCTACTGGACAGGCGCAGCGTGCAGGTATCTCTTCCTCGCTCTGGAGCCTGTTCGGACAGGTCTGGCCTTCCGGCCGGGTGCTGGCCGAGGCCATGAGCCACTTCGATGTGGCCGGCAAGCGCATCCTCGAGCTGGGTTGCGGCTTGGGCTTGTCCAGCCTGGTACTGGCGCAACGCGGCGCCAACGTGGTGGCCAGCGACCACCATCCGCTGGCCGAATCTTTCCTGGCCTACAACGCCGGCCTGAACGATCTTCCCGCGGTCACCTACCGCGACCTGCCCTGGGCGGTGCCGGATGCGACCCTGGGCAGCTTCGATCTGATCATCGGCAGCGACATCCTGTACGAACGCGACCACGCCGCGCAGATCGCGGCGATGATGCTGCGCCACGCCAACCCCGATGCCGAGTTGCTGGTCACCGATCCTGGCCGCGGCAACAGCGGACCGTTCACCCGGGCCATGGCCTCGCAGGGGTACGAAGTCACCGAGATACGCAGCCGTTTCGACGAGAAGGACAGCGAACCGTTCCGGGGGCGCCTGCTCAGCTACCGGCGCGGCATACCCATGGCCAACGCCTCGCGGGTGCTGCAATGAATGCGATTCCGCTGCTCCTGCAGGAAGCGCCCCTGCAGGAAGGCGTCGACCCTGCCGTGTCCTGCTCGGCCTGCGACGCCGTCTGTTGCCGGCTGACCGTAGTAGTGATGCCAGAAGACAAGGTCCCGCGCCATCTGGTGGAACGCAACGACCATGGCGTGGAAGTGATGGCCCATGGCGAAGACGGCTGGTGCGTGGCGATAGATCCGTTGCGCATGTGCTGCAGCATTTACGACCAGCGTCCCGGTATCTGCCGCAAATTCGCCATGGGCAGCGAATACTGCCGCGACGAACGCGAGATCTACCGCACGCGTTACGACACCCCGGCGATTCCGTAAGGCGAAGTCTTCGCCTAACCCGGGTGGCGTGCGCGCCAGGCCGCCAGTTCTTGCTCATAGCGCGCCAACGCGGCTTCGTACACGTCGTAAACGCAGCGGGCACAGCCTTCTCCGCAGCAATCGGCCGGATCCGGTTCGCTGGGGCGCCGAGGCTGCGGGTCGTCGTCGATAATCACCTGCTCACTCTACCGTTCCGAACCGGTATCGTTGTCCCCATGCAACCGCTGAAATACCTAGCCGGTTATCCGGAGCACCTGCAGACGCAGGTCCGCGAGCTGATCCAACAGGACAGGCTGGGCGGAATCCTGCGCGACAAATACGGCGAAACGCATGCGGTGCGCAACGACAAGCAGCTGTATGAGTACACCCTGCAGATCAAGGACCGCTATCTGCGCAAGGCCGAGCCGCTCAACAAAGTCATTTACGACAATAAGCTGCAAGTGGTGAAGCACGCGCTGGGCACCCATACCACCGTCTCGCGGGTGCAGGGCAACCGGCTGAAAGCCAGCCGTGAGATCCGCATCGCCACCGTGTTTCGGGACGCGCCGGCCGAGTTCCTGAAGATGATCGTGGTGCACGAACTGGCGCATCTGAAGGAAAGCGAGCACAACAAGCCGTTCTACCAGCTCTGCATGCATATGGAGCCGGATTACTACCAACTCGAGTTCGACTTGCGCCTGTACCTGACTCATCTGGATTGCGGCGGTAGCGGTACCTAGCCGGCGATCGCGCGCCGCAGGTTGGCGCGCGCGGCGGCATCGTAGCGCTGATGGAACCAGTCGCTCAGGTAGATGCGCTCGCGGGCAAGCAATCCTTTCAGAAATCGCTTGCGGTTGAGCCTGAACAGGAATCCAGGCACATGGCCATGGTATTCCTCGGCGATGCCAGCATCGTAGGCATCGAACACCTCGGCTTCCGCGCCCAGGATGGCCATGTCGCAATCAAGGAAGTGTCGCGTGTCCAGCGAGAAGCCATCGTCGCCGAAGTCCCCCGGTGAGAATTGGCCATGCCGCGCGGTGAGATTGATCAACTCGGCGACACGCAGCGTGTCGATCCCTTGTTCCGGCAACCATCGCGCGACTTGCGCCATCGCCAGGTCGGCCGAGCGCGCCTCGTTGTCCTTACGTCCTGCTTCGTAGACCGCATCGTGAAATAGGACAGCCAAATAGACCTCGGACGGTTGCGCCCAACCGGGTCCGGCGGTTACCTCGGCGAAGCGATGCAGCACTTCCTGCACGTGGCCGAAGTTGTGGTACGCGCGCGGCGGCGTCGCGTACGCCGCCTCCAACTCGGATAACATCAATGTGGGCAGTGTCAGCGGCGCGGACATGTCAACTCCAGCCAGGACTCATGCGGACACTATATCGCCAGCCGCACCTGTCAACGGATCACATGCCACTGCGTCTGCCGGCCGGCCAGGTAATCCACCCGCTGGCCGTCGAACAATGCGGTCTGCTCCAGTTTGATCTGCACATGCTGGCCTTCCCACTCCGCCAGCCGTACCTTGATGTTGCCTTCGATCGCGTACACGGTCATCGCATGCAAGGGCCAGTCGCCTTGCCCTACGGTCGCACCCTGGTTGTCCCACATGCCGATGGTCGGGCCGGGCGCGTGGCCGAAGAAGCCTACCGGATGCGAATAAGTCGACGAGGCGATGCCTGCCGCTTCCGCTTCGCGCCGGGTCTTTGCGAATACTTCGTTGCCGGTGCGGTCGGTGGCGAAGTTGGCCGTCAACAGATCTTGCCAGCGGTTGCCGGTGGCCAGCGCCTTGCGCAGGCCGGCGGGAACGTCTTGTTCGCCAGTGCGCGCGACATAAGCCATTTCCTGCGTGTCGGTGCATAGCTTCAAGTAGCAGATGCCGACGTCGGTGTGCAGCACGTCGCCCGGCTGTATCACGCCTTCTTCCCCACAGAAGGGAGCGTCGGCGGCGCATTCGGTTCCTCTCCGCTGCAAGTTGACGTCGGGCATGAACCAGATCGGCAGGCCCAGGCTTTCGAAGCGTTCGCGGATGTACCACGCCACATCGTCGGTGCTGGTGACGCCGGGAGTGATCACCTTGCCGGAAAACGCTTCGCCGATCACCGCGCGCGCCAGCGACACGATATGCGGATAGGCCGCGCGTTCGGAAGCGCTGCGGGTTTCCAGCCAGCGCACGACCAGATTCTCGGCCGACACCAGTCGGCTGTCGTAGCCCTGTGGTAGCACCGCACGCAGCTGCTCGTGCAGGCCATGAGTCAGGCCATCGGCGACTGGCCATTGCGCCGAGACATCGATGCCGATGCGTTTGGGATCGCGCTTGGCGATGAGTTCGCCCAGCGCTTTCCACTGCGCCTCCAGATCGCCGCCCGACCATGCCGATTCGTAAGGCGCACCGAACGGATAGCGGTTGATCGACAGGCGCTTGAGGCTGCCGTCCGGCTGTCGGTCGAAGATCAGCATGGTCGTACGCCGAGCGGAATGGCTGGGCTGCGGTACCAGGGTGAAATAGACCGGATCCTCCGCATATTCGCGGGCAATGACCAACCAGAGATCCAGATCCGCTTCCTTCATCAATTGCGGCAGCAGCGTGTCCAGCCGCTCCTGCAGCATGCGATTCTCCGGAGCGACGCGGTCGCGGGGAGCCAGCACGGCGCCGACCGTATCCACGACTCTGCCCTGCGCAAACCCCGCTGCGGCTTGTTGGCAATGCGCTACCGGAGTGGCGAGACCCAGCAGGGATAGCGTCGCGCACAACAGCGAGGTCGGCAACGGATGTCGAAGAGGATTCATGGTGGGTTCCTGGAGTGGCGACAATGGTGCTCGTGCGCGGGCATTCAGACGTTGACGACAGGGCAAGCACACATCAAGAAGCCAGATATCACAACAGTCGGGCCCCCAACGGCACGTTGCGATCCGGTACGCAAAGCGCGACTTCGCCCTCGGCATTGTGGAATCCGGTCACCAGGCATTCGGACATCAGTGGCCCGATCTGCTTCTTGGGGAAGTTGAGCACCGCCACCACCAGCTTGCCCACCAGCTCTTCAGGCGCGTACAGCGCGATGATTTGTGCGCTGGATTTGCGCAAGCCGAGCTCCTCGCCGAAATCGATCTGCAGCACATAGGCCGGCTTGCGCGCTTCCGGGAACGGCGCAGCGGCAACGACCTTGCCCACGCGCAGCTCGATTTTCTCGAAATCGCCCCATGAAATCGTCTGCATCGGAAAATCTCCTCAACGCCTCGGACTCGGCCCTGGTCATTCAACGAAAAAACCGGTGATGTCGAAATGCAGGTCCACCCGCGAACCGCTGGCCAGTTTCAGGGTAATCACGTCGTAGTGCGGCGGGCCGATCACCCTTCCTTTGGATTCGACTGTCGCATCGGGATAATGGATGCGTATCCATTCCTGTTCGGCGGCCATGCCTTCGCCGACGCTGCCTGCACCAGTCACTACGATGGCTTTCTTGAGGGTAAGTCCGTCGCCGCCGGAATAGCGGATGGTCGGCGCGGCGCTGCCCTGCGCCAGGGCCGGGCACGGATGCGTCGCCGGCAGCAGCAGAAGGCAGAAAACCAGAACGAAACCACGCATACGAAGTCCTCGGCGTTGCGCAGTGCCCGCCGGTACTGGGGGCACTTGAGGCATTGTCGTTCAACCAGCGACGCGATGCATAGGGCGCGTTAGCATTCGTCCGTTGGCTTTCAAACACTGGACCGATGCATGTCTTCCGCAATCGAAGAATTCCCCGTCGGCGGTCACGCTTTCTCCCAGAGCGATCTGGCCGACCTCGAGCGGCCGCTGGTGATCCGCGGATTGTGCCGTGACTGGCCAGTGGTCGCGGCGGCCCGTGAATCCGATACCGCTTTCGCCACCCGCTTGGCCGGATACGACAACGGAACCGAGGTCGATACGCTGTTGATGGCGCCCGAGGAGAACGGCGTCATCGGCTACAACCCGCAAATGGATGGCTTCAACTATCGGCACTTTCGCGTACCGGTCACCGAAGCTCTGCGGCGGCTAGCGGCCTATAGCCGACACGACGGCGTTACCCCAGGGGTGGCGCTGCAGAGCGCGCTGATCCCCGCCTGCCTACCAGGCTTCCAACAGCAGCATCCGCTACCCCTATTGGATGCAGCGATCCAGCCGCGCCTTTGGGTCGGCAACCGAGTCACCACGCCCGCGCATTTCGATGCATCTCACAACCTGGCTGTGGTGGCGTGCGGCCGACGACGCTTCACCCTGTTCGCACCGGAACAAGTCGGTAACCTCTACATCGGCCCGCTGGATTTCGCCCCTACCGGCGCGGCCATCAGTATGGCGCGAGTGGATCGACCCGACGACCCTCGCTTTCCGCGATTGCGACAGGCGCTGGCGCAATCGCTGGCGTCCGAGCTGGAACCAGGCGACGCGATCTATATTCCGCCGCTATGGTGGCACCACGTCTCCTCGCTGGAGCGGTTGAACGCGCTGGTGAACTACTGGTGGAAACCGGTCACTCATGAAGGCGTGATGCCGGAATCCGGGCTGGGTGCGCTGATGCACACCATTCTCGCGCTGAAACCGCTGCCCCGCAGCGAGCGCGAGGCTTGGAAGCGATTGTTCGATCACTACGTCTTCAACGATCAGGACCCTGCCACTCATATCCCAGTGGAGCGGCGCAATCTGCTGGGCCCGCTGACCCCGCCGCTGGTGGAGCAGATCAAGCGGAAAATTCGCTCCTATCTGTAGTCAGAATCATTGACCAAGCCTGGCCCCGGGCTGCCATTTGCCGGCACGCCCCGGGACTACCCCATGCGTGAAGAGCGGGCAATTCTTCGGTGTTTACCTCGCATTTAGCGCTTTATGTGGCCTGCGTCTCGCGTATCACCCATTCAGGTAAAACACCCGTTTGCCTACGTTTGACTCCTCCGGTTATGCCCCCGACCATCGCGTTTCCCCCTGTAGTGAATGAAGTACATACGCATGCGTGGTTCCTTGCTTTTTGGTTTGCTTGCCTCTTCCCTGTTGCTCCTTACTTCCCCCCTTTCTGCCCTGGCCCAATCCTGCCCCGCCACCGTTCCGGTGCAGGGCTCGCCCGTAGCGGCTCCCGTTTTTCCCGCCGATAACTGGTGGAACACCGACATCAGTGCGGCGCCAGTGGATCCTTCTTCAGCCAGCTATATTTCCTTCATCGGCGGCACCCGCGCGCTGCATCCGGATTTCGGCGGCGAGGAATCTCCCGGCAGCACCGGCATCTATGGTTTTCCATATGCCATCGTCAACGGCTCGCAGCCCAAGCAAACCGTCACCTTCGAGTACGACGACGAGAGCGACGGCAATGGCGTGCCGTTCTACCCCATCCCCGCTCAGGCCATCAGCCAGGTGCATTGG
>NZ_JBFUHQ010000002.1:0-132500 GCF_056402315.1 Pseudoxanthomonas sp. P4_B2
CGCCTTGGCCAGGCCGACCATGTGCTTGAGGTTCTTCTCGTACTCGCCGACGTCTTCGGCATCGGGGGCCAGGTCGATATCGTGGAAGCACCAGTACGGCACCCCCAGTTTGCTGAAGAACTCGAACGCCGCATCGACCTTGGCCTCGGCCGTGGCCATTGGCGAACCCGCTTCCCACGGGAAGCGGCGGGTGCCCGGACCGAAGGGATCGTGGCCGGCGTTGCAGAAGGTATGCCAGTAGCACACCGCAAAGCGCAGGTGCTCGGCCATGGTCTTGCCGCCGATCTTCTTGTTGGCCTCGTAGATCTTGAAAGCCAGCGGGTTGTCCGAATCGCGACCTTCGAAGGGAATCCGGCCGATACCGGGGAAATATTCTTTGCTGCCGATGAAGGGGGTGTTGTTCATGATCTGTATTCCGTTCTGTTGTGCGAGTGTGTGCTACGCCGCGTACAGCGTGCGCACGGCATCGAGGTGTTGCAGGAAACGCGCGTAGTGCATCCGGTATTCGCCGACGCGCGTGGGGTCGGGGCGGGTGGAAAGTGTGGGATCGGTGGTCGCGTGTTGCGCTACCAACGTCGGCAAAGAAATGTCGTCCCCGCTTTCGTGCAGATGGGACCAGAATGCCTGCAGCGCCGCACCGAACGCGGCACCTTCGGCCTGATGAGGAACTTCTACCGGCAAATCGAAGACGTCGGCGATCATCTGCCGCCAGGCCGCGCTCTTGCCGCCGCCGCCAGTCAGCACGATGGCGTCGAAACCCAGACCCGCCGCAGCGAATGCATCGTAGCCGTACTTCAAGGTGTAGGTCGCGCCTTCCATCGCCGCACGATAGCAGTTGCCAGGCGTGGCATTGAGCAGGTCCATGCCCAGCATCGCGGCGCGGGCATCGGGCAAATTCGGCGTGCGTTCGCCATTGAAGAAGGGCAGCAAGGTCAGGCCGCCGGCGCCCGGCCGGGTTTCGTCGATCATGGCTTCACCTTGGCCGACGTTGAAGCCGAACAGGCGGGCGATGGTTTCAGTGGCAACCGTGCAGTTCATGGTGCAGATCAACGGCAGCCAACCGCCGGACGAGGAACAGAACGCCGCCCAGGCCCCCTTGGCATCCACCACCGGCTGATCGGCGTACGCGAACAGGGTTCCGGAAGTGCCCAGGCTCATCGACAGACGGCCCGGCACCACGCAGCCGGTACCTATCGCCGCCATCATGTTGTCGCCGCCGCCGACCGCGATACGCACGCCGTGCGCCAGTCCCAGCGCGTCAGCGATCGCAGGCAGGATCGCGAAGGTGGTGCCCAGTTCGACCAACGGCGGCAAGCACGGCGAAAGATCGCGATCGGGATCGATGGCGGCCAGCATCTCTTTCGACCACTGGCGCGTGCGCACATCGAGCCAGCCGGTGCCCGAGGCATCGCCGACCTCGGTGAATTTCTCGCCGGTCAAGTAGAAGTTGAGATAGTCGTGCGGCAGCAAGATGGTCGCCAGATCGCGATAGACCTCAGGACGATGCACGCGCGTCCACGGCAGCTTTGAAGCGGTATAGCCGGGCAGGATGGGATTGCCTGCGATCTCGATGCAGCGCTGTTCTCCACCGAGCGCCTGCATGATCTGTCCGCACTCGCGCGCGCTGCTGGTGTCGCACCACAATTTGACCGGCGCCAGCACCTCGCCATCGCGGCCCAGCGGCACGAAGCCATGCTGTTGTCCGGAGACGCTAATCGCGACGATGGCAGCGCGGACCGATGCTTCCAGTTGCGCGAAGCACGCATGTACACCTTCAGTCCACCATGATGCCAGCTGCTCACGGCTGCCGTCTTCGCCACTGATGAGTTCGAGCGCTGCGCTGGTAGTCGCGACGACTTGTCGGGACTCCGCGTCGTAGACCAGGAGCTTGATGCTCTGGGTTCCCGCATCGATGCCGGCGTACAGGCTCATGCCGCCACCAACTTGCCGTTTTGCAGATGTATACGTCGCGATTGACCCGCTTCGAGTTCGATATCCAGACTCTGTTCTCCCAATACCACGTTGTAATGACCGCCACGCACGCTGGTGAGCGTTGCGGTGTTCAGACGACCCGCTTTCCACGATAGATCGATGCCGGCCGCACCGCGCACTTTAAGGCCACGCACGGAGCCCGCTTTCCACGCTTCCGGCAGCGCCGGCAGCAGGAAGATCGAGCCGCCCCAACTCTGCAACAGCATTTCGGTGATGCCGGCGGTGCCGCCGAAGTTTCCGTCGATCTGGAACGGCGGATGCGCATCGAACAGGTTCGGATAGGTCCGCTGCGGAGCCAGCAGCATGCGCAGGATCTTCAGCGCGTGTTCGCCATCGCCCAACCGTGCCCATAGATTCAAGCGCCAACCGATGCCCCAGCCGGTCGCGTCGTCGCCGCGAATTTCCAGCGAGCGCCTGGCGGCCGCGGCGAGTTTCGGCGTATCGCGCAGGTTGATCTGCGAACTCGGGTGCAATGCGTAAAGATGCGAGACGTGGCGGTGATGGATCTCAGGCGCCTGCATATCCCAATCTTCGCGCCATTCCTGCAGCTGGCCCGCTTCGCCGATGCGATCCGAAGGCAGCTGCTCACGCAATTGCTTCAGCTGTTGTGCGAAACCGGCATCCACGCCCAACAGGCCGGCGGCCTGGATGCATTGTGCGAACAGATCGCGCAGCAGTTGCGAATCCATCGCTGGCCCAGCGCACAGCGAGGCGCCCTTTGGATGGATGTTCTCGGGCGACATCGATGGGTTGGTGACCCTCTCGCCGGTAGCGGGATCGCGCACCAGCGTGGCGGCGAAAAACTCGGCCGCGCCCTTGAACAGCGGATAGATCTTTCGCAGATAGGCCTCGTCACGGCCGTAGTCCCAGCGATCCCACAATTGCTGTAGCAACCAGGCGCCGCCCATCGGCCATAAGCCCCACTGCGCACCGTCGATGGGTCCGGTTTGCCGCCACAGGTCGGTGTTGTGGTGCACCACCCAGCCGGGGGCTCCGTACATTTCTTTGGCCCGGCGCGCGCCCTTCTCCGCCAGGTCGAACAGCATGGCCTCCAACGGTTCCACGCATTCCGGCAATGCATTGGCCTCGCTAGGCCAGTAGTTCATTTCGGTGTTGATGTTGATCGTGTACTTGCTTTCCCACGGCGGGTCCATCAGATCGTTCCAGATGCCCTGCAGGTTGGCTGGCTGCGAACCCGGACGCGAACTGGAGATCAGCAGATAACGGCCGTACTGGTGATAGAGCGCGGCCAATGCGGGATCGCCGCCATTGGCGAAGTGCTCGACGCGTTCGTCGGTAGGCAACTGTGCGGCATCGGTGCGCCCCAGGTCGATGGCGACACGGCGGAACAGGCGTTGGTGCTCGGTTATGTGGGCTGCGCGCAAATCTTCGAAACCGCGCTGTTGCGCGGCGGCAAGTTGCCGCAATGTGATCGCCTCGGGGTCTCCGCCGACATCGTCGTAGCGACGGTAGCTGGTGGCGGCGGTAATCAGCAGCACCGCCTCGTCCGCGGCTTCGATCTCGATGCGGCCGTCGCGCGTATTCATCGAGCCGCCGCGCGGAATGGCGCGGACCCTCGTAGCGAACTTCAACTTGCCTTCGATGCCATGGCGTGCGGCATTGCGGCCGCGCAACAGCAAAGCGCCCTCTTCGGCCGACACTTCGTTCTGCTGATCGCTGTCCAGCGACACCCGCAGGGTGATGCCGCCGGGACGGTCGGTCGACAGGCGCATCACGATGCACTGATCGACCGGCGAAACGAAGGCTTCGCGCGAGTGCGCCGTCTTCCAGGTTTGGAACTGCGTGCGCGTGATCGCAGTATCCAGGTCCAGCTCGCGACGATAGTCGGAGATATCCGGAATATCGCGGAAATCCAGCACTACATCGGCCAGCGGCTGATAGGGCATCTGCTTGAGCGGCCGCGCCATCATCTTGGCGTTGGCCAGCGCTTCGGCCTGCGCGTATTCGCCGGCGAAGATCAGTCTGCGCACTTCCGGCAATGCTTCCAACGCGCCGGAAGTGTCGGCTTCGTACGGGCCGCCCGCATACAACGTGTCTTCGTTGAGTTGCAGGCGTTCGTGTTCGATACCGCCCCACACCATCGCGCCCAGTCGGCCATTGCCTAGCGGCAACGCTTCCACCCAACGCGTCGCCGGCCGGCGATACCACAGCTTCAACGCATCCTCACCGGCGCTATCCCATGCCGGCGAGGGCGTGTCCGCCCTCACCGCCGATGGCGCCAAGCTGGCGAGCGCGAGTCCCGCGCCCACCGCCTTGAACAATTCACGCCGGGTCGGATCGATGCTCACGTTACTTCTTTTCCGCCTGCTTCACGGTGATCGCTTTGCCGTCGTACTGCACGGTGGCATCGGTGGCGGGTTCCAACGCGCCGGCATCGGCGCGCGGACCACTGATCCAGCGCACGCGGACTTCGCGCTTAGCCTGCATGCTGGGGAACGACCCTTCGCGTGCGCCGATGCTCAGTTCGCCGGTCTTTTCATTCCACTTCAGCGGAATACGGCTGAACTCGCCCTTCTCGTAGCCGTAGCCCTTGCCGTCGTCTTCGTACAGCGAGAACTCGCCGTCGGCGCCCGTATAGACCACCAAGCTCAGCGGCGCGTCCTTCTTCTCATCCACGTACTGCTGCACCGGACCGGTCGGCACGATGGAACCTGCTCGCACGAACAGCGGCATGCGCTCCAGCGGCGCGGCCGCTTGTAAGGTCTGACCGCCATCGTGGCGCTGGCCGGTGTAGAAGTCGTACCAGGCGCTGCCGGCCGGCAGATAGACCGGACGCTGCGTTGCCTTGAACGCGGTCACCGGAGCCACCAGGAACGCCGGCCCGAACAGGTACTGATCGTTGATGTCGCGGACCTTGGCGTCGCCCGGGAAATCCATGGCCAGGCTGCGCATCATGCTGCCGTCGTGATGATAGGTATCGCCGGCCAGCGTGTAGATGTAGGGCAGCAGGGTGTAACGCAGGCGGTTGTAGTAGGCCATGCTGGCGTAGTACGGCGTGCCTTCCGGTGCGATGTTCCAGATCTCGCGGTACGGGAACTGGCCGTGCGAACGGAACAGCGGCACGAATGCGCCGAACTGGTACCAGCGGGTGTTGAGTTCGCGCCATTCCGGCAGGTGCGCCGGATCCTGGTTCTCATAGCGCTTCTCCACCGCGAAACCGCCGATATCGAAGGTCCAGTTCGGCAGGCCCGACATCGACAGGTTGACGCCGGCGGAAATCTGATCGCGCATGTCGTCCCAGCGCGAAGCGATATCGCCGCTCCATACCGACACCGCATTGCGCTGGGTACCGGCGTAGCCTTTGCGCGACAGGATGAACACGCGCTTGTCCGGATCGGCCGCACGGTCACCGCGGTACACACCCTGGGTATGCGGCAGCGGATAGGAATTGAAGAACTCGGTCGAGGGACCCACCGCGGTCGGCGTGGTGCGTGCTTTACGCTCGCCGACGTCGAGGTTGGAATGCAGATCCGGCTCGTCCGCGTCCAGCCACCAGGCGTCGAAGCCCTTGCTGTTGAGCTTCTCGTTGATCTGCCGCCAGTAGATGGCCTGCGCCTTCTCCGAATACGGATCGTAGAACGAGTTCAGGTAGCCCTCGCCGATCCAATCCTTCTCGCCCACCTCCACATTGCGCTTGTACATGAAGCCGGCAGCGTCGAGTTCCTTGTAGTTGGCGGTAGTGGGATAGAACTTGGGCCACACCGAAATCATGATCTGCCCGTGCATGTCATGCACCTGCTTGACCATGCCGTCCGGATCGGGGAAGTGCGTCTTGTCGAAATCGTGCGAACCCCAGGCGTCCTGCGGCCAGTACGACCAGTCGAGCACGATGTTGTCGATGGGCAATTGGCGCTTACGGTATTCGGCCATTGCGCCGACCAGTTCGTCCTGCGTCTTGTAGCGCTCGCGGCTTTGCCAGAATCCGTACGCCCACTTCGGCAGCAGCACCGCTTTGCCGGTCAGCTGGCGATAGCCGGCGATGACCTGATCAGCGGAGGCCCCAGCGACGAAGTAGTAATCGACCATCTGGCCGGCTTCGGACCATAGCGACAGGTCCTTGGCTTCGGCGGCAGGCAACGGATCGCGGTGCAGCAGCGCGATGTAGCTGGGATCGATCAACTTCCACTCGATCTTCAGCTTGTGGCGCGCGCCCGGTTGAAGATCCAGTGCGAACTCGTGGTGCCACGGATTCCAGTTCTGGCGCCAGCGGTCGATCACCAGCTTGCCATCGATCCACAGCTTGGCGTATTCACTGGAATACAGAGAGAACGTATGCCGGCCCGGGCTGAGCGCTTCGATCTCGCCCTCCCAGGTCACCTGCATCGGTTGGGTCTTGCTCTTGGCTTCGGCCGGGAAGTTGGCCAGATCCTTGATGTACTGGTAGTTCACCTCGGCTTCGCGGCGCTCCACCTTCTGCGCGCCGCCGACCGAATAGCGCGCGGTCAGCGCGCCTGCTTCGCCCTTGGCGTCGTACAGCTTCAGGCTTTTCGGCAGCGGCTGCAGGCCGCGCGGATCGCCCATGCGGGTGATGGCGTTGTTGT
The DNA here is from genome assembly GCF_056402315.1 of Pseudoxanthomonas sp. P4_B2. Taxonomy (NCBI): domain Bacteria; kingdom Pseudomonadati; phylum Pseudomonadota; class Gammaproteobacteria; order Lysobacterales; family Lysobacteraceae; genus Pseudoxanthomonas; species Pseudoxanthomonas sp. P4_B2. The sequence continues at coordinate 6,555 of NZ_JBFUHQ010000002.1, forward strand.
CCCACAGCAACCCGTAGTTGCGGCTGGACACCAGGAACGGCACCGCCATGTCCACGTTGTGCTGCAGCAGTTCGACATCATGGCCCTTCTGGTTCATCCAGCCTTGCTGATGTTGGCCGAAGCCATAGATGGCTTCATCCTCGGGCGATTCGAAACGCTGGCGGACGCTGAGATAAGGCTTGCCTTCCACTTCCAGCGGAGAAAAACTCCTGCCGCCTTCGACCTCGCTCAGGATCGGCTTGCCCTGCTTGTCCAAGAAGCTGACCCGCCCGCTCTGCAGCGAAACCTCGGCGGTCACCTTGTCGGTGGTCAGGCGCAGTTTGCCGTCGGCGCTAGCGACATCGAACGTGGCGACCGGTGTAGTGCCGGCCTCCACCCGCATCAGGCTGGGACTGCGTTTGAAATCGCCATCGGGATCGGCACTGACCCGGATGATGCCGGCATCCACCACCTGCAGGCGCACTGCAGCGGCGCCTTTATCCGAGGGATGTACGATGACGCCGTTGTCGGTCTTCTCATAAGCCTGTCCGGCTTTGCCGCCGCAAGCGGCCAGCAAAGCCAGCAACGGCAGGGTCAGCCCCATTAAATTACGCATCTTCCGCTCCTCTCTTTCGATTCGTGTGGGACGGGCCCAAGCCCGCCGCTACGGATTCGGCAACGATCGTCGAACGCCGTCAGTACCTTTCACCTATTCAATTCAATACGTCTCAATTCAATACGTCGCCAGCTTGACCTTCAACAACTGATCGGCGCTGGAAAAATTCAATCCGTAATCGGTCTGGTCGCCGTTCCAGACGCGCTGGAACTTCCATTGGTCGTTTTCGTAGGTGCCTTCCTCGACACGGTCGTAGATCTGCCGCGCGGCGACCGCAGGATCGACGGCGACGATGTTGACGCGCGCGTGGTAACCGGTGACCAGGAATTCATCGGTGCCTGTTTCCGCGATCAACGCCGCACCCGTCGGCTCCGGATTGCCGGGCGCTTCGCCCTGGAACCAGAATTGCGGCACGCCATAGGTAACCACGGCATTCCAGCGGTCGTTGAGCTTGATCGTCTGTACCGGCTGTCCGGCCTGCTCGGCGGTGCCATGCACTTTGCCTTCGAAGCTCAGCTTGGCCAGCACTCGCGCGGCCGGCCGCACCAGACGATAGTTCAGCGCGAACGGCTCCAGCGATTCGGGCGACATCTTCTTGGCCCCCAACGGCCAGTTGGAATAGCGCGTGTAGTCGATGCCGAACGGCGACCAGCCGATGGCCTGCTGGTCCAATGCCGCGAAGAAATAACGCGCGAACATCGTATCGTTGCCGGTTTCGGCCACCAGCAAGGCGTTGTCGGGGCGCGAGTAACGGTCCAGCACGGTGGTGTACTTGTCGTACTCGCGCATGTAGATGTCTGGCGCCAGCAGGTCGATGTTGGGTGCGGCTGCCTTGTAGACCTCCAGCACGTTGTCGGTGGGACCGCCGCTCTCATACTGTCCGGGCAGGCCGGGCGTGAACGGATCGCGCAACGCCGCATTCACGTACATCGGCAACGGATACTCGGCCTTGCCAGCAGCGGCGACCTGATCGATGTAGTGCGCCACATGCCAAGCGTGGAAGAACTCATCGGCGTCGTTGCCGAATACCTGCTTCCAGCCGCCGGGCTGTTTGCCCGTCTTCTTGATCAGCGCTTCCGGCACCGGCCCATCGAACGCCTTCTGCGCCAGCGGCGAGAAATCGCGCGGCGCGCCATAGGTGCCGGGTTCGTTCTCCGGCTGAATCATGATGACAGTGCGCTGCGGATCGGCCTGCTTCAGATGGCGCATCAGCTGCACAAAGGCCTTTTTATCGGCTTCCAGCGTTTCCGCAGCCAAGGGCGACAGGGAGTTCAGTGTCTTGCCGTCGGCGGTAATGAGGCGCGGAAAACGCTTGTTGTCCAGCTTGACCCAGGCGGGCGCGTAGTTGGGCCCATTGTTCTTCCAGGTGGCGAACCACAACAGCACCAGCCGCACCTCGTGCTCGCGCGCCTGCGCCAGTAACGTGTCGACGAAGGAGAAATCGAATTTGCCTTCCTGCGGCTCGACCTGCTCCCAGGCGACCGGCACCATCACCGTGTTCGGCTTCAACACCTCGATGGCAGGCCACACCTTCTCGAGCGCGGCGGGATAGTTGCTGGAGTTGTTCACCTGCGCGCCCAGCAGCAGGAACGGTTGGCCGTCCACCAGCAATGCGTGACGGCCGTTCTCGCTCACCAGTTTGGGAATAGGCGCTTCGGCGGCGCGCGCCTCTTTCGGCGCGTCTTTCCCACCAGCCGGCGCTGCTGCCTGTGGCGCTTCGGATGCCGGCTTGCATGCAGCCAGCGCCGCCAGCGCCGCCAGCACGGCGATCGATCGCAACAGGCGGAGGGCAGTGGTGCCGTTGGGAGTTCGGCTCGTCATCTTAAGGTTCTCCATGTCACCAGGCATCGCTGCGGAACGGCGATGCCGGTAATCCATCGCGGTTGATCAAATCGGCATGTTCGGGATTGTCGCTCCACGCGTAGCGTACGGCCTGCGGTTGTGCGACCGCGTCGCTGGTCACCACGATGGAGTCGCCCTTGAGGACAGCGCGAGCCGGATGAAAGCGGTGGTCGGCGCCGGCCAGCTCGAAACCCTGCGCTTCATTGCCGCCGCCGCGCGTCGCCAACGCACTGGTGGATGGAGCGAATTCCACCTTCGCCTCGCGTCCCTTGAACTTGACCGTGCGATACACCGGCCCGGAATACACCAGCGATTCGCCGTAACTCGCGTGACGCGCGGCCAGCGCCAGACGGTGGCCGACTTGCTGTTTGTCCGTCGGGTGGATGTCGTCCGGATTGCCGACATCGATGGTCACTGCCTGTGCGGTGGCCGGCAGAGCGAGCGTATGCGACTGCGATTCGCGCAGCAGCGCCCAGGGACTGCCAGCGCCAGCGCTTTGGCCGGGAACATCGCCGCCGGATTTGAAGTTGGCCAGCTGCACCCACAGAAACGGCAACGCCGGCTGCTTCCAGTCGCCGCGCCATTGCTCGATCAGTGCGGCGAACAGATCGCGATAACGGTAAGCATCGGCCGCGGTCGCGTTGGCTTCGCCCTGGTACCAGATCACGCCGCGTACGGGATACGGCTGCAACGGGTAGATCATCTGGTTGTACAGCAGCGCGGGGTACTGGTTCTTGTCGTCGATCATCGCCAGCGACACCTGGGCGGGACGGAATTTCCACGCCCCGTCCAACGGCCGCTTCGCCGCCCCTTGCGGTTGCACGAACACTTCGCTGGCAGCGCCGTGGATGCCGCCGCCGCCGCCGAAATCCTGCACCCTCACCGCGACCTGATTGATTCCGGCACGCAGCGCCTGTGGCGGCACCTGATATTCGCGCGGCAAGTTGTACTGCATGCGGGTTTCGCCCACCTGCCGGCCATTGACCCAGGTGGTGTCGGTATCGTCGATGCGGCCGACACCCAGCACGATGCCCGCCTTGGCTTCGGCATCGCTCAAGGTGAAGCTGGCGCGATACCAGGCCTCGCCATCCATGCCGTTGTAGCCGCCGCCTTCCCATAAACCCGGCACCGCGATGCGATCCCAGTCGCGGTCGTCGAAATCGGCCTGATTCCAGCGTGAGGTATCGACTCCCTTCTGCGGCCAGCGCGCCAGACGCTTACGGGTTTCATTCAACGCGCTTTGGTCGCGCTTCTGCAGTTCCTGCGCCTGCCGCGCGATTGCCTGCGCGTCCAGACCCAGCTTGGCGGCGTCGGCCCAGGCCTCGAGGCGGCTGCCGCCCCAAGTGCTGTCGATGATGCCAATGGGCACGCCCGTCTTGGCTCGCAGTTCGCGCGCGAAGAAATAACCGACCGCCGAGAACGCCCCCACCGTCTGCGGCGAAGCCGCCTGCCATTGGCCGCCGGTCAGGCGCGCTTCCGGTTGGCCCGACCACGACTTGGGCACCTTGAAATGACGGATGCGTAGGTCGCTCGCACTTGCGATTTCCCGCTCCGCGTCCTTGGCCTGTGCGACCGGCCATTCCATATTCGACTGGCCCGAAGCCAACCATACGTCGCCGACCAGGACATCGTGCACGGTCGTGGCGTCGCCGCCGTTCTCACGAATCCTCAACAGGTAAGGCCCACCCGCGGCATGCGCGGGCAGTTCGACCCGCCACGCGCCATCGCCGGAGGCCGTGGCCTTTGCGCTGCGACCGTCGAACGCGACTTCGATCTTCGCGCCCGGCGTCGCCCAACCCCAGACCGGCAGCGGCTGGTCGCGCTGAACCACCGCGCCGTCGGAAAACAGCAGCGGCAGCGTGACCTTCGCCTGTACGGGCTGCGCCGCCAGCAGCAGTCCCAGCCCGATAAAAAGGGTACGTTTCACCGTCCAACCTCCGCGTAATAGTCGTGAATTACCTGCCAGGCCAGCTTGTGCTCACCGCGCTCGGACAATAGGCCCTTGCGGTTGTAGCCGGACTGGAACGGATGCATCCGCACCGGCGAACGGAAGTCCATCATCACCCAGGGCGCCGTGCCGCGCAGGAACGGAATCCACGCCAGCATGCGCAGTTGTTTGCGATAAAACTCGGCTTGGAACTCCTCGTTCCAGGCGCTGGCCACATCGTCCTCGCCGTGATGGCCGTAACGCGCCTCGGCGCCGAATTCGGTGATCAGCAGCGGCTTGCCGAACGGCTTCCACACGGTTTGTTCGGGTTCGACCGGCCACGGCGTGTACCAGCCGAAGTATTCGTTGATGCCGACTATATCCAACGATGCGACCAACGGATCGGCGATGGTCAACGTGTTGCCGTCGAAACCGGGCCCATAAAACGCCGCGCTGACCAGCCGGGTAGGATCCAACCGGCGCGCCTGTTGCGCCAGCGCGGAGAGCGCTGCGTTGCGCGCAGGCCCGGGCGAAGTTTCGTTGGCGATGCCCCAGACGATGACGGCGGCGCGGTTGCGGTCGCGACCGATCATTTCCGCCAGCATCGCGTCGAGCTTGTCCTGCATGCCGGCGGCGGCGAAGTCGATGCCCTGGTAGACGGGAATTTCCTGCCACAGCAGCAGGCCCATGCGATCGGCCAGGCGCAACAGATGTTCGTTATGCGGGTAATGGGCCAGGCGCACGAAATTGGCGCCCAGTTGTTTCGCCTGCTCCAGCATGCGTTGCGCGTCGGCTTCGGAATGCGCACGACGACCATCGATCTCTTCGTGGAAATTGACGCCGCGCAGGAACAGCGGCTCGCCGTTGAGCAGGAGCTCGTCGCCGCGCGCTGCGATGCTGCGGAAACCGATGTCCTCGTTCAGCGACTCTTCCGGCGTGGAGACCTCTACGCGGTACAACTTCGGCTGCGCCGGCGACCACAATGCGAATGGCGCCTCGAAATTCAATAGCGCGCGACCGTCGGCACCCGCCTCAGCGCGCACGTCCACGCCCAGTTCGGGAATGCGCACGCGCACCGGTTGCCGTGGTGCGGTGCCGGCCAGTTGCACCCAGCCATCGACGCGTCGCAACGAATCCGGCGCCAGTTGCAGTGAATAATCCTGGATGTAGGTTCCCGGCGTTTCGACCAGGTCCACATCGCGGGTCAGCCCGCCGTAGTTGAACCAGTCGAAGCCCTGCGCCGGGATGCCGTCCTTGCGGCGCTCGTTGTTGACGTGCACCAGCAGGTGGTTCTCGCCGGCCTTCGCCCGTCCCGTCAATTCGAACTGGAACGGGGTGAATCCGCCTTCGTGGCTGCCGAGTTTCTCGCCATTGAGAAACACATCGGCGCGGTAATTGGCGGCGCCGAAGTGGACGAACAAGCGCCGCCCTTTACGGCGAGCGGCGGCGTCGTATTCGAACGCCTTGCGATACCACACCGAACCTTCCAGCCAGGTCAGTTCCGGCCGCTGCGTATTGAAATCGCCCGGCACGTTCAGGGTGACGCTGTCGTCGAATCCGTATTCGAAGAACTGGCTCTTGCCGGTCGCGGTACGGTCCTTCCAGACCGCCTTCCACTCGCCGATGCCGTCCGCGTAGCCGTCCACCAGCGCCTGCCATTTACCGTTGAGGCTACGCCGCTCGCGACCCGGCAAGTTGGTCAACGGCGCGGACGCGGACGTCGCGACGGGCGCAGGATTCTGCGCTTCCCTCACGCGATCCTGTGGCCGCGGTGCGTAGCCCTGTGCATTTGCTGCCAGCAAGGGTGCGCAGGCCAACGGCAAGCCGGCCAGCAACGCGACCGCGAGCCGGCGTAGAGGCGAGCAGACGGACTCAGCGCGGATCGCCATACACGATTCCCCGGCCGCCGGTAGCGAAATATACCCGGCCGTACAGGCGCGGATCGCCGGTGACGCGATAGATCTTGCCGTAGCGATGCGCGGCGTCGTCGATACGCGCCCAGTGGCCACCCTCGTCGTCGGAACGGAACAGACCGGTCTTGCCGGCGATCTGTCCGAACAAGTACAGCGCCGGCGTGTCGCTGCCTTCCTTCGGTTTGCCCAAGCCCAGCGAATACGCGTTCTCCACGCCGGGCAACCTCTCCAGCTTGCCCGCCGACCAGCGCAGCAGGCCGCGCCAGGAGGCGGTGAGATAGACCACGCCACTGTGCAGCGGATCGGGATGCACTTCGGGACGGAACCTTTCGGTGAATTCGCCTACCGTGCCCTGGGCCTCCTTGAATTCCACGCCGCCGTTGCCGCTGACGTACAGCTTGCCCGTAACGCCGTCGAATCCGTAATAGATGCCTTCGTCCACGCGGTCAGCCTCGATTACGACCGTATCCGGCACGCCCTTGACCTTCTGCCAGCGCTTGCCGAAATCGGCGGTGATCCAGGCGCCGGCATTCTTCGGCTGCCAGATGACGCGCTTGCCATCGGCGGCGAGGGTAATGTGGCCGGCTCCCTCGCCTTCCGGCGGTTCGCTGGCAAACAGTTCCCAACTCTCGCCGCCATCCAGCGAATACGCCGCGCGCACTTCGTTGTTGTTGCGATCGCGCACCGTACCGCTGCGGACCACGGTCAACGGCGACTGGCCGGCGTAGGCGATGCTTTCGCCATTGGTCAAACGAGGACCGGCGAACTGCAAGGGCGGCACGGCCAAATCATCGTGGCGGAAGCCATCGATATCGCCCACCGCACTGAGCAGGTGTGCGCCTTCCGGCGGGCTGATCAAGTCCAGCGGTACGGTTTCTTCCAGATAGGTGTTCTTGAACCACCACTGCACGCGGGACGTGCCGTCGTCGAACGCGGTCAGGTTGCGCGAGGCCCAGATGCCGTAGCCGGTCACGAACATCGCTTCGTCGGAATTGAACGGATCGATTTCGATATCGGCGATCCAGTGCGGACTGGCATGCGCCGTCCACGGCGACACACTGTGGTCGAAATCCGAACGCGGGAACAGCGGCTGCCAGCTGGCGCCGCCATCGGTGCTGCGGAAGATGTCGTCGTGCGGCCCGTAGCGGGTGAAGGTGCTGGCCAGCAGTGTCTTCGGATGCTGCGGGTCCACCGTTATCGCACCCCAACCGAAACCGTCTTTCTCGGTATCTGTGGATTGCGGCACCGGCGTGATGTCGGTCCAGGCGCCGGTGGCCGGAACGTACTTCCACACCGCGCCGTCGCTCATCTTGTCCGGGCCCGGCAAGTCGGCATAGCTCAGGTAGTAGGTACCGTCGCTGCCGCGGGCCATGTGGTTGGGACGCAATCCGACCGGCTGCCCTTCCACCGCTTTCCAGCTGCGGCCGGCGTCGTCGGAGACATAGAGACTGGTCTCCTGCGTGGAGACGCCCGCGTAGAGTCGCGGTGTCGATTGGTTAGCACGGCCGCTGCTGGCATCGAACTCGACGAACACGATGCCTATCTGCTGGACGCGATTCCAGCCCTGCGCGCTGGCTGCGGGCGAGGTGGCGATGGCCGGAAAGCTCTCCACCTTCGACCAGCGCGCGCCACGGTCTTCGCTGCGCCACAAACCATCGCGGCGGGTGCCGAACAGCAGCACGCGGCCATCGTTGGGGTCCACCGCCAACCGCTCGCCGTTGCCACGCGACAATTCGTTGCCGCCCAGCTTGAACGGCAAGTCGGTACGCAGGAACGTGCGGCCGCGATCCTGCGAACGCAGGATCGCGCCATTGCCGACCTTCGGATTGGTGTAGGTACCCGCCGCCAGATAGACGCGCTCGGGGTCGGAGGGATCGATAGCCAGGCTTTCGATGCCGGTCAGGTTGACGTCCTCGGCGCCGATCCAATCGGTCAGCGCCACCCAGCGCTTGCCCGCCGCGTCCCAGCGATAGGCGCCGCCGACATCGGTGCGTGCGTAGGCCAATCCCTTTTCAGTGGGATGAAACGTCAGGCCGGTAACGAAGCCGCCGCCGCCGATGGATACGTTGTTCCAACGGTAGGCGATCTCAGCGGCAGACGAACCCTGCACGATGCCGCAGGCAAACAGGCCCACAAAGAACGGACCGGCAACGAATGAAAGCCATCGCGATACCACGGTCTTCCGCTGCGTCGCCTGCGCAGGCCGATTAGGAATTCCATGCATCGGTGAATATCTCCAGGGACAGGTGACGCACAGGCGTTGTACCAGCGGTAGTGATGGACTCGGCTTGACGCGGCTCCGTGGCCTGGATCTTCGCCATCGCTCTAGGCACCGACCAATCGACAACGGCCCGCCGATCGGTACTTTTGGCGGGCCCCCTCGCCTGACTCCTCCGGACCTCTTCTCGGTTGGAATACGCATCCGCGGGTATCGCCGCGAGCAAAAAACGCGTGCCCCTGAGGCTGCCCGCAGCATAGGTGGCGGTGACATTCCCTGCCAATGAAATATTCGCCGCGACCTATGTCATTACCGAATGATGCAATGCATCATCGTTTCGCTTCGACTTGCAAACGAATACATGCGCTCCGGCATCGCGATTAGGGCTGAACGACGAGCATGACCACCGCATGAGGTTCGACCATGGTCGTATAGCGTCCCACTTGTGGCGCCAGATCTTGTTGCTTCCAGAGATCGCGCAGATGCGTGCTGAGATGGCGCGGGTAACCCAATTGCTCCCATCCCACTGCGATCTCGGCGGCTTGCTCACCGCGATTGAACAGCAGTACCGCGCGCCCGCCATCGGCCAAGGGTTTGACCCAGATTTCCTGGTCGCCATTCTTCGCGACGCGGCGCCCCTGCGTACCTAACGCATCCTGGTTAACGGCGATCACTTCGCGATTGAGCAGAATGCGTTTAGTCGCCTCATCCATCCGCGAAATGTCGTTGCCGGCGATCAACGGCGCAGCCATGATCGCCCACAGACTGAAGTGAGTGCGGTATTCGGTTTCGGTCATGCCGCCATTGCCGACTTCCAGCATGTCGGGATCGTTCCAGTGCCCGGGACCCGCATACGGCCATAAGGACTCATTGATATCCACGATGTCGAGCATGCCCAGCATGTATTTCTGCCTGCCCTGCCACTTATCGTAAATGTCGCCGGTGCTGCGCCAGAGATTGCCGACCGTCTTGCCCCATAACCAGGGCTTTTGGTTACCCCACTCGCACAGGGAGAACACGATGTCGCGCCCGCTGGCGCGCAGCGCGTCGGCCATCAGCGTGTAGGCTTCCTGCGCATTGCGGGTGCCGGTGTTGCACCAGTCGTACTTCAGGTAGTCCACGCCCCAGCGCGCGTACTGCAAGGCATCTTGGAATTCGTAGCCCTGGCTGCCGGGACGGCCGCCGCAGGTCTTGCGGCCCGCATCGGAATAGAGGCCGAACTTGAGGCCCTTGGCATGGATGTAGTCGCCCAGCGCCTTCATGCCGGACGGAAAACGTTTCGGATCCGCCTGGATGAAACCGTCGCGATCGCGTTCGCCGTGCCAGCAATCGTCGATGACGATGTAGCGATAGCCGGCTTCCTGCATGCCCGACGACACCATCGCATCGGCCATGCGCCGGATCAGTTTCTCGTCGACGTTGCAGGCGAACTTGTTCCAGCTGTTCCACCCCATCGGCGGCGTCAATGCCAGGCCATTCATCGTGCGCGGCGGTTCGGCTTGCGCAGGCTGCGCGTCGTCGGCCGGCGCTTCGAGTGCCAGCGCCGGCAAGATTGCTAAAACTAAAGTCAACAGCAGAGCGAACGCTGCCGGGATGAGTTTATTGGTTCGCTTGCCCTGCATGGGAAGGCTCGTCCGAATTAGCCCGCAGCGATGGGCTGCGCAAGAATCGAGCACGCCGCCCGCATCATTACGTGCGAGCGGCGTGTTCCCCGAACAGCGAGGCATTCAGTTGACCGAAGGAAGGGGAGAAAAGTCCTCCCCTTCCCAGCCACATCGCGCTTAAAACGTCACGCGGAGAGTGGCGGCGTAGCGCGTGTCGTTCACGTACCAGGAAGTGACGCGGCGGCCGGCTCCGTTCTGGTCCATGATCGTGCGCTGTTCGGCGTTGTTGAGGTTGTTCATCTCCAGGCCGAGCTTGATGTTGTCGTTGAAGCTGTAAAAGATCGAGGCGTCCAACTGTCCATAGGCGTCGCTGTACACCGGCAGCTTCCAGGCAATGGAATCGCCGTCAAGGTTGTTGTTGGTGCCGTTGTAGCCATTGGCCCCGACCGCCAGCAGGTACTCGCTGCGCCAGTTGTAAGCCACGCGGACCTGCCAGGGACCCTTCTCGTAGAAGAGGGCGACGTTGTAGGAGTTCTTGGACAGGCCGTCGGCCGGCATGTCGCCATACGTTGAGCCATCGGTGTCGACCGGCTGCGCATCCACCTCGTTCGGTATCTTGGTCGAGCTGTCGATGTAGGTGTAGTTCGCCGAGAGTCCCAGGCCGTCGAAAGGCGCCGGCAGGAAGTCGAAGAATTGGTTCCAGCCGATTTCCGCACCTTGGATGCGTGCCGTGCCGGTGTTGATGGTTTGAGTGACCAGGTACTCGTATTGGTTGCCGTCGGCGCCCGGATAGGCCACCAGTCGCGACTGGTTGCGGAAATAGTCCTTGACGTCTTTGTGGAATAAATTGATCCAGGCCATGCCGCCCTTGTCCGGATCGAAGTACCACTCCAGCGACAGGTCGAACTGGTTGGCCTTCATCGGCTCCAGGTAGGGGTTGTCGGTGGAACTGCCGGTGAGATCCAGCCTGTCGATCGGCAGCAAAGTAGTGCCCACCGGCGGTGTGTAGCCCGACTCCACGGCGGCGCTCAGCACCTGATAGGCCTGCATGTCGCTGAAGGCGGGCCGGGCGATAGCCTTGGAGGCGGCAAAGCGCAGGATCAGGTTGTCGATGGGTTCCCAACGCATGTTCAGGCTGGGCAGCACGTCGGTATAGGAATTGCTGGCCGAGATCGGCTCCGATTCCCCGGCACCCAAATACGGCGCAAGGGGTTGGTTGGGATAGACCAGGAACCCGCGGGCGGCATTCTCGGTGCGCACCGCGCGCACGCCGATATTGCCGTCGAGACGGATGTCGTCCATGCCGAATTCCAGCATCACGTAACCACCTGTGGTCTTCTCGCTCTGCAAGTTGGTCCACTGCGGATCCTGTATGTTCCGCGGCGTGATCTGCCCAAAGCAGCAGTTGTAGTACGGGGCGGCGGCTCCATGGAGATCCTGGTAGCTGGTCGGGAAGTTGAGCGCCGTCGCCAGGATCGGTGCGTAGAAAGTACCCGGCGTGTTGGCGTCGCCGCGGTAGAAATTGTCGAATGTGTTCTGATGCACCAGGCTGGAATTGACCGTGCCGTTCAAATCCAACCCCGGTAGGGCACCACCGGGCAAGGCCCAACCCTGCATCCAGGGCTGGAACAGCGCTTGCCAGTCATAGCCGGTGTCCCTGCTGGTGGCGCTACGATCGGTCAGGCGCACGCCGAACTTGACCGCCTTGAAGAAACCGTTGTCGAAGGCGTGCTTGAGGTCGGCGCGCCAAGCGAACTGGTCGGCCTCGTTGTCGTCCCGATGGTCCATGGTGAAGCCCCAGTAGTAATTGGCGGGGTTTCCCGTGAACTGTTCGTCGATGCCGATCGACGGCGTGCCGCCGCCGAGGTTGACGTCGATATAGGGCACGTTGATGCCGAGGGACACCGTGGAATCCAGCCTCCGGGTCGTGGATTTGACGTACTGGAAGTCGGTCGTAAGCTGGGTGCTGTCGCTGAGCGACCACTTCAGGCCGAAGGAGAAGTCGGTGGTCTTGGACTGGCTGTTCGAGGCGCGAATGTCCGTGCCCATGGGGATATTGCCGGGCTGGACGAGCCGGCCCGAGCGGAACACGTTGCCGTCCAGTTCATAAGGCTGGCTGGTGTCCAGCGCGACCGCGGTGGGATCGTTGCCGACGAAAATGGCGTCCTCGTTCCAGAGCTCGTCGTATCGGCTCTGGAAACCGGTGGCGTGCAGCTCGACATCGTCGGTGGGTTGCCACTGCAGGGCGACATACACGCCCTGGCGTTTGCGTTCGAAATCCAGCGTGCGCCAGTCGGCGCCGCGCGGCAGCCAGAGCCGCTCGTTGGTGCCGTCGTCGTCGAGATCGGTGTTGGCGGTCTCGAAGAACGGCCGCACGAACATGCCGTCGGTGCGGGTGGCGAGCTCCGACTGCGCGACATCGACCAAGAAGCCGACTTTGCCGATGCTGGTGTCCCAGTGGTTGCTGTACAGAGCGGAGGCGGAAGGCTTGTACTGCTCGGCGAAGGTGCCGTAGTTCTCGCTGAGGCTGAAGCCGATCCTCTGGCCTTCGAAGTCGAAGGGCTTGAAGGTGCGCAGGTCTACGCTGCCGCCCAGGCCACCCTCGATCATCTCGGCCTTCTGGTTCTTGTAGACGTCGACGCCGGCCATCAGTTCTGAGGGCACGTCCTGGAAGCCGATGGTACGGCCGCCGTTCGCCGAGAAGGTGTCGCGGCCGTTGAGCTCGGAACGCACCTGGGTCATGCCGCGGACCTGTACACCGGAGCCTTCGGCGGAGGGGTGTTCCGGATCGCCCGCCGACAGGAAGCGGTCGATGGTCACACCGGGGATGCGCGACAGCGTTTCGGTCACGCTACGGTCGGGCAGCGCGCCGATATCCTCCGCAGTGACCGAGTCGACGAAAGTGTCGGAGTCACGCTTGATGTCCTGGGCCCTGTAGATGGAGGCACGGATACCCGTGACGACGACGGCATCCAGATTAATGGCCTCTTTTTTCGCCTCTGCATCGTCCTTAGCGGCCTGGGATTCCTGCGCATAGGCATTGGCGCTAAGCAGCGCGGCAATGCTCAAGGCAATGGCCGAATGCTGCAATCGACGGAAATTGGTACGGCCTGCTGCCCGGCTCACGGGGGTACGGTTTTGGCGCGTTGACATGGTTGTTCCCTCCCAGGACACCTTGGCTAACGATTGGCTGGTTTTTCGAACCCGCGCGCCTCTTTGCGCCCCGGGTTCGTGTTCTTGGCTATGTGGCGATTTGTCTCTGGACGATGTTTCCGGGTCGACCCCGGCCTGTGCCGGTTCCCCGTGCCTTGTTGTCCCTTGTCCTCTCGGGCTGTCGCGACACCGTTGCTGCGGTATCCAAGCTCTGCAGCTTTGTTACGTCCGCCTAACGCGGATGTCACATTGCGACTTCCACGGCAGCATAGGCCGCTCTCAACATTCCATACCAATGAAATATTGAACGGAAGCTATGTTGTTTTTGAATACGGAAACGGCCGCTTCCGGCATTCAGCCGGTGGAATCGATTACAGGGCCGGATACAAAAGGCGCGCTGTGGCGCGCAGTGATTCCAGGACGCGCTCGGCTCCGGGAGACAGTTGCTGGTCGCGTCGGCGGATGATGCCGAAGAACTCCATGCGTACGCCCAACTCAATCGGCAGGACCTGCATTTGCGCAGTCTGCAGGTATGGCGCCACCGATTCCGCGGGCAACGCGGTTAGCAAATCGCTGTGTCGCAACAGATGGATGATGACCGGCAGCGACGCGGTCTCGATGATGTTCTGTGGCGGTGCCAAGCCATGTTCCAGGAACATCGAATCCAAGCGCGTGCGCAGTACGCTGGCTGCCGGCGGCATGATCCAGCCGTATTCGATCAGGTCGGCGTGCGTCAGTTCGCTGCGCTGCGTCAACGGATGCCCGGCTCTTACGATTACCGAATGCGGCTCGTCGGCCAATGGCTCGAATTCCAGATCGCCCGCTCCTTCCGGCCCCAGGATGCGGCCGATCACGATGTCCAGCTGCCCGTCCAACAGCTTGGCCACCAACGGCCGGCTGTAGTCCATTTCCACCCGAATCAGAATGTCGGGGAAATCGCGCTTCACCGCGGCGATGGCCTGCGGTACCAGGGTGGTGCCCGGGTTGACCACCGTGCCGATCGCCGCCTGGCCCATGCGGCCGCTGCGCATGGCCGCTATTTCGTCATGAGCGCGGCCGATTTCCGACAAGGCGGCGCGCGCGCGACGGATCAGCACCTGGCCGTACCAGGTAGGCTCCACCCCGCGCGCATGGCGCTCGAACAGCGGCACTCCCAGGATGCCTTCCATTTCCGACAGCAGCTTGGAGGCCGCTGGCTGGGTCATATTGGCCGCCTCGGCCGCCCGCAGGACCGAGCGCTGCTCGTACAGGTGCAGCAGCAGCAATAGATGCCGGGTCTTGAGCCGTGAAGCGTTGAACCAGCTGGTTGAAGGTTGGACCACGGGGCGTCTCCTGAGCGTTCAGCAAGCTATATTCACGGGGAATAGCATATGACGAAAATTTCATTTGTCGTACATAGCTAACGCGAGCAACCCTATGCCACGCTGATTCAGCGTTGCCGCCCCGCCCTGCGGACGTTGCAACGACCAAAAGAAGAACAACCGTTGTGCACGAGTCGCGCGGGGCCACTGTCGGCAATAGGCAAGGGCGCGGACACCGAATCATCGCTGCGAGCCGGGAGGGCCCATGGCGCAAACCTATCCAGGCAAGACGCCAGAACGCCCGTTGCCGCGGCCCCAACCGACGCGGGTGCGGCATTGAGCGCGCGGCCGTTCGCGGCGCACGGTGCGGAAGTGTTTGGAGAAATCCAGACCGAACTGCTGCCGCCCAAGCGCATCGGCACGCCGGAGGAAGTCGCGCATACCGCGCCGTTCCTGGCCAGCGAGTTCCTGGCCAGCGATGAAGCGCGCTTCATCAACGCCACCGACATCCTGATCGATGGCGGCCGTTCGCAGCTCTATCACGAGTGATATCCGCCGATGAAAGCCGTTAGTGACCGCGACATGAGCGCCGAGAGCGCAACCTCCCCTTTCCGTCTTCCGCTGATCGCCATCCTGCGCGGCATCCGCGCCGATGAAGCGCTGGCGCATGTGCAGGCGCTGGTGGAGGAAGGCTACGACGCCATCGAAATTCCGCTCAATTCGCCGGGCTGGGTCAACAGCATCGGCGCGGCAGCCCGCGACTTCGGCGATCGGGTCTGGATCGGCGGAGGCACCGTACTGCGCACGCAGAACGTGGATACGCTGGCGGCGCTGGGCGCGAGCTTCATCGTCACCCCCAACACCGATCCGGTCGTGATCCGTCACGCCGTGGATCGCGGCCTGCAGGTGTGCGCAGGCTTCGCCACCGCCAGCGAAGCCTTCGCCGCGCTCGACGCCGGCGCGCAAATGCTCAAACTGTTTCCCGCTTCCACTTATGGAACGCAGCATGTGCGCGCCTTGCGGGCGGTGCTGCCTCCTGTCCCCTTGTTCGTCGTCGGTGGCGTTACGCCGCTCAATCTTGCCGATTTCCTCTCCGCCGGCAGCGTGGGCGCAGGCATCGGCGGCGAGCTCTACAAACCAGGCCAAGCGGTGGAGCGCACGCGCCAAAACGCGCGTACTTTCAAGCAAGCCTATCTGGAATACACGCCATGAAAATCGTGCGTCTCAGCACCTACCATGCCGCACCGCGCTGGTTGTTCCTGAAGATCGAAACCGACGAGGGCGTCAGCGGCTGGGGCGAACCCGTCATCGAAGGCCGCGCACGGACCGTGGAAGCGGCCGTGCATGAATTGTCCGAGTATCTGATCGGCAAGGATCCTTCGCGCATCAACGATCTTTGGCAAACGCTCTACCGGGGCGGCTTCTACCGCGGTGGTGCGATTCTGATGAGCGCTATCGCCGGTATCGATCAGGCGTTATGGGACATCAAGGGTAAAGTCCTGGGCGTACCGGTGTACGAATTGCTGGGCGGCCGCGTGCGCGACCACATGAAAACCTACCGCTGGGTCGGCGGCGACCGGCCGGCCGACATCATCGAGCAGATAAAGTCTTACCAGGCCTTGGGCTTCGATACGTTCAAGTTCAACGGCACCGAAGAGCTGAAGCTGATCGACAGTCCGCGCAATATCGATGCGGCCGTGGCCAAGGTCGCGGCGATCCGCGAAGCGTTCGGCAATACCATCGATTTCGGCATCGACTTCCACGGCCGCGTCAGTGTGCCGATGGCGCGCGTGCTGCTGCGCGAGCTGGAGCCGTACAACCCGCTGTTCGTCGAGGAACCGGTGCTTCCCGAACATGCCGAATACTATCCGCGCTTGGCCGATGCCACCTCCATCCCGCTGGCCGCCGGCGAACGCATGTATTCGCGCTTCGAATTCAAATCGGTGCTGGCCGGCGGCGGTCTGTCGATCCTGCAACCGGACCTGTCCCATGCCGGCGGCATCACCGAATGCTTCAAGATCGCGGCCATGGCCGAGGCTTACGACGTCGGCTTCGCACCGCATTGTCCGCTGGGGCCTGTGGCCCTCGCCGCCTGTCTGCAGGTTGATTTCGTCGCCCACAACGCAGTGCTGCAAGAACAGAGCATCGGCATCCATTACAACGGAGACGCCGACTTGCTGGACTATGTGCTCAACAAGGAAGACTTCCAGTGCATCGATGGCAACATCGCCGCGCTGCCCAAACCCGGCCTTGGCGTGGAGATCGATGAGCAACGGCTGATCGAGGCCAGCCGCAATCCCCCGGCCTGGCGCAATCCGGTCTGGCGTCATGCCGACGGCAGCGTCGCGGAGTGGTGATGCGGTGAGCGCCTACGTCGACCTGGATCGCGTCATCCCCAGCCTGGTCGTGGATAGCCGCTGTGCGTTGGGGGAAAGCGTGCTCTGGTGCGAACGACGCGCCGCGTTGTTCTGGACCGACATCGATGCTTCGCGTTTATGGATGCATCGGCCGTATCCGGGCACCACCGAAAGCTGGGCCCTGCCCGACCGCCTGGGCTCGCTGGCGCTGTGCCAGACCGGCCAGTTGCTGCTGGGTTTGGCCAAGGGCCTGTACCTGGCCGATCCCGATGCCGCGCAGGAGGGAACTCTGTCGCTGGAAAAATTGATCGATGTGGAAGCCGACAACGCCGAAACCCGTATCAACGACGGCCGCAGCGACCGCAATGGGAACTTCGTCTTCGGCACCAAGAGCGAACGCGCCGACAACGCGCCCATCGGCGCGTTCTACCAGTACTCGAGCCAGCACGGTCTGCGCCGGTTGAATCTGCCTGCCGCCGCCATCCCAAACTCGATTTGTTTCAGCGCCGATGGCCGCAAAATGTACTACTGCGACTCGGTCGTACCGCAGATCCTGTGCTGCGACTATGACGCCGATGCCGCTGAGATATCGGGTTCGCGCGTATTCGCCGAAGTGGACGACGCCAGCGCATCGCCCGATGGTTCCATCATCGATGCCGACGGCTACTTGTGGAACGCGCAATGGGGCGCGGGCCGCATCGTGCGCTATCGCAGCGATGGCAGCGTGGACCGGGTGATGTCGCTGCCGGTGAAGAACCCTTCCTGCTGCACCATCGGCGGCGCCGCCTACGACCGCCTGTATATCAGTAGCGCGCGGGTCGACAACAGCGCCGAAGAGTTGGCGCGCACGCCCGGTGCGGGAGGTATTTGGCAGATTGCCCTGCCGCGTACGCTCGGCCTGCCGGAAAGCAGGATCGAACTCGTATGATCGCCATCGACTGGGGCAGCAGCAGTCTGCGTGCATACCATTTGGATGCCGCCGGCGTGGTGACGGAACAGAAGCGCAGCGATCGCGGCGTGCAGTCGTGCGAGGGGAATTTCGCGGCGACGCTCGCTCCGTTGATCGCAACCTGGAACGACGCGGACATCATGCTGTGCGGAATGATCGGCAGCCGCGACGGTTGGTTCGAGCAGCCCTACCTGGATTGCCCGGCCGGCATCGATGAATTGGCCGCAGCGATGGCACCGGTGGAGGTTCCCGAGTTTCCGAGGCGACGGCTGTGGTTCGTGCCCGGAGTCGCTGACAGGAATTTGACCGAGGTGCCCGATGTCATGCGCGGCGAGGAAACCCAGACCTGCGCGCTGCTCGACCTGTTGCGTCATGGCACCCACTTGCTGTGCCTGCCCGGTACGCACAGCAAGTGGATCACCGTGCGCGACGGGAGGATCGTCTCGATCGCGACCGCGATGACCGGGGAAACCTATGCGGTCATGCGTCGGCATAGCGTGCTCGGCAAACTGATGGGCAAGGACGACTCGCGCTTCGACGCCTACGCCTTC
This sequence comes from Pseudoxanthomonas sp. P4_B2, assembly GCF_056402315.1. Taxonomy (NCBI): domain Bacteria; kingdom Pseudomonadati; phylum Pseudomonadota; class Gammaproteobacteria; order Lysobacterales; family Lysobacteraceae; genus Pseudoxanthomonas; species Pseudoxanthomonas sp. P4_B2. The sequence goes on from NZ_JBFUHQ010000002.1 coordinate 24,965, forward strand.
GATGCCGGCCTGCGCCGCAGCGCCGATGCCAGCGGACTGTTGCATCATTTATTCGGCGTGCGGACGCTGGGGTTGTTCGGCCAATTCTCCGAGGCGGCCCTTCCTTCGTATCTGTCGGGCCTGCTGATCGGACACGAAGTACGCGCCTCCGGATTGTTCTCGCGGACTCCGCGCCCTGCGCAGGTTCATCTAATCGGCAACGAGCGTTTGATCGACGCGTACGCCAGAACGTTGGTGGCTTTGGGCGTTGGCGTGCAGCGGCACTCCGAGAACCTGGCGGCCCACGGAATGCATCGCCTGTCGAGATCGCTGATCTTGGCGTCATGAATCCGCAGTCGGGAAATCCGCAGCCTGCGTGTGGTCTCCGACATCCAGCCGAGTTCTCAAGGTCCAGGCATCGTTTTCTCCCTGCACGCGTACTGCCGTCGTCGGAGAAAGCGCGATCATTACACAGGGACCACCCGACACACTCTGGCATCCGTCCTACGCCCTCCGGTGATATGTCCGCTTTCAGCCAATAGCAGACACGCGAATCGCGTTGACGGGCGTGTGAAATCACTTAACAAATCTCCTTCCCGTCCGTGCAAGCATCCGCCAACCGGGCCCCCTTCGCGAGCTGCCACTCCGTCGGCGGGTGACCGGTCCTGCAACTTGACCACCCGATTGGAGATCTGCAGATGCGAAAGTTCGCTTCCTGGGCCAAACGCGGCCTGTTCGTGCTTGCCCCACTTCCGCTTGTTTTCGCCATAACCGCTTCGGCGGTTGGACCCGCCGACAATATGTCCCCTACCCTTCGTGCCGCGATGCAGCGTGACCTCGGCCTGACGTCGGCCCAACTGGCGCAGTATCTGAAGATCGAACGTCTCGCGGAACTGCAATCCAAGCAACTGGCCACGGCGCAGGGCCGCCAGTTCGCCGGCAGTTGGATTGAGCGCCAGACCGATGGCACCTTCAAACTGGTGGTCGCGACCACGTCAGGCTTTCCGCAGAAAGGGCCCGCCGGCGTCGAGTTCCGCACCGCACGCAACCCCATCGCCGACCTCGCCGCTTCCAAGGCCCAGCTCGACACCATGGTCGAGCGCGGTGGCAAGGTGCCGAACGGCGTGTATAGCTGGTACGTCGACCTGCCGAGCAACACCCTGGTGGTTGGCATCGGCAAGGGCAAAGAGAACGCTGGCATCGACTTCATCGCCAACAGCGGCGCCAGTGCCGATCATGTGCGCTTCGTCGTCGAGGAAGAACAGGCCAGCAAGCGCGCCGCGTTGAAGGGCGGCCATGGCTATCTGCGCAATCCGGGTGACGGTTACTTGTATGCGTGCTCGATCGGTTTCAACGCCCTCAAAGGCACCACACCGGTCTACGTGAGCGCGGGGCATTGCGGTGATGCGGGCGAGTCGGTTTATCTAGAGGGCTCTGCCGGAACGGGCCCGCAGTGGACGCTCGGTCCGCAAGTCGGCGCGTTCACCGCATCGAGCTTCCCGCAGCCCGGCCAGTCCGGTCCCGACTACTCCTACGTGACGATTTCCGGCAGCAACACGCAGGTGGCGAGCGTCTACGGCTGGACCACGGCAGATGTCGTCGTCAAGGGCAGCACCGCCGGCGGCGTCGGCACGGCGATCTGCCGCTCCGGCCGCACCTCGGGCTGGAAGTGCGGGACCATTGATCAGGTGGACGTGAGCGTCAACTACAGCACCGGCGAAACCATCACGCACGTCAACCGCACTACGGCCTGCTCCGAAGGCGGCGACTCCGGCGGTTCGTTCATCACCGGTCCCGGCCAGGCGCAGGGCGTGCTTTCGGGCGGAAGCGGCAGCTGCAAGGGCAAGCTTCCGAACAACCGCACCCGCAGCTACTTCCAGCCGCTCAATCCGATCCTGACGGCCTATGGGCTCACGCTGAAGACCGGTTGATTCCATCACGCACTGCAAACGAAAACGCCTCGGGTTTCCCCGGGGCGTTTTTTTATGGCGTCGACTGGAGAAGTGGCGTGGGAAGCTGGTCTATCAGTGGGTTGACGTCCATGTCCGCTTTGGGTTGAAAGCGGACATTGGCTCGACGCCATTACGCAGAAGACGAGCGACCGCCATCTAGGCGTTGAGTACGCAGCCGCGGGTCATGTATAGCGCGCCGCCGCCATACAAATTACGGTGATCGCCAACAAACCGGCGGCCAAGCGCGCGACCACGGCCATGCGCGCCTGCGCGGCGGCTTCCGGCAACGTTCCTCGCGCAAGCTGCCAACGAGTACGCGCACCGACGCCGACCTGCACAATGAAGGCCAGCAGCGCGCAAGCAATACCGACAACGAGAACCTTTTCCGGCCTTCCGAAGGCCGCACCGTGCACGGCGTGCCAGAGATAGCCGCCGGTGAGAATGGTCATGACCGCCGCCCCCAGCATCGGTGCGCGCAAGCGTGGGCCGCCAAGGCCGCCGAGGCGCGCGAGAACGAAGGTGCCGCCGGCCCAGAACACCGCTGCGAGAACGTGCAAGGACAAGGCTATGATCAAGATCGTCTGCATGGACTGCTCCTGACTACGAACAATTAGATATACACACTGTATACTCAACAAAAATGGATTGCAATGCCGGAACGTATTTATTCCAGCCCGGGACGTGACGCGATGGCGGCCGAGACCAGAACGCGGCTGCTCGATGCCGCTAGCTTGCTGTTGCGACAAGCGCCCGACCCCAGCAAGGTGTCGCTGGACGCGGTCGCCAAGGCAGCGGGTGTGACCCGGCTGACCGTCTACAACCAGTTCGGGTCCAGGCGCGGTCTGTTGGAGGCGGTCTTTGATGAAGTCGCGCGCTTGGGGGGACTGCATCGCATCCCGGCCGCAATGGCGTTACCGGAGCCGAGTGCCGCGCTGTATCGACTGCTGGACATCTTCTGCGATTTCTGGGCCTCCGACCACGCCTTGGGCGTGCTGCACGCGGCCGCTGCCGCGGACGCGGAATTCGCCACGGCCATGGCCGAACGTCAGGAGCGCCGGCGCAAAGTCCTCGGTGTGCTGGTGCAGCGGTTGGTCGCAGCGGGAATTGTAAGTAAGGCAAGGGCGGACGAAGTCATCGACATGCTCTTCGCCCTCTCCAGCTACGCCATGTTCGACATGCTGCGCGAGCCCGGCCGTAAGCCCGTCGCGGTGCGAAGGATGCTGAAGTCGGCGTTCACAGCCGCACTCGAAAGCGCGCTCAACGATTCGGAACGGGGATCGCGGCAAGGGTCAAGAAAGAAATAGATGCCCGCCAGCCAAACGACTGTCGCACTAGGTCGGCGTGCCGCGATTGTTCTTCTATTTTTGGCGCACACGCGTCATTAGGCGAGAAAGCGGAACTTGCCAGATGTTGTAATTGCCGTTGTCCCAGGACTGCATACGGGCAACGTCTGCCTGCGCTTGTTCCGACGTGCGTGGAAATTGCACGGGGACCACGCGTTCACTGCTGAAATACAGCGTCTGGCCATCCGCCGACAAACGCGGCTCGGCGTCGGATTTCGGCGTGTTGATGTCGTCGCCGAGAGGGATAGGCTCGCCCCAGTCTTGGCCATCGCGGAACACGATGAACAAGTCGATGCCGCGATTGGCGATGCGCCCTGAACCGAACACCAGAAATGATTCGTCTGGCGCGACGGCGGGATCGACATCGGTGGCGGTTCCGTCACTGAAGGGCAAAGGTTGCGCTGACAGATAAGTGCCGTCATGGGACTGCGCGCGAAACAAACGGAACTTGCCGGACCCTGCATCCGGGGTCATGAAATAGAGGCTGCCATCCGCCGCCACGCTCGGCGCATAGATCGATGCGCTGGTATTCACGCTTGTTGGCAGCAACGTTGGCGTGCTCCATCCGTGGTTCAGCCGGTCGACACGCCACAAACGACCACCGTTTTGCTTGCTGCCGTTGTAAAAGCCTTCCACTTTGTGGCCACCCTCTCGATCGGGACGGTTCGAAATGAAAACGAGGAAGCGACCATCTGGCGACATCGCCGGTTCCATATCGTTCCAGGTGCCCGAGAAAGGTGCGATGTGCGGCTCTGACCAGAGGCTATCGGCTCGGCGCTCCGACACGAGAATCGTCGATTGCTGCGGATTGCTGCGACCGAAGTAAACCACGTCGCCGGAAGGTGTGAAGGCAGGTGCTGAATCGTGCGCTGGTCCAGACAAGATTCCCGGTGCGAAGATCGTCGGCACGATATCGACGGATTCGGCCGAATGCGCGGCTCCCATCGCAGCCAGCGCGATCGCGACGATGGAAATGATCGAATAGTTCATGCGCGGTCCTGGAAGTTATATTGTCGTGCTTGATTGACAGAGTATCCGGTAGACATCCTGGGCGGCCTGTGTTTTCGATCTCAGGATTCCGAGTACAGCATCAGAGGAAAGAATACTATTCGCCTTCTGACGTCATTGGAGAATGGTTCTCCAAACGCTGATCCGGTGAGCTATCTGAAGCATTCACCCCGATCGGCGTTCGGCGTCACACGGGAACTTCCCACAGCCGTTGCGCTTCCTCGGCAAGGACGTCAGGGAGTTCTTCAGGCCAGAACGTCTTGCTGCCGGCCAGCCGCCGCACCCCGCGCGAGTTGCCGAAACTGCGATCTAGGCGGTCGGGACTGTCCGGTGAAAAGATCTTATCGTCCGCCCCCCATACGATCCGCGTCGGGGCCTTGCAGCGCTTCAGCGCCGGACCGATGCCCGCCAGCGGGTTGGGCTCGAATCCGACCAAGGTAGCGTCCACCAACGCCCTTTGTGCGGGAGAGCTAACCAGGGGCGAGAAGTAGTAGTCGATCGCCTCGTCGGTGAGGATAGCGGGATCGGCGTAGACGGCTCCACCGAAGGTAGCGCGGGCAGAGTTCTTGTCCGTCAGCCAGCCAGGAAAGACGTCGGTGGATTTTCCCGCCCGCGCCAGGGCCAGAAGCGGCTTGAGGCTCGGTGGCGGGCTGTCCTGCTCTTCATCGCAATTGGTCAGCAGTAGCGTGCGGACGCGTTGCGGATGCTGGGCAGCGATAAGCTGCGCGACGGCGCCGCCGCTGTCGCTGGCGACCAGATCGACGGTGGGAATGGCGAGTTTGTCCAGCAACGCCAACAGCATCGCGGCCTGCGCAGCGGGTGCCACGCTCTGGCCGCTGGCAACGCGCGTGTAGCCCAACCCCAGGAAATCGGGCGCGATGCAGCGGCGATGTTCCGACAGGCGCTCGAGCGCACCGCGCCATTGGAAACCGTTGAGCGGATGGGCGTGCAGGAATAGCGCCGCCGGACCCATTCCGCGCTCCACATAGGCGATGTCGCCGAACCGGGTGCTCGCCATGCGCCGCAGAGCGCGGAACCGCGCCACCCCCATCGGTTGCGACGGATCCGTACCGGCAGCGCCGCGGCGGAGATTTGCGAGTGGTGCGCACGCGCCGGTGACGCCGGCCGCGAGCGCGGCGGCGGCCAATCCGATGAATTGTCTGCGTTTCATGTGGGTCTCGTGCCTCGGGATGTCGGGTGAACCATCCTGACAACGGCGCCACAAGCACGCGCGCACAAACGGCCGATATCGGATACGCAGGGATGATTTTTGGCACATGCACCCCCTCCGGCTGCGGAGCAGAATCGGGCGATGATCGACAGACCCGAGTGCTACCCAGGCCCTGCGCCCGCGCTGCTATCGAGCGTCGGCAATGGGCGGGCGCCGTTGCTGGATGTCCTGACCTCGCCGGTTCCCTCCGGGGTTTTCGATTCTCCCGTGGACGGTCGCCACGTACTCTGTCTGCACCTGGGCAACGCGGTACCGGTCTCCTACCGCATGCATGGCCGCGATCGACAAGGGGTACGGATCCACGGCCAGTTCTGCGTGGTACCGGCGGGCGCGAGCACGCGCTGGATCATGTCGCGGCCTGCGCGATCCCTGCTGCTCCGGCTGTCGCCGTCCCTCGTGCCGGAAACCGCGGATGCCCTGGGCCTGGGTTCGCGCGTCACCGAGCTGGCGCCTTCGATCCATATTCGCGATCCGCAGATCGAGCGCATCGGCTGGATGATGCAGGCCGAAGATCACGACGCCTATCCGGGCGGCCGCCTGTTCGCGGACGGCCTGGCCTCGGCGCTCGCCGCGCGCCTGCTCGCCTTGCAATCGCGCAGACGGACCAGCGTTGAAAAACCAGGACGCGCGCTGCCGGTCTGGCGGTTACGCCATGTGCTCGAATACATCGATGCGCATCTGGACGAGGATCTATCGCTCGCCGAACTGGCGGCTGTGGCGGGATTTAGCCTTTCGCACTTCAAACCGCTGTTCAAGCAAGCCGTCGGCATGCCAGCTCACCGCTTCGTGCTCGAACGGCGAGTGGAACGCGCGCGCACGCTGTTGCTGGAAGGAAAAAAGAGCATGGGGGAGGTCGCGCTGGAAGCGGGCTTCTCGCATCCAAGCCATATGGCCCGTTGCTTGCGCCGCGTGCTGGGGCTCAGCCCTTCGCAAATCGCCAGCGCATCTCGATAAGAGGCTGACGGTACGCTTTGACCCCAGGCCTAATTCTTTCCGCTGGTGAGCCTCGCATGGCTGAAACATCGCTGTCATAGCTACCGAATAGCATCTTTCCGGCATTTGCCCAGTTGGTGGGTGTTGGGGAACCTGGGTGTCCGATCGAACCGAAGTAGAGGGCGACATGGACGACGCTCTGGATGATGTCGAAAGAACGCGCTGGTTCATGCATCACGTCTTGCCGCATGAGGCGGCACTCAAGGGCTGGTTGTCGCGCCGATGGGCGCCAGCCGCATTCGACATTGATGACATCGTGCAGGAAAGCTACGCGTTGTTGGCCGAACGCGAGCGCATAGACGACATCCTAAATCCGCGCGCCTACCTGTTTCAGGTGGCCCATTCGTTGGTGGTCCGCAACATTCGGAGAGCGCGAATCGTGTCTATCCTCGCGATAGAAGATCTCGGGCTGGTGGATTTCGCCGATGAGGCAGCCACACCGGAACAAAATGCCATCGCCCATGATGACCTGCGTCAACTGGCCAAGGTGATCGCGAGCATGCCCGGGCAGACACGAGAGGCTTTTATTCTGCGTCGCGTCCGTGGATTGTCCCAGAGGGAGATCGCATCCCGGATGGGCCTTTCGGAGAATACGGTTGAAAAGCATATCGTTCGGGGTATCCGCTGGTTAGGAGATTGGTTCGCCAGTGGCGGAAACCCACCCGCCAAAACCTCTAATCAATTGGAGCGGGAAAAAAGGCGTGCCAGTGCAAGAACGCGAAACCAGCCAGGACATTGACCGAATCGCTGCAGAATGGGTGGCGAAGATGGATCGTGCGCCCCTGTCCGCCGACGAGGCCGGAGAGTTGAAGCAGTGGCTGACTGGCGATCGGCGGCGCCGTGGGGCGTTCACCCGCGCCAAAGCGATATGGATGCGCAGCGAGTCCGCGCGTGCGCTAGGTCCGCAATACGATCCCGCGGACTTTCGGCCCGCGGTAGCCGCCCCACCCCGCCTCCGTGTCGGGCGCCGCCGGCGCTTGATGGAATGGGGTGGTGCCGTGGCCGCTTCGTTCGCGCTGGTCGTGGTACTGACGGCAACGTTGCAGATGCCTACGGCCTATGCGACCGCCAAAGGGGAAATGCGTACTGTGCCATTGGGAGATGGAGCCACGGTGACGCTCAATACCGATAGCCGCATCAAGGTGTACGACGATGAAGGGCGGCGACGGATACGCGTCTTGCGAGGCGAAGTGCTGATTGAAGGCGCCGGAACGGTGCCAACGATGGTGGAAGTCGATGGAAAGCGCTTGGAGGCTACGGCGGCCACCTTCGTCGTGCGCAAATTGGAAGGCCGGCCGACACAGATACTGGTGCAGGAGGGGCGCGTCGTTTTGGCCGAAGCGACACGATCCGCGAAAGTTCCCTTGGCGCCGGATACGGGTGCGTCGTTGCCGGAAAGAAAGGGGGAAGGATGGAATTTGACGTCGCTCCCTGCCGGGCAAATGGGGCGCGAGCTGGCGTGGCGGGAAGGAAAGATCGCGCTCCAGGGCGAAACCTTGGCCGAAGCCGCGGCCGTCTATGCGCGTTACAGCGACACGCCCATCGTTATCGCCGACCAAGATCTGGCGAAGATGCAGGTGACGGGACTATTCGCGGCCAACAATCCACTTGGCTTCAGCCGTGCCGTCGCGGAAGTATTCGACGCGGAAGTGCGACAGGAAGATGGCCGCATCATCGTTGCCCGCGCACATTAATTTTTTTTGACAGATAGCGGAAAGCGCTTTCGCCAGGACTCTCTGTTTTCAATGCCGACTACACGCGGCCTGCCGAGAACATAGTCCATGAATCGTTGCAAGAAACTTCTGTTGGCCAGTGCCGTTGCCGCTGCATTGGTTTGCAATTCCCAGGCAATCGCGCAGCAGCGCAAATTCGAAGTCCCGGCGCAGCGGGCGGTCACCGCCATTCCGGAATTGGCCCGGCAGGCCCAGGTGCAGATCATTGCGCCGGCAGGATCGCTGGAAGGCATCAACACACCGGCGATCGTCGGCGAAATGGATGCGCGCGAGGCATTGCGCCTGTTGCTGGAAGGAACAGGCCTGAAGATCAAATCCGATGAAGGCAATGTCATCCTGCTGCAGAAAGAAGGCGCCGCCCCCGGGCGTACGCGATCGGAGCAACCGATAGGCAGCGGCGGCGTACGCGGCCGCGTCTTCAATACCGCAACCGGAGAGTATGTGCGCAATGCCGAGATCCGCATCGAGGGCACGACGATCGTCACCTATTCGGAGGATGGCGGTAGTTTCCGTCTGACCGGCGTGCCGGCCGGCAAAGTGACCGTCGTAGCCAAATACACCGGTCTGCAAGAGTCGAAGACGGTCGCCAACGTGGTCGCAGGCCAGATGGAGACACTGGAATTCGAGCTGAAAGTACCTTCCTACACTGCCCAGGGCGACGACGCGGTCGAAATGGACATGATCCAGGTCACTGCGAAGCGCGAAGGCCAGGCCAGCGCCATCATGGAACGCCGCGCCGCGATGAACGCGAAGAATGTCGTCGCCGCCGACAACTACGGCGCCCTCACCATGGGCGATGTGGGCGAGTTCATGAAATCCATGCCCGGTATTTCCCTCGATTACACGGAAGTGGACGCCACCGCCGTGCGCATCGGTGGCCTCGACCCGAAGTATTCCACCTTTACCGTGGACGGCGCCCGCATGGCCACCGCCACTTCCAACAACAATAGCGGCCGCCAGAATTCCTTCGAGCAGATGTCCATCACCGGCATCGAGTCGATTGAACTCAACAACACGCTTATGGCCAGCATGGACGCCGACTCCCCCGGCGGACAGATCAACCTTCGCAGCAAGTACGCCTTCAATCGCACCGGACGCCAGTTCGTTTTCCAGCTCGGTGGCGTCGGCACCTCCGATTCCACTTTCTCGCGGAAGTATTTCCCCGACGATGAGAAGCATTCGACCGTCTACCCTTCCGGCCAGTTCGGCTTCGGCGACGTCTTCCTGGACGGTCGCTTGGGCGTCGAGTTCAACACCAGCTACAACGCCAACTACGTCCAGCAGGACCGCATCCAGACGGATTGGTCCTATCTCTCCGATGGTCGAGTCATGCCGTATCGCCTCATGTGGCGCCCCGGTCCGAAGATGACGAGCCGCACGGCCGCCAACCTGAGCACGGACTATCAGCTTACGGACGAACTCGTCCTGTCCTTGCGCAGCACCTACTCGTTCTACGACGTCGAGTATTTCAACCAGTACACCTTTCTTTACTTCGGCACTCCTACGGCGTCCTATGCCACGCAGGGGTCCACGCCCACCCACGTCGTCGTGAATCCCAACGGGACCAACACCCGCCTGCGAACCGAGTATTCGCACCGCTACGCCGGAACCCCTACCTATACCATCGCCCCGAAGCTCGAATTCAAGACAGACACCCTGGAAGCCACGCTCCGCGGAAGCTATTCCAGATCCGAATTCAACTTTCGGGACAACAGCAAAGGCTTCTTCCAGCGCACAGACAGTTGGCTGACCGGCATCGGCTTCACCCTTGACCGCCCCTCGGAGGATTCGAACGCCTGGACGCTCGCGCAGACCGCTGGCCGTCCCTGGGGCGACCCCACGAACTTCAATCGTGACGCGGATATCGGCAACAACATCCGCACCGCCGAATCCGATGCCATCAACGATCAGTATGGCGGCTATCTCGACTTCAAGAAGCTAATCACCGTACGAGAGCTGCCGGTCACGCTTATGGGCGGCTTGGGTAGCCGCAAGAACGACTGGAGGACCAACGAGGGTTCCTTCCAGCAATTCCAGTACGTCGGCCCCAACGGCGATCTGACTCAGAGAGACCCTGCGGCTGTTATCCCTTGGACACAGAACTATCAGTTCGAAATAAACGGCTTCAACGCCGGCAACATGAACGACCAGAACTGGCGCGCGGACAGCAACTATGCGACGTACGACATCTACAAAGAGCACCCCGAGTATTTCGTCCCCGACACCGTGGGCAATCTGAAGCGCAAGCTCGACAACGACAAACGCATCCAGGAACAGATCGATGCCGCCTACCTAGAGGCTCAGACGCGCGTCGGCGATGCCCGCTTCGACCTGGGTTTGCGCTACGAGAAGACCAAGACCGCGGCGAGAATCGCCAACGTCCGCCCGGTGAGCGAAGTGACCGAAGCCGGGCTTTCGGTCAACACTGTCGAGGGCCTGCTGTACCAGTACAACAACGGTGCATACTCCACGCGCCAGGGCGAATACGAAGACTGGTTCCTCAGCGGCGGGGTCAAGTACGACTTCACGGAGAAGCTGGTCGGCCAACTCGCCTTCAGTGAATCCATCCTTCGCCCCGACTACGGAAACCTCGGTGGCGTTGTCTCGGTGAACGACGACACCATGATCGTCACGGTGCCGAATCCGGAGCTGAAGCCCGAACACTCCACGAAGTATTTTGCGAGTCTTCAGTACTATCTCGAACCCTCCGGCATCATCGGCCTTTCCTACTACAAGCTCGACATGACGGATATGCAGGTCACCGGCGTCACGGTCGACCCTGAGGATGTCGGCTTCGATCCCGACGAATATGCGGGCTATACCTTCCGCAGCGCGCAGAATCTCCCCGGAACCAGCACCAACCAAGGCCTGACCTTCGAGTACAGCCAGCAGTTGACCTTCCTGCCCGGCGCGCTCAGGGGGCTCAGCCTTTACGGTTCGATCACCTCGATCGATGCTGATGGCGAGCGCCAGAACATGCCCGAGCGGGCGGCCAACTGGGGGCTTCGCTATAACTACGGTCGCTTCGATTTGCAGATCAACGGAAACCGGCAGGGTGAGTACCGCGTCAGCGCCCTGAGCAACACGCCCACCACCGCCAACAACGGCGTTCTCTACCATATCGCGCGCGAGCTGTGGAACATCAGCGCCAGTTACAAGCTCTCGAAGAACGTCGAACTGCAACTTGCGGGGCGCAACATCTTCAACGAACCCGACATCATCTATTCCAACATCCCAAGCCGCGTTCAGCAGTACACCATCTACGGCTCGATGTGGAATTTCGGGATCAAGGCAAGATTCTGAGCGTGCATTGTGCGATCCCTCTCCCGCGGCGGCGCTGCCTCTCGGCATGATCGTCGCGGGATTTCTTTCTTGGGGCGAGGCTTTGAAGGTTTGCCCCTGTACTGACGACACTATGACTACTCGGCTTCATTTCTGGCCCAGCCAGGCGCGTCCCGCCCATCAGGCCCCGCCCATGGTCCGTACCCTCTTCCTCGCCATTACGGCATTGATCCTTTCCCCCAGCGTAGCGACGGCTCACTCTGTCACCACGGCGCCATTAACTCGTCTGCCGCTCAAGCAGAACGGCGGTACTTGGCCCTCTGGCCACGTGCAAGGTATCGCCGTGGACGTAAGGGGCGGCTATATCTATTACTCATTCACCAATCTTCTCGCGAAATACGATTTCAGTGGCAAGCTCATCGGCACGCTGGTCGGCTGGACCGGTCACCTCGGCGACCTCGATTTCAACCCGGCCGACGGGAAGGTTTACGGCTCCCTCGAATACAAAGAGGACAAGGCCTTCTACGTTGCCGTGATCGACGCGAATCGGATCGATAGGGTCGGCATGGAAGCAAACGAAACGGAGATTTTCCGCACTGTCTATCTTCCGGAGGTGGTCAAAGACTATGTCGCCGACCTGGACGGCGATGGAAAACTTGATGGGAACGCAGCCGGCACGCAGGACCACCGCTACGGATGCTCTGGTATCGACGGAGTTGGTTTTGGTCCCGCCTTCGGCCATGTCGATGGCCCGCGCTACCTCACCGTTGCCTGCGGCATCTACGGCGACACCGCGCGCGCCGACAACGACCATCAAGTGCTTCTTCAGTACGACATCGGCGATTGGGCCAGGTACGCCAGGCCGCTGACCGAGGGACGACCGCACCACAGCGGCCCGACTACGCTACAAGGAAGGTATTTCGTCCGTACCGGCAACACCAGCTACGGTGTGCAGAATCTTTCCTACGATGAAACGCTGCAGCGCTGGTTCATGGGTGTCTACCGGGGCAAGAAGAAATCCTTCCCCAACTACCAGTTGTTCGCGGTCGAGGCACGTACGCAACCGATGACGGGCGACCTGGTCGGCGTGGCGAGTGCAGACGGCACTGTCTGGGAGAAAGGCCGGTTGCTCGAACTGGCCGATGACGGATTGAGGGACGCTTCCACCGGCGTACGTGGTTGGAATCAGAAGGCCGACGTGGGTTTCCAGCCGGTCGGCTGGGGATTGTTCTACCTCTCGGCGAACTCGGGCGAAAGGGGCGCGCAAACCTCCGACCTCATCTTGATGCGATGGACAGGGAATGCGCAGCAGCCACTGGTTCCGGTGAAAGCAGAGGAAATGCCATGACGATGAATATCGAACGCCGGCGTCTTGTCATCGGCGGCGCGCTAGGCCTGAGCGCGTTGATGCTTCCCATTGGCCGCAGTCTTTGCGCCGAAGTTTTGGGGGCCAAGGGTTTCACCCACAATGTCGCCAGCGGCGAGCCAGGCTCCGACTCCATGTTGCTGTGGACGCGCTACGTATCGGCCGCGAGCGTCGATGAAGTCCGTCTGGAGGCGGAAGTCGCGCTCGATCGCGATTTTTCCCGCGTGGTTTCAGGCGGTAGTGTCCGCACCGGCGCGTATCGCGACTGGACGGCCAAGCTGATGGTGGACGGCCTGCAACCCGGTACGACCTACTGGTACCGTTTCATTGCGCCGGACGGGAGCAAATCTCCGGTCGGACGCACCAGAACGCTGCCCGTCGGCGACGTCGATCGCTTCAAGCTGGGCTTGTTTTCCTGCTCTAACCTTCCGATGGGCTGGTTCAACGCTTACGCCCACGCAGCGGCGCGCGATGATCTCGACTTGTGGTTGCACGTAGGCGATTACCTGTACGAATACGGCATCGCTTCGTATAAGGACAAGGATCGTGTCGTAGGCCGGGAGGTCATGCCCGCGCACGAACACGAGATGATCAGCTTGATCGACTATCGCCTGCGCTTCGCCTGTTACCGCGCCGATCCGGATCTTCAGAAGCTGCACCAGATGGCCCCGATGATCGCGCTTTGGGACGATCATGAGATCACCAACGACAGTTGGGAAGGCGGTGCAGCGAATCACCAGCCGCAGTCCGAAGGCGATTGGAACACCCGTCGCGCGGCCGCGATGCAGGCCTACCGCGAGTGGCTTCCCGTATCGGAAGAACCCTGGAAGGCCTACGCCATCGGTACGCTCGCCACGCTCTACCGTACCGAATCGCGCCTTCTGGCGCGCACGCGGCCGCCATCCGCGGAGCTGGCCGAGGCGCACCAGGCTAGCAATCCGGAGGTGGCGCTGAGTAATTTCCGTGACGGCGCCTGGCGCGATCCGACGGCGACGATGCTCGGCTCGGAACAGGAATCCTGGCTGGCGCACGAATTGAAGCGCAACGCGCCCACTTCCACCTGGCAAATGGTCGGCATGGGAACGATCATTGGACGCACCTTGATGCCGGAAGAAACGCCGGGTTGGGTTCGCTCCGAAGCGGGTGAGCGTGCCGTCAACAAATTCCAGAAAGATGTGCGTGCTTCTAAACTCGGCTTGCCGATGTGGATGGATCGCTGGGACGGCTATCCCGAGGCCCGTTCGCGTCTGCTGAGGTCCGCTCAACACGCGAATGCGGATTTAGTGATGTTGTCGGGCGATAGCCACAATGCGTGGGCGTATTCATTGATAGAAGACGGACAACCCGCAGGCATAGAATTCGCCGGTCATAGCGTGACGTCGCATGGCATCGAAGGACAGTTGGGAGCGGATCCAAAGAAGGTTGCCGGCGCCTTTGTTGCCGCCAATCCTGAGATGGCCTGGGCCGACACGAGCCAACGCGGCTACATGATGATCGACATCACTCCGCAACGTGTTACCGGCGAATGGTTGTTCATGCGAACGATAAAGTCGCCTAGCACGGCCTTGGCAGGCACTCACCGCATGTCGGTCGAGCGAGGGCGGCGCAAATTCTCCGCCTGATCGATGATTGAATGCTCGCACCTCGCCTGCTCGGTTCTAGCGCGCAGGCGACAGTAGGGGGTAGGGATTGATAGCGGTTCCTTCCCACCAGCGGCGCTCAGGCCCCAACACGAAGATGGCGAAATGCAGGTGCGGAGCGCTGGGGCTGGCGTTGCCCGTGCTGCCTACATATCCAATGACCTGGCCGCGCTTGATGGACTGTTTCTCCGCCAAGCCCGGGGCATAGCGTTCCAAGTGCGCGTAGTAGTAGGCGTATTTTCCGCTCGGTTCGAACTGATAAAGGGTGAGGCCGCCGCGCTCGCTGGTGAACAGTTTTTCTACGTGCCCATCGGCGACCGCCAGCACAGGGGTCCCGGCCTGCGCCATGATGTCGATGGCATCGTGCAAACGCCCCTGGCTGCGTGCGTCGGTAAAAGTATCGACCAGGTCTGCTCGCGCCTTACCCTGCACTGGAATCAGCAAGCCGGATGCACCAAGAGCTGGCGATGTAGAACCAGGCGCGATGTCGAGCGCTCCAACCGGAGTGACGGGAGTTGCAGCAGGTATCGGTGCCCGTGCTGGCTCAGTTGCTACAGGCCTCGCCGGCACCTGCGCCGGTTCGGAAAGCGTCGGGGGCGCCGGGCCAGCTTCAGGCGTTCGACTCACCGAGATTTGGCGGTAGGCCAGCGCCCCGAGGACGAGGCCTAGTAAGAGCACGGCCACGTATTTCAAAGCCTACTCCTGCATCACAACCGGTGTGCCCGCCTTCACCGCCGCCGCCACGCGTTGAGCGTCCCAGTTAGTCATGCGTACACATCCATGGGACTGGCTCTTGCCCACTGTTTCGGGATGGGGCGTGCCATGCAATCCATAGTGCGGTTTGGATAAATCGATCCAGACCGTCCCCACCGGATTGTTCGGTCCGGATGCGAGGACCGTCTTCGCATGGGCTGGATCCGCATCCCAAAACAGTTTGGGGTTGTAGTGAAAAGTCGGATTGAGTGCCGTCGCTACCGTCTTCCATTCGCCGATCGGCAGGGGGTCATGGTCGCTGCCCGACGAAACCGGAACTTGGGCTACTACTTGGCCTGTCGTATCCAGTAGCGTAAGCGTGGAGTCTGACTTGTCCACGACCACCTTGGCTGCTTTTGCGGCGGCGACATCGGCCACGTTCGGAACCTGCAATGAAGTACCAGCCTTATCCAAGTCCGCACCGGGATTTAACTCTTTGAGCAGCGCTGGGCTCGCATGGAAGCGTTCTCCCAGCGCCTCTTCCACAGACTCAAAACCCAATACTTTCAGCTTGGCTTGTGCAACGATGTCCGTTGGCAGCTTGGTGTAGCTCGCTCCAGCGTCGTCCGCAGTAATGGTATAGGAGACCAGCACGGGTGGCGCGTCAGCGTTCAGTGCGGCCCAAGTGGAGGCATCCAATTTGCCCGTAACTTCCAGTCCTTTGGCACGCTGATAGCCTCGAAGCGCGCGCTGTTGGTTAGAGCCTGCCCGCCCATCGATTTCGCCCGGCGAAAACAGGGCTCTATCCAGCAAGACCTGCGCTCGGAGATGTGCGGCCATGCCAGTCTGAGTGGTCGGCTGATTAGCTGCATCCGCCAAGCTGGGCGTCTGTGCCTGGGCGACGGCCACCAAAGCCATGGCAAACACGATTCCTGAACTCGTTCGAAGTTCGCGATGCTTGCTCATCGTTATTGCCTCAGCCTCTTAACGGAGCAGCAGACCTTTTTCTGCGTTCGGGCGCCGTGAAGGACTGCCCCACTCCAGGCTTGGCATCCGGGTCAGTCCTGCGTTTCGCCAGACAACGGTGTGGCGCACATCGATGGCCGCCCCTGGAACTCGTCCAGCCAGGCGGACAGACGCGGCCGCTTCTCGCGGAAGTCCGGCAGTCCCCTGAACTCGATCCAGCTTAGTGCGGTGGCCACGGCAATATGGCCGACATGGACTGCGTCATCGACGTCCAGCTCCCGCTCAAGCCAGTCGTAACTGGCGGTCATCTTTTCGATATAGCCGTCGCGCAGTAGTGAATGGCGTAATGCTTCTGGACGACGTACCGTTTCCCAGCGCACCGCTATGCCGGCGTCGGCAAGTCCCTGCGCGACCGCTTGCACGCGCAGGACGTGCCATCTGGCCTCGCCGTTGACTGGGATCAACTTGCGACCGTCGTGCAACGTGTCCAAGTAGGCACAGATCACGTCCGAATCGAAGATCGGCGCCAAACCAGGTCGCAGCAGTACCGGCACTTTGCCAAGCGGGTTCTCGGCGAAGACCTGCTGGTTCCGCTTGGTGGGGCTGGTCTCGTGGTGCATCACTTCGATCCGCGACGCGAGACCGGCTTCGTGAGCGAATACCAACGCTTTGCGAGCATAGGGGGAGTGGGTTTGGTAGAGGAGTTTCATGGTAGGGAAGGAGATCAAGGAAGACGGGAGGAATGGCATCGTATTGCGGTGCGGCCAAGTCAGCGTGGATGAATCCATTGGCCTTGGCCTCGAAGCTGAGGCTAAGATCTTATAGGCGCCATGTTGTCGAATGGCCGCGACCTACAACCGGCTTATGCGTTTTTTCAGCGCGGTGGCCACCTCTCTGGAGCAAGAAATCCATGGAACTCGATCGATTCGACCGCCAACTGCTGAACCTGGTGCAGGAGGATGCCGGGCAAACGGCGGATCGTCTGGCGGAACAGGTCGCGCTGTCGCCTTCCGCCATCCAGCGCCGCTTGCGCCGCCTGCGCGAGCACGGCGTGATCGCCCGCGATGCGGCGGTAGTCGATCCGAACAAGGTGGGGCGCCCGACTTTCTTCATCGTTTCGTTGCAGGTCGAACGCGAGCGCCCGGAAATGCTGGCGCAGTTGCGCAAATGGCTGGCGGCTCAGGAGCACATCCAGCAGGCGTTCTACGTCACCGGCGAAGCCGACTTCGTGCTGATCATCACCGCGCCCGATACCGAAACCTTCGACGCCTTGATGTCGCGCATGGTCGGCGAGAATCCCAACGTTAGACGATTCACCACCAACGTGGCGCTGAGCGTGGTCAAGCGCGGACTGACCATCCCGATTCCTCTAGATGCCACCGAGTGACATCGTCTTGGACGCGCCGCGGTTCCGAACTGTGCGTTTCCGGGATTGCCAGGAACCCTAGTGCCGCTTTTCCGCAAATGGACAGGCAATCTTGCGGCCGATTCGCGCCGCCGCTCTCCATACTGGCGGCATGAGCAATACAACCTCGCCCGAACTTAACTGGGATCCCGCGCAAATCTGGGCGGATTACCAGCCGACCCCACTGCTGGAGCTTCCTGCCCTGGCCCATCGTGCCAACGTGGCGCGCGTCTTCGTCAAAGTCGAGAGCGAGCGTCCGCTGGGCAACTTCAAAGCACTGGGCGGGATGTTGGCCGGTCTGCGGGCGCTCGCCCGCATTGCAGGTATAACTTCGCTGCCTGATCTTGGCCACACCACGCGCTCGTCGTTGCCTCGATTGATCTGCGCCAGTGACGGCAACCATGGGCTCGCTGTTGCGGCTGCCGCCGCCCGGGCTGGGGCGAACGCCAGTATCTATTTACCGGTAGGCGTAAGTTCGGCGCGGGCGCAGCGTATCGAGGCCTTCGGTGCCGAAGTGGTCTGGATCGACGGAACCTACGATGACGCCGTGTGCGCTGCCGCCGACGCGGCAGGACACGGACAAGGTTTGCTTATCCCCGACACGACCTCCAATCCTCACGACACGATCGTGCAGGATGTGATGGATGGCTACGCGCTGATGGCGCGCGAGCTGGTCGCACAGTTTCGTGAAGTGAACGTACGCCCCAGCCATCTATTCGTACAGGCCGGCGTCGGTGGCCTGGCCGCGGCGATGGCGGACGGACTGGTGAGTGCGATGCAAGACCCACGGGTCCTGGTTGTTGAACCGAAATCCGCCGCGTGTGTTGCGCACGCATTGGCAGTGGGGCATCCGGTGCGCATCCCGGGAGAGTTGCGAACCGCGGCAACGATGCTGTCGTGCGGGCTGGCCTCGGCACCTGCCCTGCAGGTTCTGCTGCGCCATCATGCGCGTGCCATCCTTGTCGACGAGGACGAACTTCTCGCCGCCCCGCTAGCTTTGCGCGAAGCTGCAGGGCCAGAAACGACCGAGTCCGGCGCGGCGGGCCTCGCCGGCTTACTGCAGTTGGCCGCAAACCCTGCGTTGCGTGCCGAGCATCGGCTGGACGCGAACAGCTATGTGCTACTGATCGTGACCGAGGGCATAGTCAGCACCTAGGAAACGCAGAATGGCCGCTCAAGATGTCGCACAGGAGTCCGTCGATACGCACAAAGCAGAGCCCGGCTCGCACCGGGCTCTGCTTTTACGCAAGGTTAGAGCGACTACCTCAGTCGAATCTGTACACGACCTCCGCCGCCATTTCGCGGCCCACTGGATTGGCCACGCAGTAGGCGAAGCCGCCGCACCACTTGTCCTGGAAGTGATCGTCCAGGATGTTGTTGACGTAGAAGTTCAGGCGCAGGGCTTCATTGAACTGATAACCGACGCTGGCGTTCCAATAGATCTTGTCCTGGTTGTAGAAGTCCACCAGTTCGCTCTGCTGGCCGTAACTGATGCTGCGCTCGCCCAACTCATTCACGCGCAGGTCGGTGCAGTCGGTGGCCACATCCGGGCGGAAACCGTTGGGTAGTGCGGCACAGCCGCCATAGCGGTCGCTGCGGGTGCCCGCGGTCCAGTCCACGTACAGCACCGCAGTCCAGGGATCCATCGTCCAGGTGGCGCTGGCGCGGCCGCGATAGCGGATCTGGCGTTCTTGGTCGCGGATGTTTTCGAACAGGTCGCCTTCGAACTGAGCGATTTTGTAGGTCAGCTGCTGTGTGTAGTTCAGCGCGAAATCGAAGGTTCCCCAGTTCGCGGTCTGCAGCTGATAGCGCGAAGCCACGTCTATGCCGCTCACGCTTTGCTTGGCGCGGTTGATCGGGCCGATCTCGACGCGGGTGACCACGCCGTTGGCATCGCGGGTGACGCGGCTGAGCTGCAGGTCGCACAGCGCCTGGCTGGGTGGAGTGCGGCGCGGCTTGTCGGCGGGCGACTGCCCCGTCAGGCAGTAGGCTTCGTCCAACAGCACCTGGTCTGGGCCGACGTCGTCGATCGCATTGTCGATGTTGACCCGCCAATAGTCGGCGCTGAGCGAGAAGCCTTCGAACGCATCCCACACGAAGCCGTAAGTAAACGAATCGCCGGTTTCGTACAGCAGATCTTCGGTGCCTTGCCGTGCGATCAGTGGATTATCGATGTGGTATGGCTCGCCGTCGCCGCCGGGACAATTGCTGGTCTGCCGGTTGGGATCCCGCAGGCAGGTCAGGTAATCGGTTTGGTCGGCCACGCTTTCGCTGGGATCAGCGTAGACGAAATGCATGTCCGGCGCACGGAAGCTGGTGGCATAGCTGCTGCGCAACAACAGGTTGGAGAACGGACGCCATTCCAGGCCCACGTTGTAGGTAGTGGCCGCATCGTCGGCGACCGCGTCGTAGCGGTCATAGCGCCCGGCGGTAGACAGCGTCAGGCTCTTGAGTAAGGGAATCTTGAATTCCACGCCGGCCGCGTAGCGGTTGCGCTCGCCGCCGCCTGTTTCGATGTTGCCGAACGGCGTGAAGTAAACCGGGTTGGTGCCCAGAGTATTCGGGTCGGGGTACAGCTTGTAGCCCTGCTTTGCCGCTTCCAGGACACCGGCGAAACCGATGGGGCCGGCCCAGCCTTCGAACAAGTCGCCGCTGAGGACGAAGCTGCCCTGGGTCAGCCAGGTGCGCGCCTTCTTGTCGCCCACCGCGCGGACGCTGTCGTAGTCGCTGCGTGACACCGGGTTCCAAAGTCGGTTGTAGTCGGGAGCATGGATTTCCAGGCCACTGGCTGCATCGATACCCAGCGACGGGCCCAGGAAGAATTCAGCGGCGTGCGCCTCATGGATGGTCGGGAAGCGTTCCGTCACTTCGTACTCGGCGCGGCCCACCATGACATCCCAGTCGAAGCGGTCGTTGAAGATGCTACCGCGCAGGCCGGCGTTGAAATCCCAGTTCGTTTCCTCCGACAGCGTTAGCGCGCGGTCGACACCGCCGATCTCGCTGGGTACGAAATAGCGCAGCAGACTGCGCTCCTGGCCGCTGTCGCGATCGATGTAGTTGGCGCTGCCCCAGGCCGGCATGAAGGTGTTGCTCTCGCCGGTGGATTTCCAGTAGCCGGCAGTCGCCCAGGCTTCGACGTTGCCGAACTGCTTGGTGCCGTACAGATAGGCCGAAAGATCCTCGCTGCCGTTGCGCAAAGTCCAGTGCTCGAACACGGCGGTGTGGGCGCATTGCCAGCCGGTATCGGTCTGCGCGCCATTGAAATCGTTGTACAGGATGCGGTTGTGCAGGAAGAAGTCGCCGCCGAACTGCTCGCAGGCGCCCTGCGGCGGCATCAGCCGTTGACCGTTGGTCGCGTCGAACAAACGGATACCGACGCTGGGGGTATTGGTCGCGACGCCCTGCTGCACGCCGCCGTAGTTCCAGTTGCGGCGCGGCGAATCGAATTCCGAGTCCATCCACGGCCGGTCGTGCGCCCACAACGGCTCGCGGTTGAAATACTGCAAGGTGTAGGCAACGCTCCAGTCTTCGCCGTGCCGGCCGCCGGACCAGGAGACATCGCTGACCGTGCGTCCGCCCTCGGTGGTGGTGCCGTAGCGCGCACGCAGGGTGTCGCCGTCGATATCCTTCTTCAGGATGACATTGACCACGCCAGCCACGGCATCGGAGCCGTAGATCGCCGAAGCGCCGCTGGAGAGCACCTCGATGCGATCGACGATGCCGGTGGGGATGTTGTTGTAGTTGGCGAAATTGCTCTTGCCCGTATAAGGCATGGGGTAGTCGGCCACGCGGTGGCCGTTGATCAGCAGCAGGCTGCGGCCGGGGCCGAGGTTGCGCAGGTTGAGCGGACTGGCATTGACCGAGCTCTGGCCCCAGTCGTAGTCGTTCTGCACGGTGCCGGTGACTTCGGTCAGCGAGCTGAGCGCTTCATAGACCGTGGTGAAGCCTTCTTTCCTGATCTGATCGCCAGTGATGATGGTTACCGGCGCCGGACCCTCGACCTCAGCGCGCTTGATGCGCGAGCCGGTGACGGTAACCGCATCGAGCGTCTTCGCACTTTTGTCGGTCTCGGTTTGGGCGGGTTCGTCCGCCTGTTCCGTCTGTTCTGTGGGTAATGGCTGCTGCGCGTCCTGCGCCTGGGCCAGTGCCGCGAGCGGCGCCAACAGTGCCAGAGCGAGCGCACTCGCCAAGGCGTTGCGGTGGAAATCTGATTGCTGCATGGAAAGCCCCCTTCTACGTTGAATGTGCCTAATGGGCCAACTGCGATGGACAGACTCCAATCCGGAACCAACGCGTTCGCTTGATTTGCAGAGGGCGTGACGCCGTGCGACATCGCCCCCTTTTTTGACCATACGCGACAAAATCGGTCCAAGTATGCGGTTTGCATCACTCTTTTAGAACGATCTAAAAAATGTGAGCGTAAGACGAATTTCGCTTGGCCGAGGCTGTTTTCCTGCTCACGCGCCGTAGACAGACAGGGTAGGCAATCTACGCCGTTGCGCCGCATTCGACGCCGGCTCTTTTGCACCGCACCAGCGCGATTACGCACACGCGGGCGCCGCCGACGTCATCCCAGCTTGACCGGCGTCGCTGTGAAAACCACCGCTACGACCAAGAAACGCACCGTCGATTCGAGACAGATCCTACGGACTCAAGCGTTCGTCATTCCGAACGAAATGATGAACCCGATCATTCGAATGCAAGCCGCTGCGTAACGGGATAGAGAATCACGCCTTACCTCTACGCATAGACCGAACGCGCCTCCAGCAGCGCGTCTTGTTTCCCCGCATCGCACACCGCGTAGACGAAGCCGGGGTGCAACGCGAACGCCCCGACCTCGCCCGCCTTGTTCATCGCCAGGAAGCACACCTGCAAGGTTTTGCTCGCTTCCGGGCGCTTGCGCACCACGCGTTCGATCGCCTCGCGGCACGCATCCATCGGCGAGCGACCCTGGCGCATCAGCTCGACTACCAGGAAGCTGGCCGCATTGCGGATCATTTCCTCGCCCACGCCGGAGGCGGTGGCGGCGCCGACCTCGTTGTCGACGTACAGCCCGGCGCCGACGATCGGGCTGTCGCCGACCCGGCCATGCAGCTTCCACGCCATGCCGCTGGTGGTGCAGGCGCCGGCAAGACGGCCATCGGCGTCGAGCGCGAGGATGCCGAGAGTGTCGTGGTTGTCTCGATTGCCGGGTTGCTTCGCGCGCTCGGCGTTGATCTGCGGCTGATATTTTGCGGCCTTCGACCATTCGCGCCAGGCTTGCTTCGCTTCGGGCGTCAGCAGTGCTTGTTTCTCGAGCCCTTGCTCGACCGCGAACTGCTGCGCGCCGTCGCCGACCAGCAGCACATGCGGCGTCTTCTCCATCACCGCGCGCGCGACCGAAACCGGGTGCGCAATATCCTCGAGCGCCGCCACCGCGCCGCAACGGCCGTCGCCGTCCATGATGCTGGCGTCGAGCGTTAGCGTGCCGTCGCGGTCGGGATAGCCGCAGCGGCCAACGGTGCTGTTGCAAAGCGTGCCTTCGGCCCAGCGCGCGCCGGCTTCCACGGCATCCAACGCGCCGTCACCGCGAGCCAGCACCGGCCACGCCGCCTGGTTGGCGCCAACGCCGAAATCCCAGGTCGACACCACGCGCGTGCGCGAGGATGGGGTCGCGGCGTCTGCACCCCGCGGCAAGGCCAGCGCGCTGCCGGCCAACAGGGTCGAATGCAGAAAACGACGGCGTGTGGTCATGCGGATCTCCGTGGCTAAGCGAACTGGCGAGCGCGCCCATTCGCGAACGATGAGCGCTGTCGATTCATCTTACGATACCGCTCATTCCCACGAAGGCGGACAGTGGGCCATGCGGAAAATGGATGGTCCACTACGACGACAGCAGTCCCGCGCCAGCTGGCGCGGTATTGTCCGCCGTATATCAATTCTTCGGTTCAAGCCGCAACGTCAGTCTCGGTGGCGGGCATCGGGATTGCGGCGGATTGGCGCCGTGCGCTCTGTTCGATGGTGGTGTAATCGAGATCCAGGGCGCGGATCCGGGTGGTCATGAAGTCGATGAACACCCGGATACGCTTGGGTAACTGCTGGCGACTCAGGTAGCACAGGTAGTGTCCGCGATCGTCGGGTACGACGTGGGCGAGGCATGCCACCAGTGTTCCGACTCGCAACGCGTCGCAGACCTGGTACGCCGGCAACTGTGCTAGTCCTTGGTCGTCGCGAACCGCCCGCATCGCCAAAGAAGAATCGTTGACGACGATGTCCGCATTCGGCGTAATGCTGCGTGCATGGCCATCGATCTTGAAATCCCAGGACTGCAAACGGCCATTCGCCAGACGTTGGTTGATGCAGGCGTGCGCGGCCAGATCGTCGACGGACTGCGGCAGCCCGTGCCGAAGGGCATATTCGGGCGACGCGCAAACGTGCATCCGCATAGGGATCAACTGCTTGGCGATGACCTGGCTGTCTTCCAAACGGCCGTCGCGAAAGGCGACGTCGACTCCGTCGGTCGCCAGATCGACCGTGCGCTCCTCCAGTTGTAGCTCCAGCGCCACCGCCGGGAAATTCGTCCGGAATTCCGCCAGCAGTGGCGCGACGACCTTGCGGCCGAATCCATGAGGAGCACTGATCTTCAACTGTCCTTGAGGCGGACCTTCGCGCAGGTCGCGCATTTCTTCCATGGCCTGCAGGATCCGCTCGACTCCGGGACGGCAATTCTCGTAGAACAGCTCGCCCTCGCGGGTGATCGTGGTGTTGCGTGTCGTACGCAAAAAAAGGCGCGTCTCGAGTTGGCCCTCCAGCTTCTGCACGCTCCGGCTGACCGCGGAGCGACCAATCCCCAGCCGATCGGCGGCTCTGGAAAAGCTGCCTTCGTTGGCCACGGCTATGAAGGCGACCACGCCCGCATAGCTGGCCGACAAGCTGGACGTCAACGGATCGCGGTGATCAAACGACTCTCTAGGTAGTGAGATGATTGACATGGTGCCCTCGTGTCGTCGGCGCGGTCCACCAAAACTGCCAGCAATACCGCTTGCATGGCATCCCAGGACAGGTCAGTCGTTGGCCCCTCGATCCGGGGTGTTGGTTTGGAGTCGAATGACGCGGCGTCCGTGGCGTCGAGCATCGATTGAGAAAGCGCCGGCCCCCATCAGCGCGATGGCCGTGCAGCCGCCAACATGGCCGGCAAGAAGCAGCTGCTGGACCGAAATGGAGGACATGACCAGGGCAACGACGACCGCCATGCCGAGAAGCAGGGCGATCACGCGAGTCGCAAACCCGATCACCAATAACAAGGCAGCCAGCCCCGCAGCCAGAGGAAAAAAGCCGGCGCCTACGAAAATTTTCGATAGCGCTGCTGCGACGCCAAAGGCGACGAACGCATAGCACATGCGAACCAACAGCAAGGCAATTCCTACGACACCATCGGGGTAGCGGTACGCGTATTTGGTCATCCACCGACGATATCGTTCCATCGCCCTTCCACTAAGCCCCGATCGGGGGATGCCACAACGCACCTGTCGAGGGTAGGATGTTTGCGGTTCAGGCGGCAAAACCACAAAGTGGGCTTGTGGGTCGAAGCCGAGAAACGGGCGAAAGCGACAGTGTGGTCACTCAGAATCTTCCTGTTTTACGTGTTGGCGGGTCTGCCTTGGGCGACGCGTGCGGAAGAACCCCGTCGTCTTGTGCACTATTCGCACCAGCGCTGGATTGAGGGAAGCGAAGCGCCGGCGCCGGTGCTGGCCATTGCGCAAGGGCAGGACGGCTTTCTCTGGCTTGCGACGGGAGAGGGGCTATTCCGATTTGATGGCGTCCGATTCGAGCTGATCAAGCCCGAAGGCGGTGACCAGAAACACGATCAGCCGAGCGCGTTGCTGGTGACCCGCAGCGGCGATGTCTGGACCAATTTCGAGACCTCACGCCACTTCGCGGTCTATCGGCGAGGCGCATTGCGCATTCTGGACGCACCGGCTGCGCCGAGCCGCATCGTTGCAATGGCGGAAGGTGCGGACGGCGCGATTTGGGCGCTGACTGAGAACTACGATGCGGAAGTGCTTCGCTTCCACAACGGACGCTGGCGAACGTTCAACGCGGCCGATGGTCTTCCGAAAATAAATTCCGCGAACATGCTCGTGGCGGCCGATGGCGCGGTCTGGATCGCATGTAGCACGGGGGTCGCACGTTTACCGCCAGGCGCAACGCGCTTCGAAATCTATCGGAAGGGGCTCAACACCAGGGTATCTCAGGACGCGGCGGGCCGAATATGGCTCTCCGAGAAACGTGGAAGCTATCCCATCACAGGACCTGGCGGGCGCGGATCGCCGGCCTCGCTGAGCGCGCCTTATAGCACCGGCGACGCGCAAATTCGGGGCGCGCCGCTACTTGATCACGAGGGAAATCTCTGGATCGCGACGCGCTACGACGGCGTGCAGCGTCTGGCGGGGCCGCGTGTCCCTTCCGGGACCGACGGCGCCGAGACAGAATCCTTCACCAGCCGCGATGGGCTGTCTTCGGACGTGACTAACCAGGTATTGGAAGACCGGGAAGGGAACATCTGGATTGGCACTGAGCGAGGGTTGGACAAGTTCCGGCCCGCGACGCTGATCGCCGAATCTGCGCTTGCTTCCCCCGCTGTTTATGGCGACAAACTTTTGATCGCGTCCGACGGTAGCGTCTATATTGGTCAAGCGCGGACGATCTATCGCGTCAGGCCCGGCAGGACGCCGGAGCCGTTCATACGCGATGTCGTGGAACCGCAGAGCCTGTGCGAAGCGCCTGATGGCGCTATCTGGATTGGCTTGCCAACGCAGATCGTCGTCTGGGCAAACGGCGGCATCCGCCAGACGATCGAACGTCCCGACAAGGACGCCAATCACAACATAATCTATGACTGCGCCTTCGATGCGCACGGCGATTACTGGATATCCGCTGCCGGAGGCGGCGTGCACCGGTACAGACAGGGGCGATGGGAACTGGTTCTGGAGCCTGACAATCGAACCGACTTCTATCCGACAACCATGGTCCGAACGCCGCAAGGCGGTGTGGTCGTCCAAGTGGGAGACAGGTTGGTCTGGATCGAGGATGGCGGGCGAACGGTCACGCGTCTGGACTTTGGAACAAGCGACCTCAAAGTGCTCACGCTCTACTCGGCCAGAGACTATGTTTTCGCCGTTGGCGCTTTCGGGTTATCCCGATTCCGCGCAGGACGTGTGGATACCGTGCGGGCCGCTGAAGCGTCCCCGCGTAGTCGCATCAACGGGATGGTGCAGACTCCGGAAGGCGATACCTGGCTGGCCTATCCAAAATCGCTGGTTCGGATTCAACCGCGAGCGCTTGAACGCGCTTTTCTCGACAAGGTATTTCCAGTGCCCATGCTATCGCTCGGCCTCGGCGACGGACTGACGAGTCGCCCGCACTCGCACTCGCAACGGTCCATGGTGCGTGGCGGCGATGGGCGATTGTGGATTGCGACCGAAACCGGGACGCTATGGATGGATCCTGCACGCATAGTTCGCAATGCGCTTCCTCCGAGTCTTACGATCAAGTCGATGAACGGCGATGGCCGTGTGTACCGCGATCCAACGACGCTGAAACTGTCGGCGGCGACGGCCAATATCGAAATCGATTTCGCGGTGCTTAGTTTTGCCGACCCCAGCCGCGTGCGCGCCAGATACAAGCTCGAAGGCTTCGACCGGGATTGGGTCGATCCGGGAACGCGACGACAGGCGTTCTATACGAATCTTCCGCCGGGCAAGTACAAATTTCGCGTCATCGCCGCCAACAACGATGGCGTGTGGAACCGAACCGGCGCAACGCTCGACTTCGAGATTCCGCCTACCTTCGTTCAATCGGTCTGGTTCCTTTTGCTCTGCTCCGGGCTGGCGATTGCTTCGTTATGGTTCCTGTATCGGTTGCGCGTGGCACAGATCGCGCATCGCATCCGCAGCCGGTTGGAGGAGCGCATTGGAGAGCGCGAACGCATCGCGCGCGAGCTCCACGATACGCTGTTGCAAGGCGTCCAGGGCTTGATCCTTCGTTTTCAAGCGGTGGCAGACCGAATTCCAGTTGAGGAGAAGTCGCGAGAACAGCTCGAGGCGGCGCTGGCGACGGCCGAAGATGTAGTAGTGGACGCCCGCAACCGCGTGCGCGATCTGCGCGGCTCCGAAGGCACAGACGACCTTTGCGCAATCATCGAGAAGCTGGTGGCAGCCGCGCCGTTCGAACCGCCGATCCCGGTTCGCATCGTCGTTGAGGGAAAGCCGCGGCCTTTGCATCCGCTTGTCGCCGCGGAAATCACCAGGATCGTCCGCGAGGCTTTGTTCAACATCGTTCACCACGCAAACGCGTTGTCCGCCGAGATCGCGATCGACTTCGAGGCGCACCATTTGACCATCCGCATTAGGGATGACGGCATCGGAATTCCTGAGCATGTGCTGACGCATGGCCACAAGGACGGCCATTTCGGCATGATCGGTATGCGCGAACGCGCCGAGAGGATTGGCGGCAGCATCAACATCAGCAGTAGCTCCGGCGAGGGTACAGAAGTTACGCTGACCTTGCCGGCCGAGCTGGCGTTTGCCAAGCGTAGGCCACGCCGACAGGTTTGGCTGCCGCGTTTTCTGCAGAGGAATCCGGCCCATGAGTGACGATTCGAAAATCCGCGTTCTGGTCGTCGACGACCATCCCGTACTCCGCGATGGCGTTGCCGCGATTCTGGAGAATCAGACCGACATGACAATGGTTGGCGAAGCGCGCGACGGGGGCGAAGCCGTCGAGCGTTTTTGCGCACTGCGCCCCGATGTGACGCTCATGGACCTGCAGATGCCGGGCATGAACGGCGTTGATGCGATCATCGCGATCCGCTCGGAGCATCCCGGCGCCAGGATCATCGTGCTCACCACCTATGCCGGCGATGTGCAGGCGGTTCGCGCGTTGAAGGCCGGCGCGACCGGGTATCTGCTGAAGAGCAGTCTGCGAACCGAGTTGATCGATGCGATTCGCAACGTTCATCGCGGTCAGCGCCACGTTCACCGCGATGTCGCCGACGAGATCGCGCTCCATGTGGTCGATGAGGCTTTGACCGAACGCGAAATCGCTGTGCTTCGGCTCGTATCGGTCGGGAAAGCGAATAAGCAGGTGGCCTCGGAGCTTGGCTTGTCCGAAGAGACGGTCAAAGGACACCTGAAGAGCATATTCTCCAAGCTGGACGTCGCCGACCGAACCCACGCCGTTACTGTGGCGGCGCGACGGGGCATCATCGAACTTTGATTCATCCTGCTTGCCCGGCATGGCGGTTTTCCGCTAGTTCGAATCCCAGCGCAGAAAGAGCCGCGATCCGTTTTCGGATCCGCGCAATAAAAGTGGTTCATCCAGGTACGAGGCGGAGGGGGAATCTGGATGACCAGCTACTGTCGGCTGCTAGGCTCCAACGAGCTCGGCTACGGCAGCGGCGAAAGCTTGGGGCGCCTCCTGAGGCAAGTTATGGCCGACATCCGGGACAATTCGGTGCAGACGACTCGCGGTGAACCGAAACGCGGTCGCTTTGCCGTCGTTCGCCGCGACGACTCCGTCCCCGCTACCGTCCAGAGTGATGGCCGGCACCGCTATAGAAGGTAGCTGGCTCAGCCGTTCCTGAAGCTGTGAGTACCGTCCGTCTCCGGGCACAAGTCCAAAACGATGCCGATAAGAATGAATGACGACATCGACGAAATCCGGGCTGTCGAAGGCCGCTGCGGCGCGTTCGAACGTAGCGTCGCTGAATCTCCAGTTGGGCGACCATTGCGTCCACAGCGTGCGCGCGATCTCTCGCCGGTACTGCTGCAATCCGGCCCTCCCCCGCTCCTGATGGAAGTAGTACTGGTACCACAAGGGAACTTCCCCCTTCGGCGGTACCGGCCGCTGCGATGCGGCGATATCCTGGATCAGATAACTGTTGACGCAGACCAAACCCGTGCAGCGTTCCGGAAAGAGCGCGGCGGCGACGCACGCTGCCCTGCCGCCCCAGTCATAACCTGCGACCACCGCCCGCTCCACTGCAAGTGCATCCATGAGCGCGATAAGGTCGGCACCGAGGGCAGCCTGTTCACCCGATTTCATCGTGCCGGCTTCCAGAAATCTCGTAGGCGCATAGCCGCGGAGATAGGGCACGATGACCCGCATGCCGCGGGATGCCAGCATCGGCGCCACATCCACATAGCTGTGGATATCGTAAGGAAAGCCGTGCAGAAGCATTGCGACGGGCCCATCCGTCGGCCCCGTTTCGTAGTAGGCGATATTGAGCACGCCGGCATCGACGTACTTCAATGGTTGCAGGCGCATCAATGGCAAGCCGTCACCCGCGTGGGCCGGCGGGCTACCGGCAATGGTCGCACCCATCGCGTGACTGAGCGTCGGCGTGGCTAGCGCGGCAAGTGGGGAGAGTGCCGCTGTGGCAACTGCGTTCTCCAGGAAACGGCGACGATTCGGATCGGGTTCAATTGTCATGGGAATTCCTATTCATGGCGGAATATTCGTCCCGCACGCCGGGGACCCGCAGCTCGTCGACTGGAATGAATCGCAAGCTGCGGGTCCTCGCACGAAAGGGCTACTTGGATCGCGCGGCCATCAGGATCAGGTCTGCGACGGCTTGAGGATGCGACACCATCACGACATGGGAAGCGCCGGGCACCACGACCGTCTTCTTCGAGCCCGCGCGTTGGGCCATGAAACCAAGCGCGGCCGCTGGAATGTTCTTGTCCTGGTCGCCGTAAACGAACCACGAAGGGATCCGCTTCCAGGCCATCGCACCAGCGGCGGGTTCATTGAGCGCCGCTTCGGTCACCGGGCGTTGCGACGCCGCCATGAGCTTCGCATCTGACTCGGACACGTCTGCGGCGAATTGGCCGTGGAACTTGTCCTGACGGATGTACAGGTCATTTCCGCCGCCCGAGAGCACAACCGGCGGAGCGAGTGCCGAGCCGAGGCTACTGCCGGGAAATTTTCCCGAAAGTCCCGCCGCGGTCTCCCCCGCTTCGGCTGCGAATGCGGCAACGAAGACCAGTCCCTTGATGTTCCGGTTGGAATCGGTGGCCTCGCCTATCACCAGCCCACCGTACGAGTGGCCCACCAGTACGACCGGCGTCTTGATGGAGCCGACGATACCGTCCAGATATTGGGCATCGCCCTTGACGCTTCGCAACGGATTGGCGACAGCAACTACGGCGTAGCCCTGCTTCTGCAGGATCGCGACCACGCCGTTCCACGAGGAGGATTCGGCGAATGCGCCATGCACCAGGACGATAGTTGGCTTGTCCGACTGCGCGGCGGCAACCGGGCTAAGGACTACTGAGACGATCAGGATCAGGCTTGCAATTAACTTGTTCATGCTGTTTTCCTTGTGGGGGATTGGTAGCGCCTGTGAATCGTTATAAGCGGAGTCCGCTGGATCTATCTGCATTCCATGGACGTGGCCGGCGTCATTGCCCTATGAAGTCCAGCAGATCCTTGTTCAAGCGCTCCTTGTGCGTTTCCGCAATACCGTGCGGTGCGCCCGCGTATTCGATCAGTTTTGCGCCCTTGATCAACTTCGCCGAGGCACGGCCCGCCGCATCGATAGGGACGATCTGATCGTCATCTCCGTGGATCACCAGAGTGGGTACATCGATCCGCTTGAGATCCTCGGTGAAATCCGTCGCCGAGAAGGCCGCGATCGAATCGTAGGTGTTCTTGTGCCCGCCCATCAGGGCTTGCATCAAGAACGAATTGATCAGTCCTTGCGACGGCTTTGCGCCTGGACGATTGAATCCATAGAACGGCCCGGAGACGAATTCCAAATAGAACTGCGAACGATTCTCCAGCGAAGCCTTGCGCGAACCGTCGAAGACCTCGACAGGCAGGCCGCCCGGATTGGACGGCGTCTTCAACATAAGGGGCGGCACTGCGCTAACCAGCACCACCTTGCTTACGCGGCCGGTGCCGTGGCGTCCGACGTAGCGCGCGACCTCCCCGCCACCGGTCGAGAATCCGACCAGCACGGCATTCTTGAGATCCAGCGTTTCGATCACGGTCGCCAGATCGTCGGCGTAATGATCCATGTCGTTGCCGTCCCACGGCTGGCTGGAACGGCCGTGGCCACGGCGGTCGTGCGCAACGACGCGATAACCCTTGGAGGCCAGGAACATCATCTGAGATTCCCAACTATCGGAACTGAGGGGCCATCCGTGACTGAAGACCACAGGCTGACCGCTGCCCCAATCCTTGTAGTAGATCTGGGTACCGTCCTTCATGGTCATGTAGTTGGAGGTGTGCGATACGGCGCTCGCGGCGTGCGGCCGGGAGGCCGGTGCAGGCGCCGAACCATCGCTCGCGGCCTGAGCGGCATTGGTTGCCATGGCAAGGACGGCGGTGGAGATGAAGCTGGTCAGACTTTTCATTTTTGGATGCCTCGCGTGGGGGGTGGTTGAACTTGTAAGGGACTATCGTGTGTGAGCCATGGGATCGGGATGGTGGACATGCGGAATCTGGATCGAGCCGGACAGGTAGCCATCGAGCCAATCCTTGAAGTTGGCTCTGGCAATCAATGCGTTCGCTCCTGGCGTGAGCGTGCGGTCGTCCAGGATCGCGTTGTAGTAGCTCGCAGCCTGGTCTGCGATGACTGCTCTGTTGTCCTGATAGCTGTACATCATCCATTGAACGAGATCGCATAACCGGTAGGATTCCGGTCCGGCAATCTCGAGGGTTGCGCGCGATGGCGGCGCGGCCACCAGGTCGGTCAGAAGATCGGCGACGTCATCCGCGGCCACCGGTTGCACCAGGGCAGGCGATAGGTGGACGTTCTCCTCACCACTGCCGGGTGGAATGATGTTGGCCATGAATTCGAAGAACTGCGTCGATTGCACGATGGTGTGAGGGACATTCGAGTTCCTGACGAGGCTTTCTTGAACTTCCTTCGCACGGAAGTACCCGCTGGCCTGCAGACGCTGAGTGCCGACAACCGAAAGCGCCAGGTGATGGGAAACGCCAGCGTTTTCCCCCGCAGCAAGCAGCTGTCGACTCGACTCCCTGAAGAACTCGGTAACTTCCGGCTCCTCGAACGACGGCGCATTGGTCACGTCGACCACGGTGTGCGCACCGCTCAGCGCTTCCTTCAATCCTTCGCCGGAGACGGTATCGACGCCGGACCTTCTCGAAGCCGCTATCGCCTCATACCCACGGGACCTGAGCCTGGCCACGAGCCTGGCGCCGACAAGACCATTTCCGCCAGCCACTACGACTTTCATGTTTCGGACTCCTCTCGAAATCACATCACGATGGGGTTGGAGGGAAGGACATTGGCCGGTAGTCCGATTTCACCAAGCAGTTCTCTCAGATCGATTTCGATGGAGGCGCATATTTGCGAGATCGGTACGTCGTTCGCTCCGCCCTCGAACGGGTTGGAGCTGCTTTCCCCCACCTGATCGAGCGCGGCGTACATCCAGCAAATGAGCACGCTCAAGGGGATGGCCAGCCAGACCATGTGGCCTGCCATCGCGCCGCCGACGACCTGGTTCATGCGCTCCAGCTCGCCGATCATTCCCAGCGGCAGCAGGACGCACAGAATCCTGACGAATATCGCACCGACTATCGCGTACTGCCGCGGGTACGGATAGTTCTTGATCCGCTCGCTTTTCGCTTGCTGGTCGTGGAATTCCTTGAGGACTTTCTGCAACTCGATGAAGACATTTGCCGGGATCGTTCCCGCACTCAGCATGTCCCTGAGCGCCTCGCTTTGCAGGCCGAGTACCTGCGTCGCCTTTCCGGTGGCGATGAGAATCCGCCTTGTCTCTTCTGCGGACACGTACTTCGCTATTTCCGTTTCCAGGGCATTCTCTTTCTCAGGAACTCCATAGTGCTTCCTGTACTCGGCATTGGGCGCCTTCTTGAGCGTTTCCCAGGCCTTGCTGTCGCGCATCTGGTAACGCAGCGCCGTCAACCACGCCAGATGGCGATAGACCAAATGTCTTGAATCCTTGGCGTCGGTCAGGAAATCCCTGCTCATCGAGCCCCAGAGACGGCTCATCGCCGCAATCGAAGCCCAGATCTGTTGCGCCTCCCAGATCCTGTTGTAGGTTTGCGCATTCTTGAACCCGGCCATCAGGGCGACAGTCGTGCCCAGGAGGAATACGATCCCCCAGGGTATGGATAACCACTTGAAGCCAAAGGCCTGGTAGAGCGCGACGAGTACAACGTTGAGGACTATCAACGCATACAACGGGCGCCTGGTCCAGACGATGAATTCCGCAAATTTGTAGGATCTACCGGCGTACATGGTTCTGGGTTTCCTGATGGGGGTCGCGACTGATGCCGCAGATTCCGAGCGATGCTTGTCTATCGAAGGACTTCACCCGCAACTCCTGCGTCGATTCGATCGGGCGGCGTACGGGGTTTTTCGATTTCAAAATGGGTGTAGACCCAGAGGAATCCGAAGTAGCCGAAATAGACGCACACCAGGAAG
Organism: Pseudoxanthomonas sp. P4_B2; assembly: GCF_056402315.1. Taxonomy (NCBI): domain Bacteria; kingdom Pseudomonadati; phylum Pseudomonadota; class Gammaproteobacteria; order Lysobacterales; family Lysobacteraceae; genus Pseudoxanthomonas; species Pseudoxanthomonas sp. P4_B2. The sequence goes on from NZ_JBFUHQ010000002.1 coordinate 59,015, forward strand.
CGGCCGAACCAGTTCTCGATGGTGTTGGCCGGCACGTCCGGACCAAGCCATGCAGGGATCAGTTCGGCCATGACGCCGGCGCCGACTGCACCCAGCAGCACAAACGAAAGGGCAAAGACGATGAGGGCGATCCTGAATCCCCTACCGCGGTAGCGGATTGATCGGATCTTTCCGCGATCGATCCAGGGCAGCAGAAACAGCACTGCGATGGCCCCAAACATAGTGACCACGCCGCTGAGCTTGTGCGGAACGACCCGCAGCATTGCGTAGTAGGGCGTGTAGTACCAAACCGGCTTGATGTGTGCCGGGGTCACCAATGGATTGGCTTCGGTGAAATTGTCGTGCTCCAGGAACCAGCCACCCAGCGCGGGTGCGTAGAAGACGATAAAGGCCGCCACCAGCAGGAATAGGAACACGCTGAGCGTGTCCTCAACGGTGTAGTACGGGTGGAAGGGAATGGCGTCCAGCGGAACTCCGTCCGGCCGGATCTTTTCGCTTATTTCGATGCCTTCCGGATTGTTCGAGCCCACTTCGTGCAGCGCAAGGATGTGCAGCGTCACCAGCAGCAACAGGGTCAGCGGCAGCGCGATCACATGCAGCGCGAAGAAGCGGTTGAGGGTGGCGTCGCCGGGCAGGTAGTCGCCCATGATCCATTCGGTCAGGCCGTCGCCGATCACCGGGATCGCGCCGAACAGCGAAATGATGACCTTGGCGCCCCAGAACGACATCTGTCCCCAAGGCAGCACATAGCCCATGAAGGCCTCGGCCATGAGCACCAGGAACACCAGCATGCCCAGGATCCATACCAGTTCGCGCGGCTTCTGGTACGAGCCATACATCAGGCCACGGAACATGTGGATATACACCACGACGAAGAACAGAGAAGCGCCGGTGCTGTGCATGTAGCGGATCAGCCAGCCCCACTCCACATCACGCATGATGTACTCGACCGATTCGAATGCCTCGGCCGCATTGGGCTTGTAGAACATGGTCAGGAAGATGCCGGTGGCGACCTGATTGACCAGAACCAGCAACGCGAACACACCGAAGTAGTACCAGATGTTTAGATTCTTCGGCGTGTAGTAGCCCGTCGTATGCGAGGCCAGGAACGACAGCACCGGCAACCGCTCTTCGGTCCACGCCAGGAAGCGGTTCTTCGGATAGATGCGGACAAACTTGACTGCCATATCGCAATCTCCTCTCGATGAATTCGCGAGACGGGACGTCCCGGTTCCAATGCCTATTCGAGCGTGGCCTATTCGAGCGCGTCTTCTTCATTGGCGATCGCCGCGAACACGCCTGCATCGGCGTACATCCGTTCCAGGAAGCGCGAAAGGTTCTTGAACGATTCCAGCGATATGTTCTTCCCGACCGCCCAGCGCAACATGACGAACAGGTAGGGATCGGCGACCGATCGGGTTCCCACCAGCCAATCTTTTCCTTCGAGTTGGCCATCCAGGCGCTGTAGGTGGGTGGCGATCTGCAATCGCGCCTGGTCGCCCAATGCTTCCGCCAACGATTCGTCGGGCAGGAAACGTGCCGGGGAGAAGAGTGGCTTGAACGCCCCGTGCACGTCGGAGTTGAGGTAGGCCAGCCAACGCACTACTTCTGCACGGCCGCGGGTACTGCCGTCGCCTAGCAAGGCCGCCTCTGGGCGCTGTTCGGCGATGTATCCGAGAATCGCGGCGTTCTCCGTCAACATGAAATCGTCGTGCGCAAGCAACGGCACGTTTCCGTTCGGATTCATCGCCAGATACTCGTCCGACTTGATCGACTCTCGACTCATGCGCAAGGCTTCATGAGCGATACCTGTCCACTTCAGAACGATGTGGTCTGCCAAGGAACAGGCGCCTGGGAAGTAATAGAGCTTCATGGGTTTTCCGATAGTGGGGTGGAACTTCGCTAACTGGGGCTTCTTGTCCGCCGTCTCGCCGTGTCGCTGATCGGAATTACGCGGGGACACCGCGCCGACGTGGGTTGTCCCGTGCACGAACGGATGGAAAGTGCACGCCCGTTACAGCCTCCTCGACGAACTGACATCCGTCTTCTTCGTTACGGCGGACAAGAAGCATTGACGCTTTGCAATTCAGTCCACGGGTATGAAGACAGGCGCGCCCTGGTCCTTCAACAGGAAGACCAGAAATTTGGCCGGTTGGCTGGCACTGGCGTTACGGCCCACCGTATGAACGTCCTCAGGACCCTCATAAAAGGTTTGCCCCGGCAGCAGCGTGGTTTCCTTGCCGCCCTTCACCGCCATCACGATGGAACCTTCGAGCACGTAGATGAAGCCATGGGCATCGTGCCGGTGGACGGGATCGGCGCCACCGGGGGGATATTCAACGGTGATCATCAGCACCTCCTTGCCTGGATGATCCTTCAATGCCTGCGTCATCAACGGAGTGACCTTCGGCTCCAGCGTCTTGGTCGCTTGTCCGGCGGCGGCCATCCCGGACATCAGAAGCAGCAGCGAACCGAAGATTAGTGCGGGTGCTTGCATAACCGTTTCCTCTTTTCTCTAGTGGCGTGGCGTCATTTGGATACGGATGCCCGCCTGAACAACTCGGGTCGGCCGCGATCAGGCCAGATTGGCCTTGTCCAGTCCAAATGCCTTGTCGTAAGCACCGGGCACGGTCTTGAAACCGACGTTCACGCGGTTCCAGGCGTTGATCGCCATCACCAGGAAAGTCAGATCGGAAATTTCTTTCTCCGACAGCTGGCTGCGAACGCGGTCGTAGAGTTCGTCCGGCACACCTTGCGCGGGCAGTTGCGTCAGCACTTCGGTCCAGGCCAGGGCTGCGCGTTCGCGCGGAATGAACAGCGTGGAATCGCGCCAGGCGGCGACGTGATACAGGCGCAGGGGACGTTCACCGTGCAGGGTCGCCTGCTTGACGTGCATGTCCAGGCAGAAAGAGCAGCCATTGATCTGCGAAGCGCGGATCACGACCAGGTCACGAATAGATTCTTCGATGGCCGAATCCTTCATGGCCGTATTGAACTCGACGAACTTCTTGAAGAGTTCCGGGGATTGCTTCTGATAGTCGATGCGCTGGGTCATGGCAAGTTCTCTGTCGGGGAGGAGTTGGGATGGGGCAACGTGGAAATCGTCGTTCCTCGTTGCAAGCAGGTTAGGTCCGCGTTCCGGACGACGGTAGACCTGGCTGCGGACGCATCATGTTGTCCACCACGCAACAATTCGCGCGCGTTTTCATTGATTGCGTGGCCTCTCTAATCCTTGCGCTTGAGCTAAGCCCTGTCTCCGACTTTTTTAGGCCGTAGCAATCAGGGGTATCTCCTTCGGCAGAACGATTGCAAGGGCCGGAGAGATCGAAGCCGGGTCTCGATTGGTGCATAGCGGGCAACACTGTGAATCCAACGGGGTACCTATCGGCACATCCCGGAGGAGACATACGATTCCAACCACGTCCGGAGCAGATTCGTCTTTCCGCCGTTCTGTCCCGTTGCTTTGTTGGCAAACGCAGGGACGACCCATCCTTCTAAAGAGGTGAAACATGAAGATCGTCGTGATCGGTGGTACCGGCCTTATCGGCAGCAAGGTCGTCGCGCGCCTGACCCAGCAGGGCCACGAAGTGCTGGCCGCCGCACCTTCCTCAGGCGTCAATACGCTGACCGGCGAAGGCTTGGACGAGGCCATTGCCGGCGCCCGTGTGGTGATCGACCTGGCCAACTCACCCTCGTTCGAGGACCAGGCGGTTCTGGATTTTTTCCAGACTGCAGGGCGCAACCTCGCGGCCGCCGAGGCCAAGGCAGGCGTTGCGCACCATATCGCTCTGTCGGTGGTCGGCACCGACAGGCTGTCGGCCAGCGGTTACTTCCGCGGCAAGATCGCCCAGGAACGGCTAATCAAGGAATCCGGGATTCCCTACACCATCATCCATTCCACCCAGTTCTATGAGTTCCTGCCCAGCATCATCAAAGGGGGCACCGAGGGCGACACAGTTCGACTCTCCCCTGCCTTCGTGCAGCCCATCGTGTCCGACGACGTGGCCGACGCGGTAGCCCGCGTTGCACTCGGGGCGCCGGCCAATGGCGTCGTCGAGATCGCCGGCCCGGAGCGCGAGCATCTGTCGAAACTTGCACAGCGATTTATGACCCTTACCCAGGATCCGAAGACGCTGGTTTCCGATGTCCACGCCCCCTACTTCGGCGCTGAGCTTGAACCGGATACGTTGGTTCCCGCCGATGGCGCATGGCTGGGAAAGGTTGGTTTCGTGGGTTGGCTGCGCAGTTCTGAATTCGCGCGTTTCGCCCCTGGGCAGTAAGTACACGGCGGGCTTGACCACGCAACCTTTAGATTTTCGATGTCCGCGCCGGTAGATCCAGGGAATTCCAATGAGACGATTGCGCCGACCACCCACCAGTCTCCTGGATAAATTCCATGGCGATGAGGTGCAAGCGCTCTACACCGGCACGGTCGTGGTCACCGGCGGCGAAGCGGTGCATGGACGCGCTTCAGGCATCGCACGGTCGCAGGACGGAGAGCTGGAACTGCACCTGCGTCTGCCCAAGGAGCTGGGAGGCGACGGCGGCGGAACCAATCCGGAGCAGTTGCTTGCCGCTGGATACGCCGCCTGTTTCCATGGCGCGCTCAGCCTGCTGGCGGCGCGCCGCGGGTTAGATATCCCGGACGTCACAGTGACCGCCGCCGTCACCTTCGGCAGGGATCCGATCGACGGCCTGTTCCTGCTTACCTCGGAAATTCGCGTTGCGATGCCTGGCGTCGATCGCGCACTGGCGGAAGAGCTGCTGCGCAATACCGAGCGGAATTGCCCGTACACGAAGATGTTCCGCCAAGGCATCGAGAGTGTGGTGATCCTGGAAACGTAACGTGTCGGCGTTCTGGGGCACTCCAGAAAATGCACGTCGGAATGCGTATGTGGGAGTAACCATAAGTTGGACGCCCATAGAAAGCATAAGTTGACCGGCCCGCTGGCGACCATTTGAATCGACCCAGTGTCCGCTTCCGGCCAGGACCGGGCATTGAGGCTCGACAGAACGGGACCCGCTCTACAGCTCGGCTAGGACGGTGAGCATGAGCATTAGATCCTGCGCGTTTCTCTGATCGCCCCCGCCGACAAGATCAGGCCCGCTATTTCATAAGCTTTGAATTTCTGGGTCTGCTGTTCGCGAATGGCTGCTTTGCCCCCGCAGGCTCGTCAAGGCAGCGCTTGCGACTGCCTTTTATTTTCCTCCTTGCGACGAATCCACAAGTTGATCAACTCTACGAAGACCGAGAACGCCATCGCCGTGTACACATATCCTTTGGAAATGTGCTGACCAAACCCATCGGCGATCAGTACCAGACCGATCATGATGAGGAAGCTGAGCGCAAGTACCTTCACCGTTGGATGCCGTTCGACGAAGTCCCCAATGGGGCGTGCAAACATCAGCATGAAGGCAATCGAGATCAGGATCGCGGTCACCATGATCCATCGCTCGTCGACCATTCCCACCGCGGTGATGATCGAATCAAGCGAGAACACGATGTCCAAGAGCATGATCTGCGCAATCACTCCGCCAAACGTGGCCGCCGCAGAAACTACGACGTGCTCCGATGCACCTTCGAGCTTCTGGTGGATCTCGTGAGTTGCCTTGCCGATAAGGAAGAGGCCGCCGCCGATCAGAATCAGATCGCGCCAGGAGAACGCTTGGTCGAAGAGCGTGAATAGCGGGGCAGTGAGCCCGATGATCCAGGCGACGACTAACAGCAGTGCGAGCCGCGTTATCGCAGCGAGTGCAATGCCGATCTTGCGTGCGCGATCTCGCTGCTCGGGCGGCAACCGCCCGGCCAAGATTGAAATGAAGATGATGTTGTCGATCCCCAGCACCAGCTCGAGCGCAGTGAGGGTGGCAAGTGCGATCCATACTTCTGGGTTGGCTAAAGCTTCCATGGGGCTCTCTTCGCGATAAGGACTCCACCCGCTACTACGGGCAGACCAAGACAAGCACACCGTGTGAATTCGGCATGCCTGAACGCGAAGGTCTTGCTCGCGCCTCATGTTTGAGGCGCTACTGCACCGGAGCAAAAACGCTCGTATTGACGGCGACAGCGATTGGGAGCTACTCCCCTTCCGCAAAAAGTCTACCACACGGGTTGTGGCGAGCTCGCTCACGTGGCCACTAACGCTGAGCGTGGCTCGCACCCTCCGGGACCACTCAATTCAATGGGCCGATAAGCTAAGTCTGCCCGTTAATTTTCGCGAATATCCGCTCCGGGCCGAAAGGAGACATCATTGAATGGCTGTCGTATTGCCAAGTGTCGTCTAGTAATACGAGTTGGATTATTGATCACCTCACGGGGAGATCTCCATCACTTACTACTAGTTTTTATTTTCACTTTATAAAGGACTTAGGCGGCATATCCGTATGCTTCGACAAGCTGTCGGGGGTCGTTGCAACCCCCGGCAGCGATCCTCGCCCGGATTACTTCGCCGCCGCTCGCGCTGCTTCGACGATCACCTTGGCCACCGATTCAGGGTCGGACACCATCGGCACGTGGCTGGTTTGCAGCTCCACGGTGGTCGCGCGAATCTTCTTGGCTAGCGCACGCTGCGCACCCGGGTCGATCATGCGGTCCTGGGCGGCGACGATGTACCACGACGGCTTGCTGGTCCACGCGGCCACGGTGACGGGCTGTTCGAAGTTGGCGCCACGCACTGCGCCCTGGGTGGCATGGATCAGGTTTGCCTCCTCGGCGCTGACATCCTGCGCGAAGTCGCGGGCGATCGCGTCGGCGGGCAGGGTCAGGTAACCATCGGCGTCGGCGATGAAGTGCGCGAAGCCCGGCGGCGTCGGGAAGTCCTTCGTGTCGACCACCGGAGCGGCATTGAGCGACGGTGCGAATGCGGCGACATAGACCAAGGCCTTCACTTTGTCATGGCCGCCTGCCTGCGTGATCACCGAACCACCCCAGGAATGGCCGACCAGCACGACCGGACCCGTCTGCGCATTGATGACCCGGTTGGCGGCGACTACGTCGTCCTCAAGCGAAGTTAAAGGGTTCTGCACCACGACAGCATTCAAGCCCTCGGCCTGAAGCAACGGGATGACCTTGTTCCATGACGAGCCGTCGGCGAAGGCGCCGTGGACCAGCACCACGGTCGGGCGGGTATCGGCGATTGGAGTGGGGGTGGCGGCAGACGCGGTGCCCAGGCTGAGGGCGGTAGCGAGGACCAGGGGGGCGAGGATGTTCACGGGTGGCTCCTTGGTAGTGGGTTGGGTGGGCCGGGTCGTTCCCGGTAAGGACACTATCCTCGTTTCATTTGGCTTTTATGTGCTGTAAAGTCCACATAACTTGTCAATGAGTCCAAAAATGACCGACCGACTTGAGGCTCTGCTGGGTCACTTCCCGGTGCGGGCGGCCATCCTGCATGCCGGCGCCCTGTGCGGCACCCACGAAATACCGATGCGCCCAACCTTGGGCCAGTTGCATCTGGTCCGGCGCGGCACCTTGGTCGTACACCACGCCGCCGGCAAGCCGATCACCCTCACCGAGCCGAGCCTGCTGCTGTATCCGCGGCCCTGCGCCCATCGCTTCGTGATCGACGACCCCGAGGGCGCGGAATTGGCCTGCGCCGACCTCGGCTTCGACGGCGCGGCCGAACATCCGCTGGTGGCCGCGCTCCCGGACTTCGTCTGTCTGCCGCTGGACCAGCTGGGCAGTGCGCGCCCGTTGCTGGATCTGCTGTTTGAGGAGGCGTTTGACCAGCGCTGCGGCCGTGGCGAAGTGTTGGCGCGCCTTTTCGAGTTGGTGCTAATCCAGGTGCTGCGGTATCAGATGGAAGAACAGCGGGGGCACGCAGGATTGATGTCGGGGCTAGCGCATCCGCGCCTGCGCCGCGCGATCACCACGATGCACGAGCGGCCCGGTGAAAACTGGACGCTGGAGACACTGGCCGCGACTGCCGGCATGTCGCGCAGCTCCTTCGCGCAGACGTTTCGCAGCACCGTGGGCAGCACACCCGGCGAGTACCTGCAGCGGTGGCGGATCTTGCTGGTGCAGAAGGGGCTGCGCAGTGGCAAACCCTTGAAGCTGCTGGTGGATGAAGTGGGCTACGCGAGCGAGTCGGCCTTGTCACGGGCGTTCAAGGCGCAGGCGGGAGTTTCGCCCAGAGAGTGGAGGGGGCGAGGGCTGGGGGCACTCTAAGACCGGCTTGGACCGGCTCGGACAAGTTGTACAACCGGGACTCTGCGATCCGGTTGCACTACCGAACGCGCCCTCTAAAGGGCGCGCTAAATTCGTCAGTAAGGCATATCGCGAGTTGATATCACTTGGACTGGTAGTAGCCGCCGAAATACTTCACGGGCGACCACTCAGGCAGCGTAGGCGGCAACTTGGGAGCAAGATCGGCGTAGGTTTGCGCGCCGAATACGACCCGACCATCGACGACGGTCAGGACGGAGGAGATGGTCTTGATCTGGTCTTCGGGCACCGTGAAGTAGTCCTTGTCCAGTAGGGCAAAGTCAGCGAGGTTGCCAGGAGATATTTTGCCCATCTCGTTCTCTTGTTGGACAAACCAGGCCGGCCCGACCGTGAACAATGCGAGCGCTTCGGCGCGTGTGAGTCGGTTGTCTTTTGCCAGGATTACAGAGCCCGACACCGACTTACCGGTGGTCATCCAGCTAATGCCTACCCACGGATTGAAGGTGGACGCGCGGAAAGCGTCTGTGGTCATGGCCAGAGGAACTCCGCTATCCACCAGCTCACGCAATCTTGGCGTATACCATGCTTTCTCCACGCCATAGGTCCTGATGAAGCCGTCTCCGTGGGAGGCCATCTTCGTATCCAGGGCAATGCCACCGCCTAGCTTCTTGACGCGGGCGATGTTCTCTGGGGAAATGGTTTCGGCGTGCTCGATGCTCCAGCGTAGACCATCAAGAGGCCTCTTGCGATTAACGCTTTCCAGTGCATCGAGAAAGGGCGAGATATTTTCGTTGTAGCTAACGTGCATGCGGAAGGGAATGCCATGCTGCACTAGCTTGGTGATGTCTTCCTCCATTTTTGTGCGCATAAGGTCCGGATCGATGATGACTGCCGGCCTGTCGAAGTTCTCGTGATCGTGCAACTCCATCCTGAGCAACTCGCCGGCACCTTCATACTCATAGCCATGCGCCATTGTGGGATGCAAGTTCTGGCCCGCACTGATGGGCGCTTTCTTGGTGACCGCATTGATCTCTGCATCTACCAGGCTGGCGCTGCTCTCGTCGCCGAACTGGAGGTCAATGAACGGAAAGCGGACGTTGAGCCGCCTTTCTTTGATCAACGTATCTATTGGTGTGTGCCCAACGGGATAGCCGATCAGGGGTGCTGCATCGACGATGGAGGTAATGCCGAAGCGATTGAGGTCGTTGATGGCGTTCGTGATGGAACTCACCTGCTCTTCAAAGGACGCCTGAGGAACCATGAACTCCAGCGGGATGAACGTAAAGGTGTAGCCATGGACAACGCCGGTGAAGTTGCCGTTGGCATTTTTCTCGAACTCGGTGCCAGGCGGCGTTGGGAACTTGTCGGTTCCAACACCGAATGCTTTCATGGCCAGATCATTCATGAAGGCGCGGTTATAGGCGTATTGCACGATCAAAGGCCTGTCAGGCACCGCCTTGCGTAACTCATCCAATGTGGGAAACCGGTTCTCCTTGAACTGATAGGGCGACCAGCCGCCAATGACCTTTACCCATTGGCCCTCGGGGGTGCGCTTTGCTTGCTCGCTTAGCATGGCCAACGCGCGCTTGAGGGTTGGAACTCCATCCCACCTTACGACGTAGTTGTAGCCGCGCTCGTTGAGGACATGGGTATGGGCGTCGTTGATTCCGGGAATCAGGCGCCTCTGGCCCGCATCGATAAGCTGTGTCTTATTGCCCTTCAGGCTCAGGATGTCCGCATCTCGACCGACGGAGTAAATGCGGCCCGCTTTTACCGCCAACGCGGAAGCTTCAGGCTGCGATTTGGTGCCGGTGAATATCTTTGCGTTGTAAACGATTAGGTCTGCGCCGGGATTATCCTGCGCCGCCTGTGCCTGAAACGCGGACAACGATAGAATTGCCACAAACGCGATGAATATTTTCCTGATCATTTTTCTCTCGTTTCCGCTGATTTTGAGTGCAATGAAGAGCTGGCTATCTGCTAGCCCTTGTTCGACGACGGCGTTTTCGGTCGCGCGGGCCGATGTAATAGACATCGAACCCCCTGAGGCGTGTCGAGTCCAATCACTGAGTGGCGTAGACGCCCAAACCGCTTTGGTGGGACAGTGCCATCTCACCCGGTGCCACGGTAGTCCCGAGTGGCGCGAAACAGTGTCGCTACATCAGGAACGTGCTTATAAATTTCAAAGAACTTGGTAGAGTGCAGGACAAACAATGCTAGGCAGCGCGTTGCTTGCGTTGATTGTTGTAAAACTGTGTCGCCGATCAGGAGCGCCAAGTGGACATTGAGGATTTGAGGACCTTTGTCGAAGTTGCTGATGCCGGAGGCGTGTCGACGGCCGCGCGACGTCTTGGTATCTCGAAATCCATCGTAAGCCGGCGCCTGGTTCGCCTTGAAGAGGCGATTGGCGCCCAGCTCCTGTCTCGGACCACCCGGGGCGCTGCACTCACCGAGGCTGGCCGCATACTTCGGCCGCACGCCGAGAAAGCGTGTGCAGAGATCGACCTGGCAAAAGAAACAATGTTTCCCACCGGTGAATTGCGCGGGCTTTTGCGAATCGCAGCACCGCTCACTTTTGGACCGACACATTTCGCGCCGGTGCTTGCCATCATGGCTCGCCGCCACCCCGAACTGCAGATACACGCAGCGTATAGCGATCGGTTCTCCGATCTTGTGGGGGAAGGTTTCGACTGCGCAATTAGAGTGGGCACATTGGCTGATTCAAGCATGATTGCGCGCCGAGTCGCTCCGTTGTTCGGTAGCTATGTGGCGAGCCCCGAATACATTAAGAGATTCGGTGCACCTCAGACTGGCGAAGAGCTTCTCGCTCACCAGGCGCTTATGCAAGGCACCGAATCGTGGCAGCTGGTGGACGGCGACCAGGTCGTCACAATCCACCCGAGTGGCCGCTTCAAGGCCGATAATGGTGCGGCACTGTTGGCGGCCGCCCTTGCGGGAGTTGGCATCGCTGCACTGCCTGATCCCATTGTGGAAGAGTATGTCGCTTCCGGCGAGCTAGTCCGTGTCATGACGCGCCATCCACCGCCGCCGGCAGGTATTTATGTAGTTCGCCCGCCTGGGCCGCTTGTGCCGCGCAAAGTGCAAGTCCTCATCGATCTGCTGATCGAATGTTCTGACCAAGAACCCCCCATTATTGGCAGGACCCGCTGAGCGCGTGCGTTCGAGGGGAGGCATTCCTGAGTATGAAATCGCGCCTATTGGAGATCCTTATCCTCTCCATTCAACTTAGGGGCATGTCCTCCTAGGAGACACTTCGATGTCAGATCAGAACAAGGCGACTTTAGAACAGGCCAATGCCGCCATTAGGGCAGGCGATCACGAAGGCTTCCTATCCCACTGCCAGGAAGACCTGGTTTGGACAACCGTGGGCCAGCACGGCCTGAGAGGCAAATCGGCGGTGCGCGAATGGATGCTCCGGAACTACATCGACCCGCCCCAGTTTACCGTTGCAGAATTAATCGCCGAGGGAGACTTAGTAGCTGCACTGGGCACCATCCAGGTAGAAATCGACGGGGTCAGCGCGACCCACTCTTACTGCGACATGTGGCGATTCCGTCAGGGCAAGATGGCAGAGCTACGTGCTTTCGTCGTTCCCGAAGGCAAGAATTGAACACGCGATGTCTCTCGAAGCAGAGTCGTGCCGCCTAGGTATGCGGTGCTAAGGCGTGAGGGTGCCATGGTTCCACTCTGCGCGACACCAATCATCTCGTCATGCTGGTCAAGTTACGCCAGCAGTTCACTGAGGGAGCGGGTTCGTAGTCGCGAAGGAGTAGCGCGCGATCTTCCACGCGTCGTCATCGCCTTTTTGGAAGATGAATAGTTCGTGGTTGGCGTCGGGGACGCGCTGTTTGATCGCATTCACGGTCACATGCCCGTTCGAGCTCGTCCGGACGAACGCCCAGTTCGGAGCGACCTGCACGATCTCCTCGACTGTTAACTCGGTATCGAAAGTAATCGCCTGAAAAATGCCGGTGTAGGCAGCCCGAATTTCATCGGCTCCGACGGTGGAAGGGTTGTTCGGGGCCATGAAAACACCGTCCTGTGCGAACACGGCCAGCACGTTGTCGACATTCGACGCATTTAGCGCCGTCTCGTAGGTCTGCAATACTTCTTGGATGTCAGACTGAACCGCAGTGGCGTCCGCGACATTGCCTACGGATTTCACGAGCTTTTTCATGACTTGCATCCCCTCATTCGTTCAAATGGTAGACGTTGAAAGCTATCTCACTTCCGATAACGGGAGTAGTGAGAGGCTCTGCGCAACTGTGTCGCGGATTGCGCAACGCTGCCGTCGCGGAGAGAGGGACTTGCACTGACGCTCGCGGCCTTTCCGCGGGCTATGTCAGCGAAAGGACAGGTCACGGCGGCGTGGCGAATTACGCCGAACTGCGAGACTGTCGCCTCTTGTGTAATCAGGCAATTGCGCCGGCGTCGGCGGTTAGGATGGCGCCCGTTATCACGCTTGCAGCGGGACTGGCCAGAAACACCACTGCATTGGCGACCTCCCGCGGCTCGGCGAAGCGGCCCAATGAAGTCATGTTGCGCTGAAAGTCAGCACCTTCGCCATCGGCTGGATTTGAATCCGTATCGGTCGACCCGGGTTGCACGAGATTGACAGTGATCCCCTTTGGACCGAGTTCGCGCGAAAGGCCGCGGGTGAAGGATGTTAGCGCTGCCTTGGACATCGCATAGGCAGTGACGCCTGGAAACGGCACCCGCTCGCCCAAGCCCGAACCTATCGAGATGATTCGTCCGCCTTCGGTGAGATGCGGAATAACTGCCTTCGCAAACAGCACTGGGCCCCGCACATTGATGTCCATCATCTTCTGATAAGCATCCAGGTCAATATCGGCGATCATGCCGCTAAGGCCCACCGCGCTGTTATTGACTAGAATATCCAAGCCTCCCAGGGCTGAGACGGCCTCGCTCACCGAGCGTGCGATGGCTCCTGGATCCGCGCTGTCGGCTTGAATCGCAAAGGCGCGACGCCCCTTGCTCTCGATGGCCTTGGCGATCTGCCCAGCTTTATCGACGGAGTGCTGATAGGTGAAAGCAACGTCTGCGCCATTTTCAGCAAGCGCTAAGACGATTGCGGACCCGATCCCCCGAGATCCTCCCGTGACCAGCGCACGCTTGCCGTTTAGGTCAATCATGGTTTGCTCCTTACTCCTGTGTTTGTGGGCGGCGCGCCATGCCAGTAATGAAGCTGCGACACCCGATGCCAATAGCATGGTGATGCGAGCCGGCCTTTTGTAGTCAGGAATACGGCTAATCTGTGTCGCAGAGAACGGAACGCCGCTCAGACCATCGTAAGATCCCGAGGCGAACGCTCTGGGGTTAGGACCACGTTTTGGGACGATCTCCAGCGTCCGCGGCCGGTCGCCGTCAGAAGCGGAAAGTCGCCATCAGTCCCGCGACATTCGCCGTTCGCGACGGACCAGTCTCGCGAATGAAGCGTCCAGGCTCGAAGGTGCTGAGCGAGGCAGCAAGGGTTAGCTCCGGCGTCGCCTGCCAAGAGGCGGCAAGCTCGATCTGCGTGCCGACAAATCGAGCATCGCTATTCTGGCCACTGCGCACCAGGAAGCCGGGAATGGAATAGATGCCGTCGCCTGTGCTCTCACGCCAATATCCAACCCCGGTCAGTGACACGGCCAGACTCCGGTGCGGATGAACTGTAATCGAGGGGTGGAAATGGATGATATTGCGAGCACCCACCGGTGACTGCGAAGCAAAGTATTTACCGCGCGGGAAAAGGGGATTGAAGGTTCCCAGCTCTCCGTCATCGTGATCATCATCGCCAGAGACTACGTCGGCTGTAAGGGCAAGTTCGGGGCGGAGTGGTGCGTTGGGGAAACGGTATCTGATCTCGCCGCCGATACCCCAAGCCTCCACACGCTTATCCGCGAAGGTGCCGCGCTGAACAGCACCTTCGATATTCCAGTACCAAGTTTCGCTGTTGGCGAAGAATCTGGTCCCGACGGTGTGGACTACTTCGCGCCCAGCGCCCTGATCGAAGATGGCATTGCGGTCCCGAAAGCCGAGATAGTAAATGTCGAATCCAGTCGCCTTGTCTTTGCTAAGCCATTGCGTCGCATAAAGACCCCAAACTTCTTTTTGCCGCGACGTGCGATCGTCGAAATCACCCAGCCGGTTTTCGACTGGCTCCATATAAAGCGCGGTTAGCTGGCGCGTCGGGCTGGTTAGGACCGCTTGAACGCCGTCGAATGCGAGCGGGACGTTCACCCCGTAGCGGGTGTCGATTAAGCGGCCCGCCCCCAGTGATACCAGCTTGCGCCCGGCTGAAACCCGCAGCGAAGTGTTGTTGGCAACTGCGACATCCAATTCCCCGAACGCTTGGACCATATCGGTCCCGTTCGTATCGGCCGCAACCGGCACGCGCTCGGTGCCAGCGATTGCAGAATAGATGGGCTGCGTGAAGAACCGTACCGACCCAGCATGTAAATCGACATAGGGCATTACCCGGTTCCACACGTAATCGTCATCCGGCGCAGCCCCCCAATTCGGATTTGAATAGCCTTCATAGCGCGACCGCACTTCGATGCCGGTCGTGAGATAGGCCCAGCCGTCCTCCGTGAGGGGGATGTATTTGAAGGGCTCGGTCCAACGACCTGTGCGCGCAGCGGGGTCGCGGAGCTTGGACCAATCCTCCGAATATCGCTCGTTCGTCAGCGTCGGTGCGCGGCTAATGTCGGTTGCAACCTGCGCGTGCGCGACGGTTGAGGGGACCGCCAACGTGAGTGTCCATCCCACCAGCCGCCATGCCAATGTTTCGCTCAATCGGATGCTGTTTACGACGAGGTTTTTGGCCATGGTACCCAACTGATTTGTGTGAGAAATAGTAGGGTTTTGCAGCGTCTCCTCGGTAGCCCCGAACGAAGCTAAGCACTGTCGCAGAAAGTGGAACGCCCATGAAACCGCCTGCGCTCGTTAGCTCGCTCTCGTTCCACGCGGGGGATAGCGTGCTTGTTTTCAGCGATGCCTTCTTCCTGCACTCCGCGCCTTCATCGACTGCCTGCTTGATCATGACCTTTGATGATGCGTGGCCGAGTAATTCAGCTACTCACCACGTTGGCTAAGCGGAGACCGAGACTGGCGGTGTCCGCTTTGGGTCGAAAGCAGACATTCCACCGGGCAACAAGCGTGGCATCGAGCAAGCGCGCGATGCGCCATGGGCCCGCCATCTACGCATCGCAAGTGTTGAGTTCGGCTAGCTTTCGTTGATAGCGCATGCTCGCCAATCAATGCAGTCTTGCCTCCCCCCAAGCAATCAATAAGGGACCGCTTGTCGCTGCGGTGCCTTGGGCAATCAGTTCGAGAATCTCGACGCCCGAGACCTTTAAGTCGACCTTGGCGGGCACAGCACCGTGGCTCAGCGGGCTGCTCTCAAACAGCAACTTGCGGTCACCATAGACTTTGAAAACCACCCGGTCATCGGTATCCGGGGAGCTGTCATCCACGCCAACCATGGCAGTGAAACGGCTGAATTGCCCTTTCGCCAGAATTTCCAGTCGCGAGTTCGCCTGAATTCCAATGCCATAGTCTTGGCGACGACCGGTCAAACTGATCTGACCACCTTGCGGAGTGAAGTCGGCCCGCGGGCCGCCCGATGCTGTAGTTACGTCCGGGTTGACAATAGTTACCCCGTCGGCGGCAACATTGATCCGTCCGAGCATTTCGGTCAGGAAATAGCCGTCGCCCGCCAGGGCGTCCCCGACGACTTTGAACATGCGGGTCTCGCGCGGGGCGACAGAAACCAGAAGCTTGTCGAGCCCGGGAGGAAGATCCCTATGCATCCATAGGTCACGCACGCTCGCCTCGGTGCCGGGTTTCAGCTTCAGTTGTTTCCAGGTCACGACTACGTCCGCGTTATCTGCCCCTCGATTGAAAACGGCCACGGCCCGCTCTCCGCTTCCGGCCAGGGTTTTCACCAGCACCTGCACTTTGCCGTCGTCGTGCACGATCGCGCCCTGGTTGCCTGCACGATCCTGATTGACCGCGATCACTTCCTGGTTGAGCAGTATCTCGAGGATCGGTTGCGGCGCCTTGTTCAGATCGAAGCCTATCAACAGCGGCGCCGACAGGATCGACCACAGCGAGAAATGCGTCTTCGCTTCGGTCAGGTGATTGCCGTCGAACTCGCCCAGACCGATGGCCAACATATCGGGATCGTTCCAGCGTCCGGGGCCCGCGTACATTTCGCGTTTGGCGGCGCTGTCGAAGTTGTGCAGCAGGCTTTCCCACGTCGGTTCGATATCGGCGCTGGTACGCCAGAGATTGCCGTGCATGCCGCCCCAGCGACGCGAATCGGCCTCGCCCCATACGCAGATGGCCAGCACCGCGTCGGCATCGGGATTGAGTTCCTTCAATAGCCGGCCGATCCTGGCATAGCGCGTTTCCACGCCGTCCAGGTCGGAACTGTCGGGTTGCTCGCGGGTGAACTGCGGCTTGAATTCCTCGTACTGCCCAGCGACGACGGGTGCGTTGTCGCGCCCATAGTCGGCAAGTCCGCAGGCATCCACTTTCACATAGTCGAAGCCCCACTCCTGGAAGTACAGGCGCAGGTCCTGGTATTCGTAGCCGTCAAGTCCGACCTCGCGTTCCAGCACCGTTCCCTCGGGCAGGTTGGGGCTCTGCGGATCCCAGCGCTGCGAGCAGCTGTTCTTGCCCGAATCGGTATAAATGCCCGCCTTGAAACCCATCGCATGCAGCCGATCGGTCAGCGGCCGGAAGCTGGTCTGGCCGTCGGGCCCGGTGGCGGCGCTGGGAAAGATCGAAGTGCGGATGATCATCCGTCCGTCGGCGCCGCGCTTCAGCCACCAGCCATCGTCGAGGTTGATGTAGCGGTAACCGGCGGCGGCCAGACCGGAATGTTTGATCTTGTCGGCATTGGCCATAATCTTGCCCTCGTCCACTTCGGTACGGAAGGCATTCCAGGGATTCCATCCCATCGGCGGAGTGGCCGCGGCCTCACCACCGTACACGGAGAACTTTCCGCTGGGTCGGAGTTCGGCGGTTTGCGCGTGGGCGGAGAACGACGCGGAGATCGCAACCACCATCGCTGCGGACAATATCTTTCGGAACATTTTCTGGCCTCCATAGCAATCGGGGGAGAATGAAGGCTCCCTTCGCAGGGAGCCTTCGTCTTGCTGCGCCGGGCGGCCAACTTCGACTGCGGCCTAGAACCGGTAGCTGACCCCCAGATTGACCGAGCGTCCATAGCGGTAATAACCCTGCGACAGCAGCGGATTGCCGTTGATGCTGTAGGTCTGTTCGTCGTCCAGCAGGTTCTGGCCTTCCAGGCTGACGCTGAACCTGTCGTTGAATTTGTACGACACATGCGCGGTGAGCCAGGTGATGGCATCGGCCTGTTCGTTGTAGCCGGCGCCCAGCACGTTGATGGCGGTGACGAAACCGTCGGTATGGTCGGCATTGGCGCCCAGCGACCACTTGCCTTTTTCGTACATCAGGCCTAGCGAGTAAGTGGCCGGCGCGATGCCTTCCAGCGGCCGCTTCTCATCGCCCACCCAGCTGTTGGACCAGTTGCGGGTGTACTGCGCGCGCACGCCGAAGCCGTTATCCCAGAAGTGCTGCAGGCCGAATTCCAGTCCATGCACCTTGGCGTAGTCGCCGTTGATGGGGCGCATCACGTTGAACAGGGTCGGGCCGGTGGTGATCGGAACGCCGTTGGCGTCGACGATGGGGCCCACGCCGATATCCTGGCCCGGCTCCCAGCTGGTGGTGATCTGGTTCTCGATGCGCTTGTAGAACGCGGCGATGTTGATGATGGACTGCTCGGAGAAATACCACTCCAGCGAAACGTCGCCCTGCTTGGCGCTGTACGGTTTCAGATTGGCGTTGCCGCCGTAGATCTGGGTGAACTCGCCCCACGACACGCTGGCGGTAGTGTTGGTCGGCGCCAGCTTGTCCACCGGCGGGCGCGCCATGGTCTTGGCCGCGCCCACGCGCAGTTGCAGGTCGTCGGTAAAGCGCCAGATGAAGTTGGCCGACGGCAGCGCGAAGGTGTAGTCCGAGTCCTGCACGATGGGCGTGGGCTCTGCGTAGTCGGCGGTGTAGTTGAACGCGCCGTTCTCGGTGATGCTCAGGATTTCGGCATCCCAGGCCTGCGCGTGAGTACGGGTCTTGACCAGCCGCACGCCGACATCGCCGCTCCAACGGTCGCCCGAGAAATCCGCCTGAACGTAGAAGGCGTTGGTGTCTTCGCTGACGCGATAGCTTTCCAGTGGGTTCCACGCCGGCGCGGCATTCGCGAAGTCGTAGGCGCTGCCGTCAGGACGCAAGTGGCCGTTGTAGGCCTCCAGCTGGGCCAGATAGTTGGGCACGTCGAAACCCAGGAAGCTGCGCGGAAAGCTGCTGCCCACGCCATCCATGAAGTGCGGGAAGTGCAGGGTGCTGGAGATCACTCCGTTGCCCAGTTCGCCCACATTGATGGCGTTGTCGCCGGAATAATAATCGGCGCCGCCATTGAGGGTGTTGTTGATCAGGTCGCGCGATTTGCTGCGCTCGGTGCGGGTGACGCCGAAGTGGAGGTCGTCCAGGTTCCATTTACCCACGAACAGCTTGCCGGCCACGCTGCCGCCGGTGATCTTGTCGGTGATGTTGTCGCCGCGCAGTTCCATGTAGTGCGTGTTGAAGTCCGAACCACCGAACTCTCCATTGGCCAGACCGGTAATCAGGTCGCGGCCATCGTCGAAGGTCACCGCCACGTTGGGCACCGCGTTTGGGCCGAGGGTGATGCGCGCGGTGTTGGGCTGGTTCATGCGCAGGACGACATAAGTGTCCTGGCCGCCGGAATAGCGCTTGGAAGTGGAACGGTAGAAATCGCCGGTGAGGGTCAGATTGTCGGTGGCTTTCCACTCGCCGTTGACGCCGTACAGATCGGTGTCGACCACGCGGTGCTCGGTCTGGTTGAGCAATTCCGGGTTGAGCCGCAGCTCGGGATCCGTGTTGTCCATAGTGAAGCCGGTGACGATGCCGTTCTGCACTTCGATGTCGGACCAGCGCCCCGGCGCGAACAGCGGATAGTAGGACTGCTGATAGGACACCTGCGGCGAATCCAGACGCGTCTTCAATCCGTCAACCACGATGCGCACGTTGTCGTTGGGGCGCCACTCGAGCTTGGCCGAGAACGCCTTGCGCTTCTTCTCTTCCAAGATAGAACCGACCCGGAACTGGCCCGGCGCGATCAAGCCCTCTTCGTCCGGATCCAGCACGCCGTCGTCATCCAGATCGATATTGCCGCCCCAGGCGTTGCCCCACCACGAGGCATCGCTGGGGTCGGGATTGCGGGTCCAGCCGCCGTCGTTGCCGGCAATGTCGGTGCGATCCTTGCGTTTGGCGTAGACCACGCCCAGCAGCAGGCCGAAGGTGTTGTCGGCGAAGGTGTTGCTGTAGGCGGCGGAAAATTTTTGTCCGTCCAGTTCAGACATCTGATTGCGGTCGCCTTCCAGGCGCACGATCGCATGTTGGCCGGGATCGTCGAAAGGACTGGCCGAACGCAGGTTGATCAGGCCGCCGACGCCGCCTTCGGTCAGCGCAGCCTGCGCGCCCTTGATCACGTCGGCGCCGCTTATCACGTCGGCCGGCAACACGTCGTAGGCGAAATCGCGGCCGGCGCCGTCGGTGGCCAGGATGCGGCCATTGAAGGTGGTGAGCGTGTACTCCGGGCCCAGACCGCGCACGCTGACCTTCTGTCCTTCGCCGCCCGCGGTGCGGGAAATGGCCACGCCGGTGATGTGGCTGAGAGAATCGGCCACGTTGTCGTCTGGGAACTTGCCCAGTTCCAGCGCGGTGATCGAATCCTGCACGGTGCCGGATTCGCGCTTGAGTTCGACCGAGCGCGCCAGGCTGCCGCGTACGCCGGTGACGACTACGGTTTCCAGCGTGTCGACTTCTTCGGCGCTGGCCGCCGCGTTTTGTTGCGCATCGGTGGCGCTGGCCGCACTGTCCTGCGCCAGGCCTACCTGGGGCATCAGCAAGGCCAGCGCGATGCCACAAAAGAGCGTGTTCCGATGCGGTTGAATAAGCTTCACTGGGTTCTCCTCAGGAGTGGGACGGCCGGCATGCGCAACAAAACGAAACCGAGCCTAGCGCATATTTCGTTTCGCATCAATAGCGAAATGTAACGAAATGTCAGATAATTCCACGCACCCCAAGGAGCTCCCCATGATCGTCACCCGCGACACCAGCCAGAGACGTCTGCAAATCAGCGAGCTGGTGCGCCAGCATGGCAGCGTGCAGGTCGCGGCGCTGGCCCAGCGCTTCGGGGTGAGCATGCAAACCGTGCGCAAGGACCTGCGCTACCTGACTGACCGCGGGGTCATGGCCCGCGCCTATGGCGGGGCGATCGACAGCGGCGTGGTCGGCGGCACGCCAACCGAGCCGCCCTACGAAGCTAAACGCACTGTGTTTCTGGACGAGAAGCGCCGCATCGGCCAGCGCGCCGCGGCCCTGGTCAAGGCCGGCGACACCATCGCCATCGATTCGGGAACTACCGCCATCCAGCTGGCCGAAGCGATGCCCAACATCGAGGTGACGGTGGTCACCAACGATTTCGGCGTGCTGACCGCACTGACTTCCAAGAGCAATATCAACATCGTCATGCTGGGCGGCGAACTGCGCCGCAAGAACATGGCCTTCTATGGCGGACTGACCGTGGAAGCACTGGGCGCGCTGCACGTGGACATGCTGTTCCTGGGCGTGGACGGCTTCGACCTGGAGCGCGGCATTACCACCCACTACGAACCCGAAGCCATGCTCAACCGCAAGATGGTCGAGGCCGCGCGCATGGTGGTCGCCATTTCCGACAGTTCCAAGTTCGGCAAGATCTGCCTGCACCGGATCATCCCGGTCAGCGACCTCAACGCGCTGATCACCGACACCAATGCGCCGGAAGAGATCCGTCAGGCCAGCCATCAGCTCGGCTTCGAGTTGATGCTGGCCTGAACTGGCGGGCTACTTGGCCGGCACGAATTCGCGCACCGAATTGGCGTAATAGATCTTGTCGATCACCGTGCGTGGCAACGCCAGACCCGACACTTCCGCGTGCAGGACTTCCACTCGCTGGGTTTCGTCCGTGGCCAGGTAGCGCCAATCCGCGGTCCACACTGCATGCGCTTCGCGCTTGAATTCCGCAGGATCCGCGTCCGGGCCGAAGGTCAGGTCGGTGCCGTACAGCAGACGGTCCTGATAGCGGATGAAGAAGTCGCGCACCTTTTTGCGATCGCGCATCGACTGGTACTGCACCTGGCTCATGCGCGCGGCTAGATCCACGCTGGCGTTAGGGTAGCGATCCAGGAACGCGGCCAGCCGGTCTACGTCGTATTCCAGACTACCCATGTGTGCGCCGACGAAACGCAACTGCGGATGCGCGGCGACGAAGCGGTCGCGCGCGGCGATCTGGTCCTCATAGCCGGGCTGATCCGGATGCAGGTACATGTGGTATTCGGGATGGTTGCGGAAGTACTCGCGGTCGTTGTCGGTGGTCATCTGCTCCAAGGGCAGCCAGCAGTTGTGGGGCTCGCCCTGGTGGCCGATCAGGGTCAAGCCGAGCGCGCTGATCTTGTCGGCCACCGGCGACAGGCCTGGTGTGTCGAGCATGATCAGCTTGCCGTCGGCATCCTTCTCTACCATGCCGACGTTCTTCCAGATCTTGACCGCGCGGGCGCCGAGTTTGGCGTCGCGGGCGAGACCTGCGTCCACCTCTTGGGTCCAGCCGGGCGTGCCGAAACCGCGCATGGAAAACGTGGTGGCCCAGTGAAAGCGTTGCGGATCCGCCCTGAGCAGCGCCAACGCGGCGTCGCGCTGCAGGGCCACACTGGGGAACGCCGGGTAATCGACATTAATCGACATCAGCTCGAAGCCGTCGGCGCGGGCCTGCTCGAGGAAGGCCGCACTCTTCGAATTGGAGTGCACATGCGCGTCGTACTTGCGCACTTTTGCGAAGTCGGCCATCGAATAGGCGTCGTCGGCAGTGGCCTGGTTCGCCACAGCCGGTGTGGGGGCGGCCGCGGCAGCAGAGAAGGAGACGAGACAGGCAATCAGGAACCAGGCCAGGTTGCGCGGAGGTGCGGTCATTGCATCGCCTCAAGTAAGATAACGAAACTTATTACCACCATATCGCAACAAAACGCTTGCATCAACCCGAAGCCATGGCGGACAATCGCCGCACCTCAACCGGAATGCCGCCATGCCCCCGATGGGACGACGCACCGTGTTAAAGCTCGTGGCCGGCGGCGTGGCTGGCGGAGTCGCCTGGGCCACCCTGCCCTGGGCGCAGTCTGCGGCCATCAGTGGCGGCAACCGCGCCGCGGCGACCGTGCAGGATCGGGCGCTGACGCTTTCCTTCGATGCGCGCCTGCATACGGCGCTCGCATCGGGCGGCGAATCCCTCACACCTTTCCAGGCCAGCGAGAGCCTGTTGTTGGCCGACGGCGCGGTGGAAGACTTCACGCTGACCGGTCAGCACGAACTTGCTCTGGACGACCCGCGCCACGGCGCTGGCCATCAGCTCATCGTCACCGGCCATTCCCCGCGCGGCATCGAGAAGCAGGTCGCGGTAACTTTCTTCAACCGCCTGCCCGGCATGGCCGTGTTGCAGACCCGCTACCGCAACGACGGCGCCGACAAGCTTGAGATCGCCGGCTGGCGCAACGGCGCCCATGAACTGGCCGAAGCGCCGGGCGGCTTCTGGAGTTTTTCCGGCGCCACCCACACCGACCGCCGTGGCTGGGTGCAGCCGCTGAAGACCGACTTCGACCAGCGCAACACCTTGTCCATGGATTCCTCCGACTACGGCGGCGGCACCCCGGTAGCCAATCTGTGGCGCCGCGATGTCGGCCTGGCCGTCGGCCATGTGGAGCCGGTGGCGCGGATACTGGACCTGCCGGTGCGCAAGACCGCATGCGGCGGAAGTATCGCGGTCGAATCGACGCAGACTTCGGTGCTGGAACCGGGACAGACACTGGTGACCGAACGCACGCTGCTGGCCGTGCATACCGGCGACCATTTCGCGCCGCTGCAGCAGTACCGGCAGTTCATGCAGGCCGAGGGTCTGCAAGGTCCGAAGCCGCCGGAGTCTGCGTTCGCGCCGATCTGGTGTGCGTGGGGCTACGAGCGCGACTTCAATGTCGAACAGATCCTGGCCACGCTGCCCAAGGCGCGCGAGCTGGGTTTCGAATGGGCGGTGCTGGACGACGGCTGGCAAACCAACGAGGGCGATTGGCGCATCGACAAGCGCAAGTTTCCGCGCGGCGAGGCGGACATGCGCGATTTCGTGAAGAAAATCCGCACACAAGGCATGCGTCCGCGACTGTGGCTGGCGCCGCTGGCCGCCGATCCGGGCAGCGATGTGCTGCACAAGCATGCGGACATGCTGCTGCTGGACCAGAACGGCGCCTTCCAGACCGTGACCTGGTGGAACGCGCTGACCCAGTGTCCTGCGTACCAGCCGACCATCGATTTCTACGTGGCTCTGGTGAAGAAGATCATCGGCGAGTGGGGCTTCGAAGGGCTCAAGCTGGACGGCCAGCATTTGAATGCGGTGGCGCCCTGCTACAACCCCGCGCACAAGCACGTGCATCCCACCGACTCGGTCGAAGGTCTGGCCACGTTCTGGAATGCCATCTACAAAGCCGCGCACGAAAGCAACCCGGAAGCAGTGGTGGAGCTGTGCCCCTGCGGCACCGCATTCGCCTTCCACAACCTGCCCGCGACCGATCAATATCCATCTTCCGATCCTTTATCTTCCTGGCAGGTGCGCAGCAAGGGAAAGTCGGTCAAGGCATTGATGGGCGACCGCAGCAGCTATGCGGGCGATCACGTGGAACTGTCGGACGGACGCGACGACTTCGCTTCCAGCGTCGGCATCGGCGCGGTGATCTCTTCCAAGTTCACCTGGCCCAAGGACACCGATCATCCCACCGCGCCGCTGCCTCCTGGCGGCTATGTGCTGACGCCTGAGCGAGAAGCGCTGTGGCGCAAGTGGGTGGGGTTGTACAAGCAGCACATGCTGCCCAAGGGCGAGTACCTGGGCACGCTTTACGACATCGGTTTCGACAAGCCCGAAGCGCATGCCATCGCCAAGGACGGAGCGATGTACTACACCTTCTATGCCGACGATTGGAACGGCAGCGTGCAATTACGCGGTCTGGGTGCGGGCCGCTACCGGGTGCGCGACCTGTTCAACGAACAGGATCTGGGCGAAGTGGAAGCGGACTCCAATCGCTTGAAGCTGGCATTCAAGCGCTTCGCGATGCTGCAGGCCACGCCGTCGGGAAGCAACGCATGAGTGCATCGTCGATCGGCGACAAGGCGCGCGCGCGCCGTCGTCCCTGGCTGGCCTTCGCACTGGCCACGGTGGCGTTGTGGGGCGTATGGGGTGCGTTGGCCGGACTGTCCGCCCAGCACGGATTTCCCGACACGTTGGTGTACTGCGTGTGGGCGCTGACCATGATCCCGCCGGCGGCATACATACTGTGGCGAAACGGCTGGAAACTGGAGCGTTCGCCGCGTGCGGTCGCCTACGGCATGACCATCGGCCTGCTGGGCGCGGGCGGGCAAATGCTGCTGTTCCACACGCTGACTATCGGGCCGGCGTACTTTGTGTTCCCCATCATCTCGCTGTCGCCGGTGGTGACCATTGCCCTGTCCTTTCTGTTGCTGCGCGAACGTACCGGCTGGCTGGGCACCCTGGGCATAGCGCTGGCGCTGGTGGCGTTGCCGCTGCTGGATCTGTCTTTCGGCCGCGGCGCGACCGAAGGCCTGGGCTGGTTCCTGCAGTCGCTGCTGATCATGCTGGCTTGGGGCGTGCAGGCCTATTTCATGCGCTTGGCCAACCACACGGTCAGCGCCGAAAGCATCTTCTTCTACATGACCGTGGGCGCGCTGCTGCTGGCGCCGGTGGCGTGGGCAATGACCGACTTCACTCAACCGATCAACCTGGGCCTGGACGGGCCGTGGATGACCGCAGGAATACAGCTGCTCAACGCCATCGGCGCGCTGACCTTGGTCTACGCCTTCCGCCATGGCAAGGCGATCGTGGTCGCGCCGTTGACCAATGCAGGCGCGCCGCTGGTGACCGCCGTGCTCTCGCTGATCTTCGCCAGCGTCGTCCCCGGGCCGTTGAAGATCGTCGGCCTGGTCCTGGCCCTCATCGCTTCACTGCTGCTGGTGCTCGAACCCGAGCGCGACGCGGCTGCACCTCTTACCTGACCGGATCTCCCTCGCATGCACGTCCTGCTCGACCTCATCGCCAGCCACAAACAGGGGTGCGCCATCGGCGTGACTTCGCTGTGCTCGGCGCATCCCATCGTCATCGAGGCCAGCTTGTTCCACGCGCAGCGCACCGGTCAGGAATTTTTACTGTTCGAAGCCACCTGCAACCAGGTCAACCAGGAGGGCGGCTACACCGGCATGACTCCGGCGGATTTCGTGCGCTTCGTGCATGGCATCGCCGACCGCGTCGGCTACGACCGCGCGCGCATCGCGCTGGGCGGCGATCATCTGGGTCCCAATCCCTGGACTTCGCTGGATGCCGCTGCGGCCATGGAGAAGGCCGAGACGATGGTCGCCGCGTATGTGGCGGCCGGCTTCCGCAAGATTCACCTGGATTGTTCGATGGCCTGCAGCGGCGATCCGGAACCGCTGCCGGAAGCGGAGATCGTGCGTCGCGCAGTGCGCCTGTGCCAGGCTGCGGAAACCACGCATGCGCAGGTGGGCGGCGAAGCGCCGGTGTACGTGATCGGTACCGAGGTGCCCGTGCCGGGCGGTGCGACCGAATCGATAGAAGGCCTGGCGGTCACCACGCCGAAGGACGCGCTCACCACCATCGATGCGCATCGTAATGCTTTCGTCGCCGCCGGGCTGGAATCGGCATGGCAGCGCGTCATCGCTTCGGTAGTGCAGCCCGGCGTGGAATTCGACCATCACAGCGTGATCGATTATCAGCCCGACGCCGCATACGCATTGAGCCAGGCGATAGAAGACGTGCCGAACATGGTGTTCGAAGCGCATTCGACCGACTACCAGACCCGCGACGCGCTCGCAGCGCTAGTGCGCGACCACTTCGCCATTCTGAAAGTCGGCCCGGGACTGACCTTCGCCTTGCGCGAAGCGCTGTGGGCATTGGATGCGATCGAACGCGAATGGATCGATGCGCCGCAGCGCTCCAACCTGCGTCAGGTCGCCATCGAGCGCATGCGTGAGCAACCCTGGCACTGGCGCCGCTACTACCACAGCGAGGGTCACGCGTTAGCCGTCGATCTGCAGTACAGCTTGAGCGACCGCATCCGCTACTACTGGCCCGACCCGGTCATCGAACAGGCGCGCCAGCGACTGTTCGACAACCTGCGCGCCAATCCGCCGCCGATCTCGCTGATCAGCCAGTTCCTTCCCCACGCACTGCACGCGCTACGTACCGGGACCGCCAGCAACGACCCGCTGTCCCTGGCCATGGCGCATATCGGTGCCGTACTCGACGACTATTACCATGCATGCCATGACCAACAAGACCACTGAACACCTGGGCGTAGCGGAGGCGGATCTGCTCGCTTCGGGTGCGATCTGGACCGCGCGCGAGATCGAACAGCAGCCGCGCATGCTGCAGCAGACGCATGAGCTGCTCTCGGCCCTGCGCGAGCGGATCCAATCCTTCGTCGCGCCCATCGCCGGCAACCCCAGTGCCCGCATCATCCTCACCGGCGCCGGCACTTCGTCCTACATCGGCCAATGCCTGGCGCCGCTACTCGACCGTCAACTAGCCGCGCGCGTGGATGCGGTGCCCACCACCGACCTGGTCAGCACTCCCTATCTCTATCTCGATCCCGCGCAGCCCTTGCTGCTGGTGTCGTTCGGCCGCTCGGGCAATAGCCCCGAAAGCCTGGCGGCAGTGGCGCTGGTCGAGTCGCTGGTCCGCGACGTGCGCCACCTGGTGGTGACGTGCAATGCGGAAGGCGCGCTCAACACTGTTCCGGCACGCGAATCGATGACCCTGCTGCTGCCGGAAGAGACCCACGACACCAGTTTCGCCATGACTTCCAGTTTCAGCTGCATGTTGTACGCCACGCTGCTCGCCTTCAGCGGTGCGCAGGCGCTTGACGACAGAATCGGACCGATCACGCTGGCGACCGAACGGGTGATCAGCGAATCGCGACTGTTGCTGCAGGAGCTTGCTTTGCACGGCTTCGACCGCGTGGTCTATCTGGGCAGCGGCCTGTTCCAGGGCCTGGCCCGCGAAGCGGCGCTGAAACTCGGCGAACTGACCAATGGTGCCGTCGCCACCTGTTTCGATTCTCCGCTGGGCTTCCGGCACGGGCCCAAGACCTTCATCACCGACAGGACCTTGGTGATGGTGTTCGTTTCCAACGACCCGCTCACCCGCCAGTATGACCACGATTTGTTAGACGAATTGCGTCAGGACGGTTGTGCGGCACGGATCATCGAAGTCGCTGCGCAGCGACGCGAGCCGCAAACGCCGGACACGCTGCTGGTTCCCGGTATGTCCGCAGCGAGCGACATCGACCTGCTGTGGCCGTATGTGGCCGTCGCGCAGATCTACGCCTTCAACGCCTCGCGGGCGCTGGGTCTGTCGCCCGACAGTCCCAACAAGCAGGGCACGGTGAATCGTGTCGTGCAGGGCGTCAGGATCCATTCGATCACGCCATGAGCGCACCCGATTGCTTCCTTGGAGTGGACGGTGGCGGCACCAAGACGCGCTTCGCGTTGATCGATGCGGAAGGCCGTTTACTCGCCGAAGCGCAGCACGGGACTACCTATCATCCGCAGGTGGGACTGGACGGTGTTCGCGAAATCCTCCGCGCCGGCATCGACCAGATATTGCTGGAAGCCGGCGTGCAAATCGACGCCGTCCGCCATGCGTTCTTCGGCCTGCCCGCCTATGGCGAAGACAGCGACGCGACGGCGAAACTGCAGGCTATTCCGCGCGAGCTCCTAGGCCACGACCGCTACGCCTGCGACAACGACATGGTCTGCGGCTGGGCAGGATCGCTGGCCTGTGCGGACGGCATCAACATCGTCGCTGGCACCGGCTCCATCGGCTACGGGCAGCGCCAGGGCGATGCAGCGCGCGCGGGCGGATGGGGTGAGGCGTTCTCGGACGAGGGCTCGGCGTACTGGATCGCCGCACAGGGTCTCAATGTCTATTCGCGCATGAGCGATGGTCGTCTGCCGAAAGGACCGTTGCATGCGGTGTTCAACGAAGCACTTGGTCTGGGCAACGATCTGGATATCTGCGCCCGCGTATACGGCGAGCAGGCTCTGAGCCGCGGCGACTTCGCCAAGCTTTCCCTGCTGGTGGCCAAGGCAGCGCACCTCGGCGACACGAACGCGGCGAACATCTACACGCAGGCCGGAGACGAGCTGGCCCAGATCGCCGATTCCCTGCGCCGCGCGCTCGACTTCGGCGCCGGCGAAACGATTCCGCTTTCCTACTCGGGCGGCGCGTTCAGCGCCGGCGAACTGCTGCTGACCCCATTCAAGGAAGCGTTGCATCGTGCCTGCCCGGCATTCGAACTGCGATCTCCGATACACGAGCCGCACTATGGCGCGGCGCTGTACGCGGCCAAGCTTTCCCGGCGCTTGCGGCAAACGTGATCGATTGCCGCGCTGATCTCCGCTGCCCGGCACAGCTCGCTACCTCGACGCATAGCCAAAGAAATATCTGGGAACCGGTCCCGGCACGATGTTCACAGCTAAGGCGCACCAGCCCGCCTGTCGTCCGAGGGAGTGAACATCAGGTCCTGATAGTCGTAGCTGAAATCGGCCAGCGGTGAAACCGGCTTCAGGCTTATGCGTGCGACCTTGCCTTCGGCATCCAGCGCGAAAGTAACATAACCTCGATGCACAGACCATTCGTATCAGCGATTCGTATCAGCGATGCGATAGGCACTATCGCGGGGCTTCAAAGAGCGCAACCTGGTATCAGTCAGCATGTGAGTCAACCATTTGTGAGTCAGAGCGACTGGAGACCAGTCCGTAACTCACAGCCTGACTCACTTTTTTGCTGGATTCAAGTGGACTTGATTGGACTAGTACGGACAAAAAACCCCGCAATCTGCGGGGTTTTTATGTGTTTCCTGGACTTTACTAGACATCCTTGGACTTCATTTTGGTGGGCCCACCAGGACTCGAACCTGGAACCAAAGGATTATGAGTCCTCTGCTCTAACCATTGAGCTATGGGCCCGTCGCAGACGGCAATTGTAACTGGCCGATTCGCAGCCACGCACTTTTCGTCGGCTGGCTGCGATTGATCGGCGGGCCCTACGCCGCCGGCGCGCTGTCCCGTGCAGGCAATGTCGGCCGCCGGCGCAGCACGGTGGCGCGCTTGAGGATAGGAGGCGGGTCCGTCTCTTCCGGGATGCTGAGCAGTTTCGCCCTACGCAGCCACTGCCCGGGCGCGCGTGCAGAGGTCAGGGCAACGAGGGGGACGGCCAGCACCAAGCCCAGGGTCACTGGCGCCATCCAGGCCGCCAGCGAAGGCGAAGCGAACAGCGCCAACATACCGATGAGCAACCCGAAGAAACTCAGCCCGCCATAGCTCTTCAACAATCCCGACAAGGGCAGACTGCCATCGTCGCGACGCTGCGATTCCCATCCCGAATCCTTGCCCGCGAGCACTTCGGCCACGCCGCGCGACTGCACGTACATCACGATCGGAGCCATCAGCGCCGCGAGTACGCTTTCGATCAGCACGCTCAGCAGCGCGCGCAGCGCGCCACCGCAGCCGCGGCGTTCCGCAGGATTCACAAGCATGGCCAGATAGCCCAGCACCTTGGGCGCGAACAATGCGGCCATACTGGCCGCGAACAACCAAAGGATCCGCTCAGGATCGAGCGACCTCCAATACGCAGCAGGGGAGAGCGCCGCACGCAGACCGCCCTCGGAGGCCAAGCCGATATGCTCGAAGGGAATCGCGATGCCGACCAGTATCAGCATCGCCCACATGGGCGCAGTGAAGTAATGGCCGATGCCGATCATGAAATGCCAGCGGCTCACCCAATGCAGACCGCGCGCGCGCAACACGGCTGCGTGTTGCAGGTTGCCCTGACACCAGCGGCGGTCGCGGACCAGCAGGTCCGTCAGCGAAGGCGGTCCTTCCTCATAGCTGCCATGCAACGCAGGCGCCATGTGCAAGGCCCAGCCGCCGCGCCGGATCAGCGCCGCTTCGACGAAATCATGGCTCAGCACGTGACCGCCGAAAGGCTTGTTGCCGGGCAGTTCCGGCAACCCCGCCTGTTCGGCGAATGCCCGGGTGCGGATGATGGCGTTGTGTCCCCAATAATTGCTCTCGGCGCCATGCCACCAAGCCACGCCATTAGCGATGATCGGACCGTAGACGCGGCCGGAGAACTGCTGCATGCGCGCGAACAAGCTGGTGCCGTTAACGATCGCTGGCAGCGACTGGATCAGGCCGACATCCGCATGCTGATCGATGGCCGCGGCCAACCTGACGATAGTGTCTCCGGTCATAAGACTGTCGGCGTCCAGGATCAGCATGTACGGATAGGCGCCGCCAAAACGCCTCAGCCATTCGGCGATGTTCCCTGCCTTGCGTTCGATGTTGTCGGTGCGGCGGCGGTAGTAAAGATTCGTCGGCCCACCGAGGTGCGCATGCAGAGCGTGGAATTCGGCGACTTCGGCTTCGGCGGTTTCCGTACGGTTGGTATCGCTGAGCACGAAGAAATCGAAGCGGTCCAGCTGGCCGGTATCGCGTAACGACTCGTAGATGGCCTGCAAGCCCGCCATCAACCGGTGCGGATCTTCGTTGTACGCCGGCATCAGCAAGGCCGTGCGTGCCGAGGGCGGCAACGACGGCAATGGCGCGGCGGGATCTATTCCCAGCCGCTGGCCTCCGTTGCGCGATAGCACCAGTACGAAGCCGGCGAGCGCGCCCAGAAACGATTGCGCGATCCAGGCGAACAAGGCCATGAACAATACGAGCAGCACACCTTCCAACACGGTCAGGCCTTCGACGCGCAGCACTCGCCACATCTGGTAGGTCGCCAGTGCGGTCAGCGCAGCGGTGCCGCCTAGAATGTACGCGCGCCGCCAGAACATCCCGCGCGGCGCGCTGGGCAGCGCGCGTGGATCCAGTGCTCCGGCGCGCAGCGATTGCACCGGCATCTGCATCGGCGATGGCGTCGGCAACGATTCGTGGGCAGCGGAAGGGAGCGGCTGCACCTGCATCACGTCTACGCCGTCCAACGGTAAAGCCACGTTTCCGAGACCGGTTGCGTGCCCTGGACCAGGCGCGCATGCAGTTCCGCCGCTTGCGCGCCTGCCGGATCCAGTTCGAATCCGATGCGCCAGCCGCCCGTCGCTTCCACCGGGTGGGCGACGGCATTGAGGACTTTGCCCGCACCGGACCACACGTCCGGCTTGATGTCCGCTTCCTTGTCCAAGCCTTTGAGCGCATCGCCCTTGAAATCGATGATCACCCGTCGCCGGCCTTGTTGCGGCGCCGCGCCGATCATGGTGTCGGCGACGGTGGCCAATTCGCGCTTCCAACTGTGTTCGTTGCACCAGTGCAGGCGATAGTCGAAGCGATGCTCGCGCCCTGCGGCCAACGGCGCGGTCGGGCGCCAGAACGCGACGATGTTGTCGTGGTATTCGTCTCCGGTGGGAATTTCGATCAAGTGCACGGCGCCCTTGCCCCAGTCGCCGACCGGTTCCACCCATAGGCTCGGACGCTTTTCGTAATGCGTTTCGCTGTCGGCGTAATCGGAGAACTCGCGCTGGCGTTGCATCAGGCCGAAACCGCGCGGCGTCGTATCCTGAAAGCCGCTGTCCTGCACGGTGGCCGGATTACTCAGGGGCCGCCAGATCTGTTCGTCCGCGCCGGTCCACAACGCCAGGCCGTCGGAGTCGTGCACCGCAGGACGGTAATCGTCCACGCCCACGCGATCGCTGGCGCCGAACTCGTACATGCTGGTCAACGGCGCAATGCCCGCGTAGCTCAGTTCCACGCGCGGATAAAGCCGCGCCTGCACATCGAAGACGGTTTCGACCCCAGGCTTGATCATGAAACGGAACGCGCCGGAAACGCTGGGGCTATCCATCAACGCATGCACGACGATCGCGCTGGCATCGGGCGCCGGAGTTTCTATCCAGAATGCCCGGAACACCGGGAATTCTTCGCCTTCGGGTCGGACCGTGTTCAATGCCAGGCCACGCGCGGACAGACCATAGGCTTGACCCTTGGCCAGCGCGCGGAAATAGCTGGCACCCAGGAAGGCGCCGATTTCATCGAAGTAATCGGGACGATTGATCTTCCCGTGCAGGCGCATGCCCGCGAATCCCAAGTCGGCTCCGGCGCGACCGCGCACTGCGGAAGCGCGGAAGGTGAAAAGGTCGGGGGAATAATCCACCTGCCTGGCGCGCCCGGCGGCGACGGTGAAGACTTGTACCCGGTCCTTGAACAGAAAACCGCGATGGAAGAACTCCGCCTGGAACGGCAAACCTTGCTTGCGCCACAGCGCATGGGCCGGATTGAAGCGGATATCCCGATATTCGTCGTAGCCCATGTCCTGCAGCCACTGCGGCAGGTCGGCGGGCGGTTTGCGGAAAGGGACGGCGGCCAACTGCCGCGCCATGGCCGGCACGCTGTCGTCGTTGAATGCGGTGCCGCTGTCTGCGGCCAATGCCGTCAGCGGCGACAGCAAGCCGCTGCCGGCTATCGTCGCCAGCGGCAACGACAGGCCGCCCAGGATCAGTTCTCGTCTGCGCACCGTTATTCCTCACGAATCAGGGCTGGGGGGAGCCGCCGCATTGTAGGCATGGCCGCGTTAGCGCCAAGACATGATCCTGGGCTGAGGCCGGACCTGTCCTGCGGACCCTATAACGAAGAAGCCCCGCACTGGCGGGGCCTCTGGTTTTCGTGTCAATGCCCGCGTCGACGCCCGGAAGGCGTCGACAGTTGCCGCTTACTCGATATCGAGGAAGCTACGCAGCTGTTCCGAACGGCTGGGATGACGCAGCTTGCGCAACGCCTTTGCCTCTATCTGGCGGATGCGCTCGCGGGTGACGTCGAACTGCTTGCCGACTTCCTCGAGGGTGTGGTCGGTATTCATGTCGATGCCGAAGCGCATGCGCAGCACCTTGGCTTCCCGCGGGGTCAGGCCGGCGAGCACGTCGCGGACCGTTTCCGACAGGTTGATGTTGACCGTATTCTCGATCGGGGACTCCACATTGGTGTCTTCGATGAAGTCGCCCAGGTGAGAATCCTCGTCGTCGCCGATCGGGGTTTCCATGGAGATCGGTTCCTTCGCGATCTTCATCACCTTGCGGATCTTGTCCTCGGGCATGTCCATTTCCTTGGCCAGTTCTTCCGGCGTGGCCTCGCGGCCGTACTGCTGGAGCATCTGGCGGGAAATGCGGTTCAATTTGTTGATCGTCTCGATCATGTGCACCGGAATACGGATGGTGCGCGCCTGGTCGGCGATCGAACGGGTGATGGCCTGGCGAATCCACCAGGTGGCGTAGGTGGAGAACTTGTAGCCGCGACGGTATTCGAACTTGTCCACCGCCTTCATCAGGCCGATGTTGCCTTCCTGGATCAGGTCGAGGAACTGCAGGCCGCGGTTGGTGTACTTCTTGGCGATGGAGATGACCAGGCGCAGGTTCGCCTCGACCATTTCCTTCTTGGCCTTGCGCGCCTTGGCTTCGCCGTAGGCCATCGCGCGGCTGATTTCCTTGATGTCGATCAGGTTCAGGTGCATCGCGTGTTCGATGGCGATGGTGGCTTCCTGCTCGGCGATGATCTGCTCGCGCACATCACGCAGCGCGGAAGACCACTTCTGCTTGCGCTTCAGCACTTCGTCCACCCAGCCCAGGTTGGTCTGGTTGCCTTCCCAGGCGCGGATGAAATCCTTGCGCGGCATCTTGGCCGAATTGGTCGACAAGTGCAGCACGCGACGTTCGTGGTCCTTGATCTGCTGCACCACTTCGCGCAGCTTGCGCACCAGCGTGTCGGTCAGCGCCAGCGGCAGCTTGAGGGTGACGAAGACTTCCGCCATCTCGGCGCGCAGTTTGACCGCGGCCTTGTTGTCGGCGCCGCTCTTGGCGTAGGACTTCTTGAACTTGGCGTAGCTGTCGGCCAGGGCCTGCATGCGGCGCGCGACTTCTTCCGGATCCGGGCCGGTCGGGCCGGCTTCCTCGGCTTCTTCCTCGACGGCGGGCTCTTCTTCGTCGTCTTCGGTTTCGGCATCGTCGGCGGCCACGACCACCACGGGCTCGGGCACTTCTTCGATCAGGTCGTTGAAGCCAACCACGATCTCGGCCAGACGTTTCTTACCGGCCTTGTGGGTTTCGTAATCTTCCAGCAGCAGTTCGATCGACCACGGGAAGCTACCCAGCGAAGCCTGCACCTGGCCGAGACCTTCTTCGATGCGCTTGGCAATGGCGATTTCGCCTTCGCGGGTCAGCAGCTCGACCGTACCCATCTCACGCATGTACATGCGCACGGGGTCGGTGGTGCGGCCGCCTTCGGTATCGAGGGTCAGCGCAGCGGCGGCTTCTTCGGCGGCGGTGTCGTCGACTTCACGGTTGCCCGTGCTATTGCCGGCGAGCAGCAGCGTTTCGGCATCGGGTGCGACTTCGTGCACCTCGATACCCATGCCATTGATCATGCCGATGATGTCTTCGATCTGCTCGGCATCGACGATGTCGTCGGGCAGGTGGTCGTTGACTTCGGCAAAGGTCAGGTAGCCCTGTTCCAGGCCCTTGCTAATCAGCAGCTTGATATCGGATTGTTGGGCAGGACGTTCGTTGGCCATCAGTGCTTGCGCCACCGGCAATAGGAGAATGGGGAACCCAGCATTATACCGCGCTGCCGGGGATTTGGCCTTACCTCGGTGATGAACGTGCTGGGGCACAGTCACCGGCCCGGCCCTCCACCGCCCATTTTCATGGCCGAAGCAGGAAGGTCACGGGGCCGTCGTTAGTGAGACTGACAACCATATGGGCACCGAAACGGCCGGTTTCCACCCCTGGCGGGTGTTTTTGTCGACATATTTCGACCAGACGGTTGTAACCGCGTTCAGCCTCGTCGGGAGGTGCAGCCGCAGTGAAGCTGGGCCGCATGCCCGAGCGGGTGTCGGCCGCCAGGGTGAACTGGCTGACCAGCAGCAGGCTGCCCCCGGTATCGGCCAGGGACCGGTTCATCTTTCCCTCCGCGTCGGCGAAAATCCGATAGCCAAGCAGGCGCTCGGCCATGCGCAAGAACTGGGCTTCGCCGTCCCCGGGTTCCACCGCCACCAGGGCCAGCAGGCCGGGACCGATGGTGCCGACCGTCTGGTCTTCGACACTGACGCTGGCCTGGGTAACGCGCTGTATGAGTGAAAGCATAAGAGACGTCGTGCTTGAGGAGGGGGCCGCGCAGGTGGCAGCGTACGGGCTTGAGCCCGAACCCGGAATGGGTTGTGTGAGCATACGGGGACGCTTACCCTCACTCGCCGGGTGCAGCATCAAGGAAGATCGAGAATGAAATGGGACATCTTCACCGCTATAGAACAACTGATCATCCTGCTGACCATCGCCGGACAAATCTGGATCGCTTGTAAGGTGATCCTGAATTCCGACGGCCCCGAGCAGTACGTCAGGATCATGTCCTACGCCACCGGCATCCTGATGTTCCTGATCACCAAAGCATTGGGGCTGACTTTCGCCAACCTGCTGCTTTCCTCGCTGCAGCAGCAGGATATCTTCATGCTGATCCTGATCGGCGCCATCGTCCCGTTTCTGGTGGGGGCGCTGGTGTCCGAGGTGACTATCATCGCCATCGGGATCGGTAGGCCGGTGTTGACCCGCTTCGTGCTGATGTTGGGCGCGTTCACGGCCGCGCAGGCCGCCTATACCAACTTCATTGCCGTCACCACCCATCTGACGACCTTGGACAAGGCCTTCATCCCCAATCTTTGCTATGCCGTTTCCGTGGGCCTGTGGCTAACCTTTCGCTACCGTGAGCGGGGAACGGGATCCTAGTCGCCTTCGAGCTGCTGCTTGGGCATGCCGGACGGCCACACCAACCCGATAGACTTGGCGGATGAAGCCCGAAACCCTAGCGGGTCTGCTCTACCGCGCCACCGCCCTGCTGACTTCCCTGCCCTGGCCCTGGTTGCGGGCGCTGGCCGACGCACTGGCCTGGGTCTGGCGACGCCTGGACGCGCGCGAAAGCAAGGTCGCCCGCCGCAATCTGCAGCTCACCTACCCCGAACTGCTGCCCTCCCAGCGCGACGAGCTGCATCGCCGCATCCTGCGCACGACCGCGCGCCAGGCCTTCGAAACCCTGCGCTTCTGGACCCGGTCGCCCGCCGACAACCTGGCGCGGCTGCGCGAACGTCACGGCGAAGCCCTGTACGACGCGGCGTTGGCCTCGAGGAAAGGAGTCATTGTGGTCGCCCCGCACTTCGGCAACTGGGAGTTGTTGAACCAGTGGCTGTCCTCGCGCGGGCCCATCGCCATCGTCTACAACCCACCGGATTCCAAGGTGGGCGATGCCTTCCTGCTGCGTGTGCGTGGCGCCGACAACATCCGCCAGGTCCGCGCCGAAGGGCCGGCGGTACGGCAGTTGTGGAAAACGCTGAAGAACGGGGGGGCGGTCGGCATTCTGCCGGACCAGCAACCTAAGCTGGGCGACGGCGAATTCGCCCCGTTCTTCGGCGTGCAGGCCCTGACCATGACCCTGGTGTCGCGGCTGGCCGAACGCACTGGCGCCACCGTGCTGTTCGCCTGGTGCGAACGTACCGGCGCCGATCTGGAGTTCGCATTGCGGGTGGAACCGGCGCCGGACGGCATTGCGGATTCCGATCCGGTAGCGGCGGCGACCACGCTCAATGCCATGATCGAGCGCATCGCGCGTCGCGATCCGGCACAGTACCAATGGACCTATAAGCGTTATGGCGCGCGTCCGCCGGGTAGCGGCGAACCCAATCCTTACAAGGAACAAACCCCGGCATGAGCGACCTTCCCAGCACTCCTGCGCCACCGCCTGCGCCACAGAACCCGTCAGCGGAAACCATCGCGCCCGCCCCTCTGGCGGTCGATTGGCAACATCTGCCGGCGCGTGGCGCCAAGCTGGCCGCCTTCGGCGGGGCAGTCGGGTTCGCGATTCCCTTCGCGGTGGCGTCGGCTTTCCTGTCGCGGCTCGCCGACTTCGGTGCTCCGTGGCTGGTCGCCCCTGCCGTCGGGCTGCTCGGCGCGGCATTCGGTGCGTGGCTGGCGGTCAAACGCCACCGGCGCACGTTATGGAAACTCGATGAGCAGGGTTTCGCCTTGCAGCGCGGACGCTGGTGGCAGACCGAGAGCCGCGTGCCGATCTCGCGGGTGCAGCACCTGGACCTCAAACGCGGCCCGCTGGAGCGGGCCTTCAGGTTGGCCACCCTGGTAATCCACACCGCAGGCACGAGGATGGCGGCGGTGTCGGTCTCCGGACTGGACGGCGAGGACGCCGAGCGCCTGCGCGACCGACTGGCCCGCCAGTTGGACCACGACGACGCGCTGTGATGCAGACGGAAGCCATCGGCGAGGACAAGCCTGAGCGCCGACTGCACCCGTGGTCGTGGCTGTTCGTACTGGTGCAGCAGCTCAAACAATTCATCGTGCCGCTGATCGCCTTGCTAGTGTTCGGCGGGAGCGGCGGGCCCGGCGGCATCTGGGCCGGCATTGGCCCGTTGATCGCAGTGGGCGTACTGGTGGTGATCTCGGTACTGCAGTATTTCACTTATCGCTACCGCATCGGCCGCGATGGATTGAGCATCCGCGAAGGCTGGCTGCACCGCAGCCTGCGCGAGATCCCGTATTCGCGCATCCACAACGTGGTCCTGCACCAGACCGTGCTGCATCGCCTATTCGGCGTGGCAGAAGTCAGGCTGGAATCGGCCGGCGGGCAGAAACCCGAGGCCCAGATGCGCGTGCTGCGGCTGGACGAAGCGCTGGCCCTGGAAAGCCTGATCAAGCATCGCGGCCAGACGCCGGACGCCGACGCTCCCGTGGTGCGAGCCGACAGCTTATTGTCGCTGCCGACCGCCGAGGTGATCCGGCTGGGTTTGGTCTCCAATCGCGGCATGATCGTGATGGCGGCGGCGTTCGGCGCGGCGTGGCAGGCGTTTCCCGACAGGATGGTCGCCGACTATTTCGAGCGCTTCGCACGCCAGCTGTTCGGATACGCCAGCCACCTGCAATACGGTTGGATCACCACCGCCGCCGCTGCGATAGCCTTGCTGTTGCTGGCATCGCTATTACTGCGCCTGCTCTCGGTGCTGCTGGCATTGGTGCAATACCACGGCTTTCGTCTCAGCGAGGAACAACTCCGCCTCACCGTGGAGCGGGGCCTGCTGTCGAAACTGCGCACTAGCGTGGCCCGTCGGCGCATCCAGGCGTGGACCTTGCACGAAGGATTCCTGCATCGGTTGCTGAAGCGCCGCAGCCTGCGCATCGACACCGCCGTGGCCGAACAACAGGGCAAGAACGACCAGCGCGCGCTGAAGGAGTTGGCGCCCATCGCCACACCCGACGTCTGCGATGCATTGATCCAGCATTTGTTGCCGCAGGCGCAATGGCCGCGATCGGAGTGGACGGTATTGTCGGCGGGCGTCTGGTGGCGGATCTTCCTGCCCACCCTGATTTTCATCGTGATTCTGGCGCTGGCGTTGGCTTCTTACTTCCAGAACGCCTGGGCACTGGTGCCGCTGCTATGGCTGCCATGGAGCGCCTTTGCGGCGATTCAACAGGCGCGACGCGCCGGCTACGCGGTGGACGACCGGCTGGTGGCCATTCGCGGCGGCTGGTGGTCGCGATACTGGCGTTTCGCAGAAATCGACAAGCTGCAGGCGCTGCGCTTGGTGCGATCGCCGATGGACAGACGCATGGGCACCGCTAGCCTGTGGCTGGACACCGCTGGCGCCAGCGGCCTTGCGCCGCCTTTGCGAATCCGTTTCCTGCCTGAAGCCGACGCGCGGTTACTGTACTTGCAGCTCAGCCAAGCGCTGGCCCGGCGCAGGCTGCGCTGGTAAGTCATGGACGCCTTCTAGCCAAGTGTTCAATACGGCTACTAGGCGATCACGGAACATGCGGTCGTTTTCCAGGAAAAATTCCCGGGCTGCCTTGCTCAACTTTTCGCATTGCTGCGCATCCAATACCAACGCGCGCTCGACCGCTTCGGCGATTCCGGCCGCATCGACAAGCCAGGTAGTCGCCGCGGCCTGGCGGCCGGTACGTGCCGCTGGGATCAAGATACCGCGCTCCGCGGTAACCAGTTCATTCATGGGCGCTCCATCCGTGGTGAGAGTCACCGCTCCTACCCCGAGCGCTTCCATTAGGTAGTGCCCGAATCCCTCGGTGCGTGATGGGCACAGATGAAAACGATGCGAATTCTGCAGTTGCTTGAGCGCGTCATCGGCCACGTATTCTGTCAGCCGGACAACGTTAGCGGAATCAGCATCGCCCACTGGCGGGTTTCTTGAACGCTGAACCAAGGTCAACCGCGGCCAGTGCGGATGTTGCCTCCATGCCTCCAGAACGGCGTGGGTTCCCTTGTTGCCACTCTTGCCGGGCACATGGATGAAGGCGTGCGTGCGCGGTACCCGATCATCCATGCGGTCTTTGCTGGTGAACCCGATGTACTCGGTGCGACTTCCCAACCGGGCCAT
Source organism: Pseudoxanthomonas sp. P4_B2 (assembly GCF_056402315.1). Lineage (NCBI taxonomy): Bacteria > Pseudomonadati > Pseudomonadota > Gammaproteobacteria > Lysobacterales > Lysobacteraceae > Pseudoxanthomonas > Pseudoxanthomonas sp. P4_B2. The sequence goes on from NZ_JBFUHQ010000002.1 coordinate 98,899, forward strand.
GATTTCCTCGGCATGTCGGGTCTTTACGAACACACAGTCGATCCGCGGTAGAAGCGCGATGTCGATCTGCAGCAAGTATTCCGGATGGGGCACCAGCACGTTGATCTCTGCCCACGACAGGTATTCAGCACGGATATGTTCTTGCATGAGGTTCAGGCGAAACGGCGGCCTTCTTCCTGATAAGCGACGCAACACGTTGCCAGCACGTACGAACCAGGGACGGAGCCACTTGCGCAACTTTCCCCGTCTCAGCGCGGTGACCGTGATGTCCACGCCTGCCTCGGCCAGCACCCCCGCAAGCAAGTGCATGTCATGGGTCAGGCCCGCACCATTGTCGGATATAACGAGATTTACACGCACATCTGCGGGCCTTAGATAGGGGGCCGCAGCATAACCAAGCAGTCGCGCAGCAACTGTGCAAACGATCACCGCAATAGGCCACAATCGCGCATCTGTTCACTTGCGGTCAATTTAAGTCGATGCGAATACTATTTCTGCCTTCCGGCGTGACCGCCATCAAAAACGAACCTAAGTACGTGCTCTACCCGGCATGTAAAGACAGCGGCCCAAGATCGCATCTCGTGGGTAAGGATGAAATGGGTGGTTGTGCCATGAGGATAGCGGCATGAGCGCGCGGCCATTGATCGTGCGCACGGGCGCCTTTGGCGACGTGGTGCTGCTCACCACACTGATCCATCTGCTGAGCGCCCGCTACGGGTCGCCGGTGGATGTGATCGGCGCCGATGCATGGACCGAAGCGTTATTGGCCGATGATCCGGCAGTGGCCGAGGTCCGCCTGCTCACGAGCCGAAACACGCCGTATGCGCTAAACCCCAGTCAATGGAGAATCGCGCGCTGGCTGAGGCAGCGCGGTCGCGGGCCCGTCTACATGTGCGACAACCATCCGCGCTTACTGGCACTGTTGCGACGGGGTGGCGTACGCGAAGAGGACATGGTGCGGCGGCCGATCGAGGATGAAGCGCCAGGCGCCCCGATCCGCCTATGGCCGGACCGATGGCTGGACATGGGCCAACGCGACCCGGCCTCGTCCTATCCGACGCTTGCCGTCGATGCGCAGGCGTACCGGCTGCCCTCACTGGTGCTGGGCGACGCCGCGCGCAACGAATATCGTCAATGGAAGCGAGCCAAGGGTCTGCGCGGGCCGCTGATCCTATTGCAGCCTGGCAACAAACGAACGCACAAGCGCGGCACGGTCGCGACACGTCAGCACCCGAAATTCTGGCCGCCCGAATCCTGGGCCGCACTGGCAGGCGCCATCTGGCAAGACCTGCCGGACGCGCAGGTGCTGTTATGCGGATCGCCCCAGGAGCAGTCGGTGCTGGAGGAAATACGCGTGGCTGCTCGCAACGATCCGCGCATGCGCAACCTTGGCGGCGAACTGCCGATTCCGCGCCTGCTTGCACTGATCGAAGACGCGCACAGCATGGTTTCGGTGGATACCGGCCCGGCGCACGCCGCCGCCGCGTTGGCTTGCCCGCTGGTGGTGATGTTCGGCCCCGCTTCGCCGCTCAAATGGCGTCCGCTGGGACCGGGCAAGGTGATGGTGTTGCGCGGTGAGCGTGGAGACCAGAGCGAAGTGCGCGACCTGTCGGCGGCGCAGGTCATCTCAGCGTGGCGTTCGGCGGTCGCAATGGATGCCGGTGATCCGCATTCGAATGTCCCTGACCGCTTATCGGAGTCCGATGCCGTCAGCGCCCAGGACCCCAATAACCCAGGCGATGCCTGATCTGCAGATTGCGCAGACGCGCGGCCAAAGGTTTGGCGCGCAACGAGCCCATCTCGCCATCGATGAAGTCCTCGGTGGCGGCAATCACACGCTCGGCGGAACGTCCGTCGCGATAGGGATGGATGGCATCGGCGTAGCGCAGGATTTCCGCGCTCAGTTCGGCCGTGGGCGCGAATGCCTGCTCCAGCATTGCCGGTAGCAGCGCGCTATCGGTGAAATCGAGCATATGCGGTTTCGGCGCGCGATTGCGAAAGGTGACCACCGGCTTGTGTTGCACGACGAATTCGGAAACGATGGAAGAAGTATCCGAAACCAGAACGTCGGCGACCCTTTGTGCCGCCATCAATTGCTCTGTTTCCACGAAACTGGCATTGGGGCCTGTCAGGGAGCGGTAGCGGTCGAACCATTCCGGTGGGCATTTGGGATGCAAGGTCAACAGCCAGTAGCGGTCGCCGCGGGCGACCTCGGCGGCGATGCCCTCGAACAGCAGCGGCGCCGCGCTCAGCCGCTCGGTGAAGGTGGATCCGAACAAGACGATGCGGCGACCGGCGGCAGGCAGTTTCAGCGCATCGTCTTCATGTACATCGTGACGGAACAGGGGGTCGAGCTTGGGCCAGCCCGTTTCAGCCACGGCGAAATGCCCTTCGCGTTCGGCGATCGCACGAAACGGCGTGGTGGTCGCAGGTCCCTGAGTGCAGTACAGGTCGAACATGCCCCGGACCCGGAAGTGCCCGCGCGTATCGCCGCGTTTTTCCACGTTGAAACCATGGAACACCTGCACCTTGGCTCCGGAAACGAAGGACGGCACCCAGTTGGCTGCGCTGAACACCGCACGCGGACGCAACGCCAGCGCCTCGCGCAGGCCGACGGCATTCACCGGCGTCTCCCAGCGCCCACCCGACGCCGCACCCTCCAGCCAGGCCGAAACGGACTGGCCCGACTCATGCAATGCGCGCGCCAAAGGTTGCAGAATAGGCAGCGCATACCGCTCGGTAGCAAACAACAGGTACTCGGCCATCGATACATCCCCAACTACCGCTCACGACGAGCGGCCTCGGCTTTCGGCCTGCATTATCACGTTCAACGAGGCCGACCGCATCGTCGATTGTCTGGCGTCGGTGTCGTTCTGCGACGAAGTGGTGGTGGTCGACTCTGGCTCTACCGATGGCACGGCGGCGATGGCCGAACAATTTGGCGCTAAAGTGACCACGCGTCCTTTCGACGGTTATCGCAGCCAGAAGGCATTCGCCGTCGCGCAAGCGAGCCATGACTGGATCCTAACTCTCGATGCAGACGAACGCGTGAGCGACCGCTTGCGCGTCTCGATCCAGGACGCCCAGGCAGGCGCCTTCTCCGGCGCCGCGGGTTATCGGTTCGCCAGGCTGTCGTGGTATTTCGGCAAATTCCTGCGCCACGGGAATGCGTACCCCGACCGCGGGTTGCGCCTGTTCGACCGACGCCGTGGAGGTTGGCGCGGCGATCGCGAGATCCATGAAGCGGCCAGCGTGGATGGCCCGATCCTGCCGCTGGAAGGCGACGTCATTCACTACCCTTACCGCTCGCTTGAGCAGCAGTTGGCGAAGACCCAGACCTATGCGCGGATGATGGCCGAGCACGAACATGCGCGCGGCAAGCGTCCTTCGCTGTTCAAACTCGTGCTGTCTCCTGCATGGCGGTTTTGGCGAGGATATGTCTTCCGCCTAGGCTTCCTGGACGGTTGGCAGGGGCTCGTATACGCCTACGTGCGGGCCAATTACGTGCGGCAGAAATCAATCATGCTGCTGATGCTGCAGCACGGGCAGCCGGTATCGGGCAAGCGCAAATAATCATTCGGGCGGTGCTTTCCCAGGCGAGGCCGGATTTTCGCGCAGAGCCAAGCCGAGCAACAAACCCACCAGGACCGCATAAAGCGTTGTAGTCAGAGCATGCGCGAACATGGATTGCGTGATGCCGGAAAGTACGTAGACCGCGACCAGGATCAAACCAGCCCAGGCAGAACCCTTGGGTATGGTCAGACGATTGGCCCTGATGATTCTCAAGAAATGGGTTGCGGGAAGCAGATAGAGGGCGACGATCAGGACCAGCCCGGGAATGCCCAGAGTGGCCGACCATTGCGCCAGATCGTTATGGGCGTGGTGAAGCTTGCATACGGTCAATTCTTGCGCGCGGCATTCGGGCAGCTGGTCCACCACGGTGCCGAATCGATCTATTCCCAGCCCCATCCAGGGATGATCCAAGAATGCGTGCCAGGCTAGGGACAGGAACTTCAATCTCGCCCCCAGCGCCGAATCCACCTGACCGGCCGAATATTTCTGCAGGTCCGTCTGGATGTTTTCCAGCCGCATGTGCGCGGTCAGCCACGGCACCAGGCACATCAGCGCAAGCAACAACAGCAGGGCGGCCAAGGAAATGCCGATCCGGATCCGGGCCTTGCGCCCGCCGCTGCCGATCGCGGCGACCAGCACCAGCAAACCCAGGCCCGGCAGCACGCCACGGCTTCCGGACAACACGATGGCGACGGTCCCCAAAACCAGCATGCCTGTGAGCAGCAACAGCATCCACGGCTGTCTGCCCTGTGGACGGCAATAGACCACTAGAACCAACAACGCCAGCACGGCGTTGGCGAATACGATGGGATTGTCGCCTCCACCGGCGCGCTCGACTCCGGAAATCATTTCTACAATTGCCAAGGCGCAGGCGAGCACGATCCCGGACATCGCTCCGATCCATAACCAGAAGCGCGACGGAGCCAGCGCGAACGCCAGCAATCCGCACCATGGCACCAGCAGGAACCTCGCGTAATTGTCGATGGTCCGCCAACCCTGGCCGGAAAACTGCATGGACAGAATCGCCAACCCAAGCACCAGAATCGCGAGCAGCGCGAACGAGCCCAACACCTGCCCAGTCTTCGCCCACGCTTCGGTTAGTACGCCGGGCACCAGCAGGGTCGTCCCTGCGAGCAGCACGCCGAAAGGAGCGAAACCCTTGGGCAGGAATATCAAGGCGGTAGCACAGACCAACGACAATGCAGCGGCACTGGCTGCTAAACGCTGCCGCTCCAGATAACTTTGCGAGTAAAGCTTTTTTCCCGAAACAGCCATATTCCGCCTGATGGAGCTTTTTAAGTCAGGCGTCCGATAGTAATAGCAGCAGCGGAAAATATCGGGAAATCCCGTCTCACAAATGCAAGCGCAATATCTTCAGGGTATGTTCACTTGCATGACTTATTTCTTACAGCTTCCGATACTTCTAGTCCGAATTACGCTTGCGTAACAGCGCATAGAAAAATCCGTCCATACCCTGCTCGCCTGGCAGTCGCTGCCGACCATGGCCGGCCGCATGGCCGTAACGCGCATCCAACGCCTCCGCTTGCGCGTCGGAGGTGCGCGCGACGAAACGGGAGAGCTGTTGCTCGTTCTCGTCCTTCAGGATCGAACACGTCGCATACAGCAGCACTCCACCCGGTTTGACCGTCTTCCACAACCCATCCAGCAGGCGCGCTTGCAAGGCGACGAGCGAAGACAAGTCTTCTGGGCGGCGATGCAGCAGCACATCCGGCTGCCGCCGCACGATGCCGGTCGCCGAACACGGCGCGTCAAGCAGCACAGCGTCGAACGGCTCACCGTTCCACCAGGCTTGCGTATCGCCTGCGTCGGCAACGCGGAACTCGGCCTGCGCACCGATGCGCGTCAATGTTTCCCGCACCCTGTTCAAACGGCGTTGATCGACGTCCATTGCCAGCAAGCGCAGAGAAGGATCGCGTTCCAGCAGATGGGCCGCCTTGCCACCCGGCGCGGCGCAGGCGTCCAGTACATGCGCGCCGGGGCCGAGCGGCAATGCATCGGCCACCTGCTGCGCAGACCCGTCCTGCACCGAGGCATCTCCCTCGGCGAAGCCCGGCAGCGCCGACACGGCAACAGGCAGATCGATGCGCAGCGCATCGGACAGATTCGGGTCGATGCTGGAAACGATACCCGCCTCCCGCAGACGCGAGGCATATTCGTCGCGCGTGCCCTTGTTGCGGTTCGCCCGTAACCACAATGGCGCGGCATGCGCGCTGGCCCGGAAAATCGCGTTCGCGTGTTCGCCCCACTCCAGATTGATCTTCTTGCGCAGCCACGCCGGCCATGCCGCGGCCGGATCGGATTCGGGAAAGCCTTCGCGCTGCGCCCGCCGCAACAATGCGTTGACCATACCGGCCTGGTGCGGGCGGCCTAGCGTGCGCGTGGCTTCCACCGTGGCCGACAGCGCCGCGTGCGCAGGTAGCCCCATCGCATCGATCTGGGCGAAACCCACCAGCAATAGCGAACGCAGGTCGCCGTCTTTTTCTCCCAGCGGTTTCTGCAGCCAGAGCTGCAAGGCCGCGTCGTAACGCGCGCGCTGGCGCAGCGCCGAGAAACAGATCGCTTCCAGTAGCGCGCGATCGCGTGGATCGGGCAGTTGAGCGAGCGCGGTGATCAGCTCGCCCTTCAGCGAGCGGCCACGATGGATCACCGCCTCCAACACCTTGGCGGCGAGCACGCGCGTGGCGACGCCCGGACTTGCACTCATGACGTGGCCAGATCGCGGCGCGCGTTCAGATAATCGGCGGCGGTGATCGCCTTGCCGCCTTCGCGCTGGATCACGCGCAGTCGCAACGCGCCTTCTCCACAGGCAATGTCCAGCCCCTGCTTGCTGGCAGCAAGCAACGTGCCCGGCGCGAATGCGTGGGGAAGATCCAGAGCCGCCGCGCCGTGGATGCGCAGACGCTCGCCCGCCACCACCGCTTCGGCCACCGGCCAAGGTTCGAAGGCACGCACTTTGCGCGCCAGAACCGTGGCCGGCTGGTTCCAGTCCAGACGCGCTTCGTGCTTGTCCAGCTTGTGCGCGTAGGTCACACCTGCCTCGGGTTGCACCCAGGGCACCGGCCGCACATCCGCGCGCCGCAGTGCCAGACCATCGGCAAGTACACCTGCGCCCAGTTCGGCAAGGCGGTCATGCAGTTGCCCGCCGGTTTCTTCCGGGCCGATGGGCGTGGTCTGGGCCAGTAGCACCGGGCCTGTATCCAAGCCGGCTTCCATCTGCATCAGGCAAACGCCGGTTTCGGTATCACCCGCCTCGATGGCGCGCTGGATCGGCGCAGCGCCGCGCCAGCGCGGCAACAAAGAAGCGTGCACGTTCCAGCAGCCGAAGCGCGGGATCTCCAATACGGTACGCGGCAGGATCAGGCCGTAGGCGACTACCACCAGCAGATCGGGCTCCATCGCCCGCAACGCGTCCTGCGACTCTCTGCGCTTCAGGGTTTCCGGCTGCAGTACGGGAATGCCGCGCTGGATCGCTTCCAGCTTCACTGGCGGCGGCGTCAACCCGCGTCCTCGCCCCGCGGGCCGGTCCGGCTGCGTGTAGACCGCTATCACCTCGTTGTACGCGTGCGCGGCGCGAAGACTGGGGACGGCAAAGACCGGCGTGCCGGCGAAGACGATTCTCATGTTTGGAGGGGAATGGGAAATGGGGAATAGAGAATGGTAACGGCGAAGCGACGGCGCACCGCCTTTTCGATTCCCTATTCCCTATTCCCGCGGCCTCAAGCCGCGTCGCCGGCCAGCTTGCGTTGCTTGGCCAGCTTCTTGCGCACCATCTCGCGTTTGAGCGGCGACAGGTAATCGACGAACAGCTTGCCTTCCAGGTGGTCCATCTCATGCTGGATGCACACCGCCAGCAAGCCGTCGACCTGCAGTTGCTGCGGCTGGCCGTCGCGATCGAGGAAACGCACATCGATGGAATCGGCGCGGGTCACATCGGCAAAGATGCCGGGCACCGACAGACAGCCTTCCTGGTAGACCTGCTCGCCGGTCCTGGAAAGGATTTCCGGGTTGATGAACACCTGCGGCCCGGACTTGTCCTCGCTGATGTCGATGACCATGAAGCGCTTGTGCACATCGACCTGGCTGGCGGCCAGACCGATACCTGGGGCTTCGTACATGGTTTCGAACATGTCATCGAGCAGGCGCTGGAACGCGGGATCGGAAATCTGCGCCGGATCCACCGACGCTGCCTTGGTGCGCAGCCGGGGATCGGGGAATTCGAGGATGGGGAGTAGTGCCATGGCGGTGGTGTAATGGGGATGCGGTAATGGGGATGCCGTCGGAATTCGGCAAGGCCTCACGAATTCTAACTCCCGAGCTTGCTTAGTGCCCGGGTTTCTGGACTATAGTGCGGACAACCTGTGGGGAACAGGTGAGAGAATCAAGGGTGGGGATCAGCATGTTCAGAAAATTTCGTACGGTTCTTGCCGCCGCCGCATTCATCGTGGCCACCTACGCTGCGGCCGCCGAAATGTCCGGCGCCCATCCCGACACCTACGTGGTGAAACGGGGCGATACCCTCTGGGATATCTCCGGAAAATTCCTGAAGAAACCCTGGCTGTGGCCGGAAATCTGGCAGGCCAACCCGCAAATCAAGAACCCGCATCTCATTTATCCCGGCGACGTGATCAGCCTGGCCTACCTGGACCGCGTGGCCCTGCAGCCGGGTCCGCGCCAGGAAGCGCCGATCGGGGCGATCCCGCTGTCGGACATCGAGCCTTTCCTGAAGAACCTGCGCGTGACCGACAGCTTCGAACAGCTGCCGCGCGTGGTGGGCCTGGAAGAGGACCGTCTGCGCAGCTCGGGCGGTCAGCTGATCTATAGCGTGGGCCTGGAAGGCGCCCAGGTCGGCCAGCGTTTCGCGGTCGTGCGCCCCACCCTGCGCTACACCCACACCCGTTTCGTTTCCAACGGGCGTTACGCGACCTATAAGGAAGATCTCGACTTCCGCGGCAAGCGCCTGGGTTCGCAGACCATCGACTGGGACCGCAGCTGGAACAGCGCCGCCCTGGATACCGGGCCGCAGCTCGAACTGCTGGGCTATGAACTGGCCCAGATCAGCGTCGGCACCCTGACCCGCGGCGTGGTACCCGGTTCGGACGCCAGCACACTGGCGCTGGAAGGCAATGGCCACGAAGTCCGCGTCGGCGACCGCCTGATTCCGGTCGAAGCCCAGCCCTATGACCTGCAGTTCTTCCCGCACGTGCCCAAGGTCTTGCAGCCCGAAGGCAAGCTTCAGATCGCCGCGGTAGCCAATGCCCTGACCTCGGGCGGCCCACGCGATGTGGTGGCCATTTCCGGTGGCACCCGCGAGGGAATCGACAACGGTACCGTGTTCTCCATCTGGCGCCAGGGCAGCCACGTTATCGATCGTCTGCATGATCCGGAAGACTCCCGCATGACCGAAACGCGCCCGAATTCGCGGACCAAGGCGGGCAGCAGCGACCACGTGCTCCCCGACGAATACGCCGGCCACGTGATGGTGTTCCGCACCTTCGAAAAGGTCAGCTATGGCCTGGTCATGGAAGGCACCAAGCCGGCGCGCGTGGGCTATGCGCTCAAGCATCCGGACGCGACCTACTGATTGCACTCGGTAGGAAACTTCCTAGGCAACAACACGACGGCGCCTGAAGGCGCCGTCGTCGTCTCCGGCCTAGTCTGGAGGGATGCACGAAGACACCCTCGCCCTGCTGAAACTGGTCCTTGCCGGCGGCGCCGTCGCGCCCAGACGCGGCCTGCTGGATGCGCATGCCACTCCCGCCCGCAGCCTTGCTGCCGGCGCATCCGCCTGGAGGGCGGCGGGCCTGACCGAAGCGCAGATCCAGCCGCTCCGCCAGCCCGATAACGAATTACTGCAACGCACGTGCCAGTGGCTGGGGCACGCACGTCATCACCTGCTGGGCTGGCACGATCCCGACTACCCGCCCCTGTTGCGGCGGATCAGCAGCCCGCCGCTGGCGTTGTTCGTGGATGGCGATCCGTCGCTGCTCTGGCGCGCGGGCGTGGCCGTGGTCGGCAGCCGCTCACCCACCGCCGGTGGACGCGACAATGCGTACTCCTTCGCCAAGACGTTCGCGGCATCCGGTACCTCGGTGATCAGCGGAATGGCGGCGGGTATCGATGCCGCCGCCCACGAAGCGGCGCTGGCAGCTCCGCAAGGAGTCACTGTCGCGGTTCTCGGCACCGGGCCCGACCTAGCCTATCCGCCGCGTCATGCTGGCCTGCGCGAGCGAATCGCGGCGCAAGGGGCCGTGGTCAGCGAGCACCCGCCCGGCACCCAGGCCAAGCCAGCGCATTTCCCCAGCCGTAACCGGATCCTGGCAGGGCTGGCCCTGGGCACCCTGGTGGTGGAAGCCACCGAGCGCTCCGGCGCCCTAATCACTGCGCGCCAGGCCGGCGACAACGGGCGTGAAGTATTCGCCGTGCCCGGCTCCATCCACAACCCGCTGGCGCGCGGCTGCCACCGGCTGATCCGGGAAGGCGCCGGCCTAGTCGAGAACGCGCAGGAGGTGCTCGACGCTCTGGTTCCGATGGCCAGCGAACTGGCCGATTTCCTGCGCGGGCGGCTTGCGGGCAGCCTCGTCCGTCCCCATATCGGTGCCAACGCCACACTTGCGCCGCTGAACCCCGACTACCAGCCCTTGTGGCTGGCGCTGGGCCACGACCCAACCGGTATGGATTTATTGGTCGAGCGGACCGGATTGACGGCCGCCGAACTGTCCTCCATGCTGCTGGTCATGGAACTGGATGGACGAGTAGCGGTCGAACATGGGCGCTACTCGCGCAAGACCTAGTTTCTTTCCTCCACAGCGTCAGGGACGCAGGCCGAGGGGCAATGAAAGAGAGCATCCTGGATGTACTGCTTTACCTGTTCGAACACTACTTCACTGAAGACGCGGACCCCGTTCGCGACCGCGACTCGCTCCAGAACGGCCTGATCCAGGCCGGCTTCAGCCCAACCGAGATCAGCAAGGCATTCGACTGGCTCGATGCCCTGGCCGAGCAGCGCCCGGCCGCCAGCGAGCCGCGCATCGGCGGTCCCACCCGTGTCTATCACGGTCCCGAGCTGGAAAAGCTCGACGTGGAATGCCGTGGCTTCCTGCTGTTCCTGGAACAGCATGGGGTACTCGATGCCGACCAGCGCGAGCTGGTGCTGGACCGCGCCATGGCCCTGGACCAGGACGAACTGGACCTGGACGACCTGAAATGGGTGGTGCTGATGGTGCTGTTCAACCAGCCCGGCTCGGAAGCCGCGTACGCATGGATGGAAACTCAGATGTTCGACGACGAACCTGAACCGGTACACTGAGTAGCAGTGACCTTCCCCGCCTCGGGAAAGGACGAACCTTGCAGGGAACGCATGAGCGACTGGTATTACTCCACCGGTGGCGATCAACGCCAGGGACCGCTGACCACGGACGATCTGGTCGCGCAATTCCGTTACGGCCGCATTGGCCTGGACACGCTGGTCTGGCGGGAAGGTCAGGGGCAATGGCAGCCGCTTGGCGATTTCGCCGCCGAGTTGGGCCTTGCTGGAGGTAATGGCGAACCGCTTCCGCCACCCCTGCCCCCACCTCGCCCGGCATTCAATCCGCAACCCTTATCCGCCCCACCGAAATCCGGCATGTCTGGCTGCATGATCGCGGTCATCGTGGCCGCGGCGCTGGCTATCCCGGTGATCGGCATCCTGGCCGCAATCGCCTTGCCCGCTTACAACGATTACACCTTGCGCGCGAAAGTCGCGATGGCGCTTCCAGTCGCCGAACCGATGAAGCCAGCGTTGATTTCCCACTTGGAGCGCGAACAGACCTGTCCCAGCAACGAGGACGCCGATTTCGCCGCGCCCGAGCGCTACGCCAGCGGCAACGTCGCCTCGATCACGTTCGGCCAATTCGAAAGCGATTTGTGCGGCATGGAATTGAGGCTCACCGTGCCCGGCAAGGCAGCGCTGGACGGCAAGGCGGTGTGGCTGGAGTACGACCCGTCTGATTCGTCCTGGCATTGCAGTTCTGAAATCGACGACAAGTACTTGCCGGCGCAATGCCGCGGATAGCGGCTGCCTGTTCCATGCGTTAACGTCTGCTCTGATCCAGCCGCTCTAATCCAGCATTTTTGATCGAAGGGAAAATCGATGTCCAATTGGTACTACGCCGATGCCGAACGCCAGCGGCAAGGCCCGCTGACGGCGGATGAGCTAGCCCAACGCTTTCACCAGGGTCGTCTGCGACTGGACACTCTCGTGTGGCGCGACGGTTTGGCCGATTGGCAGCCGCTGCGCGACTTCAGCGACGAACTGGCGCTGCACCAGGCGCCGGCGGAAACTTTCTACACCCCCGTCGAACCCGCGGTAGCAATCCCCGCCAGCGAGACGAAGCCTGTCTTCGAGGAATCCAGCGCACGCACAGATTCGCCCTACGCGCCACCTAGCGCGACCCTGACTTCCGATGAGGCGTTTTACGGTGGCGGCGAAGTGGTCTATGCCGGCTTCTGGAAGCGCGTGGCGGCTTATCTGATCGACGCTTTCGTGATCGGCATCGCCACTCAGGTCGTGCAGCTGGTGGTGATGGGCGTGTTCTTCGGCATCGGCGCCTCCAGCATGAGCAACCCGGAAACCATGTTCGCCAGCGGTACCGGCATCCTGTTCGTGGCGGCGCTCTACCTGGTGCCGTTGGCCATGAACGCCGCCTACTACGCGGCTTTCCACGCCTCTTCCAAGCAGGCCACGCTGGGCAAAATGGCGGTGGGGATCAAAGTGGTGCGCACCGACGGAACCCGCATCAGCCTGGCGCGCGGCGTCGGCCGATTCTTTGCCACCATCCTGAGCAGCCTGATCATCGGTATCGGTTTCCTGATGGCCGCCTTCACCGAGCGTAAGCAAGCCCTGCACGACATGGTCTGCGACACTCTGGTGGTCGACAAGTGGGCCTACACCGCCCATCCGGAGTGGCAGAAGCGCGAACTCGGTACTGTGACCGTGGTCATTCTGGCGATTTTCGGCGTATTGATGCTGGCTGCTTTGGCGGTGTTCGCATTGGCCATCGGCATGGCGGCTTCCGCCGGCAACTGGAACTGAACCCGATCGGCCCTGCTTGACAGGCAGGGGTCCGGCGTGATTCCACTATAAATAGAAGAAACCTGAACGCCCGGGGCACACACCCCGGGCGTTGGCTTCTACGCCAACCCCATCTGAAGGACACTCGCCGGCCCTGCTGGCGCTCGAACCCAACCAATGCCCAAGCACCTGCTCATCGTCGAATCGCCCGCGAAAGCCAAGACGATCAACAAATACCTCGGCAAGGACTTCACCGTCCTGGCCTCTTATGGCCACGTCCGCGATCTGATCCCGAAGGAAGGGGCGGTCGACCCCGACCAGAACTTCGCCATGAGCTATGCGCTCATCGACAAGAACGAGAAGCATGTGGAAGCCATCGCCAAGGCCGCCAAGGGCGCCGACGACATCTTCCTGGCCACCGACCCGGACCGCGAAGGCGAGGCCATCAGCTGGCACATCGCCGAGATACTGAAGGAACGCGGGCTGCTCAAGGACAAGCCGCTGCACCGGGTGGTGTTTACCGAGATCACCCCGCGTGCGATCAAGGAAGCGATGACCAAGCCGCGCCAGATCGCCGGCGACCTGGTCGATGCGCAGCAAGCCCGTCGCGCACTTGATTATCTGGTGGGCTTCAACCTGTCGCCGGTGCTGTGGCGCAAGGTGCAGCGCGGCCTGTCCGCCGGCCGCGTGCAGTCGCCGGCGTTGCGCATGATCGTGGAACGCGAGGAGGAGATCGAAGCCTTCGTCGCCCGCGAGTACTGGAGCATCCAGGCCGAGTGCGCGCATCCGTCGCAGGCTTTCACCGCCAAGCTGACCAAGCTGGACGGACAGAAGTTCGAACAGTTCACCATCACCGAAGGCGACACCGCCGAAGCGGGCCGCCTGCGCATCCAGCAGGCCGCGCAGGGCGCGCTGCATGTCACCGATGTGGTCAGCAAGGAACGCAAGCGCCGTCCGTCGCCGCCCTTCACCACTTCCACCCTGCAGCAGGAAGCCTCGCGCAAGCTTGGCTTCACCACCAGCCGCACCATGCGCGTGGCGCAGAAGCTCTATGAAGGCATGGCGATCGGCGACGAAGGCACGGTCGGCTTGATCAGCTACATGCGTACCGACTCGGTCAGCCTGTCGGCCGAAGCGGTCGGCGAGATCCGCGACGTGATCGCGCGTGATTTCGGCACCCAGGCGGTGCCGGACAAGCCGAACGTCTACGTGACCAAATCCAAGAACGCGCAAGAAGCGCACGAGGCGATCCGCCCGACCTCCGCGTTGCGCACACCGGCACAGGTGGCGCAGTATCTGGACGACGACGGCCGCCGTCTGTACGAGCTGATCTGGAAACGCGCCGTCGCCTGCCAGATGGTGCCGGCCACCATGAATACGGTGAGCGTGGATCTGGCCGCGGGTAGCGAGCACGTGTTCCGCGCCAGCGGCACCACCATCATCGATCCCGGCTTCCTGGCCGTGTACGAGGAAGGCAAGGACAACAAGACGTCCGAAGACGAGGACGAAGGCCGCAAGTTGCCGGCGATGAAGCCGGGCGACCGCGTTCCGCTGGACCGCATCCACACCGACCAGCATTTCACCGAGCCGCCGCCGCGTTTCTCCGAAGCCTCGCTGGTGAAGACGCTCGAGGAATACGGCATCGGCCGGCCGTCGACCTATTCGTCGATCATCCAGACCCTGCTGTTCCGCAAATACGTGGAACTGGACAGCCGTCGCTTCAAACCCAGCGACGTAGGCCGCGCGGTCAGCAATTTCCTCAGCGGACATTTCACCCAGTACGTCGACTACGACTTCACCGCCAAGCTCGAGGATGAGCTGGATGCGGTGTCGCGTGGCGAAGAGGACTGGATCCCACTGATGGAACGATTCTGGACGCCGTTCAAGAAATTGGTGGAAGAAAAGAAGGAATCGGTCGACCGCAGCGAAGCCACCGGCGCGCGCGAACTTGGCTCCGACCCCAAGACCGGCAAGCCGGTCAGCGTGCGCCTGGGCCGTTACGGGCCATATGCGGCGATCGGCAGTACCGCCGAAGACGCGGAAGACAAGCCCACCTTCGCCTCGCTGCGTCCCGGCCAGAGCATGCACACCATTTCCCTGGAGGACGCGCTGGAGCTGTTCAAGCTGCCGCGCAAGCTGGGCCAGGACAAGGACGAGGAAGTCAGCGTGGGCATCGGCCGCTTCGGTGCATTCGCCAAGCGCGGCAGCGTGTATGCGTCGCTTAAAAAGGAAGACGACCCGTACACCATCGACCTGGCGCGCGCGGTATTCCTGATCGAGGAGAAGGAAGAAATCGCGCGTAACCGCATCATCAAGGAATTCGACGGCAGCGAGATCCAGGTGCTCAACGGCCGCTACGGTCCTTACATCAGCGACGGCAAGCTCAACGGCCGCATTCCCAAGGATCGCGAACCCGCTTCGCTGACCCTGGAGGAAGTGGTGAAGCTGATGGAGGAGACCGGCAAGCCGATGCGCAAGGGCTTCGGCAAGAAGACGGCGGCGAAAAAAACGGCGGTGAAGAAGGAAGCGGCGCCGAAGAAGGCGGCATCCAAAAAAGTCACGAAGAAAACCGCGGCGAAGAAGACGGCGACCAAGAAGACCGCTGCGAAAAAAACCGCCGCCAAGAAAACCACCGTGCGCAAACCCGTCGCCGCCGCAGTGGAGCCGGCCAAATCCCTGCTGACGCCTTCGGCCAACAGCGAAGTAGGCAAGAAACGGATCGTGAAGGCGGCCAAGTAGCCGGGGCGATAAACTTCGTCTGTGAGCGGGCATCACGATCCGCAAATACATGCATCGCCCATGACCGCGCCGCTTCTCTCCATTCCCGAAGCCGCCACCGCCCTGCAAACCGGTGGCGTCATCGCCTACCCGACCGAAGCGGTCTGGGGCCTGGGCTGCGATCCGCGCGACGAGGTGGCGGTGTTGCGGCTGCTGGCGATCAAACAGCGCACGGTCGACAAGGGGCTAATCCTGATCGCCTCGCAATACGAACAATTGCGCCCCTTCCTAGACATCACCGCGGTGCCTACCGGGCGCCTGGCTGAAGTGCTGGCCAGTTGGCCCGGCCCGCATACCTGGGTCATGCCGGCCGCAAGCTCCGCGCCGCGCTGGGTAACCGGTGCTCATGCCGGCATCGCTGTACGCATCAGCGCGCATCCGCTGGTGATCGAACTCTGCAACGCTTACGGCGGCGCCCTAGTCTCCACCAGCGCCAATCGGGCAGGACAACCAGCGGCGCTGGTTCGCGAGACGCTCGACCCGCTAGTGCTGGAGGGCGTGGATGGACTGGTGGCCGGGGAAACCGGCGGGTTGGGCGAGCCCACCGCCATCCGGGATGCGCTGACAGGGGCGGTGATCAGGTAGGTCGGGCTATGCCCCCGACAGGCGCGGTGTCGGGTCCCGTATGTCGGGGACGTAGCCCCGACCTACCAGCTGAACCATCCAACCGGCTTCCCTTTTCCGCCTCCCCCGATGCGCGCAAGATGCGTGCATGCCGCAACTCCTACGCCCTTCGCTGCTACTCCTGTTCCTGGCCTGGACGGCCTCGCCAGCGCGTCTGCACGCGCAGGAGGTCACGATCTATCGCTGCATCGGTGCAGCCGGCAAGCTGACTCTGCGCGACTCGCCTTGCGCGAAGGGCGAAACCCAGGAAGTACGTTCCATGCAGCGGCCCAAAGATCCTGCGCCCGTTGCGCCGCCGGTGACGAAAGCCGCTCCGCCACCAGCCCCGCCGCCGCAGCGTCAAGTGCAGGTCATCTACCGCACGCCACCACGCCCGATGTACGAATGCGTCACCGCCGACGGCGAGCAGTACACCAGCGACAACGGCGAAGGCAATCCGCGCTCGGTTCCGTTGTGGACACTGGGTTATCCGATGTGGTCGCATCATGGCGGCTCCGGTGGCGGCGGAACCCGGCCGCCTGACGACCGTCGTCCGCACCTACCCGGCGCAATCGTTCCGGGCGGCTATACCTGGGTTCGTGACGAGTGTCATGCATTGCCGCAGCAGGAGGTCTGCTCACGGCTGTCCGACCGGCGATATGAAATCATCCGCCGCTACAACAGCGCGTTGCAGAGCGACCAACACCGCTTGGAGCTGGAACAGCGCGGCATCGATGCGCGCATCGCCAATGACTGTGGAAATTATTGATGAAGTTCCGATACACCTTGATCCTGCTGTTGTTGGCCTCGCCCGCGAGTGCGGACGAAGTGGTGTTCTATCGCTGCACCGACGCCAGTGGCGCATTGACACTGCAGAACATGCCATGTCCGAAAGGCGCCAAGCAGGAAAAGAAGGTCATGCAAGGCGTGAGCACGGTGCCGATGGGGGACGCCGCGTCGGCGAAGCCGGTGCCGTCCAGCGCGCCGCCCGCCTCCGCGTCCTCGGCGGCAACGCCGGTCGTCCCCGCCGCGCCGAAACCTTCCGAAGTCGTCGCGGACAGCGGCACCGAGCCCGCGGTCGAGAATCGTTTGCCGCCACCGATTCTTTTCCAATGCACGACCTACGACAAGGACACCTACATCACCGAAAGCGAGGAACCGCAATCGCGTTGCATCTCCCTGCGCACGGTCGGCTTGGACGGCAATCCCCAGACCGGCGCCGGCGAAGCCTGCGAGATGATGCGCGACCAGTGCGCGCGCGTAGCCGATGGCGCGCTGTGCGAGGCATGGAAGAAACGCGTGGGAGAAACCGAAGTAGCTGCACGCTACGCGCGACCCGGCAATGAAGCGAAGAACAAGGCAGAGTTCGAGCGTACCCGCAAGATTTATCGCGAAAGCACCTGCGAGGAGTGAGCTTTCCTTCTCCTTCGGGAGAAGGTGCCCGAAGGGCGGATGAGGGCATGGGGTGTCAGCTTGTAATGTAAGTTGGATGGGTAGTCACTGCCATGCCCTCATCCGTCGCTTCGCGCCACCCCGTATCAAGTACGGGGCAGGCTCTTCTCCCGATGGGAGAAGGGAATCAAAAGCCGTAGCGTAAGAATCCCCCATCCACCGCGATGCATTCGCCGGTGATGTAGCTGGCCGCCGGCAGGCACAGGAAGGCAACCGCCGAAGCGACTTCTTCCGGCTCGCCGATGCGCCGCATCGGAGTGCGGTCTATCACTTCCTCGTAGTAATCCGCATCGGCCAGCTTGCCCGACGTACGCCGCGTGCGGATGTACCATGGCGCTACCGCATTGACGCGTACGCCGTCCTCGGCCCATTCCACCGCCAAGTTGCGGGTGAGCTGCTGCAGCGCGGCCTTGGTCATGCCGTAGGGCGCCCCGCTGCGCACGGCAGTGACGCCCGACACACTGCCGACGTTGACGATGCTGGATACCGCGTGCCTGGTCAGCAGGGGATGCGCGTAACGCGAAAGTTCGAACGCCGAAAAAAGATTGATCTCGAAAATCCCGCGCCATTCGTCCTCAGTGTAGTCCACCGTGGCCTTGGTCAGATTGCCGCCCGCGTTGTTGACCAGAATATTGAGGCCGTCGGCGTGATCTTCCACCCAATCGAGTATTTCGCGGCGGTCTTCGTCGTCGGCGACATCGGCGGCCATGGCATTGATGGAGCGCTCTGGAAATTCGTCGAGCAATTCGTCGCGCACCGCTTCCAGTGCATCGGCATCGCGCGCGACCAGCATCGCATCGGCGCCGAAAGCCAGCAGTTCGCGGGTGATGGCCAGGCCGATGCCGGCGCTCGCGCCGGTGATCAGCGCCAGTTGTCCCTCCAGTCGCCAGCGGTTTGGAGTCATCGCATCGCCCTTCACGGATGGGCGTAGCATACCGCCACGCCCTGCGGAGATGCCGTCATGAATGCACCGAAGTTCCGTATCGCCCTGATCGCCTTCGCATTGACGGGCCTTGCCGCTTGCAAACCCGAACCGCCGCCCACCGACGAGCCTCCCGAGCCCAAGGCCGTAGCGGCCGACAATACCGAACTGCGCGATGCGATCCAGAAACCGATCGACCAGGCCAAAGCCGTCGACGGAGCGGGGCAGGAAGCGGCGGACAAACAACGCGCCGAGATCGACGCGGCCGCGAATTAGCGGCGTAGACAGACTTAGCCGCTTCTCCCCGATGCGGGGAGAAGCGTCACTTCCTCACAACCCGCAGAAGCAATACACCAGCGCCTTGACCGGCGCGCCGTTGCGGCCGTTGGCGGCCTGCTCGACGAAGCGCAGCTGCGCGTCGGTTTCCGGCATGGCTTTGGCCAACAGCGCGCGGGCGAAGTCGGAATCCTTGAGCCAGGCCGCGCCCAAGCGGCTGCCGGCGAAACCGCTCATGAACTGCGAGAACGGCGAGGCCATTTTCTCGATGTAGCGCACGCGGTATTTGTCCGGCTTTCCCAGCTTGGCGCGCGCGGCGGCATCGGCGACGGCGGCCTCGAAGCCACCGAGCTCGTCGACCAGCCCGCGTTCTTTCGCCTGCGCGCCGCTCCACACGCGGCCGCGGGCGATCGCGTCGACCTCTTCCACCGGCTTCTTGCGTGCGGCGGCAACCTTGCCGGTGAAATCGGCGTAGCCCTTGTCGATCACCGACTGGATCACGCGGCCCACCGCCGGATCCATCGGCCGGGTAATGTCGAACGCACCGGCGAAACGCGTGGTGCCCACGCCGTCGGTATGTACGCCCACCTTGTCCAGCGTACGGGTGACGTTGGGAATCAGACCGAAGATGCCGATCGAACCGGTGATGGTCGACGGATCGGCATAGATGCGATCGGCGTTCATCGAAATCCAGTAACCCCCGGATGCGGCCAAGTCGCCCATCGACACCACTACCGGCTTGCCGGCGGCCTTCAGTGCGGCGACTTCGCGACGGATCTCTTCGGACGGATATACGCCGCCGCCCGGCGAATCCACACGCAGCACCACGGCCTTCACGTCTTCATCGTCGCGCGCCTCACGCAACAGCGCGGAAGTGGACTTGCCGCCGATGGTGCCGGCCGGCTGTTCGCCGTCGGTGATTTCGCCTGCGGCGACCACTACCGCCACCTGCGGACGCTCGTCGCCGATGCGCACCGTTTTCGCGTCCAGCTGAGCTAGGTAGCCGCCCAACGAAACGCTGCGGAAACCGTTGTCGGAATCCTCATCGGCCACGCCGCGTTCGGTCAGCAGCGTCTCGACTTCTTCCTGCGTCTTCAATCCGTCCACCAGCTTCTGCTGCAGGGCGAATTTGGCCAGATCGCCACCGGCGGCCGCGATGCCTTCGGGCAAGGTGTCGATGCCCGAGGCCAGTTGTTCCGGCGACAGCTTGCGAGCCTTGGCGATATCGGCCAGATAACGCTGCCAGATATCGTTCATCCAGAACAGATCGGCTTCCTTGGATTCCTTGGAAGCGGCGTCGAGGATGTAGGGTTCGGCGGCGGACTTGAATTCGCCCACGCGGAACAGGTGCACGTCCACGCCCAGCTTGTCCTGCAGGCCCTGCCGGTAGTACTGCCGGTAACGACCGAGACCTTCCAGCAGCATGCTGCCCATCGGGTCGATGTAGATCTCATTGGCCTGCGCAGCTAGCAAGTACTGCGACTGGTCCAGGTTCTCGCCGAACGACACGATCTGTTTGCCCGAAGCGCGCAGGCGCGCCAGCGCCGCAGCGAGTTCGCGCATCGAGGCGTAACCGCTGGGCTGCAGTTGGTCCACGCGCAACAGCACGCGCTCGATGTTTTTGTCGTCCTTGGCCGCGTCGATGGCGCGGACCAGGTCGCGCAGCTGCACTTCCTCGGCGTTCTTGTCGCCGAAAGCCTTGGCCAGCGCGCGCGTGGCCGGATCGGCGCTGTACTGTTCGACCAGCTTGCCCTCCGGCGCGATCACCAGCGTAGTCCGATCCAGCAAGGGCTTCACCCCGTTGCCGCGCCCCACCGCCGCCACGAAGATGAGCAGGAACAGGAACAGCAACCCGAAGAACAGGAAATTGAGGATCAACCTGCGGGTGAAATTCATCACGTTCCACAGGCCGACAAAGAAGGCGGCAATGGGACCGCGATGGACGACTTGATTCATGGGGGGCGAGCTCCGGATAACCGAGGTCAGCTTACCGGTTGCCCGCCGCGCTTACATGCCCCGTAAGTCACTGCCCGGGATTTGTGAGGCGGTAAGGCCCAGCAGGCGCCTGCTGCTGCGTTGGAAGCGCGTGGCCATCAGCACCGCCGCGGCGGTCAGGCCCAGAATCAGCCCCATCCACATCCCCTGGGGCCCCCAACCCAGCCCCAGGCCCAATCCGGCGCCCAGCGGCATGCCCAGGCCCCAGTAGGAAAGCACCGCCAGCCACATTGGCACACGCGTGTCCTTGAGCCCGCGCAGCGCGCCGGCCGAAAGCACCTGGATGCCATCGGGAAACTGGAACGCCGCCGCGTACAGCAACAGGCTGCTGGCCAGGCCCGCCACCGCCAGATCGCGCGTGTACAGCGCCACCACCGCATCGTGGCCCAGCAGCAACGCGGTGGCCGCCAACGCCTGCGTCGCCAGCACGATCACGTAGCCCGCATGCGCAGCGCGGCGGATGCCGAGCGCGTCGCCCGCGCCCAGCGCATGGCCCACGCGCACGGTGGTCGCTTCGGCCACGCCCATCGGCACCATGAAGCACAGCGCTGACACGTTGATCGCGATTTGGTGTGCCGCCGCCGGTACCGCGCCCAAGCGTGCGATCAGCAACGCGGTGGCGATGAACAAGCCGCCTTCCATCAGCACGGTCACGCCGATCGGCAAGCCGGTGCGCAGCAGTTGCGCGATCGGTTTGACATGCGGGCCGTCGAAGCGCGCGAACAACCGGAGGTGGGCGAAGCGTTCCGTATTCCACAGATAGAGGGCGAAGGCGACAGCCTGCGTCCACATCATGATCGCCGAGGCCACGCCCAGCCCGCCGGCGCCCATTTCCGGCAAGCCGAACCTGCCGAAGGTGAATGCATAGCCGAGCGGCGCGAGCAGCGCCAGGCCGCCGAAACCGATCAACATGGTCGGCAGGGTCCAATGCATGCCCTCGCTCAGATAGCGCATGCAGAAGAACAGCGTCAACGCCGGCGCTCCCCAGCGGATGCCGTGCAGGAAGCCGCGGGCGCCGGGAATGATCTCCGCAGCGATGCCGAACGGCGCCAGTGCATAAGGAATCAGGCTGAGAAAGACGAACATCAACAATCCCAACCCCAGCGCCAACCACAGCGCCTGCCGGAACAACGGGCCGATCTCTGCGCGGCGCCCGGCGCCGTTCAACTGCGATACCGACGCAGTGAGCGAGATCAGCGTGCCGATAGGCACCATCATCGGCAGCCACAACAGCGCCGTGCCGATGGTGACCGCAGCCAGCGTCTGCGTGCTGTGGTGGCCGGCGATGACGTTGTCGACGAAACCGATCAAGCCGGTGGACACGTGGCCCAGCACCAGCGGCAAGGCGAGCGTGGCCGTGGCGCGTACTTCAGTGCCGAAGCGCGGGGTGTGGGAAGGTTGGGAAGTCATGGAGGCGATCGTCCGACTGCGGTCGCGCGGACGCGCTGGCGCCGGGTCGGGAGGCCGGGTAGTCTAAACCGCATGTCGGTGATCTATGAAGTCAATCTAGCCGTCGACCGCGAAATCGCCGTCGAGTACCGCAGCTGGCTGGCGACGCATGTGCAGGAAATGCTCGCACTGCCCGGCTTCACCGGCGCGCGCATCATGGAAACCGTGCAGGACGACGCCGACGCGGCGGAAACCGTGTTCTGCACCCAGTACGAACTGGTCGACCAAGCCGCGCTCGACGACTATCTGCGCGTGCATTCGGGCCGAATGCGCGCCGACGGGGTCAGCCGTTTCGGCGACCGGTTCCGTTCCACTCGCCGCGTATTGCGCGATCTGCAAAGCTACTGAATAAGTTTGCGCCGCAGCCAGGCCGCCACTTCCGACGGCGGTACCGCCAACAACTCGCTGCGCAACGCCTGCCGATCCTGCGGCGGCGTGCGCTGCGCCAGCACGGCTAGGTCGATACGCTGCTGCGCATTCATGCTTCGCAACCTAGCCAGCAGCGGCCGGCGTTGCGGCGCGGGAACATAGGCCAGCAACGGATGCAGCGCGGCGTAGTCGCGCCCCAACGCCGGCCCCAACTGCCAACCATGCCGCTGCACATCGTCTAGCGCATCGAACTGCGCACGCAAGGCCTGCTTGCGTTCCGGCGCGAACGCGTCGACCTGGGCCGCAAGCGCGCGCAGGCTGACGCGTTCGTCGGCATCGAGCTGCAGCCACGCCTGGTAACGCGCGCGGCGTTGCTCGCGTTCGCGGGACGGCAACGCATTCCAGGCGGCGAGACGTTGCCCGAATTGCACGCGCTGTTCGGGTGTCATCGCTTGCAGCCGGGCCTGCCGCTGGCTTTGGGTCATCGCCATTTGCTCCGACGCCCCCTCTGCCGAAACCCGCAGGGGCTGCGCCAGCAAGACCACCAGCAAGCCGGCGAGAATTCCAGCGCCGCGCCAATGGCGGACCAGTCCGTTCACGGGCGATCGGTCAGAACTGCGCATCGGTAGTCTCCGTTCCCGTGGCTGTCGACGCCGCCACCTCTTCTGCTTTTTCTTCCGAAGCATCGGAGGGCGCGCTGGCGCCAGCCGCGTACCAGGCCAGGAAATCCGCATCGCGCGCGACCGCTTCGTCCTGCGGTTCGAGCAGCAGTTCGAAATCCGGATGCGTGAGCAGGGCGGTGGTGGCATCGAACCTCGCCGCGGGCGGCTGCTCCGGTATCTCTTCGACCGCGATTTCCACCTGGTCCTGCAGACGCTGGACGCCGCCATCGAGGTTGGCGCCGGCGCCGCGCGACGCTTGCCATTGCGGCCACCACCAGGTCGCCGCCAGTGCGGCTGCACACAACGCCAGTACCAGCACGACCCAGGGCCAACGCCGGTGCCTCGACTGCGCCTCGATCGGCGAACGTGTGGCGGTGGCAGGGCGTTCGATCTTCGTGCCCAGGATCGCCGCTTCCCGTAGGCGCGCCAGATGCGCCAGCCGTTGCGGCGGCAATTCGCGCAGCAACGATTGAATCGCTTCGGCCAGCGCGCGCCAGGCCAGCGCGTCGGGTTGTCCACTGGCATCGCGCGGGCAGGCCGAAGCCAGCGCCTGCTCGTGGACTTCCGGGACGATGCCCAGCACCGCTGCGGCCTCTTCCTCCGGCAGACTCGCCGCCAGTCGCAGCAACAGCGCCTGCCGGGGCAGGGACTGTAAGCCGGCCAGCGCTTCGACGCCTGCCGGCCATTGCGCCGGCGCTGCGGACTGGCGCAATTGCGGCGTCGCCACCAACAGGGCCCAGAAGCGCCGCGGCCACTCGGCCATCGGCAGAGTGCCGGCACGATTGCGGAACGCGCGCATGGCGGCCGCTAGAGCGTTGTCGCCCGCCTCGCGGTCGCCGCACTGGAGTTCGGCGAACAGTGCGCCCCGGCGTTCGACGCCACGCAGGAACGCGGAGAGAGCGGCCGGCGCGGACGCGGCGTCATTCAAGTTGCTGGGCATCGTGGAACCGGGGGATTCGTCGCCGCATCATAGCTGCGCGCAGGCATTTCCAGAGTACGAAATGTCGCTTGACAGATTCCCAAAACCTGCTCTCCCAAGCGCCATAAGGGTTTGCGCCAAAACACGTTGTGCACAGCCGTCACCGGAATGTCACACGCCTGTCCGGAGACAGCCCCGGCATTCGCATTACAATCCTGTTTCACGAGCAAGCTATTGATATTAATTGAGTTTCAGGTGTTGGCGTTTTTTTAGCCAACCTCACGCCGAAGCTTGCTGGAAGCCTCCGGAAGCGTGGAGCAAGGGTTTGATGCACAGTTTTATCCACAGACCATGTGGATAAAGCAGAATCTCCAGGCGCAACCGCGACTTGCGTGATTTTCGTCACTCCCCAGGTAGCAATGACGTGCAACTGCAGCACGCTTCGCGAGGGGCTTGCGGCGGTCGGTAAACTGGAGCCGATGCGCTCCGATTCCACCCTCCCGTTCCCCACTCTCCAGGTCGTCCTGCCTCTGCCCTTGCCGCAGTGGTTCGACTATCTGCCGCCGCCCGACCATTCGCCCGACACCGATGACATTGGCAAACGGGTGCGGGTGCCGTTCGGTTCGCGCGAGATGATCGGCGTGGTGGCCAGTATCGGCGAGACGAACGGCGACGGACCCGAATTGCGCCGGGCCCTGGACTTGCTGGATACGGCCCCATTGCTGCATGGCGAGCTGCTGGCTTCCCTACGCTGGCTGGCGCGCTACACGCATGCGCCCCTGGGGGAGGTGCTGGGCACCGCATTGCCGACGCTGTTGCGCCAGGGCGAACCGATGCCGGACACGCACGCCTGGGCCTGGCGGCTGACCGTGTCTGGCGAGGACGGAAGGGAACGGCTGCGCCAAGGCACGCGCCCGCGCCGGTTCGCCGAGCTGCTGCACGAAGGCGCGCGCGAGGAGGACAGCCTGGATCTGCACATGGACGACTGGCGCAGCGCGGCGCGCGCTTTATCCAAGCGCGGCCTGGTCGAACGCGTGGCGGTTCCCGCCTCCAGCCTTGCGCCGTCGCCGCAGACAGGGCCTGAACTTCATGCAGAGCAGCAAGCGGCGGTGGAGGCGATTCTCGCCACGCGAGGCTTCGCGCCGTTGCTATTGGATGGGGTGACCGGCAGCGGCAAGACCGAGGTCTATCTGCACGCGATCGCCGATTGCCTGCGGCGCGGCAAGCAGGCGCTGGTGCTAGTGCCGGAGATCGGTTTAACCCCGCAGACCCTGGCCCGCTTCCGGCAACGCCTCGGCGTGCCGGTGCTAGCGCTGCATTCGGGCTTGAACGACAACGAGCGCGCACGCGGCTGGGCTGCCTTCGCGCGCGGCGAGGCGAGGGTAGCGGTGGGCACGCGTTCGGCGGTATTCACGCCGCTGCCCGACGCCGGCCTGATCATCGTCGACGAGGAACACGACGGCAGCTACAAACAACAGGACGGCATGCGCTACCACGCGCGCGATTTCGCGCTCGTCCGCGGCAAGGCGCTAGACGTACCGGTCATTCTGGGCAGCGCCACGCCGTCGTTGGAATCGCTGCATAACGCCATCGGCGGACGCTATGCGCATCTGCGGCTCCGTCAGCGCGCGGGCGATGCCAAGCCGCCTTCGGTGCGCGTGCAGGACGTGCGCAAGCGCCCGCTCGAAGCGGGACTGTCTGCGGAAACGATGGCTGCGATCGCAAACGCCTTGCAGGCCGGCGGACAGGTACTGGTGTTCAAGAACCGGCGCGGCTACGCACCAGTTCTGATGTGCCACGACTGTGGCTGGAGCGCGCAATGCAAGCGATGCGGCACGCCGACGAAAAGCTCTCCGATGACGGTGCACGGTGCCGGCCGCCGCCTGCAATGCCATCACTGCGGCGCGCGCCAGGCCGTGCCGCCCGCGTGTCCGGATTGCGGCGGGTTGGCGTTGCAACCTCAGGGCATCGGCACCGAGCGCATCGAAGAGATGTTGATGGAGAAGTTCATCGACGTGCCTGTATTGCGCATCGACCGCAGCACCACCCAACGGCGCGATGCGCTGGCCGGCCACCTGGAAAAACTCGGCGACCGCCCCGGCATCCTGATCGGCACGCAGATCCTGGCCAAGGGCCATGATCTGCCGCACCTGACCCTGGTCGTGGTGGTGGGTGTGGACGAAGGCCTGTTCTCGGCGGATTTTCGCGCCAGCGAGAAACTCGCCCAGCAATTGATCCAGGTCGCTGGTCGCGCGGGACGCGCACGCAAACCAGGCGAAGTTTGGCTGCAAACCCACCATCCGGACCACCCGCTGCTCAACACCCTCATCAACGGCGGTTATCACGCTTTTGCGGAAAGCGAGCTGGAGCAGCGGCAGGCCGCAGGCTTCCCCCCATTCGCGCATCTGGCTTTGTTGCGTGCGGAAGCCAAGCATGTTGATGCCGCGAACGCCTTTCTGCATGCAGCCAAGTCGGCGCTGACGGCTGCATTCCCTTCTCCCGCCGGGAGAAGAGCCCGCCCCGTACTTGATACGGGGTGGCACGAAGCGACGGATGAGGGTACGGCAAAGTCATTGCCTTCCCAGCCTTCGCTGACTTCGCCGTACCCTCACCCCAACCCCTCTCCCGGCGTGAGAGGGGCTCAAAACATTGAAATTCAGGGACCTATCCCCGCCCCCATGTCCCGGCGCGCCGGCATGCACCGCATGCAACTCTTGCTGTCGTCGCCCAATCGCCGCGAGTTGCATGCACTCTTGGATTCCGCATTGCCCGCCATCTACGAATTGCGCGAAGCGCGCAAGACGCGCTGGTCGCTGGATGTGGACCCGCTGGATCTCTACTGACGGCTCCTCAAGGGCGCAGGGTCGCCAGCAGTTCGCCTATTTTTGCACGCAATCTCTCTGTGTCGCCCTCGGCCACCTTATGCCATGGCAGTTCACTCGGCAGGCCGCATGCTTGGGTTGCGATTACCGGCTTACCCCTTGCAATTGCGCGCAACAAGCCGCGTGGTTGATGCTCTATCCATGCGGGCAGAACCACAATGTCGGTGACATCGACACCTTCGCCGATGGATCCAACGCGCATGACCTGGAAGCCCCGCCAGAAATCCGCATGATCTTCGGCGCCTGGCGGAAGCAGTACCTCTATGGGCAAACCGACCAAGGCTTCGCGGAGTTCGATCGCTCCCTTGCGCGCCAAAGACGATGCGGGAAGCAGCACGCGCGGAGGTCTTCCCGCCGTCCGTGGCTCGATCGTTTGCAAAGCAGGAGTTTGCCATGGCAAAGGTAATGCGCGTGCCCCCGCCATGCGCAGTATCTCAGCATGGGGTGTGATCCAGTGCATCGCGCGCTCCAGCGCATTTCTTTCCGCCTCCGCTAGCATAGGGTCGGCGCGAAAGTCGGATAAGGTTCGGCTTGACGGATGGAGCGCGAACGCCCTATCGAGTCTCCGTTGTATTTCGTGCATGGGCAACGCCGTCATCAACACATCGAACGAACGTCCATTCAATTCGCCCGCCCTCCATAGAAAAGGCAACACGCTCTGCGGTACTACTAGATGCGTATCCTCGTAGCCGAGCCGGCGTGCGTAGGCGCCAGCGATTAGCTGATGACCACCCAGCCTCGCTTGCGGCAACGCCTTTCCCCGCCAGAGCAGCCAGCGGCGGACTGCCTTGGCTCTCGTTGCGGCTATACGCTCGCGTAGACCCGCCCTATATGCGAAATCCAGCACCCTGTCCTGCCCGGCCTTTTCGGATTTGCGATAGGCGCTGAATTCAGGCCAATCATCATCTTCCACGAGCCAGGTTCGGCGGATGCTAGAAGACTCTGCGGCCCCGTACCGGTGACATTCCGTTTCGCCGCAGCTGGCGCAATCCCCGATGGACACAGACTTGCGCAGGGCGGGCGCTAATGGAACTGCGGCCGGCGATGCCGGAGCATGGCCGCGTATTGAGACATGCAGTTCGTGCGCATCAAGAGCCACCTCAAGACGCCACGGCCAAGGGGCACGGAAACGCAGGTCCAAATAGTTCCAGAATACTGTGGCGTCGCGATCGCTTTCCGCCAGCGAACCCGGTACTACACGCGAGTGGCGATGGCGCTCCACCACCTCTAGCCCGGCGCGAACCGCGCTGTCGTACAGCGCACCGGAAAGCTGGCATAGTCCGCCGCCGATCGCAGGAACCAAGCAGCCTTCCCGCAACTCTCTGCCCATGACGAAACCGCGTCGCTTGCGCGCTCGCCCCACCTGCTTCCAGAAACTGAAAACTTCACCTGACGGGACTTCGATCCCATTAAGCGAGCGAGCCGCCACACGCAGGTTGTGAATTTTTCCTGTGACCAGATGTTCGGCCGCTTCCTCAGCTGGCCATAGTGGGCTGCGGAACTCTGCCAGCACCGGCGCATTACAGAGCACAGACGCTTGGAATTGCCCGCGCACGGATCCGGATAGATCGAGCAGTGAACGACGCCACCGGAACGCACAAGCCTTGGCTTCGAAAAGCAGGCTCTGCCAGCGCGTAGGCAGCCGATCTTCGGCGATTTGCATTGGCCTCATGCCACCGGCTCCCACCAACCGCTGTTCAATAGATATGCGCACGGATTAAGACCAATCCGTCCCCTAAGCAAGCATATATGGCCCATAACCAATGCTTTCTACAAGTGCTCTAGCCGGACCGCAAAACCTATGCCGCACCCACAGTTCACGGCGCGGCTTATGGACGGCGGGGTCGTTTGGGCCGACCGACACGCCTACACTGTATTCCCGCTTTGCCTTGCCGAGACGCTATTCCAGCAGAATAGTCGGAATTCGTAATCACCTAATGCCGAGCCTTCCATGATTTCCAACCCGCTTCCGCACATCGTCGTCATCGGCGGCGGTTTCGCCGGCCTATGGGCCACGCGCGCGTTGGCCGCTTCGCCGGTTCGCATTACCTTGGTCGACCGCTGCAACCACCACCTGTTCCAGCCCTTGCTCTACCAAGTGGCGACCGCAGGTTTGTCGTCGCCCGATATTGCCGCGCCGCTGCGTCATATCTTGCGCAAGCAGAGCAATGTGGAAGTGCGGCTGGCGGAAGTCGATGGTATCGATGTTTCGGCGAAACGGATCTCCCTCGATGACGGCAGCCGCCTGGATTTCGACTATCTGCTGCTGGCCAGCGGCGCTACTCACGCCTACTTCGGGCACGACGAGTGGGCCAAACATGCGCCGGGCCTGAAGACACTGGACGATGCGCTGCAGCTGCGCCGGCATCTGTTGCTCGCGTTCGAGCGCGCCGAGGCCGAGCCGGATCCGGTCAAGCGCGCCGCCTGGCTGAATTTCGCCATCGTCGGCGGCGGCCCGACCGGGGTGGAACTGGCGGGCACGCTGGCGGAAATCGCGCGCCATACGCTGACCAACGAATTCCGCAACATCAATCCGTCGGATGCGCGCGTGCGCCTAATCGAAGCCGGACCACGGGTGCTGTCCTCGTTTCCGGAAGACCTGTCGGAGAAAGCGCGCAGGCAGCTCAAGAAGCTTGGCGTCGAAGTTTCCACCGGCACCGCGGTAACGGACATCGACGAATCCGGTTATCGGCTGGGCGATGAATTCATCGCCGCACGTACCGTGGTCTGGGCGGCAGGGGTAGCGGCCTCGCCGCTAGCCAAATCCCTTGGTGCGCCGCTGGATCGCGCCGGTCGCGTGCAGGTACAGACGGACCTAAGCGTGCCGGGATATCCGGAAGTCTTCGTTGCCGGCGACCTGGCGTCGGTGCAGCAGGACGGCAAGCCCGTGCCGGGCGTCGCCCCTGCGGCCAAACAAATGGGCCGGCACGTCGCTAACGCGATCCGCGCGCGCCTGGAGAGCAGACCGGCGCCGATTTTCCATTACAAGGATTACGGAAATCTCGCCACCATCGGCCGGATGGCGGCGATCGTGCATTTCGGAAAATTGAAACTCTCGGGTCTGCTGGCCTGGTGGTTCTGGCTGGCTGCGCACGTGTTCTTCCTGATCGGATTCCGCAATCGCCTGGTGGTGCTGCTCAACTGGGCCTGGGCGTACTGGAGCTATCAGCGCGGCGCGCGGATTATCCTGGGCAGCGACGAGGACAATCAGCAGCGGTCTACTCGACAGGAGTAGCAGCCAGGGCGTGCATTGTGGAGATGCAGATAGTCGATCTGAGGGAGAGCGAACAGGTTGGTGATGCAGGCCTCCAGCGCGTTCCCTTCTACCACTTCCGCAGCGTGCATCCACCCCTCGGCATCGTAGGCCCGCACCGACATCAGGCGGCGATGCAAGAAAGGCGGAACCGAATCTTCGAACACGGCAGCGGCATGAGCGTGTTCCCGCACATAAATGGGACCGCTCGCCCGGTACGGTCCTGCGACCGCATGGTGCTCGTAAGGCAATAGCAAAAGCATTTCGCCTTGCTGCGCATCCCGCAGCGATACCCGGCAAGGAAATCCGTGGGAGTCGGCGGCCGTCAGCCGACGGATATCGAGCGCGGCCAGTTGCGTGTCGTCGTAGGCGAACAAAGCCTGGAAAATTTCCGGGGCCAAGCCTGAAATGCGGTAAGCCATGATCCACTCCTGCTGTTGGTGGCGACAGCATGAATGCGATGAGACGCGTGCGATATCCGATTCTTGCGCAAACGAAAAACGGCCCCGTTTCCGGAGCCGTTTCGATATCGCCGGGCTGCCGCTTAGGCCGCGAACAGCGCCTTCATCTTCTTCAGCGCATTGGCCTCGATCTGGCGGATGCGTTCGGCCGACACGCCGTATTCGTCCGCCAGTTCCTGCAGAGTGACCTTGTTGTCGTCATCCAACCAGCGGCGCATGACGATGTCGCGCGAACGCTTGTCCAGACCCGCCATGCCTTCGCGCAGTAGCTCCAGCTTGTTGCCTTCGCTATCGGCGCGCTCGTAGGCCTGCGACGGATCTTCGTCCTGAGTCATCAGGTAGGCGCCCGGCGACGGCGGCGCGTGATCGTCGTCCTCGTCGGAGGGTGCATCGAAACCGATATCGCGGCCGGAAAGACGCGATTCCATTTCCAGCACTTCGCGCTTGGACACGTTGAGATCGGCAGCGACCGCAGTGACCTCGGCATCGTTCATCCAACCCAGGCGCGTCTTCGACTTGCGCAGGTTGAAGAACAGCTTGCGCTGCGCCTTGGTCGTGGCGACCTTGACGATGCGCCAGTTCTTGAGGATGAACTCATGCATCTCGGCGCGGATCCAATGCACGGCGAAGCTGACCAGGCGCACGCCCATTTCGGGATCGAAACGCTTGACCGCCTTCATCAGGCCGATGTTGCCTTCTTGGATCAGGTCGCCCAGCTGCAGGCCGTAGCCGTTGTAGCCGCGGGCCACGTGCACGACGAAACGCAGGTGCGAATGCACGAGTTCACGGGCGGCGTCGAGATCTTCGGCGTCGCGATATCGACGCGCCAGTTCCTGCTCTTCGTCGACCGTCAGCACCGGAATCTGGTGCACAGCGCCGATATACGCATCGAGCGAGCCGAGCGCGCTGGGAATAGGAAGGTTGTTTGCCACCATGGCGGTGGCTGCAGTGGTCTGGTTCATGGCAGTCATTTTAGCAGTCGCGAGGTTCGACTGCTAAACAGGAAAAGAGTTCCATCGTTTCGCAGGTAGAACAGCAAGGCTTGATCATCTTTCTACAAGTATTTGTTTTCAATGAGATTTTTTCCGCTTCTTTTCTGCAGTGGTCTGAACCGCCCGCATCGTCCTCAGCAGATTGCCACCCCAAATATTGCGGATATCCCGCTCGCTATAACCTGCCGCCAGCAACCGCTCGGTGATTCTCGGCAGTGCCGAGACGTCCTCCAGTCCGGCGACCCCACCCCCGCCATCCCAATCGGCGCCGATGCCGACGTGTTCCGGGCCGGCGACTTTCAGGATGTGCAGCAGGTGGCGCATGTAGTCGTCCAGATTCGCGCGCGGCACCGGATATTTGCGGTCTATCTCCGCTTGGTCGCGGAGCCATTGCTGTATCTGCGCCGGACTCAATTGACTGTATTCGCCGAAGTGCTTGTCGAGCGCTGCCATTTCCGCATCGCGTTGCGGAATTTTCGGCACCGGAATCAAATAGCCGCTGTAGGCGTTGACGTG
Organism: Pseudoxanthomonas sp. P4_B2; assembly: GCF_056402315.1. NCBI lineage: Bacteria > Pseudomonadati > Pseudomonadota > Gammaproteobacteria > Lysobacterales > Lysobacteraceae > Pseudoxanthomonas > Pseudoxanthomonas sp. P4_B2. The sequence continues at coordinate 131,071 of NZ_JBFUHQ010000002.1, forward strand.
AATTACGCCGCCCTTGGCGGCCAGCTTGCGAATACGCGCGTCGTCGATGTTCCGTGGATGCTCGTAAATGGCATCGGCGCTGGTGTGCGAAAGCACGATCGGCGCTTTCGATAATTCGACGAGTTGGTCGAATACCTGATCGCTGGCGTGGGAAGCATCCAACAAGATGCCTAGTCGGTTGGCTTCCTGGACCAGCGCACGTCCCTTGTCGCTGAGCCCGTTCCATTCGTGCCCGGCCGGATCGGTGGAAGAATCGCCGAAATCGTTATTGCTGGTGTGGGTGATACCGAGCATCCGCAGTCCCAGCTTGTGGTACGCGGTAAGCAGGCTTGGATCGCTGGCTAGAGGCGAGGCGTTCTCCATGCTGATGAAGACCACGCGCTTGCCGGCTTTTTCGATGCGCACCGCATCGTCCGCGGTGAGGGCCAGTTCGAAATCCTGGGGGTGCGCGGCGACCATTTCGCGGATGGCGGCCAATCTGACCAGACCATGATCTCTTGCCTGGCGATTGCCTGCCTCGTCGCGCTTGTCCTGTGCCGTATAGATCACCCAGAAGCCGCCGTCGAGGCCTCCTTGCTTCATCCGCGGCAGATCCACCTGAGCGAATTCGCCATCCTGATCGTGACGCTCGAGGATGTTCCAACCCGGGCGATGGAGATTGGAAGGCGTATCGAGGTGCGTATCCAAAACGATGGCGCTTTCATGCAATTGCCGGGCTCTCGGCGAGACGGTTTCATCCGCTTGCGCATTGAGGGAAAACAGCACCAGACCTGCGCACCACCATTTCGCAATCATCGTAAGCTCCCCGGTTTCGAGCGATGTTAGCAATCCTGCGATGTTGGCGCTGTAGATCGAACAAACAAAAACGCCACTCCTCGCGGAAATGGCGTTTTGGGCAAAGACCCTGGCGATGGCCTGTTGCGGCCGCGCCTGCGGGCGCAAAAGAAAACGCCGGATCTTTCGATCCGGCGTTTGGGGTAAGACCCTGGCGATGACCTACTCTTGCATGGCTTAAGCCACACTACCATCGGCGCAGCTGCGTTTCACTTCCGAGTTCGGGATGGGATCGGGTGGTTCCACAGCGCTAATTTCACCAGGGAGACGGTTGGAGCGTCGCTCATACCTATAAAAATAGGAGTGGCGCCTGTCTCTCATAAGGTCTTGGGAAGTAGTTTGCTATTTAGATTTCAATCGACGTGTGTCGAGACTAAAGCAACTTGAGGTTATATGGTCAAGCCGCACGGATCATTAGTATCAGTTAGCTCAATGCATTGCTGCACTTACACACCTGACCTATCAACGACGTAGTCTTCATCGTTCCTTTAGGGGGCTTGTGCCCCGGGAGATCTCATCTTGAGGCGCGCTTCCCGCTTAGATGCTTTCAGCGGTTATCGCTTCCGAACGTAGCTACCCGGCAATGCCACTGGCGT